>CAVZKR010000008.1:0-283086 GCA_963775935.1 uncultured Chloroflexia bacterium | reverse complement strand
CCCATCTATCGCTTAATTCTCCGTAAATATCCGACAATCTTCCTCCTTTTTAACAATTAGCGGGGGTGTCATATTTAAGCTCATGTGTGGACGGTGATAATGATATCGCATCAGAAAGGATTCTACCATTTCTCTGCACTGGCTTAATTGATTCGTTTTATAGTTCATCCAGCCAAGGCATTCTTTTCTCACTGTTCGATTAAAACTCTCAATATAAGACTGCTCATTTTTACGATAAGGCCTGGCAACTCTATGCCGATCACAAAACGAATTTACATGCATGAGGAAATCTGCTTTAAACTCAGGCCCGCCGTCAGTCTGTATGAGATGTACGTGCCCTTCGTATCTTCTCTTCATACTCTGGGAAAGAAACTTGTGTCCATAGTGGGCGGTTAGCTCTGGCGCCATCAGAATATCAGCTTCCTTAGTGAAAATATCAATAGCGGTGAAAGCGTAAATATCTCCAAAGTCTATGGTATCCATCTGAATTACTTCCCTGGGCATTGAAGCTGTAGGTATTGGCCCTCTCCCTTTATTTTTCTTCCATTTGGACCGGATCACATACTTCTCAGCAAGTATCTCATATATCTTGGGAACGCAAAGATGAATGCCATATTCATTATGGAGAAAGTATTGGATTTTCTGACCACAACAGTGATATTCGCGTTCTCTGATCTTCCATACCAACCGCTTTACTACCGGGTCGACCTGCCTGCTTTTTCTTTCCCCCTTTTTTGCTTGTTCATACCTGTCCAGGAAATGTAACAGCCCGTATTGTTCTATCCCTTTGACCCAGATATGGATGGTTTCCCGATTCTTTTGCAGCCGTTCAGCAATGCTTGACTTCGATATTCCTTGTTCATAGAGCTCCCAGCAAAGAATGATTAATGTACTGTTTTGCATGTCCATGATTGTACATGGACTGTCGGATTTCTACGGAAACAATGCGTCTATTTGACATTATACCCTATGCAGAATATGGCGAAAAGTGGAGGGGAAAGCGGGGCCGTGTTCAAAAGCTAGCGAGCCTGAGCCTTCTGATAAAATCAGCGAGACTTAAGGCTAGCCCGCGGAGTTCAAATTGAACGAAACGCTATTTCGTTTAGTGGAAGTGTACAACTGATGAGTTGTTTTCTTTTAGTACTCGTGGCAAGCCGTTCTTATCATTTAGCAGCCTTTTGATATATTCGTCATACAATCAGACTTTTGTCTGATGGTTCTACTTGACGCAAAAACTTGAACCGCCTATGATAATTTCAGGGGAATTTGTTTGTAGGAGGTGCAGGCCATGGCGGAGATCTTGCAACGCATTGAGTACTATTATACTGTGATTCCTAATCAAGCTGGAGAGGGTGCTAAGGTTTTCGATACACTCAAGGCAGCGGGTGTCAATCTAATTGCCCATACCGGTTTCCCAACGAGCTGGGGACGTGCTCAGCTCGACTTCGTGCCATCCGATAAAGATGCCTTTCTAGCAGCAGCAAAAAAAGCGGGGATCAAGATGGTAGGGCCAAAGATTGCTTTCCTGATCCAGGGCGAGGACCGCTTAGGCGCCGTAGCTGACGTACTTGGCAAGCTGAAACAGGCTCAGATTAATGTCACAGCCATGCAAGCCGTCGCTAATGGCGAAGGACGTTATGGAGCCATCCTATGGGTCAAACCAGGTGACATTAGCAAGGCTGCGCAAGCGTTGGGTGTGTCTTAAAGCATAGAAAGCAATCATTTCACCTGTTATCCTGAGTACTTGACAATGGCTACCAGCAACGAGAGGCGATCGCGAGCTACCACTACGTGATAGTACGCGCCAAGAGGAGGACTGCAAATACTGGCCCTTTATCTAATGCCAATAATATCCGCTTCCTCGCAGATAACAATCTCCTTATGATATTGTACAATTCTGACCTTACACCGACGCAGTCGCGATAGACATCTTGGCATCATTACCATTACCTGACGTGGTGGCTTATTTCACTGAAATGCCCAATAAAACAAGGAACTAAGCACTATATTATATACCTAGGGCAGCATTTCGCCCAGCAACCTTACCCCAAACCGTGCAGGCGGTTAATCCGGTTCCACTTAGCCAGCCCATACCATCAAATTTGACTGCATTCATGGAAGATCCGGCTACATACAGTCCGGGTATAGGTTTATTATCTTGTTTAAGAGCATGGGCATCTTCATCCGTAGATATACCGCCTCGCCGGTTATTGCATTGGATACCAGCTCTTATTGCATAAAAAGGAAGCTGATTAAGTGGGTGTGCTCTCTCTCTTTTCAAGTCTCGGCCAAACTGAGGGTCACGATCTAGTCCTTGAGCAAAATAGCTATTGTATCGGGATATAGTTGCCTCCAGCTTTACCGGGTCTACACCCATCTTCTGAGCTAATTCCTTGATTGTATTGCCAACTAACATAAATCCGTCTTCGATGAAGCCCTTACTTATCCAGAAGCGGATCCTGTAGGTATTTTCTTTGCTTTTTTCATCACAGATATTCCAGAACCATTTTTCATGTCTCTTGATCAACTCACGAGCTATCTCATCAGTCAGTGTCTCTTTTGCATAACATAAGTCTTCATTAAGGAATCTTTCAAGACTCTGGTTGAGAATAATAGAAGCTCCCTGCGACCATATGGTATCTGACCCATGAATTGGGCACAAATTGCCCCGGCTATCAATGTAGCGCTGAGCAGTATATTCAAGGAACTCCATATTTTGGAGTTCAGCTCCTACAGCTCTTGCCATTCTGGCCCCGTCTCCTTTACCACCTTGAGGATATGAGCCCTCGGCAGCAATAATAACCTCCTTTAAATGTGCTGGAACATCTTTATCGAAAGCTACTGCATCGGCTCCCCAAAAGCCGCCGTCAGCCAGTACTACGGCATCGGCTTCAAGACGAATGGTCCTATTATCTCTGGTGTTTGTCTTTACTCCAACCACCTCTTTTTTATCATTAGTAATTAAATCGGTAGCCATAGTTTCAAATAAAAACTTTGTTCCCATATTCCTAGCAGCATTATAGAGGGTCTCAGTTATACCTGTTCCACCAGAAAGGCCCTCTCTGGCTGCAATTACTCCATGCAGGAAATCGTTAAGAAGCTCTATTTTACAACCCAAAGAAATCAGCCATTCTATAGCCTCACCACTTTTCTCTACAAACTCTTCTAAAATTTCCGGGTCTTGATGATTTAATCCCGTTTTCAAATATTGATGGAATGCGTCTGCTTTGCTTACTCCTTGCCGTCCAACAGCTTTTTGTAATGGGGAATCGCAAGCCCGTATTATTCCTGTGGATATTTGCGTGATACCACCATAAGTGGCATTTTGCTCAAGAACAGTCAAGTCAACGCTTGGTTTAGCCTGCAAAGCAGATACGGCGGCTGCCAGACCGGCACCACCGGCTCCTACTATCACTACTTTTTTAATGGAATTCACCAGTTATCACCTTCATTCAATAGTCTCATACTAATTATTGCTATCTACATATGACATATCCGCGGTTAACATCTTAGCTTAAGAACTATGTCAACGGCGATTGTATGTCAAATTTTATTGGGTAACCAGAGTGCTATCATTGGAAAAGCCATGAGAAGAAGTATCACACCATACTCAATGGCGACAAATGGCGCAACACTGCTATAAATCTCCATCATGGTTGTATCCTTTGGAGCCAAACCTTTCATACAAAACAGCAAAAAACCGAACGGTGGTGTCTTGGTTCCCGCTTCAACGTTGAGTAGTACCAGTAACCCGAACCATATCGGGTCAAATCCCAGAGTTTTGATAAGAGGCATATATATAGGAAGTGTTATCATACAAATAGAATTAGCATCAATAAAACAGCCTAAAATGGCTATAATGATTTGCATAAATAACACGATTACTATTGGTGCAACCGGCAAACTCAAAATCGTACTGACTATTCCACGACTGGCGCCAGAAAAAGAGAGAAGCTGGCTGAAGGCAGTGGAGGCTGTCAGAATAATGAACATCATAACGGTAACTTCCACGGCGCTTATCAAAGCAGTTTTAGTTACTTGCCAATTTAACCCTCTATAGAAAAATGCTAATACAAAACCTCCCAGGGCTCCTACGGCAGCCGATTCCGTAGGTGTGGCTACCCCTAAAAATATGAGGCCGATAACCAAGAAAACAATTAATGCTAATGGCAATATATACCGAAGTGTGGAGGTAATCTTGTCAAGTAGTGAGAAGCTTGTGACTGAATAAAGCGGTGCTAAATCAGGTTGAAGGGAACATCGAACGATAACATAGGTAATGTAGCAGAATGCCAATATTAAGCCTGGCACAATACCCCCCATCAGCAGTTTGCCAATGGAAATCTGTGCCAGGCTTCCCAAGAAAACTGCCATGCCACTGGGAGGGATAATCATAGACAAGCCGCCAGCTCCCATCAAAGGGCCTAGATACATCGGTTTTTTATATCCCCGTTTAACCATCTCAGGTAACATTAAAGTTCCCATAACTGCTGTTGAAGCCAGGCTGGAACCGCTCAGGGCTCCTAATAAAGTGCCTCCAGTTATAGACAAAATACTTAGCCTACCAGGTAAGCGGCCAATCCATTTGTCCAGGGCATCGAAAAGATTTGTTACAATATTGGCGCGGAATAATACCTCACCCAATATAATAAAAAGAGGTATTGGAAGTAGCGTGAAACTAGTGACAGATTCAAAAACACTGAAAATTAATTGCTGTAATCCTGCTGTTCCGTTCCATAGTACAAATGCCCATACAACGTTTATTAGTAAAAAGGCAAAAGCCACTGGAACACCGAGAGCCAGTAAGATTAGCAGGCCACCAAAAAGCAGTACAGCGGCAAGCCACCATTCCATTAATATATCTCCATTAATAGGTTGCTCCCTATTTTTTAGATTTTGTTCTCCCGTTATTGATCATGAAGAGATTTCCAAGTCCTAAAAAATCTATGTCCTCTTCTAATAAATTGGCCACAGAGTACTAGATAGCCGAGAGGAATTACACTGTATACTATGTACTTTCGAATTTCCAGCTGTTTAGGAATGATACTCTGTTCTTGAAATAGCAAATGAACAACGGTTATACCATACCAAGCAACAATCAAACACACTAAAGCACAAATATAAGAGATTATAACATTAAGGATTGCCTGAGTTTTTTGGCTCAGATGGGTAGTTAACGCATCTACATTCACATGGCCTTCTTTTCTAAGCAGCCAGGCGGCACCTAATAATGTAATTTGAAGTAGTATATATTCAGTCACCTCTGTTGCCCAGGGTATAGGTCTCGATAAAAAGTATCTGCAAATCACATCGGCACACACTGATAACCATGCGAAGGCCAGCAATACCATCGCAATATAAGCCATCGTACTTATGGCTCCATCCAGGATATGACCCATTAACCCTGTTAGTTTACAACTGGGTTTATTTTTTCTGTGAGCCCATTCTGTACTCATCTGAGCCTTCCTTTTAGCCCGTGCCCTAACTAAGTATTATCCTAATCAATATACTTAGTTAGTCTGCAGTCAAACACTACATTAGCACTAACCCCTCGGCTGAATTTATTTGCCAAGTAACAACGGTTCAGTAATTGGTGTAGTTTACCTATGACTCCAATAATAACTTAAAACATGATTTTTCTATTTTTTCATGGACAGCTCTTTCAATTTCGGACCATACTCTGGACATTTTGGCAATGTTGCATCCCAGCCGGTCCTAAAAGCCGCATCGATTAACCATTTGGTATCTGCAGCTGACCATTCCTTCAATATTACACCCGCATCAGCGGCCTTCTTGAGTTCCGCATTGTTCTGTTCAGCCCAGAAACTCATCTGGTTTGCTTCCATCTGTAAAAATGTATCAGATAGTATTTTGCGGGCGTCAGCCGGAAGCTTATTCCAGGAATCAAGGTTGAATACGACAACAGTTGGCGATTGCCATAATCCAATATTTAATATGTACTTGGTTACTTTTTCAAGTCCCACATTAACAAACCCAGTTGATATATTCTTTAAAAATCCATCAACCACCTTCTGTTGCATTGCAGTGAAAATTTCAGGTTCTCCCATGGTTACAGGGACAATCTTCATTTCCTTCAATAGTGGATCATATGGTGGATTACTGCGGAACTTCAAACCTTCTAAATCCTTGGGCCCTTTGGCATCTACATTGAAGCAGAAGTAGGCAAGCGGTATATATGCTTGTGTCCTGCCCATGAGGAACAGGCCGTGCTTCTTATGAACTTCGTTCAGAAGATTGTAGAAACCACTTTTCCTTTCCTCTACAGGATTTAATTGAGAAAGGACTAGTGAAAAGACTTCGGGGATATCCCCCATGTAATAGCCGCCGGCGGTCTGGACGAGATCCACCACTCCCCTTTTCAGTGCTCCGACTTGTTCATTGTAGGGTATATTTTCTGGCCCACCTATGTATTCAATTTTAAATTTTCCCTGACTGGCTTCATTGGCTTTTTTAACCCATTCATTGAATTTGGTCATATTACCCATGTTAGATGGCCATGATGATATCGCTTTGAGGGTCACTGTTTGTGGAGCAGACGGAGTGCATCCAACCAGACCAATACTCACAACTAATAAACACATTACGAAAAACATTAACAATTTAGTTCTCATTTTTTGTACTCCTCCTTTGTTACATAATTTGTATAGTTGTCATATTTTGTCCTTAAATCCTTCACATTTTACTACTCCTCCTTCTAATACTCTGCTTGATTCTATAATGCAAGATATTTTTTTCCTTAGTGTTCCTCACTTATGTTAGAAAAAGCCCTGCTTCTATTCTATAAATATCTAGGGCAACAAAGCAATAACACGTGCTTGTCCAGCTGAGCCATTTTCATATGGAATAACTCCAAGAATTACCAGTGCCCCTGTATCGGGAAGGAAATATAGATTACGCATGTTCTCAACAATCAACTTTCCTGCAGCGCATAGAACGTTATGTCCATGACGTGGCACCCTGGTTCCTGGAACGACCGGAGGCCCCAATCCCCCTTCTGGACGAAAGCAATCCACCCCAACTCCTTTAATATCGCGTTTATATACGAGAAAATCAAAGACTTCATTGCAGATTCCGGGGAAATGCTCATTGCCATTTTTGTCGACGTTGAGGTATTTGGATTGATCGGTGGAATGCCACCATTTGTCCCACCCTGTAGCTAGTAGCACTATTGCGCCTTTTGGTATCTTGCCATTTTTCCTTTCCCACTCGTTTACATCTTCAAGATTTAGTCTATAGTCAGGATTTTCAGTAACTCTTTTTTCAATATGAAAGACTGCAGCTGGTCCAATAAGTTGTGAAAAGGGGACTTTATCAATATTAATTTGCCCTTTTACGAAATGACTAGGGGCATCAACATGTGTACCGAGGTGTTCGACCATCGTTACCATACGCGCATAAGCGCCGTTTTTTTTATAATCAGCAAACGATGATGAAGCAAATTTAGGGAATCCTACTTGTGGAATATTTGGTCCGATAGGCTGTGTCAAATCTAGGAATCTGATTTTGTTGGATGGCGAACTAGGGAAAGTGATTTCAACGAAGTCGTCTTGCTTCGGCATATCCACCGCTCCTTAAATTTAATCTTCAAGATTGTTGATACTCATTTTATCTGTTATCATTCTCTAATTTGTCATTAAATCATTATGAGTATCAGTTTATCAAATTAACTATCTCCAATATATTTTCACTTTTTTCAAGATTACGGACAAATTTTATGATCTTGTTTACATTCTTTTCGTCAACTGCCTCCGCCGCATAGGAGATGCAATCACGAAACTTGTCAATGATGTTTTCAAAACTCATTGGATTCATTGGGTTCCCCAGTGGATGATCTATCTGAGCAGTATATTCTTTCCCTTCAGTAGTTTTTACTGTTACCCTACCGGGTTGTATACCGTGCCCAATTAACTGTGGATCTAATTCAGCTTTGATTTTATGGGCGATGCTTATAATATTCTGATCTTTTATCGCTTTCTCGCTAAAATCTGAAAGTGACAGTTTTCTGTTAACTGCTGCAGTAGCAATAGCCCAAGGAATACTGAACTGGGAATCC
The DNA here is from genome assembly GCA_963775935.1 of uncultured Chloroflexia bacterium. Classification (GTDB taxonomy): domain Bacteria; phylum Chloroflexota; class Dehalococcoidia; order GIF9; family UBA5629; genus JBBIPA01. The sequence goes on along the minus strand of CAVZKR010000008.1, from coordinate 275,012 downwards.
ACAACATTTCTTGGATTGCTTCGCACCTCAAATGGAATACAGAGTGAATAGCCACCTTCACCGGCGAATACTAGTACTTCTTCTATCTGCTCCTTTGCTATATTATGAGCGATTATCAATTTTAGCGTAGCATCAATGAAAGCATGACAGATACGACAGCATGGATAGGGCTTAAAAGTGAGAAACCTGCTGTCAAATTTTTCCCCGAAATCAGCTGATAAAGTATTGATATCAAAATCTCCGTTATGGTATACGTTTATCAGTCCCGCACGACCTGTGAGCCAATTACCCGCCCCAGTGATTCCTGCTTTCGCCATTAGTGCTGAAACCATTCCTCCTCTAGCTGCAAACCCCGCTCCCATTCTCTTAGTTAGTGCCCCATCGTAAACGCATTGAAGATTGCCTGACGACTGATGATATGCTATGCCGAAAGCATTAATCATTTCATTTAGATCGAGACCTAAAATTCTTCCGGAAATTCCAGTGCTGCCGAAAATGCCATAAACGGGAGTAGTATGCCAACCAATACTAACCAAGCTACCACCTGGCCTTGTTGCCCTGCCTAACCTATGTATCAGGTCTGTACCCCATGCCATGCATGTAATTAATTCTTTGCCGCTTAACTTACCTTGATATTCAGCTAATGCTAGACACGTTGCTAAAATAGTTGAACCGGGGTGCATCGCTGCAGAATCGCTGCTATCGTCAAAGTCTAGAGCATGCATCATCGAAGCATTTGCTTGGGCAGCGTTGGGAGCAGGCACTTTAATACCATAACCAATAATCGTAGCTTGCTCGACACCACCCCATCCTTGAAGAATCCCGACTAGCTCACGTATTCCTGCTGCCTGTGAACCAGCAATAGTTACGCCTAATCCGTCCAAAATTTGTTTTTTGGTTATATCGATTATATCTAAGGGAATATCCTCGTATTTGATTTTCAGAGCTGAATTTGCAATTTTGTTCTCGATCTCCATTCATTCTCCTTTATCGTCCCAGTTCGAGTATGTACAGCAAATTTGCTACTCCCTCACCCTTTTTATGTATATTTCTTTCACAATAAAAACTGAACTAAAACTTTAGCGATTTACGCTCACCTGACTAACGTATTACCTGTCACGGAAAATACCTTAGGAGCCATTTTAAATGTGTGTTTGGTTATTCGCTATTACTATAACGCAAGTGAAGCAATTATATCAGATACCATCTCCTCTTCTTCTAAGTGCCATAATTTGCCCAAGACCAAATCAATCTGCTGACGTGACATTACTCCCTTCGAGAGTTTTCGAAATTTGGATTCAATCTCACTATCCGACAGGGGATTCTTAGGATGGCCTTTTGCATATCTAACATCCCGGATAAATTTGTCACCTGAATGTAAAAAAATTTCTATGCGAAAACGATAGGATTCAGGATAATCCTTGGTATATTCCTCATCTTCGTAAACCTCTATTTTCTGCATTAAAGCGAGCCGTTCAGGATTTCGATAGTTGTATTCTTCAAAGTCATTTAACCAAACATCACCTTTGATGAGTGCCACAGCTACAAGATATGGCAGGCTATGGTCTGCTGTCTCTCTGGTTATAGGATCCCATTTATCCTTACTATCAGTCGCCACATTGATAGCAAATTTGTATCCATAGACGAGTATTTTCTTAATTTCCCCAATGCGACCCTTAATCAGTGGGTGAAGCTCAACAGCCGGATTCACCGCACACTGACATTCATAATCCGAAGGATAGTATTTAAATTTAGAGAGTTCTACCATAAATGGCTTTTCAGGTCCTCCAAAAGCTTGTAGTTCAACATTGCCTCTTGTTAATAAGCGGATGAAGCCGGAAGGGCCACTAAAAGCCTCGATCGGGCCAGTCATCCCACGGTCAGCTATTAAAGCCGCAAAAACTCCATTACGACTGGCATTACCCGAGGCACAGCCTTTCCACATTGATAAATGACCTACTCGAATTTGTAATAATCCAATGAATGAAGAAGCTGCCAAGGCTATGGCATTAATCATCTTTGTTTTGTTAACACCCAGAATATTACTAGCTCCTGCCGCAGAACCTATGGCAACATAAGTTGTATAATCAAATCCAATTTGAGTAAGACCACAAACCTCTCCCAGTCGATCCATAATCTCATAAGCAACGACAATTCCAGTAATAGCATCGCGACCGTTACGGCCACAGTATTCAGCTGTTGAAAGCATTGCCGGTATCATGTCACTCGGGTGACCACTGTCTCTCGTGTGGCTGGTATCATTGAAATCCAGGTATCGTCCCATAACTCCATTGGCAAAAGCCGCAAGTTCAAGGGTTGTCTTATGCTTTGTTCCAAAAATAGTAGCTCCAGGATGTGAAGTCGTTTCCATGGCATAGTAACGCGCAATTTTGGGTGGTGTCATGTGGAAGGCTCCCATTGCACAACCCAAGGTATCAATAATCCGAACGTTTCGCCTGATGTATTGTTTCCTGTCGAAGTTGTTCATACTTCAGTGCTGTTGAATAATCTGCTAAGAACTGCAACATATTGTCCATATATTGGTTCCTTCATATGCATTATTCAATAGTGTTCATTCCTGTTCAGGAATTTAGTTAAAGGTCTCTACCTTGTTAACGATTAATTAATTTCAATGATTGGCTAATAAAACTATAAACGGCTCCTTTTCACATATACATATCCATCCATTATTTTTCGGGCTGTCCGATAGGTTCTTGCGCTCTTCACGACGAACTCTTTCCCGATCTTGGCAACCTCCGCTTCCACTTCCATGATGCCTCCTGGATGGCCAATAATAATCGGCTTTTTGCCCTCTTTACCCGGTTTTAATACTTCATTGACTATTGTTCCCTCCATTCCCGCTGCGACTCCCATATTGAGAGCACCTGAACCTGCAAACGTCTTGTGCATAACTTGCATATACATTGCTCTAGCAACGATATCTATATCTCCAGCTCTAATTCTTTCTCCTGAATAGGTAGAGTAACTACGAGGAGGAGCCACAAATATCAGCAGCGGATCACTGGCGCATTGTTCTCGAGATTTAGTTCTATCTTTTATCAGACCAGCGATCTCTGCTCCAGTTCCTCTTATAATCTCCAGTTTGTTCAATAATTCCTCATTTGAATCGACGTCTAAAGGTAGTTCAGTTCCAGTTAACCCGATTTCATTGGCTTTTACAAATAGATAAGTGTTAATAAAATTAATGATCGACATTGAAATTTCACCAATACCTTCCACCAGTACGTTGTCTTTCGTATTTCCCGTGGGCAACAGAGTTTTTCCTGTACCCCCGGAGACGCTCTTCCAATCTAGTATAATTTTGGATCCAGTACCTGGAACACCATCGATTTTGTAGTTCCCTTCTACTACAGGTTTGCCATCTTGCGTTTCTACCTCAATAGTCAACATCCCGTCGGTATGCGGATTATATACTCTGATTTTGGTAAGAGGATCTGTAACTCGTACGAGGCTTTTATCTATAGCAAAAGGTCCAACTGCTGCGGATATATTCCCACATAAAGCCGGTTCAACCACTTCGGAATCAATGCCGATCGAATAAAAGGAATAGTTTACATCCGCACCTTCCTTGGTCGGAGGACCGATGATGGCACATTTGCTGGTTAAAGGATCGGCACCGCCTAAACCATCAATCTGGCGCTTATCGGGACTACCAAAGGCGGCAAGTAGAAATTTGCGTAGAGATTTCTCGTTCCGAGGCACATCATTCTCTAAGAAAAATATTCCTTTACTAGTGCCGCCTCTCATGATTGTACAAGGAACAGATAGCATTTCTTCCATTGCCAACTCTCCTGAAAATGAATATTTAATAATACTTAATCAATGGGACATATTCGAAACAGTATATTAATTTTCATCCTACAAGGTTTAGCGATTTACCCTTCAATATTTCAAAGAGATCGGTAAGATCATCAATCTCTTCCAGGTGCAATATTAAATCTTGGACCTTCAAACTATCCTTTTTTCGCAGGGCTGTTCTGCTGCAATCAGCAAACTTGATAGCTAAATCTTTATCCGTCATTGGATTTTCCGGTTCACCTTTAGGTAAAGTCACCTTATATGACAGTGGTGGTTCATTCTTGAAGTTAATCGTTATTTCAGAGGTCAGATCTACTGCTCCCTGGCCCCAATTGTCCGGATGTAAAAACTTAACTTTGGAAAGTAGTGCCTGTGTTTCAGGGTCATTAACCTTGTTATCAGTGAAATCTTCTAGCGAAATCTTCCCATATCGTAGTGCTGTCGCCACGCAGTAGTTAATGCTGAATTTTCCCTCATATCCCGTTTTAGGTGTAAAAAACTTACAAAATCTAGTGTGAATGGGGCTTATTTTACAAGTTATTTCAATTATATTGCCAAGTTTGTCAGGAGTTATATTGTATTCATTTCTCAGATGTAATGTGGCATCAATGCTGCTGTGGGTTGATCTGCAGCTGGGATAAGGCTTGAAACCAAGTCCCACAGACGCTATGTTCCATTTCTTTCCTAAATCCTTCTCTGTACCCATTAATCCATTTACTTGTTTTCCACTAAACATATAGCAAAATCCCCAATCCTGGTCAAAAATGTTACTATCTCCGGTGAATCCATTAGACGCCATAGTTGCTGCAAAAACACCGTTGCGGGCTCCAATACCAGCATGCATCGGTTTCGTCATAGTACCAATATTCCGCATCATACCTCCAGCTTTGGAAGCTGCAATCCCAAAAGCATTCTCCGCTTTAGTCAAGCTAAGTCTTAGAAGATTAATACTAGCCGCTGCAGCAGCCATAGTCCCCATAACAGGTGTCGAATGCCAACCACTATTGGGGACCAGTTGACCAAAAGTTGATCCTAGCCGATAATGTATCTCCATACCAACAATATAAGCTGCTAGTAGTTCTCGCCCGGCTAGTTTTTGTTTTTCTACCAAAGCCAGTACAGCTGGAAAAACACTTGTTGAAGGATGGATATTATAGTGCACTGAACCGGGAAATATATCATCATAATCAAGAGCATGACCCATGGTACCATTCACCAAAGCCGCTATCTCTGGAACGGTCTTGAACCCTTTACAGATTACGCTAACCTGGCTTCGTGCCCCGAAGCTCCTTGCATACTCGGAGATTATGTTAACGCCGGGTTCCCTAGACCCAGCTATGGTTACACCTATCCAATCCAGGAAAGCATTCTTAGCAGCTTTAATTGCTTCTTGGGGAATATTGCCATATATTGTCTCAGTAGCAAACTCAGCTATCTTTCTAGTACCTGTTCTATTTTCTTTGTCTGGCCGCTTAGCAACTCTCTGATTCACTAGTTTCCCCTCTTTAAGTTTGCTGAAACTGGTATTCACAGTCCAATAATTAGAAATTATAATCTAACTATCCAAGCATTTATGCTACATTATTTCTTTTTGCAGACTAACTTTGACTAATTCCCCTTAGCTTTTCGAGCTTCGGCAGTGATAAGAGGTAACAACTCTATAATATCTCCTACAACGCCAAAATGCGCTACTCGAAAAATTGGTGCATCAGCGTCCTTATTTATAGCTATTACGCATTTGGATCCTGACATTCCCATAACATGTTGCGATGCCCCTGATATGCCACAAGCCAAATATACCTTGGGGCTTATGGTTTTACCGGACATGCCTACAACATGACTTTCGGGTAACCATCCCATATCCCAGAGAGGGCGTGAGCACGAATAAACGCCTCCAAGAGTTTTGGCTAATTCTTTTATGAGAAAGATGTTTTCTTTTTTACCAAGCCCCCGACCACCAGAAATAACAATATCAGCCTTTGTAATGTCCTCTCCACCATCTGTTTTTCTAAACTCCCCCAGCGTCTTTGTGCGTAGATTTTTTAGGTCAGAAGTTAATTTTAGTGGCACGACAATTGGAGTATGGCTGCACGATATCTCAGCTGTGACTGGAGAATTCTGTAAACTCACGATAAATGGTAATGGCGCCGGTTTAATTTCATATTGAGCATGAACAACACCGCCGTACTTTGCTTGTGTTACTGTAGGGCTATTCTCGAATAACTCAATATTTATACAACTGCTGAAAAATGGTACGCCTAATCTCAAAGCGACTGAGGGGAATACCTCTCGAACAGTATAGGTATCTCCACATAAGATTATTTTAGGCTGATGCTCGCGGAACAAATCAGTAAGCACCCTTCTAAAGATTTCAGGATTATAAGGAGACAGTAAATCATTATCAACCACAAATACGTTATCAATATCCATTGATAGCATGCTTTTACTTATATCATCGAGCTTGTGTCCTATCAAAACTGCATTGCACTGCATATCTAGTGCATTAGCAATATCTCGTCCGCGTATAACAAGTTGCTGAGCGATATCTGCTATTTGATTATCCCTATGCTCAATAAAAACTAAAACTTCATTTGCCATAATTATCAAATAGACCTAGATGATTAACTCCGCGATTTTCACAGCTATTTCGGTTGGTTCACCCTCTATTATTTCAGCTTTCCTACCAATTTCTGGTTTAAACACGCTTACTAATTTTGCACTAACCCACTGAGGTGCTACTCCTTCTGGAGGAACCAGATCCTGCTCAGAGAAGACATCCAAAGGCTCTTTTCTAGCACGTATTATTTTCATTGGAGCAGCATACTTTAATGGTTGTATACCAGATTGAACACATAAAACAGCAGGCATTTGAATCTCAAATATTTGGTAAATGCCTCCGCCTAATTCCTTGTTAACAATAATCGGTTCAGTATTAGATTTGGCTTCGATTGACGTTACTGCATAAATGGAAGGTAAACCCAATTTCTCGGCTAGGCAAATTCCAGTTTGTCCTGTCATTTCATCGCTAGTTTCAGCACCTGCTATTATTAAGTCAAATTTAAGTTTATTTATTGCTCTGGCGAGAAGTTCAGATATAATTAACGGGTCGGTATATTCAGTAGAAATCCTAATAGCTCTATCAGCCCCTTTTGCTTTCCCAACATATAAAGCGTCTTGCGCCGCTAGCCCACCAGCGCTAATAACTGTAACACTACCACCCAGGTCGTTCTTTAAAACTAATGCCTGCTCTAAAGCATATTCATCGATCTCATTCATGACTAGTGATCTATTGCCGCAGTCTATCCGATTGCCTACAGACGATATTTCGAAATAGAAAGGATTCATGCATACTGCCTTAATACAGACAACAATGTTCAAAAAACATCCTCCGTGATAGATTTTCTAGGTTTCCACCGGTTCCAAACACCCCTCTTTTTCCAGTAAAGGTATAATTCCGCCCGCTTCAATTATTTTTATCAGCATTTCTGGAAGAGGATTAGTATTGAGAATTATGCCCTTTGTTTTATTGGTTATTTTGCCTTCATTGAAATTAACCTCGGCAATATCACCTTCATCAAAAGCTTCAGAAACGCCAGTACATGGCAAAGCAGGCAAACCAAAATTTACAGAATTTCTTAAGAACAAACCATTAATTGTTTCAGCTAGAAGACAGGAAATACCAAGAATCATCATCATCTTAGCACCAGGCCTACTGGAACCTGTCCCAAAATTTTTACCACCCACGATAATATCACCTTTCCTAACTTGCTCTGCCCAGCCTGGTCGATTTAATGAGAAAAAATATTTCGCAGCTTCTTTTTCTGGTTTTGTTAGCGCAATAGCTGGTATCATTAATTCCGTATTAATGTCATCTCCAAATTTCCAGACACGACCTTCTAATATTTTTTCCATTGTCACCTACCTCTAAAGATCTCTCGGATCAGCGATTTCACCTTTAATTGCCGACGCCGCCACTACGGCTGGTGAACCAAGATATATACGAGATGTAGGGCTTCCCATTCTGCCCCTGAAATTACGAGTGCTAGAGCTTATGCATGTTTCTTCGTCACCAAGTAGACCCATTGATCCACCAAAACATGCTCCACATGTTGAATTAGTCACCACCGCACCACTTTTGATTAATGTGGATATATAGCCGGCTTCTAATGCTTCCAGATAGGTTTCTTGGGAACCCGGCGTAACAATGAATCGCACTTTCGGAGCAATTTCACGGCCCTTCACGATTTCGGCTGCAACTTTAATATCTTCCAGTCTGCTGTTTGCGCATGAACCTATAAAAGCTTGATCAATTTTGACATCTTTAATCTCACGAATCGATTTTACGTTATGCGAAAATTTGTCAGGTAATACGATTTGTGGATCCAAATTTGATATATCGACCTTATGGGTTACCTTATAGTTTGCATCTGAATCGGCAAATACTGGTTCGAAAGTATTATCAGAATGTTTTTTTACATAATTCTTTGTTGTCTCATCACACTCAAATAAAACAAATTCAGCAGATATTTCAACGCACATTGTTGCGATGGTAAAACGACCAGCTATGTCCATTGACTCAATGATAGGTCCAAACCACTCAATATTGTGATTACTGAAATCACCATACTTGCCTGCAACAAAATGTATTATATCTCTAGGGTATACCCCAAAAGGCATTTTGCCTATGACCACAAACCGTATCGTAGGACCAACTTGAAACCAGGTCTTTCCTTTAGACATGACATGAACCATATCCATGATTCCCAATCCACGCCCGGCACAATTTAATGCTCCTACGGATGCAGTGTGTGAATCGTTATTGGCAAGCAGGGTACCCGGTAGAATTGCGCCTCTTTCCGATAAAACTATATGACTGATACCATGCCTTCCGACATCAATTAAATTTCTAATACCAGCCTTTCGAGCAAATTTTCGCATTTTTATCATATCGTTAGCGAGGTCAACACTTGGGGCTGGGACTGCATGGTCGGTAACTAGCCATACTTTATCTGGTGCCCACACCTTCTTGGGTCTGCGAAACTGTGCGAATTGAAGTTCAACTAGCACTGCTGCGTCCACATTGCATTCAATAATATCCCCAGGACATACAACTTTTTTAGAAGAGTGACTGGCTAATATCTTTTCAGTCATGGTCATGCCCATATTTTTACTCCAAAATAAATTCTAATCAATATAAAAATTAATAATAGATTACTATCGATATCTTTGAAACAAACAGATGAACCTAATTTATCACATTTGGTCCTTGCCAAAACCGATTCCTGTAGACTTTGTATACTTATCCAAATCCTTGGCTGAAAGATATTTCTCCTCCCATATTTTGACATTCGGCATTCCAGCAATCTGGAAGAAACTTGGCGCCGGAGGATATTTGCGTGGCAAGTTATTTTGCCATTTCCTCCATTCTTTTTGTGCAATTAAACCCCTATCATTAACATCGTGGAGATATTCCCATAATAGGGGTGTAGTTAGTTCATACAACATTCCTGGGTACAGCGTGCATACTATTCCCATCTTCTCTAGCTCTTCTTCAGAGGGTAACTCGTCTTCAGGAATGCCTACGGGAATTAATAGAAAAGGTTTATCTACTCTCTCTATAACGTATTTGAGCTCATCACTAGATTTCATACCTTCGATCCAACTTACATCGGCACCTGCTTTGCGATAAGCTTCAACACGCCTGATTGCATCATCTAATGTGCCCCCAACCGCACCTAATGCATCAGTACGAGCAATAATGACGAAATCAGGGTCTGTCTCATTTCTTGCGTCGGAAGCTGCCTTGATTTTGCCAACGGCTTCCTCAGTTTCAATAACCTGTTTTCCTGGCATATATCCACATCGTTTCGGTGATACTTGATCCTCGATGTGTACAGCAGCAACACCCGCTGCAACAAACTCTTTTATAGTACGGAGCATATTTAAAGCATTGCCGTATCCGGTATCTGCATCAGACAGTAAAGGTACATCTAGAGCTGTTGCTATATAATGGGCATTAGCAACCATTTCGTTCATTGTTAACAACCCAGCATCTGGATAGCCTCTTGCTGCTGATGTGCGCCCCCCAGACATATAGCATGCTTTAAAACCAGCAGCTTGCACAATTTTTGCCTCATAAGCATCGACAATACCAGGCAAAACGAATAGTTTTTTGCCAAAAAACAATTCACGCATCTGAGTAGTTTTTCTCTTCAATGACTTTCCCTCCTTTTCCACAAAATGAGGCAATTCTAATTTAGATAATCTTTTTGCCCATTGCATGTGCTCCACCAATTCGCCCAAAGACAGCAGCTCTCATTAGTCCCGTTGCACCTGCGTAGTTATGGTAAAAGAATCCTTGTATTTCTCCTGTTGCGTAAAGACCAGGAATTGGTCTGTCTGTAGTATCCAATACCTGTCCGTATTTGTTTGTCTCTAATCCACCAAATGTGAAAGTTATTCCTGCGGTTACCGGGTAAGCTATAAAAGGAGGTTCAAGTTTTATCGCCCAGTTTGATTTTGGTGGGTCAATTCCAATGGTTTTCTTTCCATCAAGTTTGGCAGGAATAAACTCGCCATCCTGAACGGCATTATTGTATTCAGCCACGGTTTTTGCCAGTTGTTTTGGATCAAGTTCAGCCTGTTCTGCAATTTCTTCAATTGTGTCACCAACAATATTTGTTCCTACATTATACATGGCCTCTAACAACCCTTTTTTAACCAGATCGTGATTGAATATCTGAAGCGCCCAGGCATGCGGTTGACGTAAGATTTCTCTACCGTAACGTGCATATGTAAGCATTCGAAAATCGGCCCCCTCATCAATAAACCTCTTGCCTTCCGAATTAACCATAATACCAAACTGGTAACTACTACGGAAGGTGCTATCACCCATATCGCAGTCAGGACCACCGGCATCCACTTGAGTACAATGTCCACCAGTCCACTCTCCGCAAGTCTTGGCCCCTAAAGCTAAGGCCATATTGATGCATTCCCCAGTATCCCATCTTGTACCGCGCACCTTCATGATGTCCCAACCTTGCCCCAAGTACTTTCCCCGCATCTCTGGAGAAGCCTGAAAACCACCGCTTGCCAAAATCACGCCTTTCTTGGCTGAGATTTCTTGGGGACCGTCAGCAGTTTTTGCTGCAATACCATTAACTCTCCCTTTTGCATCAACTAATAACTTTGTAGCCATTGTATCAAAAACAATATCAACACCAAGTTTCTTAGAAGCCTTTATGAGCATTTCAACTAGACCTGGTCCGTAATTTTTAGGCATGACAGGGGTACCAGGTTCAAAATATATCTTACCTTGATAAATAAACTGGGCTCGGTTGTTTATTTCCTGCTCAACTCCATGTTTAATTGTCCAGTCTATTGCTGGACGAGCGTTTTTCACCACAACTTCGAGCATCTCTGGATTTACACGATTTTTTGTAACCCGCATCATATCGTTATAGAACATGTCTTCTGTATATGGTGGAATATCAGCGAGTTTCTCTCGTATATCGGATGGCATGTCAGGAATCAAATTCTTTACTATATCTTCAGTACCTTTATATGGAAATCTATAGAAAGCACAATATTTTGTATTGCCGCCCTTATCATTTTCTGGAGCTTTTTCAATAAGTAATACGGAGCCTCCATGTTCTGCAGCACTAAGAGCTGCACATAATCCTGCATTACCACCACCGACCACGATGACATCATAATTTTGATTTTTTATTTGACCCATTTTAGCAAACCCTCCTTAATTTAATTAAGAACTAAAACATGAACTCTATAATTTTGTAATTCTGTAGAATGGAATAAATATACCGTATAGTGATGCATATTTTAAAAATATATCTTATAATAAAGAGGCTGTCAAGTATCAATCTTGGGTTAATTGTGATAATTTATTTTGAGCAACTAGATGAATAAAAATGAGAGCCAGTCTGTAATTACCATCATTCTAGAAGGTACATTATTTATTAAAATATTACGTTTCTCATGATGAGTTTGAAATATAATGAAAGAGGATCACGTCAGATCTGTTATTCGGGCAGTTAAAATACTCCAAACTTTAAGTGATGGAGTAAGCACTATCAAAGACATTAGTCGTACACTTAACTTTAGCAATTCAACAGTCCATCGGCTACTCAAAACACTCGAGGCTTCTAATTTTGTAACTTACGATCCTTTAGGACGAAGATATTATTTGGGTCCTCTTATAATCAAACTCGCTAGTAATCCTATGATTGCACATAGTGGTCTTATTATTAGCGCTTTTGAGGAAATGCAGCGCTTGCGAGATTTTAGTGGTGAGACAGTGGCATTACAAATACGTGCTGGAATAAAGCGATTATTTCTGGAAGTAGTACCAAGTTTACAGCAGATAAAGCATACAGAAGAAAAGGGGAATACGGCACCACTGTATACAGGGTCAGCAGGTAAAGTCCTACTTGCAGAACTTCCGCAGCAGGACCTTGAGAAAATACTCTTACAAATGAGGATTGTTTATCCAATACATAATACGGATATTAGTAACGAAGACGTTTTGATAAAGGAACTGGAAAAGGTTCATTCTCGTGGATATGCAACAGCTTTTAGTGAACAAGTTCAAGGAGGAGCGGCAATATCAGTCCCTATACGAAATTATTCATGTCCAGTAGCCCTTAGTATTTTTGGGCCTGATACGCGCTTTTCAGATCCAACCAGTGTGCTCGAAGAAATAAAGAAAAGTGCAGATCGTATTTCGAATCATTTATCGTTATTAACTAACAGCAATACTTGAATATCAAAAATAATCTCATAATACAAATTAGTACAATTGACCTGTTCCCTGATCCTCTCCACCCCCCGAAAAATTCACCTTGTGGATGGCCCAGTTTTTGGGGAGTAGATCAGAGGTACTGCATGATCTATTACTTGTTAAAAATGTGGCCAAGCTGTGATATGGAAGTGACCTCAATGTGGTATTTGAAGATAACAAGGCAGGCGTACTATTTTATAATTTTGTTCTTTATTCGAGTGTAACTCGAAGACAGCCTGCCTATTAGGCAGGAGCATTCCCTAGGGAAAAATGGGTTAAAATAGGCAGATTTTGAAGCTAAATGGAGCGGGAGACGGGGTTCGAACCCGCGACAGCCTGCTTGGAAGGCAGTGCATCGGTTCGAGGACTCCGTAGCTTCAATCTAAGATTTGAGCCACACCTGACCGCTTTGTCAGGCAGGGTGTCACCCTTTAGCTCGCATCTGTTTCTATTATTGCGCTCCCTTAGAAAAAATGCAAAAAGTGTGATGTGTGTGGGTACGGGGTAAATCTACTGGATACATACGTTTGTGGCAAATCGTATCTGTAAAAATTCAAAGCGGTAGTTCTTCATCTGGGGCAAATGCACAAACTTCATCATCAGCGCTTATATATAATAAGACCCACAGATTGATTGCTTTTCTAAGGGCTAAAGGTAATTTGCTTTTTATGTAGCTAGAGTATTCTTCAGGCAACGCAAGCCCAATTCGCAATCCTGTGTTACTGTCGTAATATGAAACAGCACTGGCAACTGCTCTATCGAAATTGTTTTTTAATGTTGGTAGTTTTACATCACCCATACCCTTACATTCTATTTTCCATGTATCCGTATCCTTTGTTGCTACAATATCAGCCCCTTGGCTAGTGAATTTCAAATTACCTAATGCAACCCCCATAGTTTCTAGACTTGTTCTAAGTTTTTTTGTTTCTCCCGCATGGTCGAGTAGCTGTCCATGTGCCACGGAAACCTGTTTAATCTGCCAATCGTTTACGTGAAGCCATTTAGCTACTGCAATAAGAACATTATTCTCTGTGATATATTGAGTGACCATATGGCCTCCATTTTGATTTATTATAGCATCAGCAGTTGCTCAAATATATTTAACAAAAATTTATTTCATTGTTAAAAACGGATAATTTAATATACTATTGAGTACATGAGCATTGAAGAACAAATCCTCGAAAGCGTGGCGAAATTCTACCTAACTTCCCGCGATTTTAATGGTTTACCGCTTCGGAATATCACTGCTGTGTCAGGAAAAGAACTAAAAGATGTTATCACGTCAGTTATTCAACAAGATAAGGTCTCCCTAGTTTTTGGTGACATTCATCCTAATCCGCACATAAAAGCATTATGGGATGAACCTAAGGAAAAACAAATACAAAAATTGAATACTCTAAATCTTGAACATGCCTGTATCTATCCCTCATCGACATATCTTAAGGAAGTAGTTGATCCATCTAAATATGAAGGCAAGCCATTCACATTATTACTCGCCTTGGGTGAACCTCAACTAGCTTTCAAACCATTCGACCTAACTGTTTTAGAAATCTATCGCAATGATCCCAGGTATTCATATCATACTAGTGATATATCTGGACATATTTCTATTAGTGATAGGTATCTTGAAGATGGAAAGGTAGCGGAATCAGATAGGATTTTATTACAAACCTTTGGTTTTGCTTACAATGCGGAATTAAATCGAGCAGTTGCTGTATTTATTAGATATCTCTCTGATCTTAGCCCGGAGCATCAACAGATTTGGAATGCCAAAATTCTTACTGGCGAATATGTTTTACATCCAGATTACGATAGGATATCAAGAGGAGAGTTCCCAAAAGGCATATCAATTTTTGATGCTTTCATTGCTGAATTGAAGTATATTAATGATATGTGTAAATTAATCCACAGACCACCACTGTTTAAAAATGACTTTGGTGGTGATCAGAAGCCAAAGACGTTTGGATTTCTCATACGCCCGACATCAAAAGAATATGATGAATTTATACATCTACTCGATAAAACAATTTCGGAGAACATAAATAGGGACTTCTTCATGAGCGATATTACATTTGATGACGAAGAGGCGAGAAGTGATGGAAAGGTAGTCGTTCGCCCAAAAGGAACGATAAAAATGCTGGAGGAATGGCTAAAAGCTACATTTATTCCAGAAGATAATAAACCGATGGAGGAAATGTTAAAAACATTCAGAGAGATAAGGCGGCTACGTCAAAAGCCTGCTCATGCAATTGATGATAATATCTACGATCAAAAGTATATCAAGGCACAACGAGACCTAATTAGACGAGCGTATAGTGGCGTTAGACTAATAAGGTTGATACTTGAAAACAATCCACAGACTCAAGGATATAAAATTCCTGATGTTATTAAGTCAGGGGAAAATATATGGACCTATTAGATTTCTTACCAAATACCATCAATCGAACCACCTGCCTTTACACTGAATTATTTCGCCCCATACTGACCGAGAAACCACCGTAAAATTACGTTCATATACCTTTCTCTCGCTATTAGGATAGCCGTATGGTGATAGTCAATTAAGGGAATCTGTAATAGTATTATCCTCTGAAAACAAGATTAGAATGTCCTACAGTAGATAGAAATTCCTGAGTAACAAGCTCTATTGATTTATTCCGGTATACTCTGCTTACATGTTCTCTGGTTAATCCCAATTCCTTGGCTATCTGAGAGTTGTTTAGCCCTTTCTTTGCAAGTTTCAGATACCCGGCTATTTTCACAGAGTTATTATCGTTCTCTAATTCCTGGATTAATCGATCGATACACAAATTCAAAATATCCCGAAGCAACTTAGCTTTGGGCAAACCCTCATTCTTGTATTTGTTTTTAGCAATTCTTTCGATATAAGCCAGCCTGGTCAGCGAGCTGCTATTAAGAGCGATAAGGTCGTCCAAATTCTTCAAGCAATACCAAATGCGTTCTTGCCATTTGTTTCTGTTTTCTGTTTCTGGTTCCGTTTCTTCCTTTTCTTTCCTCTTTTTTCCCACTTCTTCACTTTGTTTATCTTCAACTATCACGTCGTCCCGAGCCCGAAGCTCTTTTAACGATAATTTATCTTCGGGCGAGGGCGTTAATATTTGCGTCAGCCTATTTTCTCCGCCCTCATTTTCTCCATCATCCTCATCATTATTAATAAAGCTCCGAAGGAGCACTATCTCCACTTTTTCACTAAACTCTTTTCCCAAATTATCAAGCTTCGCACGCAGCGAGTCTGATGTCTTTTGTTTTTCCGTTAGTATTATTATCCTGTCATAGAAATCTGAATCCTTTGCCACATTCACTAGTTCCTTCTCTTCCCCTTCCAACGCTATTTCGATTGCCACGTTTTTCCCGTCCATCTTTGCCCCGACATCCACCAGCTTTCCGCTCCTCGAATCCTCAATCCAAACCTCTGCATTCTTCCTCAGCGACTCAGCTATGCAATGCTGCCAGTAGGCATGGATGAAGCCTCCCTTTCCTCTGGGCTTCGTCACCTTTGCCTTTATGGACTCCAGGTATTCGTATGCCTTATCCGTTGCCTCCAGCAGGGTTATCATTCCTCCGCGTTTTCCGGTATTTATCTTATGCATACGAATCATTTCCTTTTCTGCTAATTCCGACCGATGCCTGTCACCTTTGTATCCTGAAAGGCCAAGCCGCTCATCTCTCTTGGTCGCAGGCTCGAACGGCGAATTAGCTATCTCAATCAAATAATCCATCAGTTGCTTGGTCATCCAGCTCGAATTAGTTAAGCTAGTCATATTATTTGGGCTTGGCTTGGCATTAATTGCTTCATTGACAGGCATATTATCAAGCCCAGCATCCGTCGTCCGTTCTCTTTCTTCGGCGACCGGAGCCGTCAATATTATTTTCTCGCTAGCAGTTCCGTTTCTTTTGGACGGCTTCCATTTTAGGCTGGATAAGACAGGTGCCATCCGTTGCCTTATCTCTGCCTCGCTGATTCGGCGGTAGAAATCCAACTGTGGAATCTCAATAAGGAACGGGTCGGGGTAACCCTTATAGTGGACGATTGCTTTTCTCTCTGGTAGCTGCGGCAGATATTCCCGTTGCTCCCTGTCCAGGCCCATAGAATCGCCGACAGCTTTTATACAATTGCCGTCTATTGTTCGTAAAACTATTCTGAGGCCAAGGTTAGCTGTCGGCATCGCAGAAGGTCACTTATTGGGGAAGAATCCCGGGGACTTCTGGGAAGTAAAGCCAAAGCCGTTTCTGGGTGCTCACTTTGCTGTCTACCCCGAAGCTTTATGTATAAGGCCAATAGTATCAAGCTGCCCACTTAACGGTGTTGTGCTCGACCCATTTGCCGGAGCTGGAACGACGATGAAAGTCGCTTTAGACCTCGGACGGAATGCTATTGGAATTGATCTTAATCGAAATTACATAGAGATAATTAAGAGGCGATTGAATTGGGATAAAAAACGCAAGGCCTGGGAGATAATCGAATTCAAAAAGTGCTAGACAAGCAGAGTAAATGTTAAAATACGTTGCTTCTATAATATATTGGAGGGTAGCAAGATGGGTAAGGTAAAACCAACTCAGAGAATTTATGATGTAGTTAGAGAAATAAAAGATGATAAATATAGACTTCCTTCGATTCAGAGATCGTTTGTATGGCAACAAGATAGAATATGTAAATTGATGGATTCTCTTATGAGTGACTATCCGATAGGTTCTTTTCTTGTATGGAAACCACAAGAAAATAAAAAAATAAGGACAAGAAAATTTATTCACGATTATGTGACTGGAACTCGTATCATATCAGAAGGTGAATCAATTCAACCGCCGCCATACCTTGTATTGGATGGGCAGCAGAGATTGCAATCTCTATATCTAGGGCTTTTTGGAAAATATGACGATAAACAGCTCTATTTCAAGGTTGATAGCGACCCTGATGAAGAACATGACCATTTGCGATATCAATTTCAATTTCTTACACCTGAGGAGGCAGCCGAAGATTCTCACTGGTTAAGACTCCCAGAAATAATCGAGATAGGTATTCCTAAAATATCGGGGGTTGTAGACAGTCGGTTCAATGCTGATTCCGAAGAGATAAAAGAAAGAATAAAAGAAAATCTTGGTAAATTTATACAAGTTTTCAATATAGAAGAGAGATTGCCTATACAGGATGTGAAGGAAGATTTGCCATATAACGATGTATTGGAGGTTTTTGTTAGAGTAAATTCTGGTGGGATGGTATTGTCCAAATCTGATTTGGTTTTTTCTACTGTGGTTTTGAGCATTCCTGATATGGAGAAAAAATTTATTGAACTCGTAGATGAATTAAATGGTGGCGGAGAATTCAATTTTGACATCGATTTCATAATCAAAGCTTCTTTTGTGGCTTTCGGAAAAGGAGCTAAATATGATGTAGATAAACTGGAAGATAAAGAATACATTCAAAATCTCAAAGAAAAATTTGATAATCTTAGGAATTGTTTATTATCCACTATGGAATTTTTAAGAACTGATGCGAAAATACTTTCAAAAAGGTTTCTTAAATCTGACTTATCACTCGTTCCAATAGTTGATTTCATATTCAGGCAACCACATCAACAGTTGTCTGAGGGACAGGCGTGGAAACTTCTGCAACACTTATATATGTCATTTTTTATGAGGTTCTATTCTTACGGAGCTGATGGCAAGTTAGATGTCATTCACAAATATATAGCTGACTATGAAAAACCTGAGGTTTTTCCACGCAAAAAAATAAGTAAGTACATGGCAGAAAGAACGGGTTTAAGTTATGATTTTTCAAAAACGATGCTAAATGATCTCGACTTGGTTCTAAATATTATTCAAGGTGGTGTTTCGGAGATACCTCAAAAAAGAGGATGGAGTTTAGAGAGAGACCATATATTTCCAAGCAGCGTTTTAAATGATAAAAGCATTTCAGATGAATTGGTAAATAGTGTTGGAAACCTTCGATTAATCAATAAAACTAGGAATATTTTGAAAAGTGCTGCACTTCCAGATGAAAATGTCGAATTCTTTGGTTCAAGTGACCCCGAGTTACGGAAACTATTTCTGCAAGCTAGGAAAGACCTAACTGAGGCTAATTTTAAACAATTCGTTGAAAAAAGGGAAGAGTTGATATTCAATAAGGTGAGAGAATTTTTACGATTTAATGAAGGATAGTCATTTCATTATGCAAAACTCAATAGTGAGATAATGTTCATGAGTTGCAACTGTTCAAAGCTGTAACTTCATGTAGCGAATTTTTGAATACCATTTTTCTTAAACAATCTCATAGCACTTAAGTTTATCTTGTCCATCGGCGAAAACTTCCTATGCTGTACGGTAACGTGAGCAGAAGCCAGACTCACATATCTGCGAACCATCTCAAGTGAAGTGTGTCCTAATATCTGCTGTAACGTAAATACGTCGCCACCATTAATCAGATAGTTTGTAGCAAAGGTATGACGGCAGAGATGGGGATGAAGCCTTTTGATTCCGCATTTCACGGCTAAACGTTGAAAAAGCATCTTCACGCTGTTTCTGGTCAATGGCAGTCCTTCCAGAGTCAGGAAGAAGTTATCAGTGATTGGGGAAAGCGGTGAGGTTCTAAAGTGCGACAGATAGCGCAATAAAGCTCTTTGAGCAACGACGCCAAAGGGAACGATTCTTTCCTTTCCACCTTTGCCCATGACTTTCAGATGGCCACCATCGACATTTACATCATTGAGCTTCAGATTTGCTAGCTCACTGCAACGCAATCCAGTATCAAGGAAAATCAACAAAATAGCATAGTCTCTGCATCCGGCAGTAGTGTTGAGGTCAAGGCAGGAGAAAATTGTCTTCATCTCTTCTTCGGTTAATATCTGAGCAAGTTTGTGCTGTGCTTTGGGCGGTTTCAGATTGGCTAACCTATTCTCGCTGGTGTAATGCTGCTTATACAGCCAATTAAAGAAAGCCCTTAATCCACGAATATATGTCTGGATGCTTATCGTCGCCAGTCTTTCCTTTTGCTCAGGTATATGGGGATTGATCTTGCCATCTCTTCTTTTCCTGGAGATATAGGATGAACTCACGAACATGTCTCTCGTCAAGCTCAGCCAGCTTTGTCGATTGCTCGCTCTCCATAAGGAATCGGCGGAATTGCTTCAAAGACAGGTTGTACCAATCGATAGTCTTCGGGCTTTTACCCTCCGTTCGATTGTAAAGCTCATATTCTTTGGCAAGCTCAGTCAGTTCAAACGATTCCTTGGTCAATTCTTCCCACCGCCAATTTTTTCGAGTCACTACCATTTTCCTTGCTCCTTGCACTGTGGTCAAAAAAGCGTGACGCACTGTGACCAAAGTGTGATATTGGTGTGAGCCTGGTGTGATATTTTTGCCGGACAAGGCAGTGGGTCGTTAGCAAACAAAAAACCCGCTTTCAGGCGGGCTCTAATCTAATTTTGAATCTATGGAGCGGGAGACGGGATTCGAACCCGCGACAGCCTGCTTGGAAGGCAGGAACTCTACCACTGAGTTACTCCCGCAAGAATCACGTTCATTTTAGCCCAAAAGCACCGTCTCGTCAAAGGATTGTATATGTTCCATTCACTCCATCTCTATAATACCAGGGGAGAGAGGACAAATCCTGTCGAGCCTAAAGGTATTTTCTGATTTGCGAACGGTTGGATTTCTTATCTGGGGTTGATGAGGGAACTATCTATTTCTTCACGCCATTTCTCGACCCGCAGGGCAAAGGCGCGTACCAAGCCGAAACAACCAGTAAGCATCATGTCACCATAAGGAGTGGCAAAGTAGGGCTTGAGCTTTGAGCCGGACATTAAGGCTCGCCTGGGTCCGGTAACAGAGATAAAAGGAACTTTTTGTTTAGCTTCTATAACAAGGCAACCATGCCCATCATTGTCGAATACCTCTTCATTGCTGAGTTCACCTCTTACAAATCTGGTGAGCAACTTTCCCGTTTTCGTTGTAGTGAGTTTGCGGGTGTGATGCTCGAAAAAGCCCAGAATAGTATCGCCTTGAAGGTGAAATGCCAGCGTATGGAAGTTGCCTACATTCATTACGATCTTGCGGTAATGTCTGGAGACCTCTTTATCTTCCAGCGACCCTAGGGCAGCGGCTACAGGTGTATCCATGGTTAAAAAGGGGATACGTTTCTTTACATTCTGTGCTACCGCTCTCATTCTGGTCATAAAAGGGGGGATTTCAGGAGCAAGATAAGCGAATGCAATGAGTTCCTTTTTGGTGCTCACTACTTGCTGAAGGTGTTGAAAACGGAATTTACGATCGCTCATTCCTGGCGGAGCTACTCCATGATCAAACACGGCAACAGCGATACCATCAAAGTCGGTTTCAATACCAAATGCTTCCAGAACCCTTTCTATTCTGGCAAGATCGAGGTCACTTGTCTCGAAAATCTCTAAGTTCTTGATAGAGGGTTTCTCATTATCAGGAATAATGGTTACCCCTAATTTGGCAACCTGGTCGACGTCATCATCGAAGCTTGTGGCGGCTCCAACAGTAGCATATGCTTTGCTACCATACAGTAGATGGTTCTCCAGCGCTTTTTTAGAGGGACCACCACCCATGTTAACTCCCCTTAAGAAGATGGGATGTTTTGCTTTTGTAGCTGCCTTAATCTTTTTTGCCAGCATGGTGGTTGGTGAGGGCATGACCATTTTAAAGCAATTCTCGATTGGTTGTGAGCTATCGAACAGCAGAATATCTTGAGTATATCCGCCAATGTCCATGGCTAATAGTCGCATTCCATTCTCCTATGCTTATATATTTTCGAAGACTGGCGAATCTTCTATAAACCGTGCCATGTAGCAATTGAGTTCAAGGGTACGCGATTACTGCGGAATTCGTTTACTTTGTCACTTAAGTTCGGATAACCGATGGCAATTGAGATTACCAATTGTTTTGACCGAGGAATATTTAAGATACTTCTCGCTTCATCAGGAAAACTCACTGGAGCAGCAAGGATAGCTGTTCCCAATCCATATTTCAAGGCTGCCAGAGTAATAGTTTGTACCATAAGACCAATATTGAATAATGCCCACTCGCTCAATCCTTTGTCAGTGTAGACGATAATACAATTAGGTGCGCCGAAGAAGCTATACATTTGGGTTAGCCAATCCATATGCTCCTCTCGATTTCCTGTGGTTATACCGAGAAGCTGATAAAGCCTGAGGCCGTTTTCTTTGCTTCGTTCACTATAGAGAGATGGCCAATCAGGGCGGGAAATATCGGGGGATCTTTCATCCTGAGCTAAAACCTTCGCCACAAAAATCCGTTTCAATTCTTCTATGACGTCGCCACCAACTATAGCGAATTCCCATGTTTGAGTGTTTGCCCAGGATGGAGCGCGTATAGCTATTGTTAACAGTTCCTCAAGAAGCTCTTTGGAAACAGGTATTTGTTTGAAAGCTCTTACAGTGTGTCTCGTGGTAATCGCTTCAATAACATCCATGGTAAAAGATATTGTTGTTAAATTAAATTAAATAGAGCAGGCAAGCCTACCCTCCATCATCAGGAGCATACCCAATTACTTTGTACCTGCGATACAGGCAGGCTGGAGGATATTCTTATATTCTAACGATCTATTCAGAAGCAGCTTGTACTTTTTTAAGGGCTTCCTCTGCAGTTTGCTTGACTTTTTTGCTGACTTCAACTGCTTTCTGCTTCGCTACTACTGCCTTTTCTTTCAGCAATTCCCTGGTCTCTTTACCGGACTTTGGAGCGTAAAGAAAACCAATCGCTACCCCGAGAACTGTTCCAATAAGAAGCCCGGTAAGAAAACTGGAAGCATCTTGATTACTCATTTTATTCTTCCTCCTCTTTCTTAAAGAATTTACTGACCAGGTTCATCCCCTGTCGTACACCCTGAACAACAGCGACTATCTGAGCTACGGGACTAACTAACGCCTTTTGAACGTCGGACATAATGCCCCGCATACTTTCAGAAGTAGTTTCCAGATTATCCAATACGGAGCTCGCTCGCTGGCATAATAAATCCAAACTAGTTATCAGCGATTGGCTTCTTCGATAAAAAGAACTAGCTAAGATTGCGATAAAGATAAGGACTATGATGGAGATTATCCCCAGGATACAAATGACGAGGTCGCGCAACCACTCGATACCCATTACCTACACCTCCTTGTAAGCGTCATTAATCTTATATGTGGAGTTAGCATAATATCAGAGTTCTATCACTTTATCAATAATAAATACGGCTATTATTAAGACCACGGTAACAATCAGGGCAATAAGCCAGGGACTGATACCTTTTTGTTGAGGCGTTCCCTTTTGTTTGGTTTCGTGTCTTTTTATTTCCTGTTGCTCAGTTTTGGTTAACTGCGCTTGTTCAAAAGTAATATCTGCCTGCTGTTCCATCGCCGTTCCCCAATTTAGCCTCGCTGAACAGTGAGAACAATACTCATCTCCAGGTTCGACGTTGGTGCTGCATTGCGGGCATTGGTAAAGGAATTTCTCCCCACAAGCAGTACAAAAATGCGAACCCAGTTTGTTCTGGGTACCACATTTATTACATTGGAGCGTTTGTGCCATGCTATGACTCTTTAATATCTTCTATATCTCATATTTTATAACTTATTTCATGGGCTAATCAATGGGTATGGGATATGCAATAAAGTTACCATCTTTTATTCGTGAGGATAGATGGAATAGACCAACTACCAAGCACACGGTGCTTTTAGATTCTATACTAAGATGGATTTAGGGATTCGGTATTTATGATACGGTTAGAACAAAAAAATAAGGCGTGAATCAGGTTGACCGTATCTCTTCGCGCATAAATTTGATGTAAGAAATAGCAAAGCATAGCGCAGTCAATGCAATAAGACTAACAAATTGAGGCCAGACAATGGTGAGGCTTTGATCTAGTGATAAACTGCCCAAACTTAAACCAGCAGTATAAATGCTTATCAGTACTAGCGTTGAACTGGGATTACCTAGCTCTGGCATAAGTAAAACCTGAACTGTTTCTCCGTAGAGTGTACCGGGAGATATACGACTTATCATACGAAAGATAGAGTCATTCTTTGTCAGTAATTCAATGGTAGAGTTCTGGTCGATAGGTACTATTGCATCGGCAATGTACTTAGCGATCATCGATAAGAAAAAAAACAGGAAAATCCATAAAGCTATGGAAGCTAAAGCAGATGTCGCCGTTCGTTTAAAAAGGATAGAGAAGAGGATAGCCAGTGCCATCCAAAAAGCTCCGTAAACTATACTTAAAAAAATGAACGCAAAGAGCCGAAGCAATTCTTCTGCGCCAGGAGGCACCCCGATCATGCGTAAGCCCAGACCGCCGACAACAACGACTATGCTAACTATTAACGCAGCTAAGGTAAAAATTCCTGCCAGGAATTTTCCGTTTACTACAGAATCTCGGTATACAGGCTGAGACAAGACCCGGCTAAGGTTGCCACTGACTCGCTCGCTATTAATGGAATCGAACCCTAATGCTATGCCGACTATAGGGATAAAGAGAGACAAGAAGAAGGGAAAGGAAAATGGTAGGTTTTCTCCAGAAACAATAAAGAGCCTGAGGAAAACGAATTCGGTAGTTTCAGTAACTCCACTTCTAATATTCTGAGCTGCTACGTAGATAGTAGCTATACCAGCTAAATAAATCAGGAGGAAAAGAATGATAAAGCGCTTGCTGGAGAAATTGTCAGCTAATTCTTTCCAAAAAACTGCGGTTAATCCTGACATAGTTAAGACTCCCGAAAATATTTCAAGTATATTTCTTCCAGTCCATATTCTTCAATCTTCATTCCAGTGAGCATACTATCGTGTTCTACGATTATTTTAGATACCTGCGACCTCAGGTCTTGCTCACAAGTAATGAGTAGTATCGTATCCTGAGGTTTCTCTATTTTGGTTACACCTTTAATCTTCTTTAATGCCGTTAATAGTTTTTCAGTTATTGGTGATGCCTGGACTTCTATTTGGAATTGACCACCGGCAATTGTCTCTCTGCCTAGAAGTTCAATCGGACCTTCAGCTACCAACCGCCCTTTGGCCAGTATCCCGACTTTGGAGCAAATTTTCTGTACGTGATGCAGTTGATGGGATGATATTATAGCTGTTATTTTTCTCTTAGCCATGCTAGAGATCAAATGAAGAATCTCATCAGTACCTTTAGGGTCTATTCCGGAGGTAGGCTCATCAAAGATAATTACTTTGGGATCCTTGAGCATAACGTCAGCAATGCCTAATCGTTGTTTCATGCCATGTGAAAATTGCCCGACTTCTTTATTTATTACCTCAGAGAGTCCAACTAGTTCCAGAGCCTCAGTAATTTTCTTTGAAATCTGATCCCAATGTATTCCGTTGAGATGAGCAGTATATTCCAGATTTTGCTTTGCGGTCAGGTCTTCGTAAAACCCTACCTTTTCCGGGAGATAGCCAACGATGCGTTTAACTTTAAGTGGTTCCCTCGTGGGATTAAATCCACATACCTGGGCACTACCTGATGTGGGCTCGGTGAGTCCGAGAAGCATCAGTATGGTGGTAGTTTTACCGGCACCGTTCGGCCCCAGGAAGCCGAAGATTTCTCCTTCATCAATGCACAAATTAAGCTTATCAACGGCAATGAAATTGCCATAAGCCTTGGTGAGATTTTTTATTTCAATAACAGCTTGCTGGTCCATGATTATTATCGTCTGCCTAAGCGCCAGAACATGGCAATCAGTCCGATCACAACAAGAACTACAACGGCAACACCGACCCATCCCCACACAGTTGGGGTGAGAACGGTAACGCGGATATCCAAGTTATCAGAGGCGTTATTTGCTTCGGTTCTCGCTTGTATATTGATCTGATAGTCACCTGCTATACTCTTTTCAGGAGGTTTGATATTGACCTGTACGTCTCGCTCAGCACCTACTGGCAGCGAGTCAATGGTTTTCGGATCAAAAGTGACACTCCATCCCGAAGGCCCGCCCCTCACACTTTGAGTGAAGTTTATCTTGTCCAAAGTCGCTGTGCCGGTATTTTTGACTTTGTAGGTGAAGAAGTTGTCTTTACCGACGGTGACATTGGTATTGAGTAAGCCTTCAGGTGTCTCCAGCTTAAGTTCATTTTTCGCAGTAACTACGGCTTTAAGCTCAATGCTGCCCGTAACGGTTCCAGAAGCCGCTTCTACAATTACTTTATAGTCTCCTGGCATTGGGGATAGCCAATAATAAGGCGCCACAACAATCTTGAGAGATTCAGGATATGACGTGGAAGGGTCGAGTTGAACAGCCGCTATATTAGCCCCGCTACCATAGCTTCGCGTAATTTGAGAAACGAAGCCACTAGGAACGGTAGCACGCAGGTCAAAGACACGTGGTTTCTCGCCACCGGCATAGGATACTTCGATTTCGAATTCATAGCTGGAACCTGCTGTAGCACTTAATGCTGGATATTTGGTTTTGAATGTGACTTGTTCTCCAGTAGCTTGTTCCGCAGTGAATGGATTAATAAGACTGGTTGAGGTTTTTGGGACTGCATGTACAGCTAGTGGAGTCACCAATCCAATAGCGATAGTGAGAAGCAGGAGAAGACAAAACACATAACCAATTCTCTTCAGGGTTTTCATTAAACAGCCTCCGTTGGACATGAATCTTATTTTAGACCTGGCATGATAGCGGTCTTCAATTAGTGGATAATAATTTAACCGAAATCAAGTTAGGCTGTCAAGTTCAATACTTATTTTGTATTCAATATATAAGATTGAATATTGTTTGGTGAGTCGAATCAGTGTTATACTTTTTCCCACATAGAGAGGAAGTTTTCTGATGAAAAGAATTGATGGTCGTGTGGGTGACGAGCTGCGCCCACTGCGTATTACTTTAGGCTACCAGGCTTTTGCCGAAGGCTCTGCCTTAATAGAGCTTGGGAATACACGAATACTCTGTGCTGTGACCATTGAGGATAGAGTACCTGCTTTCCTTAAGGGTGGAGGGAGTGGTTGGGTTACTGCTGAATATGCAATGCTTCCGCGATCTACTCATATTCGCACACCACGTGCAGGTCAAACTGATAGGACAGCTGGGAGGAGCCAAGAGATACAACGTCTCATTGGCCGTAGTTTGCGAGCTGTTACTAATCTGGCTGCTTTGGGAGAGAGAACGTTTATTGTGGATTGTGATGTATTACAGGCAGATGGTGGCACAAGAACTGCAGCCATTACAGGTGGCTATATAGCTTTGTATGAAGCAATGTACCGTTTAAAAAGCCGAGGTGTCATATCATCGATTCCTTTAAAAACTGCGGTGGCTGCGACCAGTGTTGGTCTTGTCGACAGGGAGGAACTTCTTGATCTTTGCTATCAGGAGGACTTCTCAGCATCGGTTGACTTTAATGTGGTGATGACCGATAAAGGTGAATTCGTAGAAATTCAGGGCACTGCTGAAGGTAAGCCATTTTCTCGGTCTAACATTGATTCATTGCTTGTCCTCGCAGAAAAAGGAATAAAGCACTTATTCAAAATACAGAAAACAACATTGGCAGAATTAATCTAAGGCCGAACCTGGCCATTGCCTATAATAACCCATTTGTAGCTCGTAATTTCTCTTAGTGCCATGGGACCGCGCGCATGAAATTTTTGGGTGCTTATACCTATTTCCGCGCCCATACCAAATTGACTACCGTCAGTAAAACGAGTGCTGGCATTGGCGTAGACACAGGCGGCATCAACCTTATCGAGGAAACTGGTGGCTGCAGCTTTATCCTCAGTTATGATAGCCTCTGAATGCCCTGAGCCATAACGGTCGATATGTTCAATGGCTTCATCAAAGGAATCAACTACTTTAATGGCAGCAATTAGCGCTAGAAATTCCTTACCCCAGTCTTCGGTTTTCGCGGGTACAAGCTTCAGTGAATTATTTGTCTTTAAAATAGCCAGAGCTCGTTCATCACAATGCATTTCCACCCCGGCTTTGCCCCATTCAGCAGCGATTAATGGGAGATAATGGGGAGCTATGGAAACATGTACTAGAAGTGTGTCCAAAGCGTTACAAACCGTTGGTCGTTGTACTTTAGCGTTATAGGCAATGGCGACTGCTTTCTTTATATCTGCTTTGCTATCCACATAGGTGTGGCAAACACCTATACCGCCAGCAACGACCGGCATAGTAGCATGGTCAACAACGAAATTAATTAAACTGGCGCTACCACGGGGAATGAGAAGGTCTATAATTTCCTTCAGCTTAAGCATATAGTCTACAAGTACCCTGTCTGTCGACTCAATAAACTGTATTGCACCTTGAGGTATCCCTGTTTTATATGCGGCTTCCTGAATTACTTTCGCTAATGCGAGGTTGGAGTGTAGGGACTCTTTGCCACCACGAAGAATGCAAGCATTGCCAGCTTTCAGGCATAATGCTGATATATCCGCAGTGACATTAGGACGGCTTTCATAAATGGCTCCTATTACTCCGAGTGGCACTCTCTTTTTGATGAGGCGTAGACCATTGGGAAGGATACGCTCTTCGATTACTTCTCCCACTGGGTCAGCTAAAGAAGCTACTGTTTTCATGTCTTGTGCGATGCTTTGTAAGCGGTCAGGTGATAACATGAGCCGATCAAGCATAGCTGCGTTCATGCCAGCAGCTTTGGCTTCTTTATAGTCTATTTTATTAGCCTGCAGGATCGCATCTTCGTTAGAAATGATAGCATCGCTAATATTTATTAAGGCTTTGTTTTTGATGTTTGTTTCCAGAAAGGCAAGTTTTTTAGAAGCTATTTTAGCTTGCTTACCCTTTTGCTCTAATTCAGTTAGTGCAGCTTGCATAATTCCCTCCGCAAAGAAATTGGCGTTCTAGATCAGTATCATATTATTACGATGGACTATTTCGCTACCATATTCATATCCCAATATGGTCGATACTGCTCTAGAGTGAACACCCTTAATAGCGGTGACTTCAGCTGAATTATAGTTAGATATACCACATCCGAGACAATTTCCTTTAGCATCTACGATATCAATGACGTCACCACGTTGGAATTTTCCTTCCAGGTCGATAATACCGGCTGGAAGTAAGCTTTTATTTAGTTTTTTAATTGCCAGTACAGCGCCTCTATCAATAATCAATTTTCCTTTGGAGGCAAGCCCGCTAAGTATCCATCGTTTTTTGCTTTTTATTTTGGTTGGTATTGGTATAAAAATAGTACCCGTGTTATTACCGAGGGCAATTCGTCGTAAATTATCAGGTTTAAATCCATTGCTGATAACAACAGTTATCCCGCACGTGGTAGCTAACTTAGCGGCTTCAATTTTCGTACTCATGCCACCAACACCTCGAACACCAGCAGTATTGCTCGCTAAACGCTGAATACGGCCGTCTATTTTTTCCACACGGGAGATAAGCTTTGCCTTTGGATTATCTCGAGGGTCTTCAGTATAAAGACCATCTATATCTGTAAGCAATACTAAGAGGTCTGCGTCTATGAGAGTAGCTACCATTGCAGAAAGATTATCATTGTCTCCGAATCTAGTACCTCCGATTTCGTCAGTAGCGACCACATCATTCTCATTTATAATGCAAATCACTCCAAGTTCAATCAATGCCAATAACGTATTTCTGGCGTTCAGATAGCCAGCACGACGACCAAGGTCAGATTTCGTCAGTAATGCTTGAGCTATGGTTATACCATATCTGCTTAGCATTTGCTCGTAGGTATGCATAAGATGGCTTTGACCTACTGAGGCAAGAACCTGTTTAAAAGGGATATCCCTTTGTTTCTTACGCAGCCCCAATTTTTGTCTTCCGGCAGCAACTGCTCCTGAGGAGACAATGACTATTTCATGACCTTCGCTGTGAAGCTGAGCAACCTGTTGAACCAGGCTTGACATGATTTTTCGATCAAGTTGCTCAGTTCCTCCGGTAAGTAGATTGGTGCCAAATTTGGCTACAATCCTTTTATAAAGCATGGTGACTCATTATAGCAAAGAATACGAGTGGATGTATCAGCCTGGATTCCTTTACAACAGGTATACCTTTCGATATAATCGAAACTAATGCCAGATCTCAACTCCAATATTTTAACGCTCCTCAATTGTGTAGTAAAAACTATTACGCATGAAAAGCATCAAGCTTATCTCGTTGGCGGCTTTGTTCGCGATTTACTAAGCGGGAGAGAAACAAACGATATTGATATCTCGGTTGGTGGAGATGCCATAGGAATAGCTAAAAAAATATCTGACATTATAGGCGGTCGGTATGTTTTACTAGATGAGGTTAACAGAGTTGCTAGAGTGGTAATGACCAAATGGGAACAGCCATTGTAT
The DNA here is from genome assembly GCA_963775935.1 of uncultured Chloroflexia bacterium. GTDB lineage: Bacteria > Chloroflexota > Dehalococcoidia > GIF9 > UBA5629 > JBBIPA01. The sequence goes on along the minus strand of CAVZKR010000008.1, from coordinate 245,097 downwards.
CTTGACTTCTCGACTTTCTCCGGGACAATTGAGGAAGATTTGGCTCGCCGTGATTTTACCATTGATGCGATGGCGATTGAGTTGGGTGAGTTTCTCTCAGGATTCATGGCACTTGATTGATCCTTTTAAAGGTAAAGCTGATCTGGGAAGGAAAACGATAAGAGCACTGAGTCACGTGCATTTTCAAGGATGATCCATCACGCTTATTGCGAGCAGTTCGATTAGCCGCTGAATTGGGAGGCAATATTGAGCGTGATACAAAGCGTCTAATTAAGCAGTACGCAAAGCTCATTACTTCTGTTTCTGGGGAAAGACAGAGGGATGAACTACTTAAAATATTTACACTGTCTTCATGCAGTGATTACCTGCGTTATTTGGATGAAGTGAACCTGCTTACCGAAATAATTCCTGAGTTAGAAGAACTAAGAGGTGTGGAACAACCTAAAGAACATTACTGGGATGTATTGAACCATTCATTAGAAACTGTGGCTGCTGTTGAGTTTATACTCCGTGAACGACAATGGAAATACGACAAGGATGATTTACTGAAAGTGACTCCATGGTCAAAAAAAATGGAGCAGTATTTTGATGAAAGAGTCTCCGGCGATAGCAACCGTAGGATTTCTCTCAAGATTGGAGCGCTGCTCCATGATATTGCCAAGCCCCAGACGAAGACTGTTGATAAAACAGGCAGGACCAGATTTATAGGGCATGCTAAAGAGGGCGCAGCAAAAACCGTTACTATATTAACTAGATTGAGGTTTTCAAATCGGGAAATAAAGCTGGTGGAAAACCTAGCTTGTTACCATCTCCGACCTGTTCAAATGGCAAATGCTGGGTTACCCACCAGTCGAGCTATTTATCGGTATTTCAGGGATGTTGGTGATGCCGGTATTGATATTCTGTTTCTGGCGCTGGCTGATTATTTAGCCGCGCGAGGACCTAATCTGGATATTAAGGAATGGGAGCAACACAATCATTTGATCAGTTACATAATAAAAGAGCATCAAGAGCCAGAAACAAACGCGACTACCAGTCAAGTTAGTTGATGGGCATGACTTAATGAATATCTTCCACTTGACTTCAGGGCCTCTGATTGGTAAACTTCTACGCTTAGTTTATGAAGCGCAAGCAGTTGGTGAAGTAGAAACAAGGGAAGAAGCAATAAATCTAGTTCTTAATAAATTGAAAAAAGAAGATAATAGTAAAGGTAAAATCAAAGCATTACAGATTCATGATTAATTTCGCATGTTGATTTCGTAAGTATTGTAGAGTAAGGATTGGGTAAGAATTGAAAAAATCAAATATATATTTATTCATCTTTATTCTAATTCTCTTAGTCTTTGCTATCTGGGTCAGTTTTCCCTCTTGATAGCAATAGGTTTGGCAGACAGGGATTAAGTCTGGGTCTTGATCTCAAGGGAGGTAGTTATCTTGTTTATCAGGCTGACCTGACCCAGAAAGACCCTTCACAAAAAGATGAGGATGCTATGGAGGGTGTATTGGGGAAAATCGAGAGGCGTGTAAACGCCTATGGAGTTAGCGAGCCGCTCATACAGAGACAAGGTACTGATCGCATTCTGGTTCAGCTACCGGGTGTTAAAAATGTTGATGACGCTAAGAAAGCAATAGGTCAGGTAGCTGAACTTGACTTCAGGGAAGCAAAGTTAGATGAAAAAGGCAACTCCAGTACTTGAGTGACAAAGGTAATCCAATTTGGAACAAAGCCATAGCAATTGGCAAAGATGGAAAAGAGAAAGAACTTACTGGGAAATATCTAAAGCCCAATGCGAAAGTCGTTTTAGAGCCACAGACAAATAAACCTGAAGTGCTATTGAGTGGAATGAAGAAGGCGCAATACTATTCGAGCAAATCACCAAGCGTAATTTAATAAGCCTCTGGGAATATTTTTGGATGATCAGCTTATTTCTGCTCCAACCGTGCAATCAGTAATTAAGGACAAAGGAGTTATTACTGGTCTTGACTTAGAAGGTTCTAATACATTAGCTATACAGCTTAACTCAGGTTCACTCGACGTGCCATTGAAAATTATGCAGGAGCAGGATGTTGATGCCACATTGGGGAGTGATTCAATTCAGAAAAGCCTGATTGCTGGTGCAATTGGGGCGGTGATGATTATTCTCTTTATGATTTTGTATTATCGCATGTCTGGATTTGTCGCCTGTATCGCTTTATTGATTTACAGTGTTTTATTTATAGCGATTTTCAAGTTGATTCCAATCACTTTAACCCTTCCTGGGGTGGCCGCTTTTATCGTATCGCTGGGTATGGCTGTAGATGCTAATGTGCTTATCTTCGAGAGAATGAAGGAGGAACTGCGGGCAGGGCGCACTATAAGTGCTGCTGTAGAAACTGGCTTTTCTCGTGCCTGGCTGGCGATACGCGATAGCAATGTCACCACTTTTATTGCCTGCATTATCCTGGCATGGTTTGGGGAAACTTTAGGTGCTTTTATGGTGAAAGGTTTTGCCATAACCTTGTTTATCGGTGTCGCTCTCAGTATGTTTTCAGCTATTACTATTTCACGTGTACTTCTCCGTTTCGCAATAAAAGCAGTGAAAAATCCCTCTGCATATGGAGTATAGATAATGAATATTGTGGGGAAACGTTATTGGTTCTTTCTTATCTCGGCGCTGCTACTCATTCCTGGCATTATTTCGCTTATTGTTTTTGGGTTTAAACCGGGGGTTGAATTTCAGAGCGGCACTACGATGACGTTACGTTTCAACAATGAGGTCACTCAGGAGCAATTACGTCAAGAACTTAGCAACATTGGGTACGGTGAAGCGGCAATCCAGCGGACAGGTGAAGGCGACTATATTATCCGCATTAAAGAGATATCAACTGAGGCTAAACAGGAATTGACCACGACCTTAGAAAAGACATTAAATACAACGTCAACTATCAGAGACTTTTTCGCTGTTTCTCCCGTTATTGCTACCGAAACTGGACGTAATGCCGCTATTGCTGTGGTGGTTGCCGCTGTATTTATGTTGCTCTATATAGCCTGGGCGTTCCGGCGAATACCAAAGTCATTTCGCTGGGGCACCTGTGCAATAATCTCTCTGCTTCACGATGTAGTGATTGTAATGGGTATATTTTCTATTCTAGGCTGGGCTCTTGGTGTGCAGGTTGATGCTATGTTTATCACCGGCATGCTCACTATTGTCGGTTATAGTATCAACAATACGGTGGTCGTCTTTGACCGTATCCGTGAGAATGTGACCAAGGGTATTAGTAAGGATTTTGAAACAACGGTCAATGTAAGTGTCATAGAAACAATGGGAAGGTGCTTAAATACGAGCTTGACTACTCTTTTTGCTATCGTAGCTATCTTTTTACTTGGCGGAGCGACTGTTCATTATTTTATCCTGGTACTAATGCTGGGTGTCGTTATTGGTACATACGATTCCATTTGCATAGCGGGACCTCTTCTGGTGTCATGGGATAAGGGTGAATTAAAGAAACTAATTTCATGGAAGACTACTACTGGGAAGACTGCTTAAGATAGGTTACAGTTTTTATTTTTGAAGTGCTTTTTCACTCTTCATTTTAATTGATGTTTGTCTTTCACTGTTTTGATGAAGCCATCGAAATTGGTGGGTCTTGTGTTTAATTCTTGCTTGCCCAGAGTATCTATAATCTCCTTGTTTTCTAGAAGTGTGTTCAATGAAGTCGCTACCGACGAAGATAATGCCTGGAGATGATAACCACCTTCTAGTGCGAAGACTAAGTTACCTTGACATAATGTATCAGCCAATACTTTTATTATCTCTACCAGTCGGGAAAAGCCTGATACGCTTAATTTCATCAGGGCAATATTGTCAGCCCAATGGGCATCGTATCCAGCTGATACTAAGATAAGCTGTGGTTTAAAACGCATGGCGACAGGCGCAAGGATATCTTCAAAAACTGTTTCGTATTCCTTATCTCCCCAGCCTGCAATAAGAGGCACATTGACCGTAAAGCCATCTCCTTCTCTGGCTCCGGTTTCATCAATACTGCCGGTCCCAGGATAAAGAGGATATTGATGGGTCGAAAAATAGAGAACGCTGGAATCAGTATAGAAAGTATCCTGTGTGCCATTTCCATGATGAACATCGAAGTCAATGATGATGACCCGTTCGATGTTATAGTTTGCTAATGCGTACTTAGCAGCAACAGCTATATTATTGAATAAACAAAAACCCATCGCATGCCAGCAGGTAGCGTGATGTCCTGGTGGTCGAACGAGTGCAAAAGCGTTATCTACTGTTCTGTTCATTACTGCATCGATAGCAGTAAGAACTCCACCAGCAGCATAAATAGCAGCTTGATAAGAACCGCGAGAGACTACGGTATCTGCATCAAACCAGCCACCACCACTTTCACATTTCAGTTGTACTTGTGCTATATACTCTTTAGCGTGAACCTTGGATAATTCATCTATAGTAGCTGCACGTGGTGACAATGGCATAAGCTTATCTTTCAATTGGCTTTCTTCGAGTAATGATATAATCGCGGTTAACCTTTTGGTATTTTCAACATGGCTTCCCGTATCATGTTCAAGATATAAGGGGTCATAAACAATGCCTACTCTTTTCATGGATTACTCACCTCGTGATAGCCGTAAGGCGTCGAGCAATTGTTTTAAAATAATAGCAAAACTCGTGTCATACAAGCAATTGATATGTTTTTTAACCTCGTCTATAATGGTCAGAGCATATTGTACTACCGGGGTAAATTCAACTGAATACGTGATGCCATTATCGGGGTCAACTCATTTCATACCATGCAATGTTATTGTGTGGTATTTTTACAAAAGGCGTGCAAATGCCTCCTAAAAAAGATATTACATGAGATAGGAGGGTCAAAGTGACAAATCATATTGTACTTAAGAACTGGATTAAAGACTGTGCTGAATTGTGCCAACCTGATGATATTGTCTGGTGCGATGGTTCCGAGGGGGAACGGGAACATCTAGAGAGGGAGGCTATTGCCACCGGTGAACTTATCCAGCTTAATCAGGAAAAACTCCCGGGATGTGTCTACCATCGCACTGCAACCAACGATGTTGCACGTACAGAGAACCTGACTTTTATCTGTACCAGTCGTAAAGACGATGCTGGGTCGACCAACAACTGGATGAACCCAATAGAGGCCTATGATAAGGCGGGAGCCATTTTCCGTGGTTCAATGAGAGGACGCGTCATGTACGTTATTCCATTTTCCATGGGACCTATTGGCTCACCGTTTAGTAAGTATGGTGTTGAACTTACCGATAGCATCTATGTTGTACTGAATATGCGCATTATGACCCGTATTGGTAAGCCGGTGCTTGACATGATTGGCACTGGTGGTGAATTCACGAAGTGTTTACACGGTAAGGCAGATCTGGACATAAATAAGCGTCTTATTCTTCACTTCCCAGAAGATAATACTATCTGGAGTGTGGGCAGTGGCTATGGAGGTAATGTGCTGTTGGGTAAGAAATGCCTTTCTCTTCGTATTGCCAGTTATATGGCACGGAAAGAGGGTTGGTTGGCCGAGCATATGCTAATAGTTGGTATTGAAAACCCAGAGGGCAAACTGATATACATTGGTGGCGCTTTTCCTAGTGCCTGTGGCAAAACTAATCTAGCTATGCTGATTCCACCCGATGCTCTAAAAGCCAAAGGATTTAAAGTGGTAACTATTGGTGATGATATTGCCTGGTTGAGGGTTAAGGAAGATGGGCGGTTGTGGGCAATCAATCCCGAGGCTGGTTTTTTTGGCGTGGCTCCAGGAACCAATTGGAAGACGAATCCAAATGCCATGGCTACCATCACAAAAAATACAATCTATACCAATGTCCTCCTCAAACCTGATATGACAGTTTGGTGGGAAGGTGGTGAGGGATCACCACCAGCGGAAGGTTTTGATTGGGAGGGAAATTACTGGCGACCAGGTATCACTGATGAAAAAGGTAGCATCATCCCCGGAGCTAATCCAAATAGTCGTTATACTGCCCCAGCGGCCCAGTGCCCTTGCATTGCTCCGAATTGGGAGGATCCTGAGGGGGTACCAATTTCAGCGCTAATCTTTGGTGGCCGCCGAGCGCAATTAGCACCTTTGGTTTATGAATCCTATAACTGGCAACACGGTGTACTTGTTGGCGCTAGTTTGGCATCGGAGCGCACTGCTGCCCAATATGGTAAACTCGGTGAGGTGCGGCGCGATCCCATGGCTATGTTGCCGTTTTGTGGCTATAACATGGCTGATTATTTTGGGCATTGGCTTGACATGGGCAGGAAATTAACCAAGCCTCCTAAAATATTCCATGTTAATTGGTTTCGCACTGATAACAGAGGTAGGTTCCTTTGGCCTGGATTTAGTGAGAACCTTCGGGTCCTAGATTGGATAGTTAGACGCTGCGGAGAGTTGGCCGATGCGAGAGAAACGCCAATTGGTTATATACCAACATCAGGCGGGCTTGATATGGAAGGCATTAATCTACCGAACAATGTTATGGAAAAATTACTGTCCATTTCCGTGGAAGAGTGGAAAGAGGAACTTAAGGAGATCAAAGAATTTTTTAATAAATTTGGTGATAGACTTCCCAAGCAGATGTGGGATGAATACCAAGCGCTGACCCATCGCCTTGACAAAAAAGCCTGATAGCTATGGCATTAATATTTAAACGTTGTTTCATTGACTGGGTTGGACTAAAAGTAGATGGTATATGACTGGTTATCTGCGACATAACTCTTATTATTGCTTAACTGGTTGCCTCAAATTGGAATATGCATTATTACTTATTTTTCAATATACACTTGACTGAGTGATGGTATGCCCATGGGATTAAGCTTATAGTTTTTAACGTAAGGTTTAATAAGAACGTAGCTAGTGTTATACCACAAAGGGAGACAGGCGGCATCATTTAGGATCATTTGCTCCGCTTGGTGATATATTTTGATTCTTGTAGCAGGGTCGGGTTCTATTGCTGCTTGATCCAAAAGTCTATCTACAACTGGATTAGAATAATTGCCGGTATTATACGAGGCGCCAGTGTGAAATAGATTGTCAAGGAAATTTTGGGGATCAGGATAATCAGCAACCCAGCCCAGCATAAACATCTCATCAGCTTCTTTATTCAGGTAGTAAAGGAATACGTCCGGTTCAATTTGTCTAATAGTCACTTCTATGCCAAGATTTTCTTGCCAATCCTGTATTATGGCTCCTAAGCTGGGTGATATATCACCTCCCCACCCTGAAATAGTAAGCGTAATCGGAGGGAAGTTGGCGGTGCTCTGATATTTAGAATTTGAGAGAAGACTTTTGGCTTTTGCAATGTTATGTTCAGTGGCTGGTAGCTTTTCATTATGTCCTGGCATGCCTGGCGGGAGGATACCTGTAGCGTTGGCAGCCGTTCCCTTCATTATAATTTTAATAATTTGCTCCTTGTTTACTGCAAGGCAAAAAGCGTTTCTTACATTCACATCATCGAAGGGAGGCTTCTTGACATTAAAACCGAGATAATTAAGGCTCAACTCTGGGAATGTGGTTAATTCCTTGTAAAAAGGTCCTCTTTTATCAGTTGCACGCTCAATATATTCTGTGTAGACTTGTGCCACATCGATTTTATCTGTTTCGTACAATTCTATTGGTGTACCAGCTAGAAGCTGAAAAGCTATTTGACTGACTTTGGGTAGTGGTCGGTAATAAAGTTTGTTTGGTTGTAATATCAGGATTTTTCCTTCCTGCCATTCTTTAAGCTTGAATGGGCCGGTTCCATTGGGATTATGCCACCATCTTTCTCCCTGAGTTACGTTGGTTTTATCAATGACAAAAGCAGTGGGATACGAGAGTTTAGCCAGAAAATAGGCTTTTGGCGCATCAATAGTTACTCTGATTGTGTAATCATCGACTATCTCTACACCTTTTATTTCTGTAGCCTGGCCATGTAGTACATCACTGGCGCCGACAATGTCGTTTAAATACATTGGCGCTGTTTGCGACCCAGTTTTAGGACTACATGCTCGTTCCCAGGAAAATTTGAAGTCCTTTGCGGTTACCGACTTACCATCGTGGAATCTGACATCTTTGCGTAAAAAGAACGTGTAAGTTCTACCATCAGGACTTATTTGCCACCGCTCGGAAACATCTGGTGCGGGATTCAATTCGTCATCAAGAGAGACTAATCCACTGAATATCTGCATTATATAGCCATGAGAAGATAATTCACTTGAGACTGCAGGATCCAGGGTGATAGGACCTGCATCCAATAAGTTCAACCCCTTTTGTGGTTGTTGGGATAGACAACCTATAATAAGAGACAGCAGTGTAATAATGAATAGCACTGCTATTATGATTGTTATTCTCTGAATTTGCCTCATAAACCTATAACCTATTGGCAACTATAGCTTATTCATCCGCTGATTTTGGCCTATCTGGTATGAAAGTATAATATGGCTTTTCATTTTGAGCAAATTTAAGCAGCGAACAGAGGCTGTTGTATGACTTTACCTGTTATATCTCTTTCTGCTATCATTTTATAAATAAACCTCTTATGAAAATTAAACTAACATTCCTTGGTGGTGCTCAGAGTGTTACTGGCTCACAATATCTTGTTGAAGCTAAAAATACGCGATTTTTGGTTGACTGTGGGCTTTATCAGGAAAGACAACATTTAGATCGCAACTGGGCGATATTTCCTATCCCATTGAAAACTCTCGATGCAATCCTTTTAACACATGCTCACCTTGATCACTGTGGTCTTGTGCCAAAACTAGTCAGAGAAGGATTTCGTCATCCGATATATTGTACACCCCCCACCGCTGAGATTGCTGAAATCACGCTTATGGATGCTGCTAAGCTGCAAGTAGAAGATGCTGAGTATAAAAGCAAGAGACATGAGCGAGAAGGTAGAAGAGGTCCTTATCCAGAAATGCCATTGTACACTCCGGAAGATGCTAGCGCCTCTTTCCCCCTCTTTTCACCAGTAGCATACGAAACGACTTTTACCATTGGTGATGGTATTGAAGCCACGTTCTACGACGCGGGACATATACTTGGCTCAGCCATGATCGAGATTAGGATACAGCAGGGTGCTGAGAAGAGGACTATAATTTTTCCCGGTGATATTGGTAGATGGGAGAAGCCGATACTATGTGACCCCACATTATTTGATCAAGCTGATTATGTGCTGGTTGAGTCTACTTATGGAGACAGGGTGTTAGCCAGTCCAGACGAATCAGCTATCGAACTTGCTGATGTTATTAATACCACTGCGAACATGAAGGGCAATATTATTATCCCCAGCTTTGCCCTAGAGAGAACGCAAGAAGTCTTGTATTATTTAAATAAGTTGTTGTTGGAAGGTCGTATACCGCATATCATGGTTTTTGTTGATAGTCCAATGGCAGTTAGTGTTACAGATGTGTTTGAGCAACATACTGAGGTCTTTGACAAAGAGATGCTGGAGTTTATACGCAAAGAAAAATCGCCTTTTCGTTTCCAAGGTTTACACCTTATTAGAACGGCAGATGAGTCAAAGGCGATAAATCACATCGCAGGTACAATTATTGTTATTGCAGGTTCTGGAATGTGCACAGGTGGCAGGATAAAGCATCACCTTGTAACAAATATTTCGAGACCTGAAAGCACGATACTATTTGTAGGATACCAAGCTGAAGGTACCTTGGGAAGGCAAATTGTCAATGGCGCTACCGAAGTGAGAATATTGGGGCAATACCACTCTATAAAAGCTAATATTGTACAACTGAATGGCTTTTCTGCACACGCTGACCAGAATCAGCTATTAAGATGGCTCTCCGGTTTTAAGAAAGCACCAAATCGCCTTTTTGTAACTCATGGTGAGAAAGAAGTCGCACAGCGTTTTGCTGATCTGGTAAAGCAAAGGACCGGTTGGGATATATTGATTCCCAAGTATCGCGACGAGACTATACTAGAATAACCTTTGTCCTTTGTGAAAAATCCTTGCTCCATATAGTATTTTATTTAAGTGCCTTAGCCACAGCTTTTTTGCCCACAATCTCCTGTTTGATATACCATTCTTGAACTATATTGATGACGGCGTCTGTCTCATCGCAGATCCTGAGGAGGTTAAAGTCCTCTTCTGATACTAGGTCTTTCGCTATAACTGTGCCACGTAGCCAATCGAGGAATCCTTTCCAGTAAGCACTATCAAATAGGACTACTGGGAAAGGTTTTATTTTACGAGTTTGAATTAATGTTAATACCTCGGTCAACTCATCAAGAGTACCTAACCCACCTGGCATTATGATAAAAGCAGTGGCATACTTCACCAGCATCAACTTGCGAGCATAGAAGTGACGGAAAGTAATTGATTTTGTTGTATAATTATTACAAACCTGTTCCTGCGGTAGTTCAATATTAAGTCCAATTGATTTTGTTTCAGCTCTGAGTGCCCCCTTGTTTGCAGCTTCCATAATACCTGGACCTCCACCAGTTATAATGGCAAAACCAAGTTTACCGAGGCGGTAGGCTATTTCTTCCGTTTGCATAAATACTTTATCATCAGATTTGAGCCGAGCTGAGCCATAAAAGCTGACTGCAGGACCCAGGTTAGAGAGCTTATCGAATCCCTCTACCAGCTCACCCATAATTCGGAACAGACGCCACGATTCTTCTTTTGCTAATTCGTTTATTTCATATTCATATGCCATGCTTTTCCTCCGAATCGATATACATTATATTGACTCTAACTTGGAAATAGCTTTCTCGCCTTCATACTCACGTAATTTCTGTCACAAACAATAATGTGATCAAGTACTTCTATTCCTAAGATTTCACCGACTTCGACAAGACGTTTGGTCAATTTAATATCTTCTTCAGAGGGCTCAGGGTCACCCGAGGGATGGTTATGAACAAAAATAACTGATGCGGCACAAGATGAAATTGCCTCTTTAAATACTTCTCTGGGGTGCACAATACTTGAATTAAGATTGCCGATGGAAACGATCTGTATATCGATGGGATGATTTCTAGTATCGAGTGAAAGTACTACGAAGTGTTCTTTCTTTTTACCCTTTAACTTGTTCTTTACTGTACCTATCACATCTTCAGGACACTTGATTTTCATTTGGGACAATTGCGCTGGTGCAGCGTCTAGTCTTCTGCTCAGTTCAACGGCTGCTTTAATTTGGGTTGCCTTAGCTATGCCAATACCTTTTACTTGACGCAGCTCAGCTACGGAAGCACTAGCGATGTTGTTTAGATTGCCGAACTTTGTCAACAAATTCTGTGCAGTAACCCAAACCGATTCACCTTTAATACCTCTTCCTAGGATTAACGCTAGGAGTTCGTGAGTTGAAAGCGACTCAACTCCAAGCCTAAGCAGGCGTTCCCGTGGGCGCTCGGCTAAAGGAAGGTCATGAATGGTAAAGGAATCTTTCATGAATTACCGATAAATTCATTAAACATTTACTTATTGAGGTTTGAACGTATTCTTTTATAGCGACGATACGACCATTCTTCTAGGCCAAGAGCAAGAGCTGAAGCACCTAGCGTGGCCAAAGCTGCTAGGAGGATAATTGCTGCTGGATAGAATCCATGCTGTGTTGTTGTTATTGGGCTTGGTTGTTCTATTGCTTGCTTTGGAAGGGTAGTACTTAAAGATACGCGCCATAATTGCTCGAGTCCATCTTGGTCAAAACTATAAAGCTTAGTAAGTGCTTCATCAGTACTCATGCCCTCCTTCAGAAAAGTCAGCAAGTCAGCCATTTTATCTTTGCTATAGTTTTGTAATAGGAACTCAATTATACTTTGACTTTCAGCGTAAGAGAGATAAGCATCCTCAGATTTAGCTGAAAAGGGACTGGATAAGCTACGAATTGAAATAAGGCTTTGTTGGATAGCGGCTCTTTTAAGATATACTTCGAGATTAGGATCTAGCTCACCTTCAGCATGCATAGCGAGACCTTCATCAAGCCAGGTTGGTAAATTAGCTCCATAGGGACTGAAAGTCAATTGATGTGTTACTATGTGTCCGAGTTCATGTGCCAGAGCCTTTCTCCCCCAATCCAAGTTTTGCGATGAAATGCCGATGGCGATAATGTTATATTGAGTAAATGCAGTGCCACCTGTCCATTCCCTAGGAAAAACCATCGAGCCCTGTAAATCCTTTGAGTTGGCGTAGATATATAGTTCAATGGGCTTATCAAGGCGGACACCAGTATCTGTAGCTAACCTTTCCAACGCCTGCTGTGTAGCTTTCATCAATTCATCTGCTGACGATTGGTTGCTCTCGTAATAGAATAAGGTTACTTTTCCTGAAGATAAGCTTTTCCAGTTATAGCGACTGTCACTAAACCGAACCGTATTCATTGGCGTAGTAAATTTACTACCGTTCTTGTTTTCTAAAGTCCACCAATAGTGAATTATTGCCGATGGTGGCAAGCTTGCATTTCTCATATCCCATGTCCATCTCGCTTCGACCTGATTCGATGGGATAAACTCGGGCCAAGCTTCACTGAGGACTCTCGCAAAGTTCATTTTTTCGACCTGATAGCTGAGACGGATTCGAGTAATGTCACTAGAACTCTCGGCTTTTACCGTAAATACCAGAGCTGTGGGAAAATGAAGTTCGGTAGTGCTGCCGAGCACAGAGATCTCTTGCTCCGCATGTACTGCCAGTGGCATGGTAATGAGCAAGACAATGATTGTAACTATCAGGAGAAAATACTTCATCATTTTTCATCTCCAACTTTCGACCGAAGATAACTAGCAATAAATTCATCCAAGTCGCCATCTAACACTGCAGCAGCATTACTTGTCTCATAACCAGTTCGGTGATCTTTCACCATCTTGTATGGATGAAGAACATAACTTCTAATTTGATTCCCCCAACCTGCTTCAATGCGCTTACCTTTTAGCTTCGCTTTTTCTACTTCCCTTTTCTTCAATTCAAATTCAAGTAGACGTGCATGGAGTACCCTGAGAGCACTCTCCTTATTCTGGTATTGAGACCTTTGACTTTCGCAGGTAACTATTAGACCAGTCGGAATGTGGGTTATCCTTACAGCACTGCTCGTTTTTTGCATATGCTGCCCGCCAGGGCCGCTCGACCTATAGGTATCGATTTTTAAATCATCGGAGTTAATCTGGATTTCGGTCTGCTCTTTTACCTCAGGTAATACTTCAACCAGAACAAATGAAGTATGGCGAGCATGGTCGGCATCAAATGGGGATAGACGGACTAGCCTGTGTACTCCATGTTCTGATTTTAAATAACCATAAGCGTAGCCACCTCTAATCTCAACAGTAACACTCTTAATTCCGGCTTCTTCACCCGGAGAAGTATCCAAGATATCCGTCTGGTACCGACGCTTTTCAGCCCATCTAAGATACATTCTTAGAAGCATCTCAGCCCAATCCTGAGACTCTGTACCACCAGCACCAGCATGGATAGCTACAATGGCGTCTCTTGTGTCATAGTCGCTATTCAACATCAACTGAATCTCTAGATCATCAAGCTGGACACTTAAGCCGTCAATTTCACGCTGAATTTCTTCGCTTAGTGATATATCATGTTCTTCTTCAATAAGTGTTATCATTTCATTAAGGTCATCTGCTTTCTTTTCCAATCCTCGCCATATGTTCACAATAAGCTTGGTGGAATCTAATTTACGCATTATTGATTGAGCTTTTACCTGGTCAAGCCAAAAATTGGGTTGAGTGGTCTCAGCTTCGAACTTAATAATATCCTTTTCCTTTCCTGTTATATCAAAGACGCACCATTATGTCAGAAATTCGTCGGTGCATGGCTTCTAATTTTCCTTGTTCCTCTTGCATATTTTCTCCTGCTTCTTTTATAGTTGCTCGAGTTTAGTTTACGTAGTATTTGCTGATAATGTTGAGGCTTTGTAATTACCACTAGCGGCAAGATGGGCTAGACGGCATGGCTTGGGCAAACGGTAGCCATTACAGCATCTTGTCACCCAAAATATAGCAGTTGACAAATCAATCTTGTGTCCTATAGAAACGTAAACTGGGGACGTATGATCTTTCGTTACCAGTACTGCTCCTATCACTTCATCATGGTCCATTAATTCAGTGCATAGTCCAGCCTTTTTAGCACTTAAGGGTTTATAAAAGCCACAAAGCTTTGATTTGGCACACCCAATAGTAGGAATATTTAAAATCAAGCCTAGATGTGAAGCGATTCCAAAACGTCTAGGATGCGCAATACCCTGCCCATCAACAAAAAGAAGGTCTGGTTCGTTTGATAACTTATTAAATGCGGCTAATAAGAGAGGAGATTCTCGAAAAGATAGTAAACCTGGAATATAAGGAAAGATAGGTTTGTCTTCTGCCACTTGTATCTCCACCGTTTCGAGGCTAGGGTATTTTAAAACGACTACTGCGGCACGGGCGTTGCCGTTGGAATCAACTGCCGAGATATCAGAGCCAGCGATGAACAGAGGTTCAGTCATCTCATTTTTCTTTGAGATTTGACTTGCCAGTTCTCCTTGGAGACGCTTTGCTTGGTCAATGCTTAAGTGCCAATTATGTAATTGGTTTATTTTCACGCTTTGATTATAATAGCTCTATTCGTCGGTGGCAACCTTAGCTTATCATATGCCTCTTGACGATACTCGAAACGAGTGGTGCTATTGACAGTCAAGGCGGCTTGGGGCATAATAACCAATAAAAAATTTAGTGATTCAGATTGAGAAAGGAACCATGGTAAAAATCAGATTAAGGAGAGTAGGTGCTAAAAGTAAACCGATGTATCGCATAGTGGTTGCTGATTCAAGGTCGCCACGTGATGGTGCGTTTATTGAGGTTATCGGACAGTATAATCCGTTGACCGATCCAGAGACGATCAATGTCGATAAAGAAAAAGCTACTAAATGGCTCGGTTGCGGCGCGAGGCCAACTGTTACTGTGGCTCGATTGTTGTCCAAATCAGAAGTTGAAATTCCAGCAAAGCTAAAACCAAAATTATCTGGGAGGCCAAAGGCAGCAAAATCGAAATCCAAGAAAGGCACGACCGAGATTGAAACAACCACTAAGGAGACATAGTAATGAAGGAATTAATTGAGTATATTGCAAAGTCTATTGTGAGCGCACCTAATGATGTAAAAGTTACTGAAGAAACAACTGAAGATAATAGGTTGGTAATTAAGCTGGAGGTTGCCTTAGACGATAAGGGGAGGGTAATAGGCAAGCAAGGGCGAGTGGCGGAAGCAATGCGAACGTTGCTGAGAGTGGCAGCTACAAAAGCAGGTATCAGGGTCAGGCTTGAAATAGTATAATTGCGATAGATTAAGTTTGATTATTTAGCTAAAAGTAGCTTTTTGAATTAGATATTTGGTCGGAGTTTTCGGCGCATTTTCTCTGCTACTTTAATACGGATAAGAGCGCGACGAAGTGCTGCTTCAGCTCGGGCATGATCGATTTCAGGTGTATGCGACTTAAGGCGTTCTTCAGCTCGCTTTTTAGCTTCCTCAGCACGGGCTATATCGATTTCCTCACAGCGTTCACAGGCATCAGCCAGAATAATAACTTTATCTGGGCGCACTTCGAGAAATCCACCAGTAATAGCCAAATATAATTCCTCGCCATCCTTTCTAATGATTAGCTCACCAGGTTGAAGCATCGTCATTAGAGGCGCGTGATTGGGTAGAATCCCTAATTGCCCTTCTATCCCTGGAGCAATTACTGCATTCACGTCGCCAGAGAAGGTTAGATGTTCGGCAGTTACGATTTCAAGCTTTAATTTAGACACTATGCGCTCCCAATTATTTTCGCTTGTTCTACCGCTTCGTCTATAGTACCAACCATATAGAATGCGGCCTCAGGAAGGTTATCATGTTTTCCTTCGAGTATTTCCTTAAAGCCACGAACAGTCTCTTTCACTGGAACATATTTACCTTTTCGTCCAGTAAAAGCCTCGGCTACAAACATAGGCTGGGACAGGAACCTTTGAATACGACGTGCCCTAGCTACAGTTACCTTGTCTTCATCGCTAAGTTCTTCCATACCCAAAATGGCAATTACATCCTGGAGATCCTTGTAACGTTGCAGTACTTTTTGTACTCCTCTCGCTGTTTGATAATGGTCATCTCCAATAACCTGCGGATCAAGTATTCGCGATGTGGAAGATAATGGGTCAACAGCAGGATAAATACCTAATGCAGCGATGGAACGTTCAAGGGAAATGACGCCATCAAGATGCCCAAAAGTAGTGACAATTCCTGGATCAGTATAGTCATCTGCAGGTACATATATAGCCTGGAACGAGGTGATAGATCCTTTCTTGGTAGAGGTGATTCTTTCCTCCAGTTCGCCGACATCTGTAGCGAGAGTTGGTTGATATCCAACGGCCGATGGCATACGCCCCAGCAATGCCGAAACCTCCATATTAGCAAGGATATGACGATAGATGTTGTCAATAAAGAGAAGTACATCTTGTCCTTCTTCTTCACGGAAGAATTCAGCCATCGTCACACCGGTCAGTCCAATTCGAGCACGGACCCCAGGTGGTTCATTCATCTGCCCAAAAACAAGCATCGTTTTATCGAGTACGCCAGAATGCTTCATCTCAACCCATAAATCGTTACCTTCCCTCGATCGCTCCCCAACGCCAGCAAAGACAGAGAATCCACCGTGTTCCGTAGCGATATTGTGAATTAATTCCGTAATGATTACTGTTTTACCGACCCCGGCACCACCGTAAGCTCCAATCTTACCTCCTTTAGTAAAGGGAGTAATAAGATCAATTACTTTGAGCCCTGTTTCCAGCATTTGAGTGGTTGTTTCTTGCTCTTCAAGTAGAGGTGGTTCACGGTGTATTGGAAGACGTTTCTCAGCCTTCACTGGGCCAAGATTGTCTAATGGTTCACCAAATACATTGAATAGTCGACCCAAGGTAGCTCTTCCTACGGGCACTGTCACTGGAGCACCTGTATCTATTACCTCGACTCCTCTTTGCAAACCGTCAGTGGGACATAGCGCCAGACAGCGAACGTAATTGTTACCGATATGGTGCTGCACCTCGAGGATTAATTTCTCGCCATCTTGATTAATCTCTAAAGCATTGTAAATTGCAGGCAGTTCCTCCTGTGGAAATTCGACATCGATTACTGTTCCGATTATTTGAGCTACTTTACCCTTAGCCAAAATTGACCTCCTTAGTGTAAGACTTCGACACCTCCGGTAATATCGAGAAGTTCCGTGGTGATCATTTCTTGACGCGCTTTGTTCAAGGTTAATGTTAGATGTTCAATAATTTCATTAGCATTATCAGTAGCATTGCGCATGGCAATCATCCGTGCTGACTGTTCACTGGCAATAGCTTCGAGTACAGCGTGATAAACCCTCATTTCTATAAATCGTGGTAAAAGTCCTTCCAATACAGATTTTGGATCTGGTTCGTAAATATATTCAGTAGTTTCTGTTTTTAATAAAGTTGCTGGCTTTATTGGGAGTAACAATTCTATTGTTGGTCTTTGTGCCATCGTGCTTATAAATTGTGTGTATGCTAAATACACCAGATCAACTTGCCGATTTATATAATCATCGATAATAATTCGAGAAATAGGCAATGTATCAAACAGGGAAGGACGATCAACCACATTGAACTCAGCCCTGAGATCCTGATGTTGGCGATGCATGAAGTTGGTTCCTTTGCGACCTACTGTAATAAGTGTTACTGGTATTTTCTGTTCAAGGATGAAGTTGGCGGTCAGACGATTCATGTTAGTATTGAGCCCACCACATAATCCTCTATCTGAGGTAATATAAACTACTGCTATTTTGTTTATTGCCTCTCGTTTTTCCAGAAGAGGATGCAGGGAAACTTCTGCTCCGGACTCGACCGCGAGGTCAGATACAAGCTGAGTTATCTTATCGTTATAAGGCCTACCTGCCAGAGCTTGCTCCTGAGCACGCCTCATCTTAGCTGTGGCAATCATTTCCATCGCTTTGGTGATTTTTGCCGTGCTCTGTATACTACGAATTCTTCTGCGGAGAAGACGTGGACTAATCATCTTTTTCTTCTTTCAACTTAATAAGTTACATTCTGTTTAAATTCTGATATCGCTGCTTTTAATGCTTGCTCAGTTTCCGTTTTGAGCTCTTTATCCGTCTCAATCCGTTTCAATATCTCAGGCTTATTACTTTCTATAAAACGATGGAAACTTTGCTCAAAGGCTGCAACCTTCTCTAGCGGGACATCGTCTAAGTAACCGTTAGTTACCGCATAGAGAATTGTAACCTCCTTCCATAGAGGCATTGGGGCATACTGAGGTTGTTTCAGTACCTCGGTAATTCTTTGGCCTCGCTCTAGCTGTGCTCTGGTAGCTTTATCCAGATCTGAGGTGCCGAACTGAGTAAATGTGGCCAATTCACTGTATTGAGCCATATCCAATCGTAATTTGCCGGCTACTTGCCGCATTGCTTTTGTCTGAGCATTGCCGCCGACACGGGATACCGAGAGCCCAGAATTTAATGCAGGACGAATGCCACTATTAAACAGGTCCGTTTCAAGGATTATTTGTCCATCAGTGATTGAAATCACATTGGTTGGTATGTAAGCGGATAGGTCTCCAGCCTGTATTTCGATAATGGGTAGTGCCGTAAGTGAACCCCCACCATGCTCGGCTGACAGCTTTGCTGCTCTTTCGAGAAGCCTGCTGTGGAGATAGAAGACATCACCTGGATATGCCTCACGGCCTGGCGGCCGCCGCAGTATTAGAGATATTTGGCGATAAGCCCAGGCATGCTTTGTTAAGTCGTCATAGACAATTAAAGCGTCCTTTCCTTGCTCCATGAATTCCTCACCAATAGCACAACCTGAATAAGGGGCAAGATATTGAAGTGAAGCAGGGTCAGAGGCATTTGCGACTACTATGATTGTATGGTCCATAGCGCCGAATTTCTTAAATGTCTCTATTACCTGTGCTACCTTCGATGTCTTCTGTCCGATAGCCACATAAATACAAATAACTCCAGTACTTTTCTGGCTGATAATGGTATCTATAGCTATTGCCGATTTACCTATTGCGCGATCGCCTATAATGAGTTCACGTTGGCCTCTCCCGATCGGGATAAGACTGTCAACAATTTTAATTCCTGTGTGGATAGGGACGTTAACTGATTGTCGGGCTACAACGTTGGGAGCAATACGCTCTATAGGTTTTGTTTTTTTCGCATGCAATGGCCCCATTCCGTCTAATGGCTCGCCAACAGGGTTGATAACTCTTCCAACAAGCTCATTACCAACCGGTACTTCTACAACTTTTCCAGTGCAGCGTACCTCTGTGCCCTCTTTTATTTTGCTGTAATCACCTAGAATTACAGCAGCAACGTTATCCTCCTCCAAGTTGAGGGCTAATCCCACGATATTGTGAGGGAATTCCAACAATTCATTATAGCGAGCACCACGCAATCCGTGAATCCGTGCAACGCCATCACCAACTTCAACAACAGTGCCAACTTCCACCATGGTAACAGCAGTGCCGAAGTGCTCAATCTGTTCCTTTAGAACCGCGATTATGTCACGCTTTTCCGTCGTCACTTTATTTACCCCCTTATGGGAATTTACTTGCTCGTCCCCACCATACTTTTCTTTAGCATTTTTAACGTATTAAGAATGCTACCATCAATGAGACTGCCATTTACCCTTGCTATAACACCGCCTAAAATCGAAGGGTCCACCTTGAAATCGGCTTCAATTTTATTCTCAATCATAGCTTCAAGTCGTTGTACAAAGTTATTTTTATCGGTATTATCCATTGGAACTGCGGTGATTATCTCAGCATGTTTTACTCCATGATGCTCGTTCAGCAATTGATCAAATTCTTTAGCAATCTGTTCAGCATTCTTGAATTTATTTTTTACTATTAACAAATAGGCTAGATTTACTGCTAGCGGTTTTACTTTGCCTAGCATCTCTTCTACAAGTTTCGCTTTTAGTTCAAAAGGTAACTTGGGATTATCGATAGCAGAGGCAAATTCAGGATTCTGCATTAAATCCGCTATTTTATTCAGATCAGCTTTCCATTCATCCAGGGTATTTTGCCCCTTGGCTATTTGGAAGACAGCCTGAGCATATCGTTTACTCGATGTAGTTATTGACACAGAACCATGACCTTTATACTTATTTGAGCTTCGATTCCTCTAATACTTCATCAATAAGCTTACGATGTTTCTCTTTATCCAATGTTTCTTTAATAACCTTTTCCGCTGCTAGAATGGCAATATCTGCAAATTGCTTACGCAGTTCCTCGATATCTTTATCCCTTTGACGTTGTATTTCAACGCGAGCCTTGCTGATAAGAGATTCAGCTTCATGGCGAGCTTCTTCCTTTGTTTCTACCTTTAACCGCTCTCCCATCTGTTCAGCTTGAGCAATTATATGTTGCCCTTCTTTGCGCGCTGAGTCCAGTTGTGTCTTAATGTTTCCTTCTGTTTCTGTTACTTGTTGCTTGATTCTTTCAGCTTGCTCCATGCTCTCCTTTACTTTGGCCTGGCGCTCGTCAAGCTTTTTAAGTACGGGCTTATACAGGAACACGCTTAGAAGCACAAGTAAAATGATAAAGTTTACGACAAAAGCCAATAGCAACGGCAGGTTGATACCAATACCTTCCATGTAACTCCGCCTTTTTTCTTTATTATAGACCTACTACAATAAGCCAATTACCGCAGCAATGATGAGGCCAGCGAATATGAAAAGGCCCAGTATCACTCCAAAAATAATAATGCTTATTGAAATTGGTAACCCACTATTATCCATTGTTTATTCCTCCCTATTATGCTACCAAAGCCAGAATAATAGCCACAATCAGGGCATAGATACCAATAGCTTCGGCCAAGGCACCAATCAAGATCATGTTGGTTAGGATGGGCCCTCGAGCCTCGGGATTTCTTCCCAGCGCCTGCATGGCACTAAAGCCAATGAGTCCTAAGGCTAATCCTGGGCCTAAAAAACCCAGCCCGGCAACCAACCCCACCGCTAACATTTTCATTGTTCCTGCATCCATTCGCTTTTCTCCTTTCGAATATGTTATTCCTCAGCATGAGGTGTTAAAGCAATAGCCCCGAATACAAGAGTTAAGCCCGCAAATATTAACGCCTGGATAAAGCCAATGAGTAATTCCAAACTATAAAATATTACAGGAAATATAAAGGGGAGCAAGAAACAGACAACTACCAGTAATATTTCACCAGCAGTCATATTGCCGAAGAGACGGAAGGTAAAGCTGACCATACGAATAAAATGGCTAAAAATTTCCAATACTCCCACAAATATATTAATGAACCCCAACATAATTCCAGAGATAGCCGGGCGGATTTTACCTTTGATTAGATTTGAAAAACCGTCACTTAGTTGCCCAAAATTAAAGAAGCCATTTATGTAGTGACCGAAGCCAAGGGCGCGTATTCCACAGAATTCGATGAAGGCGAATGCTACAATCGCAATCGAAAGTGGGACATTGACATCGGTATTTGCTGCACGGAGAAATGGTACAAAAATCTCTTCACCCTCATGTATTTCGTGAAAACCTATTGTCCCGAAAAATGGGAGGAGAGCCAAATAGGCATTGGTTAATACGTAGAGAAAGATGGTGGCAACGACAGGGAAAAGTATACGAGCATTCTTCTCTCCTGCGGCACCTTTCATGAAGTCCAACAATAACTCTACGACTAATTCGGCAAAACCTTGCAGCCTGCCTGGTATGAGTTTCATTTTGCGCGTACAAAAATAGAATAGGATAACCAGTAAAATGATAGAAAACCATGAAGCAAGAATAGTATTGGTGATGGTGAAAAAATCAGAAACCTTGAATATCCCCTCAGAGGGGAGCACAACATGTGGTTTGGGAACGCTGAGAAAGCTGGGTGGTTCGATCCCAAATAAACGTGATCCTATTGGTCCTGAAATAAAGCCAACAATAACAAGAATCAGTATTATGATAGATACTGGTAAGAGTACCTTAATAGAACAGCCAGTTCTCATGGTCTACTTATTGTTCGACTCCTTGTTCTTGCTCTGTTCTTTCTGCTCATTATAGAATTGGCGAAGCATACGATATAGACCGTAAAAGGCTATAACCGTTCCAACACCAAATCCAATTAATGTATAGAGAGGGCGGCTATTAAACTGCTGCGGCTGGTCGAGCCAAAAACCGATGCCTGTTGGTATAAGAACACTCAAGACCACATACCAGCCAACCGTAAAAAGGAACCAGAGAGGTTTTACCCATTCTCTGACTCTTGGTTGCTCAGAGTGTTTCTGCCGCACTATCCCAGATATTCCCTTTTTTAAAGACACAAACAAATTTATAGTATCAGTTGATACCACACGTATGAGGTAGTTCAGCGTTGTTTCATAGTGCGATTCAACTTTGGTCTACCGTAAATGAACTTCGTATAACCTAATCATACTGAGTAAATAGTATACATGAATCCTTCTTTTTTGTCACCCCCTATTAAAAAGCTTAAAGAAATCTCCGTTCGTATACTTTAATAACTTAGGTGGTTCTATCAAATCAGTGTCAGTGAAATTGCCTCCGAGTTTTGAACGAAGTCTTGCTTTATAAGTGAAATTGGTAAAGGTTACTTGCGTTTTCTCGCTTAGGCGAATAGTTGTAGAAATGAGTTTTTAGTTAGATGTTCCTTCATAAAGAGTGGCTTCATGATTTATGCTTGCCAAGATCGTCTATATCGAGTGTGTTGATGAAATCAAAAATAGCTGGAAACTTTTTGAGGTCTTGTTCATCAACTTTACCTCGCTCTCCCTCTTCTCTGCTGTTTTTTTGTAGAGAAATAGGCTTACCGGTCTCTTTATCAAAGGTGATCCCTGCCTTATCAAGGACTATATCCTCAGCATAGATTGGGGTCATGGCACGCACTGCAAAAGCAATAGCATCACTGGGGCGGGAGTCAAGTTTGATTTTGGTGAGCAACCATCTATCATGAGCTTTATCAAAGCACAATTCAAAAATTAAGCCATCGGAATTTTCCGCCTCTATAAATTTCCTGCTTGCCTCCTGCCATTTGGTGGCAACTTTGGCTTTATGCTCTTTGCCTTGCCACGTGAGGAATACTGATGCGTTTTTATCATAGTCTGGAATATTACTCTTCGATGTAGGACGTAGAATTGTTGGAATTGGCCCATCGTTAAACTCAAAAACTATCTGAGCATAGAAAGTATCGGCACGGAGATCGTTTACAACGACTCTGTTAAGTGATGCTCCTGATAACGATTCGAAAGCGACGATTGCATTTTTGAGCAAGTCATGGGTAAGTGGGCGAGGCACTTCAATATTCTCTAGCTTTCTACGAATTGCATCTGCTTCTTCAGGCCCAATCCATATCGGCAGGTAGCGATCCGAGTTTTTTTCCTTTAAGATCACTACATGCTGGTAGTTCATCGGGCTTACTCGGATGCTGTCTATTGTCATCTCTAGCATAAGCATTCCTCCATACAAATCACGCAAAGTTATTGTACTCTACCATATTTTGAGTGTCAATTTGCAGAATCGGCCTGCGTTTGGCATTTATTGACTTTTATTATACTATTATTTATACTAGCAGCCCGTAGTTAAATTAAACAGGAAATCGTCGATTTGCCCGAGTAGCGCAATGGCAGCGCAACCGACTTGTAATCGGTAGGTTAGCGGGTTCGACTCCCCTCTCGGGCTTTCGCCTGCGATTTCGGTTGGAGGGGTGCCGGAGTGGACAATCGGAGCAGACTGTAAATCTGCCGCTTTATAGCTGCGTAGGTTCGAATCCTACCCCCTCCACCACCGTGGGTTTTGAAATGACCTATTGAAATGGTGTATAATCAGAGCCCACTACGAGAAGAATAGGAAATTTGCCCACATAGCTCAGCCGGTAGAGCACGTTCTTGGTAAGAACGGGGTCACCAGTTCGAATCTGGTTGTGGGCTGGGTTAAAGAAGGAGGTTTTTTATATGGCAAAGAAGGTTTTTGAACGAACCAAGCCGCATTTGAACGTGGGTACTATAGGTCACGTTGACCATGGTAAGACCAGTTTGACATCGGCGATCACGCTGGTGCTATCAAAACAAGGTATGGCAGGTTACCGAGCCTACGATTCTATTGATAATGCTCCTGAAGAGAAGGCTCGTGGTTTGACCATTGCTATTGCTCATATTGAGTATGAAACGAAGAAAAGGCACTATGCCCACGTCGATTGCCCAGGGCATGCCGACTACATTAAAAACATGATTACTGGTGCTGCGCAGATGGACGGTGCCATATTGGTAGTGAGTGCGCCGGATGGGCCGATGCCTCAGACCAGAGAACATATCCTACTGGCTCGCCAGGTGGAAGTACCTGCTATACTCGTAGCTTTAAATAAAGTCGACATGATGGAAGATGAAGAGTTACTGGAATTAGTAGAACTTGAAG
The DNA here is from genome assembly GCA_963775935.1 of uncultured Chloroflexia bacterium. Taxonomy (GTDB): domain Bacteria; phylum Chloroflexota; class Dehalococcoidia; order GIF9; family UBA5629; genus JBBIPA01. The sequence continues at coordinate 220,690 of CAVZKR010000008.1, read as the reverse complement.
TAAGAGAACTGCTTTCCAAGTATAAGTTTCCCGGAGACAAGACTCCCATCGTTCGCGTTAGTGCTACCAAGGCTCTGGAATGCGGTTGCGGTAAGCCAGAATGCCAGTGGTGTGGCAGAATTCTCAAGTTGATGGATGCCGTAGATGATTGGATACCGTTGCCAGTAAGGGCTAAAGATAAACCGTTCCTGATGCCGGTAGAAGATGTCTTCAGCATTAAGGGACGTGGTACGGTAGTGACTGGGAGAGTTGATCGTGGTGTGGTTAAAGTAGGAGATGAAATAGACATCGTTGGAATAAAAGAGACTCGTAAAACTGTGGTTACTGGTGTGGAAATGTTTCATAAACTTTTAAACGGTGCAGAACCTGGTGATGCCATCGGTTGTTTAGTTAGAGGTATTGAAAGAGAAGAGGTGGAGCGTGGTCAAGTTTTAGCGGCTCCTGGTTCAGTCAAACCACATACCCATTTCGAAGCTGAGGTTTACGTGTTGACCAAAGAAGAAGGTGGTAGACATACACCATTTTTTAATGGTTATAAGCCTCAATTCTATATTAGAACATTAGATGTTACTGGCATTGCAGAATTACCCAAAGGTGTGGAAATGGTTATGCCAGGCGATAGTGTAAAGATGACTATAAAGCTGATCTATCCGGTAGCTTTGGAAGAAGGTTTGCGATTTGCTATCCGAGAAGGTGGACGGACAGTTGGCGCCGGAGTAATCAGTAAGATTCTTGAATAGCTATGGCGAAGAAAAGTGATGCCCGTGGTATTATAACCTTGGCCTGTACTGAGTGCCAGGAGAGGACGTATACCACTACTAAAAACAGGAAGAACGATAGCCAACGGTTGGAGCTGAAGAAGTATTGTCCTCGTTGCCGCCATCACACACTCCATCGGGAGACCAAGTAATCTTTGGTTAAGAAGAATTCTCTACAAACTCAATCCGTTAAGCCTAAGAGGTCTCGGTTTGCCTTTATTCGCGAAATTATTGATGAATTGAAAAAGGTGACTTGGCCAACGAGACGTGAGGCTATGCGTCTTACGCTTATGGTCATTGCCGTGTGTGCAATTGTGGGGATCTTTCTTGGAGCTATAGATTATGGGTTCTCTGAATTGGTTGCGAGGGTTTTTCTAGGTGGAAAGTAAATCAGTAAGCGTTAATACTAAACGTTGGTACATTGTACATACTTACTCTGGATATGAGGAGAAAGTGAAGAGAAGCTTGGAACAGCGTATTAAAACCATGGATGCCGAGGATAAAATATTTCAGGTGGTAATACCAACGGAAGACGAGATTGAGATTAGAGGGGGACAACGAAGGACGGTAACGAAGAAGATATTCCCCGGCTATGTGCTTGTCGAAATGAAGATGGACGATGAGAGCTGGCAGGTGGTACGTAATACTCCAGGTGTGACCGGCTTTGTTGGAGGTGGGAATAAACCCACTCCTTTAGCTGACGATGAAGTAAAAGCTATCTTGAGGCAAATGCAAGATGGCTCACCTCAGGTGAAGGTTGGTTTTAGGAAGGGTGAGAACGTAAGAGTTGTTGATGGGCCATTTACCGACTTTATTGGAACGGTTGATGAAATTAATATGGGCAAGGGTAAAGTGAAGGTTCTCCTGAGCCTCTTTGGGAGGGAAACCTCAGTGGAACTTGACTTCTTGCAAGTGGAGAGATTATAAATGGCTAAAAAAGTAAGGGCAATTATAAAATTGCAGATACAAGCAGGTAAGGCTACACCGGCTCCGCCTGTAGGTCCAGCGTTAGGACAACATGGAGTTAATATTATGGCTTTCTGCAAAGATTACAATGAGCAGACTAAAAACCAAGCTGGGTCCATAATACCTGTTGAAATAACTGTGTATGAAGATAGGTCATTTATTTTCATTACCAAGACACCACCAGCGTCTGATCTATTGAAAAAAGCATTAAATGTGGAGAAGGGTAGTGGTACCACAGGTCAGCAAGTAGTGGGTACGCTAACCCGTGATAAAATTAGTGAAATTGCTAGAATTAAGGCAAAAGACTTGAATGCTGCCGATATTGAAGCTGCCTCTCGTATTATCGAGGGCACGGCGCGAAGTATGGGGATTAAGGTAGAATAGAATGGTAACAAGAGGAAAAAAATATCGAGAAGCAGCTAAGCTTGTTGATGGAAATAATCTTTATCAACCGAGTGAAGCTGTGGTATTGACCAAAAAAGCCGCCTTTGCCGGTTTCGATGAAACTGTCGAACTTCATTTGAGAATGGGGGTCGATTCCCGAAGTGCGGACCAGCAAGTGCGTGGTGTTGCTCTTTTACCTAGTGGACTTGGTAAGCAAGTGAGGGTGCTTGTTTTCGCTCAAGGTGAAGGTGTTCGGTTAGCTAATGAAGCTAAAGCTGATTATGTTGGTAGCGATGATGTCATTAAGAAGATAGAAGAAGGCTGGCTTGAATTTGATGTTACTATTGCGACCCCGGATATGATGGGGAAAGTAGGTAAGCTGGGTAAGATTCTAGGTCGCAAAGGATTAATGCCTAATCCGAAATCAGGTACAGTGGTGGCTGTTGATGACTTGCCTAGAGCTATTGAGGATTCAAGAAAGGGCAGAGTTGAATTCCGGTTAGATAGAACTTCCATTATCCACGTACCTATCGGTAAAGCTAGCTTTGAGGAGTCTAAGCTATTGGAAAATCTGGTTTCTTTAGTAGAGGCTGTGCTTAAAGCAAAACCAAGTGGCGCAAAAGGGCAATATATCAAGAGTGCATCTCTTTCTACTACTATGGGGCCTGGTATCAAATTGGATCTTAGATCCATTGCAGCTACCACAGGAATTACCTTATAATTAAAAAAAGTTGAATTAACGAGTGCCCATGATAGCAGGTGCCGTTTAGGCTTAATGAATGCCTGCCGAGGTTGTTCTAAGCTGAGTCCTTGTGTCATGGCACAGGGACTTTTTATTTAACATAATAACAAGAAGGAAAGAAGGCTATGCTCAATAAAAAAGAGAAGGAAAAACTCATAAATGCACTGTCTGATAGTTTGTCTAAATGTACTATCGCTGTAGCTACTGACTATCGTGGGCTCACCGCCAAGGAGATGGTCCGGTTACGCCAGCAGCTCAGAACAAACGGCATAGAATATCGTGTCGCTAAAAATACATTAACCAAATTTGCAGCTGAAAAATCTGGCAGGAAGCAATTAGAACCGTTACTAACCGGGCCTTTGGCTATAGCCTTTGGATTCGATGACGTTATTAAGCCAGCGAAAGTTCTCAGCGATTTTATTCGCTCATCAGGGGCAGCCCTGCAAATCAAAGGTGGTTTGCTTGGTGACAAGCTACTAAGTGCCCAAGATGTAGTTAATCTTGCTAATATTCCACCAAAGCCGGTGTTGATTTCTCAATTGGTGGGGCAATTGGCGAGTCCGTTGTATTACTTACATACTGTGCTCAGTGCACCATTGCGAGGTTTTGCATATGTATTACAAGCCCGGATTCGGCAGATGGAAGTAGGGTAAAGTTCAGGGAAACTGAGTTAGTCGTGGCGAAAGCAGATTAGAATTTTAAGAAAATTTAAAAATTAACGATATCATAAGGAGGTAACATGGCAACCAAAGAAGAGATCTTAACTGCAATTAAAAGTATGACAGTGCTAGAATTGGCCGAGCTGGTGAAAGAACTGGAGAAGGAATTTGGTGTAAGTGCAGCACCAGTCGCAGTCGCAGCACCAACCGGTGCCGCAGCCCAGGCAGGCGGTGCTGCTGCAGCCGCGGAAGAGAAGACCGAATTCACTGTAATCCTCAAGACGATAGGGGAAAATAAAATTAATGTCATTAAGGCAGTGAGAGAGGTTACAACTCTAGGGCTTAAAGAGGCTAAAGACCTTGTTGAAAGCGCCCCTAAGCCTGTTAAAGAAGGTGTGAATAAAGAAGAGGCAGCCACAATTCAAAAGAAGCTTCAAGACGCCGGCGCAACAGTTGAAATTAAGTAACAGATTCACCTATTGAATAGCAAATTTGCTCTGTTGCTTGTGGTTTTTTAAAAAACGTGAAAGTGGAGACATGAAAGGTCTCCACTTTTAACTTTCATACTATAACATTACGAGAAAAAATTTAGATGCAAGGAAATGGGATAGCAATGGCGGATACGTGCAATGTCATCGCGAAAGTCATTTCTCAGAAAGGGAGTTGTACTGCAGAGCATAGGGTTGGAGACGAATTTTTCATTGGTGATACGACTCCTCAAGGTATGTGTTCTTGGGCTTTCTACACTATTTTCCCATTTGTTTCTACCTTACAATACAAAGGCTCTTTTCCATGGGAGGATGATCAGGAAAAAGCGATTGTCGCTTGCCCTGATCCAGCCAATCCCGTGGTATTTGAGTTGAGACGAGTGAAAAAGTAATTTTTATCGCCTTTGTCTGCTACTGAAGCTGGATTCTTCATATCGAAAACAAAACTACAAAGAAAATCGAAATAGTTTATCCACGTTTCTCCCCTCAATTCTCCCCTAAAATTCTTAAATTTGCTGGGTATTTCTACCTGTCATCTGCCACAATTAGCAGGCAAATAATGCCAGCAAGAATACAAGACTTCAGGTATTTTGTCCGTAAATAAACAGGTGCAATAACGGAAGTCAGGGGAGTCGCCTCAATGGTACACTGTAAGTGAAGAAGATGAGGTGACAGATAGGGGAAAGTAATAAAAAGGAGGTACACAAAAATGACAGTCGGATTTATCGTAGCGCTGGTTCTAGCAATACCCATTATCCTGTTCCCTGCAGCTTTCATTTGGTACATCAACATCGGTGGCATTGTGCAGGCTGCCAAAGAGGCCAAAGCTAAGAAGCTGGCTGAAGTCAAAGCGAGGGTCTAGAGGCATCATGGGACTCAAGGAAAGGAGGCAGTAAACACGAACTTAACAGAACTGAAATATGGAACATAAGGCTGGATATCGGAAATGGTATCCAGCCTTATGTTCCATATTTCAGTTCTGTTTAAGATAATAGCATTAGTCTATAGTCTTGGCTCTGATTCTCAATAAGAATTTCTAAATACGGCAATAAGCTTCAGGATTGAAATGCTTGACTTTATCTGCATGTAAATATATACTTTGTTGATTACATTAGTAAACAAATGGAGGTTAAATGAAAATCTCGACAAGGGGAAGATATGGCACAAGAGCTCTTTTAGATTTAGCAATGCGATGGGGACAGGGACCAGTGCAATTAAAGCATATTGCACAGAATCAAGAAGTTTCCCTTCAATATTTAGAGCATTTAATAAGACCTCTCATTGCTGCTGGGTTGGTGCGGAGTATGAGAGGTGCACATGGAGGTGTTTGGCTTGCGAAATCACCTGGTGAGATAAAGCTTAATGAAGTGCTTAATGTTCTTGTCGGTTCGAGTGCGCCGGTCGAATGCGTTGATGACCCTGCACTATGTAATCGTGCGGAACGTTGTGCTACTCGTGACATTTGGTGCGAAATGAAGAAAGTAATGGATGAAGTTTTAGAGTCGATGTCATTGCAGGATTTGGTTATTCGACAGAAGGCAAAAGAGCGACAAATAGAAGCGATGTACTATATATAAATTTTTCGTTCCTATAATCGGAACAATTTGAAAGGAGGAGACAAGGTGGCAGAAGCAATTCAAAAGATAGATAAGTTACAGTACAAAACAATCCAAATACCGAAACTGCGAAGAGGAATAGCTAAGGATTTAACTGAGTTAATTGGGAATACGCCTCTGGTCAGTCTAAACCGGATAACCGAGGGGGCAAAAGGCGAAGTGGTGGCAAAGCTTGAATCATTCAATCCCCTGGGGAGTGTTAAAGACAGGATCGGCGTGGCGATGATTATAGACGCTGAAGAAAAGGGATTAATAAAGAAAGATACTGTAATTGTCGAACCAACCAGTGGTAATACAGGCATTGCATTGGCTTTTGTCTGCGCAGCCAGAGGTTATAAACTCGTTCTTACCATGCCCGATACAATGTCTGTAGAACGAAGGCAATTATTATCGGCTCTCGGTGCCGAATTGTTATTAACACCAGGCGCAGAGGGAATGGCAGGAGCTATAAAGAGAGCGGAACAACTTGTAGCAGAAAATACAGGTTATTATATGCCGCAACAATTTAAGAATTCATCAAATCCTGAAATACATCGTTTGACCACAGCCGAGGAAATATGGCGAGATACTGAAGGAAAAGTAGATATTCTCGTAGCTGGTGTAGGTACTGGGGGGACAATTACAGGTGTGGCTGAGGTACTAAATAAACGGAAACCTGGTTTCAAGGCAATTGCTGTAGAGCCAGCTGCTTCTCCTGTATTGTCTGGCGGTAAACCGGGTGCTCATAAAATTCAGGGTATCGGTGCAGGTTTTAAACCAGATGTATTACGGCTGGATCTCGTTGCTGAGGTTGTTAAAGTCAGCAACGAGAATGCAGGTATAACAGCGAGAAGATTAGCTAGGGAGGAAGGAATACTCGCTGGGATATCTTCAGGTGCGGCAGTATGGGCAGCATTGCAGGTAGCCAGGAGGAAGGAGAGTGAGGGCAAGCTTATCGTAGTTATTTTACCTGACACTGGTGAACGGTATCTCTCGACATGGCTTTTCCAGGAGCAGAATTCTATTGTGCCTACTGTTTAAATCACAGGGGAGAATAGCTGGTATTTTTAAGTGTCAGAGCTTTTAGTGCGGAGGGATGTTACTATTTAACGATATCCATCCTGGATAAACATATACTCGCCAAACCACATAATGTTATCACGAATTTTCCATAATTCCTCCATATGGCTTATTTAACATTATTGGTTATAAAGTGTACTAATATGCTCCAAATGGTCTTAATACTTATTAATTTAAGGATAATGATATGAAATTTGAGACGATTGCAATTCACGCAGGAGAGAGACCTGATGCTAAATGTGGTGCTATCTCGGTACCCATATATCAGACTTCGACATTTGTGTTTGAGGACATCGGAAAAACAAGGGGGTATGATTACTCTCGTTCAGCAAATCCGACCAGAAAAGTCCTAGAGGATACAATTGTCAGGCTTGAGGGTGGGAAAGCTGGTTTCGCTTTTGCTACTGGCATGGCTGCTGAAACCACGGTTATACACTTACTTAAGTCTGGAGACCATGTGATATCAACAGATGATGTTTATGGTGGTACCTACAGGTTATTCGAGAACGTAATGAAAGACCTTGGACTTAAGTTTACTTTCGTAAGAATGAGCGATAGAGACGTAATTGAGAAGGCTATTAAACCCAATACCAAGATGCTGTGGTTAGAGACTCCTTCTAACCCTCTGCTCAATATTACCGATCTTGAGATGGTTGTTGATGTCGCACGGAAGTATAAATTACTGAGTGTAATCGATAACACTTTCGCCACCCCCTATTTTCTGAGGCCAATTGATTATGGGATCGATATTGTCGTCCATTCAACTACGAAATATCTCAATGGGCACTGCGATGTTGTCGGAGGAGCAGTAGTGACTACCACTGATGATTTAGCCCAGAGAGTTCAATTCCTTCTCAACGCTATGGGAACCTGTGCTGCTCCGTTTGATTGTTGGTTGGTACTCAGGGGAATTGAGACACTAGCTGTAAGGATGAGGCAACATCAGGAAAACGCTGTAACAATTTCGGATTATCTTACGAGGCAAAATGGTGTAAAGAAAGTATTTTATCCCGGCTTGAAATCACACCCGGGACATGAAATTGCCAAACGTCAAATGAAGGGATTTGGCGGTATGGTATCGTTTGAGATAAGAGGAGGTACCAAACGTGCCAGCACCTTTCTTAGAAATTTAAAGATCTTTTCCCTGGCAGAATCGCTTGGTGGGGTTGCTTCCCTGGCGGAGCATCCCGCTACTATGAGCCACGGTTCAATGCCAGAGAATTACCGAAAGGAAATCGGGATTAACAATGGCATAATTAGGTTATCAATAGGACTGGAAAACGTCGAAGATTTGATTATGGATTTGGATCAGGCATTCAAATCTGCCAAGGAGGTATAGCTTCTGAATGAAACTCTATAGGATAGTTGCTAAAGATGTCATGCGCAGAAAGAAGCGTGTATTGTATGCTGCACTTGGGGTGGTGATAGGCACCATGACCGTGGTCAGCATACTTACCATTGCGCTTGCCGGGCAAGAACGAATTACTGCGCAGTTGGAGAAATATGGACCCAATCTTACCGTGGTACCAGCAGTAAGTAGTCTGGATATGAAACTGGGCGATATAAGCCTGGGGACTTTGACAGTAGGAGAGAATTACATAGCTGCGGATAAATTGCCCCAGATGCAGCAAATAGCTGATGAGGAAATAAGAAAGGGCTTTGCCAGTCGAGGAACAAAGTTTCAGGACGACGGCGGCAACATTGCCACTCTTGCTCCCAAATTATTCGTGAACACAAAAGTTGAAGGAGCTTCCGTGATGGTGGTTGGGATACAACCCACGGAGGAGAGCACGATTAAAACATGGTGGAAAATAAAAGAAGGAGAATATATTCAGAATCCAGACCATGCTTTAGTGGGAGTGGTGGCAGCCTCCCTTTTAAAGCTAAACGTCGGTAGCCAAATATCAATCAATGGTAGTAACTTGATCGTTTCTGGCATCCTTGATGAGACAGGTGCAAATGATGACTACCAAATATTTATTCCTATAGATACATTGCAGAAAGTCTTTAATAAAGAGGGCTTAGTGTCTTCGATAGATATCCGCGCTCTATGCAATGCATGCCCTGTGGAAATTATTGCAGATGCCATAAATAAAGACATTCCAGGCATCCGAGCAGTAGCAGTGAAACAGGTAGCTGCAACCGAAATGGGCATGCTCGAAAAAATTAACAGATTCATGATAGCTATGGCCATAATTACGTTGGCTGTAGGTTTGTTTGGGGTAATTAACACGATGATGACCTCGGTACACGAGAGGATTAAAGATATCGGGATCATGAGAGCGGTAGGAGCATCCCGTAACCAGATAATTAAGATGTTCATGTATGAAGCGTTCATTATTGGCATAATCGGAGGTATATTCGGATTTATTGTCGGCTCACTGCTGGCATATATCATCGGGCCAGTGCTCTTGGAAGGAACGAGTGTCACGTATGTTCCGATGTACTTCCCTATGGCGCTGGTTCTCGCCATTCTCGTCGCCATTATCGCAACCTTGTATCCAGCATTTCGTGCTGCCAGGATTAGAGTCGCTGACTCTTTCAGGTCATTATAAGTGAGGCATGAACAATGTTAGAAGTTAAAAATGCATCGAAGGTTTATGGTGAGGGAACAAGCAAGGTGGTTGCGCTAGACAATGTTTCCCTCAGGGTGGACACAGGTGACTTTATTGCGGTTATGGGACCTTCGGGGAGTGGGAAATCAACCTTATTGAATATCATAGGAGGATTGGACCAGATTTCGAGTGGTGAAGTGATATTGGATGGACAACGCATAGATAATCTGAGTGAAAATGAATTGGTTGATATCAGGAGAGGCAAAATTGCCTACGTTTTTCAGCAATATCATCTCTTACCTTCTCTCAGCGCAATGGAGAACGTTCTCCTACCTTTAACATTTTGCGGGATGAAGAATGGGATTGTTCACCAATCACTGGAAATGCTTAAAAAGGTTGGGTTAGAAAAAAGGGCTGAGCACAAGCCCAGCCAATTGAGCGGTGGCGAACAACAGAGAGTCGCCATTGCCCGAGCGCTGGTTAATAATCCATTACTCATTCTGGCAGATGAGCCTACAGGTAATATGGATCAAAAAACAGGAGGAGGTATATTAGACTTATTTAATCAGTTGAATAAAGAGGGACGTGGCATCATCATGGTTACCCATGACCCAGCAGTAGCCAAGCATGCCAAAGAGATCGTCTTTCTTAATGATGGCCAAATTGTGGATAGAATTACAAATAAAAAGGAGGAAATCAATGGTAAAGAAAATAATATTCTTACTAACGTTAACTAGACCGACTAAGTCAATCGCTATTACACTATCGATATTGTTACTGCTTGTACTGTTCTCATCGTTAGTTGCATGTTCCCCACCAGCATCAAAGCCTGTATCTGCTCAAAAACCAGAACAGGCAACGATATCTATACCAGCACCCACACCCGTCCCTAATCCAGTTACAACACCACCATCCACTCCAAAACCATCCGGGCTGATAAAGGCAAAATGGATTGAACCGCAAGTCAATAGTAGCATTGTATCCATCCCTATTAACGAAGTTAAGAATAATTGGAATACGCACTTTAAGTTAACCAAGCAAGGTAGTAACCTGACTTTTATGGCTTACATATTAGATGGTGAAATTTACGTTCGAGCAAGCATCTGTCCCCCATGCAAAGGAATTAGTTACAGTCTTGATAGCGATATTTTAGTTTGCGACATATGTGCTACAACTTTCAAGGCCAAAACCGGAGCTGGGATTAAAGGACCTTGTGTTAACTATCCCAAAGCAGTGGTCCAATATAAAATCGTCGATGGTAATATTGTCATGAATGAAGCTGAATTGGTGAATTCATATCAGGCGACCCTCAAACCTGGATAACAATGAGCACTAATAGGGGAACGAGTTATAAAATTACAATCAAGCACATACATTTTGGGAAATACATATGATACATCAAACTTAGATTAATAAAACTCAAGACTGGTATCAGGGGTACCAGAGAAAGGCGGCAATTTGTCGTATGCCAGATTCTTGCGCTGCAGGAAATGCGGACAACAGTATTCCCTGCAGCCTCTTAATGTCTGTGAGTTCTGCTTTAGCCCACTAGATGTTAGCTATGATTATAAAGCTCTCGCTGGTGCAATGAGCCGAGAGAAAATAGCGCGTGGGCCGCATACTATGTGGCGTTACCGCGATTTCCTTCCTGTCGATAGTGAAGAGGTGGATATTGGCACAGGCTATACTCCTCTAATCAGAGCCGACAATCTGGGACGCAGACTTGGACTTGAGCATTTGTACATCAAAAATGACTGCTTAAATCCAACGTATTCTTTTAAAGATAGGCCTGTATCGGTTGCCGTGACAAAGGCATTAGAGTTTGGGTTTGATACAATAGCGTGTGCTTCAACAGGCAATCTTGCTGCCAGTGTGGCAGCTCACGCGGCAAAAGCCAACTTAAAAGCCTATGTTTTTGTTCCTGCGAATTTGGAATCAGGCAAGTTAATAGGCGCTGCAATTTACAATCCTGTCTTAATTAAAGTCGAGGGAGGTTATGACGATGTTAGTCAACTTTGCAGCAGGCTGACAAAAAGGTATAATTGGGGCTTCATCAACATTAATCTGCGTCCCTATTACGCCGAAGGGAGCAAAACATTAAGCTACGAGATTACAGAACAACTGGAGTGGCATGCCCCTGGTTGCATAATAGCGCCGGCGGCGTCTGGACTTCTCTTTACCAGAATATGGAAAGGTTTAGATGAATTGGCGATGCTTGGTCTGGTAGACCCGCTCAACACTCATATGTATATCGCTCAAGCTGCGGGTGCATCGCCCATAGTTAATTCTTTTAGCGCAGGGACTCTCCATATACATCCCGTAAAACCAGATACTATCGCCAAGTCAATAGCCATTGGCAATCCGGCTGACGGATATTATGCATTGATGGTGGCTAGGCAATCGGGTGGAGGTGCCTATGCTGTTCTCGATGAAGAAGCAATAGAGGGTATGGAATTATTGGCTCAGACGGAGGGTATTTTCGCTGAGGCAACTGGAGGAGTAGTAATAGCAGCATTAAAAAAGCTGGTTAATTCAAGTGCAGTCAATAAAAATGAGGTTATAGTTGCCCTTATCACAGGCGCTGGGCCAAGAACACAAGAGGTATTGAGTGATATTGTCAAGCCGATCACTGTGCAGCCAACAGTTGAGTCATTCGAAGATGCCTTAAACCAAAGAGCTTGAATGTGTTATATTGTATTGCTGCTAAACCATTGATAAAACATAGGAGTACACTAGATGGCAAAAAGACAGATAATGTTTACCTTTCCCAAGGAGCTCATTAAAGAACCCATAATATATAAGCTTGGCAAAGGATTCGATATTATCACAAATATTCGCCGTGCCGATGTATCTGAAAATAAAGGGTGGGTGGTTCTGGAGTTGGAGGGAGAAGAAAATGCTATTGAGAAAGGCATTGCCTGGGTGGTTTCGCAAGGTGTGAGAGTAGATCCTATCACTGGAGACATTGTTGAGGGCTAACTGTGAAAAGAATATATCTTGACTATGCGGCTACAACTCCAACGCATCCAGAAGTGTTGGAAACGATGTTGCCCTATTTCGCTGAAGATTATGGTAATCCTTCGAGCATTTACTCGTATGGACAGGAAGCAAAGACTGCTATAGAGGGAGCAAGAACCACGATTGCAGCTTTTATCGGTGCTCGAGAAGAGGAAATTGTCTTTACCAGTGGAGGGACGGAGGCAGACAATTTTGCGCTAAAAGGCGTAGCTTTTGTTAATAAGCACAAGGGAGATCACATAATCCTCAGTTCCATAGAACATCACGCAGTAATAGAAGCATGCAAGTTTCTCGAAAAAAATGGGTTCAGGTTAACTTATCTCCCAGTTGATTCTAGTGGACTGGTCAATCCTGTTGATGTTAAAAAAGCGATTACGCCTAAAACAATCTTGGTTTCAGTAATGCATGCTAACAACGAGGTCGGCACTATTGAGCCAATAGCCGAGATCAGCAAAGTTGTCAAGGAAGCTGAGATATATTTTCATACTGATTCAGTTCAGGCCTTTGGGCATATTCCAATAAATGTGAATAATCTTGGAGTTGACCTTTTGACTATGTCAGCGCATAAGTTATATGGTCCGAAAGGGGTAGGTGCATTGTACGTAAGGAAAGGAACCAAACTAACTCCTTTTGTACATGGAGGTGCACAGGAAAAAGGACGACGTGCCGGTACTGAGAATGTACCAGGGATTGTTGGTTTTGGCAAAGCAGTGGAATTAGCCCAACAAGGAATGTCGCAGGAAGCGGAAAGGCTTACTTCTCTTCGCGACAAATTTATCGGAGGCATTTTAAGTCGCATTACGAATACACGTTTAAACGGACATCCCAGAAGGAGATTACCTAATAATATCAATGTGACTATTGATTTTATAGAAGGCGAGTCTATGTGTTTGAATCTCGATTTAGAAGGTATTTGTGCTTCGACTGGTTCAGCTTGTAGTTCTTCAAGCTTGGAACCGTCGCATGTGCTCCTGGCAATGGGAATTCCTCATGAGCAGTCTCATAGCTCTCTGCGATTCACCATTGGTAAATGGACTACTGAGGATGATATTTTAAAGGTTTTAGAAATCTTACCAAAGATTGTATCGAAACTCAGGTCCATATCTCCTTTTTTCAAAACTAAGGTCTAGCGTAAGATCACACAATATAAAGGGAGAGATTATACGATGAGTGAACTTCCAGAAATTGGTAAAATTTCACCAGAGATATTTAATGAATTGATTTTCCCCCGTCTAGGTGCTAAGGATATCGGTACTTTAGTGGGGCCGCAACATGGAGTTGATGTAGGAATAGTAGAAATAGGAAATCAGGCTGTGTCATTTACCTGCGACCCGGTCTTTATTGTCCCGGAGTATGGTTGGGAAAAAGCGGCATGGTTTGCTTTGCATATCATTGCATCTGATTCAGTGACTTCTGGACTTAAACCTAAGTACCTTTCCATAGATTTAAATTTGCCCATTGAAATAACTAAAGAGCAATTTGCCATTATGTGGAATGTAATTCATTTAGAATGTACTAAGCTGGGTATTGCTATTATTTGTGGGCACACAGCTAGATATGAAAATTGCCATTATCCTATGGTAGGTGGCGCTACTATGGTGGGCATAGGTGGGAGAAATGAATACGTCACACCAGCACTAGCAAGGGCTGGTGATAAAATTATTATCACTAAGGGGCCTGCTATCGAAGCTAGCGGCATTTTTGCCAGTATGTTCCCCACGTTAATTGAAAAAAAATTTGGCTTTGAGTTTAATCAAAAAGCACAGCAGATTTTCTATAAAATGTCTGTAGTTGAAGACGCCTTGACAGCAGTGAGTGTTGGAATCAGAGATAATGGTATCTCTGCAATGCATGATGCTACAGAGTGTGGTATTTGGGGTGGTTTATATGAAATTGCCAAGGCTGCCAATTTAGGTGTAAGAGTTGAGAAGGAAAAGATTCTAGTTGAAGATTGTGTCATGGAGATTTGTAACTACTTCAATATCGACCCCTATGCATCTATTAGTGAAGGAACTCTCATTATCACTTGCCGAGCACATAAAGCCGATCATGTAGTAAAAGCTTTGTCTAAGAAGGGTATTAAGTCTTCCATTGTTGGAGAATTGATTAGACCAGATGAAGGAATGGTGCTAATTAGTAATGGCAAAGAAAAAAAACTGGAACACCCTATCGTTGATCCTTTCTGGAAAGCTTTTTATGAAGCTCTAGAAAGATATTAGGATGTGGATGTATTTTATAACTATGAAATTTTAATGAAGCGAGTATATGCTGGAACATTACTAATGGAAAATGAGCTAATTAAAATTCCAATATCACAATTGACCGAGACGGAGAGGATCAAGAGCGATGGGGCAGTGGCGAGAGAACAACCTCTGACCATAATTCTAAATAATCTCGAGTTGGTAACATTGCTATGCACTCCGATAGATATCAATTACTTGGCTGTTGGATTTCTGTTTTCTGAGGGATTGATAAAGAACAAAACTGATATAAAAAAGGTAATAGTCGATAGCACGAAAGGTATAGTACGTGTAGAGACTCAAAGCAATCTCGATGCTCCCAGTGACACCTTATTTAAACGCATTATTACTTCAGGTTGTGGGAGAGGAGCTTCATTCTACAACATTACTGATATGCAAAATCAGACCAAGGTCGTCTCTAAGGTTATGGTATCAGCCAATAATGTACTGGGTTTGACACGGGAGTTTCAACGACGGTCCGATGTTTATAAGGCAACTCACGGTGTGCATAGTGCTGCTCTCTGCGACTCGAAGCGTATTTTAGTATTCAACGAAGATGTAGGAAGACACAATGCAGTTGATAAAATTTTCGGCGAATGTCTTTTAAAAGATATACCGACAGATGAGCATATAGTAATTACCAGTGGTAGAATCTCATCAGAGATACTTCTAAAAGTTGCACATAGAAATATTCCTATCCTTATCTCAGTATCGGCTCCGACAGATTTAGGGGTTAGATTGGCTAATGAACTGGGAATCACGCTGATTGGACTAGTACGTGGAAGAAAAATGACCGTTTATACTAATGATTGGAGGACAGAGATCGGTGGAGAATAAAGATTCTAAGCTAGTAGAAAAGATTAATAACCTGAGAAAAAAAAGAAGTGCCATTATTCTGGCTCACAACTATCAACGAGCTGAGATTCAGGATATCGCCGATTTTACTGGAGACTCTCTCGAATTAAGTCAGTGCGCTGCGAGGGCAAATGCAGAAGTAATAGTTTTTTGCGGAGTCCATTTCATGGCGGAGACTGCCTCGATTCTGTGTCCTGACAAAAAAATCTTGCTTCCGGACATTGGTGCTGGATGCCCTATGGCAAATATGATTACAGTGGAGCGCTTGCTGGAGAAAAAGAAGGAATATCCAAATGCGATAGTAGTTTGCTATGTGAATTCCTCTGCGGATGTCAAAGCTGAGTCAGATATCTGTTGTACCTCAGCTAATGCGGTGCAGGTTGTAGAAAAATGCGCTGACAATAGAGAGGTCATTTTCATCCCCGACCAGTATTTAGGTCATTTTGTTTCGAGTAAAACGAAGAAAAACATGATACTTTGGCCTGGGTTTTGTCCTACTCATGTAAAAATACAGCCACAGGAGATAACTAAATTAAGGGGTCAATATCCTGATGCTAAAGTCGTGGTGCACCCCGAATGTAAGCCTGAAGTAATAGCGGTAGCTGATGAAGCGTTGAGCACTAGTGGCATTATAAGGTTTGCACAAAAAACACTGGCAAAAGATATAATCGTGGGTACAGAGATAGACATAATTCATCGTCTTCAAAGAGAAAATCCCGATAAGCGATTTATTCCTGCCTCGGAGCAGGCAATTTGCCCCAATATGAAAAAAATTACGCTGGAAAAAGTCCTCTGGGCACTTGAAGAGTTGGTTTCAGAAGTGAAAGTACCTGAAGCGATTCGATTGAGGGCGAAAACAGCAGTGGACAAAATGCTTGAGATTGGAAGAGCCGACTGAAAATCACAGAAGCGGTCCATTTTGCCACTATCCCCTACCTTTTATCAGAGGTGATCGATAGTATTTATTAAAAATTTTGTTTACATATACATCTTTTTACGCCTTGGAAAAAGCGCCGTGTTAAAATAAGTATTCCTAGAAGGAAAGCTATATGTCTTTGGACAGTATCATAATAAAAGGTGCGCGCGAACATAATCTCAAGAATATTGATGTCACCATTCCTCGAAATAAACTGGTAGCGATAACTGGTGTCTCAGGTTCGGGAAAGAGTTCTCTTGCATTCGACACTATATATGCCGAAGGGCAACGACGATATGTAGAATCACTTTCTGCCTATGCCCGCCAGTTTTTAGGGCGGATGGAAAAACCTGATGTTGATTATATCGAGGGATTAAGCCCGGCTATTTCCATAGACCAAAAGGGTCCGTCACATAATCCACGTTCTACTGTGGGAACAGTGACAGAAATTTATGATTATCTGCGTCTTCTCTTTGCCCGTGTTGGTCATCCTCATTGTCCGCAGTGCGGACGATTGATTTCTAAACAAACGGTTCAACAGATAGTTGATGCTGTCAAGGAAATACCGACAGGCAGCAAAATCATGATATTGTCACCACTAGTCAAAGGCCGAAAAGGGGAACATAAGACGATATTTGACGATTTGCGCAAAGCTGGTTTTGTGAGAGCCAGAATTAACGGAGATGTCCGCGACCTATCCGATGAATTTAACCTGGACAAAAATAAAAAACATACTATTGAGGTAATAGTTGATCGTTTACGCATGGGAGATACCGAAAGTACTAACCGTATCGCTGACTCCATAGAAACGGCGTTGAAGCTAGGTGGCGGAGTTGTACTGATATCAATAATAGGTGGAGAGGAACTGCTATTCTCGGAACATTTTGCTTGTATCCGCTGTGGTATTAGCCTTGGTGAGATAGAGCCACGTACTTTTAGTTTCAATAATCCTCACGGGGCATGTCCTGAATGTAGTGGGCTCGGTATAAAATTGGAGATTGACCCAGATCTGATCATATCAAATAAAGAGATGAGTATTGCTGAAGGTGCTATTACTATTTTGGGTTGGGGTACATGGCGCGCTAGTCAGCTGGAAGATGTAGCCCGGGGTCATGGTTTTTCGATCCAGAACACCGATAAATAAACTTAGTCAGGAGCAACTTAACTTGGTTTTGTATGGCGAGAATGGAGAATATATTAAAACATCGTAATCGTTTTGGTCGAGTCAGACAGTATTTCTACTGGTTTTGAGGGTATTATACCTTATTTGGAGCGTCTTATATCAGAGAAACTGAGTCCGGTAATAACCGTGCTTATATTGAGCGATTTATGTCCTCACATCCTTGCCCTGCTTGCCAGGGCAAACGACTAAAACCTGAATCACTGGCTGTTACCATAGATAATAAAAATATAATCGAGGTAACCGAGCTTTCTGCTCAAGAAGCTCTCTCGATGGATACAATATCTAGCAAATAAACAAGATAATAAATCCTGTCTTACATGCAATGAATTGAACATTGCATCCCAGATACTTAAAGAAATCAGTACACGATTGAGTTTTCTTACCGACATTGGCTTAGGCTATCTCACTTTAGACCGTCCCTCAGCAACATTAAGTGGTGGCGAAGCACAAAGAATTCGTCTGGCCACTCAAATCGGCAGTGGGCTTATGGGAGTACTCTATATATGCGATGAACCTACTATTGGGTTACATCCTGCTGATGTGTTTCGTCTGATTGAGACAATGAAAAGACTACGTGATCTGGGTAATACGATAATAATTGTAGAGCATGATGAAGCCATGATGCGAGCCTGCTGACCATATTGTTGATATGGGTCCTGGTGCTGGTGAAAATGGTGGCTTGGTTGTTGCATGTGGTTCATTACAGGATATTATGAATCATGCTAACTCCATAACTGGTCAGTATCTAAGTAAGAAGAAAGAAAATTCCACAGCCAGAAAGTCGACGAGCAGGCTCTGGAAATATTTGGTTATTAAAGGTGCTAGGGAGAACAATCTTAAAAATATTGATGTAACTATTCCTTTGGGTAAGTTTGTTTGTATTAGTGGTGTTTCTGGCAGTGGTAAAAGCACGCTTATCAATGAGGTTTTATATAAGAGTCTGGCTCAATCATTTTATAAAGCGAAAGATAAACCGGGGAAATGTGATGGGATTATCGGCATCGAATATATTGATAAAGTAGTAAATATTGATCAATCGCCAATCGGACGTACTCCACGAAGCAATCCAGTTACCTATACTGGCACCTTTACTCCTATTCGAGAATTATTTGCTGCTGTTCCGGAAGCACGTATGCGGGGATATCTTCCGGGGCGTTTTTCTTTCAATGTAAAAGGCGGGCGTTGTGAAGCATGCCAGGGCGAAGGTTATATCCAAATAGAGATGCAATTTCTGCCCGATGTTACTGTGCCTTGTGAAGTATGCAAAGGTAAACGTTATAACCGAGAAGCACTAGAGATCTATTTCAAAGGCAAGAATATTGCTGAGGTTTTGGATATGACCGTAGATGAAGCATTAAGTTTCTTTGAGCACTTTCCCAAGGTAAGAAACAAGCTAGAGACTCTCCGAGATGTTGGCTTAGGATACATTCGCTTAGGGCAGCCAGCAACTACATTATCAGGTGGTGAAGCCCAGCGGGTAAAGCTTGCTACGGAACTATCACGACGTTCAACCGGACAAACTCTCTATATCCTTGATGAGCCGACAACTGGACTTTCTTTTGCTGATATCGATTGCTTGCTACGTGTACTACAACGTCTTGTTGATAATGGTAACACGGTAGTTATCATCGAGCATCACCTCGACGTGATTAAAAATGCTGACCATGTTATCGACCTCGGTCCAGGGGCTGGTGACAAAGGTGGTTATATTATCGCTGTTGGGACACCTGAAGAAGTTGCAAAGATAGAAACATCTTTCACAGGCAGATACCTGAATAATGTACTTCAAGATAGGCAGAAAGAATGTTCTGTGGTAAGCTGAAATATTCCGATTTTTAGCTGTGACAATTGATAATAATAACCGTATCAAAAATACCTTTTGTGTTTAATATATATGTTTGAAATCCTAACCGAAAAAATTGGCAAAGCACTTCGTAGCCTCGGCAATAAAGGCAAGATAAGTGAGAAAGATATTGATGAGGCACTACGCGAAATACGTCTAGCACTACTGGAAGCTGATGTTAATTTCAAGGTAGTAAAATATTTTTTAGCTGTGGTAAGAGAAAAAGCTTTGTCTGCTGTAGTACTAGAAAGTCTCACTCCATCTCAGCAAATTATAAAAATCGTTAATGAGGAATTAACTTCAATTTTGGGCAGAGTGTCGAGTCGCCTGGATTCAGCCAGTAAACCGCCTACGGTTGTCATGCTTGTTGGATTACAAGGATCAGGTAAAACTACTACCGCAGCTAAATTAGCTCTTCAGTTTAAGCATTCAGGACAACGTCCATTAGTAGTAGCTGCTGATACGCGACGTCCTGCCGCAATTGAGCAACTGGTCACCTTGGGTAAACAACTCGATATAGCTGTCTATCGAGAAGACGTTAGTTCTTCACCGTTAATCATTTGTCGTAATGCTTTGAAAATAGCACAAGAAATGGCGCACATGTGGATAATACTTGATACACAGGGCAGGCTTCATATTGATCAGGAATTGATGGAGGAGTTGGCTGAATTAAAAGCGGAGGTGAAACCTTCAGAAACATTGTTAGTCCTTGACGCTATGACTGGGCAGGACGCTGTAAAAATAGCGGAAGAATTCAATGCTAAGGTGGGATTAACAGGACTTATTCTCACTAAAATGGATGGCGATGCTAGAGGTGGTGCCGCTCTTTCTATTCGATTTGTTACAGGTATACCAATTAAGTATTTAGGAACCGGTGAAAAAGCAAGTGCCCTGGAAATATTTTACCCTGACCGGCTGGCATCGCGTATTCTTGGAATGGGGGACATGCTTACACTTATTGAAAGGGCAGAGAAAACATTTGACCAAGAGCGTGTCAAGCAACTAGAAAAGAAAATAAAAAAAGCTGAATTAGACCTCGAGGATTTTCTGTGGCAATTAAATCAGATTAAGAAAATGGGATCGCTTAGCCAGTTGGTTGAGATGATACCTGGCTTTTCTAAATTACCCCTGAACATGCTTAACGGTACCGAGGAGAAGCATTTAAAGAGGATTGAGGCGATTATTCAATCTATGACACTAGGGGAAAAACATAACCCGAACATAATCAATGGAAGTAGACGACGTCGCATTGCACAAGGAAGTGGGACTACTCCTAGAGATGTGAATCAGTTGTTGAATCAATTTTCCCAATTACAAAAACTGATGAAGACTATGTCAAAGGGAAAGTTACCTCATAATTTTAAGGGGCTATTTAAGTAATCTACGAGTCTAATTAACTGACTTTGTTATTCCTTTTATGATTAAACGTTCATCACTAACTGTAATGCCTGTGATATCAATGTTCAGATCTTCAGTCATTCCTTCCATCCTGAATATAATATCCAGAATGTTACCAACTCCTTGGACCATAGACTTTGGTAAAGGCAATCTGCCCAATTGAAAATCAACCACTACGATTTTGAGATTCCCTTTACTAACCATTAATTTCGCTACCAAACCTGTTTTAGCATTCATACCCGTATTATTGAGCACGGCATATACTTTACATAAGTCGTCATCGAAATTTACCTTCATTTCTTTTAACGGTAGTTCACCTTGAGCTAATAGTTCGACTACTTTTGAGTTGAGTTCCTCGGATGTTATCGTCACACTTACCTCTTTCTTTTCCTTGGCAGCAGAGGCGGCCTCTATTTTCTGTTTAAAAGAACTAATTTTCTGGTCGAAACTCTTGACAGCATCAGCACTTACCGCCGTAGGTGTTAACTGCGCTTTAATAGGAGGCTCCAGAGAGAAAAGGATGAAGCCCATTAAAATGGCAGCAATGATTATAATTCCGATCACACCGATGACCATGAGTATGGTGCTGATTGCCTTCATCTATTTAACTCCTGTTATAAACAAATCCTTGTGTTTATTCCAGATAATCTTTAAGTTTTCTACTGCGACTAGGATGACGTAATTTACGTAATGCCTTTGCCTCAATCTGGCGAATTCTCTCTCGGGTTACATTGAATTCCTTCCCCACCTCTTCCAGTGTACGTGCTCTGCCATCTTCCAGTCCAAATCTGAGTAGTAATACCCTTCGCTCTCGGTCACTAAGCTCCCTCAGAACTGCATTAAGCTGTGCCTTTAGCAGTTCTCTTGATGCAGCATCAGCTGGAGGCATGGTAGCACGATCTTCAATAAAGTCACCAAGATGGCTATCCTCCTCTTCACCGATAGGCATCTCTAAAGATATTGGCATTTGTGACAGCTTCATTATTTCCCTCACTTTTTCAGAGGAGATTTCCATGCCCTTACCAATTTCCTCATAACTTGGTTCTCGCCCAAATTCCTGAGCCAGACGGCGATTTGTTCTCAATAATCTGTTAATAGTCTCGACCATGTGTACAGGAATACGTATTGTTCTTGCTTGGTCAGCTATTGCTCTGGTTATAGCCTGTCTGATCCACCACGTAGCATAGGTGCTAAACTTATAACCTTTCCTATATGCAAATTTTTCCACAGCACGCACTAGACCGATATTCCCTTCCTGAATCAGATCGAGCAGGGGCATCCCGTGTCCAACATATTTCTTGGCAACGCTAACTACCAACCGTAAATTTGCTTCAGTAAGATGCCTTTCTGCCTTCTCTGCCGTTTTTTTAATCTTGTCAAAGAAAGTCTTAAACTGCTGGTTTTTTGAATGAAGGTTAGCCAGAAAATCTGAATCGATAGGTTCCTCTATGAGAGTTTCTACTTCTTCCCAGGAAATCTCACCTCCTATAATTGCCAATATTTCTGGGGGTAAAAGCCTGATATCTAGCGATATATCTATCAGGCGTTTCTCGATTTCTGAGACATCTCTTTCGCTAAATTCGGCAATGGCCGCTATGAGCTGCTGATCAATAACACTATTAATTGCTGATGCCAATTTCCCGTCGAGAATGAAGTTCGTAAATCCCGTATCCTCGGAAAGGTCGAGTTTTCCACTGAGAAGATCCAGTAGATTTTTTGATGCAAGAAGATGGCGAAGTAAATAAATTACTATATCCTCAACGGCAGGGTAAGTGTTATATTGCTGGAAATAGAGCTCCTCGATTTTTCTAAGGTATATAGCTTCTTCTAGTTTGCTTGCTAGTACTTTCTCATCCTTTGCAGTAAGAAGTGGAACTTTACCAATCTCTCGTAGATAAACATGAACAGGATCATCAATTGACTCGTGCTCTCCGGCTCCCACTCCTCTTAGGTCAATGACAGACTTGGCTTCTGAGTCGAGTTGACTTATTAGATTTTCCTCGATACTAACAGGTTCCTCGCCATCCCATAAGGGAATGACTTCATCATCTTCTTCTACCGGGTCATAATCCTCGAGAAGGTACATTGAATCCGTTTCCCGATCAATATCAACAACAGCTTCGGAAACGAACTCCTCCTCTTTCTTGCCAGGGAAAAATGATACGAGCTGATCATCTTCTGGCATATTTATTCTCTTTTGTTTCTCTTTTTTCATAGATGCCTCTATATCACTATTTTTACGCTGTAGAATGCCGACGATGGCTTTGCTCAATAAAGATATTCTTTAGTTGTTTGCTTTCTTCAATGCCCTGCTCCGCCAGCTCTTCCTCGCCGCCTCTTTTAGCTTCCATAGCTAGAAGCTCCTCTTTTTTTGATTCTATGCCTTTATACAACTTCTCACGCAAGCGAACAACGCAAGCACTTAAGTCCCTCCGTTGCTTGTCCTCACTTGCAATAATAGTTCGCGGATATGGTTTGCTCATCAAGTCATCAAGGTAAGGATGTAAAGTGCTGTCTAAATTATTTCTGAGAGAATTAATATCGGTGCTCTGCTTCCATTTTAAGAAAACCTCTCTGCCTTCACTAGATTCAAAAAAATCCTCACTTAGCTTCATGCCATCTGCTCTGAGTACAGGGTATTGAAGAAGCAACCACAAGCAATGTTTTTCAATAGGGTTAGAAGATAATGATACACTTTTTGTCGGTGTAGGACTAATAACAGTCTTTGTTTTTTGTTTTCGCTTATCAAGTCTAATCTTATTTATGCGGTCTTCTAAGTCTTTCGGATTAACCCTTGCTATGCGTGCAACCTCCTGAACATAATGTCCGCGTATTATCGAATTCTCTATCACACAGATTAGTTGAAGAAGCCTTTCAGTAACAAGAGCCTTATCTTTGATATCTCCTGAGTCAAATTTGTCTTTGGCTATATCGAATATAAAATTCATAATAGGTTTCGCTCTCTCAAGTGATTGTGACCATAGGGCAGGATCTTTTCTAATTTCCTCGTCAGGGTCTTTGCCCTGAGACGGAACAACGACTTTGATATTGACATCAAAGATGCCGTTAACATCCACTGTACGGAGAATCGTTACAATATCAGGTAATTCGAGTGTTTCAACTGTCCTAAGTTCAGCCATTTCTCCAGCGGTATCAGCATCAAGTGCTAATATTATATTCTTGGTTATTTTCTTTAACGAAGCCAACTGTTTTTGGGTCAAAGCAGTTCCCATTGAAGCAACCACATTATCCCATCCATGTTGATGAGCCGTAATGACATCCATGTAGCCTTCCATGATTACAGATTCATCTTTCTTACGAATTGACTCTTTAGCACGGTCAAAAGCATAGAGAGTACTACTTTTATCGAAAATTGGTGTCTGAGGAGAATTTAAATACTTGGGTAATGATTCATCGAGTACTCTAGCTCCAAAACCAATGACATGCCCCTGAGTATCCCGAATGGGAAACATAAGCCGATTGCGGAATCGATCATAGAAGCCTCCTCCTTCACGTTCAACCACTAAACCAGCAGTAAGCAACTCCGTTTTCTCATAACCCTCACCCAGCAAATGTATTTGTAAATCTTCAAAGCTATCTCGGCTAAAACCAAGCTGAAAGTTCTCGATTGTTTGTAGTGATATGCTACGTTGCGCTAAATATTTTTTTGCCTTTCCGCCTGCCGTCGTACTTAAAAGTAGATGATGATAATAGGCGGCAGCAGCCTCATTGATACGAATTATCCTTTCTTTCCTTTCATCTTCATCCTTATTCTGCACATCGGGACTTATCAAAGTTACTCCCGCCCTCTCTGCTAAAAGGCGAAGAGCCTGACCAAAATCTACTCCTTCCCTCTTCGTTACGAAAGAATAAATATCCCCACCGGTACTGCAAGCGCCAAAGCAATGCCAACTCTGCTGTTCGGGAAACACAAAAAACGAAGGTGTCTTTTCTGAATGAAAAGGACATAGTGCCCTGAAGTTCCTGCCAGATTTCTGCAGTTTGACGTATTCGCCAATGAACTCTACTATGTCCAGTCTTTGTTTAATCTCCTCGATGACGCTCATTTTAAATTATGGTTACCTTAAAGTAGCTTAGCAAAGGAATATCTTTTTCCTGAAATTTCACTCGCTGTTCGCACTGCATATTCATCAGTCATACCAGCAATATAATCTGTTACTTTTCGCTCTATACTATCCTCGCGGAAATCATATTCTTCTGGCAATTTTTCAGGATGATTTAAAAAATATGTGAAGAGGATATGAACAACTTCGGTAGCCTTGTCTTTATCTACGATAGCTAACTTAGAATTATACACCTTGTCGAACAGAAACTCACGCAAACCATTTGCAGCTTCTAAAATTTGCGGACTCATACCAACTATGAGAGTCTGAGGATTTTCCTGAGAGATAGTTTCGAGAGCATGAGTGACGATGTCAACTACTAAGGTATTTATTCTTTCCGATGTAGACTTACCAAGGGGCATTACAATACGTTTTGGTAAATCTTTCTCAGTAATTACACCAGCTCTTATGGCATCACTAGTATCATGATTGATATACGCTACAATGTCGGCTATCTTAACTACCTGTCCTTCGACAGTACCAACGTCGGACCAACCCTCACCGAGAATGTCGATATAGCTCTTGGAATGATTCAAGATGCCATCGCGAACTTCCCAGGTCAAGTTAAGCCCCTGCCCATACTTTTCTATTATCTCAACTATTCTTAAGCTCTGTTCGTTATGCCTGAATCCTTCTGGGCAAAGTTTATTTAAAATCTCTTCTCCTAGATGTCCAAAAGGCGTATGTCCTAAATCATGTCCCAATGCAATTGCCTCGGTCAAGTCCTCATTGAAACTGAGTGCCTTGGATATAGTACGAGCGATCTGTGAAACTTCTAGAGTGTGTGTTAACCTTGTTACATAATGGTCATTCAAAGGGGCAATAAAGACTTGTGTCTTATGCTTAAGACGGCGAAAAGCATTGGAATAAATGATACGATCACGGTCACGTTGGAAAACGGTTCGTAATGGGCACGGATCTTCTGGCTTGATTCTACCTTGGCTTAACCTGCTTTGTGTGGCGTAAGGGGAAAGCTCTTTTTCAGACTCCTCTATTCTCTGCCTTACATATAGATTGATCATAAGAAAACAAGTTCTTTTTTAGTTAATTCTTATATTCACGAATCGTACAATGTTGTTATTAGGGTGCTAGGGCTAGGATTATATCATTTAGTATGAGAATGTTGAAGCACAATCTATTGCTTATGCTTTACGCCCTACTCTATTTTGAATGAAAGTAGCTAGACATTGAATAAGAAAGTTATTATATCCCCATCCTGTACCACGTAATTCTTACCTTCGAGCCTGAGCAGACCAAGTTTTTTAGCTTCGGTTAAGCTTCCGCATTGTTTTAAATCATCAAATTTTACGACCTCAGCGCGAATAAAACCGCTGGCAATATCAGAGTGAATTTTATCAGCGGCTCTTAGAGCTGTGGTTCCTTTGGGGATAGTCCATGCTCTCAGTTCAGAGGAAACAGTGGTGAAGAAGGAAATCAACCCCAATAACCGATATGAAGCCTTGACGACACGATCGGTCGCTGATTCTGTTAATCCTAGTGCTTTACGGAATTCTTCAACTTCAAATTCGCTAAGTTGTGCCAATTCCATCTCAAGTTTACCGCATACAGCCACTACCTCAAACTGGGGATAGGAACATTTAGAGCTTAGCGTTAACTCCAGCGATGATACCTCACCTAACTGATTCTCACCAACGTTAATGATTACAAGCATAGGCTTGGCGGTAAGAAATTGGTAGTTAGACAAGCCTCTTATCTCTTCATTGGTCAAATGCTGTCGACATATTGGTATATTTTTCCCTAATCCTGCCCGAATTCGTTTAAGTAACGTTTGCTCTTTTAGAAGGAGATCGCGCTCTGTAGGTTTTGCTCCTTTTAGACCAATCTCGAGTCGCTCCAACTTTCTTTCAATTATAATTAAATCGGAAAAGACCAGTTCCATGTCTGTAATGGAAACATCACGCACGGGGTCGACATTTTTTTCTATGTGAGGTACATTTTCATCATTAAAACTACGTACCACTTGCAGTAGAGCATCGGCATCGCTTAAATAGTTCAGGAATTGGCCACCTATCCCTTCTCCCTTGCCAAAACCTTTACCCGTGCCCGTAATGTCAATGTATTTTATCTCGGCTCGGGTAACTTTTTTCGGCTGAAATATACTCTCTAAAGTTTTCAGTCTGGGCTCTGGCACCTTAGATATTCCTATATTAGGAGTTAAAGCTATTTGTGTGTAAGTAGCTACTGCGGCTTTTCCTTTCGTTAAGGCATTAAAAATAGTTGTCTTGCCGCTTTTCGGTAATCCGATAATACTAGTCTCCACTTGAGAACTAACTCCTCTTAATTAACTATAAGACAGAAATCGGGAAAAATGCAAGCAAGTCGTCATCGTGAACTAACCAGAATTTATACAAGCTGCTTTATTTCTACTGTTATGGTATAATATCATAGTTTTTTTACTGAAGGTGAAGTAAAGTGGCAAATTATGAACTAGTATACATCATCAGTCCCGTAGTAACTGAGGGAGACTTACCTAATGTGCTGGGCAAAGTCAGTGAATGCGTCACCAAGGCAGGTGGTAGTGTGAGCGAGGTTGTTCAATGGGGTCGAAAGAAGCTAGCTTACCCCATAAAAAAGTGTTTTGAGGGTAATTACGTACTGGCTCGGATTGAACTAAAGCCTGCAGCAATCAGAGAACTTGAGGCGAGTCTGAAACTATCCAACGAGGTTATACGCCATTTATTAATAAGAGCCAACGGTTAATGTTGGAGGCAAGGGGGTGTTATGGCTAGTTTGAACAAAATTTTGCTTATTGGAAATGTCGGAAAAGATCCGGAGATGCGCTTTACTCCTAATGGTGTACCAGTAGCTTCATTTAGTTTGGCCACAAGCCGTGTTTATAATGTCCCTGATGGTGAAAGAAAACAGGAAACAGAGTGGTTTACAGTAACTACTTGGCGAAAACAGGCAGAAAGCTGCAATCAGTTTTTAACCAAAGGTCAAAGAGTGTATGTAGAAGGAAGATTACGCAGCAGAACTTGGGAGGGGCAAGATGGACAAAAACGCTTTAGAAATGAAGTCATAGCAGATAGAGTACTTTTTCTTGACAAACAAGCTGTCGCACCTCTTCCCAGCGAGGAAACTGCTCCAGCGGAAGTTCCAGAGGATATGCTGGATCCTGAAGATTTGCCTTTTAAGGAAAAGGAATAGAAATTTAATAACGCATTAATGTGTATAAAGGAGGCAATAGTTAACGAATGCCAGTAGGCAGTGCGCCAAGAATTAGAAGGGATAGATCTCGCAAATTTATTGTAAAGCCGAAGGTCTGTCCTTTTTGTGTAGACAAATCTGTGATCGATTATAAAAATATCACGCAATTGCGGAGGTTCATATCTGAGCGTGGGAAAATTGAACCACGGCGTAGAACGGGCGTCTGTGCCAAACACCAAAGAAGATTGGCATTAGCCTTAAAAAGAGCACGGTTTTTGGCTTTGTTGCCATATACACCAGCTCACCTTAGTGCGAGAGATATTCCTGTAGAAGAAACACTCCCAGTGGAGGGAAAAGGTGCCGAAGCGGACATATCAACCTAAAAAAATTAAAAGAAGAAATACGCATGGTTTTAGGGCTAGAGTAAAGACACAAGGTGGGCGGGACGTCTTGAAAGCCAGACGATTAAAAGGACGATGGCGCTTAACGCCGGTTTAAAGCTCATGACAAAAGCAGGGGCGCTAACGAAAAGAGCCCAATACAGGGAAGTGTACACGCGAGGGATGGCGAGAAGTAACGAGTTTGTCATGATAAAAGCGCTAGTGAACAACCTTGAATTTAGCCGCTATGGGTTCTCAGTAAATAAACCTTTAGGCAAAGCAGTCGTTCGTAATCGTATAAAACGTTTGTTAAAAGAAATAGTGCGCGTAACGTCGATACAATCGGGATGGGATATAGTATTTATAGCTCGATATGGCGCAGTAGAAGCTGATTATTACCAGCTCAAACAACTCGTGGAGAAATTGCTGTTTC
This sequence comes from uncultured Chloroflexia bacterium, assembly GCA_963775935.1. Classification (GTDB taxonomy): domain Bacteria; phylum Chloroflexota; class Dehalococcoidia; order GIF9; family UBA5629; genus JBBIPA01. The sequence goes on along the minus strand of CAVZKR010000008.1, from coordinate 191,905 downwards.
GAGCTGAGTTATTAATGACTAAGAATGAAGTGGCTAGCGTTAAAATTAATTAAACTATACCAATCCACAATATCAGAAGTTACTTCACCCTCTTGTCGGTATATTCCTTCGTGTTCTCACTATGCTTGTGAAGCAATTGAAAAACATGGGGTGGTAAAGGGTAGCTGGTTAACAGTTGTTCGGCTTGCCCGCTGTAGTCCATGGTCTCGCGGAGGCTATGACCCAGTACCATAGATTGCAAAATGTCAATGTTTGTGTAATAGAATAACGAAGAAAAATTAAATGAAAATAAAAGCAAATAGAATTACTGTTCTTATTATTGGTGTAATAGCGGCTATATTGACAGTAACAGGCTGTACCGGCCCAGTAGCTGTGGAGGGCCAAGTGTACGTGGCTGGTCTGGTTTTACAGGCAGTGACAAGCTTATTTATACAGGGTCGATGGACGGTGAGGTTCTAGCTATAAATCCTTTAGTGCGTCAGGCTGGCACAAGTTTTCCAGGGGAGGGAGAGTGGGATTGGGCTTATGTCAGGACATCTGAAAGTGGTTCACTATGTGGTCCTCTTTTTTCTTGTGGTCAACAGACTACAGCCCAGAAAGTAGTCATTTACAGCAGTCCAGTAGTATATAAGGATTTATTGTTGGTGGGGACTTATAGCGGTAAGGTCATGGCTATTAACCGACATAATCCTTCTCGACAAGATGATTTTCCATCACCTATCAAGAAGGGGGAATGGATATTTCCAAAAGGAGACAAATATATTGGAGCTATTGTTGGTGGCTTGGTTTTAGTCGACGAGATACTTTATTTTGGCAGCTCTGATGGCAAAGTCTATGCACTTGATGCAGTGACTGGAGACAGTAAGTGGGAGCAACCATTTGAAACTCAGAAAAGAATCTGGACATCTCCCACAGTCAGTGAAGGTGTTGTCTATGTTGGAAGTTATGATGGCAAGTTATATGCTATATCCAGCCGCGATGGTAGTCAACTCTGGCAATCAGATTTACCCGCAGTAATGTGCTCATCCCCTGTCATTTTCCACGATACTATTTATTTCGGTACCTTTGATCGTTATCTTTATGCCGTTAAAATAGCTGATGCTACTATCAAATGGAAATTCCAAGGAGGGAACTGGTTTTGGGCGGAGCCAGTGGTTAAAGGCGATACTGTTTATGCCAGTTGTCTTGATAACAAGATTTACGCGATTAATGCTGCAACTGGCACACAGATATGGCAGTTTACTGCGGATAAACCAATTATATCTAGACCAGTTATTGTAGCTGATTTAATCGTGGCAGCCTCTGAATCTGGCACACTATATCTGGTAGATATTGTGAATGGGACTCCAAAGAAAACGGTTTCTATCGATTATTCAGTCATGGCACCTCTCTATGCTGTAGAAAACACTGTTTACATTCATGCTCGGGACGATTCTGTCCGAGCTATCGATATACAATCGGGGAAAGAACTCTGGAAATTTAAGAAGGCTAGTAAGTAAGAAATAATCATGAATCCCTGGGATCTCATAATACTGAATCCTGTACTTAATTGCTTGATAGCTTTGAGCGCCATGGTGGGCAATAATTTTGGCCTGGCAATTATTATTCTTACCATTATCGTTAGATTTATTCTGTTTCCGATAACCGTTCGACAGACTAATTCTACAAAAGCCCTGCAGGAACTGCAGCCTAAAATCCAGGAGCTCCAGAAAAAATACGGAAGAAACCAGCAGAAACTGCAACAAGAAATGATGCAGTTATATAAAGAGGCCAAGATTAATCCTCTAGGCTGCGTCTGGCCTATGTTGATACAATTTCCTATCTGGATCGCACTTTATCAATCCATCATGAGGGCATTGGCGTCTACTCCAGAAGACTTAATTAGCTTATCACAGAGTCTTTATTCGTGGCCTATTGTCATGCAGGCACTGCCTTTAAACGAAATATTCTTGTGGCTTCAACTTATCAAAAGCTGACCAAATTGATCATGGCTATACTTGTCGGCATTACCATGTGGGTACAACAAAAAATGGTAACGCCACCACCAACTGATTCCAAGCAACAGTCTATGACTCAGATAACCACATTGATGATGCCCTTAATGTTTGCTATGTTCACTCTATCTTTTCCAAGTGGTTTATCGCTTTATTGGGCAGTTTCGAATATCGTTGGCATCGTAATTCAATACTTTGTAAGTGGTGGCTGGGGCTATTTGAAGATGCCATCTCTGGCTGAGTCAATCGGCAGTTAGAAGGCTACCACCAACCGAGCAGCAGTCCAAGGTACTGAAAGATGCTGAGAAAAAGAAGGGACTCTTTAAAAAGTGAAAGAGATAGAAGTTACTTCAAAAACAATAGATGAAGCAAAAAAAACAGCGCTCGAGCAACTAGGAGCAGCTGAAAACGAGGTTGAAATTGTTGTTTTAAAGAAGGGGAGGGCAGGAGTGCTGGGGGTTGGAGCTGAAGAAGCCAAGATAAGAGTGAGTCTTGTAAATAAGGCTAACCAGAACAATGTAGCTTCTGAGGCCAGAGAAGTTCTGGAAACATTAATTAAATGTCTTGGTATAGCTGCTGAAGTTCATATCACATCAGAAACTGAAGGGCTACCGGTAACTTTAAATATCGAAGGCGATGACTTAGGAGCATTGATTGGTCGGCATGGGCAGGCTCTTCTTTCACTCCAATATATACTGAGAATAATAATTGCAGAAAAGTTAAAAGCATGGATTCCAATAAACGTTGATGTTGCAGGATATAAAAAGCGCCGTTACGAATCCTTGCACAGGCTAGCTTTACGACTCGCTGATCAAGTCAAAGCAAACCGTCGCTCAATTAATCTCGAGCCTATGCCTGCAGATGAGCGTCGGGTTATACATTTAGCCTTAGCTGACCATCCGGATGTTACGACACAAAGCACAGGTGTTGGCGAGGAGCGTAAAGTTGTAATTCTCCTGAGGAAACGCTAGCATGTTCCGCCCGGTAAACAGTAAGGTAGACTTTCCAAAGCTAGAAATCAACGTTCTCAATTTTTGGCAAGAAAATCATATCTTTGAAAAAAGCGTTGAGTCTCGGCGTGGTGGGACTCAATTCACCCTTTACGAAGGACCTCCGACTGCAAATGGTAATCCAGGTATTCATCATGTGTTATCTCGTGTCTTTAAAGATGTTATCCCCAGATTCAAAGCAATGAAAGGCTATTATACACCTCGCAAAGCTGGCTGGGATACGCATGGCTTGCCAGTAGAACTCGAGATAGAAAAGAAATTGGGTTTTACTAGTAAAGCAGAGATTGAAAATTATGGTGTAGCTAAGTTTAATACCCAATGTCGAGAAAGCGTCTTCGGTTATCTTAAAGAATGGAATACGATGACTGAACGCATTGGCTTTTGGCTTGACCTTCAACACCCTTATATAACTTTAGATAATAACTATATCGAATCCTGCTGGTGGACAATAAAACAACTATGGGATAGGGGCTTCATTTATCAAGGTTATAAAGTCACTCCGCACTGTCCACGATGTGGAACCTCTCTTAGTTCCCATGAAGTTGCTTTAGGCTATAAGGATGATACTGAGGATCCATCAGTTTACATAAAGTTTAGACTTACGAAGAAATCGATTACTCAATCTGGAGTTCTTAATCAGTTAGTGGGTAAAGACAATAAAATCTTTCTAAGCAAGCCCCTCTTTTTTCTGGCGTGGACGACCACACCATGGACATTGCCTGGAAATACCGCTCTGGCTGTTTCTCCTGAAGCTGAGTATGTCGTGGTGGAGCTGGACAGCGAAAGCCTTATTTTAGCGCGATCCTTTGCGGAATCCATGGGCTTAACTGACTATAGGGTAATAGGTACAGTAAAGGGAAGCGAGCTAGTAAATATTGAATACGAACCTCTCTTCAATCCTCACGAATATGGAGTGGAAAGAAGACGTTCTCAAGTCCAGACAAATGCGCATACAGATGTAGCAAGAGAAATGTTTGAGTTACAAAAACCGGAAACAAACTTGGCTTATCGTGTTATTGATGCTGATTTCGTATCAATGGAAGAAGGTACTGGCATTGTGCATATTGCCCCAGCTTTCGGTGAGGTTGACTTTGAAGTCGGAAGGGAAAAGAACCTGGATTTTGTTCAACCTGTGAATCCAGATGGTACGATAGCGGGTACATATCCCTTTATGGGCAAATTTGTCAAAGATGCTGACCCTCTAGTGCTCGATAACCTTAAATCACGAGGATTGCTCTATCGCAGTGAGAAAATATTTCATACCTATCCTTTCTGTTGGCGTTGTGAATCACCACTGCTCTATTATGCCAAGAAGACATGGTATATAAGAACGACCGCGAAGAAGAAAGAACTTATCTCTGGAAATACAGAGCTCAACTGGTACCCAGAACATATTAAATATGGACGTTTTGGTGATTGGCTGGAAAATAATATTGACTGGGCTTTTTCCCGCGAGCGCTACTGGGGAACACCGTTAAGTGTATGGCAATGTACGGCTTGCGGTGGCTTCGAGTGCATTGGTAGCCTCGAGGAATTGAAATTGAAACCAAACTTCAAGGGTTTGGTTGAGCCGCTAGACCTGCACCGTCCTTTTGTTGACGATATCATATTCGCTTGCTCTAAGTGTGGCAGCGAAATGAAACGACAGCCAGAAGTTATTGACTGCTGGTTTGATTCTGGTGCTATGCCTCTGGCTCAATGGCATTACCCATTTGAAAATAGAGACCTTTTTGAGAAAAGCTTCCCAGCCGATTTTATTTGTGAAGCAGTTGATCAGACACGAGGTTGGTTTTACTCTTTACATGCTCTCTCCACCTTGCTCTTTAGTCGCCCTTGTTTTAAAAACGTCATTTGCTCTGGGACATATTCTTGATTCTGAGGGAGAGAAAATGAGCAAAGCCAAGGGTAATGTGGTGGATCCTTGGATAGTGCTCAATAAATATGGCGCTGATGCACTACGATGGTACCTACTTACCTCTTCACCGGCTGGTAATGTACGTCGTTTCTCCATTGACATGGTGGGGGAAGTACTACGCAATTTTTTACTTACAGTATGGAACACTTATTCTTTTTTCATAATGTATGCTAACATTGACAACGTTAACCCGAAAACCATTACTATAGTTCCAAGTTCTGATTTAGATATCTGGATACTGTCTAGGATACATCAAGTTGTAGCTGATGTTGATGATGCCCTTAGCAACTATGATCCCACCTCAGCAGGTCGGAAGATTGAAACATTTGTTGACGATCTTTCTAATTGGTATGTCAGGAGAAGTAGACGGCGTTTTTGGAAAAGTCAAAATGATAATGATAAGCTAGCAGCGTACTCAACGCTCTATAGTTGCTTGGTTATTCTTGCTAAGGTTTTAGCTCCATTTACTCCTTTTATTGCCGATGAAATGTACCACAATTTAGTATGTTCAATCGACCAAAATGCTCCTGAAAGTGTACATCTCTGTGATTTTCCTGTTGCCGAAAAGACCATGATAAATAGTCGTCTTATTGAAGCTACAAGCGCAGTGATAGCTCTTTGTAGCCTGGGTCGTGCAGCACGTGCTAAGGCTGGCATAAAGATACGTCAACCCTTGTCTAAAATATTAATTAAAGCGCGTTCGAAAACTGAAAAGGAAGACCTGCAGAACTTAACTTATCAAATTATAGAGGAGCTTAACGTTAAGGAAGTAGAATTTGTTGAAGGGGAAATATTTGACGAGAAGCTCGGTTTTAGCACAGCTAAGGAAGGGGAACATTGGGTTGCAATGTCTACCGAGCTCTCTCAAGAGCTTCAGTCGGAGGGAATAGCACGTGAACTAGTAAGACGTCTACAAACTATGCGGCGGTCTGCTGGGTTAGAAATTACTGACCACATTGCCGTGTACTATCAAGGCACGCCGGAAATTCAGCAAGTCATGGAACAATTCAAAGACTATATAAGGGAGGAAACACTATCCTCAAAACTGGTCTCAAATATTCCACCTGATGGTGCCTACGCGGAGAAACATCGTATTTCAGGTACCGTAGTACTTCTCGCTATCCAAAAGGAAACAGTGTAGGATAAACTCACTTATCATTGTTTTTTATTGACTTGGAGCTGGGCTTTGTACAGGGCGGACAGAGATAGTTTTGGTAGTAGTACTGTTGACGATTGTTAAAGTGACTTCCTCTCCAATTTTTGAAGAGTGTATGGCTTGTAACAATGCTTCTCTTGTGGTTACTTCCTTGCCATTATAGTGAGTAATGACATCGTATTTTTTCAGTCCAACCTTGTCTGCTGGGCCTCCCGGCACTACGGAAAAAACTGCTACTCCGGTATTTATTGGTAGACGATATAATGAGGCTACATATTGATCAACGGTAACAGGTGCAATTCCAAGGTAAGGTCGGATTACATAACCTACTCTAATCAGTTGCTCGATAATCGGTATTGCTTCTTTGATACTTATCGCATAGCCCATACCCTCAACGCCAACTGCAGCCATTTTAGCGCTGGTAATGCCAATAACTTGCCCTGCTAGATTTATCAGCGGTCCTCCGCTATTACCAGGATTAATAGCTGCCGATGTCTCAATGAGCCCATCTAATGTTTCCTCCTGTTCTACCATTAAAGATACTTTCAACCCGCTGACTGTGCCTTCCTTGGCTCTTAAGCCATTACCTAAGGGATTGCCTAAAGCTACTACCCAATCGCCAACTCTGAGCTTTGTTGAATCACCGATATTGGCTGCTGGAAGGTTAATAGCATCTACTTTAATAATAGCCAGATCAGTAATAGGGTCCCTGTAAATTTTCTCTGAACCCACCTGGAAAGTTTTACCATCAAACATTTCTATAATGACCTTTTTGGCCCCTTCGACTACATGGTTATTGGTCACTATAATGCCATTTTTATCTATAACCCAGCCAGAACCAGCGCCTTTTTGTGTTTGTGGTCTGGAAAAGAAATCGATGGTTACCGTCTCGGTATTTATAGCGACAACTGACGGAAAAACTTTTTCTACAACATCAGCTATACTCGGTAGCGGTTGAGCGACCTTCATGGGGATATCCAGGGACCAACCTGGGTCTATAGGTACGGCAGCGGGTTGCTCAGACGGGGTTGCAGGTGGAATTGAGGGTTCGATAGGAGTTTGAGGTATGGTTATAACACATCCAGCCAAACTGAGAATCAGGCTGAACAACAGTACTATGATTACTATTTTTTTCATTTTTGTCTCCTGACTTATATACTGATATTGAATTTGATTTTAACATAGAGTTTGCTTACGGACAAAAATGAAGCAAAACATATCTTTTCGTATTAATTTGATTTTACAGCAAGACCTGGGCTAGCGTGAATAGCTTAACATATTCAGCAGCCTAGGGCTCGGACTAATATGGAAATCGAATTTGCCTACCGTCATATCGAAAACGGCTAAGTATGATTTGTCTCCGGAAATCGTAGCCGGTATGGATGCCATCACAAACGTCCATACCGGCTGAATTACCACCTGCCGTAGATACTTGAGACCATCAGTTTTGAGCAGCTTAGCCTACTTTAGGTAGTTCTGCTAAGGCCTCCTTAACTTTACTTTCGGGATATTCGTAGTTTTGCAATTTACCAGCGAGATATTGATCGTAGGCTACCATATCGAAGTGGCCATGACCGCTATGATTGAATAATATGGTTTTCGCCTCGCCAGTCTTCTTGCAATTTAGTGCTTCATCAATAGCCACCCTGATGGCATGGTTTGTTTCGGGAGCACTGATAAAGCCCTCGGTGCGGGCGAAGGTGATACCAGCTTCAAAGGTTCCCATTTGATTTTCAGCTCTGGCTTCAATAAGACCTAGTTTGTAGAGGTGGGAGACAAGCGGTGCCATGCCATGGTAGCGTAAGCCGCCGGCGTGTACCGGTGGTGGCATAAAACCATGTCCCAGAGTGTACATTTTCAAAAGTGGGGTCATTTTTGCCATGTCGCCAAAATCATAGGCATACGGTCCTTTGGTCATAGAGGGACAGCTCGTTGGTTCTACCACGATCACACGGAGGTTTGGTTTTTTCTTGGCAATTTTGTCCCTCAAGAATGGCATGAATAGTCCTGCAGCATTTGAACCACCACCAACACAACCCACGATGATGTCGGGATAAAAGCCAGCCTTTTCCATTTGGAGCTTGGCTTCCTCACCGACGACAGTCTGATGAAGCAGTACATGGTTCAGTACACTACCCAGGGCATAGTGAGTGTCTTCACGTGAGACAGCATCTTCTACCGCTTCGCTGATAGCAAGACCCAAGCTGCCGGGACAAGTAGGATCCTTTGCCAGCATATCACGTCCGGCTTTTGTGTCAGGGCTGGGACTGGGGACGCATTTTGCCCCCCATGTTTCCATCATAACGCGGCGATATGGTTTATTGTCATAGCTGGTTCTGACCATATAAACCTTCAACTCAATACCAAAACAGTTACAACCAAATGCTAAAGCGCTTCCCCATTGTCCAGCTCCTGTCTCGGTGGCGATCCGTTTTATTCCTTCCTTCTTATTGTAATAAGCTTGAGCTATTGCTGTATTCGGTTTATGGCTTCCTGGTGGACTGGTGTCCTCAAACTTGTAGAAAATCTTTGCCGGCGTGTCCAGGGCTTTCTCAAGTCTTCGTGCTCTGAACAGCATTGTCGGTCGCCAAATTCTGTATACATCCTGAACCTCGTCAGGAATTTCTATATACCTTTTTTGACTCATCTCTTGCTGGATAAGAGCCATGGGAAACAAGGGAGCCAGGTCTGCTGGTCCCAGTGGTTTTCCCGTACCGGGATGCAGGGGTGGTGGTAAAGGTTGAGGTAAATCAGGCTGGATATTGTACCATTTGGTAGGCATTTCTTTTTCTGACAAGGTAATTTTGTTTATTTCCATCACTTTTCTCTCCTTTTATTATTGCTTTAAAAAACGCACCTTTTATTTAATTAATAATTTCAATATGGCCCTCCCTGGGCCACCTCTTTGACGGTGTTGCCATCTCAAATCCTCCTTGAAAAATAATAAGCCTCTCGCCTAAGGGGCGAGAGGCTTCGCTTCGCGGTGCCACCCTTGTTAGTCTGACGAGCAGACTCTCTCAATTCCGGTACGGTTCTGATTTCATGGAACGATACCCTGGATTTCGATAACGCTACCCTTGCGGTAAAGCCTACTCGGTTTGCTTGAGATAGCCTTTCGGTTTACGGCTCCCAGGCCCATTCTGCCTCCGCGCCAGCATCAGTTTCCACTTACCCTGATTCCCTGTAGCTTCGCTAAAAGCTTACTATTCCTATTCTCAGCCTTTGCTCTATTAAATTGTAATAGAGTGTAGACAATTGTTCTGTGTTTGTCAAGCCTCAGTTTTTTTCGTCTAGGATCACAGGGCGTATTCTTCCTCTCTATGGTTACTTTGGTTATTCCTGAAAGAATACGGCCTTTTTATCTCTAAAAATAGAACTTACACAAAATATTATACGCTACCTAATCAGTAAAGGGTATTGACAGCAGAATGGAAAGAGAGTACTATACCTAGGACATGGAATATTCCATATCCTTAACTATAGAACAATATACAGATGTCTTATTCCATAATCTGCCTAGTCACCGAGTTACTTCTGAATTAAACGTGGCGGACTGGAACCCTGATGGAGAGAAATAGCTCCCAGGACAAAGACACCAGAGGAGACTCTCATATAATGGGGCTGTGGATATAATAGTGGTACCATCCTTTTTACGTGAGTCTACTCTCATTCCGTTAAACAAAGGAGGTGACGAAGTGTGAGTGTATAGCCCAATAACTGGATATCGCAGGCTTAATTCAGCAAAGGAGGAACAATGAAAGGTAGACGCGGAATTATTCTAATAGTAGCTTTCATTTTGATGGTGCCGCTGATACTATCCGCCTGTTCGCCATCTCCTGCCCCTGCCCCAACTCCTGCCCCTGCCCCAACTCCAACCCCCGCTCCAGCACCTGTAACAGCTAAGACGCTTAAATTCGCTTACAGTATGCCCAAGGGAGAATCTGTAGGAGCCGGCATGAAGTGGTTTGCTACTGAGTTCCCTAAAAGGACCAATAGTCGCTACAAGGTGGAAACCTATCCAAACAATACGCTGGTACCCATGACAGCAGCTCTGGACTCAGTAAGAAAGGGTGTAACCGAAATTACGTATACCTCTGCAGGCTCTTTTCCCAAAGATTTTCCCTTGAGCCTCGTTGTCACAGTTCCAGCATTGGGTTTCCCGATGGAAGATCCGGCGGGTTGCGATAAAGCATATTCTGCCTTCTGGGAATTATATAATACTGTACCGGAGGTAAAGGAGGAGTTTAAGGATGTCGTACTACTTTGGCCGCCGACAGGCACCCCCTATAATCTTGTATCCAAGAAAAAAGAGGTACATGCGCCCAAAGACTTCGCTGGAATGAAGGTCGGTGGTAGTGGTCCGAGAATGGAATGGGTGAGTGCCAACGGTGGCGCCCATGTGCAAATGATACCACCGGCAGCATATGAGAGTTTGGATAAAGGTGTTACTGACGCCGCTTTCCTTACCTTAGCTCAGGTGTCTGATTTCAAGATTTGGGAACTCTGCGATTACTATTACACGATGGATTTTGGCAATGCTGCACAATTTATTTTAATGAATAAAGAAGCCTATACCGCAATGTCACCAGCTGACCAGAAGATAATAATGGATTTGTGGAAAGAGGCATCAGTCGAGGGTGCAAAGGGCACCCTGGCTAATATTGCCAAAGGCAAAGAGGGCATTGCCAAAGCTGGTAAAAAAATCACAGCCCCGACACCCGCTGAAAGATCTAGCTGGGAGAATAGTATCGAAGTGGTAATCCAGAAGTGGATAAAGGATACCAAACCTCTAGGTGTTGACGAGGCAACTCTCCTAAAAGTACTGGACGCCTGGAAGAAGATTCGGCCTAAATACCTATAACAGACTCCGTGGGTATTATTATAACTTACAAGGCTTCGGTGGGATGATAACCGCCGAAGCCTTGTGTTTGTAAACGTGTTATGCACTATGGAAAAGATACCTTACTTCTCTTAACAAGTACTTGTAGTCCCTTTTCCCGTATTTTTTCTAATAATGAACGCAATTGTTGTTGCTCTTCTTGAGATAGGCAAGAAATTATTTCTCGGATAACCTCTCTATTTAATGAGCGTTGATAGGATTGCTCTCCTTTTTCCGTTAAAGTGACGTGTACCTCGTTTTTTTTATTGCCTAAGTTACTAGTCTTTCTTATGAAACCTTCTTTTTCCATTCTACTTAATATTTTTGAAACTGAATTTGGTTCTCTCATTATCCATTTTGATATTTCACCAGGTGTGACTTTTGTTTTAATGTTATTCAGAACCTTGATAATGAAAAGAACTGCAGCCTGTTCAACAGTAATGCCATATTGACTGAGTTCTCTTGTCCTGGCCCTGAATGTCACATCTCTGGCCTGGTGTAGCAGCCACCATGTTTTAAAAACTTGATCTTCTGAAAAGGAACCCTTCATATTCTTCAAAAAACACAATGTAGTGGATAGCTAGTGAGTTACCAGATTTTAATATGAAATATCTTCGGATTCAAACTATGAAGCTAATTTACTGTACACCTATATTTTACTATGATTTAAACAGAAAAAGCTATAAAGGTACGTAAAATTGCTCGGGAATTTTTATCTTCTGTAAATTTGGTTTTGAATTTGGTTGTTTAGCTCCATAGGAGACGATTAGTAGCAGTTATTTAATCATCCAAAAAATTATTGACAGAGAAAAGAAAAGAGAGTATAGTAAGGGACATGGAATATTCCATGTCCCTTACTATACCAACATTCGTATCTTAGTTTGTCCTGAAACTGGGACTTTTCGAAATAAAGGGCTCCTTAAGAAGAAAAAAGTTTATATAGTGTGTATTAATATCTGGAGAAGAGTGAAGACGAGAACTGGCGTAATTTCACAGTAGAGGTTTTTCTTGATTAACAGTGCAGCAGGGGCTAAGCGTCCAGTAAGCGTAGATGATTTATGGTGTGATTACTGTTAATAGTTACGCCGGTGTTTATTTAAGATAGTAAAATACGTGTGCTATATCAATGCAAGAAGTATATGAAAATATTAAAAAGAGGAGGGTAACTAAAATGTCAGATGGAAAAGGCAAGTTGAAGACTCGTCGTATGTCCAATCCTGTTAAAAAGTTGGAGACAAAGGAAACGGAGAAGACATTTATAAAAGCACTTGGTCTTGGTGGTGTTGTTGGAGGTGGAGCTCCCTGCGCGGTAGATGTTAAAGATGGGAAAATAGTCAGAATTAGGCCGTTCCATTTTGACTGGAAGTATGATAAGAAAGATTTCAATCCCTGGCAGATTAAGGCACGGGGCAAGGTTCTTAATGCGATTTTAAAATCACAGCCTTCTCCTTTCTCCATGGCCTACAAGAAGCGAGCCTATTCGCCCAACAGAATCAAATATCCCTTAAAGAGGGTTGACTGGGACCCTAACGGTGACAGAAATACCCAAAACCGTGGCAAGAGCAAATACGTCAGAATTTCCTGGGATGAAGCCACCGATATCATTGCCAGTGAGCTAAAGAGGGTGCAAAAAAAATATGGGCCATTTGCTGTCCTGGCACAAATAGACGGACATGGGGAAAGTAAGACTAGTTCATTTTCCTCATGGCTGTCCGGCATTGCTCCTTAGCAAGATGGGAGGCTTTACACAACAGGCAAGACAACCGGATAGCTGGGAAGGCTGGTACTGGGGGGCAAAACATGTGTGGGGAGAGGGATAGTGTTGGTATGATGGACCCGGCGGAAAATCTGGTAAAGATATGTCACAGAACTGCGATATGGTTCTGTGGTGGGGAGGCGATCCGGAAACAACGCAATGGGGGATGACCGGGCAGACTGTGAGTCGCACTATGCTATTTCTGGACGGAAATCGGTATCAAGCAGGTGTATATTTGCCCCGACCTGAACTACGGAGCTGCGATTCATGCCGATAAATGGATCCCTATACTGCCCAATACGGATGCCGCTCTGCAACTGGCAATTATCTACACCTGGATAACCGAAGGGACCTACGATAAGGAATACGTAAAAACACACACCGTTGGTTTCGACAAAGTTAAAGCTTATGTTATGGGTGAGGAAGACGGAGTTCCCAAAACATCGGCATGGGCATCCCCCAAATGCGGTGTCCCGGAATGGACAATCAAAGCCCTGGCGAGAGAGTTTGGTGCCAAGACTACCTCAATAGCCCATGCTGGTGGAGGTGGCATGATCAGGGGGCCGTACTCGCATGAACCCTGCAGACTGGAATGCATTCTACTGGGGATGCAAGGGCTGGGAAAGCCGGGAGTTCACCAGTTCCGGACAACTCAGGGAAAGCCCAGAGCTGATGTGCCTCTATCCACTCGTTTACCCATATCTCAGGTTAAGGGTGTGGTTGGTAAGGATGACCCTGCCAAGAGCAAAATATTGTTTGCCACGAGGTATGGTATTGCGGCTTCGGTTGGGCCGAGTAGCGACCCGATAAGTCTCCCTATGCTCTCCCGGGTTACTCTACAGTGTCTACACAAAACAGCATATTCCCAAGACCCTCATTCAGGAGGCGATACTTAATCCACCTATCAGCTATTGGGGTACCGGAGCAATCATGGAAGCAACTGAAGGTCAGTTCGTGAAATATACCTATCCAATACCCAAAGAAGAGGGCGGCACCGAAGTACATATGATATGGACCGATACTCCATGCAGGACTACCTGCTGGAATTGCGGCAACAAGACATTGGAAGCAATGGAAAGCCCTAAGATCGAATGCATTGTCGCCCAGCACCAGTGGCTTGAGAACGATTGTCTGACTGCCGATATAATCCTGCCGGTCAGCTACCACGTTAGAGGTAAACGATATCACGACAAATACCAGGTGGGGTGAGGATGTCCAGAGCGTGGGGCTCCAAAGGCAAGCCATCGGGCATGTCGGCGAGTCTAAGAGCGACTACGAGATAGTTCTGGAAATAGCCAAAAAGCTGGGGCTTTATGAGGAAGTTTCAGGGGGTAAGACAGAAGAAGAATGGATTAAGTACATTTTTAACGTACGTTTTAATTTGCCAAAGTTTATTAGCTGGGAAGAATTCGAAAAAAAGAGTTACTTTCCCTTCTCTACCGCCCCGGATTGGGAAAATGACCCGGCTGGCTTAATAAAGTTCTACGAAGACCCCGAAGCCAATCCCTTACCGACGCCATCAGGCAAACTGGAGTTCTACTCCGAGAGATTGGCCAAGAACTTTCCCGATGATAAGGAGAGGCAGCCTATACCGAAATGGATTGAAAGAGGTGAGACTCATGATGAAAGAATCTCCGGTGAAAGGGCTAAGAAGTATCCTCTACTCATGGTGTCCAACCACCCGAGGTGGAGAATGCATGCTCAGTGCGATGATATATCATGGACAAGGGAAGCACCAACCTGCAAGGTAAAGGGAGCGGATGGCTACATGTATGAGCCTCTCTGGATACATCCCTCAACTGCGGAAGAGAGAGGCATTAAGAATGGAGACATCGTCAATGCTTATAACGAGAGGGGTGCTGTCCTTTGCGGCGCCTACGTGAGTGAGAGAATAATGCCTGGGGTAGTATCTGTGGACCATGGGGCAAGGTGTGACTGGATAATATACGGAGAGCTTGATAGAGGCGGTGCCATTAATCTCATATCTCCAAATGCTGTAACCTCGAAGAATTGTAACGGACAGGCCACCAGTGGCTTCCTGGTTGAGGTTGAAAAGGTAACCCTGGCTCAGATGGAAAAATGGAAAGAACAATATCCTGAAGCATTTGACAGAGAATATGACCCGGCTTCCGGACTACGCTTTAATGCCTGGGTTGAAGGAGGTATGGATTAAATGAAAGTCTTTGTTCATGATGTTTCTATCTGCAATGGTTGTTATTGCTGCCAGATCGCCTGCAAGGATGAACATGTTGGTAACGACTGGACACCCTATGCCAAACCACAACCAGATACCGGCCAGTTCTGGCTGAAGCAACACGAGTTCATCAGGGGAACTGTGCCCAAGGTCAAGATGTATTACCGTCCAGTCCTCTGTATGCACTGCGATGAAGCTCCCTGCATCCCTGCTTGTCCCATAGAAGGTGCCATCTACAAGAGAGATGACGGGCTGGTTATTATAGACCCTGAGAAATGCACCGGCTGCAAGAATTGCGTTGACGCTTGTCCCTATCATGCCATTTACTTCAATGACGACCTGAACATAGCCCAGAAATGCACTGGCTGTGCTCATCTTCTCGACAAGGGACAATCGATTAAAGTACCAAGGTGTGTTGATGCCTGTCCCACCGAAGCACTCAAGTTCATGGAAGAATCCGAGGCTAAGGAACTGATAAAGAAAGCCGAAGTGCTGCATCCAGAGTACAAGGCTAAGCCAAGGGTATACTACCTGAACATACCCAAAAAGTTTGTGGCAGGAACCATCTATGACCCGGCAGAGAAAGAGGTGATAATAGGCGCCACCTGCACGCTCAGTGCCAATGGTAAGAAGCTGACGGCAACGACGGATGGTTTTGGCGACTTCTGGTTCGAGGGGCTTGCGGTAGGTAAATATTCGCTGAAGATAGAGGCTAAGGGATTCGCCGCTAAGTCAATAGACTCAATCAGTACAGAAAAGGATATAAATCTGGGAGACATACCACTTTATAAAAAGGCACTGTAAACGCTACGTCATAGACATTACCTGTCTTTTCCTCTTTAATGTGGCTGACTTTCTCGGGCATGCACCTCATCATCAGTCCCTAGGAAGTCAGCCAATATTCAGGAAAATGATATCTGGACACAAGCCATTTAGAACAAGACTTTGTTGGTATTAGACAGTATCTCTTTTACCACTTGATGCTAGCAGAGTAGTGGATATCTATAGGATAGAGGTATTGACTCATCGGGACACGAGCTTACTGTACTTGATTACCACACCCTGGTTAGATTCTGCATGCTCAATCTAAAGAAGACAAAGAGGATTTTCAAACAGGTAGTGTTCTTGAGCGCCCAGATGAAAGTAGATTAGAAGATCGAGCAGGGAGAACTATCGAGGATTGAGGACTGAGAGCAAAAAAGATTCGCTGATTAGAAATTGGGATACAATTATGAAAAAATTCCTTTATCTTTATCATTGGCAGGTAAAAACCCCTTGACAAATATTAAAACCAATGTTAAAATCTAAAAAATTTGCTAAAGTGTGAAAAAGGGTATTGACAAGTCATGAAATGTGTGATATGCACGTACCTTTGCACATTGAAAGGAGCAAAATGCTATGAGATGGGGTATGGTCGTTGATCTCTCCAAATGTGTGAGATGCCATAGTTGTATAGCGGCTTGCCGAAACGAACACTTTCTACCAATGCGTGAAACCTGGAATAAATTGGTAGCTGTTGAGGGATATGATCACGGTGTCCCGACTCTATTAACCTATCCAGTACGATGTAATCAGTGTAAAGACGCGCCATGTGTTGACGTTTGTCCATCTGGTGCCAGTCAAAAACGGGAAGACGGAATCGTTTGGATTGACCAGGATAAATGTGTTGGTTGTCGATATTGCGTCATTGCTTGTCCTTACCAGAATAGAACTTTCCTTTCTAAGGATAAAGATACCGGATGGTTTCCTGGCGAAGGGTTAACTGCTATCGAAAAAGCGGGAAAGAAAATATATCCACATCAAACAGGAACAACTGAAAAATGTAATTTCTGTATGGAGAGGCTTGACGCGGGTATGAAAAAGGGATTAAAACCTGGAATTGACCGGGATGCTACTCCTGCTTGTGTCAATATGTGTCCATCGAGAGCCTTAACTTTTGGCGATTTAGATGACCCCGATAGCGAAATTTCTAAGCTGATCAGAGAAAGAAAGGGAACTCAGCTCCACCCGGAGTATGAGACAGACCCATCAATCTACTATATCGATGGCAAGGTTGGCCAGAATATTCAGACCATAAGCCCGGTATCATAGCGTTATCTTAAGATAGCCATAGTAATATGGAGAGTAGGAGTAAATCATGGAAAGATATTTTCAGTGGATAACGACTCACAAATGGATGACTGACTATACCCCACAAACCGAATGGATTCAGCGGCGTGGCATCATGGTGTGGTTAGCAGAGGTATGTACTTCGTTGGGTTCAGGTTTATATCTCATTTCGTTATTCCTTTTCTCATTTGTCAGTAATGATATGAGCTATCTCTGGGGCATGATTGCAGGCTGGCTTATCATTATGTTTTTAAAGATTCCACTCCATCTTGCCTACTTTGGAAAGCCATTTAGATTCTGGAGAACGATACCCCCGTTTAGCAGTGGCTGGAAGACTTCATGGTTTGCTCGAGGTATCCTCTTCTCCATCTTTTTCGGCACCTTTGGCTTTTTACAGATCGTATCTTCATTTCTATTGATTAATCCACAAATAGTTACCTGGGAATTCTTGCTACCCATAGATATTTTACTGAGAGTCTTGGCTGGATTCACTGCTTTCCTGACTGGTATTTACCCCGGTTTCATTATGAGCTTTGTCAAGGGTATTCAATTCTGGAATTCAGCCTTACTTCCTGTAGTGCTGATACTTAGCGGTATCTTGGATGGCTGTGCTCTGCTTATGGCTATAGGTTTGGCTGGCGCCAATGTTGACAATGTGTTGCTCGATTTGATTAGTAGCGTATTGCTCATTGTCAACATATTTTTTATCGTTGTCTATCTGTGGGGTGCTACCTATGCAGGGGCTGGAGCTAAAAGATCGGTACTGGAATTGATTAAAGGTAGTGTTGCCCCGGTTTTCTGGATAGCTTTGATAGTGCTCGGCATGGTGGTACCTCTTATTATCTCCTTGTTCAGCCTTTCATCTCATGGCGCTGTTTCTGAAGAACTATTGAGGCTTCTTTTAATCATAGGTGTCATTAGTCATACAGTAGGCGCTTTTACTCTAAAATACTGCATCTTGAAGGTCGGTATATACAAACCTTTGTTCATAGTGACTGTGTAAGTTGATGGAATAATAATTTTAATCGATTTAAGAAAGGTGAAAAAAATGGGTGAAAAGAAAATTATTAAAAGCACCTGCAAGAGTTGTCACGGGGGATGTGGTGTACTAATTGAGGTTCAAGACGGGGTTATCACCCATATCGAAGGCAACCCCGAAAGTCTTACTTTAGGCACGATGTGTTCCAAAGGTCAATCAAGTATACAACACGTCGGCCATCCTGACCGATTGAAGTATCCCCTTAAGAGAATGGGCAAACGAGGCGAAGGCAAATGGCAGCGAATTAGCTGGGATGAAGCGCTGGATACTATTGCCAACAAGATGAAAGAATCTATAGAAAAACATGGATCGTCCTCGATAGCTGTCTCCCAGGGCACTGGCAGAGGATACAACGAGTATACTCATCGATTTGCCAGGTCCGTTGGCACTGCCAATGTCATTACACCAGGCTATGTTTGCCATAGTCCTCGGTTAGGTCTCTATGGCCTGGTTACCGGCTATGGCAGATTGTACTGCGACTATCATGGTTGGGGCGGTGAATTCCCTAAGACACAAATATCCTGGGCAAAGCAATTGGAGATAAGCAGCGCTGACTCTGAGATGGCAGTATGGTTTTTAAATTCTCTGAATTATGCCAAGAACCTTATCGTCATTGACCCAAGGGCTACCGCCCTTACTTCACGTGCTACCCTGTGGCTTCAGGTAAGGCCTGGGACAGATGGTGCTCTGGCACTTGGTATGATGAATGTTATTATCAATGAAGGTATTTATGATAAAGAGTTTGTCGAGAATTGGACCTACGGTTTTGATAAGCTAAAAGAGAGGGTTCAGCAATATCCACCGAGCAAAGTAGCTGAGATTACCTGGGTACCTGAGGAGAAAATAATTCAGGCCGCACGCATGTTTGCTATTGATACACCAGGCTGCATTCAGGTTGGCAGTTCATTAGAGCGAAAGGCAAATATCACTCCTACCCTGAGAGCCATCATATGTCTAATGGGTATTACTGGCAATATTGAAAGGCCAGGCAGCATGATGGCCTGGATTCCTCCGAAAACTGGTTTGCGGGAGGATTTCTTCTTTGAAATTCCAATAACTGATGAGATGAAGAAAGGGATAGTGGGTGGTGACACGTATAAGCTGGGCGCAGCTCGTACCTCTCATGCCGATAGTGTTATTAAACAATTACTGGCGGGGAATTCCCAGATAAAAGTATGGTTAAGTGTTGGAGGTCAACAGATTGTTCATCTTGCCAATACCAAAGAGGTGGTCCCAGCGCTCATGAATCTGGAGTTTCTGGCGCATGCCGACCAGTTTATGGGACCCATGGCAGAGATGGCAGACATTGTATTGCCGGCAGCGCATTGGCTGGAGATAGACGATATTTACGATATGCACCCCAAATTCTTCATTGCAGCGCATAATAAGTCAGTAGAGCCGCCAGGAGAAGCTCGACCAGACTGCATGATATTCAATGACATAGGTAAGCGGGTAGCCCCTAAATACTGGTTTAATACCCAGGAAGAAATGCTAGATTACCAGTTAAAGAAGGGGAATATGACGTGGAAGGAATTCAGTAAACAAGTCTGGTGTGCCAGGACGGGCAAAGAGCAGACTTATTACAAGTATAAGACGGATTACTGGAAAAAAGGTGGTGGTTTCCCCACGCCAACGGGTAAACTCGAGCTATACTCGACAGTATTAGAGCAACTTGGCTATGATCCCTTGCCCTATCACAAAGAGCCTGGTGAGAGTCCTTATTCCACTCCGGAACTCTATAAAGAGTATCCTTTTGTACTTACCTCCGGCTATCGGGCGCCCTTCTACTTCCTGTCACAGTATCGGAACATACCATGGTTGAGGAGTTTCATGAAATATCCGACCTGCCAGATTAATCCAAAGCCTGCGAAGGAGCTGGGGATAGAAGATGGAGACTGGGTATGGATTGAAAGTCCTCGAGGAAGAATTATGCAGAAGGCGAGGGTATTCCCTGGTATTCACCCAAAGGTGGTAATGGCGCAAGGTAACTGTTTCTATCCAGAGGAACCTGGGCCATTCCATGGATTATTTATCTCTAATCCCAATGTGTTAACTGATAACAACTTCTGTGATGAAGCCTATGGCTCTCCTGACCTGACTGCTTTGCTGGTGAAGGTATACAAAGTGGAAGAGAAAGATCTCAAGGAAATCAAGGCTAACATTTATACTGGTATTAAGGGAGTAGAGGGCTGGGATTAAGTATTACAATCTTCGTTAAATGGTTTAAATAATAAATAGCAACGCTCATATCGTCTAACACTTCTGTCGAGCGAGAAAGGTGAATGCATCACGTGGGGCAGGAAGATAAGTTTGATGTAATTATCGTTGGTGCCGGGCCGGCTGGAACAACGGCTGCCTATGTCCTGGCAAAGGCTGGTCTAAGTGTCATTCTCCTAGAGCGAGGGACGTATCCGGGATCAAAAAATACTTTTGGCGGTGTTCTCTACACTACTGTACTGAACAGGCTTATCCCCAATTTTTGGGAGCAAGCACCTGTCGAGCGCCATGTTAAAGGAGTGGAGATATATCTTCTATCTGCAACTAACGCTCTGTCCATAAAAGTACAAAGCGAGGAGCATAATAAGCCACCATACAATAATAGCTTCATTGTATCACGCTCTAAATTTGATCGCTGGTACGCAGGGAAAGCAGAAGAGGCAGGTGCACTTCTCATTCCCGATACAGTTGTTGAGGATTTACTGTGGGAGAACAATAGGGTAGTCGGTGTAAAAACGCGGAGAGAGCATGGTGAAATCTATGCTGATGTTGTTATTGCTGCGGATGGCGTCAATTCGATTCTCGCAGAAAAAGTGGGACTGAGGAAAAACTATGTGCCCCGTCAGGTTGCTCTGGGCATGAAAGAGGTTATTGAGCTACCCAGAGAAACAATTGAGGAGCGTTTTAACCTCAGCGGTAATGAAGGGGTAGAGTTGAAGTATATGGCGGGTGACGCCACTCAGGGAATTTGGGGTGGAGGTAATATTTACACCAATTTAGACAGTCTTTCTGTTGTCACCTGGTTGGCGGTAAAACCCTTGATGGAGAGAAGGATAAAAGCTCCTGATTTGATGGAACACTTTAAGAACCATCCTTCCGTCCGGAACTATATAAGAGGCGGTAAAACTATAGAGTATCAGGCACATTTGGCTCCAGACGGCGGTTATGATTTTACACCTAAATATTATACTGATGGTCTTCTTATAGCGGGAGATGCTGCCCGATTTCTTAATGCCTCGATACATTACGAAGGAACAAATTTTGCCATGGCATCGGGAGAAGCAGCTGCAAAAACAGTGCTAGAAGCGCGCAGTAACGGTGACTATTCTGCGAAGACGCTATCTTATTATCAAAAGCTACTCAACAACAGCTTTGTGATGAAGGATCTCAAGAGATACCGAAAACTGAATCATTTTGCTGAAGCTAACCCCGTGTTCTTTGATGGATATTTTGATGCTATAACCCAGATGGCAGTTGACTATTTCACAGTAAATGAGCTGCCGAAAAGGCAACATGAATGGCAGATGATTAAGAGATTTTACTCTGGATTGCGCGATGCCAGAGGCACAGGCAAATCCTTCCCGCTTATCAGGTTCCTCTGGAAATGTATTAAGGGAGGCCTCGCATTCATATGAAGATTGATGACAAACTAGCACTCGACTTATTTCATGTTGACAAAGATCCGCATATCGTAGTGAATCAAGAAATATGCGACAAATGCCCTCATAGAATCTGCACCTACATGTGTCCCGTAGAGAATTATAAGGTTGAAGATAATAACAAAGTAGTTTTCTCTTGGGAAGGCTGTCTCGAATGTGGAACCTGTAAGATAGTCTGTGACCAGGGTGCGGTAACCTGGGACTATCCAAGGGGAGGGTATGGGATTATTTACAGGTGCTGATGGTTGAAAGATGTGTTCTCGGCTCATCAAAATGATAGTAAACGATTAGGATTTATAAACGATAAATTCGCATCTTACCGAAAGCGAGTGACGAGATGGCTTAGGTCAGGGTATCAGGTGATTTTCTTATTGTCCTCTATACGCAAGGGACAAAACGTTTATTCAAGCAGCAATACCATTCTGGACTTTACAAGGATGTGCTTTGCTCGAAATAGGGTGTGTAATTAATGAATAAAGTGATGCTCTACACTCTAGGTCTGGGGCTCACCAATAAGAAAGACTATTCTATTGCAGATAGGCTGTTAGGCTTGTTGACCTTGGTCCCACCAATTTTCCTGGTGCTAACCCCAATAAATGCTGCTAGTGCGGTGGTTTTAAGTATCAGAGGCTATCCACAATGGGATAAAGCTATCATCGGTCTGATTACTGTTGCGTTTGCTGGCTGGGGAATAAACGCCGTTAATCACTATATAGACCGTGAACGCGATAAGATCATCTGGCCTGAACGTGTTCTTCCTTCAGGGAGAGTTAAATCGCATATTGTTTGGGCTTTTACTGTACTGTCTCTTATTTGCGCTCTCGTGTTGGCCTTGGTTTTCTTTAATGTGACATGCTTCTCCATATTACTTCTAGCTATTATTCTGGGGATTTTATATTCAGCTTATCTCAGGGATAGAATCGGATATTTATCTCTTCCTCCAATTGTGGGACTAATTTCACTGGGCGGTTGGGCAGCTTTTTCCCCGGAAACCTTGTTTTCTACCTGGCTTCCCTGGTTTCTATATGTTCTTCATCTTTCCTGGCAAGCTGCGCACATTATGGTTTACTATCCACTGCACATACCGAATGAAGCTAATATCCAGCAAAGTATAAAAGTGCCTCCAGCTTTTTTTGTTACTCCTTCGGTGAAAACCGCCGTAAGTATTGGTATAGGATTCGTTTGTTTAACGTTACTCTTAAGTGTTTTATTACCCTTATTGACCCAGTTAGGTTACTTCTATCTCATTCTGATTCTGGTGGCAGGTATTTATGGAATAATGGCTAGTTTGAAATTTTGGAGAAATGTCGCAGACACAAAAAAGGGGTTAAGGGCTTTTACTGCTTTATCTATGTTTCGACTAGTAACAGTGGTAGCAATACTTTTAGACGTTCTTTTTAGCAACTTTGGGTTGTATGTTTAAAGAAACATACTACTTATAGCGTCTCTTACTATAATAAAATTTGCGGCAAGATAAAAGTTTGTTAAAAGATAATTTGATGAATCGAGATACCGTAGCGAGGAAAAAGGCTAAGCTCCAGTGTAACGGAATAAGAATTCCTCAGGAGCTAATCACTGAGTTGGAAACGCAGTATAATGCTCCATCTGTGAAGACTGGCAGGCTTGTTTTCTGCCTTGAATCTCCCGATGGGAAAGGTGACCTCATCCCTGTTTTCATTGTCAATGGTAAGCGAGTGTCAAAATCGCCGTTTCATATGGTTAAGAATGGTTCCGGATTTGAAATCTGGGATGCGGATAAAAAGTATACTGATATTACTCTGACCCCTCGCCCAAAATTTTATGGTAAATTTACCAGCGATGGTGTTCCTATGTTTAAAACTGCTGTTATTGTTGCCCCTGGTCATGTGCGTGCTGTGGTAAGTCAAAAGTGCCTTTATCAGGAAATTGGCAAACCGTGCAAATTCTGTGCTGTCCAATTTTGGTGGAGTGGAAATATACAAAAAACGCCAATACAGGTTTCCGAAACTGTCATTGCTGGTGTTGAGGAAAACGTGGTAAAACATGCTTCTCTCACCACAGCTACTCTTTCTACAAGGGGAAAAGGGCTTGAAGGTTTAATTCAGGCGGCGAAGCTTATATCAACAAAGGCGAGCATACCTCTTATGATTGAGTTTGAACCTGTGCCTGATGATGCTCTCCTCGATTCCCTGCTTAAAGAAGCAAAGCAATCAGGGGTAACCACTGCTTTTTCCAATATTGAATGCTTTGATGAGCGAATGCGTGAAGAAGTCATGCCTGCAAAAGGAAAGGTTACAATTGCCACGTATCTTAAAACCTGGGAAAAATGTCTGGATGTGTTTGGCAAGAATGAGGTCTACACTGTAGTTGTTGTTGGCATTGGTGAAAATGATGACTCTATCCTAAAGGGGGTAGAAATGGCGGCTTCCAACGGCGTGATGACGTTCCTGGTACCTCATAGCCCTGCAATCGGTGCTGTTTACGAAGACATGGAACCACCAGATTGTGAAAGAATGCTCTACCTCTACGAAAAAGCAGTCAATATTTATAAGAAATATGGTCTTGACCTCTGGGCAAGCAAAGCGGGGTGTGCTCGAGGGGGTGCTTTCAGCACTATCAAAGAGGTAGACAAGTTTGGAGTTTAAGACTAATCTATAAAGCAGCAGCGGAAAAGGAGGAGAAAGAATGTAGCATGCTTTATTTTGAGGAAATTTGGTGCCCTTAAGCATTTATTAAAAATAATACTAAATAAAAAGGAGGAAAAGATTATGCTAAGGACTATGCCCACGCATTATACCAGTGAATTAGGTGTACTGGGTAGAAAGAAAATTGAAATGCAGACAAAGGGGATAATAATTCCCCCGGAATTACTCAATGAACTAGAAGCGAACTGGAATGCTCCAGCAATACGCCGTGGCAGGTTTGTTATCTGCCTCGAGTCTCCCGACGACCATAAACTGACAACAGTGCTGATAATTAATGGAAAGTTTGCTACAAATTCTCCTTTCCACATGTTTAAAAATGGCTCAAAGTTTGAAATCTGGAAGGATAACGAAAAATATACTGATATTGTCCTGATGCCTCGTCCCAAGTTCTATGGTAGCTTCACGAGCGATGGTATTCCCATGTATGAAGTAGCTGTTCTCGGTGAGCCTAATCACCTTCGTTCTGTGCTGAATCAAAGGTGTGCACATCATATGAGAGGCAAGCCCTGCAAGTTCTGTGCGATTGAAAACTGGTGGGCTGGTCATCCTAATAAAACACCACCCCAAATTGCTGAGACAGCCGAAGCTGCTTATAAAGAGGGAGTAATCAAGCATGTAACTCTGAGCACAGGGACGAAAGATAGCGATGGAAAAGGTCTTGAGGATATAGTAGCGGCAGCCAAGCAGATACATCAGATAATTCCGGTTACTATGACTGTCAACTTTGAACCATTGACTGATTACTCGCTTCTCGAGTCACTATTAAAAGAAGCAAAGTTGGCAGGTGCCACCACTGCTCTTTGCAATATCGAGTGCTTTGACGAAAGTCTCCGCGAAGAAATAATGCCGATAAAAGGCAAAGTGCCAGTAGAAGCCTACGTTAAAGTGTGGGAAAAGTGTCTTGCTGTGTTCGGGAGGAACGAAGTATACACTATGTTTATTGCCGGTCTTGGTGAGAGCGATGATTCCATTATCAGAGGTGTTGAGTTTGCTGCCTCCCACGGTGTGGTGGCATCGGTAGTGCCGCATACACCTATGATGGGTGCTATGTATCAGAATATGGAACCACCAGCAGCCGAAAAAATACTTTACCTCTATGAAAAAGTTCTGCCTATCTACGAGAAATACGGGTTAAAGCTTTACGGGGGCACCGGTGGAATTTATACTTCCCTGAAGGGAATGTAAACACGTAACGAGTATGATACTCTGAGTAAGATGTCAGGTATCTACTCGCTGAGTTCGTCTGGTGGTTTTTAATTGCTAAATAGTCCAGGTGAGTGATTGAAGTGGCTCGCTGATTCAGCGAGCCACTTCAACTAACCTGCAAATCGATTAATCTCCAGAGTAACCTATCATGAAGCAACGAATACCTCTTGCACAAGAGCCAATAGCTGAAATGGACGCAGTCATTCAATATGACAAAGGTGCCAAATACTACATCATGCCGGAGTATAAATACTTTATATGGAAGATTTTGCGTAGGGGGATAACAAGGGGAAAGGTACTCGACGTTGGCACTGGCTCCGGTTTACTGGCAATCGAATTGGCTACGATAAAAAAAGAGAATTACTTTGATATTACCGCAATTGATATCTCTGAAAATATGCTGAAAAAGGCAAGAGAGAATGCCAGGGCATATCATGTTGAGGATAAAATAAAGTTCCTGCATGGTACAGCGTCTGCCCTTCCTTTTCCCGACAAGTCATTTGACCTGGTGATAAGCTACGCTTCACTTCACCACTGGTTGGACCCGGTGGCTGTTTTCAACGAGATAGCCAGAGTGACCACAGAAACTGGATGCATTATCGTCAGAGATAATAAACGGGTATATCAAAATCCTTTTTGGAAGTGCGGGATATGGCTTATATCCCGGTTTATGAATAAAAGACATCGTGATAATTGGCCTAAGGCTATTCTCGCCAGTTACACTATTTCAGAAATCAAGGAACTAGTAAGTAAGTCACAATTGAAGAATTGCAGGGTAAGCAGTGACTTCGTATTCATTGACTTATGCATTGAGTCCCAATGTCATTCTAAAAAGCCCCGCTCCAATAATAATTGAAAATATGTCCCCCTGAAATTTCTCTGATATCTGTGCCCCTAGAACCAATAATGAAACATTATGTCCAGTCTGCCACGCTTTACCAGATACAAACCGGAAAACCTCATGACCTTCCTGATTCGCTCCCGGTATTCAGGGTGATAGCAGTGAGCGGGACATTTCTTGCACGCTGGCTTTGGATCGTAGGGACACATAAGTAATTTGGTAATACCGTGGTTTAATAGTTTTTGACAGTCCTTACATAGCACCAATCCTTTATAGTCCAGAGCCTGCTGTATTCTCTCGTCTTTGATAGTAAAAGCTTCCTTTGCCTCTGCTCGGTGGTTCTCCTGACAAAAAATGACGACGAAATTACTCAATATTTTAATGTCCTTGCACTTTTTGGCGGTTAATGGTTGAGAGATTTGAGGCATACTTACATCTGATTCCAGGTTACTGTAATTACTTCCTCTGGATAATATCCAGCTCCTGACCTATGAGTACTAGCTTCCTATCCTCAGAATGAATCTCCCCACTTACCTGAACGGTATCTTCAATGCGAGGCATTGTCCCCAACCATTGGACTGACAAAGTCAGCAATGCACATCCAGTTGTTCCGCATAGAAGGAATTCCTGATTATCAATGATGGTAAACATTTTCTGCTCTACTGATACTTCAGAAACAATGCCTTCTACGCAGAGAAAGCCCGGGTAGTTCTTTGGATTTTGTAGCAACTGCTCAACAGTGACAATTTCTCTGGGACGTGAATCAACACTAGGACTTGTTTTAGGGAGTGTGGCATTGTCAATAATACAAGCTGTGAACATGGTCGATAACAGGACAATTAGACAAGCAAATATAGTCAGTTGCTTGATGGATGACCGACTATGAATGATAGGCTTCATTGATGTTTCACCTTTATGTAATACCCTGTACTGTTTATTGTTGTCACTGCAATAGTAATTGTAGATATGGTGGGGAAGGGGGGACTCGAACCCCCAAGCCTCTCGGCACATGATCCTAAGTCATGCTCGTCTGCCAATTCCGACACTTCCCCGAACGTGAGGTTACCTAAAATTCTACCATTTTTAACAGGATTTTGCTTAACACTTTGCTTAACACTTTGAACGTAATTATCAAAAGAGCCCTTCAATCTAATGGTGACCTATAAAACCTCATACTGTCTTGAAAAGTGACCGAACGTGTATATCTCAGTTTGAAACCTTCCTGCAATGCTCTAGACAATCCTCAAAGGTAATACTACGGGTATATCTCAATACCATACTTAAATCCGACCAGCCACCCAAGTGCATGATATCCAGTGTAGACAGCCCTTTTCTGTGAAGATTACAGGCAAAGCCACGCCTGAAGCTATTAGATGCTTTACATTATGCCTATATTTGTATATAGTTGAAAATATAAGCCTTATTAGGCTAGGGAATAGCTGGAGGTTATAAAATGAAGAAGTTGTTGTTTCCCATTCTAATTTTGGCTGCCGCTACATGTTGTACTCCGGGAACTAGTCTATCATGCGGCTGCACATTACCAACTGTAGTTACCTTTAATGCTAATCCATCAACTATTATTTCAGGTGATACTTCCAAGCTTAACTGGGAGGTTTCTGGTGCTACTCAGGTCACGATAGATAATGGTATAGGCAATGTAGCTTTGAGTGGAGATAGAGCAGTTACTCCAAATACTACGACTACTTATACGCTGACAGCTACCAATGCAGGCGGAAAAGTAACTACGGCAACGACTCAAGTGGTCGTTTCTGCTAGCTCAACAGCACCGGTTGTACCGACACCAATTACGCCTCCAATATCTCCATCTGCCGGGGATTTGCCCTCCATTGATTTATTTATTGCTAATCCATCTTTCATAACCACTGGGGGCACAACAACTTTAAAATGGATTGTGTCTAACGCCACAGCAGTGACCATAAACCCAGGAGTAGGCAGTTTTGGTTTGACTGGTACAGCTCCTGTATCGCCACCGGTGACAACTGACTATATTTTGACGGCTACCAATGATATTGGATATTACGCCGCACAGGTTACAGTTGTGGTAGCTTCAGCGCCGCCACCTACGGGCAAACCAGACCTAGTTATCACTGATATATCCCGGTCAGGCAGTACCATCAATTACATAATTAAGAATCAGGGTGAAGCCACAGCAGGCACATCAGTTTCTGAATTGACCATTGACTATGTTGCGAAAGCTTCCGATACTGTAGGTCCTCTAAATGCAGGAGCTTCTAGTAGCGAGAGTTTTTCTTTTTACTATGACTGCTCCGGCACTTCTGATAGTGTTGCTGTCAGAGCTGACCGCGATGGTGCGGTAACCGAGAGCAATGAGGGAAACAATGCATACTCAGAATCATGGACATGTCTCCTCCAAATTCAACCGGGGCCTGTCTTCCCTGTGCTGGGAAAGCCTGACCTCGTTGTCACAGATATTTGGGTATTTTTTGGTGCTATTGATTGCAAGATAACGAATCAAGGCACCAAGGATTCTGTTGTTTGTACTGCACAGCTGTATGTTAGTGGTATTCTTCGAGAGTCTAAGTTGGTACCTGTGATAGCTAAGGGGGCTTCGCAGGAGTTATATTTTAACTATAATTTTCAATGCTCTCCATCCACGCAGAAAAATGTGGAGGTACGTATCGACACTGGTAACACCAACGCTGAGTCTAATGAGGGCAACAATAGCCGTTCAGAAATGCTTACTTGTCAGTAAATCGCATAACGCGGCTCTTGGAGAATAAAAGGCTTGTTGGAGGCATTTACTTTCTTATAGTGTTCCAGACAATCCTCAAATGTAATGCTTCGGGTATATCTCAGTACCATACTTAAATCTGACCAGCCACCCAGGTGCATAATGTCGAGAGTCGACAATCCTTTTCTATGCAGGTTACAGGCAAAGCCACGTCTGAAGCTGTGTGGATTGCAGGGTAACCCTGTTTCTTTTGCTAGTTCGAGAAGCATATTTTGTATTCCCCTTGGCTTCATATTCCATATATTATCCGTCCCATTGTTCTCAGTTATCACTTGCCTAAGCAAATTGGCACTTCTTGCTGTGAATGGGGCTTTCCTCTGCTTGTTTCCTTTGCCCCAGATTATTATTACAAGGTTTTCCCAATCAATATCACCAGCTTTGATTCTTGCCAGTTCGCTAAGTCTCATTCCGCTATCAGCGAATAAGGAAATTATAGCTTTGTCTCTTATGGTATTCACGTATTCAATTAAGTAATTTACCTGTACACTCGTTAAGCTAGGGAGAATAGGCTTTGCTGGCTTTGGTGGGTCTACCTTCCTGAGGGGCTCTGTTTGAGGTAATCATGCTTGACAAGCCAATTGCAGAAAGCTCGTATTGCTCGATAATAAGCGAATTTGCCCCCAGAATTACAGTTTAAATCTGCTATAAACTCGCCAATAGATTGAGGAGTTAGTTTATAGAATGTCAATAAGGGTGTTAAGCATCTTTTATAGTACAAAATGGCGTGTTTTGAGATGCCGTCACGTCTGGATTTTAGGAAGTTGTTAAGCAGTTGCTTTACAGGTACATTCGGATTAGCAAATCCTAAGTCATGCTCGTCTGCCAGTTCCGACACTTCCCCGAGAAGATAGTAAATATTATAGCACGTTAATAAGTGGTTTGCTTATTCTATATCTTTAAAGAAAGAACATTTAATGGCTTGACACTTGTCAACGGCAGAAGCTATACTTTTCGGCGCGGGCCATTAGCTCAGTTGGTTAGAGCACGGTCCTGATAAGACCGGGGTCTGTGGTTCGAATCCACAATGGCCCACCATTTGTACCAAGTTTAATATTTTATCTGCCCCAGTTTTTTATTTTCCCTCCCACATGCTTGATTGAAGGAAAGTCGCCAGGTTCACATCCTGATTGGTAATCTTGAGTTTGCGTCGGATCTTTTCCCGGTGGCGGTTAATGGTGGCTTCGGATACACCCCGCGTCTCGGCGATTTCCTTGGTGTGCATTCCGTTCCTGATCATGTTACAAATGGCGATTTCGGTCGGTGTCATAGAATGATAGGTAATGGATAATTGGCTGATGAACGGAGATGTAATTTCCTCGAGGTTCGTCTGAAGCATGTCCACATATTTCCTCTGGATCGGGGGTAGCTGCAAGGCCAGAGCATGCAGGATCGGCATCAGGATTTTTTCTACGTTCATTTTAATATCCCGGTGAATTTTTTGTTTTTCCTCCTCAATCTGAGCCAGAACCGTCCGCAGGGTGGTGTTGGATTCCTGAAGGGCTTTGCGCTCCAAGGTCAATTGTCGGTTGGTCTCCTGTAACTCCAACTCGGCTGATATCCTGGTGGCGATGGTACCGATCTGCTCGGCCAACGCATCCAGTAGAGCGCGTTCCTCTTTCAGAAACGGCCCTTCATCAGCTGGTGGTGGTTCTTCCAGGTAGAAAATACTAATCTCACCTACTGCCTCATGGTACAGATAAATCAGCGAAGATTGTCGCCAACTGGTTACTTTGAATTTATCGCTCTTAAATGTTTTTTCCTTGAAAATAATCCGTGCGCAGGTGATATCAGGATACTGCCATGAATAGGGCAAGAAGTTTATAAGCTCCTGCAATAGACCGTCAAGGGAATATAGATTGCGTTCAGCCAGCTGGGAAACCCCATAAAGACAGTTTAACTCCTTAATGCGCTCACGTAGCGCAATCTCAATCTTGGAAGGTTCTGTTTCATTGGAAAACGGGATCCGCCATAAAAGGGCCAAATCTTTCGAGGGAAAAGGTAGATGAGTACCATCGGTTTGAGACAGAGGAATGTTTTGATTTTCCATTAGATTTCCTCCTTTTACTACCTAGTATTAATAGGCAATTAATAGGTATAAATATGGTAAAAAGAATACCTATTCTTTATAGGTAGTATATGTGTATTTATTCAGTATTTACATTACTGATTTTATCAAGTATTTTTAAATACATCAACCAAGCTCTCGGTCAAAGGAGGTTAATATGCAGCCCCAAACACTGGATCAAATACTGGAGGGACGTCTGAGCCAACCGAATCAACTCATTGAAGTGCTTCAGGACGTTCAAGAAAACGACGGATATATTTCCAAGGAGGCCATGGAGGCTGTGTCCCAAGGTCTCGGGGTACCGCTTATGGAAGTCTACAGAGTGGCTTCCTTTTATAAGGCTTTTCGATTAAAACCATCCGGTAAGAATGTCCTCACCATGTGCATGGGCACGGCCTGTCATGTCCGTGGTGCTCGCTTGCTCCTGGATCAGGCCTCTAACCAACTCGGAGTCAAACCAGGCGAAACTACTTCCGATGGTCTTTTCTCTATTGAGCATGTCAACTGTCTGGGTGCTTGTGCGCTGGGACCGATTGTTACAGAAAATGGATCTTGCCATCACCATATGACCCCTGCGAAGATTCGCAAACTTATCAAGAGCCTCAGTACCCAGGGAACGGAGGGTAAAATAAATGTCCAGGTTGAATAGTATACGCGAGCTGGAACACCTGCGCGAGCAACTTCGGGGGCAACGACAAAACATTACCACTACGGTGATGATGTGTGGTGGCACCGGTTGTCAAGCTTCACAGTCTAAGGCTGTTATTGCCGCAGTCAGGGAAGAACTATCCAGACAAGGACTGGAGCTGAGTGTACGCCTGCGTGTTACTGGATGCCATGGCTTTTGTGAGCAAGGCCCTATCATGGTCATCGAGCCAGGTAACATATTTTACTGCCATGTCGTGCCGGAGGATGCTTTTGAGATTGTTTCCCAAACTATAATGAAGTGCAATGTGATCGAACGACTGCTTTACACCGACCCGGTTTCGGGCAAGATAATTCGAACTGAGTCGGAGATACCCTTTTATCGAGCACAGGACCGTCAGATCTTGTCTCAAAATCGCATGGTTGATCCTTGTTCTATCGAGGATTATATTGAGGCTGGAGGGTATTCTGCTATCATCAACGTGCTTGATCGTATTTCTCCAGAGGAGATTGTCAAAAAGATTAAGACCTCAGGATTGCGGGGACGTGGAGGTGGTGGCTTCCCAACCTGGCTCAAGTGGCATGAGTGTTGGGAAGCACCTGGTGACGAAAAATACGTGATCTGTAATGCGGATGAGGGTGACCCTGGAGCCTATATGGACAGATGCGTATTAGAGGGTAATCCGCATCTGGTACTAGAGGGAATGATGGTTGGCGCCTGGGCTGTTGGTGCTCGGAAGGGGTATGTCTACGTACGTAATGAATACCCGCTCGCAGTCAAGCATTCTCGACTTGCTGTTGAACAGTCCCGTAGTCTCGGTCTACTCGGCACTAACATTCTGGGATCGTCCTTCTCGTTCGATGTGGATGTCGCCCGGGGCGGAGGAGCTTTTGTCTGTGGTGAATCAACAGCCCTCATGGCCTCTCTTGAAGGTAAAGTCGGCGAGCCTCGGCCAAAGGATGTCCACACAGTGGTCGATGGAATTTATCACAAACCTACGACCCTCAATAATGTTGAGACCTGGGCTAATGTCCCAGCTATCATCTTGAATGGTTCATCCTGGTTCGCCTCGAAGGGGACACAGGGGAGCAAGGGCACCAAAATCCTAGCTCTCACCGGCCGTATCAAGAATACTGGCCTGGTTGAGGTGGCCATGGGCACTCCCATCAGAACGGTGGTGTTTGACATCGGTGGTGGTGCAGTCAATGGAAACAGGATAAAGGCGGTGCAGACCGGCGGACCATCAGGTGGGTGTCTGCCGGTAGATAAATTCGATCTTCCTATAGACTTTGATGTGCTCTCCAAAGCTGGCTCTATGATTGGCTCCGGTGGTATGGTGGTAATGGATGAGCAGTCCTGTATGGTGGACGTAGCCAAATATTTCTTGACCTTTTTGCAGGATGAGTCGTGCGGCAAGTGCGTGCCCTGTCGGTTGGGTATTGACCGCATGCTCGAGATTGTCACGGATATTACCGATGGCCGTGGGAGAATGGAACAACTCGATGTTCTTGAGGAGTTGGCTTACACAGTCTCCCAGACTGCTTTGTGTGGGCTTGGGAAGACCGCGCCCAATCCAGTACTCTCCACCTTGCGTTACTTCCGCCCGGAATATGAAGCGCATATCACCGGGAAGAAATGTCCAGCCGGGGTATGCAAAGCCCTGATTACATACTCGATTGATCCGGACAAATGCACTGGCTGTGGTGTCTGTATACGCAGCTGTGTGCATGGGGCGATTAATGGGATGAAGAAACAGGTGCATGTTATCGATACTGGACTTTGTCAGAAATGCGGAATCTGCCGAAGCGAGTGCACGTTTGATGCAATTCGAGTTGCCTGAGAAAGCGAGGTTTCAAAATGTTAAAAACTGTCAGCGTTAATATTGATGGGGCGATAATTCGTACAACCAAAGGCGCCAGTGTGCTTGATACGGCGGTTGAATATGGCATATGTATTCCTCATTTGTGTCATGTCCCGTATCTATCCGACATCGGTGCGTGCCGATTGTGTATTGTAGAGCATGTGGTCAATGGCCGTTCCAATGTCACTACTTCCTGTACCTTGAAAGTGGATGAAGGAATGGTTGTTATGACTAATACGGACAAAATTCGGAAACTGCGCCGCAATCTTGCTGAATTATTGGTAGCCCAGGCCCCCAATTCCCGTGCTATTCAGGACATCGCAGTGCGCTGTGGGGTCAAGGAAGTACGTTATCCGTTTCGGAACGCAGATTGCGTTTTATGCGGACGTTGTGTTCGGGTTTGCTCCGAAGTCTGGAAGGCTAATGCGATTGGCTTTGTCGGAAGAGGTAAAAATCGCCGTGTGTCCCACCCCTTTGGCAGTGTCCGTCCCAAGTTCTGTAAGCAATGCGACAGTTGTATTCAGCTTTGCCCTATGACTATCACTCCCTGTGACGGTCCCATGAAACCGGGCGAGGAACGCCTTTGTGGTAACTGCGAATCGCAGCTTATGATCTCGGAGAAAACGCCAGGCAGCTGTGCTTGGTGTAAGCTGGGTGAAGGATTTGGTTGTGGACGCTATGTCTAGTATGGGAGTTCCGTGTAATATAGATTAATTTCTATTTATTGGGTTGTTTTATCCAAAGCAGGTAAAAATATGATTTATTGTTGTCAATGTGCTTGTATAAGC
This sequence comes from uncultured Chloroflexia bacterium, assembly GCA_963775935.1. Taxonomy (GTDB): domain Bacteria; phylum Chloroflexota; class Dehalococcoidia; order GIF9; family UBA5629; genus JBBIPA01. Next base: position 157,333 of record CAVZKR010000008.1, on the reverse strand, counting down.
GTAGCTATTCCGTAATAGATTGACAGTCTTTTTGTTATGGGGGATGTTGATCTATCAGAAGTTAAACGATAAAATAGCTTTGTACAGACTGAAACAGTGGTACGTGATACAAACTCAGTACCTATGCAAATATTTAGATTTAGTTTAGATACTACCTCTGCCAATTTAAGCATCCTCAAAAAATACGACACTAGTTTGTCCAGTGTGAAAACAAATTACTTATCATCATATATATTCCAGTTAATGGTTCATAAGTATTATTTCTAAACCCGTTCGTCTTAAAACCGATATAGACTAATTACAATCACCTTGGCAGAAAGTCGCGAGGGCATCATATGTTGAGATACATTTAGAGCTGCGCTTCACTACTCATAATAATAGTTAATTCAAATTTGAATTATGGGTAATTACTATTGACATCCAGTGGGTTGTTTGCTAGCATTATATCATAAGTTGTCAAGAATTTGATGATATTATATTGTTAACAATCATATCATATATAACATCATATATAATTATACTTGATCAAGGTTATTGGAAGAATTATTAGTACCTATAGTAAAATAATAGACTATGAAAATTACAAAACTGAGCAGTAACAAACAGCGGGCTAAACAAGTATCGCCAGGTGGTGACCCTAATATGACCTTATGGGTTCTCCTTGATCAGTCAAGGGATTTGGTAGCTAAGGCAAGGGAGCTAGAGTTAAACCATTTTGACCTTACAATGGCCCAGGCAGCAAATTTGTTTATACTTCTAAACAATAATAAAGGTAGAGGATTGACCATTAATGAGATATCAAATTGGAACGGAAGAGAACCCAACTCCGTTTTAAACCTCATAAACAGAATGGAAAAAAACGGTCTGGTTAAAAAAACACGAGATCCTGGCGAGGCAAAAGCAATCATAAGTATAACTGAGAAAGGGCGCGAGTTGTATAGCAATGCAACCAGGTTATCGATTGAGATGATATTTTCTGTTCTTTCGGAAATAGACAAGGAGCAGCTACAATCCTGCTTGAAGAAGATACGAGCAAAAAGCCGTGAATTGCTTGGGATGGACTTCAGACCACCATTTTTGCCTTAAAAAATTACCTGTTGGTTTATTGGTCGCTGCTTAACTAGACACTACTTATAAATCGGGTTCAGTAGACTCGCTGGTCAACTATAAGCTTATGTCCTTCGGGTATGGTGCCTTTGACTACATAATCAACCTTATCGAGCTTGACTCTTACTGCCTCAGTAACCATCTTGATTAATTGCTTGGTCAGGTTTTCCCTGACAAGTTCAACATCATCTTTGAGTTCGACCTTTAGTATTAGCACATCGCGATAGCCTTCTCTGGTAACCACCGCTTGATACTTTACTATCTCGGTAAATTGCACGAGCGCTGGTTCCAGCTGTTTGGGATGTATGAACATACCTCTAGTTCTGACTGCATCTCCTATTCTTCCTAAAATTCGCGTGATTCTTAAGGAAGTGCTACCACAAGGACACAGCTCTTTTATCTGGCTAACCAGGTCTCCAGTGCCAAAGCGCAGCAGAGGATAGGTATCATCTATTGGTGTCACCACTAATTCGCCAACGGTGTCGGAAGCAACAGGGTTGCCTGTCTCCGGATCAATCACTTCCACTATAACATCCTCGGCAATGTGCAAACCAGATTTTTGCTGGCACTCGTATGCCATTAAGCCAACATCGGCTGTACCATAAATGTCGGCAGTATAAATGCCATATTTTTCTTCGACCAGCTTTCGCATTGGACCACCCCCCATTTCCCCACCAATGCAAGCTACCCTGAGGCAGAAATCATTTCGGATGTTATATCCCATTTCCTCTGCTTTAGCAATTACATTCATAAAGAAGCTCGCAGCGCCAAAGAAACCAGTAACCTTGAGATGATTCATTACCTGTACTTGAAGTTCGGTATTGCCGGTCCCCATGGGCACTACAGTCACCCCGACTCGCCTTAAAGATTCATCGATGAGAAGGCCAGCCGGCACGAGATGATATGCCCAGGCATTAATGACAATATCCCTTTTCCGAAAACCAACGTCTTTCATCAATTGCGTATGTCTACGCCAATAGTTTTTGCTCTGGTGGTGTGGGTCATAGATAGGACCAGGAGAAACGTAGACTCTGCCTATTGTTTGTAATGATTTTGTTACTAAACCTCCAAATGGAGGATGAGCCTTGTATAGCTCAACCAAATTATCTTTTCTCAACACAGGTAAGGCATGGAGATCGTCTATACTCCGCACTTTAATCGGGTTAATGCCTGCTTGATCAAGCCTCGTTTTTATCGTCGGGGCATTCTTATAGGCAAAGGATACTAATTCTGTTAACCTTTCGTTTAGATATCTTTGCCTCCGCTTTTGAGTCATCTTTCGCAATTCTGCTATTGTTGGGAGTGACCTGTTTCTTGTTTCTCTCATTTATTCGGCCTCCGTTTTATTCTAATAAACAATGCAATTTTGCCTCATTTCAGTAATCTTAGCAAGACATGTGTTTTCGATAGCTTGATGGACAAAAGCTATGGTTGAAACCCATGAAAATTAAGTTTAGAATTGGAAGAAAATCAACAAATCTATGACTTATATTGGGCAGATAACTTTCAGTCTATGGATGGTCATTCATGCAGTGGGAACTTAAAAAATATCCTATGTATATTGCTGGTGTCAAGCAGGCGTACCCTTATATAGAGCAGGGAATGCCTTTCCTTTCCAAAAGTGCCATTGTAGGTAATTTGATTTATCTTTCAGGTCTCACCAGTATTGATATGAAAACTGGACATTTATCATCACTCCACTTGGAAGACCAAGTGGTCGGTTGTTTGGAGAACATCAAAGCTGCTCTTGAAGAGTCAGGAAGCTCGATAGAAAATCTGGTAAAGCATACGATTTTTGTCAGGGATATCGAGGATTGCCCGTGCATATGGAAGACAATGGTGGATTACTATCGGAATCATGCCCCAAATTTAATTATGGAGCCGCCGGCAGCAACAGTAATTCCTGTTACATCGTTTTTAAAACCAGAGTGTCGTTTGGAGATGGATTCCATAGCTATCCTCGTGAAGAATGCGCCAGGATGGAAAGTGAGAAAATATCCGCTACGGTACCTGAGTACACCTCATACCTACTTGCCCGTAGGCCAAAGCCTCCCATTGCTATCCGAATCTGTTGCAGTAGGTAATTTACTACTTTTGTCGAGCATGGGAGGGCAAAATCCCAAGACTGGCAAGATAGAAATAAAAGATTTTGAGCTGCAAATGGACATTGGATTTGACAAGGTCAGGAATGCATTAGATAGAGCAGGCAGCGCTGTGAGCAATATCGTAAAGACCCTGCATCTTCTGACAGGTGTAGATTCACTACTTGAGGCATCATCGGACACAGGAGTATCACACAGTCCTGCCTCGGATCGTCTCTGGAAACGTGAACTGGAGCATTACGAAATGTATGCTCCTGTACTACTCGATGATTTTCCGGGAAGCACCTTCTTAAAGCTCCCACTATTTGAAGGTCCTGATTCAATGGTGGAGATTGAAGTAATCGGGGTTCTTTCTCCAAACGAGCCGGGCTGGGAGGTAAAGAAGTACCCTCTCTATTACGGTAAGCGAGGTTTTCCCAGACACATAGGCGAAATAAAAAAGTACTACGCTAATACCGTGGTGGTTGGTGGTCTCATTCTTATTTCAGGACAAACAGCGACGAATCATTCTACCGGCAGAATTGAAGCCGCAACATTTGAAGGACAAGTACAGGTAGCCCTCGATAACTTAAGAGACGCTATAGAGGAAACGGGCAGCTCCCTCGATAATCTGGTAAAAACCTATATACTTATGCCCGATAAAACGCATTATTCCACTATGCGTAAGTTGGAGCTCGAGTACTATCAGAAATACGCACCGAAATTGGTAGCGGAACCACCGGCAAGCACTTTTATTCAGCCGCTTAATCTGGCATCACCAAATATGATGATTGAAATAGATGCCATTGGTTTTCTTCCCAATGCAAATAGCATAAAATAATAGCAGTCCACGGGAAGTACTGTTGGAATATGGAGAACGTAGTTTTGACTGCGAATAGACTTAAGACAAATGTAAAAAACCTTGTTGATCTTCACCGGCAAGAGCTTATTGAACTGAGTCAAAAAATTCACGCTAATCCTGAGCTGGGTTTTCAAGAAGAACAAGCTTCAACATGGTTGACAGCCTACCTTAGACAAAACGGTTTTAAAGTAAGAAAGGGTGTGGGTAAGCTGCCTACTGCCTTTAAAGCTTCTTATGGCAGTGGTAACCCAGTCATCGCTTTACTCGCCGAGTATGACGCCTTGCCCCATATCGGACATGCCTGCGGACATAATATTATAGCAACATCAGCGGTCGGAGCAGCTATAGCCAGTAAATGCGTTATCGATAGCCACCAGGGAACGATTATGGTAATTGGTACTCCTGCAGAAGAAATTTTTGGTGGCAAGTTAATATTACTGAAGAATGGGGTTTTTAATGGAGTGGATGTAGCGATGATAGTACATCCGGGTGTAAGGAATATGGCTACTGTTGAAGCACTCGCTTGTATTAGCCTTACAGTTGAATTTTATGGAAAAGCAGCTCATGCCGCAGCTGATCCTGAACAGGGGATAAATGCCCTAGAAGCTATGATAATGTCATTTACTGCTATGAATTCTCTTCGGCAGCATATAAAAGAAAGAGCTCGTATTCATGGTATAATTACTCATGGGGGGGATGCACCTAACATAGTACCAGCGTATACTCGTGCAGAAGTTCTAGTCCGTGCCCCTGACATTGATTATCTTGAGGAGATTAAACAGAAAGTCCTGAGTTGCTTTATTGGAGCTTCTGTGGCTACTGGCGCTAAACTGGAATACAGGTGGGCAGACGATTACTACGCACCAATGAATAATAATTTAGCACTTGCCGAGCTTTTTGCTAAAAATTTAGAGTCATTAGGGCGTAAAGTAGAACCGTTCGAGGTTCGTTTTGGCTTCGGTAGCACCGACATGGGAAACGTAAGTCAGGTGGTACCGTCTGTGCATCCCGAGATTGCTATCGCTTCTACGGAAACACTGTTACACTCAGAAGATTTTGCCAGGGCAGCAGTATCTGAATCAGGCAATAAGGGTTTGTTAGATGCTGCAAAGGCACAGGCAATGACGATTGTTGACCTTCTCAGCGCTAATGAAACGCTGGCCAGGGTGAGAGAGGAGTTTCTAACTGATGGTAAGAAGGATTGACATTCCACATTTATCAGAATAGTTCCGATATAGTTTAACCAGCTGCAAATTGTCACCTCTGGTATAATTGCCAAAAGTGATAATAAATCGAAATCAAAAAGGTCATACAGGGAGGAAATCAAGGATGAAAGTCGTTTTCTTAAAGGATATATCATCTAAGGGCAAAACAGGAGAAATCAAGGAGGTAGCCGATGGCTACGCAAGGAATTTTCTTTTACCAAGAGGTCTTGCTTTGCCGGCGACATCAGATGCCATAAAAACTGCACAGTCCCAGGCTGAGGGAAGAGTACGCCGACGAGCACATTTAAAAGAGGAACTGAGTGAACTGGCAAAACTCATAGACGGGAAAGCACTTAAGTTTCAAGCCCGAGCTGGTGAAAAGGGAAAACTGCACGGCTCTATTACCAGTGCTCATATAGCCGAGGAGATCTCTAAGCTTGTGAATGTTGAGATTGACAAGAGGAAAATTGAACTAGATGAACCTTTACGTGAGCTTGGCAGCCATGATGTAAAGATAAGTTTTGCCAAAGATGTAGCGGCATATGTCACAGTGCTCATAGAGGAAGAAAAAGGCAAATAATGATAACCGAAAAACTCCCGCCTCATGATGTTGAAGCTGAAGAAGCTGTTGTTGGCTCCTTGCTTATTGACGGTGATGCTATTTTGGAGATTAATACCTTCCTTAAAGCTGACGATTTTTTCACCAACCAAAACAAATGGATTTATGAGGTCTGCCTAAGCATTTATGAACGGCATGAAAATATAAATCAGATTACTGTTGCACACGATCTTGCTCAGCGGGGGAAGCTAGAAGAAATTGGTGGAGCCGCTTATTTGCGCCAATTAGTAGCTCAGGTGCCCACCTCGCTCCATATCAAAGATTACGCTGATATTGTATCGCGACTTGCTGTTATGCGGCGGTTGATTCGCGCTGCTAATCAAATTGCAGCCATCGGTTATGAAGCCGGCCCTGATGTCGAAAAAACTATTAACGATGCTGAAAATATCCTTTTCAAGGTTACCGAGCAACGCACTCGTGGAGACTTGGTACCACTACGCATTGTTCTGGCGAGGTATTTTGAGGAGACGGAGCTCGCCCCGGTAAGAGGCGGAAGAGAAGAGGGTAAAGAATATCGGACATATTTATCAACAGGCTTCACAGTCCTGGACAATGTTATAATAGGGTTGCAGCGCTCTGCTCTGATTATCTTGGCAGCGAGACCAAGTGTTGGCAAAACTAGCTTAGCCCTCAATATTGCCAGAAATGCTACACTGAATCAGAAAGCATGTGTTGCCTTGTTCAGTCTGGAAATGTCTCAAGATGAAGTCGCACATCGGCTTTTATCAAGTGAGTCCAACATAAGTTCCCAGCGAGTTCAGTTAGGGAATTTTACTGAAGAGGAAGAGAGAAAGATAGTAGAGGTGAGTGGTATTCTTTCAGACGCATCACTCTATGTTGACGATTCACCTCAACTACGTGTAGTAGAGATAAGAAGTAAAGCTCGGCGCCTTCATCTCGAGCATCGCATTGACCTTATTATTGTTGACTATTTGCAGTTGATGAGAGGGGAGGGGAGACCAGAAAATAGAGTGCAGGAACTAAGTGAAATAACCCGTTCGCTTAAAGCTCTTGCCAAAGAACTCAATGTACCTGTTTTAGCTGTATCGCAGCTCAGCCGAGCTGTGGAAATGCGCATTTCCCACAAACCACAACTTTCTGACCTTCGAGATAGTGGTAGTATCGAGCAGGATGCCGATATCGTACTTTTCATACATAGAGAGGAAAAGTATTACAACGAGGAAGAATGGATGAAGCAACATATGAACGATCCGTACCCACGAGGTATTGCCGATTTAATTATAGCTAAAAATCGTAATGGCCCCACTGATGAGGTAAAATTACAATTCATCGCTAGGACCACAAAATTTAAAAATCTGGAGACAATGCCGCTCCCAACGTAACATAATCTATCCCATTTGCAATGAAAGTTCAGAATAAAAACATGTCAATTAAACCTTTCGCTGGTTTTCCTGAAAAAGCGGAGACCACTCCGATACCAACTATGTTTCTCACTTTTATCATGCCTCACATTGATGATATCGCTGAGCTCAAAACCGTACTGCATATATTTAATGTGCTCAGTCGTCGACGTGGTTTCCCGCGTTTTGTTACTTTCTCAGAACTCTTGAAAGATAATATCCTCACAGAAGATATAGTAAGTGGTAATTTAGTTGTTGCAAAAAAAATACTTGAGCGGGCCCTGGATCTTGCTATTGAGCATGGTATCTTATTGCATCTTAAACTTGACAAAGAAAATAAGACAGAAGATATCTATTTAATAAATAATGGAGCCGAAAAAAAAACTGTTGACAGAATTATGCGTGGTGAGGTTGTGTTAACAGGTTTGACACCGTCAAAACACGATGGCGTACAACGCATGAAAATGCTCGATATTTTTACTCTTTATGAGCAAAATATTGGTATACTTACACCGATACTCGCTGAGGAGTTACAAGAGGCTGAGAAAAAGTATCCAAGGGATTGGATTGAAGAAGCCTTCAAGGAAGCGGTTTCACTAAATAAACGTAACTGGAAATATATCGCACGTATTCTAGAGAGATGGGCTGTAGAAGGTAAAGACGATGGAGCGCTTGGGAGAAATACTAAGAAAAAAAATGATCCAGACAGGTACATCAAAGGGAAATACGGGCATCTGGTCCAGCGATGAAGCAATAGGGGAGAGCGAGCCTGCTTCTTCTTGTCCGATATGCCATGGCGCTCGTTTCGTTCACCCTTTGGCAGCTTCCGGCAAGCCGGATTATAGTAAGATTGTACCCTGTCGGTGTACCCAGGAGGAGTTACAAAAGGAAAGACTAACTCAGTTGCAGAAATATAGCAACCTGGGTGCATTATCCCGTCTTACTTTTGATAATTTACTACCTACCGGAAAACAAAAAGACAACAAACAACAATCAAATTTTACTCAGGTATATGAGGCAGCTAAAGCCTTTGCCATTGAGCCTAAAGGTTGGTTAATTTTTATCGGACCAAATGGATGTGGTAAAACACACTTGGTTTGTGCCATTGCCAACTACCGGATTAGTCTTTCCCAACCTGCTTTCTATATAGGAGTCGCTGATCTGCTTGATCATCTCCGCTCTACCTTTCATCCTAATAGCGATATTGCCTATGACGATCTTTTTGAGCGTGTTAAAAATGCACCTCTCCTTATCTTGGATGATTTAACTACAGAGGGTACTACTACATGGGCAAGGGGAAAGTTAGAGCAATTGCTCAACCATCGGTTTAATGTTCAACTGGCAACTGTCATAACAACCCGTGTGCCAATTGACGAGCTTGACGAGACCCTTAAAGGCCATCTCGCTGATCGTGACTTCTGCTCTATACATGTAATCCAATCTATAACTTCACCAAAAGTGGAACAATTGGAAGGTTTGGAATTAGTACTTCTGAAGGAAATGTCTTTTAAGAATTTTGATTACAAGCGGCTGGATTTATCGCCTGAACAGCGTCAAAATATAGAACAGGCTTACCATGTGGCTCTTAATTTTGCCCAATTTCCGCAGGGGTGGTTGGTGTTACTGGGTGTTAATGGTTGTGGGAAAACACATTTGGCGGCAGCTATCGCCAATTATCTACAATCTGCTGGTAAATCAGTGCTATTTATTGTAGTCCCCGATCTACTCGACCATTTACGCTCCGCTTTCAGTCCAGAGAGCAGAGTATCATATGATGAACTTTTTGAAAAGATTAAGAAAACTCCAGTTTTGATTCTCGATGATTTCGGTGAGCAATCGGCTACGCCTTGGGCACAAGGGAAACTCTATCAGCTTATCAACTATCGTTATAATGCACGTCTAGCTACGGTCATAACAACCTGTAATACATTGGACGAGATTGAAAGTCGCATTAGCTCTCGTATGATGGATCCAAGTCTAAGCCTGGTCTTCAGCATCAGGGCGACTGACTTTCGTGGTGACAGGAAGGCAAACAAAGGTGTTTTACCTCAGCAACGCTATAGACAACGAGTCCAAAAACCATAGATTCACTCTTGAAATCAAGTTTATTTGTTTCAATTTTGCAATGACTGCCAGCATAACAAATTGTAGCTCTCTACCTTTCTTGCTAAAATATCCGAAAGATGTTGGGACGATAGCAGTATGGTAAGCTTACCAGTTCTGGTACTTAATCAGAATTATGAACCTATGAACGTTTGCCAAGTTCGACGTGCAGTGGTCTTACTTTTACGTGGTAAGGCTGAGGTTCTGGAAAATGGGCGGGGGAGTCTCCATTCAATAACCGGTATGTATGATATACCTTCTGTGATTCGACTTGTCAATTTTATCAAACGACCGCATCACCGTCGGAAAATGACAAAATTAGAAATCTTCAATCGAGATGAGTATACTTGCCAGTACTGTGGGCGCCAACACAAGGAACTTACTTTAGACCATGTGATACCAAAGAAACGTGGCGGAGAACACAGTTGGGACAATGTGGTGAGCGCATGTATACCGTGCAATCGTCGGAAAGCAGGCCGGACACCAGATGAGGCTGGAATGCCTCTGCTCAATCACCCTAAACAACCAAGAAACGATGGATTTCATGTGCCGTACCATCATCTCAACCTGCACACCGACTGGCATAAATATCTCATATTATGATTACTTTATTTATTGTCTTTGGTCACTTTTGTCGAATTATCATTATCAATTTTCTTTTGCCAGGTAAGTTTGCTAACAGACATCTCAACAATAGCTCCACTCTCCAGTTCTACTAACACTGCCTCTTTTAAAGGATTTATGGCAATTACCTTTGCCTTACCCAATGAGGTGGACACTTCTTGTCCTGCCTGAGGTAAATTTTCCTTCATAGTGCGATATTGTTCGTATTCATAACCTAAGCAGCAAAGGAGACGTCCACAAAGTCCAGATGTCTTCATGGGATTAAGCGTTATATTCTGCTCCTTTGCCATTTTAATCGATACTGGAGTGAATTCACTCAGAAATGTTGTGCAGCATAAGGGAAATCCGCATCTCCCCAATCCACCTATATGTTTCGCCTCGTCCCTGGCGCCTATCTGTCTTAATTCAACATGAGTTCTTAGATTGCGACTTAGCTCTTTAACCAACTCACGAAAATCAACCCGTTTCTCAGCACTGAAAAAGACTGTCAAATGGCTGCCATCCAGATTATATTGAGCTGCAACTGGTTTCATGGGTAAGTTAAGCTTTTCAATTAACTCTTTGCTTTTAGCCAGGGCTTTTTCATTCTTTTTGAGTCGTTGCTCAGATTGCTTTATATCGTCGTCAGTCGCTTTGCGCAGAACTGGTTTAAGAGGTTCATTTATCGTTGAGGATACAACCTGCCCAGGAGCTATGACAACCCAACCTAATTCTTGTCCTCGGGCAGTTTCAACGATTACACGGTCATTTAACTGAAGTGGTATACCAGCAGTATCAAAGTAGTATACTTTACCTGCCTGGTGAAAACGTATTCCAGTTATCTCTGGCATTATGGTGACAAAGGCATGGAAATTACTCCATGCTCCTTTCTTTCCTTCCTAGGCATGTCTAGCATTAAAACTTCTAAGACCAGCCGTAGATTAGCGTTTCTATCAATCCGTTCCAGTGATTTTTGTAGACTTCCAATGAAGTTTTTAACCTCTTCTATGGCTAATACTCGCGTCCATTCTTCTATCAACGGAACATAATCAATATTCGTGATAGCTTGTCTACAACCACATTTTACCAGCATTAAATCGCGCCACCAAGTCAACCAGAGTTTAAGTGTTTCCACGACCGTTTTTTTATCACTTCCAAATTGAGCGACATAATTAAAGCGTTCCTCCCAGTTTCCTCTCAGCAAAGGGAATAATGCTGATAATCTCTGGGAATGCTGGAGGAACACTGAATCATTGGAAGCTGCTGTAATTGCCCAGCCCAGACGACCGTCGGATAATCGAGCCAGTAGTTTTGCCTTATCACGGGCTACTCCGTTTGTCTCGACAAGGACTTTTTCTATTTCAATACTTGAAGTAGGTTTAAGGTCCACATGCTGGCATCTCGAAATTACAGTTGCCAACACTTTTGCTTCGTTTTCAGTAAGGAGAATTATTATTACCCGCGGTGGGGGTTCCTCCAATATTTTTAGTAGACAATTTGCTGCTTCGTGAGATAAATGTTCGGCGCCGTCAATAATGAATACCTTCCATTGCCCTTCAAAAGGTGACAAGCTAGCACTATGTTGAAGCTCTCGAATTTCCTCAATGCTGATCTCTACATGTGTCTCAATGTCTGTTCGATCTTTTATAGAACTCTGAGATAAACCTAGTATGGCGACGTCGGTGTGCTTACCATGTAGTACCTTCAAGCATGACTTACATAGCCCACAAGGTGGATCTGCCTCCTGGCAATTCAATGCTTGCGCTAAATCTAAAGCGAGTGTGGTTTTTCCTACATGGGGAGGCCCTACAAAAAGGTAAGCATGGGACAGATTGCCTGCTCGCAGTCCACGCTTAAGCAAGGTTACAGCGTTGGGTTGCCCATTTGTTCGCCACATTTACGTATTATATTATATCTAGTCTTAGAAGGTCCTGATAGTTTTCTCGTTTGCGGATAATCCGTGATTTTCTGTTCTTAACCATAACGATAGCTGGTCGAGTGACCAGATTATAGTTACTTGACATAGGGATGGCATAGGCACCAGCAACGGGCATCGCGATAATGTCTCCTGGTGACACTGGTGCCAGGAGAATATCCCTCGCTAAGATATCTCCTGACTCACAATATTTTCCAGCGATGCTCACTTTTGCTGATTCCACCTCTCCTATTTTATTGGCCACTAAAGCCTCGTATTTTGCCTCGTAAAGGGCGGGGCGGATATTGTCACCCATACCACCATCGACACAAACATACTTTCTAATACCCGGGATATCTTTTACTGCACCTACTGTGTACAATGCTACCGCCGCTTGAGCTACAATGGCTCTTCCTGGCTCGATGATTAATCTTGGCTGAGCTAATGATAGCTGCCCAGTTATATTTACTAGAGCACTAGTTATCGCTTGCGCATAGTCAGAGATTTTGAGAACAGACGCGTCTGCTACATACTGGACAGCAAAGCCACCACCCGGTGAGAATTCAGAAAGACGAAAGTCATATTTGCCTTCCATCTCTTTAGCAAAGCGGAGAACACGTTCTATGGCCATTTCGTATGGAGAGGTTTCACAAACAGGTGAGCCAAGATGAAAATGAAAGCCTGCCAGATTTAAATTGGTAGAAGACATAGCTTTTTCCACTGCTATGCCAGCTTGACCATTAGCTACAGGAAAGCCAAATTTGCTGTCCAAAATGCCCGTAGTAGTATAGCGATGAGTATGGGCATCAATTCCAGGAGCTAGACGGAGTAGAATTTTTTGTTTAACATGTGTTTGACTAGCGAGGGTGTTAAGTAAATCCAGTTCGTAGAAATTATCAACTATAAACCGTCCGACACTTAATTTTAAAGCTAATTTTAATTCGTCATGGGTTTTGTTGTTTCCGTGAAAATAGATTCTTTCTGAGGGGAAATTCACTGACTGGGCAATGCTCAGCTCACCACCTGAAACAACATCTAAAGCTAACCCCTCTTCAATTACTATTTGCGCCCAAGCTCGATTTAGGAATGCTTTTGAAGCATATGCAACTGTCGTATTCTGGTAGCATTTGGTGAATTCATTTATGAATTCCTGACATTTTGAGCGTAAAGTTAGCTCATCAAACACGTAAAGAGGTGTATCGTATTCTTTGGCTAATTCGATAGCGTCACAACCACCTATAAAAAGGTGGTTGTGTGTAACTTGTGTTGTTGATGGAAATAAAGCAAGCTTATTGGATGGAATACTCTGGCTTATATGCAATACAGTACCTCTGTTAACAATTTAAGTCAGTGTCATTATACTATCTAGGTAATAGATATGTCATCCTACTGCAATATATTTTTCTGTATTACTTACTGGCACATAGCGAATCCGGTGCTATACAGATCTATAACATGAAAAATATAAAAATCTGAAGTGTAGCTTGATTACTAAGGGTGCGCAGTGGTCGTTCCTCAAACTTCGATTAGCGATATACAATAATCTTTACTGCACGACGGTCAGCTGTGACACAACAGAGTGTACCTCTGAATTATGCATCGAGACGAGCTTATTGGAACCTATATTGGTTTTGACGTTATAATAAATATCTTTGAGGGGTAGAAGGAGAGGAATCACCCGCAGCTTTACTGGGACTATTCTTCATCAGGATTACTGCTTGGCGTGACATGTATCATTGTCATATATTCAAGGGCTTCCTTATTGAGAATCTCAATACCATTGCGTTGCAGTCTGATTGCGCCATTGTTTTCCATGATCTTGAGAGATTTATTTACCATCTCCCTCGAGGTGCCTATCATATCAGCCATGTCCTGCTGTGTCAGTTTAATCCCCACTATTTTTTCCTCCCCGTAATATTTGAGTAGCATGTTAGCTAGTCTGCCAATGACTTGATTGAACGATAGGGTTTCTACCAACAGGGAGTCTCTACGTACTCGCCCTGCTAAAACCTTTAACGCATTCAGTGCCACTTGAGGATACTTAAGCATAATGGACGATAAAGTACTTTTCTTAATGCCATAGAGGAGTGTCGGTGTCATAGTGACTATATTGGCGGCATTTGGGCTTTTATCGAAACTAGATACATCATTCACTGATTCGCCACTGGTGGCTATATTCAGAATTTGTTGCTTACCATCGGCGGATATCTTATATACTTTAACCACACCCGAGATGACGAAATACAGAGAATCACTCCAATCCCCTTCCAGTAAGAAAATTTCTCCTTTTTGCACCATTTTTGGCGACAAATATTGCTTTATCGATTCCATATCTTCATAGGTTAAACCAGCAAAATAGTTGATGTTTTTCACGACATCGAAATCAATAGCTATATTATCTGTCATAGACTATATTGCCTTTTACTAGTTGGTTAGCCAGATAGAGAAACAAGTTTTTTACCTGTTGAAAAATCCAGCTAGTAAATTAGTAATATATACTTAATTGAATTTTAGCATTCTACTGTTAGTTTCACAACCGATACAGGAGAGTCATCATAATTAAAAGTGATTTAAGGCTTCAGTCTGGAAACCTATGCATAATACATATGTATTGACTCCAGAAATTATGGCAGGTAAAATTACGTTGTTTTGCATACATTAACTACTTTTGATAACGGACTTCGCCTTATCACCAGCGAAATGCCTCACACCCGATCTGTATCCATTGTTTTTTTCATTGGTGCTGGTACATGTTATGAGACAGACAACGAAGCTGGTGTTTCCCATTTCATCGAGCATCTTTGCTTTAAAGGCACAAAACGAAGGCAATCTTCTAAAGAAATCAGCGAAGCCATTGAGAGCGTTGGTGGTTTGCTCAATGGAGCTACTGATAAAGAATTAACTGTGCTGTGGTGCAAAGTGGCAAGCCAACATTTAAATCGTGCTCTCGATGTGCTCACTGATCTACTCAGGAATTCCTGCTTTGGCATGAAAGATATAAACCGAGAACGTCAGGTTATTATTGAGGAAATCAATATGAGCCTCGATTCACCACAACAGCGTGTAGACATGCTTATTGATGAACTTTTATGGTATGGGCAACCTCTTGGGCGGGATAGTGCGGGAAAAAAGGAGAGCGTACTGTGCCTGACTAGGTCACAGATAGTTAAATATTTTCGGAAGCATTATTTACCCAACAATATAGTAGTAAGTGTTGCTGGTAATATTGAACAAAAGAAAGTGGTCGATCTTATTCGCAGATATTTAGGAAATTGGGAACAGGGTGCATTACCACAGCGTTTCTCGACCAGTACAAAACAGGAAATGTCGGGAGTGAGAGTTGAAATAAGGGATACAGAGCAGGTTAATCTTTGTCTTGGTGTGCATGGGCCATCACTTTTGCATCCGGATCGATTTGCTGTTGATCTTCTTAGCATAGTCTTGGGTGAAGGCATGAGCAGTCGTCTTTTTATTGAAATCAGAGAAAATCAAGGGCTTGCTTATGATATCGGTACCTGTACTGCTCATTTTATAGATTCAGGCGCATTTTATGTAATTGCTGGTGTTGACCCGAAACGGCTTAATGATGTGTTGGCATCCATTATAGGCCAATTTTCCAAAATAAGGGATGGCGTCACCAAAAAAGAACTCAGCAAAGCTAAGGAGTTAGCAAAAGGACGATTACTACTCGCATTGGAGGACAGTAGAATTGTGGCTAATTGGTTTGGGGCTCAGGAGATGCTTAATGGTCGTATACTTACTGTTGATGAGGTCATATCACTCATCGACAATATCACAATTGAAGACCTAAGACGAGTTGCTCAACAACTTTTTAACAGTGAGAAATTAAATCTGGCTGTGGTAGGACCTGTTGAGCAAAAGAGAGAATTGGCGAAAATACTGAAGCTTTAGAGCATGGGTCTAATTAAACAAAAAGCCGCCCGCTAAGGCGGCTTTTTGTTTAATTATCCTAGATTTTGCTTAGTACTCTGGCATTGGAGGCATTGGTGGTGCCTTTTCCTTTTCAGGAATATCGGTCACCAGTGCCTCGGTAGTCAAAATCATAGTGGCAATACTAGCAGCGTTCTCCAAAGCAGTGCGAGTGACTTTGAGCGGATCAATAATACCCTTTGTCACCATATCCCCGTAATCACCTTTCAATGCATCGAAACCCACACCTTTCTTGCTGCGCTTCACTTTATCTACCACCACCGAGCCTTCCTGACCGGAGTTTATGGCGATCCAGCGTAGTGGTTCTTCAACAGCTTTCCTCAGGATAGCGACTCCAGTACACTCGTCATCTTCTTCAACCTTGACCTTATCCAGAATGGGGCTAACATTAAGCAAGGCAACACCACCACCAGGCAGGATGCCTTCCTCAACCGCGGACCTGGTAGCTGACAGGGCATCCTCAACCCTATGTTTTTTCTCTTTGAGTTCAACTTCAGTGGCAGCCCCAACCTTAATGACAGCCACACCACCGGCTAACTTGGCTAGTCTCTCTTGCAATTTCTCTTTATCGTAATCAGAAGTTGTCTCATCGATTTGAGCCTTAATCTGCTTGATACGAGCTTTAATTGACTCATCAGAGCCTTTGCCCTCGACAATGGTGGTATTGTCCTTATCAGCCACCACTTTTCTGGCTCTGCCAAGGTCGGCCACAGTAACTGAATCCAGTTTTCTCCCTATCTCTTCAGAGATAACTTTACCGCCAGTTAAGATAGAGATGTCTTCAAGCATAGCCTTTCGCCTATCACCAAAGCCCGGGGCTTTCACTGCTAGACAATTAAGGGTTCCCCTGAGCTTGTTTACTACCAGTGTGGCCAGAGCCTCACCTTCGATATCTTCAGCAATAATCACCAGATTCTTAGAAACCTGTAGTATCTTTTCCAGAGAGGGCAGAAGCTCTGATATTGCTGAAATTTTCTTGTCAGTAATTAAAATGTACGGGTCTTCGAGTTCACATTTCATAAGTTCGGGATTGGTGATAAAGTAAGGACTGACGTAACCGCGATCGAATTCCATACCTTCGACATAGTCAGTTTCAAATTGAAGACCTTTTGATTCTTCTACAGTGATGACTCCATCCTTGCCTACTTTTTCCATGACTTCGGCAATTAGACTACCTATACCTGCATCAGCAGCAGAAATAGTAGCTACCTGAGCTACTTGTTCTTTTGTAGTTACTGGTATGGACATTTTCTTTAATTCATCGACCATTGCTGCTACACCCTTTTCAACTCCGCGCTTCAAAGCCATAGCATCAGCCCCAGCAGCTATGTTCTTAAAACCTTCAGTGACAATTGCCTGTGAGAGAACAGTAGCTGTAGTAGTGCCATCACCACACTTGTCATTAGTTTTTGTCGATGCCTCTTTAACCAATTGAGCACCCATATTTTCAAATGGATCGGGCAACTCAATGTCTTTCGCTATGGACACACCATCATTGAGAACTGTAGGCGGACCGAATTTCTTGTCAAGAGCTACTGGGCGTCCCCTCGGTCCCAGTGTAACCTTAACTGCATCAGTCAAAGCATCAATACCTCTCTTTAAAGCTCTTCTTGCTTCTTCACCATAAAGAATTTGTTTTGCCATGAATACTAACCTCCTTCAATTAATTGTGAAATTTCCGTTTGTTTTTAAGCCTTTTTGGCTAGAATATCACTTTCTCGTAGTATGATCAGTTCCTCATCGACCTCTTTAATCTCTGTGCCTCCATACTTGGCGTATATCACAGTATCACCAACTTTGACATCCAGGGGCATTCTCTTGCCATCATCGGTCATCTTACCTGGTCCTACAGCAAGGACTTTACCTTCTTGTGGCTTTTCCTTAACGGTGTCAGGCAGAACGATACCGCCCTTGGTGACCTCTTCGCGAGGAATAGGTTTAACTAGCACTCTGTCTCCTAAAGGTTGAAGTTTTGTTGTCATTTCATCCTCCTTCAGATTTATTTTAGCACTCTAACCATGAGACTGCTAATTATATTAGCATAAAATAGAATACCTGTAAAGTAATTATATATGTGGGAGAGCAGAAACTAAGAGAGACACTGGTTATTTAATGATTACCGTATTGAAATCCTGTGTTGTAATAATTGACTATTTACGCTATACCGTGTAAAATATGACAAATTTAAGTGGTATGTCGTATAAAAAATTTAGTTGGGATAGTAATCATATCAGGGCGCTCAGAAAACATTTGGGGTTGACCCAAACTAGGATGGCTGGTGAATTGGGTACTCGTCAGCAGACAATAAGCGAGTGGGAAATCGGGATGTATAAACCGCGTGGTACTTCAGTTACCTTATTAAATATCATTGCTGAACGTTCTGCTTTCTCCTATAACCCAGATCCTCATAAGTATAGCTAAACAATAATAGTAATAGTCCCTGTAATTTTTGGACTCGAATTACACGCAAACGTGTATAAATTGGAAAAAGTAATTTCAGAACAACTTGTTGCTCAGATATGGCAACAGCAGCTTGTGACCAAGCTGGTTACAGATTCAGGAGAGGAAGTTTGCGTTATTTTTCCGGGAAGGCTTTGTAGTGATGGTGGAAGTGACTTTTGTGATGCTGTCTTAACCATTGGTGATAAAACAATAAAAGGCGATATTGAAATACATGTCAGGTCAAGTCAATGGTATGACCATGGTCATCATAAGGATAGTAAATACAACAATGTAGTTCTTCACGTAGTCATGTGGCACGATTGCCCCAAAACCACTGTTCTACAAAATGGAAATATTATTCCTTCCGTTTGTCTGAGTACTTTTCTTGTGTATCCTTTAAATCACAGCCATCAAGAAATAAGTTTGTTGTATCGATGCACTCCTTCATGTAAGAAGGCAGGGGCTTATTTTACTAATGAGTCCTTATCTGCTGTACTTGTTGCTGCTGGTAAGGAAAGATTTGCTTCCAAAGTAGCATCGTTCCAAGGAGGTCTAGCAACAGGGGATTCTGGGCAATTGCTTTTTAAGAGCATGGCTAGAGCTCTGGGTTATGACAAAAATACCAAGCCATGCGAGAATCTTGCTGACATGTTGCCACTTAAAATACTTGAGGGGAGAGAAAATGATGAAAGAGGCATCATTAATCAGGCATTAATTCTAGGATCGGCGGGTTTATTACCATTCCAAAGGCTTAAGAGCAAATCCATATCTTATGAAAAATCTGAGGTGGCAGAATTGGAGACAATATGGCGTTCGAGCCATATTAGCAGGGTGATGAACCAATCCGATTGGCAATTTTTTCGGGTGCGTCCGCATAATTTCCCCACTCGTCGCCTTGTAGCGCTCGGTTACCTTGTTCACAGGTATCGTCAACACGGATTGCTGCAAGGTATCTTAAATCTGGTAAACGAAAGTCCACACAATCAAGAGTACCGGTGGATTGAAAACGGCTTAATTATCCTCGGCCAAGATTATTGGGTAAATCACAGTGACTTTGGGGTCATCACATCAAAAAGTCCAGCGCTTCTAGGAAGAAACAAAGCTGCCGAGATAGTGATAAACGTTATTTTACCATTTGCTTATGCTTGGGGGGCATTATATTCAACCCCTGAGCTAAAGGATAAAGCTAAAGGAATCTACCTTAGCTTTCCTAAGCTGGAAAGCAATCAACTAGTGCGTTTTATGAAACAACAACTTTTACTAAGGCCAGACTTTAGCCTCTCAGCTTCACAACAACAAGGGCTAGTACATATCTTTAAGAATTATTGTCGCTACAAAGACTGCGAAGAATGTCCTATTACTATTAACCTAAACCAAGACTGGGTATCACATCAATATCATAGCCATCTATTTTCCCGAATTGATAGTGGTAATAGCCACAAGCTGCGATCATAGCAGCATTGTCGGTACATAATGTTGGTGGGGGTATCAAGGTTGGGATGGGTGACTTATGCTTTAAGTAATCATATAAAGCTTTATTGGCGGCTACACCTCCAGCCAGAATTATTTGTTTAATACCCAATCTCTCGGCAGCTTGAATCGTCTTAACAGCCAAAACCTCGACAATTGCCTGTTGAAAACTGGCGGCAACGTCAGCAACCGAATAGGAAACTGTGGTTTCATTTGATTGCACTAAATGGAGGAGGGCAGTCTTTAAACCGCTGAAACTGAAATCATCACTGCCCTTAAGCCATGCTCTTGGTAAGGGTAGAGAAGGCGAACCATTTTTTCCAGCGGCTTGAATTGCCGGCCCACCTGGATAACCTAAGTCTAAGAGTCTGGCTCCTTTATCGAAAGCTTCACCGGCAGCATCATCACGCGTCCGCCCTAGTTTTTTAAATTGTCCATGCCTTTCCATCAATAGTAAATCACTGTGTCCACCTGAAACAATGAGGCAGATACACGGTAAGCTCGGCTGATTGTGGTTTAGCCAATTAGCATAGATATGGCCTTCGAGGTGATTGATGCCAATAAGTGGAAGATGAAATGCTAAGGCTATTGCTTTCGCCACATTGACGCCGACTAATAATGAACCGGCTAATCCTGGACCATAGGTGACAGCTATAGCATTGATATCCTGCCAGCTAGATTTTGCCTGGGTCATAGCGCTGTTTATGACAGGTAGAACGGCTAGCATATGCTGTCGTGAGGCTACTTCAGGCACGATGCCACCATAGCGTGAATGAATATCTACTTGAGAAGATATCATATTTGACAGAATCACGGTTCCATCTTCAACTACCGACGCTGCGGTTTCATCGCACGACGTTTCGATCCCTAGAATTTTCATATGCAGGATTATAACACAGACAATATGTGAGATTTGAAACAAGCTTTAGAATTTGATAGAGTGAACAAACACATGTAGAATTATATAGAAGGAGGAGGTAGTTTCCCATAGTACTACCTGAAACAAGGAATGGATACAGGCACGTGGAAAGTGAAAACAGGACTTGCCCAGATGCTGAAGGGCGGCGTTATTATGGATGTTGTCACACCGGATCAAGCCAAGATAGCAGAGGAAGCAGGCGCTTGTGCTGTAATGGCACTAGAACGTGTACCAGCAGATATTAGGGCAGATGGTGGAGTAGCTCGCATGGCGGACCCTACAGTTATTCTTGCCATAATGGAGGCAGTGACAATACCAGTTATGGCTAAATGTCGTATCGGCCATTTTGTTGAAGCACAAGTATTGGAAGCATTGGGAATAGACTTTATTGACGAGTCCGAGGTGCTTACTCCTGCTGATGAGAGCCATCATGTTTGGAAGCATGCTTTTAAGGTTCCCTTTGTCTGCGGCTGCCGTGATTTAGGTGAAGCTTTACGAAGACTTGCCGAGGGAGCTGCCATGATTCGGACGAAGGGTGAAGCCGGTACGGGAAATATTGTAGAAGCAGTGCGACATATGCGAACTGTCCAAGATAGTATTCGCAAGCTCGCAACAATGCCTGAAGATGAATTGGTCGCAGAGTCAAAAGCACTTGGCGCTCCACTTGAGTTGGTGATTGAAATCCATAAGAGTGGTAAGCTCCCTGTGGTCAATTTTGCTGCTGGTGGCGTGGCTACACCGGCTGATGCAGCTTTAATGATGCAATTGGGTGCGGAGGGCATCTTTGTTGGTTCCGGTATTTTCAAATCCAGCGATCCTGCCCGAAGAGCCAAAGCTATTGTTAAAGCGACAACCCATTATAATAATCCAGACATGATCGCTGAAGCATCAAAAGCTCTTGGTGCTGCAATGTCGGGTCTCGACATTAAAAGCATATCCCCTGAGGGGTTGCTAGCATCAAGAGGTTGGTAGTGTGAAAGTCGGTGTCCTGGCTCTGCAAGGAGCCTTTGTCGAACATATAAAAGTCCTGACCGCTCTCGACATAGACGTTATTCCTGTGCGTTTGCCTTCAGACCTTGCTGGAGTACGGGCATTAGTTATTCCAGGTGGCGAGAGCACTACTATAAGTAGATTGCTATTAGGTTACCATCTTATGGAGCCGATAAGGAATTTTATCAAACAGGGATTACCGGTGCTAGGTACCTGCGCTGGTATGGTTTTGCTTGCTGAAAAGGTGGTGGGGGCAGAAGTAGAACCTCTCGGAGTTATGAACATCGAAATAAAGCGGAATGCTTATGGCCGGCAGGCGGAGAGTTTCGAGACTGATTTATCGATTCCAGCCTTGGGTGATAGAACCTTTCGTGGTATTTTTATCCGTGCGCCTATTGTCCAAAAAGTGGAGTCAAATGTTGAGATATTGTGTCAGGCGAGTAGCCACACTGTCGCTGTCAAGCAAGGGAACATGCTTGCCTGTGCTTTCCATCCGGAACTTACAAATGATATGCGATTCCACAAATATTTTCTTAGTATGATCGAGGAGATGTGATTGCAGAAAGTAATTGCTGATGATTTAGACGCATTACTCAATGTTTTACCGTTGGACATTCATCAGTCTCTTAGCCAGCAATCGAGTGATAGGGAGCTTTTAGAAGTCGTTCTGGATTTAGGACGTCCTGTTGAAGCTCGCTATCCTCAGAAAGAAATAATCGTAAACCAAAGAGAAGTATCTTCCTCAGATATCGATTACGTTGTTAGCCGAATAGGAGTTTTCAGTGGGGATAACCGTGCTGGTATTGAGCGTACACTCCATCGGATCTCCGCTATACGCAATAGGGAAGGGAAAATAGTAGGCTTAACATGTCGTGTTGGCAGAGCTGTCTATGGTACTGTAAACATTATTCAGGACCTCGTTGAGTCGGGTAAAAACGTGTTACTTCTAGGGCGGCCAGGCATTGGAAAAACAACGATGTTACGAGAAGTGGCGAGGGTTCTTGCTGATGACCTTAAGAAACGAGTGATAGTCATTGACACGTCTAACGAAATCGCCGGTGACGGCGATATTCCACATCCAGCGATAGGGCATGCGCGGCGGATGCAGGTACCATCACCAACAATGCA
Organism: uncultured Chloroflexia bacterium; assembly: GCA_963775935.1. Classification (GTDB taxonomy): domain Bacteria; phylum Chloroflexota; class Dehalococcoidia; order GIF9; family UBA5629; genus JBBIPA01. The sequence goes on along the minus strand of CAVZKR010000008.1, from coordinate 134,577 downwards.
ACATGCTGTAATGATTGAGGCCGTGGAGAATCATATGCCAGAAGTCATCATTGTCGATGAGATAGGCACCAGCCTTGAAGCTGAAGCTGCCAGAACTATAGCAGAACGCGGAGTACAATTAGTTGGTACAGCTCATGGAAACAGCCTGGAAAATTTAATGATGAACCCTACTTTATCCGATCTAATTGGTGGGATTCAAACAGTGACATTGGGAGACGAAGAGGCGAGAAGGCGTCATACACAGAAATCAATTTTAGAGCGCAAAGCTCCTCCCACATTCGATATAGTAGTTGAAATTCAAGAGCGGAACCAGGTGATTGTCCACTCTGATGTTGGAGAGGCCGTTGATGCCGTTCTGCATGCAAAAGTCCAGGAAACTGAGGTGCGGCGGATTGATGAAAACGGTGAGATAAAGAAGGGGCTTACAGAAGTAACTCTCGCGCCAAATAATAAACAGCCAGAAATACAGGCAGAGAAACCACTTATATATCTTTTTGGTGTCAATCACTCCAAACTTGAGGAAATTGCGAAAGGAAAAGGAATCCCATTGCATCTTACAAGTAACATCAAAGAAGCAAATCTTCTTTTAACAACGAAAAATTACTATCGAAGAAAACCCCAAAAGATAAGGGACGCTGAGACTGCAGGCATCCCAATATATGCCGTTAAAAGTAGTAACATTCCACAACTGAGACAATGCCTTGAAAATATATATATCTCTCAGAAGGATATCACGGTAAGCTTAGCCATAAAAGAGGCCGAAGGGGCAGCAAAACAAGTAAAAGAAGGCTCAGACTCCGTAGAACTAAACCCGCAAAACGCTTTTATTCGGCGGTTACAGCATATTCTGGCTAATCGTCATGATCTTAAATCTCAAAGCCTTGGCGAAGAACCAAGAAGAAGAGTTGTCCTTTCGAAACGATAGGGCACAGATTACATAATATTAAAGAGCATGCAAAGGAAAAGATTTAGTGGGCATATTCATTACCTTTGAGGGTGGAGAAGGATGCGGCAAAAGTTTTCAGTCCAAGGCTCTCTACTTGAAATTGAATGGTTTAGGTATCCCGGTAGAGCTCACTTATGAACCTGGGGGGACAGGCCTGGGTAATGAAATAAGGCGTTTGTTGAAAAGGAAGCGGCAGGGAATTGTATCCTCAGAAGCTGAACTATTTCTCTTTGCTGCCAGTCGGGCTCAATTAGTTGCTGAAGTAATTCTACCCAGCTTACAGAAGGGCGCTGTGGTCATTTGCGACCGCTTTACCGATTCTACTATTGCCTATCAAGGTTATGGACGTGGCATAGACTTGGAAACCATTAAGATGCTCAATCGTATAACGACTCAAGAGCTCAAACCTGATCTCACTATATTACTCGATATACAAGTCGAAAAAGGGTTAAACCGTAAAAGAGCAAACAGCGAAGACAGGTTTGAGGGTGAGGGACTTACTTTTCACAATAGGGTAAGAAGTGGTTATCTGCAGTTAGCGTTAAAAGAGCCACGGCGATGGCTGGTAATCGATGCTACATTGTCGAGAGCTACGATTAGCAATATTATATGGAGCGAAGTTAGCCAGTTATTACCCCGAAGTAAACGACATTGAAGCATGGTAAGAAAACTAATTGCTGTAGCCATAAGTGGTGGAGTTGATTCCGCAACAGCGGCCTTGCTGCTTAAAAAATCAGGTCATGAAGTTATAGGGTTTCATATGCGTCTTTGGTATGATGAACGGATGCAGACAAACACACGACAGTCTCTCAATAAACTAGAAACAGCCATTGATAGGGCTGAACAAGCCTGTCATGCCGTAGGTATACCTTTTCATATAATAGACTTAAAAGTCGCATTTAAAAATCTTGTGGTTGACTATTTTTGTCATGGTTATGGAAAAGGACGAACACCTAATCCCTGTATTGTCTGCAATAAGCATATAAAATTTGGGGTGCTTTTGGAGAAGGCAATTACATTCGGAGCTGATTTCTTGGCGACTGGACATTATGCCAGAATTGAACACTTCGATGGTGCATATCATCTACTCAAAGGGGTGGATACGACCAAAGACCAATCCTATGTGCTTTACACTCTAGGGCAAGAGAAACTGCGACACGTACTTTTTCCCTTAGGAGATTTTTCTAAGATAAAAGTCCGTCAAATAGCTAAGCAAAATGGTTTACCTGCTGCCACAGTAAAGGGTAGCCAGGACATATGTTTTATCGATGGTAGATATAACGATTTTCTCAGCCGAAACATTGACGCCGCGATTCCAGGGGAAATCACCAACGGTAAGGGAGAAGTGTTAGGGCGTCACCGCGGAATACCTTTTTATACGATAGGTCAGCGGCATAGATTAGGAATTGCAGCCGAACAACGTCTGTATGTGACTAAAATCGAGCCAAAAGACAATCGAATTGTTGTAGGAGCCGAAGAGGAATTATATTCCCCAAAGCTTATTGCAGAGGAAGTGAATTGGATATTGGGGAAACCAGACACAGATTCGTTAGATATCACTGCTAAAATACGTTATAAGTCATCTGACATGGCTGCAACCATATATCCTAAAACCGATAGTGCTAGAGTTAATTTTCACCAGCCACAACGTGCTGTTACTCCAGGTCAAGCCATAGTTTTTTATAAAAACAGCGAGGCTATTGGTGGAGGAACAATTGAGACGGCAGAGAAATAGCACTAAACATCCTCCCCCCAGTTTGATAGAGGAGAAAGCCCTTTTTGTTCAGGGCTATAACTTTGTTGCGGGCATTGATGAAGTTGGCAGAGGCGCCCTGGCCGGCCCAGTAGTTGCTGCTGCTGTTATTCTCCCAAAATCGGTAGATTCAGATAAGTTTGCTAATGTGCGCGATAGCAAGGAGATAACTGCAGCCAGGCGGGAATTACTCTCGAAACTTATAGAGAATGAGGCTGTTGCTGTTGGTATTGGTATTGTGTCGCCACAGACCATAGACTCCATAAATATACTGAATGCCACCAGACTGGCAATGCGTCAGGCTATAGGGCAATTGTCTTGTTCTCCTGATTTCTTGCTTATTGATGGTATGACCATTCCGAGGCTAGATATTCTCCAGAAGAAGATTATCAAGGGGGATAAACTATGTCTTTCTATTGCCTGCGCTTCTATAATAGCAAAGGTCACTCGCGACCGTATTATGGTTGAGCTCAATAACTCTTATCCTAACTATGGTCTGGCAAATCACAAGGGATATGGAACTGCACACCATCTCACTTGCCTTAGCGAAAACGGTCCTTCGCCAATCCATCGTTTAACCTTTGCTCCAGTGAAGGAAACATATAAGTTACTATGAAACGTAAAGATATTGGAGCCATAGGTGAAAAGTTAGCCAGAGACTATCTGAAAAAGAAAGGGTACCATATTCTTGAAACTAATTTTCGCTGCAGATATGGTGAGATAGATATTGTTGCCGAAAAAAAAGAATCTTTAGTATTTGTTGAAGTACGCACCAAGACAGGTATTGATTTCGGTAGTCCTGAAGAATCGGTAACCTATGCTAAGAAAGAAAAGCTTATAACCTCAGCTTTATTTTATCTCAATACCAATCAACACTTATATTCCATGTGGCGTATAGATTTCGTTGCTGTGGAGCTTGATCAAAAGGGAAAGGCTACCAGAATAGAACTTTTTGAAAACGCAGTGAACTAAGGTATTCCAAACTCTCTAATGTACAAGCGTTTGCCTCTATTACATCTAAGTTGATATACTAACCGCTGTTGTGGAATACGAAACTATCATTGGTCTTGAAGTTCACGCTCAGCTATTGACCAAGAGCAAAATGTTTTGCTCTTGCAGTTCTGATTATGCTAGCACACCGCCTAACACACACGTTTGCCCCGTATGTCTGGGTATGCCCGGCGTCTTGCCCACCATCAACAAAAAAGCAATAGAATACACTGTCATGACTGCATTGGCTTTAAACTGTAAGATTGCTGAATATGCCAAGTTTGACCGTAAAAACTATCCCTATCCTGATTTGATGAAGGGATATCAAATATCCCAATACGATGCACCTGTTGGCGAAAATGGCTGTCTTGCGATCGATCTAAACGGAAAGGCAAAGAAGATTGGCATCACTCGTGTCCATCTCGAGGAGGACGTTGCCAAGTTAACCCATGTTACTACCTCCGCAGGGGAGAGATATAGTTTGATGGATGTTAATAGAGCTGGCGTGCCTTTAATGGAAATTGTTGGAGAGCCAGACCTTAGTACTCCAGAAGAAGCCAGGCTATATTTAATCAAGCTCAGAACTATCCTTCAATACCTTGGGGTATCAACAGGTAATATGGAGGAGGGGAGCTTCAGATGTGATGCTAACATCAGTATTCGACCTGTTGGGAGCACTAAATATCTATCCAAAGTAGAAGTGAAGAATATGAACAGTTTCAAAGCCGTTTACCGAGCTCTAGAGTATGAGGCTAATCGCCAAAGACATGTGGTGGAAAAGGGAGAGAAACTGGTACAAGAGACGAGAGGTTGGATAGAGGAGAGAGGGGTCACCGTAAGCCAGAGAAGCAAAGAGTATGCTCACGATTACCGTTATTTCCCTGAGCCCGACTTGCCGCCTCTGGTTTTTGAAAAAAGTTGGGTGGAGGAGATAAGCGTTCATTTACCCGAATTACCAGATGCGATGCGTGAGCGCTTCATATCACGCTATGGTCTACCACAATATGATGCTGATTTACTACTGGATTCCAGAGCCATGGCTAGCTATTTTGAAAGCTGTGTCAGTATAATAGCAGAACGTCCTGATGGATCTGACCTCCAGAAAAAGTCAAAAACGGTAAGTAATTGGCTTTTGGGGGACTACAGTCGGATGCTTAATGCTACCAACACACGGATTGAAAATGCCAAAGCTACACCGAAACATCTTGCTGAGATGATAGACCTGATAGGAGAAGGCATCATTAGTGGGCCAGTTGCAAAAGCAATATTCGAAGAAATGTTTCGCACTGGAAAGCCAGCTCGTAGTATTGTCGCCGAAAAAGGACTTAGCCAGATCAGCGATAATGACGAGATTGAAAAAGCGATCGAGCAAGTAATTGCGAAAAATGCTCAGGCGGTCGCTGATTTTAAATCAGGAAAGCAACAATCCTTTGGTTTTTTAGTAGGACAAGTCATGAAAGCCACGAAGGGGAGAGCGAATCCCGGATTAGCTAATAAAATTCTTTTGGAAAAGCTCGGAGGGAATAAAAATGCCTAGCTATCTCATCATTGCACAGATCCTCGTCGCCGTTGCCCTTATTGTTGTTATTATATTTCAAGTCAAGGGTGGTGGACTTGGTGGAATATTTGGTCAGCCTGATAGCGTATATCGGACAAGACGCGGGGTGGAGAAAACTCTCTTTCAGATGACCATTGCTCTAGCTGTTTTGTTTGTCGTACTCTCTATTCTTGTTATCAACATTAAGGTTTAATACATTAAGCAACCATGCATTCGGTTATAACGCTGACTACTGACTTTGGTCTCAGTGATGCTTATGTTGCTTGTATGAAAGGCGTGATTCTCGGCATCAATCCAAAGATAACGATTGTTGATATTTCACATTCGGTTGAACCTCAGAATATAGCCCAAGCTGCTTTCATACTGCATATAGCGTATCGCTATTTCCCCGATGATGCTATACATGTTGTCATCGTCGACCCGGGAGTTGGTAGTCAGAGAGAAGCCATTATCTTGCGTACCCCATCAGCGTATTTTGTGGCGCCTGATAACGGAGTGTTGAGTTACATTATTGATGAACTACATCCTTTAGACGATACATTTTCCTATCACGAATCACGTGTTCATTTGGTTAAGAGGATAAGAGAAAATATCAAGGCTATATCCATTACCAATCCAAATTATTGGTGTCAACCTGTGAGCAATACCTTCCATGGACGAGATATATTCGCACCAGTAGCTGCACATCTATCGCTGGGCGTACCTATACAAGAGTTCGGGGAAGAAATAAATAGCCTTAACGCTTTTTCTCCATTAATGCCTCATTACGATTCTACTGAGAACTTGGTAGGCCATGTACTGCATATCGATCATTTTGGTAACCTAATCACTAATGTTAGTAATATTGATTTCTCGCAAAAGAATGTTACCGTGAAGATAGGCAAACATCGTATCACAGGGATAAGTCGGTCTTATGCTGAAATAAAAGGACTGGCAGTTATCTCTGGAAGTTCTGGATATTTGGAAATATCCTTAAGCAATGGAAACGCTGCAGCTTCTTTAGGAGCGAGGGTAGGCGATCAAGTAAAACTTACTATTAAAAAAAGGAAATAGTAGTGAGCGTTTTAAGAAACTGTGCGAGATCAAATGTTACGAATCCAAAACAGTACTAGAATCAGTAATCTGCCGGCTACGATGCCATACCGTACCCTTGGGCGTATCTTCAAGAACAATGCCTAAATCACCGAGTCCGTTCCGTATTGTATCGGCAAGTTGCCATTGCTTTGCCACTCGTAATCCGTTGCGAATTGCGATCAGTTGATTAACGAGAGATTCAGCTTTCGGCGGTGTTTCAATCTTTATTTCCAATGCAGGAGTTACTGAGATGGCAAACTTCTCTTGCCATTGCTTTGCCTGTCTGACCAGTGCATCAAGCGGGTCAGCTTCTAGTGGTGCTCTTGTTGGCTCTTTCAGGGTAAAACCTAAAGTCGTCGCCAATTCAACTAAAGCCTGTTGTGCTTTGGTTACATCTATTTCTTCCTTGTGACCACGGTTAATCTCACGAACTAAATCGAAAACAACTCCTATAGCCTGAGCGGTATTGAAATCATCGTCCATTCTTTCGATAAAACTTTTCCTGAATGGCTCGCTATCCAAGGCCGGTTTATTTAACTTTTCCGCATTGTTTTTTTTCGATACTGCCTGACGCAGTCTCTGTATGCCGGTTTCGGCGGCTATGATATTTTCTTCGCTATAGGTAAGAGGACTCCGATAATGCGAACTAAGGATAAAAAGCCGAATGGCATCAGCGCTAAAACGCTTCAGGGCTTCCTTCACAGTTACCAGGTTACCTAATGATTTACTCATCTTGTCGCCACTGAACTGAAGCAAACCATTATGAAGCCAATATCTGGCAAATGGTACGTCACCAGTGAAACTCTCTGACTGGGTTATCTCATTTTCATGGTGCGGGAAAATGAGATCCTGCCCCCCACCATGAATATCAATAGTAGTTCCGAGGTACTTTAACGACATGGCGCTGCATTCTATATGCCATCCTGGACGACCATTACCCCAGGGGCTTGGCCACCAGGCTTCGCCTTCTTTGGCTGCTTTCCATAAGGCAAAATCTAGCGAAGATTCTTTTTTTTCAGTATCTAGAGATATTTTTGATATCATGTCATCTCTATTTTGACGTGATAATTTGCCGTAGCTAGAGAAGCGATTTACTCGGAAATATACACTACCCTGAGATTGATAAGCATATCCATTCGCTATTAAACCCTGTATCATTTCAACTATTTTCGGGATTTCCTCAGTCGCCTTTGGATATATATGTGCACGCTTGATATTTAAAGCATCCATATCCTGGAAATACTCAGCAATGTATTTTTCGGCTAATTCTTTTGCAGAGATTCCGAGCTGCTGAGACCTGTTGATTATTTTGTCATCGATATCAGTGAAGTTCTGTACATGTTTTATTTTATATCCCTTGAATTCTAAATAACGTTTGATGGCATCGAAGATCACGTAGCTCATGGCGTGGCCAATATGGCAATCATCGTAGACAGTAACACCACAAACATACATGGCTACCGTGTCACTTTGAGGAGCGAATTCCTCTTTCTGTCCTGAAAGGGTATTAAATACTCTCATTTAGTAGCTCCTCTTAATAGTATCAGGATCAATCTTGTTCACACTATTTTCTGCATTTTTTAAGTGTTTCTCTAACTCGGCTATTTTTAATTCTAGACTCTGTATTTTTTCCCAAACCGGATCGGGTAGTTTTTCTACGATATCGGTATCTGGATTGCGAATTTCCACTACTCTTCCGGGAACGCCTACTACGGTAGCATTGGGAGGGACTGAATTTATTACTACAGAACCAGCGCCAACTTTGGTATTGTCTCCAATCGTGATGGCTCCGATGAGCTTCGCCCCGGTACCGACAACGACATTATTTCCCAAGGTTGGATGGCGTTTCTTTTTCTGCAGGCTGGTACCACCTAAAGTGACACCTTGGTATAAAACAACGTTATCTCCAATCTGTGATGTTTCACCAATAACCACACCCATGCCATGGTCAATGAAAAAGCCTTTGCCTATCTCAGCACCAGGGTGGATTTCAATACCAGTAAAAAAACGACCGATGTGAGAAACAAGCCTGGGGAAAAAAGGAATATGCCAGTGCCACATAGTATGTGCAAAGCGATGGAATAGACGGGCATGGAAGCCGGGATAGGCAAAAAGAACTTCCCAGACACTTTTAACAGCGGGGTCATGGGCGAAAACTGCCTGGATATCATTTTTAATATTGCTAATAAGAGACATTAAACCCTCGTTTCCTCAGCAGGATCTCTATAATCTAGCGAGGCAACAGCATATGCAGCTATTCCCTCTCCTTTGCCTATAAAGCCGAGGCCATCCGTAGTAGTTGCTTTTACCGTCACTTGCTCTCGACCAATGTCTAAAGTCTGACTAAGCTTTTCACACATCGTATCGATAAAAGGCGCTAATGTAGGCTGCTCTGCTACAATAATTGCATCGACATTGTTTATTTTAAAAGCCTTTGCCTCCACCATCTTTTTCACTTGACCCAGAAGAATCAAGCTCGAAATATTTTTAAATTTTTGGTCGCCTGGAGGGAATTGTGTGCCAATATCCCTAAGTCCAGCAGCACCAAGTAAAGCGTCCATTATAGCATGGGTGATCACATCAGCGTCACTGTGCCCTGACAATCCTCTTTTATACGGTATATGTACGCCTCCTAAGATTAATCTACGTCCTGAAACCAGGGTATGAACATCATAACCAATCCCAAATCTCATCGATTTATTGACCTCTTGCAAAAATCTCTGCTAACGCCCAATCTTCAGGTGTAGTGACTTTAATATTTCTATATGAGCCCATATAAAGCTTGACCTTGCCTCCAGATTTCTCTATTAAACTGGCATCATCGGTAACATCGTCATCGCTATGCTCGTAGGCTCTGATTATGGCATCAAAGTGAAATATCTGAGGTGTTTGTATTATCCACAAGTGATTTCGTTGTAGTGTTTCTGTCACCATACCACTGCTATCGCTCAGTTTAATAGTATCTTTAACAGGTACTGCCGCTGCAGATGCACCTGTATCAATTGCTGCTTCCAAGCCAGCGTCAAGCAAGTCAGTAGTTATGAAAGGACGAGCACCATCATGAATAATAATCCATTCGCACCCCTCCAATTTTCTCAGTCCTTCCCTAACAGAATCTTGTCTCCGTTTGCCACCGAGGCATAGAGCAATAACTTTCGACCATCTCTGTTCCGCAACGAGTTTTCGTCCCAAATTTACATTGGTATTATTAAGGACAATGACAATTTTGCTAAGAGGCTGATAGTTTTGACAAACATCTACCGACCACGCCAGCAAAGGTTTATTTACTAAAGGTAGGAACATTTTATCTTTTCCCATGCGCTCACTGCGACCAGCCCCAACGATAATAGCTCCTATTAGAGATGCCACTTTTTGCACCTTCGCTATATTATAGTATTTCCCTTGAATTAAAAAGGGCGGGGCTATGTATCAATTCAGTCCCGCCCAGATTAAGGCTATCAAATTTGCAGTTGTTATATAGATCTGAGTACTTAGCTTTTTTTCTCCATTAAAACTGGTTCAACAACTGCTTTGATTACAATCTTCTCGCTATCGTAATCTACCCTTACGGTATTGCCAGCCTGAAAATCACCACGCAATAATGCTTCAGATAGCTTGTCTTCAACCTCATCCTGTATAACACGGCGCAAAGGTCTTGCACCATAATCGGGATCATATCCTTTCTCGCCAAGGAAAGTTTTAGCTGCGTCGGTAATTTCAAGCTTTATACTTTTCTCGGCCAATGACTTTACTACCTGCGAGAGCATTAAATCGACGATCTGGCGTATCTGGTCCTTATTGAGAGAATGGAATACAACCGTGCCATCGAGTCTATTGAGAAACTCAGGGCGGAAGTGCGATTTCAATTGCTTCAGGACCTTGTCTTTCATTTTTTCATATTCAGCCTTGCGGTCTTTTGTTTCATCGGTATGGGCAACAAAACCAAGGCCGGCGTTCTTTAAGATATCCTGAGCGCCAATATTACTAGTCATAACAATAATACTATTACGGAAATCTACACGCCTGCCCTTAGCATCGGTCAGATGCCCATCGTCAAAAATCTGTAACAGGATATTGTAGACATCAGGATGTGCTTTCTCTATTTCGTCAAGCAGGATGACACAATAAGATTTTCGTCTTACTGCCTCAGTTAGTTGGCCACCTTCTTCATAACCCACGTATCCTGGTGGAGCACCAACCAGTCGCGCAACAGCATGCCGCTCCATAAATTCAGACATATCAAGCCTGATCATGGTATCTTCACTGCCGAACATAAACTCGGCGAGCGCTCTCACCAGTTCAGTCTTCCCTACTCCCGTAGGTCCCAAAAACATAAAGCTGCCAATAGGACGACGTACGTCTTTCACTCCGGCACGAGCACGTCGTACTGCTTTAGAGACGTTTATAATAGATTCATCCTGTCCTATAATTCGCTTATGCAATGCCTCTTCCATATGGAGAAGCCTGCTGGATTCATCCGTAGTTAACCGTACAACAGGAATCCCTGTCCACATGCTTGCTACGTCCGCTATGTCTTCTTCAGTAACTGTAGGCTTTTCTTGCTTCTGCTCTACCTGCCAATCCTGCTCTATGCCCTTTATTTTTTCCATCAATTGTATTTCTCTATCTCGAAGCTCAGCAGCGTATTCGTATTGCTGGGAAGATATTGCTGCATCTTTATCTCGTCTGATACTTTCCAGCGCACGCCTTGCCTCTGACAATCCCATGGGTACTGAACCACGTTTTATCCTCACCCGCGATGCAGCTTCATCCATCAAATCAATGGCCTTGTCAGGTAGAAACCTGTCTGGTATGTATCGGGCAGCCAAGTTGGCAGCAACCTGAAGAGCCTCGTCACTTATGATAAGGCGATGATATTCTTCATAGCGTCCCTTAATACCCTTTAGAATTTCAATAGTATCCTCTATAGTGGGTTCTGCAACTACGATAGGCTGGAAGCGACGTTCCAAGCCGGGGTCTTTTTCTACATGCTTTCGGTACTCGTCTAATGTTGTAGCACCAATACACTGAAGCTCACCTCTGGCGAGAGATGGTTTCAAAATATTAGAGGCATCGACGGCTCCCTCTGCAGCACCAGCTCCAACCAAAGTATGGAATTCGTCGATAAAAATCACGCAATTGCCGGCGTTTTTTATCTCGTCAACCACTTTCTTCAATCTTTCCTCAAATTCACCACGGTATTTGGTGCCAGCCACTAATAAACCTATATCTAACGTTAGCAAACGTTTACCCTGCAGTGTCTCTGGAACGTTACCTTCCGCAATCCTATGTGCCAATCCCTCAACAATGGCGGTTTTACCTACACCAGGTTCCCCGATAAGAGCTGGATTGTTTTTAGTGCGGCGGCTCAGTATTTGAATTACACGCTCAATCTCCTTATTACGATCAACAACGGGATCAAGCTTGCCAGCTCTTGCAGCAGCAGTTAAGTCTATTCCAAGTTGGTCTAAGATGGGAGTTCGAGCTGTGCCACGAGCAGTTCCACGAGTTTGAGGAACGTTTTGGCTCAGCAGGCTGTTTGTTTCAGCTTGTACTTTTTCCAGAGTTACACCAAAACTCTCCAAAACACTGGCTGCAGTTCCTTCATGTTCGCGTAAAAGACCTAAAAGAAGATGTTCTGTGCCGATGTAACTGTGATTAAGTCGTCGCGCTTCATCTACCGCAAGCTCAATTACTCTCTTGGCTCGGGGAGTAAGTCCCACCTCACCACTGCCTGACCGTTCTCCTCGGCCGACAACAAATTCAACTGCAGCGCGTATTTTACTAGGTGGAACACCTAGGTTATTTAATACCTTGCTCGCAACCCCATCTTCTTCAGCTATTAAACCTAACAGGATATGTTCGGTATCAATATAGTTATGACCGAAATGTTGCGCTTCTTCCTGAGCTCGGGTAAGAGACCGGCGAGCTCGCTCCGAAAACTTCTCAAATCTACTAGCCATATACGTACCTCTTTTTTCGCTTGCTCAGCCTTAAGCTACTATATTGTTTCCTGTAGCTTCTGTTTAAGTTAATTATAAGTAGTTTGTAGCGTCAAGTCAAAACTGTTACGATGGAAAATAGATAATCCCTTGGGCAGCTCTTAAGGGAATTTAACGAAGAGTATAAAAGAACCCCCTGGCAGTGGCATATTTTCCCAAAGAGTTGCCCCCTCAGTATCGTCTGCGCTGAGGCGTTTCACTTCCGTGTTCGGGATGGGAACGGGTGGTACCACCTCGCTCTTACCACCAGAGGATTCAATTATTCTAAAAATGAAGTGGGTTTTACTTTACCATATATCGACACTTTTTGTCAATTTTTTACCTTGGCAATACCAAAAGGACAGGAATATTCTAAATGTAATTATGCGCAGTCAACTAAATTAGTCAAAAACTTGGTTGATACTATTGCTATGGTGTAAGTGGTAACTTAATAATAAAGTTATCACTTTATAATAAAACTAAGATCGATATTCTTATGTAAAAGCTAGAAAACTGATGAAGGCGTTCCGTCAATTTGCGATAGTGTTCATATTTTTAAAGTCCCTGAGAACATAAGGCCAGACTGAGTACTACTTGACATAAAAATAATAACTGGGCAATATCAAACCTTGCAATCTCCTTCTTTAAATAAGCCCAATATTTATTTGATGTTTACCATTGTAATCGGGTATTAAAACGATTAGGTTTAGTCATGATGAATGATCTGGAAATGATAACAGAAGACATACCTTGTAACTTGACAAAAGAAAATATGAGATGTTATTATAATATGCGGAAAGCGGCAGCCGTATACCGTATAACAATGGAAGGAGGAACCTGAAATTGAAGAGAGTCTATTTCCATTAAAAAAGGTGCTACCACGCTAGTAATAAAACGAAAGGAGGTACGAACATGTCAATAGATACTGGTGATACTGCTTGGCTATTAGTATCTACGGCGCTTGTAATGCTCATGACGCCGGCATTAGCTTTCTTTTACGGTGGAATGGTAAGAAGGAAAAACATCCTCTCCACTGTTATGATGAGCTTTGCCATACTAGCGTTGGTTTCTATCCTGTGGATACTCTACGGCTACAGTATGAGCTTCGGACCAGACAAAGGCGGAGTAATCGGAGGACTAAACTGGATCGGACTGATAGGCGTTGGCCAGGAACCATCATCTGTATATGCCACAACTGTCCCTCATCTAGCGTTTATGATGTTCCAAGCGACTTTTGCTATTATCACCGTGGCTCTAATTACCGGCGCTGTTGTTGAGCGAATTAAATTCGGTGCTCTGCTTATCTTTGCAACCCTGTGGTTTACTCTGGCCTACTGCCCGGTCGCCCATTGGGTATGGGGCAGCAATGGCTGGCTTACCAGGTTGGGAACACTTGATTTCGCCGGCGGCATAGTAGTGCATCTTAATGCTGGTATTTCAGCGCTAGCGCTGGTCATGGTGCTCGGCCCGCGACAAGGATTCAAAGAGAGAGTCCCTATGGAGCCTAACAACATACCGATGGTTGTACTAGGTGCAGCTCTGCTCTGGTTTGGGTGGTTCGGCTTCAACGCTGGGAGCGCACTTACTGCAGGCGGACTGGCTTCCAACGCATTCGTAGCTACTAACACCTCAGCTGCTGCTGCTGCTCTTACCTGGATGATTCTGGGCTGGGTTAACCGCCGACCATCAGTGCTAGGAGCAGCCACTGGCGCTGTGGTCGGTCTGGCAGCAATCACACCTGGCGCTGGCTTTGTTCAGCCCTGGGCTGGAATACCCATAGGAGCCATAGCTTCAGTACTTTCTTATTACGTAATGACATGGCGCAGCAAAACTAATAGAATAGATGAATCACTGGATGTCTTTGCCTGCCATGGCATTGGTGGGATATGGGGAGCCTTGGCTACTGGTATTTTTGCTACGGTCGCTGTCAATTCAGCCGGGTCGGGACTAATCGATGGAAACGGCAAGCAAGTTTTAATTCAGCTGGCTGCTATTGCGGTCACCATTGTTTTTTCCTTCTGCATAACCTGGCTATTGGCAAAGCTTGTCAATGTCACGGTAGGGCTACGAGTCACCTCTGAAGAGGAAATTGTAGGTCTCGATATCTCACAGCATGGCGAACGAGCCTATGGAGGGCAACTGAGATGAAAAAGATAGAGGCTATTATCAGGGAAGAGAAACTGGATGCTGTCAGGATTGCCCTGGAGAACCTGAGCTACTTCGGTATGACAGTCACCGCGGTGAGCGGTAGAGGCCGGCAAAAAGGGCTGACACTTCAGTGGCGGGTAGGCGAGTACCATGTAGATTTTCTACCCAAGATTAAGATAGAGATCGTCGTTCTGGATGAAGATGTATCAAGGGTCATTAATGCTATTGCTTCAAATGCCCGGACTGGAGGGGAGAGGGGTGACGGCAAGATTTTTGTGTTGCCGGTGGAGAATGCTGTCCGTATCAGAACCGGCGATGCAGGCAATGATGCTATTTAAAATATGTCAAAAGCGCTAAAATAAATAATTAATTAAAAAAGGAGAAGAGATGGCAACTAAGATGAGTAAAAAAGAAGCTAAAGAATACGTTCTTAAGACATCAAAGGAGCATGATGTCAAATTTATCCGACTATGGTTTACTGACATCCTGGGAGTTCTTAAAAACTTTGCCATTCCCGTGGAGCAATTGGAATACGCTCTTAACAATGGTGTGGGATTTGATGGCTCTTCAATTCAGGGCTTTGCCCGTATTGACGAAAGCGACATGATATGCATGCCCGATCCGGAGACTTTTCAGTTACTGCCATGGAGACCTCAGGAGCACTCGGCGGTAGCCCGGATGTTCTGTGATATCATGAAACCGGACCGTGAACCGCTCGAAGCTGATCCCCGATTTGTGCTGAAGCAAAATCTAAAACGGGCAGCAGATATGGGTTATATTTATTATGTAGGTCCGGAATTGGAGTACTTTTACTTCAAGGATAACAAAGGGACCGAACCACTTGACCAGGGTGGATATTTCGATATCATGCCCGATGCGGCGACAGACCTGAGACGAGAGACAGTGCTCACCCTGGAGAGAATGGGCATCCCGGTAGATAAATCCCACCATGAGGTAGCCGTCAGCCAGCACGAGATTGATATGCAGTATTGTGATGCTTTAACCATGGCGGATAATGTGATGACCTATCGCCTCATAGTGAAACAGGTTGCCGAGAAAAATGGGGTATACGCAACTTTTATGCCCAAGCCTGTGTTCGGTATCAATGGCAGCGGCATGCACGTGCATCAGTCATTGTTCAAAGGTGAACGCAACGCCTTCTTTGATGAGAAAGGCAAGTATCATCTTTCCAAAGTAGCATTAAGCTTCGTTGCCGGTCTGTTAAAATATGCTCCGGAGTTTACTGCCGTTACCAGTCAGTGGGTTAACTCTTACAAGCGTTTGGTGCCGGGTTATGAGGCACCGGTATACATTTCCTGGGCACAGCGCAACCGTTCTGACCTAATTAGAGTACCACAATATGAAATAGGCAAGGAAAATGCCACTCGATTTGAGATTCGTTCTCCCGATCCTGCCTGCAATCCCTACCTGTGTTTCAGTGTGTTGCTGGCAGCCGGTCTGCAGGGTATTGAGGAAGGACTCGAACCGCCAGAGCCAGTGGAAGAGAATGTCTACCACATGGCTGATGAGGAGCGCAAGAGGCGAGGCATTAACACTCTGCCTGCTAGTCTCGGTGAGGCAATAGCTCTTGCTGAAAATAGCAAACTGGTACGGAAAGCACTCGGCGATGTAGTGTTAGATGCATTTATCAAGAATAAGAAAATCGAGTGGGACAAATACCGAATACAGGTGAGTGACTACGAAACCAAGACATACCTTCCTGTATTGTGAACAATTTGGTATTTTGGAGGTAAAAATTCGTTAACTACGGTTCAACACCGGTTTGGGTGTCAGAGGGATGGTAGCCATTCCTCGTGGAGGAGAGCAACTCAGAGAAGTGACTGTTCTTCTGACCCCGAATCATTATGTATAGCGAGTGAAGAGACTTATTAACTATGAAGACAGATGAGTTCAGAAAGATCGTGGGCGATATAAAAATCCTCGACAAGGCGGCAGAAAGAGAAATGTATAGTCATGACATCGGTGATATACCGCCGATCATGACCAAAATGTTTTTTAAGACGTTACCCGATTTCGTCGTCCAGCCCAAAAATGTAGATGAGATAATAAAAGGTACTGGCGTTTGCCAACGATATGAAAATCCCCGTGGTACCGAGAGGCGCCGCCTCGTGGGGCTTCGGCGGTGTCATCCCGACCAATGCGGGAATCGTTATCGACCTGTCCCCCTTCCGGAAGATCGTGGCGATCGACACCGCCCAAAAGACCGTTACCGTAGAAGCGGGCGCCCGTTGGAGCGATATCGATATCATGGCCAAGAAAGAGGGCTTGTGTCTGATGACATACCCCTCAAGCAAGTTTTCCACGGTGGGCGGCTGGATCTCGACCGGCGGATATGGCATCAACAGCTTTAAGTACGGCCACTTGTCGAAACAGATCGTGTCCATGACGGTCGTCACGGGCACCGGCGAGGTCAAGCAGCTATCCCCGTCGGACCGTGATTTCACCTACTTCGTCTCCACCGAGGGAGAGTTCGGCATTGTGGTTGAGGTAACCCTCAAGTTGCGGGATGTTCCTCAGGGTTCATACCCCCATCTCCTGTATTTTCCGAGCGACAAGGAGGCCTTTGCATTCATCGACCGGTTCGTAAAAAGTCTGACCTCCGAGCAGCTCAAGCCCAATGCTATCCGGTTTTTGGATGAGAATCATCTGGCCGATATCAACGAGATCATGCGAGCCGGCATATTCAAGAAGAGCGCCGCCGTTCTGATGGAATTCGGCAGTGCCGAGGACGAAGGAAATTTCGTGCAATTCATGGCGCAAAACAGCAACATTGAAGAAGCGCCCCGCTACGTGGCGAACTACCTCTGGAACGAGCGCCTGTTCGGCATGAAGACCAAGCGCTTGGGGCCGACCATCCTGGCCAGTGAGGTCATTATACCGATTACGTCGGCCGCAGCCTTCATCGAAAAGGCCAAGAAGCTGGGCGGGTATTTCGGGGTGGAGGTATGCATCGACTCCTACATCATCGATTCCCAGAAGGCGCTTATCATGTCTACCTTCCTGTGCGATTCCAGGAAGAAGAAATATTATATTAATGTGCCCCTGGTTTCCATGCTCACCAAGGCCGCGGTGGCGCTGGGCGCGGAACCCTACGGGCTTGGCCTCTGGAATGCCGCCTTTATCCATAACCTGTACAGCAGAGAAAAACAGCGCGACCTGAAGGCCTATAAGGCCCAAGTTGACCCTAACAATATCCTGAATCCGGGCAAATCCTTCAGTCTCGGTTCAAAGGGGATCTCCGGCCTGATCTTCCATCCGGCCGTTTTCGGTCCTGCCATGCAGCTCTTGGTGCTGATGGCGCCCGTGATCGGTAAAGTCGCCACAATCCTCCTGGGAAAGGATAAGAAAATCGACAGCCTGGATCTCGAGCTCAGCACCCATGCGTGCGCCAAATGCGGAAACTGCATGGCGGTATGCCCGGCCTATCTTGTCACCAGGAATGAAGCGGTGACGGCCAAAGGGAAGATCGCCCTTGCCAAGAAACTCCTGGCCGGCCAGGCCGTGACGCGGGAGGAAGCGGCCGCTGCCTTTCTGTGCATGCACTGCAAGGCCTGCGAGGAGATATGCCAGACCAACCTCGAGCTGATGATGCTCTGGGACGCCCTGGAAAAAAGGCTTGAAGGTCAATTCGGCCGGCCGGAGGCTCAGATCACGGAATTTCTGAAAAAGGTCGATGACAGCAAGGAGTACTGGGATATGGTGGAGCGGAACAACTGACCTTCCGTATGTAAACATAATTTAAGAAAGACGGATAAAGATTATGCCGAAGAAATATCACATTCACACCAAGGCTACGCCCCTCGATCTGGACTATGTATTCAAATTCAAGATCGTGCGGGGGGAAAACTGCATCAATTGCGGCAAATGCACCAAAGTGTGTATTTATGAAGCGCATAAACGCCGAAAAGATGATCCGCGCAAGATGGCAGACCCGAACACCGTGGTATGCAGGAACTGTTTCCGCTGCATCCAGGAGTGCCCGCGGGGAGCCCTGGAAAAATCCCTTGATAAGGATTTTTCCAATATCGGCGGTGCGTTCTGGAAGCCCGATATGTTGATCAGCCTCTGGAAGCAGGCGGAGGACGGGAAGGTACCTGTTTCCGGCGCCGGTTACCGCGGTCCGTTTACCGGAACGGGTTTTGACAGCATGTGGACGGATATGTCCGAAATCGTGCGCCCGACCCGGGACGGGATCCACGGACGGGAATATATCAGCACCGCCGTTGACCTGGGCCGTAAACTCAATCATCTGACCTTTGATTCTGAAGGGCAATTGGCTTCAAAGGTCCCGGATACCGTCGATCTTCCCATCCCTATCCTCTTCGATATCCCGGCGGACAATCTGAGTTCGAATGTCAAGGAAGCCATGGTAAAGGCGGCCGCAGAGATCAACACCTGCATTATCATGCCGGCGGCCGAGATTACACCCGAGGTCGAGAAATATAGCAACAACATCATTCCCTGTATTGCGCATAAAGAAATCGACACGCATGAGGCTATACTCAAAAAAGCACGCCTCGTGGCTATCGAATATAGCGATGCGGTGCTGAACGATTTTCCGGGTTTGAATGAAGAAAATCAAAAAGCTGAACCAGGCCCTTACCATTATACGCGTCCCGGCTGTGAAGGACGTGGAAAGCATCGTTGCCAGGCTGGCGCACAGCGGCGCGGAGATTATCCATATCGTGGCCGATTACCGCGGCCAGGAACTCAACGGCTCGGCAGAAACGGATGGACGTCTTCTCAAGGATATTATCCGGGCCGTCCACCTGAGGCTGGTGGAAGACAGTATCCGCGATGAGATCACCCTTATCGCCTCGGGCGGTATCGCCATGGCGGAGCATGTGCCCAAAGCCATGCTCTGCGGCGCCGACCTGACGGCTATCGACATACCGCTCATGGTTGCCCTGGGCGTCAGGATATATGAGGAGCCGGAGAAATTGCTGATTTTCCCGGAAGGTCTCGATAAAATTCCGCCCTCAATCCTCACGCAGCGGATCGTTAACCTCATGGGAGCCTGGCATTCGCAGATACTGGAAATGATGGGCGCCATGGGTATTCGCGAAGCCCGCCGTCTGCGGGGAGAAACCGGCCGGGCGATATTTTTTGAAGAAATAGACAAAGACACCTTTGGGAAACTATTTGGAAAACGAGAAGCAGTGAGCTTATGAAACCATCAACCGTAAAAATCAAAAAGATGCCTTCCAGGTTCAAGCACCAGGTGCCGAAATACAAGGTCACCCGGTCCGATGCCTGCATCAACTGCGGCACGTGCGCCAAAACATGCCCTTACGGCGTGCATGAAAGGGTCGAGGGGCACAACAAGGTAAAACCGCCCATCGACTATAAATGCATCGGCTTCGAATGCCAGGGCAAGGATTTCTACTGCGTCGCCAAATGCCCGCGCAAGGCCTTGAGCCTGTCGTTGAACCCCATGTATGAGACGCTGGGCGACTTCCGCTGGACCGCCGACATGATCACCGGCACCTGGATCATGGCCGAGACCGGCTATCCGCCGCAGCGCACCGACCTCGAATATAACGTGGGCAATTCCGGCGGCGGCTTCGACAAGCTGCGGTTCAAGTTCCCCGCCCATCCACCACAGGTGGATAAATCTGAGATCTCCACCGCTATCCCGCTGAACCGCCGGAACGACGGGCGGGCGGATATCGTCATTTCCACCCCCGTTTACGGCGGCGGCATGTCCTTCGGATCGGTGAGTCTTCCCACCATGGTTTCCAAGGCGCGCAATGCGACCATATGGAATACCTTTACCTCCACCGGCGAGGGCGGCTACCCCGAGATACTCCAGCCGTATGATGACCATGTGATCACCCAGGTTGCCACCGGTCTTTTCGGAGTGCGCGAAGAGACCATCCAGCGCGTGAAGATCATCGAATTCAAATATGCCCAGGGTGCCAAGCCCGGTCTCGGCGGGCACCTTCTCGGTGAAAAAAATACGGAAAGCGTTGCCAAAATGCGTGAGGCCGTCAAGGGTTCCTCGCTGTTTTCCCCTTTCCCGTTCCACTCGGTGTATTCCATTGAAGACCACAAAAAGCACATCGACTGGATCAAGGAGATGAACCCCAACGCCCTGGTATCCGTCAAGGTTTCAACCCCCAACGACGTGGACATGGTCGCCGTGGGCTCATACTATGCCGGCGCGCATATCATCCATATCGACGGCGGCTATGGCGGCACCGGAGCGGCGCCTGATATCGCCAAGAAGAACATCGCCATGCCCATCGAGTATGCCATCACCAAGGTCCATAACTTCCTGAAGGACGAAGGCGCCCGCGATGCGATGACGCTCATCGCCTCCGGCGGCATCCGGACCGCCCATGACCTGGCCAAGGCTATCTGCCTGGGCGCCGATGGGGCGGTTATCGGCACGGCGGAGTTGGTCGCTCTGGAGTGCGTCCGCTGCGGCAACTGTGAATCGGGACGCGGCTGCTCCCGGGGCATCGCCACAACGGACTCCGAGCTGGCCGACCTGTTTGACGAGGATTGGGCGACACAGCGCCTGACCAATATGTACCATGCCTGGAATGTCCAGCTGGTCGAGATCCTCCAGAGGTTCGGCATGCGCAGTGTCAGAGAACTCGTCGGACGGACGGATCTGCTGGAGCATATAGATTACAGTCATGAAACGGAGTTTGCTCATAATGGATAATGCCGAAAAAATATTATCTTCACGCACCGAACTGTGCCGCGAGTTCACCGATTCTCGCTCCCAATACCGAAGAGGAAGGCGGCTGCGGCGTCACTGGATTTATCTGTTCCATCCCCGTTACCGGGAAAAACATCTTCGAGCCTTCCGTGCAGATGCATAATCGGGGCAATGGGAAAGGCGGCGGCATTGGCGCCGTCGGCTTTATCCCCGAAGCCCTCGGTGTTTCAAGGCAGGTCCTGGACGAGGACTACATGTTCCACATCGCCCTCCTGGATGACAGCGTGGCGGATGAGCTTGAAAACACCTTCATCAAGCCGTACTTCAAGATTGATAAATCCGAGAAGCTCGCCACGCT
This sequence comes from uncultured Chloroflexia bacterium, assembly GCA_963775935.1. GTDB lineage: Bacteria > Chloroflexota > Dehalococcoidia > GIF9 > UBA5629 > JBBIPA01. The sequence continues at coordinate 113,078 of CAVZKR010000008.1, read as the reverse complement.
CGATGACCATCGCAGTATCGGTCTGGATGTCAGGCCCCCGGATATTATGCGTTATTTCGTCCGTGTCAAGGACGACGTCCTGGATAAATTCATTGCGGAGAACCATTTCACGTCCCTGGACCGGCGCGATGCCGAGGACGAGTTTGTCTATCAGAACAGCTTCAGGATCAACAAGCAATATTATGCCTCCCTCGGCGAGAAAAAGGCCTTTGTCATGTCCCATGGCCGGAACATGATGATCCTGAAGATTGTCGGCTATGCCGAGAACGTCGTCCGCTATTATAAACTGGATGATTTCAAGGCCTATGCCTGGCTGGCCCACCAGCGCTATCCGACCCGCGGCCGGGTTTGGCATCCCGGCGGCTGTCATCCCTTCAGCGCGCTCAACGAGGCGCTCGTGCACAACGGCGACTTTGCCAACTACCAGTCTGTTTACGAATACCTCAAACAGCGCAACTACCACCCCCTGTTTCTGACCGATACGGAGGAGGCGGCGCTCCTGCTCGATCTGTGGAGCAGGGTCTACAAATATCCCCTGGAATACCTGATCGAGGCCATGGCGCCGACCTCGGAGATGGACTTCGACATGCTGCCGGCACAAAAGCAGGCGCTGTACAAGGCCATTCAGACGCATCACGTCTATTGCATCGCCCGACGGGCCGTGGTTCTTCATTATCGCCCGCAATGATGTACAGAACGACCAGTTCCAGCTAATCGGCATTACGGATACGGCCATGCTAAGGCCGCAGGTGTTCGCCCTGCAGGAAGGCGAGGTGCAGGTCGGCCTGATCTGCTCGGAAAAACAGGCCATCGATGCGACGCTCATCTCGCTGGAACGGGAAGATCCGCGCTTTAGGCCTATTGCCGACAAATACTGGAACGCCCGCGGCGGCAGTTATACCGATGGTGGCGCGTTCATTTTCAGTCTGAAGGATACCGGCGACGGCTCAGGTAACAAGCAGTCTCATCTGTACCGACAAATTCGGGAAGGTAATCGAAACGGCCAAGGATAAGGTCATCTGCGATATCTCTAAGGAGTTGAAAGACACAACAGTCGAAGGCAAGGCTATCGAAGAGAGTCTCCGTGGTTTATTCGCGGAAGCAGACGAGGCCTCTGCTGCACACAAGATTTTCGCCTATGTCCGGGACGCTATGGGGGAATTTGATGCCGAAAGGTTCAGGTTCGCGATTGAAACCATCAAAGGTCAGGCCCTGAAAAATGATGCCTTCAAGCAAACGGCCATCACGGCCCTGACCCTGTTGAACGACCGGCGCTACAATACCGGCAAAATCAAGCGCAGCTCCGTACAGCATGTCCTGAAAATCAATCTGGATGAAATCTTCGCCGCCACGCCCATGATTACTGAAAAGACGGCGTCGCAGTTCTGTCAAATCGATTTTGCCACCCGTGATAGCCTGCGAGCACCGCAGCAGAACAATCAGATTCTTGTCATCGATGCGGAGCATTTTGAGCCGGAAGGCGATAACTGCGATGCGGTGATGATAGTCAAGGCCTACAAACTCGGCTGGCGACGCTTCATCGTGTACAAATGCCGCGGCCAGCGGTTTACGGGCTGCGGCTGCGGTCCGGCGACTAAGGGCGTGCGGATCGACGTCTACGGTTCATCCGGCGACTATCTGGCGTCGGGTATCGACGGTATGGAGATTTATGTGCACGGCAACGCCCAAGATCAACTCTGCCAGATTATGAAAGAGGGCAAGCTGGTGGTCTTCGGCGATGTCGGGCAGACATTCATGTACGGCGCCAAGGGAGGCGCAGCCTATATCATGGGCAATGCCGCCGGACGACCCCTGATCAATGCCGTCGGCAAGCCGCGCGTGGTCATCAACGGCACTGCCCTTGACTACCTGGCCGAATCCTTTATGGCCGGCGACCCGCTGGACGGCGGCGGATTTGTCATCCTGAACGGCATCGGCTTCGATGACAATGACGGGTCGATCCGGGAGTATGAATCGCCTTATCCGGGGTCCAATATCTTTTCCCTGGCCTCTGGCGGGGCAATCTATGTACGCGACCCGCACCGGAAACTGGTTGATGAGCAGCTTAATGGCGGCGAGTTCGCCAGGATTACGGATGCAGACTGGAAATTGATCCAGCCCTATCTCGAGGAGAATGAAAGACTTTTCGACATCACCATCGACCGGCTCTTGACAATTGATGATAGAAAAATGGCCCCCAAAGACGTCTACAGAAAGATCAGGCCGAAAAAGACAACGGCCTCTGCCAAAGACGACGACGGGTTGAGCGAGTCGGGGCACTGAGGAAAGGACTATTGCCAGAGAAAATGTTTTGGAAATTGCTGTTGAGAATTGAAACTCCTGAAGCGAATAATGGGAAGGACTCTCGATGATCGCTATCGTTGACTACGGGGCTGGTAATCTACGCAGTGTGGTTAATGCCCTTACCAAGCTCGGCCATCAGTCTAAGATAACTAGCCGTCCCAGGGACTTGTTTAATGCCCGGGCAGTTATCCTGCCTGGTGTTGGTGCTGCGGCTGATACTATGGCCAACCTGAAAAAGTTGAGATTGGTTGACCCTATTCATCGACTAATTGCTGAGGGGCATGCCTTCTTTGGTATCTGTATTGGGTTACAGATTTTGTTTACTGGGACCGATGAAGGAGGCTGGCATGAGTGCCTCGGTATCCTTCCAGGAGGGGTAAAGAGGCTTCCTCTCGGATTGAAGATTCCCCAGATGGGGTGGAATCAGGTTAAACAGGTTGTTTCTCACCCGGTGTTTGATGGAATACCAGATGAGGCTAACTTCTACTTTGTTCACAGTTATTACGTCGAGCCTGAAGATAGGTCGTTCGTAGTTGGGGAGACCGATTACGGCACTAGAATATGTAGTGTTATTGCTGCGGGAAATCTCATAGCTACTCAATTTCATCCCGAGAAGAGTGGTGAGGTTGGATTACGCATGTATGACAATTTTATTAAGTTAGCTATGAAGTCAAATTAAACCCTGATGTTTGAGGAAGTGATGCCGTGATGGAAAAAACAGAAAAAGCAAGATACATAATAATAAGCTACCCAGCTGTAGGGATTGGTGTTGCCGAAGCTATGCGCGACAAATTAACCGTTTTCGAAAGGATAGGGTAGGTGTTAACTAAGAGGATTATTCCATGTCTTGATGTGAAGAATGGGCGGGTTGTCAAAGGGACAAGCTTCGCTGAGTTGCGTGACGCTGGCGACCCTGTAGAACTGGCTGGTTTCTACTATCAGCAGGGTGCTGATGAACTGGTCTTCTTGGATATAACAGCTACCCCTGAGGATCGTAAGACAATGGTGAACATAGTCGCGCGCATAGCCGAGGCAATCTTCATACCGTTTACCGTGGGTGGGGGACTACGTGATATCGACGATATGCGGCGCGTTCTCATGGCTGGGGCGGATAAGATTTCAGTAAATACGGCGGCTGTGCTCAAACCTACCATGATCAGAGAGGGGGCTGATAAGTTCGGCAGCCAGTGTATTGTGGTTGCCATAGATGTTAAGCGGATAAAGAGCCAGAAGCCACAATGGGAAGTATATATTTATAGTGGTCAGAAACCAACTGGGATTGACGCTATTGCTTGGGTAAAAAAAGTGGTGGAACTTGGTGCTGGGGAAATAATGCTTACCAGCATCGACGCCGATGGACATCGAGCAGGATACGATATTGAGCTCACCAGAACCATCTCTGAGACAGTGAGTGTCCCGGTCATTGCCAGCGGCGGGGCCGGTACACCAGAAGACCTTTATCAAGCGCTTGATGTCGGCAAGGCGGATGCTGTTCTGGCGGCCAGCATCTTCCATTACGGCACATACTCTATTCGGGAAACAAAAGAATATCTGGCTAAGAAAGGGATCCCAGTCAGAATTTAGAGTAAAATTCTAGTGAAGAGATGCCCGGACGCATTTGTTGGACTCGATGTGACGGACTACTCGATTTTGGGAAATGTATAAAGGAGTTTACTGCTTATTTTGGTTACAGTGCTGATGTTATTTTAAAGCATGACTTTATTAAACTCTTTTGCCAAAGGCTTCGACCGTACGGCAGGCTTTATGCATATTGGTGGAGGCGACGAAATATGATAGTACACGAAGTTCATGACGCAGAAAATAAGCTAATAGCCATTCTTAAAGTACTAAGCGAGTATTCGGAACCTCTTGGGTCAATCACCATTGCACGTAGGCTTGACCACGAAGGAATTTTTGAGTGAGAGAGTATACTGCTCCCTATTAATTTGGAAACTCCCTTAAGTACCCCTTTCCTTTTAACTTAGTGCAAACCTCTTCTATAAGGAATAAGAAGATCGAATGGGATCACTACCGGACTCGAGTAACCGAATATGAGATTAAAAGATACTTAGCTATCTTGTAATAAAGTGTAGTATTGAATAGGCTATTGTCTAGTAGACAACAAGAGGAGATAAGTTATTATGAAAAGACTACGGGTAGGCATGGCTCAGATCAATACTACAGTGGGGGACTTCGCGGGTAATACGCAGAAAATACTGAAAGCTATTGCGGATGCCAAAGCTTTCAGTATCGATCTTGTTACTTTTCCTGAGCTCGCTATCTGCGGTTACCCGCCAGAAGACCTTCTATTTAAGCCAAAATTTGTCGAAGAAAATCTTCGATGCTTAAATAAGATCATCACACAGTCCGCAGGAATAACCGCTGTAGTTGGATTTGTTGATGCTAAAGATGATATTTATGATGCCGCTGCGATTATACACGATAAAAAACTGGTCGGTGTCTATCATAAGATCTATTTACCCAATTACGGTGTTTTCGATGAAAATCGATATTTCCAAAAAGGCAATGAATGTCCCGTATACACTATTTGTGGAATTCATGTAGGTGTGAGTATATGCGAAGATATCTGGTATGAGGCAGGACCAGTTGCAGTACAGGCATATGCGGGTGCTGAGGTAGTAGTTAATATCAGCGCTTCTCCGTTTCATGCTGGTAAAAGTAATCTTAGAGAAAGAATGTTGAGCACCCGGGCTGCCGATAATATTGTCATTGTGGCTTACACTAATTTGGTTGGCGGGCAGGATGAACTGGTATTTGATGGCAATAGTATGATTTTAGATGAACAAGGACGTATGATAGCACGAGGTAAGCAATTTGAAGAAGATCTCATAGTAGCTGATATGGATGTAGAAGCTGTTTTTCGCACTCGGCTACATGATTCAAGATGGAGAAAAGAAGCACTACCAGGCGATAGAAAATGGCTCGTGACCAGGACGATAGTCTGTGAAACAGCAACCTCCGCGTCAAAATCCTTATTACCATTAGAACAAAAGAAGACTCGTGGTTTTCCAGGCGAGGTGTATGATGCTTTAGTTCTAGGCACACGCGACTATATTGTTAAGAACGGTTTCCAAAAGGTAGTGATAGGGTTGTCTGGTGGAATCGATTCTAGCCTTGTAGCTACAATTGCTGTAGATGCTTTGCGTCCTTCTAATGTAATTGGGGTGGCTATGCCTTCTAGATACTCTTCGGCTGCTAGTTTGTCGGACGCCGAGCTACTCGCCAAGAATTTGGATATTAAGCTTCTTATCATACCTTTCGATAAAGTATTCCAGGCATATCTTGACACACTAGCAGGACCTTTTGAGGGAGTAAAGCCTGATACAACTGAGGAAAATATACAGGCAAGAATAAGAGGGAATATTCTTATGGCTTTGTCTAATAAATTTGGTTGGCTAGTTTTGACTACTGGTAATAAAAGTGAGATAGCTACAGGGTATACTACATTGTATGGTGATATGGCTGGTGGTTTTGCTGTAATTAAAGATGTGCCAAAAACCTTGGTCTACGAACTGGTTCGCTATAGAAATTCCCTTTCCGACCAGGCAATTATACCACCTACCATAGTGACCAAAGAGCCATCTGCTGAATTAAGACCTGAACAACTGGATACTGATAATTTGCCACCCTATAATTTGCTGGACCCGATCCTGGCAGCTTATGTTGAAGAAGATAAAAGTCTTGAGCAGATTATTGATATGGGATACGCTGTCGACGTAGTTAAACATGCTACGAAGTTAGTTGACAGTAGTGAATATAAACGTCGACAGTCACCACCTGGTATCAAAATAACTCCGAGAGCCTTTGGACGTGATAGACGTTTGCCGCTTACCAACCGCTTCAAAGGATAACAAAATAGCGTCTGAGTCCTAGTCGATAAATAAATCTTTCTTAAGTGGGACATTCTCTTAAGTTCTCCCTTCCATTCAACTTATGTGTAACTCTTTTCTACATGAGAATAAATAATCCACCACTACTATTCTGTTTTTGGTTTGGAGATAGTATAATGAGACATCGTCTCTATCGGATAATGAAACTATGATACACAGCGCTGGTGCAGATTCAGAAAGGAAAATTATAGCTATCCTCAAAGTTCTCAGTGAATCTTCAGAACCCATGGGATCCATCACCCTTGCTAGAAAATTGGAGCAACAGGGGATTTGTCTGAGCGAACGAGCAGTAAGGTATCACCTTAAAATAGCTGATGAGAGAGGATATACGCAGCCACGTGGAAGAGACGGGAGATTTCTTGCCGCAAAGGGTCTTGAGGAATTACGAATAGCTCTGGCACCTGATCGTCTGAGTTTTATTCAAGAAAAGCTTGAGTTATTAGCTTTTCGTACTACTTTCAATCCGAAAACAAAAGAGGGATTGGTGCCGATTAATACCTCGTTCTTTAATAAAGAAGATTCCCCCAAAGCACTTAAAATAATGAAAAGTGTCTTCAAAGCTGGCCTGTGTATTAGCGAGATGGTAGCAATGGTGAGTAGTGGCGGCAAGCTTGGAGATGTGGTTATTCCTGATGGCAAAATAGGTATTGCTACTATATGTGGTGTGACTATAAATGGGGTTCTACTGAAAAATGGTATCCCGATGGAATCCAGGTTTGGAGGTATTCTAGAGATTAGGGATTCCAAGCCATTGCGTTTCACGGCGATAATCAACTACGGTGGTACATCACTGGACCCATCAGAGCAGTATATACGTGCTAGAATGACCAGTGTTAGCGAGGCAGTAAAAAAGGGCAATGGAAAAATACTGGCAAACTTTCGAGAAATACCGGCACTTTCGAAAGCACTTGTTGAAGAAGTTATCGCCTCACTGAATGATGCAGGTATCATTGGCGTTTATTCTATGGGGCGAGTCAGTGAGCCTGTTTGCCAGATTGCGGTGGGCTTGAATAGAGTTGGTATGATACTGTTGGGAGGGCTGAATCCTATTGCTGCGGTAGTTGAAGCTGGTTTTGAAGTTGAAAATATGGCTGAAAGCGGTATGATTGATTTCAAGCAATTAGTTAATGTCTGGCAGCTATAAATCTTGGGTATCATTCATGGTTTGCGTATTAAACTGAAATACGAATTAGCCTATGCCTATTGACAAGGCGAAAACGATGTGCTATATTGAGAACGTCCCAAGTAATCAAGCTAAACCGGGGAGGCAGAGGGGCCGGCACAGGGTAGGCGAAGGCTGAAGAGTGCTAGGCAGGAAGAGGAACCGGGCAAGTGAGGTTACTTGGGGCTTTTTATTTTATAGGTATTTTCTCAAGTAATTCTGGATTGAGCACACCAATAAAAGGAATATTTCTGTATTCACCGTGATAATCAAGTCCATAACCCACGACAAATTCATCGGGTATTTCAAAGCCTATGTAATCAATAGGGACATCGATAAGGCGGCGCACACGTTTATCTAGCAATGTGCAAACATGTAGACTAGCAGGGTTATGTGCTAGGAGATGGTTGAGTACATAGTTTAAAGTCATCCCTGTATCAATTACGTCTTCAATCATTAATACATGAAGACCAGATATACTGGTATCTATGTCCTTGGTTATCTTCACTGCTGGTTCTGCTGAGTTGCTACCATAATAAGAAATTGCCATGAACTCAGTAGTAAGCGGAATAGCAATATGCTGCATCAAGTCAGACATAAAACAGACAACGCCTTTTAGGACGCCAACCAGCACTAGTTGTTTTCCTGCATAGTCATGTGAAATTTGTTTAGCCAAAGCTCTGACTCGTCTTTGTATTTGGGTATGGCTTAATAGAACCCGGTTTATTCCCACTACTTTTGTGACTCCGAGCGGCCCGTACCCATATTTAGCTAATAACTTAAAATAGTCACTTTTATTGAGTAGTTTAATATTGATTTCGGGATAGAGTTCTTTTAATCGCCTCAGCTTGCGGTTTTTTTCGGTGATGAGGCTTTGCTTAAGGGTTGTAAGCTCGATATAAAGGTCAAGTTCTGGCAGATAGAAGTCTGGGGTAAACATCTCAGTCACTTTATTACCTTCACGGCCAATTGGGAAAGAGCGTGGTTCATAGAGCCATTCTATACGATAGAAATCAAGTAGTTTGGCAAATTCCTCTTCGCTAGGATGGCTGAAGTTTGATGGTCGGAGAGAGGAATAGGGAAGGCTGGGTGTTTCAATTAAATTCCTTCGTTTCGGTCTCGTCTCGTGGTGGTTTTTTTGCAACAATTGAAGAAATTCAGAACGTTCTAGGATAAGAGCGACTATATTTGCAACGTTCGACAAAAAATCTTTATCTAGCGGTGAGAAATACCTGTTATCCTCCGTATAAGCTCGTAGTTCACCAATGATTTCATTCTTTTGAAGTAAGGGGACGCCTAGTACTGAGTTGATGCGTTCTATTTTAGCCGCCTCTGGGTATTGGGCTTGTTGAGCCTTTGATATATCGGTAACTGATACTGTTTTGCCTTGCATAATCTCAGGTAGACTTTTATAGGCGTTAAGTACTCCTTTGCGGAGATATAGGTCACTAAGACCAAAGGCAGCTATAATGGTGAGATGCTCCTTTTGGGGACTGAGGAGCATAATAGAACACCCTGCCGCTCTCATAGCTTTCGATGAGCTTTTTGCGATTGAGTTAAGAGCTTTCTTCGCTGGAATTGACGAGTTGGCAGTCTTGATTATTTGCTTAAGTGCTTGAGTGTAGTTGTATTCTGTGTTTTCCATTCCTCCCCCACACCGAGTAAATATTATTTTACATTAGCCGCATTTAGTATATCCACAACTAGGGCAGATGTGACAGCCTTCCTGGTAGACTAAAGAACTTCCGCAGTCTGGACATATTCCTGCCCAGTTTTTGGATACTCCAGCAGCGACTTCGATATTCTGGGGTGTATTAACCTCGTTGCTACCATTAATATACTTCTCTAGAACACTGCCAATTGCATCTGCACAGGAAAGAACGAGACGTCCTTGTTCCCAGGCAACCGAAGGACAGCGAATAGCACGTAACTGTTTGGTGATAGAAGCGGTCTCGATTCCTGATCTGATGGCTAGAGAGATAAGTCGGCAGGTGGCTTCTAATTGTGCTGAAGCACAACCGCCCGCTTTTCCAAGGCTAGAGAATACTTCGCAAATCCCATGGTCATCAAAGTTTACTGTTACGTAGATATGACCGCAGCCGGTGTTGACTCTCTCCGTGACCCCTTTAGTAACCTTTGGCCGTTGCCTTGGTGTTCGTTTGGTTTCTGGTGCTTCTTCCTTCCGTCCGAGGTTCAATACTTGGGTCTCGCGGCTTCGATCCCTGTAAATGGTTAATCCCTTTAATCCAAGTTTATACGCCATCATATATATTTTCGTGATGTCTTCCCTCGTAGCTTCGTGAGGGAGATTAACAGTCTTTGATACAGCACTGTCAGTGTATTTTTGGAAGGCTGCTTGTATCTTCACGTGCCATTCCGAGGCAACATCATGTGAAGTGACAAAAATCTCTTTTACCCACCCAGGAATATTATTATTGATGTCTTTTATTTTTTTACCTTCGGATAATTGTTTTATGAGTTCAGGGGAATGGAATTTCTCTTGCTTAGCTAATTTCTCAAAGTAAGGATTGAGTTCTACCAGTTCGGCGCCATCCAGTATGTGACGGGTATAGCTTAATGCGAAAAGTGGTTCGATACCGCTGGAACAACCGGCAATGATACTTAATGTGCCAGTAGGAGCGATAGTAGTTCTTGAGGCATTTCGGAGCTTTAGTCCGTCGGCTTTATCATAGATACTGCCTTTAAATGCTGGGAACAAACCGCGTTCTCTGCCCAGTTTCTCCGATTCTCTGTTTGCCTCTTCGGATATGAAGCTCATGATAGTTTCTGAGGTCACAATAGCATTATTTGCATCATAGGGAATGCCGAGCATTATTAAAAGGTCAGCAAGTCCCATGACGCCGAGCCCAATCTTCCTAGTAGCCTTTGTTTTTTCGGCTATTTGAGGTAAGGGGTATTGATTCACATCTATTACGTTATCGAGAAATCGAACACATAATTTTACGGTCTCAGCCAATTTATCAAAGTCGATCTGAGGTTTATCATCTATATATTTAACCATTTTAGAAAGATTGATTGACCCTAGGTTACATGATTCAAATGGCAGTAAAGGTTGTTCACCGCATGGATTAGTACTCTCTATTCTACCAAGATGGGGAGTAGGGTTGTGTTGATTGATGGTGTCGATGAAAATAATGCCTGGGTCTCCTGTACGCCATGCCATATCGACTATTCTATCGAAAACTTCTCTGGCATTAAGCTTGCCTGTAACTTCACTAGTATGTGGATTGACCAGGTTGTAGTCTAGGTTCTTCTCGGCAGCACACATGAACTCTGTAGTAACTGCTACAGATAGGTTGAAGTTAGTTAATGCCTTTGGGTCTTCTTTGGCAGTGATGAAATCCAGAATATCTGGATGGCTTATGCTAAGAATAGCCATATTAGCTCCACGTCGCATCCCTCCTTGTTTGATGACATCGGTAGCAGTGTCAAACGCTCTCATGAATGAGATAGGCCCACTGGCAACGCCTCCTGTGGAACCCACTCTATCTTTCATCGGACGAATGCGGGAGAACGAAAAACCTGTGCCTCCACCACTTTTATGGATGAGCGCGGTGTATTTTACTGCATCGAAGATTGACTCCATGGAATCGTCGACAGGGATGACAAAACAGGCTGATAATTGTCCTAGTTCTCTCCCTGCATTCATTAAAGTCGGGGAATTTGGTAAAAATTCCAGTGAAGCCATAAGTTGATAGAATTTTCCTTCCCACAATTCAACGTCTGCTTTTGGATCGTACAAAAGCTCTGCAGAAGCAATATTTCTTGCCACACGATGGAACATCTCTTCTGGCGTTTCGACAACTTGTCCCTTGCTATCTTTTTGCAGATATCTTTTTTCCAGCACCGCCATAGCATTTTCAGTCAGTTCAATTTTTTGACTGGTCTTTGTGTTTATTTTAGGTACATATTTCTCGCTTACTTTAGTTTTTTTCTCTATTATTGTGCTTGGCCCAGATACAGCCTGTTCCATTCTTATCCTCTCATTCATAATTTCTTTGACTACTGCAAGGATTTGCTCGTCGGAAAGCGAGTATCTTACTGAAGGCTTAATGAGGCGTTCCATTCCAGGTAAGACGCCTTCCAGCCTTCTGATTGCTTCATTTGTAATCTCCTCTATTTTTTTCCTGTTGGTTATACCCATGGGCTCTGTGTAGCTAGCGACAATCTGGGCTATACGAGTCTGATTGGGAGCTTTGTTTAGATTTCTGTGGTTGTTTGTAGCCATTTACTTCAGTTTTCTTCTTTGTTTTCCCATTTTGTCTAGTTCAGCCCGTGAAAGCAATGATAGTTGTCCCACAGGTGGTACTTCATTCTTGGTATTGCATAATTGGTCGACAGCTTCTTTCAATGTAGTGATATCGGTGAAATCTCGATAGATGCTTGAGAATCTGATATATGCAATATGGTCTAGTTCCTGTAATCTATCCATGACTTTATCACCTATTATCGAGGTGGCTATTTCGTTTTTGCCTAGCTGATAAAGATCAGACTCTATATTATCAACGAGCTTATCGATAGCACCGGTCGGCAATGGACGCTTCTCGCAAGCTTTACGAACTCCAACCAGTAGCTTCTCTCGGTTAAATTCCTCATGCCTGCCGTCTTTCTTGATGACGAAGATGCTTTTAGGTTGAACACGCTCGTAAGTAGTAAAACGGGCACCACACAGTAGGCATTGACGGCGGCGTCTGATACCTTCATCAACACTTCGAGAATCAACGACTTTCGATTCAATACCACTACAGCGAGGACACTTCATCGCACCACCAGAACATGTGGTTGGGACGAATTCTAGCACTACATATAGTTGATGTCAAGTCTTGAAATAGTAGGTGAAACGAATTATTAAGCAGCATAAAAATAAAAACAAAGAGCGGCGATTGTAATCGCCGCTCTTTAGAAAGGAGGAGGCAGGAGGTTGCTCCGAAGGTATTATCTGGGTATTTTAGGCATGTTTGACATTTGTGCTGATGAGTGGTTCGTTGAACGCCGCATGAATGATGGTACATCCAGGCTTTCTTCGCCAACGCCTCTAAGCAAACGGCGTAGCTCAAGTTCGGTTGGTACACCAGCACCATATTGAGCTACGAAGCCAGTTGCAATGATTGTGAGTTGCAGTTCGCCTTCCATCTGCGGGTCGAAGACCACACCGAAAATAATGTTCGCTTCGGGGTCAACAGATTGGGCGATAATTTCTGCAGCTTCGTTGCATTCAAATAGTGTCAGGTCGCTGCCACCAGTCACATTGAATAATACTCCTTTAGCTCCGGAGATAGAAACATCGAGCATAGGACTGGCTAATGCAGCCTTGGCTGCGTCTTGGGCTCTATTTTGCCCCTTACCGCGGCCAACAGACATCCATGCTGGGCCAGCACCTTTCATGATTGATCTAATATCTGCAAAGTCAAGGTTGATCAAACCGGGGACAGTAACAACTTCTGCGATAGCTCTTACACCGAGACGAAGTATATCGTCAGCTAATTTAAAAGCATTATCAACGGTAGTCTTGGCATCGCAGAGTTCAAGCATACGATCATTGGGGATGATTACTAAAGTATCCACTTTGTCGATCAGCTTGAGAATTCCTTCTTCTGCTACTTTAGAACGGCGAGCTCCTTCAAAGGAGAATGGTTTGGTGACTATCGCAATAGTAAGAGCTCCTGATTGTCTAGCAACGTCAGCGACAATCGGGATACCTCCGGTACCGCTTCCTCCTCCCATGCCAGCGGTAATAAAGATCATGTCAGCGCCAGCCACAACTTCTTGGATTGCCTGGCGGCTCTCTTCCGCCGCTTTTGCTCCAACGCTGGGGTCTCCTCCAGCACCTAAACCGCGGGTTAGTTTTTCACCAACTTGGATGCGCACAGGAACCTCGGCCATAGCCAGTGCCTGAGCATCAGTATTCATGGCTATGAACTCGACACCTTTAATGTTTTCCCGAACCATGCGGGTGATCGCGTTGGATCCACCGCCACCAATACCAATTGTCTTAATTCGCGCTGGTGATGTTGAAAAAGTCGATTTTGACATTCATTTCCTCCTTTGATTTCTCTGTTTATTTATACGCCAAAGAATTTTTTCATTATTGAAACGAAGCCACTGAAAGTGCCACTTTTTTTATTTGTCTCCCACGTAGGTTTTCCTTGATTCCTTACTCCCCAGAGAAGCAAACCGACACCAGTAGCATTCGCAGGATCATGAAGAATATCGGTAATACCGTAGACACCCATCGGCTGCCCTATTCTGCAGGGAATGCGTAGCGTAGCACGGGCTAAGGGCTCAAGCCCTACTAGTTTTGACCCACCACCGCTGAGCACTAGTCCTGCAGGAGCCAGAACATTGTAGTTTGAGTCAGGCATTTCCAGTAGGATAAGCCTCAATAATTCCTCTGAGCGATCCTGCACGATCTTGCAGAGGTCGCGGTAGGACACGCTGTGACCATTTTCAATGTTGAGTGTAGAGTCTTCAGACTTGGTAATCAGATCGGGTGAAACATTACCATACTTCTTTTTCATTGCTTCAGCAATATCAAATGGTAAACCTAATCCGATCGAGAGATCACTGGTGAACTGGTAACCAGCTACAGGAACAATTGAAGTGTGATAGATACTCCCGTCTTTGAAGACAGCTATGTCTGTTGTACCACCGCCAATGTCAGCTAAAATCACACCCAATTCCTTCTCTTCTGCAGTCAATACAGCTTCACCGCTGGCGAGAGGTTCCAGTATAAGATCGGCAATCTCGACGCCAATGCTGCGGATACACTTAACCAGGTTTTGTATTGAGGCGATAGCGGCTGTGATAACGTGGGTTTCTACATCTAATCTGAAACCATGCATCCCAACCGGATTTTTTATTCTTTCCTGATTATCCAGGTTATAATGGCGCGGAATTGCATGCAGTATCTTCCGATCGTCTGGAAGATTCACATGTTGGGCAGAGTCCAGTACTCTCCTGAGATCATCAGTCTTTACCAGTCGGTCGTTGCGTGGTATAGCTACGACACCATGGGTGTTGGTAGAGTGTATGTGTCTGCCTGTAACTCCTACGAAAGCGGATTCCACCCTAACACCGCTACCTTGCTCTGCCCTCCTTATCGATTCTGCGATTGTCTCTTTAGCTTCGTCAACATTGACAACCATGCCCTTGTGCAAGCCCCGAGATGGAACGAAGCCTACCCCCAGCACCTGTATACCGCCCCCCGAATCCAGAGTGGCTATGATGGTACATACTTTGGTAGTTCCTACATCAATAGCAGTAATGATTTTTTTCATGTCAACCTCCTTATTTTGGATATTTGGACGATGGTATTACTTAATCTCCTTTGTTTACTGATTTAAATCTATAGCCTCTCGGCTACTCTGAGCTTGGCGCTGCGACTTCGTGGATTTCCCCCTATTTCTTTTGATGACGGTGTAATGATTTTTTTCGATATCAGCTTGAAGCTGGGTAGATGATTACACATGCAAACAGGTGTTTGAGATGGGCAAAGACATGACATCGTTTCACGTTTCATAAACTGTTTCACGATACGATCTTCAAGCGAATGATAACTAATAACAACTAATCTGCCTCGCCGGTTAAGGCAGTTGATGGTCTGCTTAAGTGCGCTTTCTAAATTCTCCAGCTCGTGGTTGACAGCGATGCGCAATGCTTGGAATGTCTTGGTAGCTGGATGAATTTTCTGTTGCCGACCACCAACTGCCTGTACTATTAGATGACCTAAGGCAATTGTGCTAACTACAGGGCGGTTCTTTATAATGAGTTTGGCTATTTGGCGACTATAGCGCTCATCGCCATATTCATATATTAGCTGGGCTAACCTATCTTCGGGCAGTATATTGATAAGGTCGGTTGCGGTGAGCACCTGATTAGGACTGAATCGCATATCAGGTTGTGCATCATGTTGGAAGCTAAAACCGCGTTCGGCGTCTTCCAACTGAGCAGAAGAAACACCGAGATCGAATAAGATACCATCTACTGGTAGGAAATTACCTTCTTGGCAAATTTTTTCAATATTGGCGAAATTATCATTGACCAGTATTACTGATTTCGAATATTGTGCTAATCTTACCTTAGCCCATTTGATAGCTTCAGGATCAGCATCGATACCGAGCAATTGTCCAGTTGGCGAACATTCCTCAAGGATAGAATATGCGTGTCCACCGAGGCCCAAGGTACAATCGATATAGCGTTTTCCTGGCTGTACCTGTAATGCTTCGATGACTTCAGTTAACAGGACTGGCGTATGAGTTGGTAATGGCATAGCTAATGTCATTGTTGCCCCTCAAGGCTTTCTATATTTTGCCAAGCTTGCTCTTCAGCTTCTGTCCACTCTTTGTTCCACTGGTCTGGATTCCATAGTTCGATGCATTTATTTGCGCCTACTATAGTGACAGCGTCTTTTATTTGTGCATAGTTACGCAAGGATTGGGGTAAGGCAATTCTGCCTTGCCCATCGAGCGCTTGATCGAAAGCACTACCAAAAATAAATCTATTGAGTTTCCTTGTCTTCGTTTTTGCTACTATTTGATTCGAGGACAATGTATCAGCAAGTTTCTTAAATTCCTCAGGTTTATAAACGACGATGCATGGTTCCAAGCCACGCGTTAATACAAACCCATTACTAAATTCCTGACGGAATTTTGGAGGTAAGGGTAATCTGCCTTTGTTATCGACTTTGTATTCGTATTCGCCGAGAAGCATTTCTTACTTGGGCTGTGGGAATTAAGACAGTATAGCCCCTCCTTCTAATTGCTGTTCTAATACTCTGAGTTGGTTCCAGTCCATTTTGGATATTTCTTCAACGAATTCGCGGGTATTCCAGTCGCTACTGAGATAGTAGGTGATTAAGTCGTTATTCGTGTGCTGCTCGAGGAGTATATTCTTTTTTACCAGGGAGAATATGGTATCTCTTAAGTTAAATTTTGCGGTATCGAGAGCACTGGCAATAGAGTAAAGGCTTAGTTTTGCGTTGGGGTGACGTGCCCAGAACACCAGCAATTTAAGCTCCATTCTGGTGAAGTCGTTATCTTTCAGAAAACCAAATAATTTGCTGTTTGCAATTCTGTATTGAATACAATCTATAACCATAATTTTCTCCCACTATTTACCACTGCTTACCCTTTTTTACCATAATAAAACACTTTTTTCCCTTTTGTCAATACCTTTTAAGCGAAATCCGGTAAATATTTTTCATTCTCATCCAAATATTTAACATCAGAAATTTGCAATTTATCAAAATATGGTAGTTATGCTCATAGTAACACCTATATGTTGTTTTTACTCATTGATTGCGGTTTTGGTGCAATTAGCACTAATTTTTTATTATTAGTTTTATGTTTTGTGACTTGCACCTTGTATGGTAAAATGTACGGGTGTTTTTAGCCGGAGTACTTATTATCAGTGACAAGGGATATCGCGGAGAGCGCGTTGATGAAAGTGGCCAAGTTGCTCAACAGTATATTAAGCGCTTGGCTGATTTTCAGATACTGAAGTATGAGATTGTTCCTGATGAAAAAGAGATTATCGCAAGCAAACTTAAGGAATGGGTAGATAGTGTGGGGCTTGATCTTGTTATTACCAGCGGGGGGACTGGGTTATCTCCCAGGGACGTTACACCTGAGGCAACTATGCTAGTTATTGATCGACTTGTCCCCGGTTTGACGGAAACAATGAGAATGGAAACTAAGAAAAATTCACCTACATCAATATTAAGTCGAGCCATAGCAGGCAGTAGGGGCAAATGCTTAATTATTAATTTACCTGGTAGTCCCGGTGGAGTGAGGGAATGCCTTGAAGTCATTTTGCCAGTTATACCACATGCACTGGAAACTCTTGCTGGTAAACTATTTGAAGGGCCTCATTATGTGAGGTAGCGAGTTGCGTATAGATATCTTGACCTTATTTCCACAAATGTTTGATAGTGTGTTTAAGTATAGTATTATAGGCCGAGCGAAAGAGCGTGGCTTGGTTGATATGCAGCTGCATGATATTCGAGCATATACTCATGATAAGCATCATATAGTTGATGATTATCCCTTTGGGGGTGGCCATGGGATGATGCTGAAACCTGAGCCAATTTTTGAAGCCGTTGAAGCTATTAGCCAAGAACTTCATACGGCTACAGTTCCGACAGTTTTACTTAGTCCGCAAGGACGCCTATTTAATCAAAAGGTCTCCCAGGAGTTGGCAAGTTATCAGAATTTTATCCTTATTTGTGGTCGTTATGAAGGTGTTGATGAACGGGTAGCGGAGCATCTAGCTACTGATGAAATTAGTGTCGGTGACTATGTGCTTGGTGGTGGTGAGGTAGCAGCTATGGTAGTGGTGGATTGTGTTGTTAGATTATTGCCTGGGGTGGTTGGTTCCGAGGAATCAATAACAGAAGATTCGCATGTTAAAGGACTTCTGGAATATCCTCAATATACGAGGCCAGCCGCGTTTCGCAGTTGGGCCGTGCCGATGGTATTGCTATCTGGGAACCATGCCCAGATAGCTCGTTGGAGACGTCAACAAAGTTTATTGCGCACTGCACAACGGCGCCCAGAACTATTAGAAAGGATTGTGCTTTCATCCGAAGATCAGTTGTTTCTCAATAAAATGGGGATTTCTATTAATTAATGTAGAAGGGATATAAGCAAAAATGAACATTCAATCTCTATATCAAGTAAAACCAAATCCTAGCGTGCCTCAAATAAACCCCGGGGATACAGTGAGGGTTACCTTTAAAGTGAAAGAGGCTGCTCGGGAGCGACTACAGACCTTTCCAGGATTGGTGATTAAGGTTAAGAGGGGAAGTGATGGTGGGGCCTTTACTATAAGGAAAGTTACCTCGGGAGTTGGGGTAGAGCATACTTTTCCCTTTGCCTCTCCTCTATTGGATAAAGTTGAGGTGGTGCGTCACGGTAAAGTCCGCCGTGCTAAACTATACTATATGCGGCGATTGAGTGCCAAGGAAGCTCGTCTTAAGGAGCGAAGGGCAAAGTTAGAAAAAGAAGGTATAGCATCAGAAATGATTGCCCCGGTAGTTGAGGAAACTCAGGAAGCTCCTCAAACTCAAGAAGCTGAAACACCTAAAGAAACTTAATGAAATATGCTGAGGTAGCGGTAAATTCGCTGATTGCTCGGCGGCGTACTTTTTGTTATTCCATCCCCCCTCAGCTAACTGTTACTGTCGGTCAGGCTGTTTGGGTACCTTTTGGCTCAAGGGTACTTCAGGGTATTGTGATTAAACTTAGTACAGTACCTTCAGTGGAAGTTACCAAGGAAATTATTAGCCTTATTTCAGTTCAACCTTTGCTATCTTCTGTGCAAATCGAACTTGCTTTATGGCTGAGTGATTATTATCTTGCTCCGCTTTTCGATGCTGTTGCGTTAATGTTGCCACCGGGATTTGAACGTCAATTAGTAACCTATTTACAACTTTTACCAAATTCCTCAGATAGAGCGGAGCTTACCCTTGAGCAGAGGCAGGTGGTTAAGTTTTTTGATGGTAAAGATAAGGTTACGTTAAAAGAGTTGGCGAAAACATTTGGAAAGAAAAAAGCTTATCAGATCGTAGGACAGCTAGTAAAACATAGCTTTCTCGCTCGTCTTGAGCAATTGGGAGCAACGAAAGTAAAACCTAAGTTTGTATCCTATGTGAAGTTAAATATCGGCGACAATCAGATTGAGAAGGTGTTAAGCGAACTAAGGAAAAGGCGGACTACTACAAAAGCAGCGGTTATTGAATTTTTGGCAAGGCATTCTCAACCTATTTCCTTAAAAGAGCTGCGGGGAAAAGTCCCTTTTCAAAAGACGGTGCTCGATGCATTAAAAAAAAGTGGTATGGTTTCAGTAGTAGAAACAAGGGTAAGACGGGACCCTTTAGCTCATCTTCAAATTAATTTATCATTGCCACCACACCTGACATTATTTCAGGAGGAAGCTTGGCAAAATATTCGCAATACACTGGTGACTAAAGATGAAGGGAAAAAATCGCGTGTTTTTCTCCTTGCCGGTGTTACGGGCAGTGGTAAGACTGAAATTTATCTGAGAGCTCTGGCTGAAGTACTACGACAGGGTAAAAAAGGTATTTGTCTCGTCCCAGAAATTGCATTAACTTCTCAGACGATAGAGCGTTTTACCTCGCGGTTTCCAGGTCGTGTGGCTGTGTTTCACAGTAACTTGTCTTTAGGTGAACAGTTTGATGAGTGGCATCGAATCCAAAATGGTGATTGTGATGTAGTGATTGGTCCCAGAAGTGCTCTTTTTGTGCCGCAGCCAGATCTGGGCCTGATTGTTGTTGACGAGGAGCATGAGTGGACATACAAACAAGCAGACAAGTCACCGCGTTATCATGCCAGAGACGTAGCTAGAAAGTTAGCGGAACTTAATGGGGCTATGGTTATTCTGGGCAGCGCTACTCCCGATGTGGAGACTTTTTATAAGGCTCAACAAGGAGTATACCAGCTTGTCGAGCTAAAGGAACGTATTACCCCTCGAGGCATTGTGCCTTTGCCGGATGTAGATATCGTTGATATACGCGACGAATTGAAAGCTGGTAATCGCGGTTTGTTTAGTCGTTCTCTAGTCCAAGAAATGGAAAGGGTTTTAGCTCGTCACGAACAGGTGATATTGTTCCTTAATCGTCGTGGAACCGCCAATTTCATGCAATGTCAGGCATGTAATTATGTGACCAAATGTCCGCGATGCTTGGTAGCTCTCATTTATCATTCAGACGCTGGAAGATTGATTTGCCATCACTGTAATTACTCAATATTACCACCACAGATTTGTCCTCAGTGTTCTAGTGTGAGGCTCAAGTATTTTGGGATTGGCACTCAAAAAGTTGAGGAGGAGACCAAGCGGCTTTTCCCTAAGTCACGAATAATTCGTATGGACAGCGATGTAACACAGAAGCGGCGCGCCCACGAGGAAATATTAGCCAAGTTTCGTGCTCACGAGGCTGACATACTCATTGGTACTCAAATGATCGCTAAAGGTTTGGATTTGCCTCAGGTAACTTTGGCTGGTGTCATTAGTGCTGATACTGGGTTGAATCTTCCCGATTTCAGGGCTGGTGAGCGCACTTTTCAACTTGTGTGCCAGATAGCAGGTAGAGCAGGGCGTGGCTGGGCAGCAGGTAAGGTCTTTGTTCAAACCTATTGCCCTGACCATTACGCAATTAAAGCAGCATCAAAACATGATTATCTCGCTTTCTATGAGTGTGAAATAGGCTACCGTCGGCAATTTGGTTATCCTCCTTTTAGTCAGTTGACGAGATTAGTTTTCACTCACACTAACTACACTACTTGTCGCCTGGAAACTGAGAAAATGTTTCGTTTTCTTACTACTGAAAAGGATAGGAGAGCTGTCAACGATTTGAGACTTATCGGACCTGTGCCAACCTATGTTGCGAGAGTACGTGGTCATTATCAGTGGCAAATTATTCTCTGTGGTAGTGATTTACCCGACTTTTTATCTAAGATATCTTTACCTCGAGGCTGGACTTTGGACGTTGACCCCGTCAGTGTGATTTAATATATATCTATGGCAGTGTTGGCTCTTTCTTCCAGACATGATCCCGTGTTAAGGCGGAAAGCCAAAAAGGTATCTGCGATTGATGAGTCGATTCAACATCTTATCGATGATATGATCGATACTATGAGGGTGGCTCCTGGGGTTGGACTGGCTGCACCTCAGGTCGGTATTTCTCTCAGGATAGCTGTCATAGGGATACCAGATGAGGATGTTATTGTGCTTATTAATCCTGAAATAATTAAAAGAGGTGGGGAACGTTTGTTAGCCGAGGCTTGTTTAAGCGTTCCCGGCTACTACGGCGAGATTGTAAGGTCAAACTGGGTAAAGGTGAAAGCTTTGGATAGGCACGGTAAAGAATTCCGTCTCAAAGGGGAGGACTTACTAGCACAGGCACTGGAGCATGAGATAGATCATCTTAATGGCATCTTGTACATCGACCACTTGGATGACCCATCAAAATTACAGAAAGTATCGACGCAAAAGGAACAAGGAGACCGCGAAGGACTGTAACAACTCCTTTTTGGAATTCTCGTACAGTATTCTTCTATCCTTTCCAATCCATTTCGACGACAAATCGTCCAGATAAGTGCTCCAGTGATACTGGGTAAAATCCGGCGGCGTCTTTGGTAATAGTGAATACTACCTTTTGACTTCTACCAGGACCTAGTTCTACTTCCTCGATGCTTTCTGCTATTCCCTTGATTCTTAGCACGACACTGTAACTCCCAGGTGTCTCACCCGTATTGGTTACGATAGTACTAATGGCAATGGGTTCTCCTTGTTTAGCCCTATCAGGTGTTATAGTTAGACCGGTCACGTTAAAGGCTGCCGGGAGTCGATGGGTGACAGTAAAGATACCGCGTTGACCGTCGACTTCTACGTAGTAGTCACCCGGGACATCCCTGGTTACGGTAAAAAGTGCTGTCTGACTAGCGCTGGGGTTTAGAGTCATCTCAGAGATGTTTTCCACGACACCACCGATTCGTAGTACCATGCTGTACTGCGCCGTCGTTGCACTGCTATTTGTCACTACTGCTGAGATATTTATAGGGTCTCCTTCTTTTATTTGTTGTGGTGTGATAGTAAGGTTGCTTACCGTAAATTGAGGAACATGTCTGCCGGGCATACCGAAAGGCGGCTGACCAAATCCTGGTTGCACTCCAGGAGTAAAAGCAGGTGGCATTCCAAATTGTTCTGGTTTTGCCGAAGGCATTTGCTGCTGTCCATGATATGGCGGAGCTTGCTGCGGACTCAACGGTTGTTGTGCCTGTCCTGGGAAAGGAGGCATTGTTGTTCTTGGAGGCATTTGCTGTTGCTGCCCAGGAAAATGAGGTATAGCCTGTGGAGGCATTTGTTGTGGTTGGCCAGGGTATGGTGGTGTCATCTGTATAGGTTGTTGTTGCGTTTGTCCCGGATATGGCGGAGCTTGCTGCGGACTCAACGGTTGTTGTGCCTGTCCTGGGAAAGGAGGCATTGTTGTTCTTGGAGGCATTTGCTGTTGCTGCCCAGGAAAATGAGGTATAGCCTGTGGAGGCATTTGTTGTGGTTGGCCAGGGTATGGTGGTGTCATCTGTGTAGGTTGTTGTTGCGTCTGTCCCGGATATGGCGGTATTTGTTGCCCGAAAGGAGGTTGTACTGCTATCGGCTGTACTGCTCCTGCCAGTGGTGGCCCTTTGATTGGTCTTCCAGGCTTGCCTGTTACTTGCCTTTTCTTTTTCTTAGGCGCAGTAAGTATCATGACAACCATAATGATGATGATGAGAACTATAACGCCAATGATTATCCAGATAAATGTAGGCAGTGATGAGAAAAACGAGGCTTTTACGATAAACGTACCTGTTTTTGAACCTATTTGAACTACGTAATTACCCACGTCACCCTCAGTGACGTTGAAGCTAATTGTGGTACTTTCTCCTGCTTTCAGGTCGATACGTTTCTTATCTTTGACAGTGCCATTTATGAATAGCTTCAAAGAATCGTAGGTAAGAGGTTGATTAGTTGACTTATTTTGGACAGTGACGCTGATGACTACTTCTTTGTCAGGGCTGGCTTCCAAAGGGTCAATAAGGAGATTCTTTACTTCAAGCCCTGCTGGTGCTACGCTGAACACTCCTTTGAGGTCTTCTATAACGACAGTGTATTCACCAACCTCTGTTTTAGCTACAGGAAACATTATCTTTTGTTCTTTCCCTGGTTCCAGAGCGATATCTTTGGTTGCTTCGACGGCATCGTTTATCTTTAATTCCGCCTTATAAGTACCAGCTTCAGTGCCCGTGTTAATTACTTTTATGCTTATGGTAATGGTCCCGTCACTACTTCCTGCAGTAACGAATGTTGGACTGATGCTTAAATCAGTTACTTTGAAGTTAGCTGCGGCATTGACAAAAGTTGCGGAAAGAGTAAAAACTAAAGCCAGTGTCAGAATTACTGACATCAGCAAGAACCCCTTTTTCATCATTGCCTCCTGCATGACTACGTTTGCTTTTAGTATTATATGCCTAATACTCTACGCTAAAATCGGTTGTAAATCAATAGTAGTGGGAGGAGATTTTAATATTCTCTTTTTATCCATAGTCTTTTCCCATCGGTAATGAATTCAGCAGTACCATTATTTGCGGTGAATAGTATTTTATCTGCACTAATTCTCTGCCTCAGCCTTGTCAATACTTCAGGATGAGGGTGGTTGAAGGTATTATTGCTGCCTGCTGATATAACTGCCACCTTTGGGTCGGTAACTGCTAAGAGCTCGGGTGAGGTGGCGGATCGGCTCCCATGATGGGCAATTTTTAATACGGTACTTTTTAAATTAGCTCGTTGTGAGATAAGATACCATTCTGCCTCCTCGCCAATATCTGCAGTAAAGAGAAAGCTTACTGTTTTGTACTTCAGGTGAAGCACCATGCCATTATTGTTGATGTCATCATCAGTGCCTTGAAGTGGACATGGTGGTGGATGAAGTACCTCAATATAGACACTGTCTCCAAGGTTTATCCCCTGACCAGCATAAGCTTTGATGTGTGTAATTTTCTTATCTTGAATTGTTTTAAGCATTTGAGCATAAATAAATGAATTACTCGTTGCCTCTGATGTGATTACTTGTTTTACATTGTATTGCTGGAGAACCTCAACCAGTCCAGATATATGGTCAGCCTGTGGTTGGGTTGCTATCATCAGGTCTATTTGCCTGTCCCAGAATGGCAGTTTCTTGCTGAGTTCTAGCTTTATTGCTTGAGGACTGGGACCACCATCGATAAGAATTTTGTTACGATTGGGTGTTTGTATCAATATGGCATCTCCTTGTCCGATGTTCAGTATGCTTACATGGAGCTTGTCATCTGGTATAGTGAAAGCTGCTGTCCAGACAAGGATGGCCACAACTAGCAGTGGGAAGCATATGTATGCCTTCACAACTTTGCTGATTGAGTTTGGAACGCGACCTATCAGTAATACTGAGGAAGTAAGGAAATGAGTGAATTGGCTTTGACGTTTTATTATTACTATGGCTAGCACAAGTAAAATGTAGTAGATCAGGACTTGCCATAACTGTATATTGTTAATCCTGATGGATGAGAATGGTACAGCATCGAAGATCTGAACGACAAGGATCAAATAACTAACAAAGAGCCAGGCTACCCAACCCATAGCTTGAGCAAATAATGGCAGGATAAGCCCGGTTATGCCTACGATTGCGGCAGTGATGATGATAGCTGGCAGTGTAGGAATAGCGAAGAAATTGGCTGGTAAGGCGATAAGTGAGAAAATGCCAAAATGATAGGCAATTACAGGCCAGGTAGCGATAATTGCAGATGTAGTTACGGCGAAGCTATCAATAATAGTTGTATAGAGGATGGCCATAATTCCCCCTGAATTTGTGGGGGCAAGGCTTTTTCCTCGATTCCATACCTGTAGATAAGGAAAGATGAAGACTAAGCCTGCCATAGAAAGAAAACTTAATTGAAAGCTGGCATCCCACAGAATTTGTGGTTCGATTCCTACCATTACCGATGCAGCAAAAGTCAGAGCGGTCGCAGCGCTACGCTGTCTGCCTAGGAGTTCAGCAATAAGAAACATGCCACCCATAATAGCACCGCGAATAACGGGTGGCTGCATACCGGCCACCACAACATAAAACCATGTAGCTGCGAAAGCTAGCAATATATAAAGGTAGTGGCGTCTTCCAAACAGCCTTATCCCAATATAGAGTAATATACCTGTGATGATGGTGAGGTTGAGGCCGGAAATCGCCAGCAAGTGAACGGTTCCTGTGGTGGAAAATGTTTGTGTGAGGGATTGAGGAATATTCCCCCTGAGACCAAGCAGGATACCCTGAGCTAAAGAGCTTTGCGGTTCGGGTAAAACGTTCGATAGACTTTGAGAGAGACTATTTCTTAACGAATAGATGAAGGCTAAGACCTTAGAGCCCTTGTTTCTTTCTAGGAGTGCTGATTTAGGATAGTATATGGTAGAGTAAATACTCTGATGCGCCAGGTAATCCCTGTAGTTGAAATCATCGAATTGTGGAGGTGTCTCTACAGTGCCATTTAATTTGAGTATATCTCCATAGTGGTATTCAGAGTATTTTGATACGTGTACAATAGCTTTACCCGAGATTTGCTCTGTTTTATTATCTATGGTTATTTTTTGAGCCGACAGTTGGAATACCGAAGCTTTATCCTTGCTCTCGGGTTCGGTAACGACCATTCCTTCGATTTCAACTTTCCCCTGGTCATTGTAGAATTGGAGATAGTGCTCATTTATTTTGGGCAAGCTTGATTGGAAATGTAGACCACCACCTAAAAAAACGAACAGACAAAGGCAGAACAGGAGTAGTTTCTTTGTATATTGAGATAAGAATGGAATTAACAGTAAAGGGATGATTCCCATGGTGAAAGCCCATAATGGGAAGGTGAATTTCGACCCCAGATAAATGCCGATTATCCAGGCTATGCTTAGGTAGATAAGTGTCACTGTCTCAGTACTCCACTGTGATGAAATTTCTAATATCGTCTAGTGTAGACTTGCCGAAGCCACTGACTTTAAGCAAATCTTCGATCCTTAGGAATGGTCCATATTTACTGCGGTATTCAACGATAGCTTGAGCCTTACTATCTCCGATTCCAGGTAAAGCTTTGAGCAACCAGACATCAGCACAGTTCAAACTAATCCTCTGTCCTTTCAGTTGTGAATTAGTTTCATTTATTTTGGGGATGTATAGCTTGAGTAGGCTTGGATTAGCATCAGTAGCAAGTCCCGCAGCTTGTATCAAATCGGCTATAGTGTCATCTTCTTTTGCGGGGTAAATGCCGGGATTAGCCACAGCTCCATCTATTTGGATTTCTAAACGGTAGTCAGGTGGAGTGGTTGAAATTAGTGAGATTTCAAAGGGGCGCTGGTTGGTCAATTTGATAGCGAGAAATATACCCCCTGAAACAAGGCAAATCAGGAGAACAACAGTACCCATTATCCAGTATTTATTAAAGTGATTTGACATAATATTCTCCTTAGTTTCTATATTATTTGCGGGGATAATGGTAGAATTTTAGCATATATGGAGAACTCGAAGACGATAACGATGAATCGCAAAGCGTATCATGATTACCATATTCTGGAAAGCATGGAGGCTGGTATTGCCCTCAAAGGCACTGAGATAAAATCAATACGAGAGGGCAGGGTAAACATTCGTGATGCTTATGCCAAGCCGGAGAAGGGCGAACTATGGCTGCTTAATGCGCATATTGCCAGCTATCAGGCGGGAAGTCATTTCAATCATGAGCCGAATCGGTCGCGGAAGCTGTTGCTGCATCGTCACCAGATTGATTATTTAGCAGACTTGGTAAGCAGGAAAGGTTTGACTATAGTCCCTTTGAAATTATATATTAAGAAAGGGATTGCTAAATTGGAGTTGGGTGTGGCGAAGGGTAAGCGTGCCTATGACAAGCGTGATGTTATAGCCCGTCGTGATTCGGATAGAGAAATCGAGCGTTCTCTAAAAACACGGGGTTGAAAAGCACCTTAACAGTTTGAGATTTGGGGGCGCGTGGATTCGACAGGGACAGGCCTACAGAATAGCAGGTCGAGGCGCCATCTACCTCGTAAATCAGGTGGCAAAATACAACTGCCAACGAAGCAGTTCCTGTTGCAGCCTAACTAGGCTGTAGCACATCCAACCTGACCTTCCCCCGATGGGTTGGGATTGGGTGACGAAAAGTCGGGGTGCTCTGATCCTGATGCCGATGGGGATTGGCTAAGAATTATCGGCTGGCTTGGCTCTTTTTGGTCAACAGAGATTAGCCAGGTAAGATTAAAGAGTTGACTAAACCTGTAGCTGATTCTGGCAACCTTCTCATGGACGGGGAGTTCAACCCTCCCCCGCCTCCACCAGAAACACAACCCATTGCCAATTCTGAAAATTGGCGGGTTTGCTGATATAGTTGAATATTGGACTCTTTGCTCAAAACCGCCACCTTGAAAATAGGAACAAATGGCGGTTTTGGCTTTATTGAGACAATTGACTTTGTCTTTTTGGCATCCATATAAACACAGTCTAATACACTTAGCAGCAGCTTCCGTTTCTCTTCCAAATTTGCTCCAGCCCAGAGCTTGGGTAATTCTCTTAGTAACTTGCCTGCCTCCTCAGCAGCGCTGGCTTGCGGCACGACCAGTGACTCAAGCTCCATTTCCAAAAGCCTCTTTTGCCTGTGGTATTCCTCATCAGGAAATAATCCATCAACATAAACTTTGGTCATACGCCTGAGCTTCTCCTGAACTTCCAGACGCTCCTTCTTTACCTTCTCGACTTCGTCCTTAAGGCTTATGATAGCCAGTACCTCATCGAGCCAGGCGGGGTCAAGCTCGATAGTCTCAATCATTTTCCCCATCTGCTCATCAGCCACGTAGCAGGGGATAGAGCTTCCTGCTGAAGGGCATATGGCGTAACCTCTTGAGTTTTTATGCTCCCGGTAGTAAGTTCTCCCGTTTTTATAGGTCTGAGCCCACATCGGCATCCCACAGTAAGCGCACCTTATCAGTCCCTTTAGCAGGTAATGCCTTTCTGGGCTCGTGTTTAAGGTCTCAGAGCGTCCGCTGTTCTTCCTGAGGTTAGTTTGCACCAAGTCAAAGATGTCCTCGCTCACTAAAACCTGGTGAGCTCCAGGCAGTAGCCTATCTTGATACTTCACCTTGCCAGTATAGAAAGGATTATGCAATATGCCTCTTACCGAGGCTGTAGTAAATAATCTAGGCCCGGCAACTAAATTACCATTAGCATCCGGCAAGCTATGCATATTCCTTGTCCTAAAGCCTTGCTCGTTTAACCAGCCAGCTAGCTGACCTAAGGTTACAATCCCAGAAGCATATCGCTCAAACATTTTGAGTACAATTGTTCCCTCACCAGAGCGGATATGTACACCACCAGGATGTTCATTTTCACAGCGGCATATTTTCTCACCCTTCTCTCCCTTCATCCAGCAGGACTCGTAGCCGAAAGGTATGCCACCGTTATGCTTACCTTCATGTGCCCTCTGGCTAAGTCCTTTGCTGACATGATTACCCAAGGCCTCGCTGTAATACTGGGCAAAAGCCCCGAGCATCTGGGTAAAGAGCATTCCTTCTGGCCTTGAGTAGTCTATATTCTCGGTGATAGATACTAGGCCAATGTTATGCTTACCCAAGATAGTAAGTGATTCGAGGGTGATTTTCAGATTGCGTGACCATCTATCCAAAGTATGGACAACGACCACATCGAAGTCATGTTTGGAAGCATCATCAAGAAGCTGTTTGAATAGGGGTCTTCGGGTGATGGCTTCAACGTGGGCTGACTTACCTTCTTCCCGATAGACCTTGACCGGCTCCCACCCCCGGCTCTTGCATAGCTCACGGAATAGCCTATCCTGGGCATCCAGGGAATGACCGTCAACCTGGGAGGCAGAGGACACCCTGAGATAGGCAACTGCCCTCACTTACTCACCTGCCTTGAAGCCACCGATATTGCCACCTCAGCCAGAGTCTCAAGAAAGTGGCTTATCATCAGCCTTTCCACCTCATTTGAATTTGCCTCCTGTGGGCCAGACAGTGTATACGTCCGATGTATACACGTCAACGGGTTTTGGCGGTTATTTTCGCCAATTTCAGTAGGATTGTCAGTTTCAGGCTCTTTTTGACCCGATCTCATGCTGTTTTCTCTCGACCCACCTTCAGCGATTGCCTTTCGTTTGCTGTACTTTCATATGTTCAAGGCTCTCCAGCACTTTCTCGACATAAGGCCTATGGTTGATGAAGGCCCGGAAATGGCGACCGTCCTTGAGGCACATCAGCATCACAAACGGCTTATTTGATTTCCGTCCTTTGGCTAACTTCAGAGAAAGCTGGTTTTTGCAGATAGGGCATAACGGCATATCGTTATTCATCACGAGTCCCCTCCAGATAGACTTTGCACAACATATACAGAGCGTTGCCTCGCACATTCGGATTTTCACCCTTTTTCTTTGCTTTCGGCATGACCCTGGCCAAGGCCTCTTCAATGACTTCCAACTGTCCATCGGTAAGCTGGAACTGAAGATGCCTTAACCTAGCTTGCTGGGCCTGCTCCCAGTTATGCAGGTAATTAGCGATGGTTTCTTGTCCCAAGCCGGCAAGCGCCTTAAGCGTACCCGTAGTTTCCGGCAGTATTGAGGCTACATCTGCTTCGGGTATTTCCTCCAGTACTTTGCGAACCAGTGCAGCCCGTAGCCCTAAATCATCCTCACCCTGGATATGGTTTAAGGCTTGAGATAGAAGACGGGCTTGGGAATCGTCCATTTTCACCACCAGGCAGGGCACTGAAGTAAAACCCATCTCAGAAAGCAACTTCAAGCGTTGGTTGCCGGATAGGACTTCATATCGATCATCCGCAAGTTTTCTAACTACTAGATTCAATACCAGCCCGTATCGATTGATGCTTTCCTTTAGGTGGGCCATCATCTGTTCGCTCATGCGGTTAGCGTTCCAAGGAGCTACATTCAAGGTCTTGATGGGTAATTCAATAATCTTCATAGTCGGTCCTTCTTATTCTTTGGGTAAGGCAGTATGGGTACATTCAGACGTTTTCTTAACGACGCATCCAGGAAATAGACATAGCGATGCTTGGTTACCTGGGGAATGACTTTGATATTGACACCGTGCTTAGCAAAATACCGCACAGAATGGCTGCCGTAGCTGTGCGACACTGAGCGCGAGTGCCTAGGCACACCATCCCCCAAGTCATAGAGGGACATAGCTGAAGAAAGCCCAGTATAAAGCCAGCCGGTAGCCTGATAGATAATACCCAGATGCCCTTGTGAGGGGTCAGCATAGGATACTAGGAATTTCACCTTAGTGTGATGGCGTAAAGATCGTAGCACAACTCCAAGCACTCGGGATTCGCTATTCGCTGGTAGCTCATCTGAAAGCCATAATCTTGTTAAAGCAAGGCAATTATCACGTTTAGCACCATCCACCAGGCTGAAAGCAAATGAAGGCCCTGATCCAAAGGTAAGTGCCCCCAGTAGCCTGCCGTTAAGAAATACCCCGAAGTTTAACATCGTGCCTCCAGGTATAGAGTGTAGATAGTGCTCTTTTACCAGCAATTTCTTTGCCATCAACATGGGAATAGGTGAGACGTGCAGGTTATGGAGCGCCGCGCTGGGAGTCGAACCCGCTCCTTTCCCCTGGATGGGTACTGTGCTCACCGTTACACTAGCGGCGCTCATGACTGTGACTCCTTAAATCGAAATAACATTTATTTATTGCTTAGTTTATTCGCGACTATGATTAATGTTATTAGTATGGCAATACCCAACATTGAACCTTTTACCCCATCATATTCTTCACTGGATTCTACTTTTTTCCTGACTTGTTCCAGACTGTTTTGATATCCTTTTAATTTAGCCGAGTCCTCATCAGGGCTTGCTTGGCCTTCTAGAACACCGTTTAATTCATCAAGCCCGATGCTATGAAATGTCTTTTTATGCCCTCCAAGCCCTTGAGAAGACTTGAATTCTTTGCCGCAGCGCTCGCAGACATGTTCTGATTTTTCTGTCATATTTTTACACCTCTCACGATTAATCATTATTAAGTGATTTTCTCAACTATATTGAGCCTTGTGATCCATTGTGAGACCTCGTAAGCCCTTAACGAGTCCTCATCTGAGCCCTGCAAGCCCTTATACGAACCCTTAACAGCTCTGCTTTGTGCTATTCTAAGCTCTCGACCTTTCATGTCTTACCAAAATGATCTAGAATATCAAAAGATATTGCACTACTTAATTATGCGTCTATCAGTATGGATTCACCTAGTATTTTGAGGTCAGTTTCGCGACGAAAAGCGTCAGTTTTGCGAGGACTGTAATCTTTCAATGAAAATCAGATAGAAGGTTATACTTTAAATGAAAAACCAGGGTAAATTGCTGGGTACAAGAGAGATTGCTGAACGGTTAAATTACTCTCAGAGGGAAATGCAGGAGTGGTGCCGCCAGGGCAAATTTCAAACTGCCATAATGGTCGGCAAGCAGTGGCGAATCAGCGAAAACGAAGTTTTAGCGATATTAGAAAAGAAAGATGAATTATCTAAGCAACCAAAAACACCAGTAATAACCGAAAAACTAATCCTTGACATCACCAAACTGGCAAAGACATTAGAATGGTTAATCTATACCCCAGAACCAAAGACAATACTTTTGGATTTTGGCAGGAAATCAAAAGAAACGCAGGAGTTGGTGAATCAATTATCTAAGGGAAATGGTCTTCTTGCTGCTTCATTCTTAGCTACAAGTATGCGAACACCTTGGTGGTGCACCGATAGTAAGACAAGTGTGCACCTATCTTTAACTCGACAGCACGAGGCCTTATTCAATCGTTTTCTGGCGTTGACAACAACTCATAATTTTACAGAAGCGTTCAATGATTGGAAGCTAAAGACTGATGTATACTTGGAATTGGTTCGGTCTGGTAGTGAGGTGAATACTATTAAAACTGTTTATCGAGAAGTTAAGCAAACTGAGACGATAGCACACATAGAACTTTGGAAAGCGGTGGAGGGCCTCCGATGGACAGACCGCTAGAACTTTAGCCAAACATAAATACCACGAATATCGAATTGAGAAAAGCAACTTTCATAACCGATTGGTCGTAGGTTTGATACCTGCCGAGCCCACCGCCTTATTTAAAATCTCCCGCCTTTCATCCTCTTCACGTCCAACCCCCGCAACCAGAATGCGAAGAGCATTGAATAATATCATTTGTTAGTTGACAGTCAATGAAGGACTTCCTAAAATAGCATTTAGTTAAAACAGGACTTAACAACCTCTATGAGTATCCAACAAATGATAGATAGACCTACTGAACTTGATGCTATAACTGTTGAATTTGAAAAAAATCAACGAATTATTAAGTGTTTTTGTGGAGAAAAAGTTGTACGTTCCATCGTACCTCATTTAAGAACAAAACATCCTACAGAATGGCAAGAGTGGACAACTATTTTTATCAAACTTCGTGCTCTTGGATACCCTTTGAAGAGAATTATGAGGTTATTTAGGGCAGGGAACAATAGACTGCTTTTTTCTTGGACTGTAATAGAAAGAGCCATTCGCTATAATATAGAAACTAGTCAATTATCCTACCATCCTCCTCCAAGAAAAGGTATTTTAAATTGGAAACCTAACAATACGAACCTAGAAACAACAACAGTATGGGACTTTCCACGGAGGGGTACTTGGGCAGTACATTCTGGCGACTATAGGGGCAATTGGGCTCCGCAGATTCCACATAATCTAATTACACGCTATACACAAAAAGGAGAATTAGTAATCGATGCCTTTGCCGGTGGGGGTACAACTCTTATTGAAGCATGGTTACTTGAAAGGCCAAGTATTGGAATTGATATAGCTAAACTAGCAATACAGACCATAAATGCTAAGTTGGAAGAGATGGAAAATTTAGCGAAAGCAGATAATTCAGTACATTTAGATTCTAGCCTTCGTCCGAAGGTTATCGAAGGAAATGCATTAAAGTTAAACAGTTTATTGAAGTTGCATCATGTGAACAGACATGATGTAAAGCTTATTTGTGTACACCCACCTTACTTAGATTCGCTTAAATATACGGTCAACAATAACAATGACTTAGCTAAAAATTCCGATCCCAAAGTTTTTTGCAGTCGACTTAAATTATTTGCTCAAGAGGCAAGATGTGTTCTATCTGACGGAGGGGTTTGTGCGGTTTTGATTGGTGATGTACGTAAACATGGTAAATTTGTGCCTCTTGGTTACATGACTCTACAAACTTTCCTGGCACAAGGATTTGAGATAGAGAGCATTGTGATAAAGACGCAACATAAAGATCGCTCATCTGAGTTTTATATGGGTCACCAGCAGAAAATGTTATTATTTGCGCACGAGTATCTTTATATATTGCGGAAAATATGATTTGCAATC
The DNA here is from genome assembly GCA_963775935.1 of uncultured Chloroflexia bacterium. Classification (GTDB taxonomy): domain Bacteria; phylum Chloroflexota; class Dehalococcoidia; order GIF9; family UBA5629; genus JBBIPA01. The sequence continues at coordinate 79,708 of CAVZKR010000008.1, read as the reverse complement.
AGATAAATGATACTGGTAGGGAATCGACTCAATAAGGAGACACTATATGAAAAATATTCCCGAATATTTATTGGATGCATTACATTGGCTTTGTGCTAGTCTCTCTGGAATACTGATTCCAATCATAGGCAGTATCATTCTTTCTCTTGCATTTAAATTGGGGTTACCGCAGATTAGTTCTCTTACTCATGGGGGTCAATTTGCTTTATATAGTATCGCTATGACAACAACCACATTTTATATACTGACGAGAAATGCGCCAAAACCTCTTCCTTTTACACGTGGCATTGGGTTGGTAGTTCCTATCGTCTTTGCTATTGCGATAATACTTTTTGCTATAGCTGTTTCTTCACAAAATGGACAACCAATAGATAGTTGGATTATCGAGTGGCCTACTATCGGTCTCTTCTTTGTGTGTTTGATTATCACGTTTATTACATTTGTACTTGACAAACGTAGACAAATCTCATCATCAGATTTTAAGCGTATGGACGATGAAAAACAAAAAAAACTGAATAAACAGTTTGAAGCTTCGAACCAACAGTAGGAGTGGATTATTTATGGATATTGAGAAAGATGATTTGGATATTGAGAAAGATGATTGTATAAAGTTAAGGTGCCTCGAGATTATTCAACCGATAGGGAAATTCTATGTCGCTGTAATAGATTTCAAAAATCTCATCAGAATATCTTGGGCTGATGTGAGGCGCATAGCTGGTGAAAAAAGAGATGTGGAAACTTATCTCGGAATAGAGAGGCCGCTGAGTAGTAAACGTGTTGTCGAATTAAAGCAGTACGTTACTACCATAGATGCTACATTTCCTTCATCAATTATTTTGGCTCTTGATTCAAGAGATACAAAATATAACAAAGAAGCTGGTGTTATTTATTTACGCAATACTGAGAACGTAGCAAAAGTATTAGATGGACAACATCGAATTGCCGGACTAGAGGGTTATACATGTGCTAACTTCGAATTGATTGTTACTATATTTGTTGATATGGATATCGAAGATCAGGCAATGGTGTTTGCTACAATAAATCTTGAACAGACAAAGGTAAATAAATCGCTTGCATATGACTTATTTGATTATGCAAAACATAGAAGTCCCCAAAAAACATCACACCATATCGTTCGTTTGTTAGATAGCAAAGAAGGTAGTCCTTTCAAAGATAAAATTAAGATTCTGGGAACCGCAGGTAATCCAGAAGAGACGGTATCCCAAGCACTTTTTATTGATTCTCTTCTTCCCTTAATATCTAAAAATCCTAAACAGGATAGAGATCTGCTCAAGAAAGAACAACCCTTGGTTAGAGCGACACCAGATCAAGAACAGTTAATGATTTTCCGAAATATGTTCATTGATAAAAGAGATTCTGACATCGCAAAAGTATTGTGGAATTATTTTCTTACTGTTGAGGACAAATGGGGTGATTATTGGCGAAGTGTGAAGCCGGGATATGTACTTAATCGAACTACTGGATTCAGGGGTCTAATGCTATTTTTACCTTATACGTATCGTAAGTTGGTTAAGCCTGGGCAGGTGCCTAGTAGAGAGCAGTTTAAAGGTATTTTCGATCTTATATCTCTTCGTGGGGAAGATATCACTCCGGAGAATTACCGGCCTGGATCTAGTGGCCCGACGGAGCTCCGAAATCATCTCTGTGCACAAGCCAGTTTAGCATAGATATTCATTTTTATGTATCTACCGCCCTAAGACAACCATTAGAGCATTCATTATCTATTCACCTCCACCCAGGGCTGACCCAGGAATCCCTCCGAGTAGTACCAAGATTCGTTGTCGTAGGGTCGAAGCTACATGGCTATTTCCTGGCCTCGCGTGGTCTCGCCCGCTTTTGCCCTGACTCACCGGGCTTAGAAGCACCTTAGACAGGTTTCCTGAGGCCTCCCTGGATCGCCACACGAGATGCTGGCCAGTAGTAACCAGTACTGGGTTTGCTTATTTGAGTGTAGAAACTCAAACATTCGTGAGTACTCGCACTATAGTCGGAATAAGTGCCTTGAACGCGCTTTTTGAGATTGAATCACGATTTGTCTTAGTATAGAAATATTAAGGCAATCTTCTCTAATTATTCATATAACCTAACCACCTGATCAATAATTCCAATTGAACGAAATGACGAATTGTATAACCACGTTTTCCCGCAGTAATTGACAACACTTACTGAAAGGTTTATATTCTGTTTTGAATAGAAGTGAAATTTTTGTGGACTAAATCGTAGGTGGTAATCAAATGTCTATTCCCATGGAAAAAAGTATCCAGTTACCTCTTCTTCGAGTAATAGTGGATGCTGGTGGTGAGCTGACTCTTCATGAAGCGGTAACACGGGTGGAATCCTTCTTCCCACAACTAACCAACCAAGATAAGCAATTAAGGTTACCTTCTGGACAGGGATTTTTATTTATTAACCGTGTGCAGTGGACTAGGCAGAGGCTGGTTGAACTGGGACATTTATATCGAGAGCCAAGAGGACTGTGGCGTATAACACCACAGGGGAAAACCTTCTTGGAAAATAATTGGCCTAGTTGGCAACCTCGCTATTCAACAGAGGAACGTGATAAAAGTAAACAATTAGAGAACTTGAAACTGAAGGAAGAGCGAAAGCAAGATACTACGCTTGCACCTCAAATACCAGCGTTAAGCTTCCACGAGCGTCTCCAAGAATTATTGCGTCAGGTTGGAGACATACTTGGTTACTACCCAGAAAAAGAGTTTCACGAGTCTCCCTATATATATGATGTTGTTTGGAAAACTTTCCCGCAAGCATCAAGACCTGCCTTTGTCTTTGAGGTTCAGGATAAAGGAAATTTAATTGAAGCTTTAGCAAAATTGCAGCATGCAAAAGATACCTGGGGAAGCAGGCTCTTTCTTATTGTGACTGGTGATCGGGATCGTAAAAGAATTGAGTTGCTGGTGGCCCCTCTACTTACAGGCACATTTCATAGGCTAGCTCGGGATCTGGTCTTACTTCCTCCTGATCAGGTAGAGAACTTATATGAACCTTTAAATCAAAATCGAGATCTTATACGAAAACTGCTTCAGGAATGACTACCTGATAACTTAATTAGCTCTAAAGTAGCGCCTACCCTGCCCATAAAAACTATTCCAGTAATAATGTTCGCTGATAGTTACTCTCCTTTAAGTATTTGTGTTTCGCTGTATATTTTTACCGGCAGTAGTCAATGCTGGAAGGTCTGTTCTCAATAATACTGGCCTGTAATAAAGAGTACTGACTTTGAGTACTTGTGAGTACTCGCCCAGTACTCTGACCCGATGCTGCCATTATGCGTCTATAGGGATGAATTATGACTAGGCTCTAAAAAGGGAGACCTTGCAGATTAGCCACAAAAGGCTATAATGGTATGTGTCAAAGGGTTACTTTTTCGAGGGGCCCGACGGGATGAGTCCTATTTTGGATTCTAGGGAAGTGAAGTAGAAGATGGTTCGTTTCCTCCATACCAGTGATTGGCAGCTTGGCATTACCCGTCATTTGTTCTCGGAAGGAGCTCAGGAGCGTTATAACCAGGCACGCTTTGATGCAATCCGCGCCCTCGGGAGGATTGCAGGGGAAGCGAATTGCCAGTTCATAGTAGTCTGCGGAGATGTATTTGAGTCCAACCAGGTAGACCGAAAGACGGTTGCGCGTGCACTGGAGGCACTCAAAGAAGTCCCAGTTCCAGTCTGGATTCTGCCCGGTAACCATGATCCTCTGAATGAAGCCTCGGTCTTTTCCTCCAGTGGTTTTGTCCAAGGGAAACCAGATCATGTCAGGGTGATTACTGACGCAACCCCGATCCAAATTGAGGAAAGCGTCGAGCTGGTAGGTGCCCCATGGCTGTCAAAGCGCATGGCGGTGAACCCATTTTATGAAGCGATCGCGTCTCTTGAACCAGTGACGGGCTTCAACCGTATTATTTTGGCACACGGTATTGCTGATTTGTTTACCCCAAAAAAGGATGACCCGGGGGTACTTACGGCAGAGAGCCTCGAGCATGTCATCAGTGAGCAAAGGGCCTCCTTCATAGCGTTAGGTGACCGCCATTCGCGCACCAAGATCGGTATGGGTGAGCGTATCTGGTATTCTGGTACGCCGGAGGTCACGGACTTTGGCGAAGACGGGGCTGGTTATGTCCAAGTCGTTGAATTGGATGGTGATAAGGTAATCGCGACACCCGTCCGGGTCGGCCAGTGGCGCTTTATCGAGAAGGATCGCGTTGACATTAATAGTGTCGGGGACATGGAGGCGTTGCGAAGGATGCTGGAAAGTCTGGATCAAAAAGAACGGACAGTCCTCAGACTTAACTTGGTCGGCTCTATTTCCCTAACCCAGGAGGCGATCCTGCTACAATCACTGGATACGATCCGCGAGGTATTTGCAACTTTCCAGATAAAGGATGATGGGTTGTTGGTTTTACCGGACGATGCCGATTTCTCCAGCCTTGGTTTCTCCGGATTTGCCGAAGCAACCATTAGCCGGCTGAGGGAAAAGATGGTGGGGGAGGTAATCGAGAAGGGGACGACTGCTCGTGATGCATTGATGTTACTAGTGCGGTTGGGTGGGGGTGTTGAATGAGATACGTCCGTTTACGGATTGCCAATTATAGGGGTATTCCGAAGGCTAAGGCAGAATTCGCTGCAACTGGTATCACTCTGGTGCAGGGCCCCAATGAGGTGGGAAAAACCAGCTTGAAGGAGGCTATCTGGTTATTGTTTGAATACCCAGATTCCAGTAAAAGCCGCGATGTCAGCGCCATCAAGCCAGTTCATCGCGACGAAGGACCAGAGATTGAATTAGAGGCGGAAAGTGGCCCCTACCGTTTCACCTACTATAAACGCTATTTAAAAAGACCGGAGACTCGGCTCACTATTGTCAAACCAAAGGCCGAGAGTTTGACAAGCAGGCCAGCCCATGAGCGTGCCGAAGCAATACTCCGGGAAACCATGGACATTGATCTCTGGAAAGCTTTGAGCATCAGTCAAGGTGCAGAGATTAATCAACCAATACTTAAAGGACAGACTTGGCTTTCTCAAGCACTAGACCGGGCAACCGGTGGACATTCTGTAGACCCTCGAGCCGAAAGCCTCTTCGAAGCGGTTCATATAGAGTACCTAAATTACTTTACCGAGAACGGAGCCGAGAAAAGGGAGATACTGGAACATCGCAATTTATTAGCAAGTTGCCAATTAGAAGTTCAAAGGATTGAACAAGCAATGCGTGATCTCGAACATGACATTGATCGTGCCGCTGTGCTAAGACGAGAGTTAAGTCAACTCAAACGCTCTGAGCAGGATATTATGAATGAAGTGGAAAAGCGCTCCGTCAAGCTCACAGAGGTAACCGAATTGGATCAGCGGCTCTCAGAAGCGAAGTTTAAACTCGAAGTGGCGAAGGCCTCGGAAAAGACAGCACGCGCGGACAAAGATAGGCGAGGAAAGTTTATTAAAGAAATTGCAGATGACACCAATGCCACAGCTAAAATGGGCGAATCTGTCAAATCAAGCCTTATTTTACTCAACCAAACTAAAGAGAAGTTAGGGAAGGCACAGAAGGCCTATTCTGACGCTGAAGGAAAACGGAAGGAAATTCTTGGGTTGATCGATTTGCGGCGGCGCGATTATGAGTATTTCCGCGCCAAGTTGGATCTTGAACTATTGCAGGAGCGCAAAACCCGGGTTGACCAAGCAAGGGAGAAGGCTGTCAAATCAGAGGCAATCTTAGCAACGAACAAGGTTGACGAAGAGGCTTTACGGTCCATTGAGGCGGCTCAAGCCACTGTAATAACTTCTAAGGCGAAGCTCGAAGCCAAGGCGCCTGTTGTCCTGCTGCGTGGACTGCGTGAATGCAGACTGACGAAAGACGGTGCTGTCATCAAGCTGGGAAAGGGGGAAGAGATTTCTTATCCTGTTTCTGACATTATCAAGTTCGTTGTGCCCGACAAGTTTGAGATGGAGATAAGCGCTGGTTCCAGTATCGAGACGCTTTCAAAAAAGGTAGAGGACGCTCTGGCGAAACTAAGCGATGTCTGTACTTCTTTTGGGATTACTGGTGCAGATAAGGCCCGTGAGGCTTTTGAAGAAAGGCGAAAGGCTTCTAGGCAAATCGCGGACCTGAAACAGGTTGAAAAGGAGAATCTTCGAGACCTTTCTTATGACAAACTGGCGGGGTTGCTCTTGCGATTGAAACAGAGCGTACAAGCTTATCTGCCCGGGCGGGTGCTAGAACCAAAAATATTGGATAACCCTGATTTGACAAAGGCCGAGTTGGAGAAATTGAGTAAGATACAGAATCGTATCGAAAAGGAGTGGGAAAACGCAAAATCAGCCTCGGATGAAGTGAAAGGGGTGTACGAGAGCCGGAACAACCAATATATAGAAGCGCGAACCCGGTGGGAGCATTGTAAGGAAGATTTAGTTAGGCTTGAACAGACGCTAAAAAATGAACGAGCAATTGTGTCTGACGAAGTAATCAGTACAGCACTGAACAGCGCAATGAGCGCGGTAGCAAAAGCACAGATTAGCGTTAATGATACCGAGGCATTGCTCAAAGCTCTTAACCCGGAGCAGGAAAGGGAGCTTGATAAGACCGCCAGAGAATCCTTGGCCAGAATACAGCAACGGATAAAAGAGGCAGAAAGGGAGTCAATAGAAGTTAATACACGCCTGAGGATCAATGGGGAGGACGGCCTCTATGATAAATTAAGTGTTGCACAGACTGCGCTCATTCGTGCCGAGTACGAGAATGCCTCGTTGGCCAGGCGGGCATCTGCTGTAAAGCTGCTATATGAGACCATTCGGCAGGAGCGTGACAAGGCACGCCATGCTTATGTTGCCCCACTTAGGGAGAGAATTGAGGCGCTAGGTCATCTAGTTTTCGACGAGACTTTACAGATAGAGGTAAGTGACAACCTGCAAATAGTCAGCCGCACATTGCAGGGTACCACGGTTGACTTCGATTCTTTGAGTGGGGGAACGAAGGAGCAGCTTTCACTAATCTTCCGCTTGGCCTGTGCGATGATGGTAGCCAAGGATGGTGGTGCTCCAGTAATACTCGACGATGCGCTCGGCTATACCGACCCAGATAGGTTGCGCCTGATGGGCGCAATACTAGCCAAGGCGGCGAAGGAATGTCAGATTGTAATTTTCACCTGTGTACCAGACCGATACAGTAATATTGGGGCCGCCAAAGAGATTGTTATGACCAAATGATTTGACATGCCCAAATTAGTTGTACCACTTATCATGTCATAACTTTGAGTTTCAGGCAGAGTTCTACTCTCCCCCGCCTCCACCAGGTAATTTGAAGCTGTTATCTTATAGAATAGCGCTTTCTATTGATATGTTAACCAATACAGTGTACAAACTGTTAGTGACTATGCGGAATTAACTTGGCTGACGGCGGTTTTTCTCCATCTTAGCCACAGGGCAATACCGGTAACTGCAATTGCCAGTATGGCAATAAATATTTCTACCTCACCTATGGTAAAAATCTCGGCCTGCACCAGGAAAATGCTATAGTTAAGAACGCTATGTAGCACAGCTACGATAAGGTAAAATTGCCATCCTTTGCCTTTTGCTAATCCATACCCAGCTAAGGCAGTGGCAGCAGTGGAGAAGGCTACGACAAAAAATCTCTCGATAAAAGGAGCAAATGCATCAATCCCACTCGTTCTTACTACATCCCAGCTCCAGCCCATAGCAAAGGTTAAGTTGTGTATCCACTGAGCTTCCAGAATGCCAAAACCCACACCAGCGGCAGCACCTAATGTTAGTCCCAGTTTATAGTCAATGTTCATCCCTTTACGCCACCAGTAGATGACCACAGGTACCAGTTTGGCGCCTTCTTGTACAAAACCACTGAAGAGAACAGTTGGTAACCCGGAGAGCAGTAGCCAATTCATGAGAGTTTCTGACCCCCACGTATTTAACATGGCATTGCCACTGAGGTTTTGAAGCGGTCTCTGGATAAACGAGAGGGCGAATAACGTAATGAAGGCGCCTCCTACTATCATGGCCCAGTGCCATGGTTGTTTCACGAGAGATGGCCAAAAGCATGCAAACCAGATAACACCGAATATGATAGCGAGAATGATACCCCAAATGTTGGGGTAGTTGAAAAAATTGACAAAGAAACCAGCTGTGAGCTCTAGCATAAATCCTCCCTCAGGTTATCCAGAAGTTACTTTAGCACGCATAATACTTGCTCTTGTGTTCTTAGTCAAGACGGAAGGAGTCTTAGCAGAAGCGATATTCTCTAAATTATAGCTATTTCTGAATTTGCAGTTTGCCAAGGTATTTTTAACAGCACTATAATATTCTGTATCAATTGAGTTTTGTTCCTTTTCATCGTAGCGAGTAGATTGTTTACGGTGTGTGTGATATAGTGTGCCGAATTGTCGTCAGTTTTTGGTATATTGGAGCTGATGACTGAGTAATGAAAATAATGGTTAAAAGGCTTTCAGTTCTCTTTCTCGTCTTGACCGTACTGTGCTCTTTTTTAGCTGTAGGTTGCCTTGGAGATACTGAGCAATTCCCTGTCTCGTCTGCCGATAAGTTCGCGGCTCTGCTAGTACCTGATACTAACTTAGAGCTGTATGCTTATGCTAAGCAGGATCGTCCCACTATTATACCGGCGAAAATTGTTAATCTATCACATGATATAAAAGTTGAATCTCTGGCGATTTGGGGTTTGCCCTCAGATAAAAATCTGGTTTTTGGCGCAGGGCTTACGTTTGCTAGCGCCAGCGATGCTACTGAGACATATTCAAGCATAAATTTTGAGAAAAACGGATGGAAAGTGCTACTTGACAACAAAATATATATTGTAAGAGGGACCGGCGCTGCGGCTGAGTCTCTTAAATCAGCTATCTTAAGCAATAATTTTAAATACTATACTAACGGAAACGTGTTACAGGCTGTCGCTATGTTGCCCCGCGGTGGCAGGACAAAAATGGTCGCTATTGGCGTAGCAAAACCGAGCAATCAGGTTTTAGAGTTCGCCGCTGGTTATATTGGCAAGAAGAATTTTGAGCAGGTAAATAAGGTATTAAAGCTGCTCAATCCTGAAATAGTGGTTGGTGGACTCTATTCACCACATCAAATAAATGTAGCTAAGGCAGTAGAGGTATTTGAGAAAGGTAGTGGTGCAGATGCTCTCGATGTGGGTATGCTCATTTTAATTAAGTCTGGCTTGCCAGGCTTCGTCGTAAGCCCTGGAGTCAAGAATGCTTTGAAAGATTACGGCTTTGCTGAAGCCAAAATTGGCGAATTCACCTTGTATAAAGGATCATGGTCTGCTCCTGATGGTAGTACTATTCCGATTATTGTCAGAATCGAAGGTAATCACATTTTCGCGGCTATATCAGGCCAAGAAGCTTATGCTCAAATCCTGATAACCAGCATTTATAAGTAGTCTTCTGCTGGTTAAATAAACCTATCCTCTTCTTTTTTCTCAGGTAGTAGGATTTCATCTATAGTGGTATTTTCCGTTGGAGAAGGGTCTTGTTACTCTGGTGCTTCGTGGGGTGGTGGCAGATGACTATACGGCGCATGGTCGGGGTGGACGGATTTGAACCGTCGACCACCTGAACCCCATTCAGGTGCGCTACCAGGCTGCGCTACACCCCGTCACGCTATTACCCGAAATATGGTATCATAAGTAGACGGTTGGGACAATGTACGTCCTGTCTCAATGAGTCTAATTACTGGAAAGGAATATAATCCTTGGCAAAGAAGCAAAAGAAAATCGAAGCTAAACGATTGCCCACAAAACAGCAACTTTCAAGGTGGGAACGTCAGAAAAAGATGCAGCGTATCATATTGATTTCAGGATGCGTATTTTTTGCACTCGTGATTATTATTGTGGGTTATGGATACTATGATGCGAAGGTCAAACCGTTCGGGCAAAAAGTATTGAGAGTGAACGATAAGGTTATCGACATGAATTACTATTTGGAGTGGCTCAATATTTTCTTGCGTGGTGTCGATGCTGCGCGAGCCCCTCTCATGGCTGATATGGTGATGGGCACTATTGCACGTGACCAATTGATACTTCAGCGTGCTTCCAGCTTGGGAATCACCGTGTCTGATACCGAGCTAGAAAGTGAACTGCGTAAGCAGCAATTGCCTGCTACCGAGCTTTATAGAGATGTCTATGGAGCTAAAATTCTGAGCGATCGATTGCTATCTGCCTATTTTGACTCCAGGGTACCAACGACTGCGCGACAGGCCAATGTTCAAGCTATGTTTCTCGAATCAATGGAAGCAGCAGACAATGTACTCAATATGCTGAACGCGAATGAGAGTTTCATCCAGTTGGCTAAGAGATTCTCTGCCGAGGATTTTACCAGGGAGAGGTCTGGGGAACTCGGCTGGATAGTGGATGGGTTGGAGAATCTGTCGAATGGAGAGTTTAGCAATTCATTGCTTGATGATATTGCTTTCAGCATCGCAGTGGGGACATTGAGCAAACCGACGTATGATCCATCCATGGTCAAAAAAGGTGGCTACTGGTTACTGGAGGTGACTGAAAGGGATAAGGATAAGAGTAACCGTGTAAGGGGGATTTTACTGGGCAGCGAAGCCGAGGCAATTGAAGTAAAGTCGAAGTTAGCAAGTGGAGCGAATTTCGCTGAGCTGGCAAAAGAAAAATCTCAGCATCTGGAGAGTAAGGATTTTGGTGGTGATTTGGGTTGGGTTCAGAAAGGCTATGGTAATGACGTTGTCGTGAAAGCTGCCTTCGAGCTTCCGGTAGGCGCTCTCAGTAATCCGCTTCTCGATAAAACCGCTCAGACAAAAGGTGGGTACTGGTTGGTCAAGGTCATAGAAAGAGATGATAACAGGCAGCTTGATAAGGAGGCCAGGGAGCAACTTAAGTCAAAAGCTCTTCAGGACTGGTTGGAGGAGGAAGGAAAGTCAAGCACTATCGAACAATATCTCGATGAGCAACAAAAAGCATGGGCTGTGCAATATACTCTTAAGAAGCTGGAAGTTAAGAATAAGTAACGACTATGATAAAAGATATTGGGATTGGATTGATGGGGTTGGGGGTCATTGGGACCGGCGTGGCCAAAGTACTCTCAGATAAGGGTGAAAAGCTGGCGAAAGAAGCCGGCGCACCGCTTATACTGAAGAAGGTGTTAGAGAAAGATACCACCAAATACGGATCTCCGGGCATCGCACGCAGTATTTTTACTGATGATTTCACAGAGATAACTAACAATGACGAGATAGATATTGTCATTGAGCTTATTGGTGGGGAGCATCCTGCTTTTGAGCTTATTAGTGAATCCTTTAAAGCTGGTAAACATGTAGTTACTGCCAACAAGGAAGTTATGGCGAAACATGGCTACGAGCTTTTATCTCTGGCGAGAAAGCATAAAGTGGGGTTGAGGTATGAGGCTAGTGTCGGTGGTGGGATACCATTGATTGCTCCGTTTTTACAGGATCTTGTTGCCAATGATATTCTCGCAATTCATGCTATTGTGAACGGGACTACCAATTATATTTTGACCAGAATGGCGCAAGATGGTCTGGATTTCTCGGTGGCGTTAAAGCAGGCACAGCAATTAGGATATGCTGAAGCCAACCCAGCAAATGATATCGAAGGACTTGATGCAGCTTATAAACTGGCAATACTGGCTACAATTGCCTTCGGTATTGATGTCAAAGTAGATGATGTTTACTATGAGGGAATTTCGAAGCTGAAATCTCGTGATTTTCGCTATGCTAAAGAGTTGGGATACGCAATCAAGCTTCTGGCTATTGCCAAGCGAAGTGGCGGTAGTGGGATTGAAACCCGTGTTCACCCTGTTTTTATACAGGAGGATGCCTTACTGGCTAAGGTAAATGGCGTCTATAACGCCATAGATGTGGAAGGGGATTTAGTAGGTAAGGTAATCTTTTACGGACAGGGCGCAGGTCCATTACCAACTTCAAGTGCGGTGGTGGCTGATGTAGTTAATATAGCGCAGAGTATAGTGAGAGGTGTGGAATGTGTTCCTAAGGTAAGTGACGGGGGTAAACAAGCTATCAAACCGATGGCCGATGTCGAAACACGATACTACATAAGAATGAATATTGTCGACCAGGCGGGTGTTTTAGCTCAAATCTCTAAGATTCTCGGGGATAAGTTAATAAGTATTGCCTCAGTGATACAGAAGGAAAGCGACCATTTCACCAAGTCTACGGAGATAGTGATTATGACTCATAATGCCAAAGAGAAGGCAGTTCAAGAAGCTTTAAGGGAAATGAAGAGCTTGTCAGTGGTGAAAGAGATCAGTAATTTCGTCAGAGTTGAAGGGTAGGGTTTGTTATGGCCCGCAACATTTTAGTCAGGTACCGTGACCTTCTCCCGCTTACTCCAAAAACTCCTATTATTACGCTTGGTGAAGGTGATACTCCGCTGGTAAGGTCAGTTACGCTAGAGAAAGAGCTGGGTTGTGGTGAACTTTATTTTAAGCTGGAAGGTTGTAATCCTACCGGCTCTTTCAAAGACCGTGGCATGGTGATGGCGATAGCAAGAGCTGTGGAAAGTGGAAGCAAGAGTATTATATGTGCATCGACTGGAAATACCAGTGCTTCTGCGGCTGCTTACGGAGCTCGTTTCGATCTTAGTGTTGTCGTGATTGTACCCAAAGGTAAAATTGCTTTAGGTAAATTCGCGCAGGCTATCGCTTATGGCGCCAAAATCATTACTATAAGCGGTAATTTTGACCAGGCGTTACAGATAGTTCGCGGTCTTATTGAAAAGCATCCGATTACCATGGTCAATTCTGTCAACCCTTTTCGTATAGAAGGACAAAAAACAGCCGCCTTTGAAATCATTGATGAGTTAGGAGATGCTCCTGATTACCATTTTATACCTGTTGGAAATGCCGGTAACATTACTGCTTACTGGAAGGGTTATGTGGAATATAGAAACGCTGGCAAGGCAAGCAAGACTCCTAAAATGATGGGGTTCCAGGCTGCTGGTGCTGCTCCTATTGTTAAGGGTAAAGTCATTGAAAAACCCAGAACATTTGCTACAGCGATTCGCATCGGCAATCCCGCGAGCTGGCAGAAAGCAGTAGCTGCCAGAGACGAGTCTGGAGGTAGTATTGACTGTGTTACCGATGAGGAAATTCTGGCAGCCTATCAAGCTATGGCAAGTAAAGAGGGTATTTTTGGTGAGCCTGCATCAGCTGCTTCGTTAGCTGGTTTGATGAAGCTAGTGAAGCAGGGGATGAGGTTTCATAATAAGAAAGTAGTATGTATTGTTACCGGCACTGGATTGAAGGACCCCGGTGTTCCGGTGAAACACATTGAACCATTTCCAGAGGTCTTACCGGATATCCGCTTGATTGAGCAAACTTTGGGCTGGCGGTAGACTCATAATAAAATCTATCGCAAATTTATTACTATAGGAGCTATATGGTGGTTGATAAAATAAAGATTGAAGAAGCTGCTCTTGCCATACTTAAGGCAATCGGTGAAGACCCTCAACGGGAGAGTTTGCGTGACACCCCGCGTCGTATTGCCGAGATGTACGCCGAAATTTTTGCTGGCATAAAAATGGATGCCCGGGCGGAATTATCTGTGGGCTTCGAAGAAGGGCACAGAGAGATGGTGATACTTAAGGATATCTCCTTTTATTCCATGTGTGAGCACCACCTTTTACCTTTCTACGGAGTGGCTCATGTGGGCTATATCCCCAATAAGGAGGGTAGGGTGGTAGGAATTAGCAAGCTGGCCAGAGTTGTGGATATCTTTGCCAGACGACTTCAGCTTCAGGAGCGCATGACCACTCAAATAGCTGATGCTATTATGGAATCGCTGCAGCCAGATGGTGTGGCTGTCGTTATTCAGGCTGTGCATCTGTGTATGACAATGAGGGGTATCGAAAAGCCCGGGAGTGCTGTTGTTACTTCAGCAACAAGGGGACTTTTTCGCAGTCGGGCAGCAACCCGAGCTGAATTCTTGTCTCTGGTCAAGGGTAAGTAATATTACTCATGCCGCAGCGAGGTAATGGGGTCAAGACTGGCAGCGCGGAAAGCCGGATACGAACCAGAGACGAGACCAATAAATACTGCTATCGAGAGCGCAATAATCACGATATCAGGCGAAATCGGAGCACTTACCTCATATCCTCCCAGGTTGAGACCGCTTACAGAGATTGATCCCAGACCGGCGAGAAGCATGCCGATGATACCACCCGACAAACTGAGCATTGCTGATTCAACAAGGAACTGACGGAGGATGTCCCTGCGTTTGGCGCCAACGGCTTTTCGTATACCGATTTCACGAGTACGCTCGGCAACCGATACCAGCATAATATTCATAATACCGATGCCGCCAACGATAAGTGATATGGCGCCAACACTGCCCAGGAAGATTTGAAAGACACCAAGTGTCGCCTGCATTCTATTGATTATCTCTCTCATATCCATCACACTGAAGTCATCATCATCTCCCTGTTTAATATGGTGGCGCTGTCGCAGGATAGAGGCGACTTGCTCCCTGGCATTATCTATTTCCTCTGTGCTAGTGGCACGGACAGCAATGGTTTGAACGGGTCGACCTCGAGCGCTGGTCTGCGTGAGGATTCTTGATTGCATGGTGGTCAGCGGCATCATGACGAAGTCGTCCATGCCAGTCATGAAAGCCCCTTTGCTTTCCAGAACACCGATTACCTCGAACTTGCGACCGGCTACACGGATGGTTTTACCTATAGCGTCGTCTGAGCCGAACAAAGTTTCGTACGTTTTACTTCCGAGGACGGCTACATTGGTCACTTTTCTGACATCTTGCTCGGAGATGAATTCTCCTGCAGCAAGGGGGTAATCGATGACATCGCGAACATCTGGCGTAACGCCCATTAAGGTGACACTTTTATTCTCATTTTCGTAGGAGACCATTGCCATTTTTTCGGTGAAAGGGGCGACTACGGATACGGACGGAGCTTTGTTTGGGTCGGCGAGTGCCTCGGCATCTTCCATGGTGAGATTGGCTACCCCTCCACTGATTTCCTGACCCATATTGACGCTGGTAATGTAGATAGCATTAGCCCCCATGCTGGTGAACATATTGGTGATGAAGGCTTCATGTCCCTTGCCGAAGGAAACCAGGAAAACAACTGAGCTGACACCGATGACGATACCGAGTATGGTGAGCGCTGAGCGCATTTTATTTGTCACCAGGGACTGTAACGAAGCAAGTACGCTTACCCACAGGGTCATCTTCTCTTCTCCTGGACAATTTTACCGTCGCGTAGCTGGATGGTACGTTGCGTATATTCGGCAATATCTTTTTCATGGGTGACCAGGACAATAGTGATACCTTTGTTGTTTAACTGCTTTAGTAAGTCCATGATACCATGGCTCGTCTGGCTGTCGAGGTTGCCTGTTGGCTCGTCAGCCAGAATGAGCGATGGACTGTTTACCAGAGCACGAGCTATCGCTACCCGCTGTTGCTCACCGCCGGACATTTCAGACGGGCGGTGATGTGCTCTGTGCGCAATGCCTACCAATTCCAGTGCGTCCAGCGCCTGTTTCCGTTTGTTACTGGCGCCACCATAAATTAAAGGTAGTTCAACGTTGGAAACGGCGTTAACCAGTGGCAGTAGATTGAAAGACTGGAAGACAAAACCAATCTTTTTATTTCGTATTTCAGCCAGTTTGTTATCGTTGAGATTGCTGATGTCTATATCATCGAGCTTATATTTACCAGTGGTTGGTCTATCCAAGCAGCCTACAATATTCATCAGGGTCGATTTTCCTGAACCGGATGCCCCCATGATGGAGACCATCTCTCCCTGCTCGATACGACAGCTGATATTATTCAGTGCCAGCACCTGAACATCCCCGATTTCGTAAACCTTGGTAATATCTTCCAGTTCGATCATAGCGGTAATCCTGCTGCAGTCAGATAGGTGATATGAGTTTTATATCCTCCAGTATTACTGGGTCAGGGGGTTACGCGTCGTCGTTAGAGGCTTTTCATCTATTACCTTTTCCCCTTGTGCCAATCCAGATACCACCTCGGAATAGCGCTTATCCTGAATTCCTAATATTATAGGTCTCTTTTCGGTTTCGCCTCTTATTCCCTCTTTCACTACCTGCGTCCAGTAGTTGCCGCCGGTTCCTTTCACGGCGCCATTCGGTATTAGGAGGACATCTTTCTTGCTTTCTACGATGATATCGGCAGTGGCGGTTAAGCCACCTTTCAACTCAACGTCAGTCGGGTCGAGCTCCATGGTGACCTTATAATTAACCACACCTGTTTTCTCACTACCGAAAGGTGAGATAAAAATAACTTTGCCTTTAAGCTTTTGGTCAGGTAAGGCATCTACCGTGATAATAGCTTCCTGTCCTACCATCACTTTGAATATATCTATTTCATCAACAACACCATCTAGCTCAACATGTTTCGTGTCAACGAGATGGACGGCTGTTATAGTCGTATAGTTGTAAACTGAAAGCACCATGTTTTCTTTGACGCCAACCTCGACAATCGTGCCGTCAAATGGTGCTAGTATCTCCGTTTTTAGCAGTTCTTCTTTTGCTTTTTTTAAAGCTAACTCATATTTTTGTAAAGTGAGATTGTTTTGCCTGAGCGTTTTTAAATTGAGCCCATGTTTCAAAACCAGCTCGTTATTTATCAGAATAGTGTTGCTCATTTCCAGGTCGTGCTGAGCCATGCTCAGCATTTTCGCAAGCTCGACACTATCGTAATTACCTTCATTCATTTTTTCCTGTATTTGCTTCAGGTTTTCCTGGGCAGCTTTCAGACTGTCAAGACTGGTAGAAGCATCGGGATATGAGATTCCCAGCATTACTACCTTACCACATACTTTCTCAACAATACTTCTCGTTTGCACCACGTTCTGCTGCGCTATTTTCAGTATGGTAAGAGCTTTTACAGTAGCACCTTGCTCTATCGAATCTTGCACCGTTGATAATGTTCTCAAGTCTTGCTCAATTAATTTAATTGCATCTTTTATATTCGGTGGTGCTGATTCACCGGGAAATTCATCGGCTGGTTGGGAGTAGGTGCTCACGATAGAAGGATAGGTTTCCATATCTGTTAATGTTGATTTAAGAGTACTGAGACTTGCTTCCAGGTCATATTGAGCAGTGCGAACTTTAGCGGCAGCATCCTTTTGTTTAGCCTGCTCCAGAAGTGTCTTGGCTTGTTCAAGTGCTGCTTCTGCTTGTGCTACTCTCAGGGTGACACCGGTGGTTGGATAATAATGTGGGTAACCCAGGAGAGACGGATATACTCTCTCTGCAAGTTCGTTCAGGGCGAGCTCTACGTCATACAAAGCCGAGGTAACGGCGAGTTTCTGCATGGTGTCATCCAGTTTGGCGAGAACCGTCCCTGCTTTGACCTTTCCTTTATAAACGGGGCTTTTCATAATTTTTTCTGCAGTAACACTCGTAACGATACCAGTGGTTTCAAACTGCAATCTTGTTTCTCGTGGCATAACCAGGTTGCCGTCTGCGGTCACTGCTACCTGGAGCTCTCCTCGTTTGATTTCAACCACCTGCTTTTCTGGAGTGTGCTTGGTGCAGGGGCACAGCTCAGGAGGCTGATAGTGCTTGTTAGCAGTATAAGAGATACTGTAATTGCTTTAACTAAATTCCTGTTCATAATACGCTCCGTTTTTTGATATCCTCGTCTAAAGGGTCTCATTTGCCCTGCTTATTTCACTATGTTTCATTGTGTGCCTGTTTCCACCGTTCAAAGAGCACGGGAATTTCGCTTTCAAGGAAAGCATGGAGGTCGTAAATTTCTTGGAGCCGCTGGCATTGTTGAATATCGTCATCTTCCATCAGCGTCAGCCCGCGAGCTGCCAGTTCTCGCATGGCCTTGAGAAAGCCCATACGGTTCTTTATCAGTTCGATCCAGGAACCGGCCTTGATGTGGTAGCACGTTTCTCTCTTATCAGGAATGCCTATCCGCTCCACCAGACTTGAATGGATAAGTAGCTGGGTCATAGTGCTTATCGAACCCTTGCTGCCACCAACAGCAGTCATAAGTTCACCTGCCGTCTGATGAGGCGGGTTACAAACCAGCAAATAGCCCAGTATGCGCCCAGCCATTCGAGGTAGATTAAAGACCTCGAATAGCATGCCAACATCTTCGATGAATAGTTTCTTGGCAAACTGCTTTTTTTCAGTATCTATGGTACTCATTTCAGTTATGACTAAATTATAATATGTTTAGAAAGTTTAGTCAATACTGAACTCAGTATACGGTGAGGATATTAAGTTTTTATTAAGATTCCGATGGATTTATGAGACAGCCGAAATTTTTGGCTTGCCTTGCTTGGTCACACCTGCAAAGGCAGGTTATAGACAGGGGCCGCTCGGAATGGCAGGGCGAATGAGCAAAATAGGTTCTGCTGATTCCTGAACTATCCTGTTCGCCACGCTACCATAGACCCAGCGGCTAACTCCAGTGCGTCCATGTGTCGCCATGACGATAAGGTCAACCTTTTCTTTTTGAGCGATTTGCATAATGCTCTGTGCTACTTCCCCGATTTCTCCTTTGGGAATCTGTGTTTTTACTCTTAATCCTTTGTTTTCCAGTTGAGTCTTTATTTTCTCCAGGTATTCTGCGGCCTGTTTCTGTATTTCTGCCCACAGATCATCACGATACTTTTCCCAGGTGTGATTAATCGGTCGTGAGCCGTAGGAGGGCACCACCGGTGATTCGCTGATCTGAAGCAATAAAATCTCCGATTGAGTACCTTTGGCTAGTTCCTCAACATACGGAAAAGTGGTTTCGGAGAAAGGTGAACCGTCGAGTGGAATCATAATTTTTCTGAAATCTATCTTCGTAATTTCGGGCGACTTTGATTTTATCAATAATACCGGAGCGCAGGTACCATAGAGCACTTTCTGAGTAACGCTTCCTAGCATCCAGCGCTTTATTCCTGAATATCCGTGTGTAGAGATGATTATAAGGTCTACCTTATTTTTGTCAGCGAATTCAATAATTTCCTCTGCCACTTCACCGTAGGCAACAGTCGTTGTAACTTTTAGACCCTGTGATTCCAGTTCCTTGGCATTGACATCCAAATATGATTTTAGAAGGCGATCACGGCGGTATCCTTCAGGAGTGATGCTTACAGCAAACAGTATTACCTCGCTATTTTTAAGCCTGGCAACGGCTTTAGTATAGGGAAGAGCTTTTTCAGCCAGGTCAGAACCATCTAAGGGGACTAAAATCTTTTGATATGCCATGTAGCAGTTCCTTTTATTCTCGTGTGGTAATTATATTCCTACTATAGCTGTAATCGCAATGCTTATTCTCCGAGCAACTGAACGACGATTTCTCTTGACCTGGGACGGTTATCGAAGTCCACTACAATTATCTGTTGCCAGGTTCCGAGTGTCATTCTTTTATTAATAAAAGGAACTACCAGGGAAGGACCCAGAAGCGAGGCTCTGATATGTGAGAATCCATTGCCGTCGCCCCATCTGCTATCATGTTGGTAAGGGATATTCTGAGGTACATTGCGCTCCCACATGGTCCCGAAATCGTTTACCAGCCCGCTTTCATGCTCTATAGTAGTGATTCCGGCAGTTGACCCGGAAACGAATATAGTGACTATGCCATCACTTATATGCGAATTGCTGATTTCCCTGGCTACCTGGGAAGTGATATCAACTATGTCGCAGTTGCCCTTTGTCTTAATAGCGATTGTTTTTCGTACTACCGTCTTGGTCAACTCCAGATTAAGAATCAATGGTACGAGACTTGTTGGTAACTATGGTTGATTGGTGATGATACGCCAGACAATAAAAATTACGAAGAGTATTATTGTAATCAGAGCTACTATGGCAGCACCAGTAACGACTTTAAAAACCTCGAGCTTTTTCCCTGCATATCCCCCGAAGGATGCCATGACACAGGCACCTATAATTACCAAGAGAATAGTCACCGCCGTTTTTAGATCTGGCATAAAGTGCCTCCTTCGAGATTCATGTAAACCTATGAGCTTCAGAATACATTGCGTTTAAGGTTAACCTTTTAACATGCCTGAAAGTGAACCCCATGCAGTATAAATCACATAGAGTACTATGGCAATCAGTGCGATGATGCCTGCTGTTTGCACTACCTTGCCCACCGTTGTCTTTTTCCCATAATAAGCACCAAGCGCCACGAATATGCAACATCCTAAGATAATTCCCAGTACAGTGACAGCGTCTTTCATAGTAGGCATGTTGCCCTCCCTTTACATGATGCTAGAATTATAGTAGTATACGCGTTTGTCCGCAAATCAATTTGTATTCGAATTATATCATAATGGTGGCTATTATTGATGAATGTTTATCGAGTAGCTTATGTTATATTTTAACTTCGTGCCAGATAATTTCATCTATTGCAAAGACAGGACCATCATGGCACACCATTTTCATGCCTTGAGTAGTTTTGATGCTGCAACCATAACAGGTACCGATGCCACAGCCCATCCTTGTCTCCAGCGATACCTGGACATTCTTTTTCATCGACATTCGCTTCATTACATCAAATAGTGCCCGGTACATTCCCAGTGGCCCACAGGCAAAAATTTCGTCTGTATTTTTTACGAATTCAGGAAAGATTTCTGATACCATACCTTTTCTACCGGCACTGCCATCTTCGGTGGTAATAACAGTTTGTATCTCATTAGGTAGAAAATTTTTCGGGTAAAGACCGGAACTTGTGCGGGCACCCAGAAGCAGGGTTACCTGTTTTCCCTGCATTGATGCTTGTCTGGCCAGGAATACTAAAGGAGCAATACCGATGCCACCTGCTATTAGCAGCAGGCGTTTTGTTGTCGGCTTAATCGCAAAACCGTTGCCTGATGGTCCCAGCAGGTCTATATCCGTCCCTTCCTTGCAGTGAGCAAGCCATGATGTACCCTTGCCGATTACGTTGAATAACATCAGTATCTGACTGGAGTTGATGACGTCATGAATGCTGAAGGGACGACGCAGAATAACGTCAGGTCCACAATCGACCATAACAAACTGGCCAGGCCTGGCTACAGCAGCGATTTCTGGGGCGTTAGCCTTGAGCAAATGGACACCTGCCATAAACTCTGTGTTTGAAAGTATTGATGCTATAACTTGTTTCATTTTTTTAATCCGGCTTGCTCAGATACTCGGGTATAGTTCTCACGTTGTAGGTTTGGCTACCGTTTGCCAGTGCTTTCCATACTACCTTTGCGGTGTCCAGAGAGGTGAAACAGGGGATTCTTTTCTCAGTGGCAGTACGTCGGATTTCAAAGCCGTCCTGAAGTGAAACGCGTCCTCCAGTGATGGTATTGACTACTCCGTTAACCAGGCCATCATTGATGACGTCTACCACATTAGGATGACCCTTGCCCAACTTTTTGCTAATCAGTTGCACATCCATGCCATTGGCTACAATAGCTGCCGCAGTACCGTCTGTGGCATAGAGTTTGTAGCCAATGGAGTAGAAGCCCTGGATGATGGGAATAGCTTCAGCCTTATCTTTATCGGCGATGCTGACCAAGAGGCTCCCTTTCGGTGGCAACATCAGTCCAGCAGCTATCAGTGCCTTGGCTAAAGCAGCTTCATAGGTATAGTCTATACCCATAACTTCACCGGTTGACTTCATCTCGGGACCAAGGTAAGTGTCTACGCCTGTTAATTTTGACATAGAGAATACTGGAGCCTTTATCCCGACCAGCTTCTGTTTTTTCCACAAACAAGTGGTATAACCTTGCTCTTTAAGACTGATTCCGAGCATTGTTTTGGTAGCTAGTTTCACCATGGGCACACCTGTAATTTTGGAGATAAAAGGTATGGTGCGGCTGGCGCGTGGATTTACCTCCAGTATATATACTGAGGAGGTGTTGTCTTTTTGGTTGCGCATAATAACCATTTGCACATTCATTAATCCTTTGACCTGAAGGGCTACTCCGATTCTTATGGTATAGTCGATAATAGTGTTGACTTCAGTTTCGGTAAGGCCTATGGCAGGGTAAACAGCGATAGAATCGCCGCTGTGCACTCCAGCACGCTCGATATGCTCCATAACTCCCGGGATAAGGACATCAGTGCCATCACATACAGCATCAACTTCAACCTCTTTACCTTCAAAGTATTTGTCGATGAGAGTGGGATGTTTAGTGTCCATCTCAAATGCTTGTGAAATATATCTTACCAGCTCCTCCTCATTATGCACGATTTCCATAGCTCTGCCACCGAGGACATAGCTGGGACGTACCAGTACCGGAAAGCCCAGGAAACTGGCTGTGCTAATAGCTTCATGGAGTGAAGTGACACCGCCTCCTGGTGGTTGTGGGATACCGAGCTGGTTGAGAAAGTCTTCGAAACGGCGACGGTCTTCGGCTATATCTATGGTTTCAATACTTGAGCCTATAATTGGCATGCCATTAGTATACAGAGAACTCGCTAAATTGATGGCAGTCTGACCACCAAATTGTACAATCGATGGTGGGGCTAGATGACTACTTTGAGATGAAAAGCTTTCATTCTCAAGAATATCTCTGAGGCTCTCTTCATCGAGAGCTTCGAAATAGAGGCGGTTGCTGGTGTCAAAGTCCGTAGAAACCGTTTCTGGATTGGAGTTAACCATGATGCTTTTGTATCCAGATTCCTGTAATGCCCAGGCTGAGTGAACGCTGCAATAGTCGAATTCTATACCCTGTCCAATGCGAATTGGGCCACTTCCGATGACAATAGCCTTTTTCTCCTTCAGTGGTTCAGCCTCGTTTTCTTTCTCATAGGTACTGTAGAAGTAAGGCGTTTCAGCATCAAATTCAGCAGCACAGGTATCTACCATCTTATACACGGGGCGTATATTCCAGTTTTGTCTGAGCTGTCGCACCTGTTCTGGCAGTTTATCAGCAAGCGTGCCAATTTGTTCATCGGAAAAGCCCAGTTGCTTTGCTTCATAGATAAGTTCAGGATTAAGTGTTTCAGAGAGCAGTCTTTTTTCCATCTGAACAATATTGAGCAGCTTATTGATAAACCATGGGTCAATGCCGGTGCGCTGTGCTAGTTGCTCACAGCTTATTCCTCGTCTCAGGGATGCGGTAATTGCCCATAGTCTGAGGTCGTTGGGATGGATGGGGTATGAATAGGGATTGCCGCTTTTACCCCAGTCTCTGTTTTCCCATAGTAAGGATCTCTTACCAAATTCCAGGGAGCGGACAGCTTTTTGCAGAGCGGCTTCAAAGCAGCGATCAATCGCCATAACTTCGCCAGTGGCTTTCATCTGGCTGCCCAGGGTGCGGTCACCTGAGGCGAACTTATCGAATGGCCAGCGTGGGATTTTCACCACGCAGTAATCCAGCGCCGGTTCAAAAGCTGCCATAGTTTTGCCGGTGACACGGTTGGTTATTTCGTCCAGTCGTTTACCTATTGCTATCTTGGCGGCGACTCGGGCGATGGGGTAGCCGGTAGCTTTACTGGCTAAAGCCGAGCTGCGGCTGACTCGTGGATTGACCTCTATAATGTAGTACTGGCTGGATGTTATGTTGACCTGGTCTGCCGCCCATTTTCTGGCAACAGTAGTGCTGGGAGTAAGGGCGAATTGTATATTGCAGCCACCTTCAATGCCCAGCGCTCTGATTATTTTCAGGCTTGCTGACCTGAGCATCTGGTATTCCTTGTCGGTCAATGTTTGACTGGGAGCGACAACGATGCTATCGCCAGTATGAATGCCCATCGGGTCCAGATTTTCCATATTGCAGATAGTAATGCAGTTATTAGCGGCATCACGCATAACTTCATATTCAATTTCTTTCCAGCCGAGGAGGCATTTTTCCACGAGGACCTGGTGACTCAAGCTGGCAGCCAGGCCGCTTTCAACCACTTTTTTCAATTCTTCCATAGTGTGGCAAATGCCGCCGCCGGTACCACCCAGGGTATATGACGGTCGGACTATCAGCGGAAGTCCTGTAGTCTGAGCGAATCGACTGGCTTCTTCTACAGAGTTTACAGTGAGGCTTTCCGGTAGTGGTTCGCCGATATCCAGAATGAGTTGCTTGAATAAAGACCGTTCCTCTGCTTTTTTAATTGTTTCCAGCGGAGTGCCCAGCAGTCTGACATTGTATTTATCCAGTATCCCAGCATCAGCAAGCTCTACTGCCAGGTTAAGCCCTGTTTGCCCTCCAAGGGTGGGCAGCAGCCCGTCAGGTTGCTCACGCTCGATTATTCTGGCGATGACTTCTACCGTAAGGGGCTCAATATATACGAAATCGGCAATGCCCTGGTCGGTCATAATAGTTGCCGGATTGGAGTTTACCAGTACTGTGGTAATTCCTTCCTCACGGAGCGATTTGCATGCCTGGGTGCCGGCATAGTCGAACTCCGCTGCCTGCCCGATGATTATGGGGCCAGAGCCGATAACCAGGACCTTTGAAATTTTTGGCAACTTAACTCCTGTTCCCTTTCATCATTTCTATAAATCTATGAAACAGGTAGACGTTGTCCTGAGGACCAGGAGCGCCTTCAGAGTGATACTGGATGGATAGTAGCGGCAGTTCTTTATGAGCCAGCCCCTCTACAGTGCCATCATTGGAGTTGATATGGCTGACCTCGAGACCTCCTTTCAGACTCTTGGCATCTACTGCGTAGCCATGGTTTTGGGTGGTTATGTATATTCTACCGGTGGAGAGGTCGCGGACAGGATGATTGCCTCCGCGATGCCCAAACTTCAATTTAAATGTTTTAGCCCCAAAAGCATGGGCTATCAACTGATGCCCCAGGCAGATGCCCATTATCGGTTTTTTCCCGATAAGCTGCTTGACTGTCTTTGTTATATAGTCGAGAAGAGACGGGTCTCCAGGGCCGGGAGAAAGTAAAATACCATCAGGATTCTGGTTTACTATATCTTCTGCGGAAGTAGTCGCCGGGACAACGGTTATCTCGCAGCCAAGCTGTTTCAAAATGCGGGCGATATTGTATTTTAAGCCCATATCAACAGCTACAACGCGATAAGAGGTCTGTTGCTGATATGAGGACGGCTCCCACTGGTATGGCAGCGTGGTGCTGACTTGCTTGATAAAGTCGATGGACCCATAGGGAGGCTGGTTCCGTAGCTCTTTTAATGCTTCGTTGATGGTCATTTCTGAAGTTATTATGCCCATCATGACGCCAGTTGAGCGCAAGCGGCGGGTTAAAGCCCTCGTATCAATACCGCTTAACCCGGGAATCCCGTTTGCTCGTAAATAGTCATGCAGGCTTTTCGTGTTTTGCCAGTGACTGGGTGTGGTGCAATACTCCCTAACCACGAAGCCCCGTACCTGAATTTGCTTTGATTCAGCGTCAAGGTCATTAATGCCGTAGTTGCCGATAAGGGGATAGGTAGGCATGACAATCTGTCCAGCGAACGAAGGGTCGGTAAGCATTTCCTGGTAGCCAGCCATGGCGGTATCGAAGACAACTTCACCGCAGGTAGTGGTCTCGGCGCCAAAGGCAAAACCTTCGTATGCAGAGCCGTCTTCTAAGACCAGCAATGCTTTTTTATTCATTAGTTACCTTCGATTTTGGCTGATTTGTCCTGATAAACGATATTGCCGTTCACGATGGTTGCCATTACCTTTCCCTTAAACTGATACCCATCGAAAGGAGTGTTTTTGCCCTTAGAAATGAAGCTCTGGCTGTCCACTGTCCATTCTTTGTCAGGGTCGAAGATGGTGATATCTGCCTGGCAGCAGGGTTTGAGTGTGCCCAATTCACCATGGATGTTTCCAATGATTTTGGCAGGCTCGAAAGTGAGTTTCGATACCAGGGTTATTAAATCTAATTGGCCTTCGTGCACCAGATGCATCAGGCAGGCTAAGGCTGTTTCCAAACCGCTGATACCGAAGGCTGCCAACCCGAATTCACACATTTTGTCTACTGAATTGTGTGGGGCATGGTCGGTGGCGATAGCATCGAGCACTCCATCCTTCAGACCCTGAATCAGGGCAGAGATATCTCTGCTGGTTCTTAGAGGTGGATTTACCTTGGCACTGGTATCATAGGTTAAGTACTTGTTTTGTTTGGCTGGTGAACCCATGACTCGTTCTTCAGTTATTGCCAGGTGATGGGGTGTAACCTCGGCGGTAATGGGTATGCCTTTTTGTTTGGCATTGCGGATGAGTTCCACAGAACCTTCGGTGCTGACATGAGCTATATGAAGCCTGGCTCCAGTCAGTTTTGCCAGTGCTATGTCACGTGCTATAACAATCTCCTCAGCGGCAGATGGGATGCCTTTCAATCCCAGGCGTGTAGCTACCCAGCCTTCATTCATGAGTCCGCCATCGGCTAACTCTTTATCTTCACAATGGTCAATGATAGGCAAATTAAGAGAGCGACTATATTCCATAGCGAGATACATAATTCTTGAGCTGGCCACCGGTTCGCCGTCATCGCTGAAGCCAATCGCTCCTGCGCTGGCTAATTCGTACATCTCGGTAAGCTCTTTGCCCTGTCTTCCCTTCGTGATGCAGCCGATGATTAAGACACGAATGGCACCATCGGATTCAGCCTTATTCTTTACATAATCTAACACAGCTTTGCTATCAATGGGTGGGTTTGTGTTTGGCATACAGCAAATTGTAGTAAAGCCACCTCTGGCAGCGGCTCTGGTTCCGGTAGCAATCGTCTCTTTGTCTTCAAATCCTGGCTCGCGAAGGTGGCAATGGAGGTCGATGAAGCCAGGGCAGACAATAAGACCGCTGGCATTCACTACGGTCAGGTCTTTTTGTGTGGATGGTGCTACTTTCTCTCCGACCTGGGTGATGTTACCCTGAGAAATCAGCAGGTCGCCGACCCTGTCCAGTTTCTGACTGGGGTCGATGAGTCTTCCGCCTTTAATAAGCAGATTCAGCTTTCATTTGTTTTGCCTCCAGCGACCAGGTAAAACAATGCCATGCGTATAGCGATGCCATTATTTACCTGCTCTTCGATCACTGATTGGGCTCCATGGGCAACTTCAAGACTGATTTCGATGCCTTCGTTCACTGGCCCGGGGTGCATTACCAGTGCATTGGGCTTAGCCAGGGATAGGCGTTGTTCATTAAGCTGGTAGAGTTGAATATATTCTCGCAAGGTCGGTAGTAAGCCACTCTGCTGTCTTTCCAACTGAAGCCGTAAAGGCATCACGACGTCGGCGCCTTCCAGGGCGGCTTCAATCTCAGGTTCGATACTCATGTTGGGGATATGGCAGTGGTCGATGAAGTCGGGAAGTCCCTGTGGTAATAATGTTGATGGTGCACAGAGTGTTACCTTCATTCCCATAGTGGTCATGCCCCAGATGTTGGAATGAGCGACCCGGCTATGCTTAATGTCGCCCATGAATGACTACTTTAAGGTTTGAAAGGTTTTGCAGATGGCGACGTATAGTGTAGAGGTCCAGGAGAGCCTGCGAGGGATGGGCATGCCAGCCATCGCCAGCGTTAATGATACTGGTATTTGAATGCTGCGTAGCCAGATAGGGAGCGCCGGATTGAGAATGACGCATTACAATGACATCGGCACCCAGAGCTTGAAGGGTATGCAAAGTATCGATAAGGGATTCTCCTTTGGTGATGCTACTTTTCGCTGCGTCTATATTTATGGTATCGGCGCTGAGATTTTTGGCTGCCAGATCGAATGATGAACGGGTACGCGTACTTGGCTCATAAAACAGGTTGACGATTGTTTTGCCCCTCAGCGTTGGCACCTTTTTGACTTCACGGGTGAGTATTTCAGCCATAGCGTCAGCTATTTCAAATACTAGTTCTATCTCATCTCTGGTGAAATCGTCCAGGTCGAGTATATGGCGGTGATGCCAGGAACTGATTGACGGCGGTGTGATTGTTTCTGTTATAGTGCTATCTGACCTGGGTTCAACCGTTTTCATCGGTCACCTCCTTCTCAACCTGGAGAATAGTTACTTTGTCTTCTCCATCTACCTCTACAACCTGCACTTTTATTTCTTCAAAACTTGCAGTAGGTATATTCTTGCCTACATAGTCAGCTCGTATAGGCAACTCGCGATGTCCTCTGTCTACAAGCACTGCAAGTTGAATACTCTGCGGACGTCCCAGGTCCATAATGGCGTCCATAGCAGCGCGGATACTGCGTCCGGTGTAGAAGACATCATCAATTAAAATCACCTGTTTGTTGGTGATGTCGGTGGGGACATCGGTACGATGAAGCACTGGTTTTAATTCCAGTGAGGAGAGATCGTCGCGATAGAGACTGATATCTAAGGAGCCCACGGGAATAACAACATTTTCCAGTTTTTTGATGGTGGCAGCAAGGCGTTTGGCAAGGGGGACTCCGCGGGTTTGCATACCGACAAGGACAAGATGTTCAGCCCCC
Source organism: uncultured Chloroflexia bacterium (assembly GCA_963775935.1). Taxonomy (GTDB): domain Bacteria; phylum Chloroflexota; class Dehalococcoidia; order GIF9; family UBA5629; genus JBBIPA01. The sequence continues at coordinate 51,369 of CAVZKR010000008.1, read as the reverse complement.
TTATTTCTTTCTACGATTTCGTGTGCAATTCGTACCAGGGCTCTTTCCATGTCCACAGGGGACATCAAAATCTTTTCAGGCATATAAAAAAACCTCCTGCCTTCTGCTGGCAAGAGGTTTCATATGCCACGAACCCTGGTAAAGGTTGTCGGCTAGTAACCGTTACTATTGAAGTCCCTTGCCAGCCTCACTGGACTGACTTAAAGGCTCACTATGTATTAGTATACCACTTTAGTGCCTGATGGTGCAATAGCGAGATTCAGTTCTCATCAGTTTCTTACCCCCTCCAGCCCAATATATCGAGCTCATAACCGATTGTCATATTTTCTGGGTGATTCCATTTTATTTCTGGTAAGTCTTTTCACTGCTGGTTATTCTGTCATTGCTTTTCTCTTGTAATTTTTGTTAAAAGAAGAAAATACAGAAAATAAGTCCCTTTTTCTGTGAGTCTTCAAATTTTCTGAGCGCACTTCAGTTTAAATATGTTAGCGCTTATATTTCCTCGCCTTAACTGTTATGTGCTCTTTCTGTATGTTAAGTCTCGCACTGAGCTCATTAGCAAACTTGTGCGCGTCTTGCTGCTTCTCAAATAGCATTAGAGGGATGCCATGTTTATCCTCAGTCTTCCCTTTGAACTCTGTGATATGTTTCTCTATGAAAGCTTTCAGGTCTTCATTCCTTTCTGGCCCTAAGTCCTTGGTAATATAAACCTCGTGAAAGGCCTTATAACTTGGAGTATACCCTTCTTTGGGTCTCCACTTATGCTCCATTCCTTCTTCGTGTTTCGTCATACGCCTTCCCCTCCTATCTTAGTGTGTCCACCTGTAGGGTTTCACAAACCTGTTCACTGGCCATGATTAACGAGAATATTATTCATGAAAGTATCGCTCAGAAAGATATGATATATAGGCTTCTCCTGCATCCGGGTACCTCTTAATTTTCTGGAACAGCTCTTGATATGTCATATCTCGAAAATGCACCTCATGCGCTATGTATTCCTTGAAATCCTTAATTTCCTTTTCATGTTCTTCTGCTTCCGGAGAAGACACCTTATACCACAAGTACAAAAGTTCAAAACCGCCTGTCCCATAGGAAGTGAAAAGCCCTAAAATATGTTTGAGCAACTGCGGAACATCCAAATAGACAAAGCTTGTCTTACCTTGCTCTTCTGCACGTATGCGCTTAATAAGCTCTTTGCATTTAGGAAGTTTTGCCCATAGACCTTCAGTATCTAAATACGGATCTTTGATTGCCCTTTTTGTTTGGCGATGGTATTGTTCAGTAAATTTCCCTTCTATAGCAAATGGCTTTAATCCGGTTCCTGCAAACTCTAAATCCAGATGTGGCGGTACTCCTCCTAGATGAGTAGAATGGGTTTTCTCAAAGTGCATTTCAGTCATAACGGATTGAGTGCCACAGGCTCTAGCAATGCTGTCGATATTACGCTCTTGCCAATACCCAAATACATTGTAAACAAGGGCTGATGATGAGTGTAGTGCTTGCATTTTGCCCCGTTGGTTATCATGACCCAGTTCATCGCCTTTGGCCGTTCCAAATTCCCGCTTAGCCTCTGGCGATAGCGGAATGAATAGGTTGTCATTTAGGTGCAGAGTACGGCCGTCTTTGTGAAACTTAATACCTTTTTGGCGTGCCCAAGCCTGTTGTTGATTGTAGATTAGTTTATATATTGACAACATTGAAATTTCCTACTCTCCTTTGTTGAACTGCCCTCAATAATTGTACCACTCAATATTTCGCAAAGGAATACCTGAGGTTGCCCAATTCTTGGTCTAAGGACTAATTATGATATTGTTCTCGACTTCGGACACGCCTGGTGCGGCCCAAGCTGCCCACTGGGCTTCTGCTCTCTCTGCCCAGGAGCGCACACTGCCCGAGAGAATAACCCAGCCGCCGCGAGCTTCTACTGTGATTCGCCGTGAATCAAGTAAAGCATTGCGCCGAAATGAGCTTACGATTTTGTCCTTTACATCCTGCGGTTTGACCGTCGGCTTGATTGTAATCTGGTTACTAAACCATACTACTCCCATGAGGTAACGCACGGCCTCCTCGGCAGCGAATTTTTGATACCCCCAGTCTACCTCGCCACTCAGAGTAACCAGCCCGTCCTGCACTTGCACTTTGACGCGGTCATGTGGCACCAAGACATTCCACTCGAGAACATTTGCCACCGCCCGGGCGATGTCCTCATCTGACCGCTTAACAGAGCCGGGCAACCTGACCTGGATTTTCTCCACGACCGCCTTAACACCGAAGACCCTAGCGGCAGCGCGCTCGGCAGCCCATTTCTTGTAGAAGCTATCAACATAGCCACTCAGCGTCACCACACCGTACGTAACGCCGACCCCAATCTCCGCCGCTTTGATGGTTGGTTCCCATTTAAGCTCATTCATGACATCCTGCTGTAGCTCGGCATCAGTCTTCATGGTAATTCCTCCTCCAATTACTTGCTGATTTCCCACCCATTACCAGGTCTGTGAGTCTCATTTTCTGCACCTTGTTTTGGCAGAACTGCTTGAAGGTTTAAACTGTCTTTATCTGTATTGAATGCCCGGGGATTGCCGCTAACTTCCGGCGCAAGTTATAAATATGAACATCTATAGTACGGTCAAAGCCCTCGAAGTCGTGGCCAAAAGACATCTCAATAAGCTGAGCCCGGCTGAATACTCTTTCTGGTTCCCGCGCCAGTATCCCCAGCAAATTGAACTCTATCGGCGTGAGATTCAAGAGCGTACCGGCAATGTTCGCCTCCTGTTTGCGGTAATTTATAGTGAGCTTACCGCAGTTGATCTCCTTTGGACCACTCATGAGTATTTCCTCAGATATGCCCAGCAGCAAAGCCTGTACCATGGCCGCCAATTCTCTGGGGCTGAACGACTTGGCTACATAGTCATCAGCACCCAGATCTAGCCCAGTCAGGCGGTCATTTTCCGTTGTCCTAGCTAGTAAGCATGATAATATGCACATCTGACTCTTCTATGAGCCTGCGGCAAACCTCGCTAACATCGGTACCGGGCAACATCAGGTCAAGTACTATCAGCTCAGGCTGGCCTTCACGTGCAAGGCGCAGGGCTTCCATACCATCATAGGTAGTCAGCACTCTGTAGCCATGATGTTTAAGGTAGCGTTGAACCAGTTCTACCGTTTTGGCATCATTGTCAACTACCAGGACTCGTTTATTCACTGACAAGGCTGACCTTCCCCCAATAAGCGTACCAATTTTTAAGTTAGAGCTGCTTCAGACCTATTTTTAGCAATGCTTTTATTGCAGAGATAAGGGCTACTGGTGCCATCAGGGCAGCAAAGTTTACAAGTATACTGGTTGCTGCTTTACCTACGTCCAAGGCTGTAATGGGAGTGAATGCAGCTGTCATTGCCAACAGGGCTATAGTAGCAAGAAGCAAGGTATGCAAACTAGTAGTTTCTTCGGTGTAGACAACATAGATAATCCCGATTACAAGGCCGAAGATTGCTAGTACCATTGCAATGATGAGATTCGCTGGAAGTATTATACCTCCAATAACAGATAGTATCAGGCCTATGCAAAACAATATGAAACTGATTATTCCCCAAATTTTGCTCATGAATTAATCACCTCCTCTTTTTATTTTTGCTGTCTCATATAAGACCTCAACGTCAGTTTTTGCCCCCTTCACCCCCTTTCTTAACTAAAAAGGCACTAGCGATCGCTACATTATCTAGCGATTGCCGTGCCTATTTTCCGTTCCCACACTACCTCCGACAACCTAATGTTGTTCCAGGTGTTGTTTTTATGCTTTGTGCTTCTGTTTCAGTCTATATTCTGGTCTGGTTTTTGTCAAACACAGGTGAAGCGATACATTGCACAGGGGCGGTGGATTTGCCGCAATAGAGTCTCTAATAGCCTGAACAATCAAGGCTGTAATGCTAGCCTTCGTGGCATGGTGGTCTAACACATGGTGATAGTGGCAAGAAAAAACAACTAGACTAATGACAAATGCGGATTAGTTTCTACTCATTATTGATAGTGGACAGCAGTCTCCCAGACCGCTGTCCATCTAGAAGATCAGATATGCGGACGCTGGTTTGACGCTCAGATACCAAGAATCAGAAGTAAAAAGAACAGAATAGAATTTAACATAATGGGTAAGCTATAATAAAAGCAAATAACTTTGAAGCATCAAATGGAGAACACAAACTCTCATAACCGATTGGTCGCAGGTTCGATCGCTACCAAACACCCCGCATTATTTAAGCTCACTCGCCTTTAAGCTTCCAGAAGTCCATATACTGCTCTACCATGCTCTATATTGAGCTTGTTGCGAAACTCTATGTTGCACACTGAATTTTGTCTTTATATAATTCAACTTCCCATTTTGGTATAAGTACCTCTCTCCCTACCTTTTGAGCATCAAATTTCCCCGCTCTTACCCACCTCCAAATTGTTATACGGTTAACATTAAAAATCCGTGCTACTTCTGCTTCCGTATAGAAAAACTCAGCGATTTTCATAACTTTCCCCTTGACAAATCATGTAACATGTGTTACAGTTAGTATCGTTAGTATATAAAGTAAAAGGATTACATAAACATGGCACTTAAAGACGAATATTTCACAATTTCTGAGGCTGCTAAAGAAATAAAAGTAACTAGACAGACAATTAGTCGATGGATTAAAGATGGCAATCTGCCCACAGAGAAAGTTGGTAGAGCAGTTTTGATAAAAAAAGATGCTCTCTACCAGCATAATAAAGAGAGATTGCTTGAAGAAAATCGTACGTCGTTTGAAGGTCAAGTCATTAGTTACATTCGGGAACAATATAACTATACTGAAGATGATGAGATAAAATTTATTAAAGCCGACATGCCTTATCTCATATTGAGTATTTTCGAAAAGCGCAACATACCAGAGGAACAGAAGACAAAGTGGGTATGGGAATTTCTTGTCACTTTGAAAAACGGTGTACAGGAAAAAGTGTTTGTTCAAACAGGGAAAACGGAGCACTTGCATCGTAATCAAGGCGACCCCTTTGTTCTTTTCGGAATGAAAAAACCAATAGAAAAAGTTGAAAAGGAAATTCTGGAACAAGAAAATGATAAAGGAGTGGTGCGTTAGGCAAACCACTCCTTTATTTTTATAGAGGGGGCATGCTGGAATTGGTAGACAGGCCAGACTGTAAATCTGGTGGCCTGAAAGCCGTGAGAGTTCAAGTCTCTCTGCCCCCACCCGAATATTCTGGGCACTAGCAGCGTTAACTGAACTAGTACCCATTGTCACGGAGGGCTTAGCTCCTTGACTACTTATTATGATAATAGAATTGCAGAAAATGTCAAGAGCATACCTGTCGTCAGGCAACTTCATGCCGTCTTTGATTCGATTCCCGACAAGGAATTGCTCACTGATTTGAAAGCACCTACTGGCAGACCGGGGTATACAGTCGAAGTATTGTGGAAAACCTATGTAGCGATGTTTATGCTTGGAGTTCCAAGCTTTGCCAATCTCATTCGTACTCTTCACAATAATCCCTTCATAGCTATTGCCTGTGGTATTACTTGTGAAGAGGGAATACCAACTAAATTCGCCTATTCCCGGTTCATGCGTAAATTGTCGCAGCCTAAATACGTTGTCATGGTCAAAGATATCATGCGTACACTTACAAGGAAATTCTATGAAACCTTGCCAGATTTTGGGAAGAGCGTGGTCATTGACAGCACTGATTTGAAGGCGTGGTCTAACGGTGCTAAGAATCCCAAAGCGGATACAGATGCGAGTTGGTCTGCAAAAGCTGATACTGCTGGAAAGCCCAAGTTTTTCTTTGGTTATAAGCTCCGTGTTTTGGTAGATAGTCAATATGAACTTCCTATCGTAGCTAATCTGAAAACCGCTTCGATTGCTGACGTGAGGGTAGCCACTCCACTTCTTAGTCAGGCTAGGTTTATCTATGGCCGGTTTCATCCCCAATATGTAATTTGCGATGCAAGATACAGTAGTAGGAAGCTGAGATTGAGTATAAAGAATCAATACGATTCCGAGCCGATTATCAAGGTTAACCGAAGTCACAAAAAGGAATTGTTTGTAGAAACAAAGGAATGGCAAGAAATTTACAATAGACGAACTGCTGTTGAACGCCTTTTCAGTAGACTTAAGGGCCACAGGCGATTGAACAATATTACTGTCCGGCGTAGGCATAAAGTAACTGTTCATTGCTTTCTTTCTCTTATTGTTGTCCAAGCACAAGCTTTGCATAACATTCTTAATAATCAATTGTTATCTGTTAGACAATGTGTTTCTTCTGTTGCGTGAGAATCCATATTTGTTTAGAGATACATTATATACTGCTCCCCATTAAGACAGGGCTTCTGCTAAGAGAGTACAATGGCTGAAAAGAAGGAGAAAAACAGCCATGAAACGAAGGAAATGGGATCCGAAAACCAAAGCAATGATTGTGGTAGAAGGGCTGAAGGGAAAGCAAGTTTTCGAAATCTGCATCGAGCACCAGATTAGCCAGGCACAGTACTATCAATGGCGGGATCAGTTTCTGGCCAACATGTACCAGGTATTTACCAGCGATGACCGCAGAGAGAAGTCATTGACTCAAGAGAATGGTCGACTTAAGAGGATCATCGGGGACCTCACCGTGGAGTTAAAAAAAGTAAACGAGTTGTTAGAATGAGACGGAAAGAATCAACGTTAGTAGCGGAGCGAAATTCCCCTATTGTCGAGCGGATCAAAGCAATCAAAGCTGAGCATCCGTTCTGGGGATACCGGCGTATCTGGGCGCATCTGAAATATGTCGACGAGCTTGAGATCAACAAAAAACGAGTGCTCAGGTTACTCCAGAAGCATGAGCTCCTGGTGAAGCCAGATACAAAGCTTAAGGCGATAAGGACACCAACCAGGAACAAACCAAAACCAGATCGTCCTAATCAGTGGTGGGGCATCGACATGACCAAGGTTATGGTAAATGGGTTTGGCTGGATGTACATCGTGGTTGTCCTGGACTGGTACACCAAGAAGATTGTTGGGTACTATGCGGGCATGCAATGCCGGAGCAAACACTGGCTGGAAGCTCTGGATGCTGCAGTGAACAGGCAATTCCCTGATGGAGTGCGGGAGCAACGACTGTTTCTCATGTCGGATAATGGGAGTCAGCCAACATCAATCGGCTTCATGAAAGCGTGCCGGGATATGGATATTACCCAGACGTTTACCAGCTATAACAATCCGAAGGGTAACGCGGACACAGAGCGAGTTTTCAGAACAATGAAAGAGGAGCTTCTCTGGCTCAGAGAGTGGACTAGTCCGTTTGAGATGGCAGATGCCCTGGGCAAGTGGATAGAGTACTACAATGGCAAGTATTTACATTCAGCGCTTGGATACAAATCGCCAACCAAATTTGAGGAGGAATATCAAAACAGCCAGGCTACTCTCTTAGTGACGGCTTGATTTCATGGGGTGCAGTACAATTACTTAAACTCATAAACTCACAACACCTTGAATATAAAAACCTAACTGCCTAAAACTATTGTATAGGGGCACGTGATTGTTCATCGGTTATTTCACGTTTTAATATTCTGCGCTTTGTCATCAAATCCTAAATCCTGTAAACCTATTTTACCCGCATTTATTAGATGTTGCCCCATAAGCGTTAGTAATAACATATTGGCTTTGCGCACAAACGATATGCGTTCCCTAAAATAAACATCATCCGATAAATCATTTAGAGGAACATTTACAATCAGAGCTACGTTTTTAAATGGTAATGTTATACCTGCAGAATTTATACCAAGTCTAACCATTTCTAGTCTAAGTTTTGACAACAAATCCACTTGGCTAGCAGGTTCTAATGAATCAAAGGCGGTCCTAAACTTTACTAGGTCGCCTTGGGTTAGGTCAGCCATTGAAGCGAATGCTACATGGTCGGGGTGCTTTTTCAGTCTGAAGATGTTGACAGGAACCCCATCGCGACCAATGACAGCAAAGCTAAAGAGCGACGCATCATCGGGTCTAGGTATAACTGCGGTATAGGGAATAGTTGCCCATTTACTAATAATGTCTTCGATTTCCTTATCAGACAATTTTTCCCATTCCACACGCAACTTAGTCAATTTCTCAATTTTGATTCCTAGTTCCTCTATATTTTTTTGCAAGTTTTGTTTCTTACTCCCCAAACTATTTATCCATTTCTCAATAGCTGGGGAGAAAAATAGGAATAGACTAAAAAGAACCAAGAAAACAGGAATTCCCCACGCTAATTTGTCCCCATTACTCATTTTCGCCCACCCATCGAAGACAGAACCAAGAATTAGTCCCCCAAGATATTCGATTGCTCCAATGAATAAAGCCCCCGCAATCTTGGTAGTCACAGAGGTTTTCCAAATATTCTTCATACTCTATTATCCCTCCACCATTTTTGCCAAATACCTTTTGGCATATCTCCATTCTATCAAAAAGGTAATGGCAAATCGCCTGCGGGAGTTTCGCAAAAGGCTCTATATTAGCGTATATTTGAAAAATATCTTATAATTTTTGAACCGAAAGAATCAGCAGGTATTTGATGCTCCTAATCTGGTGGGGCATTGCACCAATTAATGCTCAGGTACTGCGAGAAATAAGGTATAGAAGTCCATAACACGAACAGGAGGAAATAATGGAAGTTAGAGTTATTACTGGTGATATCACGCAGGCGAAAACCGATGCCATTGTAGTAAATCTTTTTGAAGAAGTTAAGAATCCCGGTGGAGCTACGGCTGCTGTAGATAAGGCACTGAACGGTGCTATCTCCGAGTTGATTAAACAAGGAGAAATCAGGGGCAAGCTTTGCGAGGTAACTATTATACATGCGCTGGGCAAAATTCCAGCACGTGCGGTAGCAGTTGTCGGGCTGGGTAAGCAGGCTGATTTTACTGCGGATAAGATTCGCCGGGTGGTGGCACAGGCCTGCCGTTCGTTGCGCAAATTGAATTGTAGACGGATAGCTACCATTGTCCATGGCACTGGTACTGGTGGAATTGACGCTGAAATGGCTTCTCAGGCGATAGCAGAGGGTGGGATACTGGGGCTGTATAGTTTCCACAAGCATATTACCAAGAAGCCTGACTATAAGGATGTCAAAGAGCTTGTTATAGTAGAGCATGATGCTGCCAGGAAAAAGAAATTGGAGCAGGGCTGCCGTAGAGGGAAGATACTTGCCGAGGCGACAAATCTGGCACGGGATTTGGTGAATGAGCCGGCTAACTATATGACGCCGACTGATATGGCAAAGGTGGCGGGACGGCTGGCGAAAGCTTATGGCCTGGGGTTAAATGTGCTCGACCGAGAGCAAATGAAAAGAATGGGGATGGGTGCGCTTCTGGGCGTGGCTCAGGGAAGTGAACAGCCGCCCAAATTAATACTTTTAAGCTATAAAGGATCTCCACGCTCTTCTAAAGTGACAGGTTTTGTGGGCAAGGGGCTAACCTTCGATTCCGGAGGCATTTCACTGAAGCCATCAGAAAATATGGATGAGATGAAAGGTGACATGTCAGGTGGGGCAATTGTTATGGCAGCTTTGAGCGCTATCGCCCAGTTGAAACTTCGGGTTAATGTTACCGCACTTATTCCTGCTACGGAGAATTTGCCCAGCGGGAAAGCGCTGAAGCCTGGAGACGTTATTAAGGCTTTAAGCGGTAAAACAATCGAGGTAGTCAATACTGATGCAGAAGGTAGATTGATTCTGGCTGATGCTTTGAGCTATGCGGTAAAACAGAAGTTTTCGCCATTAATAGATTTAGCTACGTTAACCGGTGCCTGTCATGTAGCTCTGGGAGATGTATGCAGCGGTATTTTCACCAATAATAAGGAGCTCGTCGATAAGGTGATCAAGGCTGGCGCTCATGCTGGCGAGCGTTTATGGGAGTTGCCGATGTATGAAGAGTATAAAGAGCTCAATAAAAGTGAAGTGGCAGATATCAAAAATAGTGGAGGTCGGTGGGGAGGGGCTATTACGGCGGCACAGTTTCTTGCCGAGTTTGTCGGTGATACTCCCTGGGCTCATATTGACATTGCCGGCACTTTCTACACCAGCAAGGAGCAAGGTTATGTGGTGAAGGGTGCAACTGGAGTCTGCGTGAGGACTCTGGTGAATTTTGCCATGAAATCAGCTGAAACTAAGTAAATAATGGGAGGTGTACTATGAAATTGAGATGGGTGGGACATTCGTGCTTTCTGATAACAGCGAAGTCGGGATTAAGTATCATAACCGACCCATATCATACGAAGCAAGGTGTTAATTATTCACCTGTTATGGAAATAGCGGATATCGTTACGGTAAGTCATGACCATTTTGACCATAATGCTGTTCAATCGGTAGGGGGTAGACCAGAGATAGTGAAAAGCAGCGGAAACAAGTCTATCAAAGGGATAGAGTTTCGCGGGATTGCGTGCTACCATGATGAGTCCAGTGGGAAGCAGCGCGGGGAGAATATCATTTTCTGTTTCTCTGTGGATGGAATTAGAATCTGCCATCTGGGAGACCTGGGCCATGCGCTTAACCGCGGACAAATCAAAGAGATAGGTGAGGTTGATGTATTGCTTGTCCCTGTCGGAGGATTCTATACTATAGATGCTGCTGTAGCAACCAGGGTATGCGACGACATAAAGCCAAAGGTTGTCGTTCCTATGCACTATAAGACGGCTAAACTGGATTTCCCTGTTACTGGGGTCGATGTATTTCTCGCCGGCAAGAAAAACGTCAAGAAGCTAGATTCGAGCAAAGTAGAGTTTGAGCATGATACGTTGCCAGCGGAAACAGGAATACTTGTTTTGAAACCCACTTAGTAGATGATGTTCTACTAAGATTAGTTCAGTCAGGTATTAATTTATTACAGGCCGAATGTGCAGCCTCAATCTCTGCAGCTTTCTTGCTCTTACCTGACCCTGTGCCCAGCACCTTATTGTCCAGTGTCACCTCGACGATGAAGTTCTTATCGTGGTCTGGCCCTGAAGATTGTACAATGCGATAGACTGGCAGTTGTTTGCAGGTGCCCTGGGTAAACTCCTGTAATTTTGCCTTGTAGTTTCGTCCCAAACCTCTTGTTTTAATCTCAGTAAAATGGCTATCCAGCCTGCTCAGAATGAAATCCTTAACTGTGGTTAATCCCTGGTCCAGAAATATAGCGCCGAGCAGTGACTCGAACGTATCGGCAAGATTGCTTTGTCGCTGTCGCCCTCCTGACGTTTCTTCGCCTTTGCCCAATTGAAGGTAATCACCAAGGTTAAGCTCTGCGCTGAGCTGAGCCAGGGTATCTTCGCGGATTAGTGAAACACGAATAGTAGTTAATGCACCTTCGGTAAGATTGGGGAATTCGCGATATACTTTCTCAGCAACCACAAAATTGAGTACAGCGTCACCAAGGAATTCGAGGCGTTCATTATCGGGTGTAGAAAAATTCTGATTCTCGTTGACGAACGAGGAATGCAGGAATGCTTGCTGGAGCAACGTTAGGTCATTGAAGAAAATACCGATATCTTGTTGCAATCTCTGCCAGTCGACCATTCTCTTTACCTCTGTAGAGCTCGTAAAAGAGTTGATACATTATAAATGCTTTGTGGATGATTAGGAAATTAACAGGAAGTACTTTTGCTATAATAATGGTAACGTAAAATGGATATTCTGCTTATCACCTTTCAATCAGTGGCCGTACTTTTAGGGATTGGTGTTCTAGGATTCTGGATTATTGCCAAGCGGATTTTGCCCGAGAATCTCCTGGGTTTCCTTACTACTCTGGCGATCGACATTTCCTTGCCCTGTCTCGTTTTTTCCAGTATCATCCTGGATTTCTCCCCGGAAAAGTTTCCTGACTGGTGGCAATTACCTCTATGGTGGATATTGTTTAGTGTAATAGCTCTCGCTTTGTCATTGGTCACCATGTTTATCTCCAGGAAAGAGACACGCTCTGAGTTTGCCATGAGTCTCTTCTTTCAGAATGGACTTTTTTCCCCTTTAATTATCATTAGCGGAATTTTTGGAAAAGAGTCACCGTACCTGGCACAGCTTTTCATATTCATGTTCCTGCATCCTTCTATTGTATTTGGAACCTACTACCTGTTTTTCAGAAAAGATAAGCAGACAATAAAATTGAACTGGAGACGGGTGCTTAATCCAGTGCTCATTATTACTCTGGTGGCTTTGTTCATCCGTCTATTTGGAGTGCACAGTTATATACCCAAGTTTGTTATCACCATTTTCCAGATGCTCGGCGGAATGTCACTTCCATTATTGATGATAATTCTCGGGGGTAACATCTACGTTGATTTCAGCAGGCAGAAGCAATTCAACATCGCAGAAGTCGTCAAATTTACGCTGGTTAAAAATATTATGTTTCCCCTGGTTTTTCTTGGTTTGCTCATGCTGGTACGTCCGGACTATAGTATTGCGCTTATTATTATTTTGCAGAGCGCCGTTCCGCCTATTACTGCCATACCTTTACTGGCGGAACGTTCTGGGGGTAATCGAATCATATCAGGGCAATTCATCGTTGCCAGCTTTATTTTTTCTATAATTTCGATCCCAATTGTGTTGTACCTGTTCAGCATAGTTACCCAGGTTCCATAGGTCTATCGTGAATCTATCTTATCGCAGCCATTCCAGTTAATGTCTGTACTATGTTTACCTTTTATTAACCAAATATTTACCGTTTTTTTTATTATCCATTGTTATAATGGCACTAGATATACTGGATTCAGTAGGGAGGTAGCCATGGATAAAATTCTGGTTCTATCAACCGACTCGGCTTTGCGGCTTAAATATGTTAAAGAACTGGTCAAGAATGGATTTCAGGTCGCTGATGCTTCGGATTTTCTCGATGGCATGTTTACAGCAAGTAAAACGAAATTTGATGTTATTATCATTGATGAAGATGTCTATAGTTCAGGTGAAGGTATGGTATTTTCCAAGGTACGGAAATATTCGAACGCTCATATAATTCTTGTGGGTAAAAGTCCAGTTAATGAACTGCATACCGGGGGCGATGGCTTTGATGCCTATTTTCAGAGTTCGGCAAGTCCGCAGGAGTTGGTTACTTATATTAAAGGAATTATACAGCCGCCTGAAGTCGAGAGAGAAGTAGTGCCACCGGAAAAAGAGGTAGTTGCTCCGACACGTTCTCAATCAGAATCGATATTTAATGTCGTGACTGATTTGGAACACCAGGTTGCCAGGATAAGATCAGTGATGGAAGGATTGAACCAAATGCACGATCAGATATCAGACGCTGAAGGTATTATCCGCCAACAGCAGCAGGCATTCGATAAGATACTGAATAAACTGGCTGAGATTAATAAATATCTGGAGAGTATTGCGGGCAAGTGATATTACGATGTAGCTACGTTCTAGCGGAATTTGAACGTAGATATCAGTAAATCAAAGCAATCGCTGTATTCGTCGTAAAACTCATCAGGAGTTTCATACTTAATGGCGTAGGCGTTATTGTCTTTTATAAAAACAATAAGTGCATTTCTAAAAGTGTAGTCATGTTCGCCGATGGTCGCAGTGTAGGTATATAATGTTTGTTGAGCTTCAATGCCCCCGATTGTTGTAGTGCTTTCTTTTTCGATAGTAAAGTTCGCCAATATTTTTTCTGCATTTTTTCTACTATCCCTAACATAGTCTTCGAGTTTGATATTTTTTGGTGCTTTGTTTGCTATCACGTAAACACCAATACGGCTTTTCATGTCTCCTAAGGTTGGCCCCAACAATGCAATGGCTGCCCCCCCCAAATTTTCGACTGCTTCGAATTCCTGGCTGTTGCAAATGGTAAACGTGAACCCGTATTGATAATTGGTATATACTCTTGTATTTCCCTCTGTTGTTATCGATGCTGGTGGATTTGGCGATGGAGTTTCATGCTGGCATCCAGCCAGGATTGGCAGCATAGTTGCAACAACTAACAAGAGAAGTGGTAAGATAATATATCTTTTCATTCTAAGCCTCGTAATTCTAAAATTTTAGTTTGTTGTAATTAAAGTAGTTTTGTAATCATAGTATAGTATTTGACTGACAGTCAAATACTATACTAGAAACTATTTTCTAGTCGTTTTTTGGTAGTGGTCTTATACTAGCAATATACTTATCGCCAGTGAAAAGCAAATTTAAATCGTAGCGGAACGTTCGGTATATTATGAAATGTTTTCTGGTGATGCTGCTCTTATGGCATGATGAAAGGTGGTGTTTTCGTGGTTATCGTTGGCAGAAAAGAAAATTGAACCACTTCGCTACATACAATGCCATAAGCTTAATGCTTACCCAGAGGTAATGCCTGACAGCAATGACCCCGAGATTACTAACACCGAAACCGAATTCACTTAACATGTAATCGGATGTAGCTTTCTTTTTAGCATATTTGGAGAAGAAGGTTTGAAGATTGAAAGACGCTTTGATATTCTTGATTTGGCAGTCTATTCGGGACTCTCTTGTTTCAGTTTTTAGTTCGTCTTTTTCCTGGTGGTCCATTTTTTCTTTACTTAGCCTCAGTGCGCCTGAATACTATAACAGTACCCTGTGTTATTTTCAATGAATTGTGTTTGTTGAATTCACTCAATTGTAAAATAGCATGTATTGTTATACGAGGAATTGCATTTCTGCTGAATCGCAAGTACAATTTGAAAATCCTTGTTCTTAGATGAATTCTGGAGGTGCTTTTTGGCAATAAAGATTGTCACTGACAGCGGGTCAGATATCTCTCCTGAAGTGGCGAAGGAGCTGGGTATCACCGTGGTGCCCGTGTATATTTATTTTGGTGAGAAAGCCTACAAAGATGTAGTTGACATAGGGCCGGATGAACTATACCAGAGGTTGGCTGAAGGCCCGATTCATCCTACTACCACACAGCCTATGCCCGCTGACTTCGCTGAGGTCTATAGCAGTCTTTCCCGGGACGCCGATGCTATTGTATCTATACATCTGCCAACCAGGGTGAGCGGCACCTGCAATGCAGCGATTCAGGGCATTGAGATAGCAAAGCCTGAGTGTGAAGTCCACGTGGTGGACAGCTTTACGGTATCGGTAGGCCTGGGAATAATAGCGACGGCTGCGGCTCGGGTAGCTAAGGCGGGCGCCAGCTTGGCAGAGGTTTTGGAGGAGAGTAAAAAAGCCATCAGCCAGACTCAAATTCGCGGACTGCTGGACACTTTACACTATTTGCTCAAGGGCGGACGTATCACTAAGGCTAAAGCGCTCGTGGGCACACTGCTGAAGGTAAAACCTATCCTGAAAATGCGCGATGGTGAAATCATTCAAGCAGGTATGGCTCGTTCTTATGCCAGTGGCATAGAGCAGTTATTCGAGTTCGTTAGAAGTTATCCCAGACTGAAAGAGGTAGCCATAGCGCATAGCACGGTCCCCGATGAGGCAGCGATGCTCAAGAAGAGAATCGTCTCCATCATTGATGAAGAGAGGATTCAAATGTCCAGGCTGGGTGCTGGATTGGGCGTGCATGGTGGACCGGGTACTCTCATAGTGGCTGCCAGGAGCGGCTAGACTTTGGTACCTTTGCCAAGGCTAAGTTGTAAATCTGTAGCGTGTTTCAGCCGAATAGTTGGCTAGAGGCAGAGACTTAGGCGTGAATGATTTTAGTATTGCTCGTTACTTGTTTCCAGCTTTAAGCAGCCGTTGCCGAGGATGGTGGTCAATTTCTTAGCCAGTTCGGGGCAGTAGCTGGTGGGCGACAACTCCAGGTGGAGCACTTTTTCGGAGTTGGCGATGACAAGCTGAACAATGTCCTCGCCGGGGTAGCTGTTTAAGGTGTCCATGACCTTGTGAAGCAAACCAACGTTTTCCTCGTCATTGTTGTCATCTTCTTTGATGGTAATAGTAAGTCTGTGGTGTTGAGGCGGTTCATTAATCGGTTCCGTCTCGGGTTCGCCTTTTATTTCTGGTTGCTGCGGTTCACCGTCAGCCTGATAAGGGCGTACACGCTGGCAGTTGAGGGTAACCCTGTCGTCTCTTAATCTTACCTTACCCTCAACCAGCAGGATTTCACCTTCCTGCCATAGGTGTTTGCTCTGCTCATAGGTATCTGACCAGACCGTGACCTCGATGTTGCCATCGAGGTCTTCCATGGTGGTGATAAGGAAAGGACGCTTGTCCTTAGTATAAAGCTGGCGAATCGATGTCACCACACCGGCGATAACCACGGTCTCGCCGACCCTTTCTTCGTTAATCTGGCCGCAGAGCGCCGTGGTAGCGTTGGAGAGCTTGGAAGCTACTGATGCAAAGGGATGCTCGGAGAAGTAGACGCCCAACAGCTCTCTTTCCCATTCCAGTTTTTCTTTGAGGGGGGCATCGCTGCTACCTATTTCCAGCGAGGGCAAGGGAGTGGTGACGTTGGTTCCCCAGAGGTCAAACATGCTGGATTGCCCCGATGATTTAAGTTGTTGTTCTCTCTGAGACAGGGAAATAATCTGGGGTACGACGATTAACAGAGCACCGCGTGGAGCTAGGGAGTCGAAGGCGCCCGCTTTAATAAGGCTTTCCAGCACTTTGCGGTTCACGTTGTGCAGGTCAGCGCGACGGCAAAAGTCATCGATAGATTTGAAGTCTCCTTCCTGCTGACGTGATGACAACAGTGATTGGATGGCAGCATAACCCACGTTTTTGATGGAAGTGAGGCCGAAGCGGATTGCCATCTTACTGTCGAGCTTCTCAATAGTGAACTCCTCTTGGCTTCTGTTGATATTCGGCGGCAGCACGGGAATACTCAGGCGGCGACATTCGGCGATGGCTGAGCGGATTTTATCGGCATTGCCAGCGTAGGTGTTCATCAGTGCCGTCATATATTCCACTGGGTAGTTCGCTTTAATATAGGCGGTCTGATAGGCGATCATAGCATAACTGACAGCATGAGCTTTGTTGAACGCATAGCCAGCAAAAGGTTCAATCAGCGCGAAAATCTCATTGGCTAATTCTTCGGAAATCCCTTTTGCCCTGGCGCCATTGAGAAAGTTGTTGCGCTCTTTTTGCATGACCTCTGGAATCTTCTTGCCCATGGCTTTTCGAAAGATATCTGCCTGTCCCAGGCTGTAGCCGGCTAATGCCTGGACGATGAGCAGTACCTGGTCCTGGTACACGATGATGCCGTAGGTTTCTTCGAGAATATCCTTGAGGGCTGGATGCGGATAATGCACCGGTTCGAATCCGTACTTCGACTTGATGAATCGAGGGATATGTTCCATAGGGCCAGGTCGGTAGAGGGCAACCATAGCGGCGATGTCAGTAAACGTAGTGGGCTTGAGTTCTCTGATATTACGACGCATGCCCTCGCCTTCCAGTTGAAAGATGCCGCTGGTCTCTCCTGAAGCAAGAAGCTTAAAAGTAAGAGGGTCATTGAGTGGCAGATGATGTAAATCCAGGGTGATATTCCGACTTTTTGCCACGATTACTTTAGCTTTCGCCAGAAGGGTAAGGTTTGCCAACCCTAGCAGGTCTAACTTAAGTAAGCCGAGTCGAGCGACATTCTCCATGGAAAACTGGGTCATAGCAGCTTCTTGCTCGCTGTCTTTGGAGGTGGAGGCGCGCTGCAGCGGTAAGTGCTGTGCCAGAGGTTCCCTGGAGATGACGACACCGGCAGCATGAGTGCTGGCATGACGGGATACTCCTTCCAGCTTGATAGCGGTGTTAATGAGGTTTTTGATGGCAGCGTCTTCATCAGAGAGGAGTTGTAGCTCACGGCTCTCGGCCACCGCAGCTTCCAATTTAATATTGGGTCGTGATGGAATCAGGCGTGCTACTCTGTCACCCTGGCTATAGGGCATGCCCAGGGCTCTGCCGACATCTCTAATTGCAGCCTTGGCACCGAGGGTCCCGAAGGTAATAATCTGGGCAACATGGTCGGTACCGTATTTCTGGTTGACATAAGCGATGACTTCATCGCGGCGGTCATCCTGGAAATCGAGGTCGATATCAGGCAGTTCTCGCCGTTCGATATTAAGAAAACGTTCGAAAACTAAATTGTGAGCGATAGGGTCGATGTCAGTGATATTGAGACAGTAGAGC
Organism: uncultured Chloroflexia bacterium; assembly: GCA_963775935.1. Lineage (GTDB taxonomy): Bacteria > Chloroflexota > Dehalococcoidia > GIF9 > UBA5629 > JBBIPA01. The sequence goes on along the minus strand of CAVZKR010000008.1, from coordinate 33,341 downwards.
ACCAGACTAGCAGCGGCGCTGCCTCGAACACCGAACAGGATATTCTGTTTCCGGGCAAACGAAATCAAATCCCAGACAACAAGAAAATAGTCAGCAAAGCGCGTTTTCTGGATTACCTCTAATTCATAGGTCAATCGTTGTTCCAACTGCAAGGAAGGTGAGGGGAAGCGCTGTTTGAACCCCTGCCGGCAAAGCTCTGTCAGGTACTCATCCACAGTTTTGCCTCCCGGGATTTCCACCTTGGGCAGGTGGAGTTTGCCGAATTCAAGCTCTAACTGGCATAATTCAGCAATTTTTACCGTGTTTTCCAGAGCCTGGGGTATATCCTTAAATGAATCCGCCATTTCCTCAGGGCTTTTCAGGTAGAAGAAATCGCCTGCCATCTTCATCCTTTTTTCATCATAAATAGAAGTATTGGTCTGGATGCAAAGGAGAAGTTCGTGGGTAGGGGCGTCTTCTTTATTGACATAATGTACATCGCTGGTGGCCACGACAGGTATGTCGAGCTTTTTTGACAGGGAGAGCAGTCCTTCATTGACCTGTGTCAGTTCTGGAATGGGATGCCTCTGGATTTCCAGGTAGTAGTCATTGAAGGTATCTTTGTACCATCTGGCGACGGTAGCTGTTTCCTCAGTACGTCCTTCCAGGATAAGACGGGACAATTGCCCGTGGAGACAACCGGAAAGCGCAACGATGCCTTCACTGTAGGTAGTCAGTAGTTCTTTATCTACCCTCGGCTTGTAGTAGAAACCTTCAAGGTGGGCACGAGAGACGAGCTGGATAAGGTTGTGGTAACCCTGCTGACTTTTAGCGAGCAGGGTGAGGTGATAAGGATTTTTGTCGCTGGCATTTTTGCTATGACGGTCAGTCGGAGCTACGTAGACTTCACAGCCGATAATGGGTTTGATGCCGGCTTCTCTGGCAGCGATGTAAAAGTCGATAACACCATGCATGCTGCCGTGGTCGGTGATAGCTAAACTGTTCATACCAAACGCTTTAGCTTTGGCAACAAGCTGATTAATGCGACATAAACCATCGAGGAGGCTATATTCGGTATGTACGTGAAGATGGGTAAACATATCTGGCTGGAACAGCTTTTTATTATAGCATAAAGGTTTTAAGTAATTTTAGCGGTCTGACAAATCTGCGCATCTCGCTTTCAGTGAGAAAAAAGTAGAAAATATTTCTTGACAATCAACAGTGCAACACTTATTATCAGCTCTGGTTTTAGAGATTGAGGAGATTGCGGGAGCGTTATTTCTTCAGTGGTCTCTTTGTAGCAAGGCAGAGTGCCATGAGAGTGTTAACAACTATTCTATTGTGGGTCTTCGTATGTTGTTTTCCTTTGTTTCTCATCGCCAGCACTATACGCTGGGGGGTAAACGAGATACGTCTCTATGAGTACGGTGTGGATACATATCAGATAAGCGGTGTTAGCGGTATCGCGAAACCCGAGTTGATGAGGGTGTATCAACAGTTGATTGACTACTATAACTCAAAGGTGGACATGGCACAGGTGACGGTAATAAGGTCAGGAGAAAAGCTGAACGTATTCAGTGAGAAAGAGCTGGTTCATCTCAAAGATGTCAAAGGATTGATGCAACTGGACTATGCGGTTCAAATAGCAACGTTTATTATTATGCTCATTTGTGTTCTGGCATTGCTGCTATGGCTGCGGGGTAGCTGGCGAATAGTGGTTAAGGGTTTGTTATGGGGGAGTGTATTTACCTTCGGCTTGATGGTTTTTCTTATACTGTGGTCAGTCTTTGGCTTTGAGCAGCTCTTTATTCTATTTCACCTGTTCAGCTTTGCTAATGAGTTCTGGATAATTGACCCCAGCGAAGGTTCTTTTCTGGTGTTATTTCCGGGCGGTTTTTTTTATGACGCAGCTTTATTCGGTTTCGGAGCGGTGATTATTAAATCAGTGGTTTTAGGTGGCATTGCCTTTGGTGTAATGAAATTAAATGTGCAGAGACAGTAGCTTTTAATGGCAACCATTGCAACTGGAAGCTGAGCAGCCGCTACAGGAACTGCCAGTGCCGGCTACTGGCACCGAGGCCCCACTGCTGTCTTTAGCAAAAGAGGCAAAACGTGAAAATATGCGTTTTGAAGCGCTCTGGCATTTGGGGCATGACATCTGTTCGTCAGCCTGGTTAAGAGCGCGTAATAGTTCAAATTTGTGTTTACATTGCGGGCAGCAGTACTCGTAAATGGGCATTTCATCTCCTCTACATTTTACTGTAACGCATAGCTGGGGTTAAGTCAATTTTTCTCGTTTAGTCTTATTTTTTTATGAAAAGAAACACAGAACTAGTAATGAAACTCCAATTATATGAATTGATTTAAAAATATATGGAATTATATACTGGGATGCTAAAAAAGCTCTAAGGAGGGAGATAAATGAAAGCCGCAGTTTGTTATGAATTTGGCAAACCATTAATAGTGGAGGAGTTGGATATGGATCCTCCGAAGAAAGGTGAGGTTAAAGTCCGTATTGCTGCTACAGCCGTCTACCATAGTGATATACATATAATAAGAGGAGAGCTTAAGGCCAATCTACCTCTGGTCGCTGGACATGAGACTCCTTTCCTTCAGATAGCCATGAATAATGACGAGCTTAACCAGCGATATGCAAAGTCGAGTCAGCCACTCGTCTTTCACTTGCAGCGAAAAATCAAAGAGCTGTTAGATCCGAATGATATTGGAGATAGACTATATACAACACTACCTGAATCAAACAAATAGCAGGTTTAGTATTTAGTAGAAGCATAATATTGTATAATAGTTTAAATTAAATCGGTAGAATGTAATGTTAAAATCAGTGTCAATAGAAAAGTTGGCTCGGCAGCTTATTTCATGGATTAAAAAGACGGTTTCTGCTGCTGGGGGCAGGGGAGTGGTCTTTGGCATGAGTGGAGGAATTGACTCATCAGTAGTGGCAGCGCTATGCAAGCGTGCTTTTCCCGATACATGTTTGGGAATCATTATGCCCTGTTATAGTGATGATATGGATAGAAAACATGCTGAGCTTATAGCTGATCAATTTAAGATTCCCACAAAGGTGGTGGCTCTCGATGAAATCTTTGATAGTATGGTGAACATATTACCTGTCGATGGCTACGATAAGACAACGAAAAAAATAGCCGAGTCTAACATTAAGCCTAGGTTGCGGATGCTCACTCTCTATTATTTTGCTAACCGCCTCAATTATCTCGTCGTTGGTTCAGGTAACCGGTGTGAGCTGTTTGTAGGCTATTTTAGCAAGTATGGAGATGGGGGAGTAGACCTCATGCCTCTGGGTAATCTGGTAAAGGATCAGGTATGTAAGCTTGCAGATTACCTGGATGTGCCGAGAGAGATTATCGATAAACCACCTTCAGCTGGTTTGTGGAGCGGGCAGACTGATGAGGAGGAGATGGGTTTAACCTATCGGGAGCTTGACCGTTACTTACTGACCGGTAAGGCAAAGATTGGGGTAAAACAAAGGATAGAGTCATTGGCAATAAAAAGCAACCACAAGAAGTGTTTGCCATCTATTCCACCTTTTTAGTATTGCAGGACTGTGGTCGTTGCTTGTGTCGGTATAATGCCTGTGCTATGATGCCCTAAGTCGTTGAAGGAGGAAAGGATGAAATCTGAGAAGGAAAAAGCACTGGAGTTGGCAATCAGCCAGATTAGAAAGCAGTATGGCGACGGTTCAATTATGAAGTTGGGCGAGCTATCTGAAAAGCTTGCCGTGGAGATTGTCCCGACTGGCTCGCCTGCTCTGGATTTAGCCTTAGGTGTCGGGGGAATTCCCAGGGGCCGTGTTATCGAAATTTTTGGTGCTGAGTCGTCAGGAAAAACCACACTGGCTTTGCATATCATTGCTCAGGCTCAAAAGCTGGGTGGTAAGGCTGTTTATATCGATGCTGAGCACGCTTTCAGTAGTGAATTTGCTGCCAGTTGCGGAGTGCTGTGGGAGGAGTTGACAATTTCTCAACCCAGTTCCGGCGAGGAAGCGCTGGAGATAACTGAAAGATTGGTGAGAAGCGAAGCTGTCGACGTGATTGTCATCGATAGCGTACCTGCCCTGGTACCCAGGGCTGAGATCGATGGTGAGATGGGTGATGCTCATGTTGGCTTACAGGCAAGGCTGATGTCGCAGGCGTTAAGGAAATTGGTGGGAGCTATGAGCAAGTCGCACACAGCGGTGATATTCATTAATCAATTAAGGGAAAAGGTGGGAATTGTTTTTGGCAGCCCTGAGATTACCCCGGGTGGCCGAGCATTGAAATTTTACAGTTCGGTTAGAATAGATTTACGACGTGGAGAATCCATAAAGCAGGGTGCTGATATCATCGGTATCAGAATTCGGGCTAAGGTGGTGAAGAATAAGGTAGCTCCTCCGTTCCGCTCCGCCGAGTTTGACCTTATGTTCAAGAGCGGTATCAGCAGGGAAGGTGACCTGATCGACTTGGGTGTTGCCTTTGATGTTGTGAAGAAAGCCGGTGCATTCTTCGCATATGGCGAGGCAAAACTGGGACAGGGACGTGAGAATGCCAAAGAGTACCTGACGCAACACCCAGAAGTGGCTACTGAGATAGAGGCTAAAATAAGAGCTGCAACTGTTAGTCACTAAGGTAACTCTTGGTTTTAGCATTACCCTAATAGCGTGGGTTATAGCCACCAAACTTAGTCTTACCTGTTGCGTAATCTTTATATTTTCCGCTTGATGAGGTGTCTGTGGCTAAAATTACTACTCTGCAATTGAATAAGTCTAAGAAAAGCGTTACTGTTTTTCTCGATGACTCATCTTTTTTCGCTATCGATAAGGTAGTAGCGGGAGATGCAGGGTTGAGAAAAGGATTAGACCTTCCTGAAGAGAAGGTAGAAGAGTTGATGGAGGCTGATGTCTATCAGCGGTGTTTGGAGATAGCATTACGGTTCTTGGCATATCGTCCTAGAAGTGAACGTGAGATAAAGTATCGCCTACGTCAACGTGGTTTTGACAGTACTACTACCGACAGAGTAGTAGCGAAGTTACAGGAGCAGAACCTGATTAATGATGCAGCTTTTGCTCAATTTTGGAAGGACAGCCGTCTTTCATCAAATCCCAAGAGCCGGCGTCTAATAAAGTATGAGCTCATGAAAAAAGGGGTAACGACCGAGGAAGCGGATAAGGCGACTGGAGACGTGGATGACTATGTCAATGCTTATAAGGCGGGCTTGAAAAAGGCCCGTCTTTTGTCTTCTTTAAACCATGACGAGTTTTGTCGGCGTTTGGCAAGCTATCTACAATGGCGCGGTTTTAGCTATAGTGTAATTGATACTGTTTCAGAGCGACTATGGGGAGAAAAATAGAATTTTTAAAAAAGGCATGATGAGTTGTTGACATAAATCCGATTAAAGGTTAGTATTTTATTGAAAATTATTAAACTAAAGATTATCACCATGTTGTGTATTATGAAAGCGAGGCAATTACATGGGTTTCAATATACCATCCTTAATTCCTGGTGTACCAAATATATACATCTTAATGTTTGGTCTTCTTCTTCTCGTAGGTTTTGTCGTCGGCTATTTTACCCGGCAGTTGATAGCCAATCAGCAATTGCGGGGCGCGCAGAGTGAAGCAAAGAGACTACTTGAAGAGGCAACAGAAAAACATGAAAAAATGCTTCAAGAAGCCCGGGATGAGGCTATTAAAGTTAGGGCAGCTGCTGAGAACGAAAGTCGCCAGCGTCGTGCTGACTTGCTGAGATTGGAAAGACGCTTCAGTCAGAAAGAGGAAAAGGTTGACCGTAAGCTGGAATTCATCGAGCGCCGTGAGCGGGATATTACCAATAAGGAAAAGGGCATTGATGCTATTAAAGCTCAGATGGAAGAAATACGAAATAAGCAGTTGCATGAACTGGAAGTTATTTCTGGCATGTCCACCGAAGAGGCGAAACAGAAATTACTGCTGGGGGTAGAGGATGAGATTCGCCAGGAGGCATCAAGGCGTGTTCGTGAGGCGGAGATACGGATAAAAGAAGAGATTGATGAGAAATCTCGTGATATCTTATCCACGGCTATCCAGCGTTGTGCTACTGATGTAACATCTGCGACAACAGTTTCCGTAGTTCCTCTCCCCAGTGATGAGATGAAGGGACGTCTGATAGGTCGCGAGGGGCGTAATATTCGAGCTCTGGAGCAAGCTACTGGTGTCGACCTGATTATCGATGATACTCCAGAGGCGGTGACCATATCCAGCTTTGATCCACTCCGTCGAGAAATAGCCAGGGTAGCGCTCACTAATCTTGTCCTCGATGGTCGCATTCATCCTGCTCGGATTGAAGAGGTTGTTGAGAAAGCTAGGACTGAAGTCGAAGCTACTATTAAGACTGAAGGTGAAAAGGCATCCCGCGAGGCTGGTGTACAGGGTTTGCATCCCGAATTGATTCGGTTGTTAGGCAAATTAAAGTTTAGAAGTAGCTATGGACAAAATGTGTTGATGCACAGCCTTGAAGTAGCACATTTGTCGGGGATGCTGGCTGCGGAGATTGGGGCTGATGCTATATTGTCGAAAAGAGCTGGTCTGCTCCATGATATCGGCAAAGCGGTGGATCATGAGGTAGAAGGCACTCACGCCTTAATAGGTGCCAATCTGGCAAGACAGTGGGAAAAGTCAAAAGAGGTGGCTCAGGCTATATCGGAACATCATGGTGAGGCTACTACGACAAGTCCTGTCGGTTTCATCGTGGCAACTGCCGATGCTATAAGCGGATCCAGGCTTGGTGCCAGACGCGAGTCCCTGGAACAATACTTGAAGCGGATTGAGTCTCTAGAGAATGTGGCTCATAGTTTTCAGGGTGTGGAAAAAGCTTTTGCTATTCAAGCGGGGCGTGAGGTTCGCATTATGGTTAAGCCTGGAGAAATCGATGATTTAGGCGCCTTGAGACTTGCCAGGGATATCGTCCAGAAAATACAAGAAACTTTGGAATACCCCGGTCAGATTAAGGTAACGGTGGTAAGGGAGACAAGAGCAGTAGATTATGCCAAATAAATAATACGGGGAAAATATTGCGTATTTTGGTAATCGGTGATATTGTCGGCAAGCCTGGCAGAAGAGCAGTCCAAGAATTCCTGCCAGGCTTGCGTAATGAATATAGAATTAATCTGGTAGTGGCTAATGGTGAAAATGCAGCTGGAGGACTGGGTATTACTGTAGCTACTGCTCAGGAGCTTTTTGATTCCGGTGTCAATGTGATAACCACCGGTAATCATGTCTGGGCTAAGAAAGAGATTATTCCCTATCTCGATGGTGATGATTTACCCATTATACGCCCGTTGAATTTCCCTCCTGGTGCCCCGGGTCGGGGTTTTTTCATAATCAATAAGGTCTTGGTGGTCAACTTAATCGGTCGTGTCTTTGTAGGTGAATATGATTGCCCTTTCAGGGCGATGGATACACTGCTGGTAGAAGTAAAGGATAAAATTCAGGTTGTTATCGTTGATTTTCATGCTGAAGCCACGTCGGAGAAGATTGCAATGGGAAGATACCTTGATGGTCGCGTAAGCGCCTTGCTGGGCACACATACGCATGTTGGCACCATAGATGCCTGCATCTTGCCTAAGGGAACTGCTTATGTCACCGATGTGGGTATGGTAGGACCAACAAACTCTGTTATTGGTGATGACGCTGATTCAGTGCTCCACAGTTTCTTGACCAAAATGCCTCACCGTCTTTCAGTAGGGAGAGGAACTGCTGTTTTCAACGCAATGCTGGTTGAAGTAGATAAAACCACTGGCAAGGCGTTGACTATTGAAAGAATACAAAGGGAAGAAGAAGCCGTGGATGAAAGCTGACCTGCATTTACATACCACTGCCTCGGATGGAAGACTAACACCTCGTGAACTGGTAAGACTGGCGGTAAAGGTTGGTCTCGATGTTATTGCGATTACTGACCATGACGCTATTGATGGTATCGCCGAAGCGATTGCTGCTGCCACGGAGTTTCCTGCTCTGACCGTGGTTCCCGGTGTCGAGCTTAGCACTGATGTACCGAAGGGTGAGGTACATATCTTAGGCTATTTCATCGATTATACTAATAAAACCTTTCTCACTATGCTGGAGGGGCTACGCGACGCTCGCAAAGGGAGAGCCTTAAAAATGGTAGCTAAACTTCATGATTTAGGTATAGATATTCAATGGCAACGAGTGCAGGAATTAGCACAGGATAGCTCAGTAGGTCGTCCTCATATTGCGCAGGCTATGTTAGAAGCTGGTTGCGTTTCATCGCTCCGTGAAGCCTTTGACAATTACATAGGTCGCAATGGTCCCGCCTATGCCGAGCGGGAGAAGATGACTCCTCTAGAGTCGGTAAAGCTTATTAGAAACGCTCGGGGTTTACCAGTATTAGCACATCCCGCAGATATAGAGGATGTGGATACTCTCCTTCTTGAGTTAAAAGCAGCGGGTTTGGTGGGCATGGAGGTGTGTTATGGTAACTATACAGCAGAAGTGATCAGCAGATTATTTTCTTTAGCTCAACGACATCAAATCATTCCAACTGGTGGCACTGATTACCATCACTTTGGAGATGGCACGGAGGCGATTATGGGCACTGTTTTCGTGCCACCTCAGTCGGTTGAGCAGCTATTTGCTCTGGCAGACAAAGGAAATTTAGATCTGATAAAGAGGCGCTCGTTTCAAAAATAGCCTGTTACGGGAAAATAAGTTCACCCACCTGACTTTTTAACAAGTATACAATATAATAAATCTCAGTGAGCAATAGCTAAACAGGGAGACGAGCCATGCCTATTTACGAATATGAGTGTTCTCAATGCGGCAACAAATTTGAAATACGCTGTAGCCTGAAAGATACTGGTGTTCCCGTGAAATGCCCTCAATGTAAGGCAGCAAATCCGAAGAGGTTATTCTCCAGTTTTGCTACCAATCAATCCAGTGGCGCATGTGCTCCAACTGGTAGCACCTGAGGCGTAAGCTAAAGAGGCAGGTTGCCTTTATACTTTAAAGGTGGAAGGGGTCGGTGGTCAGGTTGCTGGCAATTATAATGATGCTGCTACGAGCTCGGCGATATCCTGTGCCTTTAGTTTTTCCTCTGCCTCTTTTGCCTTGATGGCATCTTCAAACATTTGCAGGCAGTAGGGACAGGCAGACGCTACCACATCGGCGTTGGTATCCATGACCTGTTCGATTCGCATCTCGCTGATCCTCTTTCCGATGCGCTCTTCCATCCAGAAACGTCCACCACCGCCACCGCAGCAAAATCCACTCTGCCTGGCACGGGCTATTTCTACGAGCTTGGATTGAGCGACATGGTGCAGTATCTCTCTGGGCTGGTTATAGATGTCATTGTGTCTGCCAAGGTAGCAAGAATCATGGTAGGTAAACTTGCCCTCTTTGGTGGAAACAATCTTGATTTTACCCTGCTGAAGTAATTCAGCGATAAACTGGGTATGGTGGACAACTTCAAACTCACCACCAAACTGAGGATATTCATTCTTCATGGTATTGAAGCAGTGGGGGCAGGTGGTCACAATTTTCTTCACCTTGTAATTCTTAAGGAGCTCAATATTTTTCGCCGCCTGCATCTGGAAAAGGTACTCGTTGCCCAGACGTCTGGCAGGCTCACCGCAACAGGTCTCCTCCAGTCCCAGGATAGCGAAATTAACTCCAGCAGCTTTAAGTATTTTAGCCATGGCTTTCGCTACTTTGATATTTCTATCTTCCAGTGCTGCCGCACAGCCTACCCAGTAGAGGAGGTCGATGTTGCTGTCGTCAGACAGGAGTTTGATATCAAGTCCTTGAGACCAGTCTGTTCTGGTTGATGTAGTCCCCCTGCAGCTATGACCGCGTGTCTCGATGCATTTCAGTGCAGCCTCGCCAGTCTCTGGTATTTTTGCTTGCTCCAGTACCAGGCTGCGCCTCATGTCAATTATCTTATCGATGTGTTCTATATAGATAGGGCATGCTTCCTGGCAGGCTCGGCAGGTTGTGCAGGACCAGATGACATCTTCGGTGATAACTTCACTAATCATATCGCGGCGTGATTCCGGTGGCTTTTTATAAAAAGGTAGCCGGTAGACATCGTAGAGATGCGCTTTGAGGTCCAGGATAACCTTTTTAGGTGAGAGTGGCTTATCGCTGAGGTAAGCAGGGCAATTATCCTGGCAACGCCCGCATCTGGTGCAGGCATCGAGGTCGAGCAGTTGTTTCCAGGTGAAATTCTCGATCTTGCTGGCGCCATAGCTTTCAGCTTTCTCAAGGTCGAGAGATGTGAGCGCACCTTTGGGCTTGAATGAGCGGAAAAAGACATTGAGTGGTGACAGCCAGACATGTTGCATACGGGAGCGGCTGATAAAGATGTAGGCAAGGAAAATAAACGCAGGGGTAGTATGAATGAGAGCACGATGCCAGACCAGGATTTCATTTCTTGCCTGAGTCATAAAGGTTGGAAATATATGTGAGAAGAGATAGCCTATCGGTGACCACATTGCCCAATCTGAAGGGCTTACATCACTGATGGCGATACGATATCCCTTGGTCATATAGCCAGTAAGCAGGATGATGAATGCCCAACCGAAAATCAATGTGTCGTCAGGAACTGTATCTAAGCGCGAAGGTTTCTGGATGTATCGACGATACAGGGCGATACATCCGCCGATAATGATTAATACTCCTCCGATTTCAGATGCCAATGACGCGTAGAGAAATACTTCCTGTGGCGGATTGCTTAATCCCACAGGATAGGAGAAAAGCCGTACCACCTTTCCCAGGACAAGAAGTATAGTTCCCCAGAGGAGCAGAAAATGCATTGAGCCAGGGTATGCCTCGCGCCAGATGCGGATGTGAGCCAGTGTCACAGCAAAAGTAGTCTTCAGTCTTTCAGCTATGTGTCCCAGGCGGTTTTCGGTACCACCCAGTCGCCATAGTGAATAACGTCTGAAAAAACCGAGAGCGAATAGCACTACGAGAGCAGCACAAAATACTAAGACGCCGATAATGATTGGCAGAAAAATCCGCCAGATATAGACTTCTTGAACTGCCCAGAACAGCTCTCTTGAATCCAACATGTCCCCCTTATATCAAGACTATAGTAATCTATCCTCCGCTAACCGGTGGATAGAATGCGGTCAAATGTGAGATAAAAAATGCTGCGAGCACGCAGCCTACTGCAATCAGTATCACGGAAAGGATCCTAGAGTACTTTTGTGTTACTCCCAGGTCAAACAATATCAGCCGCACTCCATTGAGTATGAAATAGAACATAGCTATAAGGATGATTACTTCGATAAAGATAGCTATTGCCCTTAGTACGATATCCATGCCTTTAATCCTTTAGTTCAACCTCTTCATAGCATCTACTGAGTTACTGATGCTGCGTTCTCTACTTTTGTTGTAACCTGTTCTTCTGCTTCTTTCGCTGGTAGTACCTCTAAGTACTTCAAGCCCAGAATAAAGATAAGTGCCAGAAAAGCAAATATCCCTAAGGATAAACCTATCTCAGCTGGCATAAAAGGAAATTGGCCCACAGCGCCATATACTCCCTCTATCTGGCCAGGGTAGTATTGTTGCGGTTGAGCTACACCGGGAATGACCAGATAGTATCGCTTCACAAATATCCCAATGACAACTAATATTGAAGCTGCAATGATACCTTTGGGCGAGTTCTTTGTCTTCGGATAATACAGGAGAAATAGAGGGACAACCATCCCCAGAAATATCTGGAATCCCCAAAAAAGCCAGCTATACGGACCCGCCAGCATATAAAGAACTGCATCGCGATGGGCAGGGTAGAGGTGAGTCAGTTCTCCCACCACCATTAATAAAATCAGACCAATAAGAAACGCTTTTGTTAAACCCACCAATGAACCAATTAATGACCAGCTAATTTTGCGACCGGTGGTTTTGAAAAGAAGCAATAATACCAGTGTGAGTAATGCTATAGACGAGGCAAAAGCTGCCATAATAAATTCAAATGGGCTGAGTGCGGAAAACCAAGTTTCCCTGGCACCGATGAAGCCAAATATCGCTCCAGTGCCACCGTGAGTAAGCATTGCCCAGCCAAATGCCACCATACCCATAATAAAGCTGAATCTCTTCATGTTATTGAGCAGGGCAATCAGATAGATGACTGCACTGAGAAGGTAGCATGAATAGAAAATCGAATTAATGGCGAACATGGAGGACATGTTGTTTAAATAAATCAACATGAAAAGACGCCAGAATTTCTCAGGTCTTCCAAGGTCAATTGCTATAGCCAGCATAGCACCAAAGATAAGTACTGCCGCCAGAAAGACGGCTACCTTGATAACTTTAGTATATTGTCCCTGGTTCATCATATAGATAAGGAAGGCGAGGATATGAAGACCAGCGCTCAATCCTATCAAGAATATAGCGAGTACGATGGGCATGCCCCAGGGGACGACATTGCTGCTGCCGAATAGTTGATGCCCGAATATATAGGACAAGCCAAAGCAAATGAAGCCGATAACTGACAGAATAGCCAGGATGACTACTGTCAGGTAGTATTTTTTGGATTTGCCTTCAATTGTGACAAAAGCAGATGCCACGTACTGTACCTCACTTCGACAGATAATGTACTTTGGGTTTTGTCCCTTTTTCTTCTCGCAACCTAAACGAACCTCTAGTTGCCAGTAATTGTGATACTGTGCTATCCGGGTCATCAAGGTCGCCAAAGAACCTGGCTTTAGCTGGACAGGCTTCAACGCAGGCCGGCACTACCTCAGTGCCAATCTTTTTGTTTTCTTTTATTCCAGCGTCAATACGGTGGAAGCAAAAGGTGCACTTCTCAACGACGCCGTGTGTCCTGGTAGGGTAAGGCCAGGGACCGATAACGGAATGTTCAGGTGCCAGGTCAGGGCGGTGGTATTCTTCCTCAGCCTGCTCTTTATAGTTAAAATTTCTCACCCCGTAGGGGCAAGCGACGATACAATACTTACAACCAATACACCTTCTAAAGTTTTGTACGACAATACCGTCTTCTCGAATATAGGTTGCCTTGGCGGGGCAAACCTGTACACAAGGCGGATTGTCACAGTGCATACAGGGCATCGGTATCATCTCGATGTTTACTGTAGGGTATTCACCATTGCTTACGGCAATTACCTTATTCCAGTAAATATCTGTTCTTTGCCTGTTTTCTTTGAGTGAACCAAAGGGAACGTTGTTTTCTTCTTTACAGGCAACAGTGCAAGCTTGGCACCCAGTGCACTTGTCGAGATCGATAACCATTCCCCATCTTGCCATATCGTTGCCTATACCTTATATAGTTTTACCCTGGTGTTGAAAAACGATGATTGTCCGCTGACGTTATCGTAGTCTACGCCAATGATTTCATTGGGATTTACTCCTATGCCATTCGCCCATCTGCCGCTGGACGAATGCCCCTGCCCGTGAGCTATAGCTACTACCTGGGGATGAATCCCCTGGAATACCCTGGCAGTTGCCTTGACCTTGCTAATTGGAGATTCGACCCAGACCATGTCGCCGTCTTTAATACCGAGGCTGCTTGCTGTCTTACTATTTATTTCCACGAAATTAAGCCAGCCGTAGCCATGCATCACCATAAAAATCTCCTGTGCCCAGGGATAGTTCTGGTTACCGTCTTCGACGTCCATTAGCGGATGGTAGTTCGTTAGAATAAAGGGATAGGCCGATTTATCTCCGATGAAACGGGCGTCTTCATAGTGCGGCAGGCAAGCTGTTCTATCACCTGACCATTTACCAGCTTCCTTGAGTGCGGTTTCCATGTTGTTCGAGTAGAACTCGAAATTCTTCGATGGTGTTTTAAATATCTGAAAGTACTTATAATACCTGTAGGAGCTCCCCGCCTGCACGCCTTTCTCTACAAGCTCATCCCAGGATATAATGCTTTTAGTGCGATTTTTCACAAATCCTTCTGCGCTATCGCCGATGTTATCAAAAGATTGCGCCACCGTGCCGCCCAGTCGCTTTGCCATGTCGAAAATGAGGTCTCCTATAGATTTTGAATTGTACAATGGCTTAACTGCTGGCTGTTTTAGCTTCAGTTCGTAAAAGCCTGAACCTGGCGGGCAATGGTCGTATGCCCACTCCTCCATAAAAGTACTGGCGGGCAGGATAATGTCAGCAAAGTTTGCCATTTCGGTTATAGCTGGGGCGATATGGACATAATAGGGTAGTCTTGCCATCGCTTTGTCCCAGCGGCTGGAAGCAGGAGCCACCATGTTGAAATTGCTGTTAAAACCGATTGCCATCTCGATGGGATAAGGATTATCTGCCAGTATTGAGTCTGCTACCTGATTGGTAACTACCGTGGCAGTGATAAATTTATCCTTTTTTCGATAATCGAGACGTGGCTGAGCATTGCCATCTCTGGCTATGCTATCCTCTATTACGCCTGGCAGGTCTTTGTAAGAAGGGTATTCCTGGTAGAGCACTCCACCGGGGACATCTATGCTGCCTACCAGAGCATTTAGGCAGAAAATCGCATAGCTGGCATGGGTGCCATTAGGCCAGCAGGAGGCGCCTCTCCCTCTCCAGGCGATGGCCGGCTTGGTCTGGGCAAACTCTCTGGCTATCTTGATAATAACATCTGCCTTGATTCCGGTAATGCCGGCGACTTTCTCAGGGCTATAGCTGCTGAGCACCAGCTTCTTATATTCCTCGAATCCGGACGTCCAGCTCTGGATGAAGCTCTTATCATAGAGCTCTTCGGTGATAATGACATGGGCTATTGCCATCGCCAGTGCAGCATCGGTGCCCGGATTGATAGACAGCCACTGATCAGCTTTGGCTGCAGTGACGGAATAGCGCGGGTCTATAACCACGATTTTGGCACGGTTTGGCCTCTCGCGGCGCAATTTACCCCACATTCGTAAGTTTCGCGCCAGCGGTTTTTGTGATTCAATAATGCTGGCACCAAAGGAAAGAATGTAGTTGGTATGTTCCAGATCATAGGCGCTGATGGTATAGTTGCCATCCGCCATCCATTCCCCGGCTTTTTCAGCTTCGTTCTCCAATCCTTCCCTGGAGATAGCATTGGGCGTTCCATAGGCAGTAGCAAAGCGATTGATGAGGTCTTCACTACTTATGGTGTTGAGCCCATAGAGCAATAACAGCCTGTTTGGCTGGTTCTTATCCCTTACTGTTTTTAAACGGCTGCTGACTTCGTTCATGGCTTGTTCCCAGGATATAGGTGTCCAGCCAGGGTCTAAGTTTTTGCCCTTCTTGGGATTGGTTCTTTTCAGAGGAGTTTTTACTCTATCTGGATTATAGAGAACTTGAAGCCCTATGTGGGAACGAGGGCAATTTTCCCCTTCGGATACTCTTGATAGCGGATTACCGGCGATGTGGACTGCTTTGCCGTTAACCACTCTGACTCTGGTAGCGCAGCGTGTCGGACAATTCAAGCATGAGGTAGCCACCCATTTTTCAGTGATAACTCCTTCGCCGGTTTCTTCGAGAGGTGCGGAAAGGGCGACTTGAGGGCTTTTTAGCAGGTAGCTGGCGGCAAGAGTGGTGGCAGTAAAGGCTGAAGCGTTAAGAAAAGTCCGCCTGCTTATAGTTGAGCCATTGGACTGTTTCTCCTCTGAACTATCTGTACGGCTGTTCTCGCTATTCTTATCAAGAATCATGGTTTACTTTACCTTAGTCCACAGCCACCCGTTCAGAACCACTACCACATGCAATGCCGACACTTAAGTTTGATTGTAGATAATCTGTTTGCTACTGAGCGAATATCATATCAGATAGTATTAAACAGTGTCAACTACTGAAAAAGTTCAAAATGTATATCCAATAAGTGTTCAATTGTTAAGTGCTTATTGGTACATGATAGATACCGCACGCCACGCCCATCCTCCGCTAATGCTATTAGTAGCCGTTAATTTATACGTCTGGTTTACGGGTGTGTTCACGATAATACTGCCTGAAGGGCTTACTCCGCCAATGGCAGGTTCAATGACCACGCTGGTGGCATTTAATACATTCCATTGCAGTTTCCATGAGGTGCCACCAAGATGTTGAGCAGTAAAGAAATAGATGACAGGATTACCGATGGGATTGGGTGTTACAACGTTAACAGAAACGGAAGCAGTGGTATTCCCTGCTACATTGGTCGCCGTTAATATGTAAAGAGTGTTGGCGATGGGGGATACTAGCCTCGAACCGATAAGAGCAACAGGTCCTACTCCGTTATCGATAAAAGCTGTTTGGGCGCCAGAGATATTCCATTTTAGCTCTGAGGACTCTCCCAGAGTGATGCTGGGTGGTGTTGCTGTAAATGAGTTGATAACAGGCTGGACTGTTTTTTGCGTGATGACAATGCTACCACTTACGTCAGGTGACCACAGGTTACCATTGTCGAGGACACGAAAATAGATGGTATGTGTTCCGATTGATAGCGATGACGTGGTAAAGCTCGTCACCGTGCTCAATATTCCATCCAGACTCGACCGCCATTCGTAGCCGATGATTGTGCCATCAGAATCGGTCCCGCGACCATTGAATGTTACCGGTTCTCCATTGGAAGCGGTAGGGGGTACGATACTATCAAGAGAGGCAATTGGTTGCTGGTTAGTAGGGGGGCGAGAGATCGGGATGGTGGGGTTGTCTCCCTCGGTAACAATACGAATACAGGCGACACTGGTAATGAGTACAATGGTCAGTGCGATTACCATTATCTTATTCATGTTCCCGCCTTTCAACTCTTATGAGTTAGGAAAATCACGAATTGTAAATAATTGTACCATTTTTGCACGATGTTAGGGGATACTTGTCTAAAACTATTCGGACCGTAACTTGCGGGTATCTCAGGAAGAGTATGCGAACTAGGAAAAGGGCTTTAATTCAATCGTTCGAAGCTTTCGTATATTTAAATGATATTGAGATCGAAAGGGAATATTATAGCATGCATTTCTCCCCATGATTTACGTAGTTGGCGAGCCCAACAGTCATTAAGTTAATCTCTGGTGCTATTATACGTTTGACCGATTTCCCGCTGTTCTACCAGCATCGGGGTGGGGTAAGGTTATTCCTTCGCCGAGTCAAGGCTGTCTTCGGGGCAGGTGAATTATCGAGTGCTGGAGCTTGCCATGTTCCATTTGATTTGGGTGGCAAAGGTTATAATGGTATGAAGATTTAGCTTATGGTAATTCGTTTTACATTACATTGACTCGATGTATAATAGAAGTAAGTTATGAACAGGTCATTAATAAAATATGTAGTAGTTTATGGTATTCCAGTTATTGTGATTTTTACGACACTCACGGGCTGTATTGCCGATAAGCCATCGAGATTGTTGTTGATAGCAGATGTCGCTAAACCAGCTGGTGCATCGCAACTTATCCACGTTTCTACCCCAGTTGGACCATCAACCGGGCCAGTAGATGAAAATTTGACCTATTCTGCCGGAGTAAAATCCAGCTTACAAGGTGAACATGAGTATGGTTTCGATTGGGGTGATGGGAATCTTTCCTGGGCTTCATCCGCTGTTGCCTCGCATTCATGGAAAGATTCAGGCATTTACATGGTCAGAGTAAAGGTACGGTGTATTGACGTTGAGTCAACCTGGTCTCCTGCCAAGATTGTTATGATTGGCTCAGCAGTAGTATCACGAAGTCCATTGAACAATCCAGAACAAGTTAGGAAATTTATTACTCCTGATACTATTGAGATAAAGTCAGCTATTCAGACTATTTTCTCATCACCGTGGAAAAAACACTACAATGATTTCGACGCCCTTAGAGAATGGGTAGCGACACGAATTAGCTACAGGAGAGACTATGACGTATACAAAGTTGCGGATTATTGGCAATTTCCGGTAGAGACTTTGGAACGCGGTACTGGAGATTGTGAAGATGTGGCTATTTTATTGTGCAGCTTGCTCCGTGCTTCAGGTGTCCCAGCTGATCAGGTATATGTCGCGATTGGGTGTCCATCAGGTACTGAAACCTATCATGCTTATTTGTGTGAACGGTACTCCAAAGGCGTCTGGAGTATGATCGAACCACAATTGGACCCAATCACAGCAGCCGTTAGTTTCACTTTCCTGGACTGGGCTTTGACCTATGATTATTCCAGTGACCTTTATTGTTTTAACGATAGGTACTTTTTTCGAGGACCGCCAGCATTAGCTTCAGGAGCATACGAACTTAATCTATGGCATAGCTTCTGGCCATTATTTCCTTGCGCTGCCGCCAAGCTCGAGAGGCAGATCCAAGTTGGAGATAAGGTTGAGGGCACTGTCATGTGGCTAGGTTCAGACAGAATAATTGCAGATTGGACTTTAAATATGTCTGGCCCTCAAGGTGATTTGGTTTTTACGTGGAGCGGTGGCGATATCCGGCATAGCTTTTCGTTCTTGGCGGCAAGTTCTGGAACTTACAAGCTGGAGATAGTAAAAAGAGATTATTCTCCCAGGAATGTCAGATTGATAGTCGATCCTCCAGGTTGGAAAAGAGTAAGCGATTGAAATAAACCTTCTCCTTTTGTGAACTTCGAAGTAAAAGGAAGGGATATTTTTCAAAGTTTTGATATTTAATTGCACAGCGGAGTTGTGATATACAGGGGAGTAGGGTAAAATCAATAGACGAATATCGGTCAATGCAGTTGTTTTAGAAAAATGAGAGCCATCGAACTCTCGCTCATAAGTGCGAGGGTTTTTATTTATGAATTAAGGATATCTTAAAATGGCAGTTGGAACGAAGGAAAGTAAATTGGAAATGATGCGACATTCAACGTCGCACGTGATGGCTGAGGCTGTTCAGGCTCTTTTCAAGGAAGTAAGGTTTGGTATAGGACCAGCAATTGAAGATGGATTCTATTACGACTTCGAACTACCTCGAGCACTAGTACCTGATGATTTGATAACAATCGAAGCTAAAATGAGGGAAATAATAGCTGCCGCTCTTCCATTTGTCAGCGAGGAGGTGGATAAAGCAAAAGCAAAAGAGTTATTCCGTGAACAGCCTTACAAACTTGAGCTTATCGAAGAGTTACCTGATTCAAGGGTGACCATTTACCGTCAGGGTTCTTTTGTCGACCTTTGTCGTGGCCCTCATATGAAGTCTACGGATGAGATCAAGGCATTCAAGCTCACCACCATAGCCGGCGCATACTGGAGAGGTGATGAAAAGCGCCCCATGCTTCAAAGGATTTATGGCGTTGCTTTTGAGTCTAACTCCGAATTAGAAGAATATTTATCTCGCCTTGCTGAGGCTGCTAAACGAGACCATCGTAAGCTAGGCAAAGACCTCGACCTATTCAGTCTTCATGAGGAGGCTGGTCCAGGATTGGTGCATTGGCATCCTAAGGGTGCAACAGTGAGACGAATCATCGAGGACTTTTGGAAAAAAGAACATGTGAAACGAGGGTATGATGTTATTTATACCCCACATATCGCTAAAGTGAATCTGTGGAAGACGAGCGGACACTGGGATTTTTACCGTGAGAATCTCTATTCCCCTATGGATATTGATGGGCAAGAATATATTGTGAAACCGATGAATTGCCTAGGGCATATTTTGATTTACAAGACACGGTTACGCAGCTATCGCAATCTGCCTCTGCGTTTTGCTGAACTGGGCACGGTATATCGTTATGAACGCTCTGGAGTTTTGCATGGTTTGGCGAGAGTACGTGGTTTCACTCAAGATGATGCCCATATTTTTTGTCGACCTGATCAGCTAGAAACTGAGGTAACAGGGGTGGTAGAACTAGCTAGGTTCATGATGAAAACCTTTGGGTTTCCTGATTATGAGATGCTTCTCTCCACCCGTCCTGAGAAATTTGCAGGTAGCATCGAAGTCTGGGAGCATGCTACTGAATCATTGAGACGGGTACTTGAAAATCTTAAACTCAATTATGCGATCGACCCAGGTGAAGGAGTGTTCTACGGACCGAAAATTGACATTAAACTTAAGGATGCTCTAGGACGGTTATGGCAGGGCCCAACGATACAGATTGATTTTAACAATCCTCAGCGTTTCAATGTTACCTATGTTGGTGAGGATGGCACAGAGCATCAGGTTGTCATGGTGCACCGAACAGTATTGGGTAGCATGGAGCGCTTTATGGCCTGTCTTGTGGAGCATTATGGCGGTGCTTTTCCGGTTTGGCTGGCTCCAGTGCAGATCGTTATTATTCCGATAGCGGATAGGCATTTAGAATATGCAAAACAGATATGCAATGTCTTACGGGACGAGGATATTCGTGTGCTGGTTGATGATCGTACTGAGCGGATGAACTTAAAAATACGTGATGCTCAGTTAGATAAGATTCCATATATGGTCATTGTTGGTGATAAAGAGCTCGCTAATACGACCGTGTCTGTCAGATTAAGGAACGGTGAGGAGTTGGGCTCAAAGCAACTGACAGAGTTTAAAGTGAGGGTTCAAACGGTAATCCAAGCTAAAGACTCCGAGAAGCTTTGATTTTCTGCTGTAAATATGATATATTTTTGCCCAACGTGCAGAAATTATTGAACAAGAGGCTGGGAAACGACTAAAGAGCTAATTGCAAACGAAAGAATCCGAGCTAAGGAGGTGCGGCTTATTGGGGAGACCGGCGAGCAATTAGGGGTTATGCCTATGAGGAAGGCATTGGAAGTCGCTCGTGAGCATGGTCTTGATTTAGTACAAGTAGCGGCTACGTCAGATCCACCAGTATGCAGGATTCTTGATTACGGACGATATAGGTACGAGCAAACAAAGAAGGAGCGGAAAGCGAGGCAGGGTCAGAAGGCTAGCTTACTCAAAGAGATTCGTATCAAACCCAGAGTGCATGAGCATGACCTAGAGACAAAGATACGATTAGCCAAGAGACTGTTAGATGAGGGGGACAAGGTAAAGGTAAATATTGTATTTAGGGGACGGGAAATTGCCCATCCAGAATTAGGATTAAGAGCATTACAAAAGATGGCTGATAGCTTAAAAGATGTTGCTGGTATAGATGGTTCACCATTATTAGAGGGGCGCATGATGCATCTGATTTTTACCCCGATTTCTCATAAGCTAAGCAAGATAGCCAAAGAAAAGGAGGAAAGCTCGGTTGCCAAAACTTAAGACTCATAAAGGCGCTAAGAAGCGCTTTCATATAACTGGTAGTGGCAAAATTATGCGTGTCAAAGGATTGAAAAGCCATTTACAGACGAAAAAAATCTGCAAGGACTAAACGGCTCTTTGACGAGATGATTCCTGTGCATTCTGCCGATGTGCCCAGGCTAAAGAAGATGATGCCCTACAGTTCGAAGTAATCTAGGAGGAATTAATTGCCAAGAGTTAAAGGTGGGATAGTAACACATCGAAGGCATAAGAAAGTCTTGGAGCTCACCAAGGGGCACAGGGGCAAGAGACATAGGCTCTTTAAAATTGCCCACGAGTCTATGTTACATGCTTTGGACTATGCCTATTGCCATAGGCGTGAACGTAAGATCGATATGCGCCGTTTGTGGATTGTGAGGATAAATGCTGCTGCTCGTGCTGGTGGACTTACCTATAAGCAGTTAATTGAAGGTTTGAAAAAAGCTGGTGTTATTGTTAATAGAAAGATGCTGGCTGAAATGGCAGTAAATGACTCTTCAGGTTTTTCAAAGTTATTGAAACTAGCTTCAGGTAAATCTAACAACTAATCCTCTTATCACAATAATGCTAAACCAGATTGAAGAGCTTTCCTCTAAAGCTTTTAATGAATTGACTAAGGTCACCAATCGTGAGGCGCTAGAAGCTTGGCGCATCTATTATCTGGGAAGAAAAAGCACTATCGTGCAGGCTTTACGTTCTCTGGCAACACTACCCCTCGAAGAAAGACGCAATGTTGGGGCTCGGGCTAATGAGATTAAAAACGCCTTTGAAATAGCCCTGGCCGAGAAAAAGGGAAGCATTGAAGTCTTAACCATTTCATCCGGGCGTGAAACTGTTGACGTAAGTTTGCCTGGAAAACAGGTTTCCTTAGGGCGACTTCATCCGACTACACAAACCCTTGATGAGATTTGTGAGATATTTAAAGGTATGGGCTTTGAGACCGTGGAGGGGCCTGAGGTAGAATGGGATTATTACAATTTTCAAGCGCTCAACATGCCAGCAGGACATCCGGCACGTGACATGTTTGCTACCTTGTGGATGGATGTTGAACCTCATACTCAATTCGGTGCAATGCTATTGCGTACTCATACCTCTCCAGTCCAAATACGCGCTATGGAGAAATTGAAGCCACCAATACGAATCATAGCACCAGGTCGGGTATATCGTTATGAGGCAACTGATGTCACACATGAATGGATGTTCCACCAGGTAGAAGGATTGGCTGTAGATATAAATATTACCCTTGCTGATTTAAAAGGTACCCTTTTTGAATTTGCCCGTCGTCTTTTTGGAAAAGAGAGGAAGTTTCGTTTCCGTTGTGATTATTTTCCCTTTGTTGAGCCTGGCGGGGAACTATCTATTGATTGTATTGCATGCAAAGGTATCGGTTGCCGTGTATGTGGTAATAGTGGTTGGCTTGAAATTCTGGGGTGTGGTATGGTGCATCCAGAAGTACTTCGACGTGTCAATATTGACCCTGACGTGTATTCTGGATTTGCCTTTGGCATGGGAGTAGAGCGAATTCCTATACTTCGCTATGGAGTGGAGGATATTCGCCTTTTCTATGGAAATGACCTGAGGTTTCTCGAACAATTCTAGCTCGACTAACTAGAGACTGAGTTAATCCATGCGATCCATTATTCAACGACAGAGATAGTAAGATGAAAATATCACTCAAGTGGCTCCAAAATTATGTGGATGTTGCAACGCCTGTAAAAGAGTTGGCAGAACGATTGACCATTGCCGGTTTGGAGGTGAGTGGAGTTGAGGTTATTGGCAAGGATTGGGATCTCATAACACATTGCCAGGATCATTAACGTCAAACCGCATCCGAATGCTGACCGACTGAGATTGGCTACCGTTGATTTAGGTAACCGGGAAATGACTGTGGTTTGTGGCGCTCCTAATCTAAACGTTGGTGATAAGGTGGTTTTTGCTCAGGTGGGAGCAAGGCTTGTCGATGGCCATTCTGGAGAGCTTATTCAATTAAAACCAGCCAAAATCCGCAGTGTGCTTTCTGAGGGTATGATCTGCTCTGAAAAAGAATTGGGAATTTCGGGTAGCCATGAAGGGATAGTGGTTCTACCTTTTGATGCACCCGTAGGGACCTCTTTATTTGAATATCTCGGTGATACGATTTTGGATATAGATATTACTTCAAATCGTCCTGATTGTCTTTCGGTCATTGGTATTGCCAGGGAAGTTGCAGCACTCACTAAAAGAAAGTTCAGTGTACCATCTGTTGATTATGTTGAACTAGGAGATGCCATTGGATCCCTTGCATCTATCCGGATTGCTGACCCTGACTTATGCCCGAGATACTGTGCCAGCTTGTTAACTGGTGTAAAAGTAGCCCCATCGCCACAATGGATGCAGCAGCGTTTGTTGGCTTGTGGTATGCGTCCTATTAGCAATGTGGTAGATGTTACTAATTATGTGATGATGGAATACGGACAACCACTTCATGCCTTTGATTTCAATGCATTGCGGGGACAGCAAATCATAGTACGAAGGGCAAAGGATGGTGAGGTGATTATTACACTCGATGGAACAGAGCGTACTCTTAACTCAAATATGCTCCTTATTTCTGACAAAGAGCGAGCGGTTGCTGTTGCTGGTGTTATGGGCGGTTCTGATACTGAGGTTACAGACACTACCACTACTGTTCTTATCGAATCAGCGAATTTCAATCGAACAACAGTCCATAGTGGTAGTATTGCTTTAAAACTAGTCAGTGAGGCATCATTGCGCTTCGAGAAAGGCCTGAGTCCCGAATTAGCTATGGTTGCGTTGAAGCGAGCAACTCAGCTGATGCAAGAGTTAACCGGGGCTAAGGTAGCGAAGGGTATCTTTGATGTATATCCTGGTAAGCAAGAAATAAAATCTATACTATTACCTGTGAGTGAAATAAAACGACTTCTGGGTGTAGAGATGGGAGTCAGTGATATCATTGA
Organism: uncultured Chloroflexia bacterium; assembly: GCA_963775935.1. Classification (GTDB taxonomy): domain Bacteria; phylum Chloroflexota; class Dehalococcoidia; order GIF9; family UBA5629; genus JBBIPA01. The sequence continues at coordinate 9,318 of CAVZKR010000008.1, read as the reverse complement.
GGCACTGGGGCTCTTAGGTTTCAGTTGCAGTTCGAAGGAGCCTTCGCATGAACTGAATGTTGATGTACCTTGGTGGCGAACGGATATTATTTGTAAATCTGACCTAGTGGAAGAAGTGGCGCGTGTTTATGGTTATGAAAACATTCCCACCACTATGTTAAGTTCATCATTGCCGAGCCACGAGGTAATTTCAATACCGAAAATGCGGAGTAAAATACGTACTGTCATGGTGAGCTGTGGTTTTCAGGAGATACTTACCTATTCCTTAACCAATGAAGAAGCAATTAAAAAAATCTCACCTCAATTGAATCCTATTGGAGCACGACCGCTGAAAGTGACTAATCCTATGAGCAGGGAACTGGAGTGTCTACGAACCACTTTGAGGTCTGGAGTACTCGCTACACTGTCTCGAAATCAGAGATATCAGCAAAGGAACTATAGGCTTTTTGAGTTGGGAAAAACATTTATACCAAAGCAGGGGACATTGCCTCAAGAGAAAGAGATACTTTGCGCTGTGCTTACCGGTTTGCAGGGCGAGATATTCTGGCAAAGCAACGCCGAGCCAGTTGATTTCTTTGCTGCTAAAGGAGTGGCAGAGACGTTGTTATCGAAATTGGGCTTGGCGGTAACCTTTTTGCCTGGAAATGATGAGGGTTTTTGTCCTGGAAAAAACGCCATTATTACTATAGGCAATGAAATACTCGGCGTTGCTGGCGAGCTTCATCCTAAGGTGATGCAGGTTTTCGATCTCTCTGAGCCAACCTTTATTATCGAATTGGACATGGATAAGGTAGTACCGCTTATTACCACTTCTTATCAATATCAGCCTATTCCGAAGTATCCCAGTGTAATAAGGGATATCGCCCTTGTTTTGGATGAGCGCATCACTTATCAAAAGGTTTATGACCTTATCCATGATGTCCCATTGGTAATTCGAATTAATCTTTTCGATTTATACCGAGGGGAGCAAGTGCCTCCTGGGAAGAAATCACTCGCTATCAGGCTTGTGTATCAATCAAGTACACACACGTTGTCTGATAGTGAGGTAGATGAAGTGCAGCAACAAATTCTTGACCGGCTGGCCAGAGAATTCAACGCCACCTTACGTGTCTAATCTCGTTTTTAATACCTCATGAAGCTGTAATCTAGGTCTGTAAACAGAAGGTGGCATATTTGACATAATATATTGTGGGAATAGCGCTTTTTGATCTGATTAGGTGAAGATAGTATTAGCTTCTGAGTGCTTTCTAAGCAAATCTTTAATGTAGCCGGCAATGTTTTCTAGAGGTAGAAGTTCAGCTTCTTTTCCTTTGCGCCACTTTAGTTCAACACTCTGATTTTGTAGAGTGCGTGGACTAACAGTGAGACGTAGTGGCAGTCCGATAAGGTCAGCATCGTTGAATTTGACTCCTGGGGACTCAGTGCGGTCATCGTAAAGCACTTCTATCCCGTCGCTATTCAAATCTGAGTAGAGTTTTGCTGCTGCTTCGGCCACTTTCGGGTCGTCTATTCGCAGTGCGCAAAGATGTACATGGTAGGGAGCAATGGGAAAAGGCCAGATAATGCCTTTATCATCATGGTTCTGTTCTACAGCGGCTGCCATCAGTCTACCGACACCGATGCCATAGCATCCCATACAGATAGGATGCGATACACCATCTTTATCCAGGTAGCAGGCACCGAGTTTCTCACTAAGAAAAGTTCCTAATTTAAATACGTGTCCTACTTCAATGCCACGTCTTGAAAGGAGCTTACTGCTACACTTTGGACAGCCATCACCAGCCTTGGCAGTAGCGATATCGGCTATAACGTCGATGTTGAAATCTCGAGGATAGTTCACGTTTCTCAAATGGGTATCAGGTATATTAGCTCCGGCAATGAAGTTGGAACCAAGAGTGATAGATTCATCAGCTATAATTTTTATATCCTTTAAACCAATTGCAGAAGCTGATCCTGCCACCAGACCAGCAGCAGCTACCTCTGGTTCTGTTGCCAACCTCAATTCAGTACATTTGAGCAAGTTTTTTAGCTTGGTTTCATTTACCTCAATATCGCCTCTGATGACGATGAAGGTGAGTTTATTATCGACCGAGTAGAAGACAGCCTTGAGAGTGTGGCTTCTCGGCAAGCCGACAAAATCAGCCACCTCTTCGATTGTCTTTATATTTGGAGTGGCAATCTCTTCTGTTGGCAATAATGTTTTTATTTCTAGTTTTAACTTTACACTTTTAGCTTTTTCTATGTTTGCTGCGTACTCACAGTTCGGGCAGTAAATAATTTCATCTTCACCTGTTTCTGTAACAAGCATGAACTCATGAGATGCTTTGCCACCTATGGCTCCACTATCAGCCTCCACCATAATAGAAGGTAAACCACACCGGGAGTAAATCCTTTTATAAGCTTGTATCATTTTTTGATAGCTTATTTCAAGACCTTCCTCGTCAATATCGAAACTGTACAAGTCTTTCATGATGAATTCACGCACACGTAAAAGGCCACCTCGGGGCCGTGGCTCGTCACGGAACTTGTTCTGGATCTGGTAGGGAAGCAAGGGCAAGTCGCGATAACTTTGCACGTAGCGGCGAACCAAATCAGTAATGACTTCCTCGTGGGTGGGACCGAGAGCCAACGTGTGTTTTTTACGGTCGTTAACCGTAAAAAGCGTTTGGCCAAAGGCAGATAACCTTCCTGATTGTTCCCATAGTTCAATGGGTTGGAGAGAAGGCATCATCAACTCCTGCCCACCGGCCTTATCCATCTCTCCTTTGATAATGCACTCGATTTTTTTCAGAACACGCCAGCCGAGAGGCAAATAAGCATAAATACCAGCATCGCGCCGCCCGGCTACCACTCGAACGACCCCACCTTCCGGAACGACTTCGAGGGCCAGTGCCGCCGGACGAAGGCCGCCGGGATCGACGCCATCGAGATCCACCAGAGCGTGTTCGAGAAGACGCTCAATGGGGACATCGACTGGCCGGCGATCGAGCGGGCGCAGGAGCGGGTATCTCGCCGAACTCGGCATGACGGTGACGGCGTGCAACATCAACACGTGGACCAACCCCAAGTTCCAGCTCGGCGGGCCCTGCAACCCGAAGCCGGAGCTGCGCCGCGCGGCGCTCGACGAGGTGCTGAAGGCGGTCGAGATCTGCAAGGCGATGAAGATCCCGGTCCTCAGCGTCTGGCCGGGGTCGGACGGCGCCGACTACCACTTCCAGATCGACTACCGGCAGTCGCTGGAGTGGTTCACCGAGGCGCTGGTCGCGGTGAACAAGGAGTGCCTCAAGGCGGGGATCAAGCTCGCGGTCGAGCCGAAGCCGTACGAGCCGCGCGAGCTGTACATGATCATCCCCACCGCCGCGTCGGCGATCCTCGTCGCGCAGCGGGTCAACGAGACCTGCGGGCGGGACCAACTGCGGCCTCACGGTGGACTACGGCCACCAGAAGATGGAGGGCACCACCGCCTCCACGGCGTGCGATCTCGCCGCGTATGCCGGCGTCCCGATCCACAAGTTCGACATCAACGACGCGCGCCAGGGGCGGAACGACCAGGACCTCATGTTCGGGACGATCTCGATCCCGGAGGCGGTGGAGTACCTGTTCACCACCTTCGTGCGCGACTACCGCGGCTACTACAGCCAGGACCAGTTCACCTACCGCGACGACCCCACGCGGGCGATGGAGCGGAGCATGGTGAACTTCGCCAACCTCGCGCTGAAGGCGGTGCGGGTCTACGCGAAGCAGGACGAGCTGACGGCGGCGCGCGCGGCGGGCACGGGCCCCGACGTGCTCGACGTCGTGAGCCCCATCCTCCTCGGCTAGGGCACGATGACGCCGGCCTTCGCCGTCGGCGTGGACTTCGGCACGAACTCGGTGCGCGCCGTCGTCGTGGACTGCGCCGACGGCCGCGCCCTGGGCACCGCGGTCTCGGGCTATCCCTCGGGCGAGCGCGGAGTCCTGCTCGACGCGCGCGACCCCCACCTCGCGCGGCAGCATCCCGGCGACTACCTCGAGGCGCTGCGGGCGTCGGTGCGCGGCGCGCTCGACGAGGCCGCGCGCGAGCCCGGCTTCTCCCGCGAGCGGGTCGTCGGCATCGGCATCGGACACCACCGGCTCGACGCCGCTCCCGGTGGACGCGGCGTGCCGCCCGCTCGCGCTGGACCCGCGGTGGCGCGACCACCCCGCGGCCCAGGCGTGGCTGTGGAAGGACCACACGGCGGCCGACGAGGCGGCGGCGATCACCGACGACCGCGCGGCAGCACGCGCCGCGAATACCTCGCGCCGATCGGCGGCACGTACTCCTCCGAGTGGTTCTGGTCGAAGATCTGGCACTGCCTGAAGGTGGCGCCGGAGGTGTTCGACGCGGCGGCGAGCTGGGTGGAGCTGGCCGACTACGTGCCCGCGGTCCTCGCGGGCGTGACCGATCCGCGCGACGTCCGCGCTGCGTCTGCGCCGCGGGCACAAGGCGATGTACTCCGACGCCTGGGGCGGCCTGCCCGACGCGGCGTTCCTGGCGCGGCTCGACCCGAAGCTCGCCGCGCTGCGCGACCGGCTCTACGACGCAGGCGTACCCGGCCGACCGGCCGGCGGGCGCGCTCTGCGCCGCGTGGGCCGAGGCGCTCGGGCTGCGCGGAGGGCATCCCGATCGCGATGGGCGGCTTCGACGCGCACTACGGCGCCGTCGGCGCGGGCATCACGGCCGGGCACGCTCGTCAAGATCATCGGCACCTCCACCTGCGACTGCGCCATCGCGCCCGCGGCCGAGCGACCGTCGCCGACATCCCCGGCATCTGCGGCATCGTCGACGGCTCGGTCATGCCGGGCTACTACGGCATCGAGGCCGGGCAGTCGGCGGTCGGCGACCTGCTCCAGCTGGTGGGTCGAGCGACGTGTGCGAGGGCGACGAGGCGCTGCACGCGCGCTCTCCGCCGAGGCGGCGCGCCTCGCGCCCGGGGAGTCCGGCCTGCTCGCGCTCGACTGGAACAACGGCAACCGCACGATCCTCGTGGATCCGCGGCTCACCGGCCTGCTCGTCGGGCCAGACGCTGCACACGACGCGCGCCGAGGTCTACCGCGCGCTGATCGAGGCCACGGCGTTCGGCGCGCGCGCGATCATCGAGCGGCTGACGCGAGTACGGCGTCCCGATCGAGCGCGTGGTCTGCTGCGGCGGCATCGCGGAGAAGAACGACCTCTTCATGCAGATCTACGCCGACGTGCTCGGCCGGCCGATGCTCATCGCGGGCTCGCCGCAGACGCCGGCGCTCGGCGCGGCCATCGTCGGCGGCGGTCGCCGCCGGAGGACGGCGGGCGGCTACGACGACTTCGAGGCGGCGCAGGCGCGGATGACGTCGCTGCAGGAGAAGCGCTTCGCGCCGGATCCCGCGGCGCACGCGCGTCTACGACGAGCTGTACGGCATCTACCGGGAGCTGCACGACGCGTTCGGCGGCGTGGCGGGCGCGCGGTGCGGACATCGCCGACGCTGATGAAGCGGCTGCTCGCGCATCCGCGAGCGGTCGCGCATGGAGCCGGACACACCTGATGGCGCCTGCTGGCTGGAGCAGCTGCGCGAAGCAGGTCTGCCGCGCCAACCTCGAGCTGGTCGCAGCGCGGCCTGGTGATGGGGACCTTCGGCAACGTCTCGGGCGTGGACCGCGCCGCCGGGCTGCTCGTGATCAAGCCGAGCGGCGTGCCGTACGGCGCAGCTCACGGCCGGAGCAGATGGTGCCGGTGTCGCTCGAGACCGGCACGGTCGCTCGAGGGCACGCTCCGCCCCTCGTCCGACACGCCGACGCACCTGGAGCTGTACCGCGCGCTTCCCGTGCGGCGGCATCGCGCACACGCACTCGGAGTACGCGACGGCGCTTCGCGCAGGCGCGCATGCCGATCCGCTGCATGGGCACGACGCACGCCGACCACTTCCGCGGCGACGTGCCGGTCACGCGGCCGATGACCGCGCGAAGAAGTGGCGGACCGACTACGAGCGCAACACCGGCCTCGTCATCGTCGAGACCTTCGAGACGCTGGGCCTCTCGGCGGCGGAAGTGCCGGCGCGTCGCTCGTGGCCAACCACGGGCCGTTCACCTGGGGCGCGACGCCTTCGAGGCGGTCGAGCACGCCCGCGTGCTCGAGTTCCTCGCGCGGATGGAGCGCGACGGCGCGCGCTCATCGCGCCCGACGCGCCGCAGCCCGCGCGACTTTCCTCGTGGACAAGCACTTCCTGCGCAAGCACGGCAAGGACGCCTACTACGGACAGCCGTGAGCCGCGCGCCGTCCGCGCGCCGTCCTCTGGGACCTGGACGGCACGCTCGCGGACTCGCGGCGAATTCCACTGGCGCGCGTGGCACGAGGCGATGGCGGCCGACGGCGTCACCGTCACCGAGGCGCAGTTCCTCAGCGAGCTTCGGCCAGCGCAACGACGCGATCCTCGGGCGCGTGGCTGGGCGACGGCGCGACGCCGGACGCGTGCGGCGCATCGGCGAGGCGAAGGAGGCGCGGTACCGGCGGCTCGTCGCGGACGAGGGCATCGGCGCCGCTGCCGGGCGCGGCGAGTGGGTGCGGCGGCTCCACGCGGAGGGGCTGGCGCCAGGCGATCGCGTCGTCGGCGCCGCGCGCCAACGTGGAGGTCGTGGTGCGCGCGCTTGGGCATCGCCGGGCACCTCGGGGCGCTCGTCGCGGCGGAGGACGTGCGCGCCGGCAAGCCGGCCCCCGACGTCTTCCTCGCGGCGCGGCGCGCGCTCGCCGTGCCGCCGGACCGCTGCGTCGTCGTCGAGGACGCGGCGGCCGGGCATCGAGGCGGCGCAGCGCGCGGGCATGCGCAGCATCGGCGCCGGCGCGGCGGGCCTGCGGCCGCCGACGTCGTCAGTCGCGTCGCTGGCCGATCTGCCCCCCGACACCTTCGAGCGGCTCGTGCCGCCCGAGTGAGGACAGCCTATGCGCACCGTCACTCGCCGCACCTTCGTCGGCTCCGCGCTCGCGGGCGGCGCCGCCCTCGCCGCTCCCTCGCTCGCGGGCGCTGCGCGCGGCGCCGCGGCCAGGTCCGCGCGCACCTCCGCCGACGCCCGCATCGACGTCCTGCTCGATGAGCCCATCGGCACCATCGCTCCCGAGATCTACGGCCACTTCGTCGAGCACCTCGGCGGCGTGGTGTACGACGGCGTCTGGGTGGGCGAGCCGTCGCGGGTGCCGAACATCGACGGCATGCGCCGCGCGCTGGTGGATGCGCTGCGCCGCATCCAGCCCGCCGTCGTGCGCTGGCCCGGCGGCTGCTTCGCCGACAGCTACGACTGGCGCGACGGCGTGGGCCCGCGCGAGCGCCGCCCCCGCCGCACGAACTTCTGGGCCGACGACGCGGGCATCCGCGACCTCGGGATCGTCCCGGCAGCGGTACGACCCGAACCAGTTCGGCACGCAACGAGTTCGTGCGCTTCTGCCGCCTGGTCGGCGCGCAGCCCTACCTCGCCGCCAACCTGCGGACCCTCCCGGCGCGCGGCTTCGTCGAGTGGGTCGAGTACTGCAACTCCCCCGCGGGCTCCACGACCCTCGCCGACCTGCGGGCCGGCGGGCGGCGACCGCGAGCCCTACGGCGTGCGCTACTGGGGCGTCGGCAACGAGTCGTGGGGCTGCGGCGGCAACTTCACCCCCGAGGAGTACGCCGTCGGAGTACCGCCGGTTCACGACGTGGACGGTCCCGGACTACGGCGTGGGCCTCCGGTTCATCGGCTCCGGGCCGAGCGGCGGGGACCTGGACTGGACGCGGCGGTTCTTCGCGGCGCTCGAAGGGCGACAGCGACCTGGGCAGGATGTGGGGATGGGCGCTGCACCACTACTCGTCGCCGGCGCCGTCCGGCGACGCCGCTGCGGTTCGACGCGCCCGAGTGGTACGGCCTGCTCGCGCAGCGGCGACCTGATGGAGTCGCTCATCACCCGCCACTGGCAGGTGATGGGCGAGTGCGACCGCGAGCAGCGGGTCAAGCTGGTGGTGGACGAGTGGGGCGCGTGGTACGAGATGGCCACCAACGTGGACCCCGCCCACCTCTTCGGGCAGCAGTCCACCATTCGCGACGCGGTGCTGGCAGGACTCACGCTCGACACCTTCCACCGCCACGCCGACAAGGTCGCGATGGCGAACGTCGCGCAGCTCGTGAACTGCCTTCACTCGCTGTTCCTCGCGCGGGGCGACCAGTTCGTCGTGACGCCCACGTACCACGTCTTCGCGATGTATGCCGCCCACCAGGGCGCGCAGGCGGTCCGGACGGTGGTCACTCGCCCGAGATCCACTATGCCACGGCGCAGAACGAGCCGCGCACGCTGCGCGGGCTCAACGGCTCGGCGTCGCGCAGGGAGCAGCGTGCTCACGCTGACCGTGACCAACCCGGACCTCTCGGAACCGCGCGAGGCGGAGATCGCCCTCAGGGGCGGCAGCGTCCGCTCCGTCCACGCGACCACGCTCGCCTCCGGCGACGTGCACGACCACAACACCTTCGACGCGCCGCGCGCCGTCGTCCCCGTCGAGGCGGACGTGGCGCTGAGCGGACCGGTGCTCGTGTATCGCTTCCCGGCGGCGTCGGTCACCAAGCTGGAGATCGCCTTGGGCGGGTAGCCGGCACGGCAGCCGACCCGCCGCTTCCCACCACGCAGGGGTGCCGCCCGTGAGCGACTCTCTCTCTCGCCGCGACTTCGTCCGGATCGTCGGCGTCGCCGGCGCCGCCGCTCGCCCTCCCGCCGGCGCGGCGGTCCCGCCGCTCTGGCAGCGCCGCCGACGGCCGCATCCTGCCCCTGACCTCCACGAGCGAGGTGTTCATCCCCCCGCGGGGGAACGCCTTCCAGAAGTTCTCCTTCGACTTCCCGGAGCCGTCGGTGGAGTTCGGCGGGCTGCGCTTCGGCTTCCTCGTCTTCTCCCGCGAGAACGCCTACGCGATGAACGCGGCGCGGATGCGGGCCGAGGGGGACGACGCCGCGACGACCGTCACCTGCGACGAGTTCGTCTGGGCGGGGGGCCAGGAGCGGATGCCGGGCCGGCTCACCGCGCGGCTCCGCCGCAGCGGCGACGTCGTCGAGTGGGACGTGACGGCCGAGATGGACCGGCCGGTCAAGGCGGTCACCACCGTCCTCCGCGGCATCCCGCGCGGCAAGGTCTCGGTCGGCGGCGGCGCGCCCGGCGACCACCACGACGACGAGATCCTCATCGGCTACCCCTTCAGCGGCGGCGACCTCTTCGGCGGCAACACCGCCTGGGGCGCGGGCACCCCGCTCCTCATCGTCCAGGCGGGCGACGCGGACTTCCGCTACATCTCCTCCCTCGACGACCGGGTGCGGA
>CAVZKR010000007.1:0-138075 GCA_963775935.1 uncultured Chloroflexia bacterium | reverse complement strand
TATGTTTATGTCATCTACTCGACTAAAGATTACGTATTGCTGGCGCTGCCGCCGCCTGAGGATATTGTTATATTCCCACCACTGACAATAACACTGGTTTCTGCCTGAATACCGTCCTTTCCGGCAGTGATATTAATAGTACCGCCCTCAATGGAAACAAATCCCCTTTCTGAATCCTCATCATTATTGGATTGCATCCCGTCACCCTCTGCATTCACTGTTATGGTTCCGCCCTTTATAGCAATAAAGTCCCTGCCCCTGATACCATCGTTAACCGAGTTTACAGTGATGGTGCCGCCGGTAATTCTAAGTTCGTCCTTACTGGTAATGGCGTTATTATAGTTCGCGTTGACTGTCAGTGAACCGTTGCCGTTGACAGTAAGGTCACACTTACTGAAAATGGCGGCATTGGGTTCATTCAATTCCGGGTCATCAAGGGTATAAGAATCTCCATCCGTTACGTAATTATCAGTACCATCTGCCAGGACTATAACTATTTTTTTCGCTTTCATAATATAAATGGGAGCAGTCGAAGAGCTGGTAATATCCACCCCGTTTAGAATGAGCTTTACTATTTCCTTGTCCTTGGTATTTACTATTACCTGTCCTTCGTCCAGGGTACCGCTAATGATGTACGTGCCGGCAGACGTGATTGCTATTTTACTGCCGTCAACTACTGCGCCATCTCCATCTAAAGATATCGAATTGCCTTTCAATGTAATACGGGACGTCTCGGAGCTATTCCAGCTGGAATCCTCATCATTACTATCATAGACAACGGCAATGGTACTATATGCACTACCTGAATTTTGTTTGGCACCAACCGCTGTGCCGCTTTTATTTCCAGATCCGCTTGTAGATTGGGATGCCGAAACAGCATTTGCTGAGGCAACTTTTCCACCGGAACAAGCGGTAAAGGTAAAGATAAGAGTTAAGGCTGATAATAATATAAGAATTATTTTCATATTAAATAACCATCGAATAAAAAAATGATTTTTTAGCTTCGTGTTTGAACCGCTTTATGTGTAATTTTTAACTCCGTCTTAACAGATTAGTTTCCCACCAAGGATTCTTCAATCATCTTATCTAATAGGTTATCATTTAAATGTTAATTAAATGTTAACGAATGCCATCGATCGGTGAACTGAGAGTTGAGGATTTACCTTGTTGAAGTAGTGTAAGTAGCCTGTCTTTTCATTATTATGGAAGGTTTTAGATATGTGATACTAGAAGGTTAGTAGCAGCGGAGGGATTTGAAACCCCGACCAGCGGCTTATGAGTGCCAGTCTTTGCGGGTCAATCATATTCACGTATTCTTTTAAAAATCTCTTCTCCTAGGAAAATAAGCTTGACTCTATCTGTTGATATCGAACAAGTTATTGACAATCTGATGCCAATGGGTTAAAGTGAGATGATGGCAATTGATTTACTATCCTACCGTTGCTGTGGTTGAAAGTATATGGGCATACGGATAGTACAGTAATGGTACCGTTGCACCATAATACAAGACAAATAGCTGCCACGAACTCTGTTTTCCTGTGTCTCCCTATATATTTCTCGTTTCCACCATCAAATCAACCCCGGTATTCGAGGTTAAAAGCATTCATTTACAGTGGAAGCTCTTCCCATTCCAAAGGAGGAAACTAATAACAGATTATTGCTCTATTTGTTTCTAATAAACTGTTCATCAGCAACGAGTAAAAACAGATAAAGGAGGTCACAATATGCGATTTAAAATTATTTCGATTGCCATATGTATTGTTGCAGTACTTGCCCTGCTTTTTGTGACTCCTGTATATTCAGCGGTTGGGATAAACGCAACACAAGGCACGGTTGGTATGGATGTTACGATTTCTGGTCTTACGCCCAATCAAAGCTATGTTGTTAAATGGGATGGAACAAGTATTACAACGGGTGTAGCAAGTTCTGCAGGTACTGCCAATTTTACAGTTCCCGATGCAAGCGGAGGTTCTCATGCAGTGACGGTAGAAAGTCCGTCAGGCATAACAGTTTTTTCAGTCTCCTTCGTTGTTACCCCTTCTATCAGCATAGATCTTACTGAAGGAGTAGTGAGCACTTCCGTTATAGTCAAGGGTACCGGTTTTGCCGCTTCGGAAGAGCAAGTAAAAGTTACATTCGATTCTGTAATTGTCAAATCGGGAATTACAGCAAGCAGTAATGGTAAGTGGGAGACTACTTTTATAATACCACCCTTAACAGCTGGTAATCACGTAATAGATGCATCTGGTTATACCACGTCTGCTGACGCTATTACCAATAGAACCTTTATCATAAAACCGAACTTAGTTGTTAAACCGACTAATGGTGGTGTTGGAACACAGGTTTCCGTCTCGGGCACTGGCTTTAATTCGGCAGAATCCAGTATCCAGGTTACCTATGATGGAATACAAGTGCGAACAGCCCTTGTTGCCGATTCCAGTGGCTCCTGGAACACGACGTTTACTATACCTAGCTCTACGAAAGGCAATCACATTATAGATGCCTCAGGGGCAAATACTGCTGGGAGTAGTATCCCAGATGTAATATTTTCCGTATCACCTGGTATTACTATCCAACCAAATTCAGTGAATGTGAGCGATGAGATCAAGGTAAACGGAACAGGTTTTGCGTCCAACGAGAGTGCTATTCAGGTCTTGCTTGATAATGTCCAAATAAAAGGTGATATCACCGCAGATGCAAGTGGACAGTGGGCCTTCTCTTTTACTATGCCTGAATCAGTGAATGGTAGTCATACCCTCGATGCCAACGGTTCGACAACGAGTTTGGTCGACGTCACCGATGCAGTATTGGTTGTTAAAGCAAAACTAGTTATAAGGCCAACAGCTGGAAATGCCTCAGAAAAAATCACAATCACTGGTACCGGTTTTAGCAAGTCCAAGGAAATATCTCTTACTTACGGGGGCAAAGCAGTACCCTTAGATTTAACCAGTGACGCGTATGGGAGTTTTTCAATTAGTTTTACCGCATTAGAAGGTATAAACGGTAAAATACAAATCAATGTTGAAGATACACAAAAAGTTACTGCCACAACTTCATTTACTATGGAAACTACACCTCCGGATACTCCTCGCATATCGGCTCCCAAAGATGGGGCAAGGATTGGTTTCCTTGGCGATACGAGGGTAACCTTTGACTGGACCGATGTTACCGATCCCAGCGGGGTTTACTATAATTTACAGATAGCTAATAAACCTGACTTCACCACAGTTATGTATGATATTACCAAGTTACCAACGTCGGAATATACCCTGACTGAAGCAGAATCTTTGGCACCCGGTGAATACTATTGGCGAGTAAGAGCAATGGATAAGGCTGGTAATATCGGCACCTGGGTCGGTCCAATGGTAGTAAAAACTGCTTTCATGGATATACAAAAGTTTGCGATAATTGTTGCGTGTATTATTGCTTTTATTATTTTTATTAGTACAGTTCCCAGAGCAATTGCCAAGGCAGTGAGGAAAAAACCACAACGCAATTTTGATTAGCTTACGGGTATTTTTTGCACCTTTAATTAAGAAACCCTTCGAGTTCTACAGAGATAAATCGAAGTGTTTTGTGTGAGTGTTGTTATTTCTTAGTCGGCTTTGTTAATGAGTGGATTGATGATAGTACAGTAATCAGAACAATAAAAGCCCCCAGGCTGCAAATTATAATCATAGCAATCTCGCCATTGTTGTTTATTATTTTGATAAATTCGTCTTTCAGGACGGATAATTCACCGACTTTAATAGCATAAGGTGTGTATGACCAGTAACTCTCATTTCCTTTGTGGTCAATAGCTTTGACTCTCCAGTAATATATACCCGGTTCGAGAACGACCGTATAAGAAGTATCAGTTAATCCTGAGTCCCGTATTAATCGACCAGGCGAAAAATCGTTATTTTCATTAATTTCTATAGTATAAGTGACACCAGTCTCGCCATTAACCTGAGCCCATTGAATAGTTACTGGTTGGGAGCCAATAATCCCGATCCAGTTACCTGCAGGGATTGTTGATTTTGGTATTGGGGCTGATATTGTTTTTCGCTCGGGCTCACCGGGAGTATTTTTACCAGCGTTGCCGTCAGTTAATACTTTATTTATAGTATCCGGGATTACTTGAGGTTTATCCTCACTTTTACTCGGTACAGGTAAAATTTCCAGTGTAACTGAAGAACTCAAGGCAACCAGTTGAGTTATCGCCGTCAGTTCATATTTTCCAGTTGACAAGGCGGGGATAACCAGCTGACCAGCAAAACTGCCAGTTGCGGTTGTGGGAATGTGTATCACAAGAAACTGATTATTTAATTTGAATGTGGTAATATCGTTAGCAGGAAATCCGTTTCCAGATACAGAAACGACAGAGCCACTCAATACTGATAAAGGCTTAACCTGCAGCCTGGGAAGTACACTGAACTGAAAATTAATATAGTTGCTGCCGTTATCGGGTTTAAATCGAATAAAATGAACGCCATATCTGGACTCGGGAATAGTAATCTGGGCATTTATGGAGGTAGCTCCATTAGTAATCACATCCTCTTTTAATACTTTTGTCTCCTCGCCGCTAAAGAGCTGTGTCTGACTCCATAAAACTTTATAATTGCCCTGAGGTTGCGGATAACCATAGATAATCGCTAAAGTCACCTGAGTGCCGACATTTCCTGTCTGGGGTGTCATACTGACACCACTGCAATCGCTATCGACTCAGCCAGCTTGTACCACTGAAGGAGATATACAGGATAATGTAATAACAACAAATGCTAAAATAATTGATATATGTAGCAATCTCATAATACCTATTATAACAAGCTTATTAACCAATCTCGAATAGTTATATCACTTCTTGAGCTAATCTCACAAGCCATGGGCTTGCCCTGACATGCATAACTCCCAAACTTAGTCACTGAGTGAAACAACAAGGGTAATAGCTGGGAAAAAATGCGGAGGTAATTAAATCCCAGACCAGAGGCTTTCCTATAACATTGATAATTAGTCAATTCGCGCTCTGTAAATTATGTGAAATATGAGATAATGTATATATATACGTACGCAGGGAAATGACAAGACATCATCTATTATTAGTTCTGTTACTATTTACTGCTGTATTTCTATCGTGCCAGCAATCTCCCCAACCCCCCAGTGATTTACCTGGTGAGATACCAATATATGCGTTCCCTCCGCAGGAAAAGCAGCCAGTTAATCAACCACAGTCAACTCCGCCCGTAGTATCATCACCGCCATCAAATGAGGTAAAGGAAGAATATGTTGAACGCAATATAGTAGTAACTGAGCAAAACAGCATCTTCTCAATAGGGATACCAGCAGGCTCCAGAGAAAAGACCGAAGTTATCGCTCAAAAGCCAATCGATTTCTGGTTTGAATACTTGACCGCTGAAGCAACACTAGAAGTCAACGGAACAGAAGTACAACGGAAGCCTTTTTCATGGGAAACGAAAATCAACTATACAAAATCAGTAACCAGATTTGGTTACGAAATTACTAATACTACAGGGAACTATATCTCGTATAATTTGCACCTGGTTCCCTCAATTACTGGGAAATCTGTCCCTGTTATGGTACGACAACGCTGGATACCATAAAATAGTTTACATAGACTGAGGAGGGATTTCTATGAATATCCTATTAATAATCGGCATTATTCTCCTAGTTTTGTGGTTGCTCAGATTACGGAGAAACTTATAAAAGAAGCCTTGAGGGACCAGATGTAGCCGGACTTACTAAATTGTACGGCAAATAACCATCGAGATGTAAGCCGTACTAGTAAAACCAGAGGTAAAAGAAATCCCACCAGATATTGGTGGGATTTCTTTTTGCGTGAGATTTGCTTGCTTATTCTTACATACACAGAGAATCCTATTTTCTCTATGCCTCAGATTTTGCATTTGGTGAACAAGGAAGCCTATGGCAGATAGCCTGTACTTCAACAGATTAGAGGCTAAAGGTGGTGCAATGGGTTAGCGGGCAGGTCAACTGGATTTATATTTTTCTCATGTACCACTCAACGACTGGGATTAATACGTCACTTTCAGGCGGAGTAAAGTTAGGCGATCTGCTCAACGCCATGTAGTCAAATGCTTCACTTGTTCTGAACTTATGCAAGGGTAATATCTTAAAAGGAACACCCGAGTCCCATTCTACCAAGGATGAGTCTCCTATAGGAGAGTCTCCACCTTTTCTCCTCTTGAGCTGCATTAGCCCGTACCTCGCATCACCGTACCATTTGGGCAGATCTCTCAAGGTCTTGCGAAGAGGAATCCATAGAAGAGAGGCGACCCATCCGAATGCTATAGCGAAAGTCAAGTAGTTACCTGAATGAAGTTTTTCTCTCTCGAGCAACGCAAGCCCACGTTCCGAGTCAATGTGCAGCAACCCTGACGTCTGATGCAGCCCGCCCCTTACCGTCAGGTCGGGGTGAGCATCTATATGTATCACGTCAAATGGTACCATGAGACCACCAGATTCAATGAGTGTACGCCAGAAGTCGATTACTCTATCATGAGTTTCTATCGTGCGCCCGGGTACTGGGGTATCATGTGAGAGACAGCATCTCTCCTCAAGGAAGTGCCGTACCTTAAATACACTCCACGGCTTATACTCTGAACCTAGCCTCCCGCTGTCATATCCGCTGCAGTAAGCGTTGTCATTCAAGAAGAAATCCAAATCCAAATTCAAGAAGCGCATAATCTCTCCAGGAATAGTTACACGGCCCAGTTCTTAATATAGCGGCAGTATTCATAGTTGTCAATCAGCTTGAGAAAAACTAAAATCACCACTATTTAATCAATTGTTTGAAGTAGATATGACCCTCCCCCCAATAACAGTAATATTTAGCCTAGTTTTGTAATTAAGTATCATCCCCCACATTAGGCATTTAATAGCTATCGGGCAACACGCTTAGGATGCCTTTCCATTTTCATAACATTGGGCATACCAGTCCCCCAATGCCCTGATTCTCGCATTTGGTGAACGAGAAAGCCTATGGTAGATAGCCTGTACTTCGACAAATTGGAGTCTGAAGGTGGTACACTTATTGGGGCAGGGCATTTTTTGGCAATTTTTTATATAATCTTAACAATTGTGTGTTGCGTCTTCGGGGAAGAGAGAGATCAAAATTGTTACAATATTAATGCTAAAATACATATAATATGGATAATACGCCAAAAGCTTTAATAATTTCCGTTAATATGGGTTACGGCCATCAAAGGACGGCCTATGCTTTGAAAAATCTTGCCATCGACGGGAAAATTATTAATGCAAACGATTATAGCGATATTCCTTTACGGGATAAAGCTATATGGGAAGGCATGAGAGGCTTTTATGAGTTTATTTCCGATTTAAAAAGAATTCCCATAGCAGGAAATTTTATTTTTTTGTCGGTTGATTTTTTCCAGAGAATTTTAAGTTATTATCCAAAAAGAGATTTATCAAATCCTAATTTCCCTTTAAAAAGAATCTTCTCCTTAATAAAAAATGGGTGGGGAAGAGATTTAATAGAAAAAAATAAACAGGGAAATGTTCCTTTAATAACAACATTTTTAACGCCCGCCTTCATGGCGGAGAGTTTCGGTTATCCTGGAGAAATTTATTGCGTTATTTGCGACGCCGATATTTCCAGAACATGGGCGCCTTTAAAGCCTGAAGAAAGCAGAATTAAATATTTTGCTCCAAACGGAAGAACTGCTGAAAGGTTACTGTTATACGGCGTAAGAGAAGAAAACATTTTTTTAACAGGTTATCCTTTACCTCAAGAAATTATTGGCTCGGAACAGATGGAAATTTTAAAAGACGACGTTAGAAACCGTTTGTTTAATCTGGACCCACAAAAAAAATACCTCGAGAATTATAAAATGCTGGCTGAAAATAAATTGGGTTTTCTTGTGGAAAAAGCAGACCATCCTCTGACAATATTATTTGCCATAGGTGGTGCCGGGGCCCAAAAAGAAATAGCGATGAAAGTAGTGGAAAGTTTAATCGATAAAATCAAATCCGGAGAAGTAAAGATCATTTTATCTGCTGGAATAAAGAAAAAAGTTAAAGATTATTTTGAAAAGAAATTATCCAATACACCAGCTTTTAAAGGTATTAACGACGGCGTCGATATTTTATACCAGGAAAATATAGAAGATTATTTCAGGGAATTTAACCAGAAGCTCAGAAAGACTGATATTCTATGGACCAAGCCTTCAGAACTTTCTTTTTATAGCGCGTTGGGCATACCCGTAATAGTAGCTCCTCCCATAGGTTCTCAGGAAGAATTTAATAAGAGATGGCTGGTTAAGTCAGGCTTCGGTATGGTTCAAGAAGACCCGGCTTATACGAGGCAATGGCTTTTCGATTGGCTAGATAAAGGATATTTAGCTGAGGCTGCAATGGAGGGATTCATAGAGGGAGACCAATTAGGAACGTATACCATTCAAAAAATAATTTCAATATCTTCTGGCTTTTGACCTGCCCCCAAAAACTGGTCCCTATATACTGCTCCCCATTAAGACAGGCCTTCTGCTAAGAGAGTACAATTATAGGAGAGCAGATTACTCTGGTAATGTATATTTTATCGTTAACGTTGCATTATCAAAACAGAACATATCGCTAATACTATCCCAGTTGGTCGACGTAAAGAACTGGATGCGAAACTGGCATCGCTTTGCACCAGCATGGACGATGTTCTGAATTACCGGGCTCCCATCGCTTGCATTTTTCACATCCCAGGCCCACAAGGGCAGTGGATAATTGTTGAATGCGCCATTTTGGGTGAGCTTTGCAACCTGGTTGTAAGCGGTTAGACCAAGGCCATCATAGTTACCGTATTGCAAGTGATATACTTCCAGTGCTCCCATATTACCCCATGAGGATCGTGCATAGGTAGGATCACCTGTCTTCACGTATTGACTCAAATCGAGGATCGCTTCTTTAATTACTGCACTCGCTGGAAATGAAGAGATATCAAAGCTCAGGAATGCTCTGCTGGCTTGATTCAATGACGTGTCCCCAACACAAGCACTATCCTGTCTTATATAATCCAGATATTGAGTTCCTTTTATAAGCGAACCTGACTCGTCGAGAAGAGCATTTACTACCAATTTTGTTTCTTTCATAGATTCATGGGAGGGAGGATAGAGAACTGTAATAGTCAGGCCGGCTGTTGAGTCACCCGCGGGATTAGTCGCGGTTAAGAGGTACGTCGTTGTTTCTGTTGGATAAACACGAATTTCGCCACTAATATCGACAACACCAATAGGAGTCAGCATGACCTGGGTAGTCTCGAGGGCGCTCCACCGTAATACTGCATATTCGCCGGGTAAAATGCTCGTACGGTCAGCAACAAACATGATTACCCTGGGCGCGGACGATGGTAAGGTCGCCGGTTGTGAGGTTTGCCCAGTTCGTACAATAATTTGAGTCCTTGCAGTAGTTATTCCAATAGCATTTTTCGCCGTGAGTGTGTAGAACATGGTAGTATTTGGTTGCACCGTCAAGGTTCCGTTCGTAGCTACATCACCGATCCCGTTATCAATATGCACCGATTGAGCGTTGATAGTATTCCACCGCAGGGAACTGGTGTCACCAGCATTGATGACTGAAGGTGTCACTTCAAAAGTCTGAACGATTGGTGTACCAATACTTTTCAATTCGTCGGGAATTGCAGTACAGCCAACTGATACCATAAGCAATATACTGAGAAAAACTGCTGCGTACTTCATACGTACCCTCCTCTTTTTCGTCTTATACCATCCCAAGAAAATTAGCTAAAATGGTCAGCATTAAAAAGAAAAAATCCACAAAATGGGAGAAAAAGTAATCCCTAGATCCCATACCTTTTTTGATTTACTCGCTACCCAATTCCAGGTGGAATAGGTACCATTGCCGTATTCTCTAATGTATTCTGACTGGTCTGAAAGTAGCATGCCCATGATACATCTCCTCTATTAATATGCCTTCCCTTTCACGATAACCGCTTCTACTGTAATTATTCGCTGATTCAATTGTTATTCGATTTTGAAGTCTGGTCATCTACTATGTAGAACGAGATTGGCCGACGTAAAGTTCACCGTAAAAGGTCAGCATTTTGGGTGAAAATCACCAGACAAATGGACTAGGCTATTTGTCTATACCTTTACTCCATTCTTCGATTGACTTCATTATTTCTCTCATCCTCTGTACAAATGCAGGGTCTGTAGACAGTTCAGCAGCTTCCCTGTAATCTGCCAGTGCCAGCGCCAGTTCCTCTTTAAATAACCCTGCACTGGATTTATCCTGGGGTACGGCAGCTCTATTAATGGCAGTGATTACTTTTCCATAATCCGCAATAACCATATCCCACTGCTTTTGTTTACCCAGAGCCCACTCTTTGTTCCACGAACTTCTATTGAGCGCTGGGTCTCTCATATAGTTCTTATCTAAATCGGCAATAACTATTGCCCATTGCGTTTTTCTAAAATGAGCATACCCCCTGTTACAGTAAACCTCAGCTAAATTAGATACCTGCTCGGCTGGTATTGGTCTCTCCGGGACAATAGTTAAACTGGCCTGAGCGGAGTTACCCTTGTTACCTGATACAGCTATGTAATATTCCTTAACTTTACTTGCTGGAATTATCAAGGTAGCGATGAAGCTACCAGTGCTATCTGCAGTTGCCACAATATTTGTTGCGGCTCTGTTCATGCTTACAACTATAGCTTCATTGGCCGCAAAACCGGTTCCAGTAATGGTAACTTGTGTACCTTTGATATGAGCTTCAGGTAATAGTTTTATTGCAGGGATGACTTCAAAGATGGTGTCATTGACAATTCCTATCGCTGTAAAGCTGCTTCCATAAACGCCAAGTATGTGGCGCCCTCTGGTGGTGGGTGGAACATAAACAGTTTCTCTGGTATCTCCAGTATATACCGGACTATTATATGGTACCTTGCTGCCATCGATTATCAAGCTGCCATCGATCTCGGCTCTTATATTACACTTGATTATTTCACCATCCCAGGTTACGGTCATGCCATCTTCATTGCCACGGAATCCCCATCCATAGATAAATAGTTTTGTGCCAACAGGTCCAGAAACTGGCGTTACATTAACATACGGCTTACTGGTAGATCTATTTTTGCTTATTTCAGCAATTCCTGCGGCACTGCTTGGGCTACTAACATCACTTTCGTCTTTAATTACCCAGGGCTCTGTAGCTTTGACTACATCAGGAATAGCTAAGAACTCCCACTGCGTTTGCCGCACATAAGTCCAACCTCGCCCCTTGTAGGCTTCAGCCAGACCTAGATCGCTTTCAAACAACTGGTAGAGGAGAAGTTGTGATGATTGATCCCATAGTGCCTTATGGACATAACACCAGGCACGAAGGTTATATGCCATACTCAGACCGGGCTCAAGTTCAACTGTCCTGCTGAAATCAGAGATAGCTCTATCATATTCTTCAATAGCTACGTTAGCCAGTCCACGATAATAATGTGCCTTAGTATATTTTGCGTCTAATTCAATAGATTTAGAATAATCATCCACTGCTCTCCAATATATACCTTTGCCGAAGTGATAGGCTCTGCCCCTACCCCAATATGCCATCGACATCTCAGGATCTAGTTCTATCGCGGCAGTATATTCATTAATCGCCTCATCATATGATCCCTCGTCGAAGTACACGTCTCCGTGCTCAACGTGCTTTGTTGCCTGCTGTGTTGCTGGGAATTCATTGGTCGGCTGATTTTCAGTACATTGCGACGGTGGTATCAGGATAATACAGGTTAGCAAGATAATACTTAATTTACTTATCACTGGTCTGCTCTCTGGGATTCATAGATGTAGAACTACTGTATATTCTACATGAGCCTATAGCAAATAAGAAACTAACCTTGCTTCAGTATACAATCGCAAACTATTTATCGAACATAATCAAAGTATATAATCTGAGCTAATCAATCTATTTGATCAAAAACCGCTGATTGAGCTTTACACGTAAGTGCAGTTCTATTTTCCGCCTGCCATACCTTGAATTACCTTCATCAGGGTGCCGGCAACCAGTGAACCAGATTGTGAACGGTATCCGGAATTGCCCATGGCACTGCTGGAGACCACGGCATTTACAATCGCTTCGAGATTGCTCCCGCCCCGTGCCTTGGTGCTCATAAAGTTCATACCGGCAGTGAGCAGGTCGCCCATATCCAACCCAGAGGATTGTGGGAGCTGATTCTGTTGCTGCCCGCCACCAAGTAAACTACCCAGCAGGTTCCCGATACCGTCGCCTTGCTGGGATTGTGCCTGTGCAGGCTGCCCTCCACCCATTAATGTCTGGATGAAACTCATGGCATTATTTGAAGTGATCTGCTGGCCTTTGAAATCTTGTGAAGCCTGGGCGAGCCCATTGGCATATAACTGAGAGGAGCCACTCTTACGCTGTCGTAAGATTTCGCTGGCATAAGCTAGCTGGTCTGCAGGATCTGCTCCCTGCTTTTCCCGCATTGCCTGTGTGATGACTTCGAAAGTTTCGACCATATTGTCGCCATGGTCATGGTTGTACTCATCGGCCTGATTTAAACTCTCCTTGTTTTTCTGCAGTTGACCTGTAACCCCCTGAAACATTTTTACGAGATCAATTGGACTCCCTTGATTAAACATTAGTTTCACCTCCACATTTATTTTATATGCTGATGATCTACAATCGAGATCAGAGTTAGCATTCAGCCTCAACACATGGAGTGAATTACGGACTGATATTTATCATAGTACATAAATGGTCAAATGCTTAAAATAATCACCAGATAGACATAATTTATCTCATACCATGTGATATAATTATGTCATTAGTGTTAGTTTGTTATTTAAGAGCACAAATTCTGTATAAGTAGTCTAGTTAATCCTAAACTGTGTAAAGGAGGTTGTCAATGTCAATTTCAAGAACAACTGAAGTCAAATCATCTTCTACTGTGAGTTTCGATGATGCCATGAAAAAAGGACTTGCCCGTGCCCGTAAAACTCTCCGGAACGTTAAATCCGCATGGATCTGGAACCAGGAAGTTCTACTTGACGCAAAAGGGAAAATCACTGAGTATCGGGTCCAAATGAAGATAACATTTATTCTCGAAGACTAAATTACTAATTATTTATGTTCGATGGATAATGAAATACTCACTGCCATTGCTCTTGGGGTCGGATTGGCCGCAAGTTGTGGATTCAGGGTGTTTGTGCCGATGCTTGTGGCAAGCATTGCTGCACACTTTGGTATTTTCCCCGTCCAGGAAGGATTTCAGTGGCTGGCGAGTTGGCCTGCTATGCTGTGCTTCGGAACAGCTACCATTTTTGAGATACTTGCATATTATATTCCCTTTGTAGACAACGTGCTCGATAGCATCACCACACCACTTGCTGTCGGTGCCGGTACTTTACTTCTGACATCCGTTCTTCCCATCGATAATGATATGCTTAAATGGCTGACCGGCTTTATTGTTGGCGGAGGCATAGCTGCCACAGTCCAAGGAGGTAGTGTTTTGACACGACTTGCCTCGACAAACCTGACAGCCGGAATAGGGAATTCCATAGTAACCACCGGGGAACACGCTGCTGCTTTCGGTACTTCACTGCTCTCGCTTGTCGCTCCGTTTATTGTGGTCACTATTCTGATATTGTTTATCATCTTTATGCTTTTTATATTTAGAAGAAAGATTTTCAGGACAAAAAACATCCCGATGAAAAAATGAGCAATAAAGTAACGGGGAAAGCCACAGTTATTTATAACCCACAAAACACAGGAAAATGTAGCAGCTATATTTCTCCACCAAGAAGTGTAAATATCATCAAGGTGAGGGCAATTAAAATCACACTGTAGTAATAAAGCCAGTGCCGTTTGGTGCGATAGAAATAAAACAATACCGCCAGCGTAGATAAGCCACCGATTATATAAGGGATATGGGGCCAGTCATGTAAAAATATTCCGATGCTGACAAGGAATACAGCTACCGGTACAGTCATGAAAATGGCTTTATAAAGCACGCCGAGATTTGACCGAAATACAAACCAGGAGATCAGGCCGATAATAACAAGAAACAAACCGTGTCGAACCATTGTAAACCAGAGGTTGGCAGGAATAAAATCAGGCGGTACAACAAGATCGATAACGAGAAACACTAAATAGTTAAAAAGAAACGTTATATTTAACAGTACAAAACCAAAAACTGCTACTGCCAGAGCCGTCAGAACATTTTTGACAATGGGATTCTTAAACATCTCTTCCCTTTACATTTGTTGGTCAATGTTGATACGGGTCTCTTCTCCAAGGTTATCATATTTATGTTATAGGGACATCTTGCTTTTTTATACTGTATTTATTTACCAAATCAAATTAACAATGACGCAACTGGCCCTATCAAAACATATGGTACCATACTCATGGATATAAAAATCGATCGTTTCTTATACGGTAATAGTAACCGATGATTTGCATAATAAAAGCCACAGATACATAATATGAATCAGGTAGGAGTAACAAAGAGGTATAAAATTGATGGGATGTATACTAAAAATTATAGTAGCTATTATCGGGATAATTCTTCTGATCTTCGTTCTCACGCACACTTCTGAAATCTGGCAATTCTTTGAACAACTTCTTAGCAGACTTATCCGCTAATGAAATAAGATATTGTTCTGGTCATCTGAATATAGTAAAAGAGAGTTAGTTCTTCGAATTAAATTAATTAGTGGCTAAAAGTATCACGTAATATGAAGAAAAATAAGAATCAATGCAAACATCCAGAGACGTGCCAGTTACTTGCTGAGTTGTTTGTCAACCGATTACAATCGATATTGAAGCTATAAAAATAACAAGTGTAATATAATCAATACCCTTCTGTCAGTCATATTAATTTCCTGTTCTACGAGTGTATAGACAGCTATTACCAAATTTTACTCTAGGCTACTGGCTTTATCAATGTAATTGCGTGTTGAAGCGGGGTTTACTAGAGAAACTGGTTAAAGAACCGAAATTTTGTATTTGGTGAACTATGAAGCCTATTGCAGAATGCTGTCGTTAAACAAATTAGAGTCTGAAGGTGGTACAATTGGTGGGAGGCAGGCTAATTTGAGCGGCTCTATGCGTTGATAATAGACCAGATGAAGAAAGGAAGTCCCAATGTTACCCTTGGGCGATGATAATAGTACTCGCAGAATTATTCCTGTTATTACATATATCCTAATCGTACTGAATGTCGTCTTTTTCCTTGTAGAGTTAATCAGCGGTGACCCGTTTATTATGAGTTGGTCATTTGTCCCTCAACGTTTCCTCGCCAATCCTACAGGTGATTCCCTGACACTGTTCACTTCCATGTTCATGCATGGCGGGTGGCTTCACCTCTTAGGCAATATGCTTTATTTATGGATCTTCGGTGACAATGTGGAAGACCGCTTCGGACATTTTAAATTCTTAATCTTCTACTTAGTTTGTGGTTTGGCAGCAACGTTTGCTCAGATGGCGTTCAATATGGATTCAGATGTGCCGAATCTTGGGGCTTCAGGGGCTATTGCGGGTGTGCTGGGTGCTTACATTCTTTTGTTCCCGAAAGCGCAGGTCAAAGTATTACTAATGGGCATACGTGTAATCCCTTTGCCAGCGCTGGTCGTTATTGGCTTCTGGATCGTCCTGCAGTTTTTCAGCGGCGTCGGTTCAATTCTTGGTATGGCAGAGGATGATGGGGTAGCTTATATGGCGCATATTGGAGGATTCATTGTGGGGTTGGTGCTAGCTCTTATCTTACGATCAATAGTAGGGCGCAGATAGACTGCTTGAACAGAATAAATAATTAAGTTTATCTATATCACTGGACTTGTGATTGAATGCCACGTTAGGAGATAATAACCAGTAGAAATGAACGGCACATATAAGCAAAACAAAAAAGAAGAGGGCGTAGGAGAATGAAAAAATACGCAAAGGTTATCATGGGAAAAGATGCCCGACAGCAGAGGCTGTACGAAAGTGGCATATTTATCTTGCTACACCCCGAAGTCGAATATGATGATGGGTGGTGGCTAATTCCCCACACAGGATATGCACAATGGTTTACCAATCTAGTCGATATGGCGAATTATATCTATGAGTATGCTCATTAGCCCCATACTATCGCAACAGAAAAGAGATAAGAAATGACACCTAAATCAGTACGGAGAAAGGTTCAAAAAGATACACAAACAGTCTTATATGTAGCAGTGCAATGCGTGTCCAAGAAATCTAGATTTTGATTCTATCCACTGGCGAGTATAACTTATGTGCCTCCACCACATCATCACACCCTACCGCCTGACAATATCCATTAGTCATCATAAGCGTAGTATGTCCCAATAGCCTTTGTAACATTAGGCTATCTCCACCATTCTTCAACCATTGCGCAATTATTATCTACTTATTGACATTTCTTATTAGAATGAACTATCCTACCTGCAAATATAAAAAGGAGGTTTCTTAATGCAAGGATACTGTATGAAATGCCGTAAGAAGAGAGAAATGAGCAATGCAAAGGCTGTCAAAATGAAGAATGGTAAACCAGCGACAAAAGGTGTTTGCTCGAAATGTGGGACAAAAATGTTCCGAATAGGTAAAAGCTAAAAATACGGGCTAAGAATGTTCGTCCTTTAAATTAAAGAGGAACTGAACAACAATTTTTAATTGGGCGTCCTGATATTTTAATGCCCGAATTCCCGCATTATATAAACAATTAAACCCATAGTATTGCTGGGTAACAAGCTATGATTTACCCATATTATCAATTGGACTATATTTTCTATGGCTTTCCACCGCATCCTCACGCCCTACCGCCTGACAATTGGTGAACAAGGGAAGCCTATGGTAAATAGCCTGTACTTCAACAAATTAGAGTCTGAAGGTGGTACAATGGGGTCAGGCCAACTAAGAATTTGTTGAAATTAGCACGCTATTGACAGGACAGTTTGATGTGATATACTGGTCATCGGCTCAGTAAACAAATGAAGGGAGGATAGTAATAATGGCAGCAACAAAGGGTAACATTTGGGCTATGATTGGTTTCTGGGCATTTATTGTCGGCCTGATTATAGCCGTCATAGCAGGCATCGTGCTTCCTCAGAACGGAATTATCATCATAATATTAGTCATCTTGGGTATCATCATCGGCTTGCTCAATATAACTGCCAAAGAGATAATGCTTTTCCTAGTAGCGACAATAGCTTTAGTTGTCGTTGGCAATGTATTCGCTCCCCTTACTGTATTAGATATCGGCAAAATTCTTGGTAGTATGCTTAGCTACGTGGCTACCTTAATGGCGCCAGCCGCAATTATTGGAGCAATAAAGGCTCTTTGGGCTATCGGCAAACCTGGAGATTAATACTAACAGCTACTTCCAGGTCTTCTTACCTGGTATAGTATTGGGCGTGGAGCCGCTGCGACGGCTCCACGCCCAATTTTTTACGTACGCTGACTTGCTGAGTTCTCTTTTTACTTACCTTTACTTCCCTATCCAAAGCGGAGAGTTAACCTCTTCCTTATAGGGTATTCCATTATTCACTACTACGCTCTATAATGGTATCAACTATTGCAGCAGAAGGTATGACAAATGGCAGCAAAATTCGAACTGTATAAAGACAAGAAAGAGGAATACCGCTGGAGGCTTGTTGCTTCAAATGGACAGGCAATTGCGAGTTCCGGTGAAGGTTACAAGACGAAAGAGAGCGCCAAAGCTGGCATAGAGTCTGTTAAGAAAAATGCGCCAGCAGCAAAAATAGAGGAAAAAGCAAAATAGCTACTACTTTTATTTAGAATAGGGCTTCCCTTCCTCAGTGCCCTGGAACTATATGGTATTTCGCTCTCTCTTTATTCGGGACATCCAATGTCATCAGTAGTTATAGCATGTGATTGAGTGGTTGTCATATGCCACGTAACGATAGTCTGGACTTGTCGCAAATCGGGGTTTATTCCTTTTATGACGATCTAGATATAATAATTGCGTTATGCAGCAATTTTCGACCAGCGTGAGAACCGATACCGCTATGCTAAATACATCAGGGCAAGGCTCCTCAGCCACGGTTCCCCCTGAACTTCAAGGCTGGAATTGGGGAGCTTTCTTGCTGACATGGATTTGGGGTATAGGTAATAGAGTATGGTTGGCATTGCTATCATTGATACCGATCCCAATAGTGGGACTTGCCGTGGCGATTCTTCTAGGAATAAAAGGCAACGAATGGGCTTGGCAGTCAAAAAAATGGGAGAGCATAGAGCGGTTTCGCCGAACACAGCGCATTTGGCTGTATTGGGGTATTGCATCCTTGCTAGCTCCTCTAGTCTGTATTATAGGAATAATAATGATTATGGTGGGGATACTCGGCTATTATGGTCATATCAAATTTTAATAAATTGTTCTTTATTGCACTTGTGCTACATAGCATGATAGGATTTTCCTAAAGTTACAAGGAGGCATTATGAATATCTTATTAATCATTGGCATTATTATCCTGGTTCTGTGGTTGCTGGGTTTATTTGTTTTACCCGCTTTGGGTACGCTGATCCATATCGCACTTGTTATTGCAGTTATCCTTATAATAATCTGGCTGCTCCGGAAGGTATTTAAGCTTTTTTAAATGCCATTCATTATTTAGTCAGTTTATCCACAGGGCTATATTGCTTATGCGCCTCTACCGCATCCTCACACCCTATTGCCTGACAATACCTGTTTGTCACCATCAATGTCGTATGTCCTAGTAGTCTCTGTAACATCAAGCTATCCCCACCATTCTTTAGCCATAATGTAGCGAATGTATGCCTCAACAAGTGTAGATGTACCGCTATACCTGTCTTCCTCCTCAACTTACTGAATATTGTTTCTACGCTATAAACCATGAGATATTCCTGCCCACAGTTTTGCGGTTAAAAAATCTACTGCTAGGTGAATGAGCATTGTCACCACAGGTATATTAGAATATAATTAATTTTATACCAGAAAGGAGTAGCCATGGCATATAAAAAAATACTAGTTCCTTTGAATGGCTCTGAGCTAGCCGAAAAGGCTCTCCCATACGCTAAAAGTATAGCAAAGCTTAGAAAAAGCCAGGTGACACTTTTTGCCGTTAGTTTGACCATTTTCGTTGATAGACGTGACCGCCTTTTCGCATCCTATCTGGAAGCTAATGCTAAAGAACTCAATAAAGAAGGAATAAAAACTACCACGACTACAAGCTATGGTGACGTGGCAGAAGAAATAGTTAAATACGCTAACAATAACAAAATGGACTTGATTGTCATGGCCACACACGGTTATTCAGGGGCTAAAAAGTGGATGTTTGGAAGCATAACCCAGAAAGTCCTCTATGGCACCGCAATTCCCTTCCTTTTAATAAAATCAAAATCCCCTGAAGTCTCGGCAGAATTCAACAGGATATTAGTTCCCGTTGATGGCTCCCCTTTCTCCGAATCTACTTTTCCTTACGTTGTGGAATTAGCTAAGAAGACTAATAAGGAAATCTTACTCCTCCACGTCTGCGAACCACCAATCGTACCATCGTACGGCTCTCACCCTATCAACCCAACCTGGAAGAAATACCGCGACGATATGTGGGGAGAGGTGGAAAAACTATCAACAACTTATCTAAAGAGGACGATGGCTGCACTGAAGAAAAAAGGACTAAAGGCAAAATCTAGGGTCGTAAAAGCTCAAACCGGGGAAGTGGCAAAGATCATCATGCAAGTATCCAAAGAAGAGAATGTTGATCTGCTAGTTATTGCTACCCAAGGACGCACTGGTGCTAGTCGCTGGGTGTACGGCAGCGTAGCAAACAGAATTGTGGAAGAATTTTCACAACCCATACTACTTATACGTCCTGCAACGTCAATACCTCCATCTACTTCTCAAAATCTCCTTGATGATATTTGGCATAGTTACATAGGTGGTAAAGTGTGAACTAATAGTGACTTGCTCCCCGAAAATGAGCCCCTATAAAAAGCTATCCTTTTATATTATCCACCGGCCCATACCTCTTATGACTCTCCACTGCATCCTCACACCCTACTACCTGACACTTAGTGAACATAGAAGCCTATCAGAATATGCTTGTTGGATAACTGAGAAAGTGGTATAAGTATTGGTAGGCAGGTTAATTGCCTTAGCAAACGTAAAGATATACCAGACAACGGGGAGATAAGCATGGATACCACAAGATTGATTATATGGGTAATGGGAGTAGTAATGATAAGTCTTGGATTACCCCTTTTTTATGTGGCAGGATATCTCTTAGCACCAGAAGATAAAAAGAAACAAAAAGCACAAGACCTTAAAGTTATTGGCATAATTTGGATGGTAGTAGGAGTGTTAATTTATCTAGGAGTGCTCATCTCGATATTCATTGTGTAATCAAATTACATATCGGCTAGGAGGAAGTACTTATTATGAAGAAGAACAAAAATCAATGCGAACATCCTGACAAGTTAAAGGGCAAACCAGGCGAGTGTAGCCCGGAGCAGATTAAAGAATGTCACGGCGCTACCAAAAAGCATCCTTGTAAACCTAAATAGATTTACAGTTTGATTCTATCTACCGGCGAATATAACTTATGCGCCTCCACCGCATCCTCACCCCCTACCGCCTGACATTTGGTGAACAAGGAAAACTATTGCAGATAGCATGCAATTCAACAAATTAGATTCAAAAAAATGATACAATGAGAGAAGGCCAGAGCAAGATTGCATTAGATTAAGCATATGGGAGGTTTTCATGGATGGATTCATTTGGGCGGCTTTCACCTGTTATTCATTGTCAGTGATTTTCGCAGTTGTTATAGGTTTTATGTATTTACTAAATCCGAAATTCTTTCATTATCATGAATGGGCATTGGGGAGGAAATGGGAGGAGTTGGGCTTAAAGATGCAAACGCTTCTTGCTGCTTTTATGAAAGGAGTTGGTGGGGCTATCGTAGCTCTGGGCTTGGCTATAGCAGCAATGATTATTTTCGCTTTCCATTCAGGTGAAATGTGGTCATATTATGCAATCCCTATAGTTAGTCTCATCGGCTGGGGGATTTGGCTTTATCTTATGATGTTTATCAGGGAAAAAACCAATGCTAAAACTCCCATCTTTGTACCAGTTGTTGGTATTGTGCTAATTGTTATTGGATTTATACTATCGTTTTTCTAAAGGTGTGAAAAGGGTAGGAGTAAATTAGCAATGTCACGCAAAATCATGACTAATAACGAAGCTATATCTTGTCAACCCATCCACCGGCCCAAACCGCTTATGACTTTCTATAGCATCCTCAAAATCTCACTGACAATAAAAAGAATTTTCACCACAACTTTCTCTTTTCATAACATTGGGCGCACCGGTAATCAACTGGCCAGATTCTTGCATTTGGTGAACATGGAGGCCTACTATAGCTTTCAGAAAAGTAAAGATATATAATTCACAAAGTTTGGAGTAACTGATGTCAGGTACAGTGAAGGCCAGGTATTTCCTAATAGTGATAGTATCGTTGTTTACTGTACTTGGGTGTGCTATACAGCCTTCAAGCCCTAATGCACAGCCTACCACTCCTATGTCTAAACCACCAGCAGCGCAACCTACTCCTACAGCAATACCACCAGTTATTGTCGACAACTGGCAATTCAAGCCACGTGATAATAAATGGAGTGGTGATTTCTACGAAGTAGATATAACTATAACCAACCTCGGCGATAGAAGAAACTTTGGTTTAGCTAACTTGAGGAATCCAGGACCTGAGCTCGCAATGAGGGATAATACAAATAAAATAACAGAACCTTGGATACCACCTCCTGACCCAAGAAAAGGAGAATTTATTACGTTGCCTGGATATACCAGAGAATTCTATCCCAATGAAAGTTGGAGTGGTAGTGTTAAATTTAAGATGAACCCTTATGCAAAAGACTTGGCTTTATTAATAACATGGCATTATCATAGCAAGCAGGAGTTATTATTCAATTTTTTTGAGTCAAATCCGCCAACTGGGCAACAATCTACATCCACGACAATAAATCCACCTACTCCGGTTATAGTAAAGCCAGCAATTACGACTACACTAAAAATGAATAACGTCAGTTATGTAGAAATACATCTTTCCAGTATTGCGAATTCTAGCTCTGGTGTTAGTAATCTACCAGTTGGTGACCAAGTACTTTGCTATACACCTTTTAAAATATCAGGAAATGAGGTATTTTTATCACAATATGGTGCTTCGTCATTTTCTCAAGAAGCTATAATAGGAACTGATATCCCAAAAGTAACAAACCTTTTCTTCCTTATTAATTCAACTGCTACTTATCCACAGTTTATGGGTAAACAAGCCGGTAAAATAACTCTTATTTTTGACACAAATCAAATCGAAGAAACCAATTTAATAGTGGGGAAAAATATACGTGAATATACTTTAGATGAACTCTATGGTCCCACTGTCAGAACGGTTACCGATCCAAACAGTCAAGTAGCTTGGCAAGGAAAAACCGAATCAAGATTAATAGCTATTGATATGCTGACAATCTCTGTCAGCCCAAGTAATCAAGCAAAAGCTTTGAAACAGATTAAAATAACTGATACATCTCAAAGTACCACTAATTCATCAGATCCAGGATTAATAGTTTGGGGAATAACAGTTTCAAAAGTTGAATAATGCGCAGTTAAATTCTGTACGAAGTATGTAACCCAACAAAGAATCTACGCCTTGATATTATCCACCGGTCCATATCCTTTATGACTTTCCACCGCATCCAAACACCCTATCGCCTCACATTTGGTGAACAGGGAGGCCTATTATAGATAGCTGGCGTTAAGCAAAGGAAAGTGGTATAAATATTGGGGTCATAATTGCGGGTGGAACTGCTACAGGAGGTATTAAAAGCATGACAATTGCGGATTGGACATTGGTTGTCAATATAATTATAGCTATTGGAGCATTAGCGACAGCAGCTATGTTTGGTGCTGTTCTATATCAGCTTGTAGACCAAAGGAAATGGAATAAAATGAGTACAGCATTCCGAATCATCCCTAACCATGTACTTTTAAATACTATTGAGGATGAATTAAACAGTAGTTTCCTAAATATGGTTGATAGATCAGAACCTCTAACTGAATCAGAAGTAACGCAGTTACTTTCTCCCTGTGAATCTAAGATTCGCGGTTTGCTGAAGAGTTACCTTAATGAATTGGAATCCTATTGTGTGGCAATTAATATGGGGATTGTTCACGAAGAGGTAGCTGAGCGGCAATATTCTTTCAAAATTAAACGCTACTATCAAGAACTCAAGCCCTATATAGATAAAATTCGTACTACTAATAACGAACCCCGTCTTTTAGAGGAGCTTGAAAAAGTCGCAATGCGTTGGTCGAAACCTAAACCAACTACAACTTCTTATTGAACTTGGTGCCTTTGAAAGAGCAAATATAGCGAACGCACATGATAAACTAAGTGAGCTACAGCAATTCCTGATTTGGACATATCGGTTTCTAAAGCGACCAATGCTTGTATTTGGTACAGAAATTCAATAACTTAAATACTATTTGTATCTAATATTATCCACTGGCCCAAACCATTTGTGACTTTCTACTGCATCCTCACACCCCATAGCCTGACAATACCTATTAGTCATCATCAATGTAGTATGTCCAAGTAACCTCTGTAGCATTAGACTATCCCCACCATTCTTTAGCCATAGGATAGCGAAGGTATGCCTCAATAAGTGAGGATGAACCGCTATACCCGTCTTTCTTCGCAGCTTACTAATATCGTTTCCACGCTAGCCTCAATCATCACATCGTGAGACATTATTTGCTTACAAGTATTTCCCTCTCGCCTATATATATAAATCTAACCAAATTTCTAATTTTTATGCTTACTAAAACCTGACTAGGGTATATGCCCCTATATGTTTTCAGTAAGAAGGTAACCCAAGTTAAACATCACGATGCCTACGCTATTAGTTACCTGCTGAAAAGTTGTAATCACAGTAGATATAGCAGGATAATAGACATATGTCTCTGATAACATTCATAAGGGATCTACAGAAAATACCAGAAAAGATACCTGGCCCAGGTGCTATTTTTTACAATGCCACAGCGGCTAAGCTTCTTAAGAAATCAGAATATGAGTTAGCTCAACTCATTGTTGACAAGATTTCGCGCGGAACCGTAGTTGATTTGGGCTCTGGCACAGGCTACTTATCGATCGAGATTGCAAAGAGTGCGCCTGATTTAACGATATGCGGCATAGACTTGAGTAAAAAAATGGTAGATATTTCAACAAGACACGCCAAAGGCATACCAAATGTCCGTTTCGAACTTGCTAACGCCATTATGCTTCCCTTTGAAAATAATTCAATTGATTTTATTGTCAGCACAGGTTCGTTACATCACTGGAAATATCCAATAAAAGTATTTGATGAATGCTATCGCGTTTTGAAGCAAGGAGGGGAAGGATGGATATTTGATGGGTATCCTGATTTCCCCAAAGACCAAGCTAAACAATTAAAGACTGAATATGGGTATTTACGTTACAAGGTATTAAGCACAGTTCTAAAATTCCATGGCTTTGATGAAGTTGAGTATCGTACCAGAATAAAGCATATTCTAGATCAGACCAAATTCAAGAATTGTTATCAAATGGAACCAATAAATGTGTGGATGAAGATTTCCATAAAGAAAGAAAAGTAACTCCATTTAATCGCAATCGAACACACATCCCAAACTGGCCTTATCTTTTCTGCCTTTATGATAGATTTGGTCGTACCGTTTCACCAAGCCCAGAATTTCGCATTTGGTAAACGACGAGGCCTATGGTAGATGGTAAGGCTTAAATACATTGGAATCTAAAAGGAATGTAATGGGTTGGGGGGCAGATAAATATTGCCAGCTATCTGTTAGGTTTGGGAAATAACGATTTGATAACCTGGGAAACTTTGCCATTTACAGAACTGTTAATATCCCTGTGCTTTAGGGTACCAAGAACTAGGGCAGCAACGGCAGAAACATGAGCGGTTGCCATAGAACTGCCACTGTAGTAACCGTAATTGTTATGGGGGAGGGTGGAGTATATATCAACACCTGGAGCAAAAGCACTAACAAAAGATCCGTCATCTGATTCAGACCAGACAGAATCATCTTGATTTAACGCTGCCACCGCAATCACTTCGGGAAATGCAGCCGGATAGGTTATTGATTTAGTGAAATTTCCGGCAGCGGCAACCAAGACTACACCATGATTGCAGGCGTATTTAACTGCCTGTTCTAGGGCATCGGTTTTTTGCGATATAGCCAGGCTCATATTGATAACGTGAGCTCCGTGGTCCACTGCCCACACAATACCCTGGGCTAAATTGGCAGCCCATACAATCCCATTGTCTTCGGCTATTTTTATATTTAGTAGTCTGGCATTGGGCGCTGCTCCCGCGACTCCGATATTATTATCTGCCTTAGCAGCAATGATGCCGGCTACATGAGTGCCATGACCATAAAGGTCAGTTGCAGTTGTGCTGTGACTAAGATTTACACTGTCTATTACTTTGTCGGCGAGGTCTTCATGATTTGTATCTATGCCGCTATCAAGTACCGCTACAACAACACTATGATAATGATTTGAATATATTGGAAATGATTCTATTTTAGCGAGACCCCACTGCCAAATGTGGTAAGGATCATTATTCTGGCAACTTGCAGCTAATTTTCCACAGAGATCAGGTTTCTGGTTCCGGTCTTCTGACATTACTATCTGAGTTGTTGTCAAAAAACTACTGATTGCTGTTATTACTACAGCTATTATTAATGTATTTCTCTTTTGTAGCAACATTTATTGATCCCCAAGATAAATCTCTATACTAGAAAACGAAATAGAGGCAAAAATGTTTATATTGAAACAGGAATTTGCACAAGTTCTGTCTGGTGAACGAGGAAGCCTATTGCTGATAGCCTGTACTTCAACAAATTAGAGTCTAAAGGTGGTACAATGGGGGCAGGTAAGAAGTGGCAGTTAAGGAAGTATTACAGTGAATAATCTTCTCTCTCCCCTACAGGGTTTTGCAACATGTAAAAGGAAGAAGATAGTATTAGGCATGATATGTAGCGCTCTCTTGGCAATGTCCGCATGCGCACCTGTTCCTGCTTCCACACCAGCATACACTCCTACACCTGCGCAGACTCCCATACCTAAGCCAACGCCGAGTCAGAAGATTACCGCCGCCACTGATTACCTGAAGTCGTTGTCCGATGACCTCTATCAAACGTATTCGAAATTCAGGATTGATGACAATGTAGCTGACTATATTCTCTTCACCCAATCGCTTCCCAAAGATTTCCAACTGCATGTACTGAGAGAAAGATTGTGTATCCAGGACCGCAAACTCACTGAGCTTGAGAGACAATTCCTTAAAGAGCCTGATAAGTATCTTCAGCAGATGTTTGACAGCTATTTATCTGAGATAGGCAGGATTGACCAAGAGCTGGCTACTCAATTGAAAAAACTGCCGTATTTCAAAACACTGGAAGTAAAAGACGTAGAGGCAATAGAAGACTTCCTCTGGCTAGCCAGCATTCCCAAATACAAACCAACGCTGGAAAAGATATATGGGAAGGGAATCCAGAGGAAGATGCATTCCGTTACTTTAGAAGCTCTGCTGTGGCGTGCTTATACGAGGGATTACGATGACTATAATCCTTTGGAGCATCCGGATTACTCCAAGATATTTCCCAAGCTGGCTGAATTCCAGGAAAAGTATAACCAGCAAATGGATGAAACAGAGTCACTAACAGGCAAAAAGCCGCAAACGTTAGGTATGGGTTACTTTCATGAACCACATGGATATATGCAAAAATCTGCTGATGATGTCAGGTTTGATTATGCCTTGATGCGCTGGGTACTTGGAGTTAATGCAGTGAGAATATGGGGCTATACCGACCTCTCCTTCCGTCATGTGGGAGGAGCGCATGAAGAAGGTCTGGAAGTGTGGTTACAGTATTCGCCACTCTATACTTACGAAAAGGATAATATTGACCTTGCTACCTATAGCAAATGGCTTTCTGACTTCGCTAAAAAAGCTCAGGAATCCAAAGCTGAAGTGTTAATTGTAGGTAATGAAATAGAATTACATAGTAATAAGCTGACAAAAAGTGATTTACAGACAAACGTAAATGAACTGATAAAAGTGGCTCGTCAAAACTACCGCGGTAAGGTAACTTATTGCGACTATCAAGGGTATAGTATTAATAAACTTAATTGGGAATCAATGGATGTGGTTTTTCCGCAGTTATATAAGGGAACAGGAACAAAGTCATCTACCGAGCAAGAGTATGTCAGCGCTATTTCGCATTGGAAAGAAGCACATCCTTCTAAACCTTTTGTCATAGCCGAAATAGGTTGTCTAACCATTGCAAATGGAGAATTATGGGGTGGTTGGTGGGACGAACCTTTTAAAAGGACACCCAAACCCTTGCATGACCCTGTAGCACAGGCTGAATCCATCGATAGGCAGATAAGAATTAATTTTCAGGCAGAAGCAGATGGTTTATTCTTACATGTGTGGGACGAACCTGCTTCTGGCCAGGAATATGATAAGAACAAATTCGGCTATGGCATATGGGACTACATTACGATGGAACCAAAGCCAGCCTTCTGGTCGGTATACAAATACTACAAGGAAAGATAGGGCAGGATACTAAACGCCGAATTTAGTCCAATTTTGATTTGCAATCTAAGCCTACCAACTTTCACCCTACCTTATCAACCTATCCACCTGTGACGCTACCACATGCCTCTCTTTTCTCCCTGTAAATAACGAGGTAATCAAACCACGCCTTTCCATTTTCATAACATTGGGCGTACCCATAACCAACTGGCCAGATTCTCGCATTTGGTGAACAATTTGGCCTATGGTAGATAGCCTGTACATAAAACAAATTAGAGTCTGAAGGTGGTACAATTGTTGAGAGCTGGTCATTTACCGTAAAAATGTTATCGTATTGACAGAGTATTACGGGAAGAGTAAAATTCAAAAATAATATGAATCTCAAGCAAAAGAGCTGAAGCACTATCATTGGACAATA
The DNA here is from genome assembly GCA_963775935.1 of uncultured Chloroflexia bacterium. Classification (GTDB taxonomy): domain Bacteria; phylum Chloroflexota; class Dehalococcoidia; order GIF9; family UBA5629; genus JBBIPA01. The sequence goes on along the minus strand of CAVZKR010000007.1, from coordinate 110,014 downwards.
ACTAAATTAACCACGAGGTAGTTGTATTTAATATTGTGGAGGTGGACAAATGGACGCTCTAGCTGTCGTGCTCTTCGCCTTAGTTCTGTTTAGTCATTCATGGAATCTACTAGGAAAAACCGACCTCAAGTTGCCTGGCATTATAGCTGGCACCGTATCTATAGTCTTGATATTACTCGTAATGTTTAAGCCCCTTAATCTTATGACAGGGGCATCGCCGGTTTCTATAGCGTTATGTCTCGTGCTCTTTACACTATATGCGGTATCATTAGCAGCGATTGGCTTGTGGGGGTTTGACCCGAGACTGTTGGGATACTACAGTGCTCTTCATGCTTTTGGCAGGCTTCTACTAGCAGTATCTTTCCTTTCTATTGGGGGGATGATAGGTATCGCAGCGAGTTTTACCCAGGTAATTCTCGTTGTTCTGTTTATTTTGTTGGCTATCCACCTGATTATAACAACGCACCCGCTACAAAAACTTACTGGCTGGTTCTTTCTCATTGGCTCCGTTATTATCTTTCTTATGCAGATCATGGGTATACTGGGATTCATCAAGATGGCAGCCTAATTGAACTTTTACGTGTTCTGTGTGATCTAATGCTTGCCATTAGCGTGTAGATTTATTTCCCCACAATTTGTTGTACCACTCGCGGTGCTCCTCACCTGCATGACCTGCCTACCAAGAATCATATCTAATGAAGAAGCTATCCTTTGATATTATCCACTGGCCCAAATCTCTTATGACTTTCTACTGCATCCTCACACCCTACCGCCTAGCAAATGGTGAACAAGGAAGCCTATTGGAATATGCTTGTGGTATCAACGTATAACTATTGGGGGTTAGGTCAAAGCAAGAAGCCCAATTTCCGATAAGCAGTGATTTCTCTCCAGTTAACTAGCTACCTTTTGCCGCACGCCAGGGATAAAGGGCGAGGAAAGTCACGGCGAAGACGGCATTAATGATAAGTGGTCCTCCCTCCTGGCTGAAGGTAACTAAACCCCGCATGATTGAGGACACGGCGACGACTACAATCAAAATAGCCACCGCTATGGCAAACTGTACCCACATAATATGCTTCAGCGGGTCACGCACTGCCGCGACTATGACAAAGGCACCAGTCGCAATGTAGCAGATGCCAAGTAACGCCAGAATGTATACCACCCAGGCAGGTCCCTTCTCAAAACCCCCCATTTCACCTAATTGGCTAGGTAAAAAGATATACGCCAGACCTACCAAAATCGCTATCACTGCCCAAATAATCATGACTACTTTTAGACTCCGTATCATGACTCACCTCCTGTAAGAAGTTTAGCTTTGAAAACTAAGCTAGCTGCTGATTAGTTTACTGTGGTCGCTTAAACGCTTTAGTTGCTATCGTTTCAATCAAGAAACCCCAGATAATCAAATAGATAAAAGCCATCCAGGGGGTTATATTAGTTCCGATTAGGCCTATGGCTGTGAACAGTCCAAACAAAGCACCCCAGAAGACCCCATGAGTTGCCCAGCTCATTTTGATAGAACTTGCTCCAATCGCTACGCCCATGACAGTGTGGTTGAGCAAAAGCGAGATACCCATAGGCCAAAAATCAATCTGAGCAGTATATTTCGATAATAGCATGCATATAATGCCAAATATTGCCCCAAAAATTGTAGTGATAGCCAGCCGTGATAAGTTACTCACTGTATTACTCCTCCTTTTCTATGCATAATTTTTTATAAATAAAAAAGGGTACTAACAACCGCCATAAAATAGCGATGCCAGTGCCCTTATAACATCCCCAACTTCCCTCGACTAAACCTATAAATAAGGTTATTATTAATAGTCTGTAGGATTCTACTATAGCCTTGCCTTGGTGATTTGTCAATGCGATAAAGCTGCTAGCACAAGCCAAGTCATACCTTGATATTGTCGACTGGCCCAAACCGTTTATGGCTTTCTACTGCATCCTCACATCCTACGGCCTGATATTTGGTGAATAAGGAAGCCTATTGCAGATAGCTAACGCTAAACAAAGAAAGGTGGTATAACTATTGGAGGCAGGTCAGAAGCTTGCTACAGAATTGCCATATGATAATTAAACTGATTATATTCGCTTTCGCTACTTTGGGTATTGTGTTCATATCTTTGCATTCTGCCAGCAAGTTACGTTCCTATGGCTTCTTGAGATTTTTCGCTTTCGAGTCAATATTAGTATTGATTTTATACAATGTAGAATACTGGTTCCGCAATCCATTCTCCATTCTGCAAATCATTTCATGGCTATTACTGATTGCTTCGGTTATTATAGTCTCATCTGGATTCCACATGCTTAGGAAGTTTGGGAAACCGAAGGAAGTAATAGATGATACAGCAGTACTAGTAACGCGGGGAATATACAGATATATTCGCCATCCTCTCTATAGCTCGTTAATATTGCTAGCCTGGGGAGTGTTCTTGAAGGATGTTACTCTTGTTTCCCTTGCTCTGGCCTTGGTAGCATCTGGTTTACCAGTAGCAATGGCTAGAATTGAAGAGAAGGATAATATCCGCAAGTTTGGTGATAATTACTCCGAGTATATTAAAAAAACGAAGATGTTCATTCCTTTTGTTCTCTGAATGTTTTAGAAGCAGGATTGACCTGCTCTCCAACAACCATTCCAGTTATGAATAATCCTATATCCGAATATCATCCACTGGCCCAAACCTTTTATGGCTCTCAATAGCATCCTCGCATCCCACCGCCTGACAATACCGATTAGTCATCATCAAAGTTACATGTCCCAATAGCCTCTGCAACATCAGGCTATCTCCACCATTCTTTAAGTATTGCTCAATTATTATCTACTCATTGACATTTCTAGTTGAATGATCTAACCTAGCTTCAAATACAAAAAGGAGGTTTATTAATGCAAGGATACTGTATGAAATGCCGTAAGAAGAGAGAAATGAATAATGCAAAGGCTGTCAAAATGAAAAATGATAAACCAGCGACCAAAGGTATTTGCTCGAAATGTGGGACAAAAATGTTCCGAATAGGTAAAAGCTAAAAATATGGATTACTCTAGTTATAATCTGCTTTTTCACGGTGTAGTTAAGGTCAATTTGTTATAATACACGGCAATAATATATAACCAGTCGTCCAAATACGATACCCACGAGCTTGGATTAGCAAATCCAAATTCTGATTCTTTATTATGGTGCCCAAAATATGCCTTATTTGCCAATAAGATAAACAAAGAGGAAGATCAGCATAATTAAACCGAAGCAAAATTATATACCCGGCCTTTTAATAGCACTGGCTTTAGCTATTATTTCTTTCTTAATCTGGTGGTTTCTTAAGGATACCTGGTTAAAGTTCAGTGCACTTTTATGGGCTTTTATCATTTCCATCATTGCAGGAAACCTGCTTCCTTCTTTGTCACAGGACAAATTTCGAACAGGCATTGATTTTTCAGCAACCAGTCTATTAAGGTGGTCAATTGCCCTACTAGGTCTTACCCTCAGTGCGTCAGTATGGGTGAAACTTGGCATCTGGGGAATAGTAATTGTATTGATTAATCTTATAGTGGCCTTTTTATTCGGTCTTATCCTCTGCCGGTATATTCTTAAAATGGACAGCGCTCTGGCTATTTTACTGAGTGTGGGTACCTGTATATGCGGTGCGTCTGCAATCGCTGCCACTGGGCCGGCAATACGTGCAAAAGCAGAGGAGATTGGTTTGTCTTTAGCTGTCATTACACTTTTCGGTTTAGTCGCCATGTTTACTTACCCACCATTGTTTCGCGGACCACTCGGAGCATGGCTCGGTGGTGATCCACTGGCATTCGGTATGTGGGCTGGAATCGGCATTCATGAGACTGCACAAGTAATAGCTGCCGCCAGTCAGGTAGATGGCTCCTCAGCGCTCGCTATTTCTGCTAAATTCATACGTGTATTTATGATAGGTCCCATGGTATTTATCAGTCTTTTTCTATTTCAACAGTTCTCAAAAAAATCCACATCACAAAAAATAAAACTGGCTATTCCCTGGTTTGCTCTCGTATTTGTTATATTTTCCCTTATTCATTTCGGATTGGAAAATTCGCCTGTCAGCAAATATTGGGCTAATTTCAATAGCGGATGGTTACAACCGGCAGTAACTTTCTTACTGACATGGGCTTTTGCCGGTGTTGGACTTAACGTTAAAATATCGTCAATTAAGTCAATTGGACTCAAAGCATTTCTCGGCGGACTGGGAGTAGCCCTTTTTGCCGGAATATCTGGCTTACTCCTGGTAAAATATCTCTGGCTTTAAAATATCATTCTGTCCGCTACAGACCAGCAGTTAACAGGGAGCCAAGCTAATTCATATTAGACTCCTGGCGTTCTACTTTAATCTCACAGGTGAAGGTTAATTAGGTTGATGTAATATAAAATAGAAGTTGATTCAGGTTGTGCATAGCAGGGCTTATACTTTTAACCTGACATCGAATCATCCTCTCCTGCTCCTGACTTTGCATTGCTTGCGAGATTAACGTAAGAAGTGTTATAACTTAATGAGAGACGTTCCGTATGCAACAAGAAACCATTGAAACCGATGTCCTCTGTATAGGCGGAGGGATTGCAGGTCTAATGGCCGCTATACGTGCATCCGATCTTGGAGTACGGGTATTGATAGCTGAAAAGGCAAACACTCTAAGGAGTGGTGATGCTGGCATGGGCAACGACCACTTTTCAAGCTATATACCAGAAATTCACGGACCAAGCGTGGAACCATTTGTCAGAGAGCTAATTGATTCTCCTGTATTTGGAAAGTTGATGAGACCTCCAAAATTCTGGCGCACTCGGTTAGAAAAATCATTTGAATTAGTGAAACTATGGGACAGCTGGGGCATACCGATGAAGTATCAGGGGAAATACGAGTTTGCTGGACATACGCTTCCTGGTCGCGAAGCCACTTGCACAGCTTTGAAATATTATGGACAAAATCAGAAGCCAATCCTTACTAAAAAAGCTCGCCAGAAAGGCGTTAAGATACTGAATAGAATAATGGTATTTGATCTACTTTGTAACGACTCTATTATTGGTGCTCTGGGTATACATACCAGAGATGATAAGATAATAGAATTTCGAGCTAAAAGCGTAATACTAGGAACAGGGAGATGTATGAGGTTGTTTCCTGGCCCAACTCCCGGCTGGATGTTTAATCTAAGCAATTGTCCGGGAACTACGGGTGACGGCAGAGCTATGGCATATCGCGCTGGGGTTGAGATGGTGAATATGGAATTACTGATGAGGTGGGCTGGCCCCAAATACTTTGCGCGCTGTGGAAAAGGATCGTGGGTCGGTGTTATAAGAGACTCAAAAGGCAAAACGTTGGGGCCATTCCTTACCAAGCCTGATAGACGTTACGGCGACCCTATTTCAGATATTTATTCCTCACTTTTTGAAGATTATGCTAAAGCAGGAAAAGGGCCTGTGTACATGTCCTGCCAAGGCATTTCTGATGCAGATCTGGAGTACCAGAATTTGTGGCTAACACACGAGGGAAATACTGCATTACTTAACCACCTCGAAGAAGAAGATATAGACGTTAGGAAAAACGATGTGGAATTCATGACCTATGAAATAGATGCCTGGGGAGGAATACCGTATAACGAAAAGGGAGAAACATCCCTGAAAGGACTTTATGCTGCGGGCGATGAATATGGTGACCAAATACCATCGGCAGCCGTCTTTGGGTGGATTTCCGGTGAAAATGCAGCCAGGTATGCGCAGCAAAATAATCCTGCAATTGACAATGCGAAGTTGAAAGCTCTAATAGAATCGAAATGCGATTTTCTTAATGGAATTCGAGGGAGGGTTACAGGTGCTACGTGGCAGGAAGCCAACACTGCGCTTCAACAGGTAATGCAAGACTATGTTGGTGGTGTTAAATCCGAGGCTTTATTGAAAGCAGGCCTTAGCCATTTGCGAAAGTTAAAAAAGAAGGCACATGATAAAATCATGGCAATAAATCAACATGAACTAATGCATTGTCTGGAAGTATTGAATCTTTTTGACTTAGGAGAATTAGTTTTTCTGGCAGCTATTGAGAGGAAGGAGACAAGGGGTAATCATGTTCGGGCAGACTATCCATTTACCAATCCGCTGTTGAATAACAAAATGCTGATTTGCAGGAAGAAAGGTAACAATCCCATTTTTGAATGGCGAGAAATCGAGAGGTAAAGGAGCCAACTATGCCACCCGTAATAAATAAGCGAAAGTGTACCGCCTGTGGTATATGTGTCAATATCTGTCCCCAAGATGTTTTTTTTGGCTCACAACCAAAAAAGACACCTATTATTAGCTATCCAGAAGAGTGCTGGCACTGCAATGCCTGTGTCATTGACTGTCCTGTCAATGGAGCAATCACGTTGAGGATACCACTACCAATGCAGATAGCGTACAAATAAGTCAAATATACTACTTTTCATACAGATAAACAGGCTTACCTGCAATGATGGTAGCATTTTTTAAATTGATCCCCCAATCTGTAGGCTAACTACTTACCCTGCAATTTCTCCGTTTAAACAGAGCCAAATTCAATGGATTCTGCCTTAAACCATAACCTGAGCCCAATTCCGTGAATGATTGATTTAAACCGAAGAATCTTGCAGAATAACACTCGATAGTGCCATAAGATTTTCCTTCAACTTTGCAGGATAGCAGGAAGCTGTTGATAGCTTCCTTGATAGAAATCCCTTGTTCCAAAGGGGTACTTAAATAGGTGCTGTGGTTTTGATGAAATCCTTGTTCCGATAAAGAGGATTTGAGTTTATTGGTAGCAGCGGAGGGATTTGAACCCCCGACCAAGGGCTTATGAGTCCCAGCGTTATTTGTTAATGCAGTAATGTCATTAATTTTCCTTCTCATTTGCCGTACGATAAGCAACAAAGTGTAGAGGGTCCAGACGATGGGATTTAGAAATAGTAGAAATTGCTAGACTTACAGTAATGGTCAAACGCAAAAATCAATAAATATATATTTTATATCCATTTCGTGAAGATTGCTAATGAAAATGAATATCGCCCCTGGGAGAAATTTGCGGAGTTGCCGGTGTTGCTGCTTTTTGAAGTTGCTGAATAAGTACTTGCTCTCCTTCATTGAGGCCTTTGGTAACCTCCGTAACCTGCGCATTACTGGAGCCTATTGTTACTGTCCGCTGTTCAATGATTCCATTATTAATCACCTGCACTGAGGTTTTTGCCCCATCGCGGATGATCGTTCGATTGGATACTAGGACAACGCCCTTTTTCTCTTCTATCAAGATTCTGGTGGTAGCTGTGAAACCGTCACACAGCTGTGCCATTGGAATGACATCGGAAAGTTTCTGATCAGAAAGTGTCTGTACATTTTTTTCAGTTACGCCAGGTTGGCTCTGAACAGAACGCGGAGACATCGTGTTGTGCGGCAACAATAACTGAACCACCACCCGGTAATTGATAACGCCACTTTGGACAGTTGCAGTAGGTGATATTTCTGTCACCTTTGCTGGAAACAGAGCGCCATTGACGGCTGCTACTTGAACTGTGGCTGGCATGCCAACTTGTATCCGCCGAATGTCCATCTCGCTCACGAGTATTGCTGTCTCGAACTTATCTTTGGAAGCTACCGAAATTGCGACCTTGCCTTTAGAGATAACATCGCCTCCCTTGACATAAAGCTTTGTAACAAAACCATTAAACGGTGCCTTGATTTCGGGACTGGTTCGCAGAAATTGTTCCAGCTCTGTTTGAGCATTGTTTAAAGCTAGTTCTGCTAACCTCACCTTATGTTCATTGGTCTCTATATTAAGGGGATCAGGTGCGGAATTCGTGCTCTGCGGGCTCTTTGCATTTTTTAGGTCACGAAGTGCGGTATTAAGAGCGGCTTTGGCCTGGATTAGAGCACGTTCCAAGTCACGTTTCTGGTTTTCCCACGGGACTATTAAGCGAGATTTCGTTGATTTCGTACCTGCCGCAGTTGTCGGCCGATAATTTACTTCTGAGCCCAACTTCTCCAGCTCGGCGAGGATTTGCCCCTCTGTAATAGGGTCTCCCTCTTCTACCAGGACTTTCTCAACCGTTCCTTCAACATCGAATGCAAGGTCTGTTCTCATAGACATTATAAGGTTACCACTGGCGGTGACCTCTATTCTTAAATCGCCACGCTGTGCAGTCGCTATCTGGCTCGGTAGTGTTTCGCTGGCCCCATGGTTACAGGCGGGTGCAGAGATAACCACAATACAAAGCAGGAGGAAACCAAAACCAATTTTTATTCTATTCTGCATCCCCATCCTCATAATACGCTGATATCCTGGCATATCCAATATGAGGCTAACTATGAATAAAACTCCAGCTTTTTGTCAATACTGGTAGCAGCGGAGGGATTTGAACCCCCGACCAAGGGCTTATGAGTCCCAGTGTTTCTTGTTAGTATAGCAGCTTTCATTAACTTCCTCCTTTCCCGTACCATAAGTAACAATAAGTAGTTGGAAACAAAGTAAAGACAGTTACAAATTAGTTCAGGGCTAAGTGTCTATTCCATGGGCATCGATCTGGAAGCTGTGCCATCTTTCTTCATAGCGCTGTGGGGAAGCAGACATGCCGGTAGAATAGCTGAAAGTGCTATCAACCCCGCGATTAGAAAATCAGTATCAAACGCCATGATGGATGCTTTTAACTGTACAGTTTGATAAAGTAACGAAATCCCATACGCACGGGCACCCTCCAGCGTCACGCCCATCTTAAGCGCCGCTATCTGAACGACCGATAATATGCGAAGCGCTTCCAGGGAATTCGGTGAAACCACTTGAGTCAGTGTAGCCAGATTTGTTTTTTGAAAACCGTCAAGAAGTGTCGCAAAAATGGCTGTACCCAGGGAAGCGAAAACAGTCCTTGATACGGTAGTAAGCGCAGATGCCTGGTCGGTTTTATTCAGCGGTACTGCCGCCAAAGCGTACGTCATGACCGGCATCATTGCCAGTCCCATTCCCATACCCCGTACAAAGAGCAGAAGGGCTATTTCACTGTTCGGCGTTGTTGTATCCAGCGTTTGAAAGAATAATGTAGCAATAGCGGTAATCGTCAAACCAAGTATAACCGGAACGCGAGGGCCAATCTTGTCATAGAGACGACCACTGATGGGCATGGTAAGCATTGGGCCAATGGATCCCCAGATAAGCAGAAGCCCGGTATCGAAAGCGGTTAAACCACGGAGGTTCTGCAAAAACACCGGCAGCAGAAAGACCGTTGAGAAAAGCCCGATGGTTGTAACGAAGTTTACCCCTGTAGCCAGCGCATACCCGGGATATTTGAAAATATTAAGATCGAGCATGGGGATTGAGCCTCGTAACTCCATCCATACCCATATCCCGATGCTGGCAATACCCCCCACCATCAGGTCGATCACTCTGCTGTCGTCCCAGCCCCAGGTTGGAGCGTAAGAGAGGCCATAGAGCACCATACTGAGTCCGATGGCGGCAAATGCAAACCCTTTGAAATCAAAGTCTTTTTTAGTTCTGAGACTATCCTCCACCCAGGCATAGCCGATAAGAATGGCTACGATCACCACCGGCACATTGACATAAAAACACATGCGCCAGTCCCAGTAATCGACGAGATAGCCGCCAAGTGTGGGACCAATGGCAGGGCCGAGCATCATCGGTATACCGAAAATGGCCATTGTTGTACCCCTCTTCTCGCGAGGTACGCTGGTAAACAGCAGTGTCATAGCTATCGGAGAGAGGAGCCCACCACATAAACCCTGCAGAACACGGAAAAAAATCAGTGAATTGATATCCCAGGCTACTCCACAGAGAATTGATCCCAGAAGAAATCCCGCCTGGCTGAACAGGTAGACCCATTTGATGCCAAACCGTGTGCTGAGATACGCCGCAAGCGGGGTAGTGACGGCTGTAGCCATCAGATATGCAGAGACGACAAGTTGCGCTTTATCGGCAGTTTCGTTAAAAACCGACATGATGTGGGGCAGTGCAACATTGACGATAGTCTGGTCCAGGATGACCATAAACGTACCGGCAATAGTAGCTATGACGACTTTCCACTCTTTTGACAGGGACATTCAGATTATCTCCAGCAACCGGTTACCTGGTCGCAATTTTTACTTCAACCGATGCACCGGGGATCAGCAGTGCGTTCGATGGATTCTCAATAGCTATTTTTACCGGCACTACCTGAACGACCTTGATAAAATTTCCAGAAGCAGTGTTCTGAGCTAACAGTGAAAACGTGGCGGCTGTTGCCGGAGCGATCCCTTCAACGGTGCCTTTAAGAATCGCGCCACCGAGGCTATCGACTTTGACTTCAACGCTCTGGCCAGGGCGAATACGATTCAACTGCGTCTCCTGAATATTCGCCGAAACCCAGACGTTCGATGTGTCATAGATGGTAATAATCTGCTGCCCCGTGCTCAACGTGGCCCCGGGGTACGCCCAGACGGCGGCAACGTAACCAGACACAGGTGCTTCAACAGACGCCCTGCCGGTAGGGGTGGCCTTCGACCCCTGACGATCTACCGGATCTGAGACTCGTGGCTGTCCCACTTCAGCTACCCTCTGTCCCTGTTTGACCGGGCTACCGAGATCAACATCCAGGGAGATTATCTGGCAGGCATTGAGCGCGCTGACAGTGATTAACGGAGCAGTAAATCGTGCGTTATTGCTGGTCACATAGCTAGCGTTCTGATACCATAAATTCGCTCCAAAACCGATCAAGGCCAGTATTATAATAACAGCTACGATCAATATAATCGTGCGCTGCTTGCCTCTGCTCTTTCCGTTTATTTCATTCACCATGTGATCATTTCCTCCGATTGCTTATAAGCTTCAAATACTATGAGGGTTATTTTTACTGGTGCAACGTATATACCAGAACCGTGTCTCCTTCATTAAGCCCCGATGTGACTTCAACGAAGTCTTTGTTTCGCAGTCCGATGGTCACAGCCCGTTTCTCTGTCCCGGAAATGTCCCCGTTCTTAATCGTTTTAACCACGTCCACCGTGTAGTTGCCATTAGATCCCGTGAGGGCATTTGTCGGAACCAGCAGCACATTATTTTTATTAGCTATAGGAATTGTGGCAACTGCTGACACTCCTCGCTTCAGTGACTTGCCTGCGTTATCCACCTTTATTTTCACAGTGAAGGTAGCCGGCCCCATTGCCGTGCTTCCGTAAGGGGAGACAAATGATAGTGTACCTGTGAATTTCTCGCCGGGCATAGTATCGGTCGTGATGATAGCGGTCTGACCGACGGCAAGCTTACCGATATCTGTTTCATCAACAGTAGCCACCATTTCAATAGTATCGGTATCAACAAGATGAACGACGGTTTTCGAATTGTAATCAACGGCTGAAAGCACGTCATTTTCCTTTACACCGATCTCAACAACGGTGCCATCGAAGGGCGCCAGCACCTCTGTTTTCATCAGTTCCGTTTTAGCGGACTGCAATCCCTGATACGCTTTCTGCAAGTTGAAGTTATTAAGCATCAGCAGTTTCAGATTAATGCCATGCTTCAATAGAAGCTGATTCTCGTCCAGAATGGTATTCCCCGTCTCCAGATCATGCCGTGCGCCGCGAATGGTTTCAGCAAGCGCCACAGCATCGTAGTCGCCTTGTTCAACACGTTGCTGCAATTTCTGCAGCGATTCATCGATTTGTTTCATAACATCAAGTGTCGTTGCGGTATCAGGGTAAGGCGGGAAATAGCTCTTGATTATGCCGCAGATACCATTAACGGCAGAATAAGTCTCAAGAAAACGATGCTGCAGCGTTTCAAGTTGAATGGATGCCGCTATGTAATTTCCTCGTTCCATTAAACCCTGAACGCCGAATGGAGGATATTGATTCTGCTCCAGCATAGTAATATCGCGCTTCAGCAGCGCGATGGCATTTTGAATATTTGGATAGTCATCCAGATTTACTTGAGCCGGTGGATTTAACAGCTCAAGACAGCCGTTGAGATCGTAGACGGCTGTGCGTATCCTTGCCATCGACTCGCGGTATTTTCCTGAGCGCAACAATGTCCGTGCCTCCGTTATCTCATTCTGCGCCTGTTCCAACCTTAAAATAGTGGCCGATGACGGATAGTAGCTCGGAAAGCCAAGAATGGCAACATGAGGCTTTTCCACAAGCTCATTCATGGCAATCTCAACGCTATATTGAGCCTGCGACACTGCAATCATCTGGGCGGTATCATCCAGTTTGGCCAGCAGTTTCCCAGTCTTCACCTTCTCCCCATCGCTAACAAATATCTTCTCTATCATGCCTTGAGTAAGAAAATGCAGCTTAACCTCACGCGGCATATCCAGCCTGCCGTTAATGCTGATTGTGGCTTCGATATTGTCCCTTTTCACGGTAGCTACAGACAGCGAACCGGCCAGTCCCCCATTTGAACATGAAAGTGCGGGCATTACAAGTAAATATATAGCGATTACCCCTGCCATAATGCGCTGTAGTAATGGTTGTGTCATATTCATAGTCTTCTTACCCCTTATATACAACTCTGTTTTCTTTTCGCTCTGCCTCAAATTCACGGGCAATAGCGCTTAATCCATGTGACAGACAGGAAAGCTCCTCTAAGGTCAAGCGTATAAGAATAGACTCTCTTAGGCTTCTTTTTATTTCCTGCAATTTTGTCAGCACCGCCTTCCCCCGGCTTGTTAAAGTAAGAGTCGCAATGCGACGATCTTCAGGGTTCTCAGTTCGGCTGACCAGTTTCTGTTCCACCAGGCGGTCGATAATCCCTGTCACATTTGGCGGCGTCACACCAAGAGCGGTAGCCAGCGTTCTGGAATTGGTGCTGCCCTCGAAATCGATAAACATTAAACTTTTCAACTGACTGATAGTAAGCTCCAGGCCCATCCACACTACAGGATTCCATTGTCCTGCAGCATGGGTTATGCGCCGTTCCAGAAGCATAAGTTCGTCGATCAGCTTTTCCCGATTTACTTTACCATTCATACCTTATTAATTATTAATCTTACATAAAATATTATTAATACATATATTGTTAATGTTAATTCAATAGTTTATATAATATTAATGATATTGTCAACAGTTATTTATCAATCTCGCTCGTTCGGTTTTATGGTAATTTTTCAGCGCCTATCGGAGGTTTCATAGCTTTAGATGATGCGCTGTTTGCCTAGCTGAAGTAGCGTGAGTAGCCTGTCTTTTCCGTGTTGCGGAAGGTTCTGGATTTGTGTAACGAGAAAGTTGGTAGCAGCGGAGGGATTTGAACCCCCGACCAAGGGCTTATGAGTCCCCTGCTCTACCCCTGAGCTACGCTGCCGTGCACTAAAAAGTAGCATAGTTTAGGGATTTTAGCAACCTCATCCCCCTACCCCTTCTCCTTCAAAGGAGAAGGGGTATTTATTTCGTCTAGAGGGGCACAGCCCCTCTAGAACACCTCAAGGAGATTGCCGCGCTGCGCTCGCAACGACATAACCATATCAATACGTCTTTTTCTTGGCCTGCTTCGAGAGCCAGGAGCACCAGGCGGTAATGCCTTCTCCCGTCTTGCAGGACACCTCGAAGATTTTCACCTTTGGATTGAGCCCTTCGAGGCGCTTCCGAAAGCGAGGCAGGTCAAAATCGAAATACGGCATTATATCGAGCTTGTTAATAACAATAGCATCAGCTTCGGTAAATATCACCGGATACTTTGCCGGCTTGTCATCCCCCTCGGGTATACTGGCGATGACTACTTTTTGATGCTCGCCGAGGGCAAACGTAGCAGGGCAGATGAGATTGCCCACGTTTTCAATAATGAGCACATCGCTTTTCCCCAATGGCAGCTTTTTCAATGCTTTCTCAATCATGTGAGCTTGCAGCGAGCAATCGCCGCCGGTGTTTATCTGCACCACCGGGATGCCTTCTTTGCCGATTCTATCAGCATCGATTTTGGAGGCGACATCGCCTTCGATAACCGCCAGGCGCAGTTTATTTTTGAAACATTCGATTGTCTTCAGAATGAGGCTGGTCTTGCCAGCCCCGGGCGATGACATCAGGTTGATGGCGAGGATACCGTGGCTGTCAAAGACCTGCCGGTTCCGGGCGGCGATGGCGTCGTTGGCGCTGGTGATATCTTTCACTACTTTTATTTTCATGGCTCAACCTCAATACTTTCTATATAGCAATCCCGTCCACCCTTTATGGCTATGCTGTAGCTGCCGCAGTGAGGGCATACCCAGAGCGTATCTTCAGGATGGAAATCGATATGGCAATCACGGCATTGGAGCTTCGCCGGCACCGCTGTGAAGTCGATGGCAGCTTCAGCAGCAGCAGTGTCCTTTTTGAGAATATCAAAGTAGAACTGAACGCAATCGCTGACTACTCCGGACAGCTCACCGACGACGACATGAACCCCGGTTACTTTCTTCGCCTTTGCTGCTTTCGCCTCGTCGAGAACCGTGTTCAGTAGATTCTCAGTGATAATAGATTCATGCACTTAATTGGATTCAAAGCTTACGAGCATTCAATCTGGTGAATTATAAGCCAATAGTTGTTTTGTTTACAACCTCTTATCCCCTGCCCCTTCTCTCCTTTATAAGAAGAGCAGGGGTAAAGAGTAAGACCAATGAGATTGCCACGCTTCGCTCGCAATGACAGGGATAGATTTATGTTCTGCTGATAGTCCTGATGAGGTTGCGGTCTTCGTCCCTGATATTCACTACCAGCGGCATCTTGCTGTTGAGGGAATGCGTAGCACAGGCAAGGCAGGGGTCATAGGCTCGAAACGCCATCTCCACCATATCGAGCATCTCCTCTTTCACCTCCGCACCTTTTACAAATTCCATGGCGGCTTTTTTCACGGACAGACATATCGGCGCAGCATTATGCTGAGTGGCGACTATAAGATTCACTTTGGTGATAATACCGTTATCATCGGTCTCATAGTGGTGAATTAAGGTGCCGCGGGCTGCCTCTACACACCCTATGCCTGATTTCTTGAGCTTGAGATTCATATTGCGAATATCCTTGCCGGTCAGTAACGGGTCGCTGGCAATTTTCTTCATATCCTCAGCAGCCTGGAGCGCCTCGATAAGCCTCGCCCAGTGGAACGCCAGAGTATGATTGCTCGGTTTGCCGCCAAGCGTATTGAACATATCCTGATACTCTTTTTGCGCCAGCGGCGTCGCCATGCCATCAGCCACGTTGAGTCTGGCAAGCGGTCCTACCCGGTATAGCGATGTCCCCTTGCCATCGGTGAGCCCGTTCCAGCCCAGCTTTCGCAGGTGGGTAAGCCTGATATAGGTCCAGGGCTCAACCCACTCCCCGATATAGTCGACGTACTCGCGAGGCTCGAACGAAGCGTACTGTTTACCCTGAGGGTCGATAACCCGCAGCTTCCCCTCGTAGAAATTTACCTTATTGCTCTCATCCACCATCGCCATATAGTAAGTATTCAGCTTATAGGCATCACTGAGCACCAGGTCGAGGTATTTCTTATTCGCCAGGACATTGTCCTTAAAGAGCTTCAGAGCTGATTGGGCGAATTTCACGGTGTCATCAGCAGCTTCCTTGATCCACTTTCTTTCGTCTTCAGTGATGCCCCGGGAGACACCGCCGGGCAATCCGCCTTCAGGATGTGGTGGCTTGCTGCCGATGAGGCGGATAATTTCACGGCATTTCTTCCTGACTTCGATAATTTTCCCTCCCATATCCAGCCCAACTCTGTTGATTAAACCTAGAATATTCCTGTCAGCAGGCTTTGCCTCCGGTCCGACCATAAAATCGGGGGCTGACATGAAGAAGAAATGAATAAAGTGGTCTTCGACCATAAAGGCGTTGTACTGGAGCTGCCTGATAAGCTTTGCCGTCGGCGTGGGCTCCACGCTGAACACGTCATCAACTGCCTTGGTCGAAGCTATATTATGCGGGGTAGGGCAAACTCCGCAGACATTCGATGCTATCCTCGGCATCTCTTCAATGGGTCTGCCCACGCAAAATTTCTCAAATCCTCTCAGCTCCACCACCTGCCAGTAGGCATCTTCCACATTCCCCTTGCCATCGAGGAAAATCTCAATCTTACCATGCCCTTCCAGTCTGGTTATGGGATTTATGATGATGCTTTTACTCATCGTAGTAACCTCTCCGCTTATTCAGGGCTCTTACCTCTGAAGCTGGACGCAGCCAGCGAATAGCGATAGAAATAGCCCACAGGGTCGGCGATTTTGTTTACCAGTTCTTCTATCTCAGCATCACTCTCGGCGTTGAGCATGGCCGCTATAGCGGAGATAAACTTGGCGCCGAAATCGTCCACGCCCGCTACCGGACCGAAACAGCCTCGACAGGGAACATTGATGTTGATGCAAGCCTCGCCGCAGCCGCCGCGGGTGGCAACACCAAGACAGAGTATCTCCTGCGCCAGGAAACAGAGGTCGGGACTGGCTTCGACTTCATGAATTCGCTTGATATTCTTCAGAGCGATCCGTGCCGGCTTGGTGGCATTTCTCTTGCAGGTATCGCACAGGGACTTATGTGGAGCCAGCGTTGAGCCCTTTGGCGGCAGCTTGTGTTCCAGGACCGCAGTAATGGCATTAGCCACCAGGTCCGGCGGAGGAGGGCAGCCGGGGAGATAGTAATCGATATCAATTATCCTGTCTAAAGGGTAAACGTGCTGGTAAAGCTCAGGAAGAGTTAGCTCTTTCCCGCTCACATGAGATTTAGGCTGTGGCATAGTGCCTTTGGGATTGACCACGGTGGGCGCATCGCGATAGACCCAGTTAAAGATATCCTCTCTTGTGCCCAAATTCGCCAGCCCGGGTGTGCCCCCGAGGCAGGCGCAGGCACCGAATGCCAGCACTATCTGGGATTTTGCCCGGAGCAGCTTGGCAATTTCCTCGTTTTCAGAGTTTCTAATATTGCCGTTAACGATGCTTAACGTGATTTCACGGTCACCCAGCGCTTTAACATGATGGTATTTATAGTCCATGGCGATAGGCCAGAGTATGAGCTCGGCATCATCAATAAATCGTAAAATAACTTCGTTTAAATCAACGACTGCTTCATCGCAGCCGCCGCAGCCGCCAAGCCAGCAAATCGCAAATTTCGGTTTCGCTGCCATCTAGTTACCCCTTTTCAGTCTCAATATCAACCTCTCATCCTCTTCACTTTTCACCGGACCCAGTTTCTTCACCGTTTCGCTCATTTTTCTGACCAGTTCCGGAATCCTCTTACCCTCCGGGTCGAGGGAAAACTCAATCCTGACCCTCTCCGGCTCGATGCCGTAGGCGCTGAGCACTCTCTGAAGAAGATGCACCCGCTTCTTTGCCTCAAAATTGCCGTCCTGGTAGTGGCAGTTGCCTTCGGGACAACCGAGGATGAGCACACCGTCAGCACCGTGTTTGAAAGCATCGACGATATGGTTTGTATCAACTTTACCGCTGCAAATAATCGGTATCCAGTTCTTGATCTGGGAAGAGAGACTAGACTCGTTCCCCAGATAGCCCCAGCTAAATTTGCAGGAGAAGCACACCAGCTTTGGCTCAAAGTTTTTCATGTTCCCGTTCCTTGCCTCATGGCATTAGAGCGATGTATACACCTCGTCAATTCTCTGGTAGGTGGTGTCATCTACCAGGCTCCTGGCGCCAGACGGGCAGGCAGCGACACACAGACCACAGGATTTGCACTTAAACATATCGGTCGCCGATACCTGCTTGTCTCCTCTGCTAATTAAATGAGCTGACCCGTAGTTACAGGCATAGACACAGGTCTTACAGCCGCTGCATAGTTCCTCGTTCACAGCAACAGCATAGAGCGACTTCTCAAAACCGATAGAGACGCATGCTTTGCAGGATACGCAGGGACCGCAGGTAACACAACGTCTGGCTTCTTCGATAGCTTCCTTTAAAGAGAGTCCACGCTCAAACACCTGAAAATGCATTCTTTTTTCGGGAGGTATCCAGGCGACATCGGTGGCAGATTTATAGGTGTTCCTCAACGGGATATCGAACGCTTCGTAGTCTCTCTTCCGTCCCTCCCTCATATCCAGTCCTCTCAGGAACCGGTGGATAGATTCGGCAGCCTCCATGCCTTCCCTCATCGCCTCCACCATGAATCCTGTCTGCCTGACATCGCCACCGACAAAGACCGAGTCCTCTTTAAGACTCTGCAAGGTGAATGGGTCAACCTCAAGCTTTCCTCTCCCGTCCAGGAGTCCTTCTTTCTGCAAAAATACCCTGTCCGGCCCCAGCCCCAGCGTGATAATAAGGATACTGCCCATCAATTCGATGACATCAGATTCCTCGAACCGGGGATTGAAGCCGTGTTCATTGAAAACGCTGGTGCATTTGGGGCATTCAACTCTCTTAAACCGACCACCTTCGCCAATAATCTTACGCACACCTCGCGAGTAGACGATTTTTATTCCTTCCTCCCAGGCGCCTCTCACCTCCGTCTCATCGGCTGGGATGGCATCCCGGGAGGCTTTATCCTCGCAGCCAAATGTCACTATGGTAACTTCGCCGCCGAACCTTCGCGCTGTTCTGGCAACATCGAAAGCCATGTTATTACCACCGACAACGATGATTCGCTTGCTTTTGAAATAGTTTGGCTCAATGTTACCATGGCTTACTTCATAGAGGAAGGTATGTCCGTACATGACGCCTGATAAATCCTGTCCCCCCACCACTCTACCTTCATAAGTGAGCACCATAGGAGCGGGAGTCCCCTTTGCCAGAAAGATTGCTTTATAACCTCGATTTTTGAGGGTGTCAAGGGAGAGTTTCCCTTCACCTACCCGGGAATTGTATTTCACATCGATCCCGGCAATCCTTACCAGATTGTCTACCGTTGTCTTCAAGACATCTTTGGGCAAACGGTAGTCCGGTATTAACCACAGGCTTCCGCCCAGGCGATTCGATGCTTCGAATATCGTTACTCTATATCCTTTCTTGCTCAGTATGTAGGCGCACATCAATCCGCCGGGACCGCCGCCGATAACGGCGACATTTTCTTTATCCTTGATGCTATCGAAATCCTCTTTTTGACTGAGATAGTCGGTATAGTAATCGGACAGGAATCGTTTCAGAAGCCGCCTCCTGATGGCGCCACCCCTGGTCTTATAGTTGCATTCCAGCTCGCAGAGACCGCAGATGTAGCCACAGATATTGAAGAAGGGATTTTTCTCGTAGAGGTAATCCCCGATTTGAATGACCCCCTGTTTTACCGAGGTCTCGTTATCGGGGAGAAGCGAAATAAGCACATTGGTACGCTGGATATCTTCATTGATGGGACATTTAATCTGGCATGGGGGCAGTAGCAGCTTTGCAGCTTCTTCGACATGCGCACCCCTGGCGCTTACCGTCTGCCACATAACCGCCCTCCTTATGGCTAATGCTATCATTATAATACAAGTTTGGTATGACTGTAACCCTCACTCCTGCCCTCTCTCCCTTTCTAATCCTAAAAACACAAATCCCCCTTCCCGAAGGTGAGGGGGATGAGGGGGTTGAGGTCGAAGTTTACTTTAAGGCACTGGCTACGATCTCAGCCACATCCAGCACCTGCACTTTATCGGTAGCTTTCTTGTCCTTGAGCCCGTCTTCGAACATGGTCATACAGTAGGGGCAGCAGACGCACAGCGTCCTGGGGTCGAGTTTCAACGCCTCCTCGACGCGGGCGATGTTGATACGAGTGCCAGCGCTTTCCTCCATCCACATACGCCCACCACCAGCGCCGCAGCAGAATGATTTATCATGGTGCCGTTCCATATCCTGTGGTATCTCACCACTCACCGACGCCACCACTTTTCTCGGTGCCTGGTAAATTGAATTGTACCGCCCCAGGTAGCAGGAATCATGGAACACTACTTTGCCCAGGTTGCTAGTCTGGCTCAATTTCAGCTTGCCTTTCTCAATCAGGTCATTGATAAACTCAGAATGATGGACGACATCCAGATGTGCGCCGTACTGGCGATAGTCATGTTTCAGCGTGCTGTAGCAGTGTGGACACTCGGTAATAACCTTGGTCACACCGCGCTCCTGGAACATTTTGATATTGTCTCTTGCCAGGCGGTCAAAGACAAACTCATTGCCCAGGCGGCGCAGGCTATCGCCGCAGCATAGCTCATCTTTGCCCAATATGCCCCAGGAAATACCCGCAGCATCAAGTATTCTGGCGATAGCCAGAGTGACCCGGCGGCTACGGGCATCGAAAGCACCGAAGCAGCCTATGTAGAATAAATACTCGGTCTTGCCAGCCTCGAAAGGTCTGGTGGTAATTTCCGCAGCCCACTTGATGCGGTCGCTGGGAGCAATACCCCAGGGGTTGCTGCGCTGCTCGATATTTTCGAAGAAGGTGAGCAGCTCTTCGGGGAATTTCGCTTTCATTTCGACCAGGTGCCGGCGCATGGAGATGAGCTTGGGCACATGCTCGATGAACACCGGGCAGACTTCCATGCAGGCGCTGCAGGTGGTGCATGCCCAGATTGATTCTTCGGAGACGCTTCCCTCTTTGTCGCCACCGATGAGGGGCAGATCGAACCTTCCGCTCTTCTTCAGGGTTGGTCCGTTATGAACGAGATTCACTTTTATATCATGCACCACGAGGCGGGGATTAAGCTCTTTGCCAGTATTGGTAGCGGGGCACAGGTCATTGCAACGTCCACATTCGGTACATGAGTATGAGTCGAACAGGTCTTTCCAGCGGAACAGGTTTACCTGTCCAGTGCCGAAGACATTACCTTTTTTAAACTCCTCAGTTGGCTGGGTAGTAACCTTGTCGATGCTCTTGAAAAAGCAGTTAAAAATGGAGGTGAGGATATGCATGTGCTTGCTATAGGGCAGATAGTTGAGGAAGACGAGCAGCACGATGGCATGAATCCACCAGAAGACAGATGCCAAGATACCCATGTTTATCGTGGACAGACCGGAGAAAAGCACAGTACCGACGAAGTTGGAAACAGGCATGAACCGGGCAGCCAGCATTATTTTATGGGCAGTCATATCAGAGAAAACAGCACTGCGGGCAATCTCAGCGCCGTGCAGTCCGAAGAAGGCAATCATCAACATGCCAACGAGGCTCAGGATGACGAAAGCATCAGGGGTGCGGGCATCGATGTACTTTGGTGGGAAGAACAGGCGACGTCCGAGAGCCAGCAAGCACCGCTAACAGGGCTAAGATAGATACGATATCGAAAATACAGGCAAGGGTATAGTAGGCAATATCAGGCAATAGTAATAGGCTGATATACTCAGGAAATAAACCGTGCAGAAAGAACTCGGCATTGGCGATGAGCAGCACCATAAAACACCAGAAAAGGACGAAGTGATTGATGCCGAAGGGGCGGCTGACTACGCGCCGCTGTCCGAAGGCATAGTACAGCATATTCCAGATGCGCTTGCCGATATTGTCAAAACGGTTATCAGCCTTGCCCAGCAGCACCAGGCGGAAGCGTCTGAAACAGCTCCAGGCAAAAAATACAATCGCAACCACAAAGATAATGGCGAATATGGCAACACTATCTGACATTTACTCCTTTAAAATCCTCTCTGTCATTGCGAGCGAAGCGAAGCCATCTCATTCAGTAATGTCAAGTTCGCCACAGCACTAGCTGTGCTCTCCTTCTCTGACAGATTCTATAATTATCCCCTGCCCCTTCTCTCCTTACTAAGGAGAGAAGGGGTGAGTATTTTCATGAAGGAGCTTCGCCCCTTTTAATTTCTATTCTTAGCTTACTAACCGGCTTTCTTAGCCCGTACTTCCTTGATACGTTTCGTAATCGCCGGGACTATTTGAAATACATCGCCGACAATACCGTAGGTAGCTACTTCAAATATTGGCGCCTGCTTATCGCGGTTGATGGCGATGATGATGTCGGAGTCCTGCATACCCACCAGATGCTGGATAGCGCCACTGATGCCGCAGGCAACATAAATCTTCGGCCTCACCGTCTTGCCGGTCTGCCCTACCTGGCGCTCTACCGGCATCCAGCCGGCTTCCACAGCAGCGCGGGAGCAACCGACCACTCCACCTAATTCGTCCGCCAGTTCCTGCAATACAGTGAAGTTCTCTTTCGCCAGCATACCCCTGCCGCCAGAGACGATGGTCTCTGCCGCTGCTACATCCACATACTCTCCGCCATGCTTGGAGTCTTCGATGATTTCTAATACCCTGGTAATGAAGTCCTCTTCCTTTAGAGACACAGTTTCGCGGATAATCATGCCTGTGCGAGAGGTGTCTCTCTGTGGCAAAGGCATCACATGCGGACGGACTGAAGCCATCTGTGGTCGTGTTTGCTCCGTCAGAATGGTCGCCATGATATTGCCGCCAAAAGCGGGGCGCGTCTGAAGCAAAAATCCGCGCTCGTCAATAGCCAGTCCAGTGCAATCGGCAGTTAATCCCGTCTTAAGTTCCGTAGCCACGGCGCCGGCTAAATCTCTGCCCAGACCAGTAGCGCCTATCAACAAAATCTCCGGTTTATACTTCTCTACCAGAGAGCAAATAGCTTTATAATAAGGCTCGGTTCGATAGTGGTGGAAGAGAGCACTATCGATTACATATACTTTGGACGCGCCGTGGTAGAACGACTCCTGGCAAAGGTGCTCCACCTTGTCGCCGATGACCACAGTGCATAGCTCTACACTAAGGGCTTTTGCCAACTCCGCACCTACACCCAGCAGTTCCCAGGAGACCTCTGCCGGTTTTCCCTCGCTCTGCTCCACAAATATCCAGACACCTTTATACTCTTTAATCCTGGCTTTGGCTTCACCTTCCTCCTCTGCCTCTTCAGTAGCAGTTTCCGGTACTCCTGCTGCCTTTGCCTGTGCTTCCAGTTCAGCCAGAATCTTCAATTCTTCCGGGGTATAGTAAATCTCAATGGCGTCAGCAGGGCATACTTTGAGGCACTTGCGGCAGCCAATACACTTGGTTGTATCGATGACGGGCTCGCCCTTGTCGTTCACCTCCACCGCTTCTTTGGGGCACGAACTCTGACAGCGAGCGCCGCAGGCAATACACTTACCCTGAATGAGCCTGGCTATGCCTCTGGGTTTCTTTATCTTTTTCTCTTCTGCCATCGTAAATCCTTACCTATCCGATACGGTCAGACATATCAATACTACAAACAGACAATGTCTTTTTCAGTGAGCTTATCCATGAGCAAACGGGCGGCTCCATCGGGGTCATTGACGCCATCGCCCAATATCTCGCCCTTTGCCCGTTCCGGGGAAAAGATTTTACGTACCTGTGTCGCCGAGCCTTTCAAACCAATGGTGTTCACGTCGAGGTTCATCACCTTGTTATCCCACAGCCATATCTGTGCATCCTGTGCCATCAACCGCATGGGCACGGTGGGATAGCGGGGATGATTAATCTCGCGCAATACCGTAATTACCACAGGGAATGATGACTCCACAATCTCATGCCGTCCCTCCAGCTTCCGCCTGACCTTGATTTTCTTGGTTTTGAGGTCGATGTTTTCGATATGGTCGACCAAGGTAAGCTGCTGGTAGCCCAACCGCGTGGCAATGCCCGGCCCCACCTGGGCAGTATCACCGTCAATTGTCTGCTTGCCGCATATTACCAGAGCAACCTCCTCTTTTTCTGCCAGCTTCTTTATCGTTTCCGCCAGCACTTTACTCGTAGCCAAGGTATCAGCGCCACCAAAAGCGCGGTCGCTTAACAGTATTGCCTCATCAGCCCCTACTGCCAGAGCCTTTTTCAGCGTGACCTCAGTATTAGGAGGTCCCATCGAAATAACGGCGACACGGAATCCGTACGTATCCTTAAGCCTCAGGCTTTCTTCCAGGGCATGGGTATCAAAAGGATTCATGATAAAAGGTACGCCTTCCCGGATAAGGGTGCCCGTGACCGGGTCGACTTTTACCTGGGTAGTATCCGGAACCTGTTTAATGCATGCAACGACTAACATAGAACACCTCGTGGCAGTTGTAATGAAATAATACGGGAAGCCTTTTCAGGGATACTCAGAAGTAACGGTAGACCAGAGACAATACTGTAGATTTGTAACTTCATGGTTTTCGCCGACAAAGAAAAAGGACTTTAAAAAAGCCGTCCCATAGTGTAATCCTAATTGAAGCTGATGTCAATTTCCTGTACTGGTTCAGGTGATGTCGGACACTTTACGATGTCTACTCTTATTCTATACTTTTCCAAGCTCATAAAAAATGAAAGGGTAATAGCAATGAGGTCGCTCAAAGGTGTAAAATTAAAGATAAATAGTTGGGGAGGATGTCCAGCATGGTAAAGGTGCTTTTTGGACTGTCTGGGGATGGCAGAGGCCATAGCTCACGGAGCAAGGCTACTATTGCTCACTTGATAGAGCAAGGTTGCATGGTAAGGATTGTCTCCTCAGGAGCAGGCTATGAGTACTACCGCGATTACTACAAGGTGGTAAAAATTTTAGGCCTGAGGGTAGCCAGTGATAGCGGAGAAGTCCATGCCTGGAAAACACTTAAGGATACTTTCGAAAAACTTCTAAGAGAAGGGGCAGGAACTTTCAGAAAGCTATTAGCGGAAATAGACAACTTCCATCCAGATATCATCATCAGCGACTTCGAACCTTTTACCTCAGTCATCGGCGCTTTTAAGCGAATTCCTCTGCTCAGCATCGACAATCAACATGTGATTACCTTGTGCAATCTGGAGTATCCGCGCTCCTGGCTGACAGAGTATCTCATGGCCTGGACAGTGTGTGAGACTATCTGCGGCTTTGCTGACCATTTCTTTGTCACCAGCTTCTTTACGCCCCCGTTAAAAAAGAATTTCCTTCACAAGGCAACGCAGGTAGGACTGATATTGAGAAACGAGGTGCTGGAACAGAGAACTTTCACAGGAGAACATGTTCTCATTTATATCAGGACGCCTGAGAGGGCGCAAGAACTATTGCCCTTCATCGAAGAAATAGATGCCTGTCACTACACCGTCTATGGCTTTAAAGGAAGCTGTTCCTTAAAGAAACATATTACCTTTAAGCAAACAAGCGAACAGTTTCTTCAGGACCTGGCAACATCAAAGGCGGTCATCACCAATGGGGGTCACAGCTTGATAAGTGAGGCTTTATATCTGGGTAAACCTATCTTTTCCATCCCGACCCAAAGAGACTTCGAGCAAATGATCAATGCCTACCATGTAGAGAAGCTGGGATACGGCAGGTATAATTTCTCACCTTCAGCTACGCATATTCAGGCATTTATCAATAACCTGGAGCATTACAGGCAAAACATAGAGCGGGATAAGACACAGTTCAAGGGCAATAGCCGCTTTTTCGAATTGCTCGATGCTAAGATTAAAGAGTTATGTAACCGTCAACCACGGTCAGCGAAATCATCTGTGGGCAATGTGATTTAGGTAAGGCACCACATTGGAATCTATAAATTCCTGGACAACAAACACCAGGCAGCGGTTACCATCGCACTGAGATCGCCGACGATAGGAGATGATTCAGGCGAGCGTGCATAAGAACTAAGAGCAACCACTTTTGCCCCTTCGTGCCCTATTGAAGTAAAATGCCTCTACATTTATGGCTAAGCTCAATACTTCAGTCCTTGCCCGTATCAGCGTTAAAGGCGTTGTCCAGGGAGTTGGTTTCAGACCCTTTGTTTATCAACTGGCAATGAAACATAAGCTCAAAGGGTGGGTGTGCAATACCTCGGAAGATGTCAAAATTGAAATTGAGGGTGACAGGGATAGCATCGAACGATTTTTTGCTGACTTGCAGCGACAGGCACCGCCTCTGGCACGAATAGAAAACGCCTCTATCAGCTACCATCCTCTGCAAGGCTATAAAAAGTTCGAAATCCGCCACAGTATTGCCGAGAAAGACAAGTACCAGCTCATATCTCCCGACATTGCCACCTGCCAGCCCTGCTTCAAAGAGATTATGAACCGTAAGGATAGGCGCTATCGATATCCCTTTACCAACTGCACCAACTGTGGCCCCCGTTTCACCATAATAGAAGATATCCCCTACGACCGCCCCCGTACTACCATGCGCAGGTTCACTATGTGTCCCATTTGCCAGGGTGAGTATGATAATCCGCTTGACCGCCGTTTTCATGCTCAGCCCAATGCCTGCCCCGAATGCGGTCCCAGGCTGGAGCTACTCGACGCTGCAGGAAACGTTATGACTGTTCCTGACGCTATTGCTACTGCCAGTCAGCTCCTTAAGGAAGGAAAGACAATCGCAATAAAGGGTCTGGGTGGTTTTCTCCTTGCCTGTGATGCTACCAATGAGCATGCAGTTCAGCTTTTACGGCAGCGGAAAAGACGCCGATTCAAGCCTTTTGCCATCATGGTGGCAAACATCGACGAGGCGAGAAGGTATTGCCAGATATCCGAGGTAGAGGAAACGTTGCTCATGTCACCGCAAAGTCCCATCGTGTTGCTGTCGTGGAAGCAAACTACTCCAATTTGCCAGGCTGTGGCTCCCAATATCAAATATCTCGGTGTGATGCTGCCTTATACTCCGCTCCACCATCTTCTGCTCAATGAGGTAAAGCTGCCTCTGGTGATGACCAGCGGCAATATCAGCGAAGAGCCGATTGCCAGTGACAATGATGAAGCAGTACGGCGGCTCTCCGGCATTGCCAATTATTTCCTGGTGCACAACAGGGATATCTATGCCAAATATGATGACAGTGTCACCATGGTGGAAAGAAATGAGGTGCAGATACTCCGCCGGGCGCGCGGTTATGCTCCGTATCCAGTGCACCTGCCCTTCCAGGCGAGGCAGGTACTCGCCTGCGGCGCTGAGGAGAAGAATACTTTCTGTCTGACCAGGGACAAATACGCTTTTGTCAGCCAGCATATCGGTGATATGGAAAATCTGGAGACGCTGCAGCATTTCGAGAACACCATTGGGTTATATCGGAAGCTTTTCCGCATCGAGCCTGAAGTTATTGCCTATGACCTCCATCCCGAGTATCTGTCCACTAAATTTGCACTGGAGATAGTTGCTAAACATGGCTCCCTCAAACCTGTTTCAGTGCAACATCACCATGCCCATATCGTCAGTTGTATGGTAGACAATAATGTCGAAGCGCCAGTTATCGGTGTCGCCCTAGACGGTACGGGCTATGGCAGCGATGGGCATATCTGGGGAGGAGAATTCCTGGTTGCCGATTATAAAGGTTCCCAGCGGTTGGGGCATTTTGAGTATTTGCCACTGCCCGGTGGGGCTACGGCAATAAAGCGACCCTATCGTATTGCAGCAGCTTACCTGTATAAGCTGCTGGGAGAAGATGCCCTTGATACAAGGCTGGCTTTCTTGAAAGAACTTGACGCGGTTGAAGTTGACCTCATCAAACGCCAGGTGCGCTCAGGGCTGAACACGCCTTTAACATCCAGCCTGGGGCGGCTATTCGATGCTGTTTCGGCTTTGCTTGGCATCAGAGGCGTTATCGACTACGAAGCGCAAGCAGCGGTGGAGTTGGAGATGGCAGCCTATGACGCTAATGATGAACCAGGAAAAAAGCATTACCCGTATACCATTGTAGAAGAGGATGGTGTGTTTGTTATCGAGCTTAAGGAGCTCGTTGCTGGCATCCTGAAGGACTTGTTGCAGGGCATAACGAGAAGTAGTATCTCAGCCAAATTCCATAGCGCGGTTGCTGTTATGGTGGCAGAAATGTGCCAGTCAATAGCGAGAAAGACGGGAATTAACCAGGTGGCACTAAGCGGTGGCGTATTCCAAAACCGACTATTGTTAAGAAAGGTAATCCCTCTGCTGCAAACTGCTCACTTTTCGGTGTTGACTCATAAACAGGTGCCCTGCAATGACGGGGGTATCTCATTGGGGCAAGCGGTAATTGCTCATTTCTCTTAACCCAGTGATGTCGTTTGTAAAAGAGGCAGAGAAGATATTACAATAATCCATTATGTGTCTTGCTGTTCCAGTGCAGGTTATAGCCAGAGATGGCGATGAAGCCGAAGTTGAAATAGGCGGGGTGAAACGCCGGGTGAGCATTGTGCTTACTCCAGAGGTGAAGGTGGGAGATTACGTCTTGCTGCACACCGGTTATGCCATCGGTGTCGTCGATGAAGCAGAGGCGAAGGAAACCCTGAAACTATTCGAGGAAATGGCGAGACTGGAAGAAGATTAGGTTTTCTCCTATTGTTATCCAGAGGAGGTAGCGCTATCAAGAGTTCAATCGTTTCATCGGCATTGCTTATAGTCCTGGCATGGGCTGTGTTGCTAGCGCTCGGCTGTCAAGCGGACCCGACACCTGCTTCTCCATCTCCTGCACCTGCACCAGCGCCTGCTCCTACACCAACACCTTCTCCATCTGCACCTACTTCCAGTGTGCCGTCGAACCTATCGGCAAAGCAGCTTCTTGAGCTGGGCTTCGACCTGTTCTCTAAAGGTAAGTATGATGAAGCACTCGTTGCCTTCAATAAGGCAATTGAGCTGGAACCGACCAATGGCACTAGTCATAGCGACCGCGGCAATGTCTATTTAGCTAAGGGGGAGACAGAAAAAGCGATTGCCGATTACAACAGGGCAATTCAATTGGAACCGAACACAGTGATAGCGTACAGCCAGCGCGGCTATGCTTACTTTCTCATCGGGCAGGGTGAGAAGGCGCTCTCCGACTATAACAGAGCAATAGATCTGGCTCCTGAGTATATGCGTTCCTACTGGTATCGAGGTTTGTACTATGATGACATCGGGGATTTACCCAAAGCAATTGCCAATTACACGAAAGCGACACAGTTAGATCCCAAATTCGCCGATGCTTTCAATAACCGTGGCGTCGTCTATGCCAAGACGCGTCAATACGAGCTGGCACTCGGGGACTTTAACAAAGCAATTGAATTATTCCCCAAATATGCGCAGGCTTATAGAAACATGGGCTATACCTATGAACTGCTCAACGATTTTCCCAGGGCATTTGCCAATTACAACAGGGCAATTGAAATTGCTCCCGATTACATGCAAGCCTATAACGATCGTGGTTTTGCCTATCTACAAAGAGCAGACTATGACAAGGCTATCGCTGATTATACCAGGGCTCTTGACCTGAACCCCGACTACTTAAATGCGTACTATGGTAGAGGCCTCGCCCGCTATTATAAAGGTGACTTTAATGGGGCAATATCTGATCTCACTGAAGCTGTAGACTTGGAACCCACGTTCGTTGATGCATATCTGTACAGAGGGGAAGCACGCTCTGTTAAAGCCGAGTACCTAAAGGACAAAACAGAGTACGAGAAGGCTATCCTCGATTACAGCAAGGCAATTGACTTAGACCCTAATAATGCTGAAGCCTATAATCTGCGTGGGGTTGTCTATAACGCACTGGGCAAGAAGGCTGAGGCTATCGCTGACCTGGAGATGTTTATTAAGCTGTCGCCGCCTTCCGATGCGGTTGCCAAAGCCAAGCAGCTTATGCTGCAATTGCAAAAGCCTTAATCGGGGAATCGATGAAATTTATTGACGAATACCGTAACCCCGAACTGGGCAAGAAGCTTATAAAGAGAATAGAGCAGCTTTCTACGCGACCAGTCAGATTGATGGAGTTCTGCGGCGGACATACGGTAGCTATCATGAAAAATGGTCTCCGTCAGCTTCTCCCACCAACAATAGAAATGCTGTCTGGCCCAGGCTGCCCTGTTTGTGTCACTGCCAATGTCGATATCGACAAAGCAATTGCCCTGGCGCGGTTGCCCAACGTCATCCTTACTACCTTCGGTGATATGATAAAAGTACCCGGCAGCTATTCCAGCCTTCAACAAGTCAGGGCACAGGGGGCAGATATCCGCATCGTCTATTCCACACAGGACGCACTATATACCGCTAGGGACAATCCGGATAAATCGGTTATTTTCATCGGCATCGGATTCGAGACTACTGCCCCGACCATTGCCGCAGCCATTCTTCAGGCGCAGGCGGAGAAATTAAAAAACTTTTTTGTTCAATGCCTGCTGAAGCTATGCCCGCCGGTGATGAAGACGCTGCTCAACCTCGGTGAAATCAGGCTGGATGGTATCATCTGTCCAGGACATGTTAGCGCTATTATTGGCTCGCGCCCTTATGAGTTTATCCCCCGCGAGTATGGCGTTGCCTGCGTGGTCTCAGGGTTTGAAGTGCTGGATATGTTACTTACCGTAGCCATGCTGATAGAGCAAATCGAAGCAGGTAAACCGATGGTCGAGATTGCCTACCGCCGGGGCGTCAAACCTGAAGGCAATCTGACAGCTCTCGCTCTTATTGATAAGGTCTACGAAGTTGATAAAGCTGGCTGGCGTGGCATTGGTGAGATAGCAGGCAGCGGTTTGAAGCTGGGAAAAGCCTACCGGCGCTTTGATGCCGAGCTTGCCTTTCCTCTTACCCTTGAGCCGGTCAGAGAAGCTAAAGGCTGTATCTGTGGGGCTATTCTCCGCGGCGTGAAAACCCCCGCTGACTGTACGCTATTTCGCAAAGTCTGCATGCCGGAAAATCCCGTCGGGCCCTGCATGGTCTCCTCAGAGGGTGCCTGTTCTGCCTACTACCACTATGGAGCGGATATGTGAACGAAACCATTCTGCTGGCTCATGGCAGCGGCAGTAAACTAAGCCATGATTTAATCAAGAAGAGCCTGCTGCAACCCCTTCGCAATGAGCTGCTGGAACGACTTGATGACTCGGCGGTTTTCGACCTTGAGGGACGCCTTGCCTTCACTACCGATAGCTACGTCGTCAGCCCCATCTTTTTTCCTGGCGGGGATATCGGTAAGCTCTCTGTCTGCGGTACGGTTAACGACCTGGCGATGAACGGAGCCAGGCCTCTCTATTTAAGCCTGTCACTGATTATTGAGGAAGGCTTACTGGTAAGCGAATTGGACAGGGTGATACATTCTATTAAAACGGCGACCGAGGAAGCTGGAGTTCAGATTATCACCGGTGATACCAAGGTAGTAAACCGGGGCAGTGCTGACAAATTATTCATCAACACTGCAGGTATAGGCGTTGTGCCCCAGGGTGTCGATATCTCGGGAGTCAATGCTAAAGTCGGCGACAAAGTTATCCTTAGCGGCACTATTGGCGACCATGGTATCGCTGTGTTAAGCCAGCGTGAAGGTTTGAAATTTTCAGTGCCCGTCCAGAGTGACTGTGCGCCTTTGAACAAGCTGGTGACCCGGATGCTGGAAGCTTCCACCAGGATTCATGTTCTCCGTGACCCGACTCGTGGCGGACTGGCGACAACGCTCAATGAGATTGCCAGACAATCGAATATTGGTATCAGGATAGAAGAAGGAAAGATACCGGTTCACGACGGGGTACGGGGAGCCTGCGAGCTTCTCGGCTTCGATCCACTCTACGTGGCTAATGAAGGCAAGCTGGTGGCTATTGTCGATGCCAGCGATACTGATGCTATTCTGTCAACAATGAGGCAGAATCCTTATGCCGCTCACGCTGTTATCATCGGCGAGGTGACCTCCGAGCATAAGAGCAAGGTGGTGATGAAGACCATGCTGGGCGCCTCGCGAATTGTCGATATGCTCACCGGAGAATTATTGCCCAGAATTTGCTAAGTTAGCCACCATTATTCATTATCATGTTCTGACTTGGGCTCAGTCCCTTTGAAAATCCCTCTGTGGTATACTTTAAACTGACGATAAGACTACAGTGACAGGCTGTTAAAATTGATTGACGCCTATCTTGATATAGAAACCACCGGTTTATCTCCATGCTATGATGAGATAACTGTGGTCGGCATTTACCTGTGTCAGGGTACGGAAGAAAAGCTGATACAGCTATACGGAAGCCGGGTAACCGGAGATAACCTGGTCGCATCTATGCAAGGCGTCCGTACAATCTACACCTATAACGGCAAGAGATTCGACCTTCCCTTCATCGAAGCTACCCTGGGAATAGATTTGGAGAACCAGTTCGATCACCATGACCTGATGTACCTCTGCTGGGAATACAATCTCAAGGGTGGACTCAAGGCAGTGGAACGTCAGTTACAGATTCCAAGGCAAACGGAGGGCATTACCGGATTTGACGCAGTAAGATTATGGTGGCAATATCTGGACAGCTACGACGAGGATGCCCTCAACCTGCTCCTGCACTACAATAAGGAAGATGTCATGAACTTGAGGATTCTCAGGGAACGATTAGCTGAACATGAAAGGTGGAAAGACGCTAATCAGTCGCCACCTTTTGCCAATGCCGAGGTCATATAGTGACAGTATCAGACAAAAGAGTTTCATTGAGAAATTCCTCTATCCTACCCACCATTTACATCACAGGCTTAATCGGACTTGCCAGCTACAACATGCTGGCTGCAGTAATACCACTCTACGTTACAAAACTCGGCGCTTCGGTATCCGAAGTCGGGCTGATAGTTGCTATCAATGCCTACTGCACCGCATTGTTTATGATTCCTTTCGGCTTGCTCTCCGATCGGTTTGGGCGGAGAATCTTACTACTCAGCGGGCTGATCATCTCGACGATAGTTCCCTTTCTTTATGTATTCAGCAACACGATACTGCAGCTATCAGTACTGAGGGCACTCCACGGCATAGCCTCGGCCACATTCGTACCTAACCTCATGGCTTCAGTAATTGATATGTCCCCACCAGAGCAAAAAGGTAAATCCATAGGCTGGTATACTACGGCAACACAATCAGGTCTCATGATAGGACCAATTTTCGGAGGCTTTCTCTTGAGTAGCTTCGGCTTTGAAGTTGCTTTCATCAGCAGCGGTGTACTATCGTTAGTAAGCCTTATTGTCGTCATTACACGTTTTCATCTGCTACCACGGAAGGAAGCAGCAAAACTCGAATTAGAGGCATCCTGGTCATTGTTGAAGCAAAAAGCATTATACGGCGCTTTATTGAGTCCGCTGGTCATGCTATTCGGAATTGGTACATTGAGCGCTTATATTCCACTCTATGTTCAGGACTTCGGTATATCTGCAACCGGAGCCGGACTAATTATCACGCTCTGCTATGCCAGCTCGGCGGCACTAAGAGTCACTGCGGGGAGTTTGTCGGACAGGATTGGAAGGAAGCCGATGATACTCGGCGGCTTGTTGCTTAGCGTTGTCATGATGGTGCTTATCCCGCAGTTTAACAGCCTGCTTTTACTGAGCATTGTTTCCTTCTGCTATGGCATTGGTTATGGAATTATTCAACCTTCCGCTGTGGCTTTGACAGCCGACCTCTCCCCCAGAAAAAACCTGGGATTAGCAGCGAGCATGTTCGCCAGCGCCGTCCATGTCGGCATGGCTGTGGGTCCCACAGCTATGGGAGCAGTAGCAGAAACCAGCAACCTGGGCACCATGTTCATGGCCTGCGCATTGAGCCTGGCTTTCGGTTGGCTCATTATCTTTATCCTGTTTCGAATAGAACGGAAAACAGGGAGCACGTTTTGAAAATCGTTCTGCACATTTGCTGTGGAGTATGCGCTGCCGGTGTGGTGCAAACGCTAACCCAGGAAGGTCATCAAGTAACTGGCTTCTTCTACAATCCAAATATCCACCCTGCAGAAGAGTACAGCAGAAGATTGGAAGCAGCCCGTAGAGTAGCTCAAGAGTTGAGTTTTCCCTTAGTAACAGCCATGTATGACCCTGAGGTATGGCTAAAAGAAACTGAGCACCTCAAATATGAACCTGAAGGCGGCGCACGGTGCTCCGTCTGCTTCAAAATACGGCTAGGAAAAACCTATTCTTACCTTAAGAGCTGCAACGCAGACGCTTTTACCACTACCCTCACCATCAGCCCCCATAAATCGGCTAAAACAGTTAACCACATTGGACAAGAAATCGGTGAAGACCAGTTTTTAGCCAGGGACTTTAAGAAGAAAGAAGGCTTCAGAAAAGCAATACAACAAGCAAAGCAATGGGGGCTTTATCAGCAGAACTACTGCGGTTGCTTGTATAGCGCAAAACAGACTAACTAACCAGATGACATCAGGGCAGCTCATGCGCTATCACCGCCCTTTACGCTGTCGCATTTCAATAAACTTCTCGATGGAGCGGTCATACGTTCGCTCTACATCAGCGGAGAAATAGCAGGCTGGCAACTCACCCAAACTATGGTGATAGACTAAACACTCACAACAAATACCCTTCCTGGAGCACGGTTCATATGTGCAGTTACACTTTGCTTTGTTTCTCTCAACATTACACTCCCTCAATGCACTTCTCCTGACGACGGTATTACATCTTTCATCGTATCTCTTCTCCTTCAACCCGGGTTAAGGTCAATGCCTGCACAAGTTGAAACTATAGCCTTTATTAAAAATAATTGTAAACCAGTTGACAAAATCACATCAGTTGCCTAGAGTATACAGCAGTATCCTTACCAATCATTCAATGACAGACTATGTTGTCGCAACCATCCGACCCAGGTAGAAATGAAATAAAGGAGTAGGGCCATGGTCAATATTACCAAATTCGAACTACCAGTAAAGAAACTGCGCTGGCACTGTGACCCGGCTATTTTCGACTTCGACTGTACCAAAGACCTGGCACCGCTAAAGGAGTTCATCGGGCAGGATAGAGCCATCGGTGCCATTGATTTCGGTTTGTCCATGAGCCATGATGGCTATAATATCTACGTGGCTGGACTCACCGGAACGGGTAAGACCTCGGCAGTGAAAACCCACATAGACAAGCTCCTGAGTGAAAAACAAGCATCAGAGCAGCTTAAATCGCCCCAGGACTGGTGCTATCTCCACAATTTCGCTGATTCAGATCGACCCCACATCGTAAGTTTGCCCCAAGGGAAGGGCAAACTTTTCCGCACCCAGATAACTGGCTTGCTTCAAAAACTCAAGGAAGAGCTGGCAAAGGCTTTCTCCAGCGAAGAGTATAAAGCTGAAAGGAAAGCGCTTATGGAGGCAGCGCAAGAGGAAAGACAACGTCTCTCCTCAGAACTGAGAGATGAAGCACAGCGTCAGAACTTAACTATCCAGATAACCCCCCTGGGGCAAGCCATAGTTCCCCTGGTCAATGGTAAACCCATCACTGAAGAGGATTATTTAGCGCTAGACGCATTAGCCAAGAAAGAGCTTGAGGCCAAGCGCGATGACCTGCTGAAAAAACTACAGGCTACGTATGAAAAAGTGCGAGACCTGGAGAAAAAGGCAGAGGAAAAACTACGGGCAACTGATAAATCGATCGCTGGCTTCACGGTAACACGGCTCTTTGATAACCTCCTCCAGGAATATGAAAATACGGAACTGGTCCACCGATTCCTGTTGGACTTACAGTCGCACACTTTGGATAACTTAGACCTATTTAAAGAAAAAGAGGCTCCAGCGGAAGCCGTTTTAGGTTTACCAGCCAGCTTTCTTACACAAGGTCGTGACCCCTTTCTCCCCTTCCAGGTGAACATCTTTGTCGATAACAGCGAAGCCAAGGGACCACCGGTCATTATTGAGTCCAACCCCACTTACATCAACCTTTTCGGCAGAATTGAACGCCGTTTCCTCCTTGGCGGCTATCTTAGCGACCACACTATGTTAAAACCGGGTGCTTTTCACCTGGCCAACGGTGGTTACCTGCTCCTAAATGCCACCGATGTCCTTACTAACCCGGGCGTCTGGCCGGCATTCAAGCGAACTATCAAGACCAAAGAGGTACGGATCGAAGAACCGCTGGAAGGATTGGGGCTTATGGCACCCCAGGGGCTGCGACCGCAGCCAATGCCCGTAGACGTGAAGGTTCTCCTCATCGGTGACATCATGCTCTATCAGATGCTTTCCATGTACGATGAGGAATTCTGGGAGATTTTCAAGGTAAAAGCTGATTTCGACTATCAGATAGATAGAACCAAAAAAAACATGCTGCATTTCGCTGCCTTTATCGCCGGCTGTTGCGAGAAGTGTGAGATACACCATTTCGACCGTTATGGTGTCGCCAAGGTAGTGGAATATGCTTCGCGAGCGGTAGGAGACCAGGAAAAACTAACGTCCCGCTTTGCCCAGATCAGAGAACTCGTCCAGGAAGCAGAGTACTGGTCACGGAAAGAAAAGGTAGAGCTGGTGTCAGCAAAACATGTAGAAAAAGCGATTGAAGAAAGGTTCTTCCGTCATAACCTGCCCTATGAGCATATCAAAGAGATGATAGAGCGCGGCGTTATTATGATAGACGTTGAAGGTGCTGTGGTGGGTCAGGTGAATGGGCTCAGCGTGCACAGTCTGGGCGATGTCAGCTTCGGCAGACCTTCGCGGATCACCTGTAAGACCTTCCTGGGACGGGGGGGGTGTTATCAACATTGAAAGGGAATCACAGCTCAGCGGCAGAATTCATGATAAGGGAGTCCTCATCCTCAGCGGTTATGTGGGATGGAAATATGCCCAAAAGACACCACTCTCTTTGTCCGCCAGCCTCTGTTTCGAGCAATCCTATGAAGGTGTCGAGGGAGACAGCGCATCGTCCACAGAACTCTATGCCCTCTTGTCCAGCTTGTCCGATATCTCTATAAAGCAGAACCTCGCAGTAACAGGCTCGGTAAATCAGAAGGGCGAAATTCAGGCTATCGGCGGAGTGAATCAAAAAATCGAAGGATTCTTTCGTATCTGCAAAGCTAAGGGGCTTAATGGAGAGCAGGGTGTACTGATGCCCCGGCAAAACGTAGCTAACCTGATGCTCCGCCAGGACGTCGTCGATGCTGTAAAGGAAGGTAAATTCCACATCTACGCAGTGAGCACCATTGATGAAGGCTTAGAAGTGCTTACCGGCGTGCCAGCAGGTAAACAAAGAAAAGATGACACATATCCTGAAGGCAGCATCAACAATAAAGTGGATAAACAACTAAAGGATATGGCAACCAGGCTCAAGCAATTCGCCGAACCGGAAGCAAAAGAAAAAAAGAAAAAGCCTTAGCTCGATACCATGGCTACCTGGAACTATACTGGCGCCTCAATGGTTATCGTCGTGCCTTTGCTGGGTTTTGAATCCACTTCCAAATTACCACCCAATAGCTTGGCACGCTCTTTCATCCCCACCATGCCGAACTTACCAAGCCGGCTCAGGTCATCTGTCGGATGAGAAAAAGCAAAGCCCTTGCCATTGTCTTTGACTATTATCCTTGTCTTCTCACGACCAATGTCCACTATCACCTCAGCATGAGTCGCCTGAGCATGACGCCATACATTATTCAGCGCTTCCTGGGTAATGCGGAAAAGCAATAGCTCTGCTTCACTGGTAAGCCGCCTCTCAGCACCATTCTTTTTCACCTTGACAGCGATGCCTGAATGATTTTCCACATTAGAGGCAAGCCACTCCAGTGCAGCCACCAGTCCCAGACGGTCGAGTGTCGGTGGGCGCAGGTCTTGACTCAGACGTCGAATGCCTGACATAACAGTGTTAGTATTCTGCCTCAGCCCTTCCAACTGGTGTTTCTTTTCTTCCGAAATGCCCTCCTTACTGGAGGCAAGCATATCCAATTCCCGCGCCAGCACCACCAGAGCTTGGATGGTATCATCGTGAAGCTCACGCGCTATACGCATCCTTTCGTCTTCCTGAGCCTTAGTCACCTGTTCCAGGTAAAACCGCAGATTCTCCTGCATTCGTATTTCGTGGGTCACGTCTCGAGCAATATGCTGAAAACCGGTCGGTTTGCCATCAACTTTAAACACATTGGTGGTTAATTTCAGAATCTTCTCAGTCCCATCGTCTGTGATGAGCTTCTGCTCATACGGCTGCTCAACAGATTCGCCACGGAGCAACTTCGTCCTGATTTCATTTGCTAGGCGCAGGCTTTCATCGGACAGCAAGGAATGTACACTGGTATGAGATAGGCTCTCGAGGTTATCTCCTACCAACCTGTTTGCTGACTCATTGGCGGAAATCATATTGCCGTCAATGTCATTAATCCAGATAGCATCGTTTGCGCTTTCGAACAATTGCCGATACCGCTCTTCGGATATGCGCAGTTTCTCAGCAACTTCCCGTTCTTTCTCGTAAAGCCTGGCA
The DNA here is from genome assembly GCA_963775935.1 of uncultured Chloroflexia bacterium. Classification (GTDB taxonomy): domain Bacteria; phylum Chloroflexota; class Dehalococcoidia; order GIF9; family UBA5629; genus JBBIPA01. Next base: position 72,136 of record CAVZKR010000007.1, on the reverse strand, counting down.
TTCTCCAGAGCAACGCCAATCTGATTGCCGATAGCGGTCAGTGTGTTTATTTCATCCCGACGGAACTCATAGCGCTTATGCGTGGCTACGCAGAGCGTGCCCAGGACTTTTCCTTTTGACTTCAGCGGCACAATTAACTCCGACTGAATCTTTTCTTCAATTACTATCTTCCTGGTCAATCGGGGGTCAGTGGACGCATCCTCAATATACGCCGGCTCGCCGCTCTGTGCAACCATCCCGTTAAAACCTTCGCCCAGCTTTAACCTGCCCACGCTCTGGACAAATCGTTCCGATACTCCCTGATGAGCGGCAAGGATGAGTTCCCTGGTCTCTTCATCAAGCATGAAGAGCAATACAGCGTCAACTTTCATGACACTCATAATGTTTTCAACGCTGCTATGTAATACCTGGCTCAACTCCAGTGATTGAGAAGCTGCGCTTACAATCTCGTTGAGGGCAACCAGACGGATACGATGTTCCCTCTCTTTACGCAGTGACTCAAAGGTAAACGCCACCAGATTACCGACAATGAAAACGGTGAATGTCTCGAATATGGCATCCTGTGGAGTCGTCGAAATGATAAGAGCACGGGGAAGCATACAAGCCAGAGTAATAAGTGAGATAGCTATACTGCCCCACCACCCCAGTAAAAATCCAGACCAGATAATAACTGCCAGGTAAAGGATTCTTTCAAAGGCATGCCTGCTTAATCCAAATGTATCTATGAGCTCGTTAAGGAAGGAAGGGACCAGCACCACCTCCCGATAATGGAAGACCGTGATTAATGCTAGCAGGACTACAATAAGCCAGAACGTTGGTTTGCGAAAAATCCTGAGCCAGCTTAGCGAAAATCGTTGCACCATCGGTACGCCTCTATACTATATGCGCAACTATAGTCAAGCCACTTCGTCAAGAGTAACCCATCCCTTCTTCAGGGCATGCACCACTGCTTCTGTCCTGGAACTAACCTTCAGCTTGTTAAAAATATTGCCCACATGTCCCTGGACCGTTCGTATGCTCAGGCAAAGGTCATCTGCTATCTCTTTGTTGCTTAGCCCTTTGGTCACCAGCTTCAAGACCTCTATCTCACGCTTGCTCAGCAATTCGTCAGGCTTTTCTTCTACCACCTTGCCGGGTGTTCTGGCAAATTTTCTCAATACTTTCTTGGCAATCGAAGGGTGCAATACCGACTCACCGGCATATACTGCTCTCACCGCATCCACCAGTTCCTGTCCATGAACGCTTTTTAGCAGGTACCCGGCAGCCCCAGCTTCAAGCAGACTGAACACAAATTGATCATCGTCGTAAGCGCTGAGTATCAATACTACTATCTCCGGATATAAAGACTTTATTTGTTTGGTCGCCTCTATCCCATCCATTTTAGGCATCGAAATATCTATTATGGCTACGTCTGGTTTATACTGCGTTGCCAGGCGCACCGCCTCCTCGCCATCATTTGCCTCCGCCACCACTTCCATATCTTCTTCCTGGTTCAATATGCGGCGTGTTCCTTCGCGAACAAAAGCGTGGTCATCGGCGATAAGAACCTTAATCTTGCTCATAGTGCCTCCTCTACCTCCGTTCATTATACCAGACACTTGCTTATTAGCAATATGATTACGCGCAGCGAAAATACCAAAAGTGAAGATGTAGTATCAAAGGAAGTTGAACTAAAAAATGCAAAAAGACTGTATACTGCTATGGATTGACAACGACGATATCCAAGACTATGATAGAAGTTGTGAATTAAAATGATGGCGAAAGGCCTTCAATCGAGCCTAGAAAATACAACCAAGCTGGAGGTGGAATATGAGTGATGTAAAAACGAAGCCGATATTAATAGTAGAAGATGAAGCTATAATGAGAGAGTCTCTCCGAGATTGGCTAACGGATGGTGGTTACCAGGTAAGGACTGCTAAGGACGGTGAAGAAGGATTAAAAGCAATCGCCGAGCAGGATTTTGGCGTAGTCCTCCTCGACTTGAAATTACCGGGGAAGAATGGACTCGAGGTATTGCGTGAAGCAAAAGCACAGAGGTCACAACTCAAGGTTATTATTATTACTGCGTATCCTTCGGTACAAACAGCAGTTCAAGCTATGAAAGAGGGGGCAGTTGATTATTTACCTAAACCCTTTGACCTCGATGACCTTCAGAAGCTTGTCGATGGGACATTGAGGCCAACGGTAGGGGAGATTAAAGGAAAAGCAGTACGTGGTGAAGCTATAGCTACACTGGCTGTAGAGAAGAATGTGGAAGGCGTCAACGTTTCACTTGTCGGATGGGAATACATTGATGATTATCTTTTCCAGAACAAGAAGGAAGGTAAAAAGTAAATAGTTTCAGTATGCCTCCTCATCAACCTTGACTTTTTTCGCGGAGCAAGGGTAAACAGACGATAAAAGTGGTACCTTCTCCTACCTTACTTTGCAGTTCAATTCTCCCATGGTGACGCTGGACAATTCCATAGCTGACTGCTAAACCCAACCCCACTCCTTTAACCTCACGCTTGGTGGTGAAGAAAGGTGTGAACAACTTACCCATGTTCTCCTGGGGGATACCACAACCTGTATCCTTGACCTCTATCTTAATCTGATCACCATCCGCTGAAGTGCGGAGTATTAACTCGCCCCCTTGGGGCATTGCCTGAATTGCATTAATAATAAGATTAGTGCAAACCTGTGTGAGTTGGTCAAAATCAGCCATTAGTCTGGGCAGAACTGGTTTAAGTTCCGTGACCACTCGAATATTTTGTAGTTCAACTGAATGTGCCGCTATGTCAAGGGCTCGGTTAACAACATCATTGAGGTCTAACTCACGAAATAGTGGCATCGACTGTCGCGCAAAATCTAATAAATTCTTGACTAACCGAGTACTACGACCAAGTTCCGAATCCATTTTCGCCAGGTAGTTCAGTGCCGTTTCCTGAGCGATGTTGCCATCCGTTAATTTTTTTATCAGTAATTTGGTATAGTTAAGGACACCAGCCAATGGATTGTTTATTTCATGGGCAATGGAAGCCGCCATCTGTCCCAAAGAGGAAAGCTTCTCAGCTTGAACAAGTTGTTCTTGGCTCGTTTTTAGGTCAGCATAGGCAGCGCTCAGTTTTACACGGCTTTGTGTAAGTCGGGAATCAATTACTAGAGTCAAGTTTTTCATAATGGTATACCCTATTCGGGGTTGTTTCTCACAAATATCCAGAAGGGCTGCAGCATTGACATCGAGGACTTCAGTGGGTTCGACGACTCGTATGGAAGCAGTGAGAGTGCTGGTCACCAAAGCTGACCATGCAAAAACCTCCCCCTCCCCCAATGTATCTATAATGATTCTATCTTCTGGTGATCCAAGAATATGTATTTCAACGGTTACCCTCCCCTCTTTCACGAAGTAGACATAATCTACACTATTACCTTCAATGACGAACAGTTCTCCGGGTCTGTGACTGTGTTCACTGCAAAGTACCCCTACTTCACGAAGTTCTTCATCGTTTAACCCATTAAAGAGCTCCATTTTTCGCAGTGTTTTAATCGACGGGATTGCTACCATTTTCCCCTCCTGTATAAAAGGCCTCACAGGTGCTCCCTGCCGCGATGCTGTGAAATAACCATTGAATAGTCATTACTATAGCTTTCTTTCCCATCACGGGGAACAGCGGTATGTGATTCGTTTACATTTTAACGTAATCCTTTTATACAAAATTCTAACTGGGACTCGGACTCCAGTCAATAGAGAGCGATTCTCTGTCGGGTCTATTCCACATAAAAATTTAAGCTTGCATCATTTTAAAAATACTGAGATGATAGTATATGGGCTCGGATTGTGGTAGACTTGCTACCAAATTCCAATATAAAGTTTTTTCCGAAAAAAAGGGTAGTCACTTTCATTATAATCATGTAATTATCAACATGGCGTCAGGACATGGTCAATAAACCAATCTTAATTGTGGATGATGAGCCGATTGTACGCGAGTCAATCAGGGATTGGCTGGAAGATGCCGGCTATCAGGTAGCCACAGCAGATAGTGGTGAAGATGCTCTGCGGATGATTGAAAAGCAAGATTTCCAGGTTCTCGTTCTAGACGTGCGGTTACCAGGAAAAACAGGGCTTCAAATACTGAAAGAAATAAAAGTATTAAAGCCACAAATCAAATCTATCATTATCACCGCTTACCCCTCAGCAGAGCTGGCAGTCGAGGCGATGAAACTTGGTGCGGTTGACTACCTCATCAAGCCTATCGCTCCCGATGAGCTGGAAAAGCTAATCCGCGACACCCTTTCTCAAATGCAAGAGTAAGCATCGACAAGGAGGTGGGAGATGAAAGGACATTCAGTGTTGGTTGTTGACGATGAGGCGATTGTGCGGGAGTCGATCAGGGACTGGCTCGAGGATGCTGGTTATCAAGTAGCCACAGCGGAGAGCGGCGAAGAAGCCTTGAAGATGATAGAGGCGAAAGATTTTAGTGTGGTGGTACTCGATGTACGGCTGCCAGGGAAAAGTGGTGTCGCAGTCCTGAGTGAGATAAAAACACAGCGGCCATGGCTCAAGTCTATCATTATCACCGCGTATCCCTCAGCGGAGCTGGCAGTTGAATCAATGAAGCTCGGGGCTGTGGATTACCTCATTAAGCCTGTTGCACCCGATGATTTAGAAAAACTCATACGGGAAACCCTTGACTCTTTCGGCGAGGAGCCAACGGTTACCACAAAAGTTGAAGCGCAACCTCACCCTGCTGCAGCAAAAGCAGTCGGGGTCAAAAAGTTATTTGTCCTTGCTAAAGAGAACCTCAAGTCTATGGTGAAAAACCTGGCACAGCACATGGAGGTAGTTGGCGTCAAATCAAAACATGGTAAGTACACGTACGATACGATAGCTAATCCTGAGGAGCTCTGTCTTGACTACGACGTTACGATTATGCCGCCGACAAAGTATCTCCTCCCAGCAAAGGAAACGCTGCTTAAATTCACAGTTGAAACAGAGCCAAGAGTTGAGCCGGTAATCAAGGCAATCTCCCGAGTCATTATTGGTGTTCATCCCTACGACATCAAGGCAATCGAGCTGCTTGATGAGGCATTTTTAACCGCTAATCCCGACCCAAATTATAGTGCCCTGAGGCAAAATACCTATATTATTGGTATTGACTGCCTTAATCCTTCCACTAAATCATTTGCCGCCAGTATGGGTACTAACTTGACCGAAACCGGCTTTGATCTGATGCTAACCGATATTGGTACTGATTATATGGTAACAGTTGGTTCTGAACGAGGAGGTGACCTGCTCACAAAGTATGCTCAAGTACGAGAACCAACAGGGGATGAGATGGCTAAGCAGAAGACAGCGAGAGACGCAGCGTTGACCAGGTATCATCTCACCCTCGATATTCCATGGGTAAGACTCCCAAAACTACTGGAAGAAAGTTACGACGACCCATACTGGGAATCAAGGAGCAAGGCTTGTCTGAGTTGCGGTTCCTGTGTAATGGTATGTCCCACCTGCTTCTGCTTCGACGTCCAGGATGAGGTAACACTGGACCTGAAAAGTGCAGAACGGTTTCGCCGATGGGATGGGTGTATGCTGATTGATTTTGCCAAGGTTGCTACTGGTGAGAATTTTCGCCATGACAAAACCAGCCGTTTAAGGCATCGGATGTTTCGTAAGGGGAAGTATGTACTCGAACGATATGGCATGGTGGGATGTGTAGGCTGTGGGCGCTGCGCTACTGCCTGTCTGGCAGGTATTGCCAGCCCGCTTGAAGCTTTCAACGCCATAGCCGAATCAGCACGCATAAAAAAAGAGGCACTCCGCATAGTGAAGGGTCCTCAGGCAGAGGCCGAATTATACGTGCCTCGTCTTGCTGAGCTCGTCAAAGCTACAGCGTTAAGCCCAAGGGAAAAGGTTTTTGAATTCAGATTTAAGGGTGGTAAACCGTTAGGACACCATCCCGGACAGTTCGTTGAAGTATCGGTCATAGGCATTGGAGAGGCACCCATATCCATCTCGTCATCGCCAACACGAGACGGTACTTTCCAGCTCGCGGTAAGAAATGTGGGTAATCTGACCAAAGCGCTCCATTCTCTTAAGAAGGGAGCCACGGTAGGTATACGTGGTCCTTTTGGCAACGGCTTTCCGCTGGGCGCTCTTGAAGGTAAAGATATCCTATTGATAGCGGGAGGAATCGGTCTTTTTCCACTACGTTCGCTTGTGCAATATATCGTTGACTGTAGAGACTCCTTTAAGCGGGTACTCTTACTTTTTGGAGCAAGGTCTCCAGCAGAACGGCTTTTTTTGGATGAACTTGCTATCTGGAGTAAGAGTCCACACCTTGAATTTCATGAGACTGTGGATAAAGGAGATGACACGTGGACTGGGAATGTAGGAGTAATCACCACGCTCATCCCTAAGCTTCAGATTGACCCCAAAAAGACTATGGCAGTGGTGGTAGGCCCACCCATCATGTACCGTTTTGTCATCGGCGAGCTCAAGAAAAAAGATCTCCCTGATGAGAACATTATCCTGTCTTTGGAACGCAGGATGAAGTGTGGTGTAGGCAAATGTGGGCACTGCCAAATCAACGGAGTTTATGTATGCCAGGAAGGACCAGTATTTACCCTTGCTAATCTGAGAAATTTACGGGAGGCGGTATGATGAAACCAAAAGTAGCATTTTTTGATTTCACGAGTTGCGAAGGATGCCAGTTAGACATCCTCAATCTGGAAGGGGGAGAATTCCTTGACCTTATCGGTGCAGTAGATATCGTTAACTTCAGAGAGGTCAAGACGGAAAGAGACGACAATTTTGATATTGCCTTTATCGAAGGAAGTATCAGCAGGGAGTCGGAAATTCCACGCCTGCAAAAGATACGAAATCAGGCTAAAATCGTTATCGCATTAGGCGCCTGCGCCTGCATCGGTGGAGTTAATTGTCTGAAGAATCATCTCACAATGCATGAAGCACTGCAGATGGTCTATGGCGAATGTGCAAAGTATTATGATAGTATCCCGGCACGACCTATACACGCTGTGATACCGGTAGACTTCTATATACGAGGCTGTCCACCGACTGCGACAGAGTTTCTGAAGCTAGTTAAAGCACTACTATCAGGCAGTAAACCGGAGTTCCCCAGTTACCCTATATGCGTTGAATGCAAAATGGCAGGCAATATTTGTGTTTTTGAAAGAGGCTTAACCTGTCTTGGGCCAGTAACGAGGGCTGGATGCAATGCAATATGTGTCACCAGCGGTCGGCACTGCTGGGGTTGCCGCGGGTTGGTCGATGATCCTAATATTGACTCAGAAAAAGAGATACTACAGAAATATGGACTTACAGTAAAGCAAGTAATGGAGAAGTATGCAATTTACAATACGTACGGGGAGGTGGTCAAATGAAGCGAATTAAGGTTAATGTCCACCAGGTAACCCGTATAGAAGGCCATGGCAACATCGTGTTGAACGTGAAGGATGGCAAGATCGATGAACTAAGATGGGAGGTTTCTGAGTCACCACGGTTTTTTGAGGTAATGCTTCGCGGTAGGTATTATATGGATGTACCGCATATAGCTTCCAGAATATGTGGCATCTGCTCTATTGCCCACTCCACCGCATCCATTCAGGCCACCGAAGCTGCATTTGGCATCAAACCATCAAAACAAACCTTGTTACTTCGCAAGCTTCTTTACAACGCCGAACTGATTGAGAGCCATGTATTACATGTTCTCTTTCTAGCAGCTCCTGATTTCCTCGGAGTAGATAGTGTCCTCCCGTTAGTCGAGACGCATAAGGAAGTCGTTCTCATAGCCTTACGGTTGAAACGACTAGCCTATAATTTTGCAGAGCTACTGGCGGGTAGGAAGACCCATCCTCTTTCCTGTCTTGTTGGCGGATTTGCTAAGTTACCTTCAATCGGTGAGCTGAAATCTATCCAGAAAAGATTGGAAGCTGCCCTGCTCGATCTCGGTTCTATCGTCAACATAGTTAAGACCTTCACTATTCCTGCTTTCACTCGTGAGACGGAATATATTGCTCTTAAAGATCACGGAGCATATGCATTTATCAGTGGGGACATAGCTTCGACAGATGGTGGTGTTGTACCTGTAGATAAGTACCTCGGAGTAACCAACGAGTTTTGTGTTCCACATTCCACCGCCAAGTATACTAAGAATAAACGTGAATCTTATATGGTTGGCGCTCTTGCCCGTTTCAACATTAATCATGACCTATTACTTCCTCTGGCTAAGAAGGCAGCGAAGGAGCTTGGTTTACAGGCTCCTTGCCATAACCCATTTATGATAACTGTCGCCCAGGTTGTTGAAACGGTCCACGCCATAGAGGACAGCATTAACCTTATTGATCAGGTAGTATCCACCGGTCTCAAAGAGGAGAATAATAAAGTCAATATACAAGCGGGCAGAGGCGTCGGAGCAGTAGAAGCCCCACGGGGTATTCTATTTCATGATTATACGTACGATGGGAATGGCGTATTAACTGCGGCAAATTGCATTATTCCTACGAACCAAAATCACAATAATATCCAGAAGGATATGGAAGCCGTGGTACCTCGTATATTGAATCAGCCGCAGGACGCGATACAGCATAGTCTAGAGATGCTGGTTAGAGCTTACGATCCCTGTGTTTCCTGCTCAACACACCTGCTGAAAGTATCCTCAAATAAAAAGATTACCACCTGAGCAAAATCTTATTGATTACAGTACCTCGATGTTTGACAGTGCAATTTCTGCCGGTTACCATTGGGATTGATTGTACCTTACGTTCGGATCATCCCATTTTATTTTTTATCCTCATAAGCTGGCAGGTATGTGGTAAAAATACTCCCTTTACCCAGTTCACTGTGAACTTCGATTCTACCACCGTGGCCCTTGATAATGCCATGAGATACTGCAAGTCCTAAACCTACACCTTTGCCAAGTTCTTTAGTCGTGAAAAAAGGAGTGAAAAGTTTTTCCAGATTTTCAGGAGGTATTCCGCAGCCGGTGTCTTGAATACTTACTTGAACGTAACCATCCTTATCCAGCAAGGTACTTATAGTAAGCGTACCACCATTCTTCATCGCCTGGATGGCATTTACAATTTGATTAATAAATACCTGTTGGAGTTGATTGAAATCAGCCATCACCGGTAGCAATGGTGAGGCATCTTGCCGTGCAACGGTAATTTTTTTCATCTCGGCCTGGTGGCCAATCAGGGCTATAGCATTGTCGATAACACTGTTCACCGTTATCGACTGTAATTTCGGCTCGGACTGGCGAGCGAAATCAAGAAGTCCACGTACTATCCCAGAGCATCGAGTGACTGCTGATTCCACCTTTGAGAGATTTGTCAGTGCCTCATTCTTGTCGAAGGAATCGCTGCCAATCTTCTTTATCAGTAGTTTGATATACACCAAAGCCCCAGTCAAGGGGTTATTGATCTCATGAGCTATAGAGGCAGTCAATTGGCCAATTGCATTCAGTTTCTCCGCCTGGATAAGTTGCTTCTGAGTGCTTTCTAGACGCTCAATATAACTGTTCAGTTCCTCGTTGAGAGACACAATCTCTTTGTAAGCTTCCAATTGCTTTTCGAGGTAGTTCAATAGAGTCGCGGTCAAACCACTAAGTAGAAAGGCAAAGGCAGCAAAGATAAGTGACCTCACCAGCGAATATGGGTCGTAACTAAAAAGCAAGGCATGAGGTACTAGGATGCAGAGAAAAACTAGTCCACTAACGATGACGCCACGTAGACGATAAACAATGGAAGCATAAAGGAGGGGATAAAAAAATAGAATCACGTAGATATCATGAAAGGCTGTCAAAACACCATAGTAAAGGTAACTTAAAGCAGCCATGAGACCGAAGATGATCCAGAAGTGGACACTCCGTACGGCCGAATTTGCTTTAACCTCTACCAGCCACTCGATGATTCGCAACTGCTGGTTTGCTTTCTGACGCTGTGGTATGTGCTCCTGATCAGGGATGTAATTTAATTTTTCGTCATTCTTCATTTTATTCGCTTACAAGCTATCATACGCCTTGGCATAGCTAAGCATAAGCTGCTTTGTCCGCGAGTATGTATCCACACATTTATGATTAATGTCCATTATACTATACCAGTCATTTATTAATAAGCATAAATACCCATTTGCGGTTGGCTTATCAGGTATTTTAGACGGTGAAAAACAAGTATCAAAACGGAAGTTACTATTGTCAGTACTGTGGTATTGTAATACCAGTGGGTAGAGGCAAGAGAATCGTTAGGAGCATCAAAAAGTCTCGCCGACTTAGTTCCACTGTACTCTCTTACCTCTACCAGGCATAGTTCATGATGTGAAGGAATATTTCAAGGTACCTCATAAAAGATAGACTACAGACTTCGTCATCACCCTCCCTCACACTCCCTCTCTGAGCAAGAGACGGAGTGGTATTTTACGAGTTAAAAACCTCACCGTGTCAGTTACTGTTTCTTGACAAATGGCGATAGCACTGTGAATAGGTATTTTAGACGGTTGAAAACAGGTATCGGGGCGGAAGGCAGCTTCACAATTCTGTGGTAATCTGGACACAGTGGTGAGAGGCGAGGGAAGAAAGGAGGTTGCAAAATGCATTGGGAATTTATCGTAGCACTGATTATAGCGATACCCATTATTCTGTTTCCAGTGGCATTTATCTGGTACCTCAATGTCGGCGGTATTTATGCTGCCGTTAGAGAGGCACGGAAGAGACGGGCTGCCCGAGAGCAAGAACATATGGTGGCAGCAGCTGAACGACATACTGGTCAATAATGTAGTGAGAAAGGAGTAGGCAAAATGGAGTGGTATTTTATACTGGCGATTATAGTAGGTATAGCGATCATCGCCTTCCCTATAGCGCTCATCTGGTATATGAACGTGAGTGGTCTGCTTCAGGTTATGCGCGATGCACGCCAGCGCCAGAAGCGGAGAGCCCTGGCGCTTAAAGGCGCGGAAGAGCTCGCACGTCGATAATTTCCTTTATTTTGAATGTGCCAGAAACCCTGGCAAGCGTCTTTTGTTCTAAACGGACAAAACTCTCTTCTCCCCCCTACTCATGCTTGCCGACGGGTTCTGGCGATTTTGCGTTATAGTGGGCCAGAGAAAAGGTGAGCTTTGGTTAAGATTCAAAATGGTGGTATACTAAATTTGGCGATATTAAGCATTCCATATAGTCATATACCTGAAAAATCCAAATCCCGTAATAAGAGTCTTTAAAATAACTAAATAGGGTGGTGAGCTATGGAAACACAGAAGCAAAGCAATACTTCCTTTGTCAATGAAATCAGCGCTATTCCTGGAGGTGAGGTGGTCAAGCTCTGTATCCAATGTGGCACCTGCTCTGCATCCTGCCCCAACGCCAGTAAGATGGACTACACACCCCGTCAGCTTATCGCTATGGCGAGGGCTGGCATGAGAGATGAGGTACTGTCGAGCCATTCACCATGGCTCTGTTTATCCTGCTATCTGTGCACTGTACGCTGCCCCAGGGGAATCAAGCCCACAGACCTCATGCATACGCTCGAGTGTCTGGCGCTGCGCAACAATATGAGCAGCGGACGCACCTACACTCCAAAAATGTACCGGAGCTTCAGTGACTTCGTTTACAGTATCGGAAGCGTCCCCGAGATGGGCTTTATGACCTGGTTCTATTTATTGACCAATCCGCTGCGCGCCATTAAGATGCTGCCACAGGCTCTTAGCTTGCTGAGACACGGGCGATTATCCCCCAAAGCCAAACGACTGAAGCCTGAGGCAGAGGAACAACTTAAAGCCGTTCTGGATAAGGCTGAGATGATTGCGATAGGAGGCAAAAAATAGGATGAAATACTATACGTACTTCCCCGGTTGTTCTTCAGCCCATGGTGGCGCTAAAGCTTATGACACTTCTACCCGGGCAGTGGCTAAGGCTCTGGATGCAGACTTCATCGAGCTCGAGGATTGGAATTGCTGCGGCTCAACACCATACACTTCTGTTGATGAGCTTGCCTCCTACTGCTGTTCGGCTCGCAACCTGGCGCTGGCGGAAAAAAGAGGTTTCGACCTGATTACTCCCTGCAGCGCTTGCTTCGTCCTCCTTACCAAGACCAATACCGCACTTAAACAATACCCAGAGCTAAAAGCTCAGGTAAAAGAAGCACTGGCTGCCGGCAATCTGGAATACAAAGGCACGGTCAAGGTGCGCCATATCCTTGACGTTTTTGTTAACGATATCGGCTATGACAACATTAAGTCCCGAGTAAAGAAAGACCCTCAGCGGGCTGAAAGTAGCACCTTACTATGGCTGCCAGATTGTCAGACCAGGGCCAAGCTTTGACCATCCAGAATTTCCCAAATCGCTTGATGGACTGGTCAATAGCCTGGGGGCTGAGGCAATATCCTTCCCTTTGAAGGCTCGATGCTGCGGAGGTTCTCTTATCCTCTCTGAAGAAGATATTGCCCTGGAATTGCTCCACAAGCTCTTTGAAAGCGCTGCCAGCAACGGCGCACAATGTATTGTTACCGTCTGCCCTTTATGTCAAACGAATCTCGACGTCTATCAGGGCAAGGTGAACAAAAAGTTTAAGACGAAGTTCAATATACCGGTGCTCTTTTTCACCCAGCTTATGGGTGTGGCTTTCGGTATCGATAGCAAAGAATTAAGTCTGGAGAAATGCATCATCTCACCACAGAAAGCACTGGCTGGATATCTATCGAAATGATAAGGAGGTGCGAATGGAGCCCAAAATAGGCGTCTATGTCTGCGATTGCGGCGCCAACATCGCCGGTACGGTCGATGTGCCGCAGGTAATTGAGTTCGCCAAAGGTCTACCGTCGGTAGCCCTTGCCCGCGAGTACAAGTTCATGTGTTCAGACCCGGGGCAGGAGCTGATAAAAAACGATATCAAGGAGCAGGGAATTAACCGTGTGGTTGTTGCCTCCTGCTCGCCGCGATTGCATGAGCCAACCTTCAGGCGAGTTTTAGCCAGCGCTGGCTTAAACCCCTACTTCTTCGAGATGGCAAATATCCGCGAGCAATGCGCTTGGGTTATTGAAGATAAGGCGGCAGCTACGGAGAAGGCCAAAGCAATGGTGAGCGCTGCCGTGAGGCGTGTCTACTACCATCAGCCGCTGGAAACCAAAGAGGTGCCGGTGAATGCCAATACCCTCATCGTCGGCGCGGGCATCGCTGGTATACAGGCAGCCCTGGAAATTGCCGATTCGGGCAATAAAGTGTTTCTGGTAGAGCGCGAGCCCTCTATCGGCGGTCATATGGCGCAACTGGATAAGACCTTTCCCACCTTAGACTGTTCTGCCTGAATACTCACACCGAAAATGGCCTCGGTGAGGTCACACAAAAACATCGAGATGATGACCTATAGTGAAGTCGTCGATGTTTCAGGCTATGTGGGCAATTTCAAGGTTAAGATAAGAAAGAAGCCCCGTTATGTCGATGAAAGCAAATGCACTGGCTGCGGTACCTGCCAGGAGAAATGCCCCATGAAAGTGCCCAATGAGTTTGACGAGGGGACTGGCATGAGAAAAGTAATCTATACACCGTTCCCACAGGCAGTACCCAATATCCCTGTCATTGACCGAGAGCACTGCACGTACTTCCTGAAAGGAAAATGCCGCGCCTGCGAGAAGTTCTGCGAAGCGAAGGCAATTGACTTCGAGCAAACGGAGAAAATAATCGAGGTGGACGTAGGCTGTATCATCGTCACCACTGGTTTCGATAACTTCGACCCAACTATTATCTCCCAGTTCGGCTACGGACGGCTGGATAACGTCATCAGCGGCATTCAGTTCGAGAGAATGAGCAATGCTTCGGGCCCAACAGGCGGTAAGATACTGCGCAAGGATGGTTCAACACCGAAGAGCGTGGCCATTCTCCACTGTGTAGGCAGCCGCGACAGCAACTACCATGAGTATTGTTCTCGGGTCTGCTGCATGTATTCGCTCAAGTTCTCCCACCTAATTAGAGAGAAAATCCATGATGCCGATATCTACCAGCTCTACATTGACCTGCGCTGTTTCGGCAAGGGCTATGAAGAGTTCTACAATCGCCTTCAAGAGGAGGGCGTGAACTTTATCCGCGGGCGCGCCGCAGAGGTTACCGATGCTGCTGAGAGTCCCGAAGAGCAGGGAAAACTGGTGGTTATCTGCGAGGATACCCTTATCGGCAAGCAGCGCCGCATCCCCGTTGACATGGTAGTGCTGAGTACCGCTCTGGAGCCAAGGGCTGATGTCAGCGAAGTTGCCAGGCAATTTTCTATCAGCAGAAGCAAGGATGGCTTCTTTCTGGAAAAACATCCCAAGCTTGACCCCATTGCTACTACCACCGATGGGGTGTTTATCGCCGGCTGCTGTCAGGGACCGAAGGACATTCCTGACACTGTCGCTCAGGCAGCGGCGGCGGCGGCGCGAGTCCTCTCTATGATCAGTAAGGGTAGCGTGGAGGTCGAAGCAGCCACCGCAGTGGTCAATGAGGAGCTCTGCTCTGGCTGTAAAACGTGCATTGGCCTATGCTCTTATAATGCCATATCCTACGATGAAAATAAGAAGGTATCTGTGATTAACGAAGCGTTGTGCAAAGGTTGTGGCACCTGCGCTGCGGCTTGCCCCAGCGGCGCTATCACCAGCAGACACTTCACCACCGAGCAAATCATGGCACAGATAGAAGGAGCGTTAGTATGAGCTACGAACCTAAGATTGTAGGATTCCTGTGTAACTGGTGCTCGTATGCTGGCGCTGACCTGGCAGGCACCTCCCGCAAGAAATACGCCCCCAATGTGCGCGTGGTGCGGGTGATGTGCAGCGGTCGCGTCGAACCTACCTTTATTCTCAAAGCCTTTGAGAGAGGGGCAGACGGTGTACTGGTCTGCGGCTGACATCTCGGTGAATGTCATTACCAGGAAGGTAATGTGAAAACAGCGCGCAGGATTCCCCTGCTCAAGAAAATGCTTGCCCAACTCGGTATCGAGGATAAACGAGTAAGGCTGGACTGGGTCTCAGCTTCAGAAGGCGACCGATTCGCCGCTATCGTCAATGAGATGACGGAGCAGATTAAGGAGCTTGGACCTCTAAGCCGCAGTAATGGAGGTGCCCATGGCTAAGCTAAAATTGGCTCTCTACTGGGCGGCGAGTTGTGGTGGCTGTGAAATCGCTCAACTCCAGATTGGCGAGAAACTCCTCAAACTCGCTGAAGTGGCTGACATCGTCTTCTGGCCAGTGGCTATCGACGTCAAGTACAAGGATGTCGAGGCTATGCCCGATAAAAGCATTGACGTCTGCCTGTTCAACGGTGGCATCAGGACTTCAGAGCAGGAACATCTGGCAAAATTGCTCCGCGAAAAGTCGAAAGTGCTTGATTGCCTATGGCGCCTGCGCCTATACCGGCGGCATTCCCGGGCTGGCTAATTTATTTAATAAACAGTCTATTTTCGAGCGCGTCTATTTCGAAACTCAGTCTACGGATAATCCCAAATAAGGTCACCCCGCAGGTCAAGTATCAGGTGCCCGAGGGAGAGCTTACCCTCCCCGAGCTTTATGATACCGTTAAGAGCCTGCCTCAGACAGTGCCTGTGGAATATATCATCCCCGGTTGCCCGCCGGAAGAAAAAACAACCTGGATGGCTCTGGAAGCACTGATTACCGGCAAACTGCCTCCTGTAGGAACAGTCATCAGCCATAACGCCAAAGCCGTCTGCGACGATTGCCCGCGCAAGCGAGATGTCAAGAAGGTCAAGAAGTTCTACCGGACCTATGAAATCACCACCGACCCGCAGATATGTCTCCTGGAACAGGGTTTGCTGTGTGCCGGTGTCGCTACCAAAGGTGGCTGCGGTGCACCCTGCCCCCAGGCGAATATGCCCTGCACCGGCTGCTACGGTCCCGTCACCGGGGTGATTGACCAGGGCGCTCACTATCTCAGCGCCGTAGCTTCGGTCATCGACTCCAAAGAGAAGGATGAAATTCAAAAGATTATCGATGATATCCCCGACCCGGTGGGTACCTTCTACCGCTATAGTTTGCCTGAGTCGCTATTAAGGAGGGCGAGGATAAAATGACGAAAAGAGTGACGATAGACCCGATTACCCGTCTCGAGGGTCACGGTAAAATAGAAATCTTCCTCAACGATGCCGGGGGAGTGGAGAATGCTTACCTCCAGATACCAGAGCTGCGAGGTTTTGAAAAATTTGCCGAAGGGCGTCTGGTTGAAGATATGCCTCAGATAACGCAACGTATCTGCGGCGTATGCCCTGAAGCACATCACATGGCAGCCACTAAAGCGCTCGACGATTTATTCCACGTTGATCCGCCGAGTCCGGCGAAAAAGCTTCGCGAGCTCTTCTACAGCGCTTTTTATGTGACCGACCATACCACCCACTTCTATATCCTCGGCGGTCCCGATTTCGTCATGGGTCCCGATGCTCCTGTCGCTGAGCGTAATATCCTGGGCGTTATCGCCAAGGTGGGGCTGGAGCTGGGCAAAGCAGTCATCAACACCAGAATGAAAAACCACCGGATTATCCAGATGCTCGGTGGTAGAGCAGTCCATCCCGTCTTTGGCTTACCCGGCGGTATCAGCAAAGGGCTGAACGAAGAGGAAAGAAAAGAGGTGGAGCAAATTGCTAGAGATGCCGTGGAATTTGGCAAGATCTCTCTGAAGGTTTTTGATGACATCGTCCTCAAGAACAAAGCCTATGTGGATATGATTCTCAGCGATGCCTATACCCATCGTACCTACTACATGGGAATGGTCGACGACAAGAATAAGGTCAATTTCTACGACGGCAAGGTGAGAGTGGTCGATCCCGAAGGAAAAGAGTTCGTCAAGTATTCACCTCATGAATATCTGGAACATATCGCCGAGCATGTCGAGCCCTGGACTTATATCAAGTTTCCCTATCTCAAGAAAATCGGCTGGAAGGGCTTCGTGGATGGTAAAGACAGCGGGCTGTTCCGGTCTACCCCTCTTTCCAGGTTGAATGCTGCCGATGGCATGGCAACTCCTTTGGCACAGGAAGCCTATGAGAAGTTCTATTCGACGCTGGGAGGCAAGCCGGTCCACCAGACGCTTGCCACCCACTGGGCACGCCTCGTAGAGCTTCTCTACGCTGCTGAAAGGCTGCTTGAGCTCAGCCAGGACTCTGAAATCACCAGCCCCAATATCCGCACCATCCCTACAGCCAAACCGGATGAGGGTGTAGGCATTGTGGAAGCTCCTCGAGGTACGTTAACTCATCACTATGTCACCGACGAGCGGGGAGTGGTTAAAAAAGCCAATTTAATTGTCGCCACTGTCAATAACGCAGCCCCCATCAATATGTCCATCAAGAAAGCAGCTATGGAATTGATCAAGCCAGGGAAGGAAATCACCGAAGGGTTACTTAACCGCATTGAGATGGCCTGGCGACCCTATGATCCCTGCTTTGGCTGCGCCACCCATACCCTGCCCGGGCAGGCGCCAATGGAGGTTATCATCCGAGACAGCAAGGGCGAGGTAGTAAAAAGGCTCACCCAGAACTTATAATATGCCATACTAGACTCCCTTCACTCTCGCTCTCTCCTTATCGATATGTCCTCGCGAGCCCCGATGCAATCGGGGCGTGGCGATCTCGTGGGAGAAGAAAGAGGGAAAGCGAGATTGCTTCGCTTCGCTCGCAATGGCAGATAAGAGCCGTGAGCTAAAGGATACTGTATGAAAACCCTGGTTCTTGGTCTTGGCAACGATATCCTATGCGACGACGGTGCAGGGCTCTACGTCGCCAGAGAACTCAAAAAGACTCTCGCCAATCGTAAAGATTTCTCAGTCGCTGAAGCAAGCCTTGCCGGCTTGGGTCTGTTGGACTTGCTCGCTGGTTATGATAAAGCCATTGTTATCGATGCTATTCAAACCAGGGGGGAAAGGCAGGAGAGGTCTACCGCCTCAATTCAAACGATTTCGCCGCTACCCGTCACACTGCCTCAACCCATAACGTCAATTTCGCTTCCGCTCTCGAGCTTGGCAATAAGCTGGGATTGTCGCTACCAAAAGAAATCGTGATTTTCGCCATTGAAGTCTCCGATGTCAGCAACTTCAGCGAAGCCTGTACCCCAAAGGTCAAAAAGGCAATCCCAAAATGCGTTGGCATGGTTCTTAAAGAGATAAACGAAAAGCCAACCGCATGATTAACTTTCACCAAGCTCTCTCCTGGTATCTATACCATACCTGAATCAAGATGCTATATAATTGAAGTATGGCTGAGCATGAAGTCCGTTATGCAGTAAGCATTTCCCTCGAAGAGGCTGCGCTTGGCTGCCATAAAACGATTGAAATAAAAACCAGCGAAACGTGTCCGACATGCAAAGGCTCAGGGAAAAAAGTAAGCTCCAGCCCAGCACTATGTCCCAAGTGCAGCGGTGCTGGGCAACTGTATCAACTATACCCTGTTTCTGTTGAGATACCTCCTGGCATCGATGATGGCTACCAACTCCGCATTAAAACCAGAGCACAACCTGAGCAAAAAAGTGAAATCCCCAGAGAGGTAAATGTTCTGGTCTCGGTGAAAGCTCACCAGATTTTTCAGCGCAATGGCACTGACATTACGTATCAACTTTACCTTAATTTCCCACAGGCTGCACTGGGTACTGAAGTAATGGTGCCCACACTTAAGGGAGAAACTGCATTGAAAATACCCCCGGGCACGCAGACAGGGAAGGTTTTCCGCCTCAAAGGGAAGGGAATTACACGCTTTGGTAAAAGCGGTAAAGGTGATTTGTTAGTTATAATTGTGGTAGCGACACCAACATCGCTTGACGAGCATCAGCGGCAGCTTCTGGAGCAATTGGCAGCAAAATTACCTCGGCCTCACATAGGTAAGGGTAGCGTAAAAAAACAAAGTGGTGATGGCTGAGACAGCCATCACCACGAGTAAAAGGGGATGATTACTATCACCACTTTTCCTGAGAGAGACGAGAGGTCATCCAGGTCCTCAAGGGCTCGTCGAGCACACCGACTTTAGATTCAAGCCAGCGGACATCGCCGCTTGCCAGCGCTGCCTTCGCCTCAGAGCTCAGGTTGTACTTTGCCAGAACTTCGTGAGAATTATCAGCTAACTTTGTCAGGAAAGCATTGTCATCCCTAGCTTTGGACAGCACTGCGAGCAAGGCTTTGGTTTCGGTATCAACATATCCCTTCTGAGGCTCTGAACGCTTTGACATTATGGTTTGCAGCCAGGGTCGTGCCGCCATCATATCACCAGTACGTTCTTTGCGCAGATAGGCAAACCAGTAGACGGTACTTATCAGAAGACTTCCACCAACTATGTTGCCCAGGGTAACCGGAATTAGATTGTTGACAAAACCAATGACACTGAGGTTCGTTACCTGATTGGCAGCCAGACCAGCAGCCTTGAGAACCTCGGCATGATCAGCTATGGCTATCCCCATGGGGATGAAATACATATTGGCAATGCTGTGTTCAAAACCACAGGCAACAAAGGCGGTTATGGGGAAGATAATGGCGAATATTTTATCAACGGTGGTGCGCGCTCCGAAGCAAAGCCATACCGCCAGGCAGACCAGGGCATTGCACAGAATGCCACGGAAGAAAGCCGGCCAGAATGCCAGGCTTGCCTTGGCATTGGCTATTGACAGGGCATTGGCGCCTACTTTGTAGGCATCCATTGTCCAGAAGTTACTGTAGTAAACCAGCACAACCAGGAGCAAGGCACCTACAAGGTTGGCAAAATAAACGATTGCCCAGTTCCGCAGCATCTTACTTATAGTAATTTTACCGCTAATGCGGCTCCCAACCAGGAGCGTATTACCAGTAAACAGCTCGGCTCCCGCCAGTATTACCAGAATCAGTCCTAGCGAGAAGACGAGTCCGCCTACCAGCTTGGTTAAGCCAAAACCAATACTAATATCGGTGGTCACCAAAGTGCAAAACATAGCACCCAGGCCGATGAAGAATCCTGCCAGTATGCCCAGTATTGAGAGTGTCCAGAAATCTCCATTTGCCTTAGCTACGCCGACGGATTCCATTTTCACCGCCATCTCTGCGGGTGTCTTGCATTCAGGATTAGCGCATTTCTTCAGTTCTTCGAGAGCTATCTTAAATCCAGATACCTCTTCCACAACCGCAATAGTTTTCGTGGTATCTACAGACGTTATTTCCTTTCCCAGTAACTTTGAGCGTCCCATTTCTTATTCTCCTTTATTCCTTTTCTTTCGCCTTCTACCATTGCTCCTGGCTGAGTCGGCATAACAGCCATGTCGCCAGTCGCTCGTCCAGTTTGCCCACCCAGCCTTCAATTTTCTTGATGTCACCGCTGGCAAGGGCTGCTTTCTCCTCAGTATTCAACGTGTAGTATTCTTTGAGTGCTTCATGAGGGTTAGCTGCCATCTGGCGAAGGAATTTGGGCTCGTCGGCTGCTCTGGCGAGTATTGCAAGCATGATATCTTTTCCAGTCGATCCTTGCTTTGTAGAGGCATTGCGTTTCCGGATAACTTCTTCCACCTCTTTCATAATCTCTTCGATTGGTTTATCAACTAGCTGACGCATAGTGGTACCTCCTTTTGCTAATAATTCTTCTAACGCTGTTATCACTATAGCACTCATCTGAACGTACCTCATCGGTCTCAGGTGCTAATCTTGCTACAACTTTGGTTACACCCCAAAGTACACGGAAATGCCCCACAATATGGTCAAAAGTACTAGCCGTTTTCGCTCATATGCCGTATAATTCCTTATACAATATCGTCGAGAGTTTGGAGCGAAGAGAACTTGAAGCCCAAAATAAGAATCCTTATTGCCGATGACCATCCTTTATTGCGTGAAGCGCTTTGCCAGACGCTCTCCAAGGAGCAGGACATGGAAGTGGTGGGCAAAGCCAGTGATGGTGAGGAGACTGTTGCTATGGCTTCCCAGCTAAAACCTGACGTGGTAATTATGGACATCATTATGCCTAAGGTTGATGGCATTGAAGCCAGCAAGAGGATTAAAACGACTATTCCCAACATAGCTATCCTCATACTCACTGCCTATGATGACGATAATTACGTACTGGGGCTACTTGAGGCTGGAGCTGCCGGTTATTTACTAAAAAGCGCCCGAGGACAGGATTTAGTTGAAGCGGTGCGAGCCATACAGGCTGGAGAATCGGTGCTTCATCCCGAAATAATCGGGAAGCTGCTTAAGAGAGCAATACTTAAATCGTCAGGTATGGCAAAGCTAAAGACAGATGAACTACTGAGTGAACGTGAGAAAGAAATACTGAAGCTGCTAGCGACAGGGATGGGGAATAAAGAGATAGCCAAGAAACTATGCCTGAGCCTGCGCACCATTAAAGCTCACATGTCCAATATCTTTAACAAAATGAACGTCGCCTCCCGCAGTGAAGCGCTGGTTGAAGCTCTCAGGTCTGGCATGATTACGTTAGAGGATATTCAGGAGAAAAGCGATATAAAGAGATAAAACTAAGTCCCACGCTTCTTGATTTTCTCTATCTCTTTTTCTATCTCCCGTTTTTCCCAGCCCATATCACGTCTGGCAAAAACGGTAATACCGTTGACAATCAGTCCTATCCCCCAGAAGAGCAACACCCACATCGGCCAGAAATAGCCTGCACCAGTAAAATACCAGATGGCGAGCAGCATTAAATTAACCAGAATATACGCGGTTAGGTGAGAATAAAATCCTTTTTTTGCCTGCACCCGCTGCGTGGCTACTTTGCGGATTTCCTCCTCAGATATCTGAGTTGACATGGTTGACCTCCTGCTCTGTAGTTTGCCTGTACCGACGCGTTATCCAACCGATGCTAGTAACGAGGCTGAGAACAGAACTGGGTAGCCCCATTACTTCCTGTCTACCCATTATAATACATGCCGCAGCAAAACGATATCATCAGTCCTTAATAGAGCAGGGGAATGTAAAGGCACTTAATAAACGGCCGCGTTGGTAAGTTGCATTTGTAAATCAATTATGTTAAACTAATGGTCGCCAACTGAAAAACACGTTCAAAAAAGTGGGGCATAGCACCCACTTTTTTGTTGATGGAGAAAAACGTCAAATAGAGATGGGAGTTGATGTGCGATGAAATCAGAATTTATGGTCGCCATTACTCAGCTATCGGCTGAGAAGAACCTAGCCAGAGAGGTCGTTCTCGCCGCAGTAGAATCGGCGCTCATCTCCGCTTACAGGAAAGATACCTTTGCCCCGAACCAGAACCTTGCAGTAAAAATCAATCCAAACACCGGCGGAGTCAGGGTCTACGTTAAGAAAGCGGTCGTGGAGAAGATAACCGATTCCGTTAACGAGCTAACGCTTACTGAAGCGCACAAAGTCGATAAGAATGCCAGGATTGGGGATATTCTAACCATAGAGTCTACTCCCCCAAACGCCGGCCGCATCGCTGCCCAGACTGCCAGGCAGGTCATTCTGCAGCGTTTGCACGAGGCTGAACATCATGCTATCTACGAGGAGTTCACCGGCAGAGAGGGCGATGTCGTTACGGGCATGATACAGCGCATTACTCCCGATACTATTCAAATTGACCTGGGCAAAGCTGAAGCAATACTCCCGCCCGCTGAGCAAATCCATAATGAGCGTTATCGTATCGGTCAGAGACTCAAGTTCTACCTGGTGGAGGTTAGCAAGGCCCCCAAAGGCCCTCAGATAATCTTGTCTCGTTCGCACCGTAATTTGCTGCGGAAACTCCTGGAACTGGAGGTTCCAGAGATACATAGCGGCGCAGTCGAACTAAAGGCTGTGGCACGTGAACCTGGCTACCGCAGTAAAGTAGCAGTCGCCGCGCGACAGGAGGGAATTGACCCGGTAGGCTGCTGTGTTGGACTGCGTGGTATCAGGATACAAAACATTGTAACCGAGTTGAACGGTGAAAAAATAGATGTTATCCAGTGGGTTGATGACCCAAAATTACTCATCGCCAATGCTCTCAGCCCTGCCCAGGTGACTAATGTTGAGCTTAACGAAGCAGAGAGCACAGCTCTGGTGGCAGTACCTGATAAGCAATTGTCATTGGCCATTGGAAAAGAAGGGCAAAATGCCAGGCTGGCGGCAAAACTGACCGGCTGGAGAATTGATATTAGAAGCGCCTCCGCTTTTGAGGCTGAAAGAGCTGCTGCCTTACCCAAGGAGGTCATAGCAGAGGTTAAAACCGAGGCTGAGGTTCCTATAGAGCAGCCTGAATTAGCTGTCGAAGAAGAGTCTACTCCAGTCGAATCTACGGAAGAGACAAAGGAAGCAGAGCCTTTACCAATTACTGACTTTAAACTCGTATTAACAACGCAAACCCAAGAGGCGGAGGAAGCTGCACCGTTGCTCCGATTTGCCGAAGATATACTCCCTTCAAAGGCGGCCGCAGCAAAGAAAAGGGCCAGTAAAAGTAAGAAGGATGCTGAGCTAAAGGAAAAGGAGCCAAAGCCAAAGAAAACACGGGCAAAACGAACATACTTAGAGGAAGATGAGGGTGAAGCCGAATAGTAAGAGCATACATCAGACTATTAAGCCCAAACATATTCCACAGCGCAGTTGCATAGTCTGTAGAAGTAAGAGAGACAAGCGGGAGCTAGTCCGATTAGTTTATAGCAATAACACAGTGGAGGTGGATCCCAAAGGAAAAACAGCAGGGCGAGGAGCGTACCTGTGTCCCAACTTCGAATGCTGGGAAACAGGGCTTAAAAAAGGGCGATTGGACTATGCGCTGCATGCCAGGATAAATCCAGAAAATCGCCAAACATTGCTGGAATATGCCAAGAACTTAGTTGAGAAAAAAGCATGACAGAAAGAAAACAAGAACCAGTTATGGAGCAGCAGCAAGAAAACCAGGCCACAAAGCTGGGGACACAGTCAACCAAGCAGATCAGCTTGCCGCCTGCCTTAACTGTAAAGCAATTAGGGGAACTCTTAGAGGTTAATGCCGTTGACATCATTAAACAACTGATGAGAAATGGCATGATGGCTAATATCAACCAGACTATTGACTTCAATGTTGCTTCTATTATAGCTGATAACTTCGGCTTCAAAGTAAAACGACAGCCAGCACCAGTCAAACCCAAGTCCACCCCAGCAGCAAAAGCAGCCAAGGGCGGAAAACTGGCTCCACGTCCACCGGTTATTACCATCATGGGTCATGTCGACCATGGTAAGACAAGCCTCCTCGACGCTATCCGAAAGAGCAATGTCATCGCTACAGAGGCAGGCGCTATCACCCAGCATATCGGAGCCTACCAGGTAGAGATGGACGGCCGTAAAATCACTTTTTTAGATACACCAGGACATGAAGCATTCACAGCCATGAGAGCCCGCGGCGCTCAAGCTACTGATATCGCTGTGCTGGTAGTGGCTGCCGATGACGGTGTGATGCCACAAACGGTAGAAGCCATACATCACGCTCAGGCTGCAGGAGTGCCTATTGTGGTCGCGATCAATAAAATAGATAAACCCACTGCCAATCTCGATAAAATAAAACAGCAACTCTCTGATCTGGACCTTGTCATCGAAGAGTGGGGAGGCGACACAATCTGTGTTCCTATTTCGGCAAAAAAACAGCAGGGTATAAACGATTTGCTGGAAAACCTCCTCGCGCTTGCCGATATCCTTGAACTGAAAGCCAAGCCAGATGGACCTGCGGAGGGAGTAGCCATCGAAGCCAAACTGGATAAGACCATGGGGCCGCTGGCAACGCTCCTGATTCAGAAAGGTATTCTGAAGATAGGCGACATTGCCGTCCTCGGCACCACGTATGGCAAGGTTAAAGCCATGTTTAATGATGCGGGAAAGCCGATTAAAATGGCGGGACCTTCTACCCCTGTGAAGGTTTTAGGTTTGAACGAGGTGGCACTGGCTGGAGAGACCTTCAAAGTGGTGAATGGCGAGCGCGAGGCACGTGCCTTATTGGAGAAACGCAAGAGCACTCAGCAAGCCTTTGCTACCTCAGCTAAGACCTTAAGCCTAAGTGACTTTTCGGCGCAAGTAAGCAGCGGACAGGTAAAAGAGCTTGATATTATACTCAAGACCGATGTCCAGGGCAGCATCGAACCGATTAAGGATTCTTTGGAAAAGCTAGCGAGCGAGCAGATAAAGGTGCGAGTAATTCACGCCAACAGCGGCAGCGTCACTGAAAGCGATGTGATGCTGGCATTAGCCTCAAATGGTATTGTTATTGGCTTCAACACTCGACCTGAGCCAGGCGCACAACGCCTCGCTGACCTGGAGAAGATAAGCATCCGCTATTACAATGTGATTTACGACCTGGTAAAGGATGTAGAAAAAGCACTTAAAGGTATGCTGGAGCCGACGTATAATGAAGTCGTCGACGGGCTGGCTGAAATTAAAGCCTTCTTCGAAACGGGGAAGAAAGGAAAGGTGGCTGGAGTTGTCGTTAAAGAGGGGAAGGTAAGTCGTGATTCCTTAACTCGAATCATTCGCAAGGGCGAAACTATCTCCGAATCACGTGTCAGTAGTTTGAAACGCTTCAAGAATGATGTAAAAGAGGTGCCCACCGGTCAAGACTGTGGAGTCGGAATAGAGAACTTCAATGATTTCCAGGTCGGCGACATCATCCAGTTCTACCGGAGAGAAAGAGTAAGCTAACTTTCCTTACTTTTTATTCCCCTCTACCCCACCCATCCAGATTGAACCGCTCACCTCTTAATCAAAGGAGGAAACGATGACGCGACGTGCTGAACGAGTAAGCAACTTAATTCGACAGGAAATTTGCCGCCTGCTCCAGGAGCAGGTGAATGATCCCAGGTTGAGCGGATTAATTTCCGTAACCAAGGTCTCAACCTCGCCAGACCTCAAACAGGCTAAG
Source organism: uncultured Chloroflexia bacterium (assembly GCA_963775935.1). Classification (GTDB taxonomy): domain Bacteria; phylum Chloroflexota; class Dehalococcoidia; order GIF9; family UBA5629; genus JBBIPA01. The sequence continues at coordinate 46,342 of CAVZKR010000007.1, read as the reverse complement.
GTATATGTGAGCGTCCTCGGCGAGCAAGCGAATAAAAACGAGATCCTGCAAGGATTTAAATCTGCTTCGGGATTTTTTCGCAGGGAATTGTCCAGACGTTTGATTTTAAGATTTATTCCAGAACTGAGCTTTGAATATGATGATTCGATAGAGCATGGCGCTAAAGTTCTAAAACTGATTGAGCAGGTTACCACCGATAGTGTTGATTAATGACCATCAACGGTATCCTCAATGTAAACAAACCTGAAGGGAAGACCTCGTTTAGCATAGTCGCCTGGCTAAGATGGCTTTCAGGCGAAAAACACGTCGGTCATGCCGGCACTCTCGATCCCCTAGCCACAGGAGTCCTGCCAGTTTGCCTGGGACAAGCAACGCGAGTCGTCCAGTTCCTGACTGATAGTAACAAGACCTACCTGGTGCAAATTGAACTGGGCATAAGCACTGATACCTATGACAGGGAAGGGAAAATAACTCGTCGTGAAGACCCCACTAATGTCACTGTACTGCAAATAAAGGGGGCTTTGGCGACCTTTTTGGGCTCTATTGAACAATCACCTCCACGCTATAGTGCCTTAAAATACCAGGGTAGAAAACATTATGAGCTGGCTCGAGCCGGTATCAATGTGGAGATAAAACCAAGACGAGTCAACATTATCGACATCGAGTTTGTTGACTATACGCCGCCGCTTCTGACCATAAAAGTAGAATGTGGCAAGGGCACGTATATCCGTTCCCTGGCTCATGATCTGGGGCAGCATCTGGGGTGTGGCGCTTATGTGAAGAACCTTACCCGCACAAAATGTGGGCTGTTTACTATAGAAGATGCCCTGCCTGAATCTGAAATACAATGTATTTTCCACCAAGGTATCTGGAACGAGTTCTTATATCCTGTGGACACTCCTCTGCTGAGTTGGAGTGCCGTTATCGCCAGCAAAACAGATGAGTTGGCTATCAGGAACGGTCGCTCTATTTCTCTGGACGAAGAATATCATATCAATGGTGATTATTGTCGCGTGTACAGCCAGGACGGTCAGTTCATCGCTATACTCCATTTCATTCCCGATAATAACCTGTGGCATCCAGACAAAGTCTTTTCGCTGGAATAAACTCCTGTCACTTCTCATTTGAATGGTACGAGGTTCATAAACCAAAAGCATTGACACCACGTATATAATATAAAAGGCTTAAAGCTACGAGAGGAGGTAGTAAGAGATGGCACAGGCGTATTGTTTTAAATGTCGCAAAAAGGTGGAAATCAAAAACCCGCAGAAAGTTGCGTTGAAGAATGGCAAACCTGCCACTCGTGGCACCTGTCCGAAGTGCGGCACCAAAGTATTCAGAATTGGTAAAAGCTAAGCTGGCGTCGTCCTAGCGAAAGTCAGGAGTTGATTTCTTTACCTTCTCCAGCAAGGATAGAGGATTGTCTCTTAGTATCTGCTGGGAGCGGCGTGTGATCACACCAGCCTGGCGGAGGATGTTCTTAGCCAGAGATAATGTAAGCAGGTCATCTTCATCGTGTGCATCAGAATTGACCAGGAGTTTGGCTCCCAGTTGTTGGCAAATAGTAGCTATATGAGCATTGGTGGTGCAGTGTCCACGCCTGCCCGAGAGCTCAATATAAACACCGTTCTCAATCGCAATTTGGGCTTCCTCGGGTGCTATCAAACCTGGATGAGCTAAAATATCAACATAACGTGATTGTACCGCTGCTATATTGGTTCCTTTGGGTACGGGCTCAATCGGTGATTCGCCATGAACTACCACAAGCCAGGCTCCCAACTCTTTAGCTTTCTTAGCGGTATCGGAGATAGCCTCAGGGGGAAGGTGAGTAAGCTCCACGCCAGGAATGGCAGTAATACCCCAGTATTTTCTGGCCAAGGCGCAGTCGGCGCTCGTCTCTCGAATCACCCTTTCCAGGGAACCGACGGCTATGTGGTCAGTGATGGCAATAGCGCTATATCCTTTAACAAAGGCTCGATGGATTAACTCGACTGGCGATAACTCGCCATCACTATTGAAAGTATGAGTGTGAAAATCATAGAGCACCCTCCGACGATATCACAAAACCTTGTTATATACAAGAGCAGCCACTATAATATAGTGGCGCTAACGGGGGATGGAGTTTTTCAAGGGGCATTTTGCTCCAGGGGTGACGTGCCACGACTTACTGAATAATGTTGGTTTGTGGCAACAAACCGTAAAAGGAGTGTAATAATGGGCAAAATAAATGTAGCTATTATAGGTGTGGGCAATTGCGCTTCTTCACTGGTCCAGGGCATCTATTATTACAAAAACGCAAAAGCCGATGAACGTATCCCTGGATTAATGCATGTGAATTTGGGCGGCTACCACATCAAAGATATCAACTTCGTCGCCGCAGTTGATATCGATAAGAACAAGGTGGGTAAGGATATATCCGAAGCTATTTATGCGCCACCCAATAATACTTTCAAGTTCTGCGATGTGCCTAAGACAGGGGTTAAAGTCGTCAGAGGCATGACGCATGATGGACTGGGCAAATACCTGTCGCAGATTATCACCAAAGCGCCGGGAAGCACAGCGAACATCGTTGCTATTCTAAAAGAAACCAAAACTGACGTCGTCCTCAACTACCTGCCCGTGGGGAGTGAAGAAGCAACGAAGTGGTACGTAGAGCAGGTATTAACAGCTGGCTGCGCTTTCATCAACTGTATCCCTGTGTTCATCGCCCGCGAGCCTTACTGGTACAACCGTTTCGCTGAAGCCGGGCTTCCGATTATTGGCGACGATGTTAAATCACAGGTAGGTGCGACTATAACTCACCGCATACTAACCAAGCTATTTGTGGATCGTGGTGTCAAGCTGGAAAAAACTTACCAGCTTAACTTCGGCGGCAATACCGACTTCTACAACATGCTGGAACGTGAACGCCTTGAATCAAAGAAGATTTCTAAGACCAATGCTGTAACCTCACAATTGGATTATGAAATGAATCCCGATGATATCCACGTTGGCCCAAGCGATTATGTGCCCTGGTTGTTAGACCGTAAGTTTTGCCATATCAGGATGGAAGGGCGTACCTTTGGTGATGTTCCTTTGATTCTGGAAATGAAACTGGAAGTGTGGGACAGCCCCAACTCAGCCGGCGTGGTCATAGATGCAATACGGTGTTGCAAGCTAGCGCTCGACCGAGGTTTGTCCGGATCTCTGGTAGGTCCTTCGTCGTACTTCATGAAGTCTCCCCCTATCCAGTACTCCGATGAAGAGGCTCGAGAACGGGTGGAAGAGTTTATCGATGGAAAAACACAATCGAGTCCGATTTGTTTGCCTGAAAAAAATGCCGGAGCAGCCGAGAAAGCATAAATAGTGCTCAAAGACAACACTATTCACAGGATGAAGTGACGGTGAAGATTGGGCTAGTTTCTCCTTATGATTATTCTGCTCCCGGTGGGGTAGTCAACCACATTTCACATCTAGCGCTCCACTTTTGCAAGTGGGGGCATCAGGTTAAAATTATTGCCCCCTGCCTGAAAGGAACAGAGAGCTACCATGATGAGCACCTCAAAGCGGTGGGTAGACCCCTTCCCATCCCCTATGGTGGCTCCATAGCTCGTATTCCGTTATCTCCCTGGCTACCGGTACAAACGAGAAAATTTTTGCGAGAGGAGCAGTTCGACATCCTTCATTTGCATGAACCTTTCGCTCCATTGCTCTGCGTCAGCGCCCTTTTACAGTCAAACAGTACCACTGTAGGCACCTTCCACGCTTGCCATGCGAAGTCAAAAAGCTACTACGTTTTCAGGCCAGTGCTCAAGCGCTGGCTTGAAAAGCTACACGGTAAGATAACTGTTTCCCAGGCTGCTATGAATTATGTGAACAAGTATTTTCCCGGCGACTATCATATCATACCGAACGGTATTGACATCGAACAGTTTTCCCCCGAAGGGGCTCGACGCAATGAGTTCATTAACGGTAAGCTGAACATCCTCTTCGTCGGGCGACTGGAAAAGCGTAAAGGATTGGGGCATTTAATTAATGCCTGCGCTCTCGTCAAAAAAGAGTTCCCTGACTTCCGTCTCATCGTAGTCGGACCAGGCACCAGGCTACGTCCGGGATACCAGGAACAAGCCAAGGAACTAAATCTTGATAATATCGTCTTCACTGATTTCGTGTCTAATGCTGAATTGCCCGAATACTACCGCACTGCTGATATCTTCTGTGCTCCTGCTACCGGAGGCGAAAGTTTTGGCATCGTGCTTCTGGAAGCCATGGCTTGCGGCAAACCCGTCATTGCTTCCAATATTGAAGGATATGCCGGTGTGCTCACTCATAATGAAGAGGGCTTAATGGTGCCACGAGGAGATGATGCTGCATTAGCCCAAGCCCTGCTGTCTCTGTTACATAATCGCACTCTCAGGGAAACAATGGGAGAGAAGGGAAAGGTGAAAGCGAAAAAGTATAGCTGGGAGAACGTGGCACATCAGGTAATGGACTATTATAAAAATCTGCTACACTAGTTTACTTCAAACGGATTAATGTATATTAATGGATCTTCGTAAGTTCGCCGCTGCCAAAATCACTGGACCACTGGTACCTTTTTTGAGTAAAACCGGGCTCACGCCTGACATACTCAGCTGGATCGGACTGGTCATAAGCGCCGCAGCAGCCGCTATGGTGGCATTAAATCACCTCCTTACAGGCGGTGTATTGGTGCTCGTGGCAGGGTTGTTTGATATACTCGATGGAGCACTGGCGCGTTTTACCAATCGTACCACCAAGTTCGGCGCTTTACTGGACTCTACACTGGACCGCCTTTCCGAAGCCCTACTTCTATTTGGTCTCTTAATTCTCTACCTGAACAGCGCCTATACGATTGAGATACTGCTTATCTTCGGTGTGATGGTGGGCTCTTTCCTTATCAGCTATATCAGAGCCAGGGCAGAAGGCTTAGAAATCGAGTGCAAAACCGGCTTGTTCACCAGAGCGGAGAGGGTTATAATACTGGCGCTTGGTTTGATAGTAGGCCAGGTTTTGATAGCTCTCATAATCCTGGCAGTTTTTACCTTCATCACCGTTGTGCAAAGAATAGTCCACGTGTGGCAACAAACACGGAAGCAGGGGAATTGACAGGTAATTAGAACGATGATGAGCGACAAAAAATTCGAATTGAGTTTCATAGCGCTGAGTATTCTGGTAATAGCCTGGATGGTAGTTGCCAGCATCTTTATTTTTAGCGCTATTTGGGCGATAATTACTGGTTTGGTGGTATGGATTATTGGCGGTGGAGCCTTGCTCTACTATTGGGGCAAAGGCTATATGAGACGACTATAAGGTAGGGGCACAGCCCCTTTCAGCAATAAATCTTCCCCCTCCCCATGGTAAGGGGAGAGGGACAAAGGTGAGAGGTTATGTCTGTAGTAACAATTGTTGGTGGACAGTGGGGAGATGAGGGCAAAGGAAAAATAGTTGATCTCCTGGCTGAAAAAGCCAGAGTGGTGGTTCGCTATTCCGGCGGTGACAATGCCGGACACACCGTTATCAACCATTATGGAGAGTTCAAACTCCACCTTGTACCCTCAGGCATCTTTCATGCTGGCATAACCTGTATACTGGGCAATGGAGTAGCCGTTAATCCCACCGTCCTCCTGGGAGAAATCGACGATATTAACAAAAAGGGCGTTGATACCAGCCACCTTTACATCAGTGACAGGGCTCACCTTATTATGCCCTACCATGTCCTTCTCGACAGGTTGGAAGAGGAAAGGCGAGGCGGCAGCGCCATCGGCACTACCCTCAAAGGTATTGGACCCGTTTTCACAGATAAAACAGCACGCCTCGGAATTCGCACCTGCGACCTGCTTGCACCAGAGGCATTCAAAGCCAGATTGAAAACCGTCCTCGAGCTTAAAAATACTCTCATAACCAGGGTATACAATGCTGAACCGCTATCATTTGAGCAGATTTACCAGCAATATATGGAATACGGTAAGCAATTGACTCCTTACATTCGGGAAACTGGCTCAATTATCCAGGAGGCATTGTCTCGAAACGAAAACATCCTGCTTGAAGGTGCTCAGGGTACCATGCTTGACCCGGATTTTGGAACCTATCCGTACGTCACCTCTTCATCACCGCTCGCTTCAAGCAGCGCCTCAGGCAGTGGTATCAGCCTCAACAAAATCAACCGAATCGTTGGTGTCTTCAAGGCATATATCACCAGAGTAGGTGGCGGACCTATGCCTACGGAGCTCAAAGACGACGTTGGTGAATTCATCAGAAAACGCGCTCAGGAATATGGTTCTACCACGGGCAGACCACGGCGCTGCGGCTGGTTCGATATCGTCGCTGCGCGTTTCAGCGTCCGGGTCAATGGCTTCGGGAGCATCGTGCTCACTCGCCTTGACATTCTGGATGCCTTCGCCGCCGTTTACATTTGCACCAGCTACAAGCTCGATGGCAAAACCATTGACTATTTCCCCACCGATATCCCTACTTTGGAGAAATGCCAGCCTGTTTACGAACAGCTTCCTGGCTGGCAAACGTCGACCAATGATATACGCGACTTTAACAAACTACCCACCCAGGCTTCGAAGTATATAGCCCGACTTGAAGAGCTTCTCTCCTGCCCCGTCGATATCATCTCCGTTGGCGCCAAGCGAGAACAGACCATAGTAGTCAGACCTGTAATTTAGCTTGGCGCTAGTAGCTCCCCAACGCTGGCATTCTTTAAATGAGAGTCCCTACCCTAAAGACGATCTCACAAAAAATCTATGGAGATATCACTCTTGCATCCAAACGACCTATTATATTATGATGATAAAAATTTACTTGGAAGTGTGATTTGGAGGTAAGACTATGAGGCTATTCCTAATTAAAATCATGACTGCAGCAGTTTACATCCTCTTATTAGTGACTTTGTATCCGTCATGCGCTGCGCCTGAAATCAAGGCACCCATAGAAAGCTCACCTCCAACCCCAGCATCTTTCTCGATAAGTAGTTTAGATATCAGCCCCTCTGGATTGATGCCTGAAGACCCATTCAGTGTAACTTGCACTGTTAGGAACTCTGGGAAAATGGAAGGTATCTATACAGCAGTTCTTAATATTGATGGGCAAGAACTTGGGAAAAAGGATATTTCTATAGGATCAGGGGGAACAGGATCGGCAACCTTTTCGGCAGTTGCGCCTAAAACCGGCGGTAATTATAAGCTTAGTATTGGAGAGATAAGTAAAACGCTGAATGAATTCAATTGGACTCCAATCATGCTACAAAATGACCAAAATAGAGCTTCTGGATATTGGACTGAGTATTCTTATGGGTTATTGTCATATTTCCAATTAACAGCCAGCTTATACAATATTCAAAAGGTACGAATTTATGGTCGTATATATGGACAAGACGCTAGAGATTATCAAAGTAGAAACTTCACCATAAAAATCTGGGATAAGACTCTTAGTAAAGTTATATGGTCGAAAGACTATTCTTATGGTTTATTCAATCCCACTACTCCAAACTGGGCCGAATTAGAAGTCCCTAACATCAGAGTGGATGGTGATTTTAGTATCGAAGTTTATCCCAATGCTGAGAGTTTAGCGGAAAAGCGAATTTTGAAATGTGGTCTCGCGATAGGTCTAGACACCAGTGGAACAGAGGCACATGCAGACATAATACAAAATGGAGTAGTACAACCTTGGTTCAAGGACTACGGACCGCGAGATAAGGCTGCTTGGATGGTTAGAGTTGATGGACAAAGTGGGCCTAAGCTTGAGCGATATACGTTAAAATATGATGATGGACAACATGAGACAGGTTTAGGTCGCGCTGGTAAGTCAGTGATGGTGCGTTTTTCTCCTCCATCAAAGCCATTCACAATAGGGCAGATAATGATTTATGGGCATATAAATGCAACCTTTCCAGGGTGGGAAAATAATGAGTTTAATGTAAAACTTTGGCATAAGGACGCTGGTAAAGAACTATGGTCGGGGAACTTCAAATGGAGTCTGTTGAAAGCTACACCAAGCTGGACAACGTTGCAGGTCCCCGATATTATCACCGATGGCGATTTTTTTGTAGAAGCATCGAGCCCACCGGGTTCAGAGGAAAACAAGATTATTATTCATATTGATTCAAGCAGTAGAAACGAGCATTCTTACATGTCTAGCGAAGGTAAAATTATTCCCTGGGAACCTTGGACTTTTGATGGCGTTCAATACACTCAGGAAAAAGTCAATTGGATGATACGGGTAGTCGGTACCAGCTTGGCACCAGAGAAACAATAAAATCAAAACAAACATTAAACAACCCCTATAACGCTTTACTCATACGTGCCAACCGCCTATAGAGATAGCTATTCATTCGACTTGTTATAACCACATGAGCGATAAGCGACGTCAAAGTAAGGAAAGAGTACCCACGGGTTAGACTAGAAAGAACGAGAGAAATCTAATTAATAGGCAAATCAATCTTGTAATGCTTGAGCGTTTCCTGGATTAAAGCCTTTGATTTCTCATCCAGCTCAGTAAGCGGCAATCGGGGTATCCCCACTGGAAAACCTATATAGTTCAACGCATACTTTACTGGCATTGGATTCGACACCAAGAAAAGCGCATTCATCAGAGGCAATAAATCGCTATGAAGCCTCGCCGCTTCTTTCGTCTTGCCACTGATGAAGCAGTCTATCATCCTCTTCATCTGCAAGCCAACGAGATGAGAGACAACACTGATTACGCCATAGCCACCCAGCGCCAGCATCGGCAAGGTGTCGCTATCATTGCCGCTATACACCAGGAAACCCTCGCGTGCGCCATCAATAATCTTAGCAATCTGCTCAAAATTGGCGCTGGCTTCTTTTATCCCGATGATATTATCTATTTTACTGAGCTTTACTACGGTTTCCGCAGCAAGATTAGTGACAGTACGTGAGGGCACATTATACAAAATGCAGGGCAGATGAGTAGCCTCGGCTATTCTCTTGAAATGCCTATACAGTCCTTCTTGAGTGGGCTTGTTGTAGTAGGGAACTACCAAGAGACAACCGTCAACTCCCACCTTTTCCACTTCCATGGTGAACTCTACAGAAGCCACGGTACAGTACGTACCAGTTCCAGCAATAACTGTGCCCTTATTGCCTGCCGCCTCCTTGACCTCGGAGAATAGGCGCAGCTTCTCCTCATTATCAAGCGTGGGGCATTCTCCTGTGGTACCTGAAACAACGACACCGCCACTACCGGAATCGAGCAGAGCTCTGGTCAGTTTCTTCGCCTGGGTATAATCAACCTTGCCATCCGCAGTAAAAGGGGTCACCATGGCGGTGAACAAGCGGCCAAAATTTTTCATCAGCAGTCTCCGTACCTAGCTCTGAACCTTCACCCAGTCTCGTTTTATTGCCTCTTCGGCAATCTGGACAGCATTCAGGGCAGCGCCCTTGCGCAAATTATCCGATACTATCCACATCACCAAACCACTGGACTGCGAGACATCAGTCCGAATGCGACCTACGTAGACTTCATCGGTGCCTGCTGCCAGCCACGGTTGAGGGTAAAGGCTTACATTGGGATCATCCAGCACCTTTACGCCGGGTGCTTCAGCAAGGATGCGTCTGGCTTCATCAGGACTCATAGGATTGGTAAGTTCGATGTGAACCGCTTCGCTATGACTGATGAACACCGGTACTCTCACGCAAGTTGCTGAGACAGCGAGCTCATCCGCATGCATTATCTTGCGCGTCTCTTCCAGCATCTTCTGTTCTTCCTTGCTATAGCCGCTGTCCAGGAATACGTCTATTTCTGGTAGCAAATTAAAGGCAATCTGATGTGGATACACATGGGGAACCACGTTCTGACCTTCAAGTATCAACTTTGCCTGAGTGGTCAACTCCTCCATGGCTGCCAGTCCAGTGCCTGAAACTGATTGATACGTAGAGACTACAATCCGTTTAATAGGATTAACCTTGTGCAGCGGATAGAGTGCTACCACCATTTGAATAGTAGAGCAATTTGGATTGGCGATAATGCCCTTGTGCCATTTTATATCCTCAACATTTACTTCAGGGACAACCAGAGGTACTTTCGGGTCCATCCTGAAGGCAGCACTATTATCGACAACCAGAGCACCTGCCTTAGCCGCAATAGGCGAGAAATGGCGGCTGATTTCAGCGCCGGCTGAAAAAAGAGCTATGTCAACGTGCTGAAAAGAATCGGCGCTGGTTTCCTTTACTTCAATCTCCTGGTGTCCTACAAACAGTTTTTTGCCCGCGGAACGGTCAGAGGCATAGAGCTGGATAGAGGAAGCAGGGAATTTCCGCTGCTCCAGCACCTTGATAAACTCTTGACCCACCATACCAGTAGCACCGACAATAGCTACTTTATATAACTTCATTATCCCCCCCTAAATGCAGCAACTCTTCCAGCCCATACACCAATCCCTTCCGATTCACCACCTCTTTTATGGCTAGAATAACACCAGGGACAAAGCATTCGCGATTAATAGTGTCATGACGCAGGGTAAGCGTCTGCCCCTGCCCCCCAAAGACCACCTCCTCACTTGCCACTAAGCCAGGTAATCTTACACTATGTATGGTTATCCCTTCAACCAGACCGCCACGTGTGCCGCTGAGATTTTCCTTTTTTGTCGGTGTATGAATAAAAGGTTTGCCGCGCGATTGTAACATTCCTCGAGCGGTCGCCAGTGCCGTGCCCGATGGCGCATCAATCTTCTGGTCATGATGCAGCTCAACGATTTCCGCATGGTCAAAGTACTTAGCTGCAATCCTGGCTAAATACATCAGCACGACTGCGCCAAGAGCAAAGTTAGGCGCCATCACCACTCCAGCGTTATTTGCCCTGGCAAGCTGGTCAATTTCTTTAATTTCACTATCGGAAATCCCCGTAGTACCGATAACCAGATGCACACCTTGCTTAAGTGCAATGCGAGCCGCTGTGACAGCCGCTTCGGCAACAGAAAAATCAACCATTACCTGGGGGTGGTAGCTTTTAAGGAACGAACTCAGACTACTAGCCAGAGGTATGACCTTGCCGATATCCGGTAAATCAAGGGTGTCCCTGGTAGCTTGAATGTCAACAGCACCGACAAGGGACAGGGCTGGATCGTGAGAGACGCCAGCGATTATTTCCCGCCCAACCTTGCCCAGAGCGCCATGAACCGCCACTGTTATTTGCTTCATCGCCTTATCCTGAAAGCTTTTCACCATGGTAAAAGCTTTTTTTGATACCTGTTTATTTGTTCATGCGAGGGCGATGCCGGGCATCGTTTCTCATAGATGAATTCATACCGGGACGGGGCCGAGACGGTCTGTAAGGAGGATTATTTGCTGAATCAGAACCTGCCAGGTTGGAAGGCTTTTCCTGAGACGAATTACTAAAAACTGCCTTCCGCGAAAGATTTACTCTGCCAAGATTGTCAATTTCAATAACTTTCACGGTGATTTCGTCGCCTTCCTTCACCACATCTTCAACCTTAGCTACGCGATAGTCAGCCAGCTCACTTATGTGAACCAAGCCTTCTTTTTTGGGCAATACCTCGACAAAAGCGCCGAAATTGGTCACGCGCGTTACCTTTCCTGTGTAGATAGCACCCACCTCCACATCCTTGGTCAAGCCCTCTATCATACCGATTGCTTTTTGAGCTGCCTCTTCGCTTTGTGAGCCGACAATAACCGTGCCATCGTCCGATACATCGACGGTCACCTTCGCTTCCTCAATAATAGAACGAATCGTCTTACCACCCGGCCCGATCAAAGCGCCTATTTTACTGGTATCGATAGTCAATTTATACACACGTGGCGCAAAGGGACTAAGCTCAGAGCGGCTGGCGGCGATAACCGAGCCTATATGGTCAAGTATCGTCATGCGCGCTTCGCGTGCCTGTAATAAAGCATCAGACAGTATCTGCTGGCTGATACCCTTGAGCTTGATATCCAATTGAATAGCGGTAATTCCTTCCCTGGTACCCGCAACCTTAAAGTCCATATCACCATAGGCGTCTTCCGTACCTTCAATATCAGTCAGAACTACGTATTCATTATTCTCACCGGTGACAAGCCCCATGGCTATACCAGCGACTGGAGCTTTAATGGGCACACCAGCGTCCATTAAAGCTAACGTTGAGGCGCAGACACTTGCCATAGACGTGCTGCCATTGGAGCTGAGAACTTCAGAAACCAGCCTGATGGTGTACGAAAACTTCTTCTCATCAGGTATTACCGGAACCAGCGCTCTCTCTGCCAGGGCGCCATGCCCGATTTCTCTACGACCCGGCGTTCCCATCCGCTTCGCCTCGCCAGTGGAGAAGGGGGGGAAATTGTAATGGTGCATAAAACGCTTGGTGCCTTCCAATCCCAGGCCATCAATAAGCTGCTCCTGTCGTAAAGAGCCCAGCGTCGTTATGGTCAATACCTGGGTCCTGCCGCGGGTAAAAAGTCCTGAACCATGCGTGCGCGGCAAAAGTCCAACTTCGCTATTGAGCGGACGAACCTCTGTCTTCTGGCGACCGTCAATATGCATTTTCTTTCCCAGGATGAATTTCCTGACTGCCTTCTTTAGCTGATCCTCCACCACCTTTTCAATATCAGCCTCAGCAAAGGATTCCTTCAGCGTATCGATAATCTCGCGTTTCACTGCGCTAGTTGCCTTTTCCCGCGCCACCTTATCCTGCTGGGTAACAGCCTGGGTAATCTTATCTCCAAAGTCTGAGGTAACAGCAGCCACCAGCTCGGGCGCAAACTCCGCAGCCTTGAGCTCCAGCTTCGGCTTACCGTAAAGTTGCTGAAACTCCTCCTGCATCTTGATTGTTTCCTGGTTGACTTCATGTCCAATCTTGATAGCTTCCACGAATAGCTCTTCAGAAGCTTCCTTACCCTCTGCCTCTATCATTACCACTGCATTCTTGGTGCTGGCAACTACAACATCAATTAAGCTATCGTTTAACTGCGGCAGGGTTGGATTTACCACATACTGGTTATCGATATAGCCTATGCGTACCGCCCCGACCGGTCCAGCAAAGGGAACGGAGGAAAGAGCTAAAGATGCCGAGGCGCCAATAAGCGCTAAGACATCGGGGGCGTTTTCCTGGTCGGTGGAAAGGACAGTAATTACAATTTGAACTTCATTATTCAAGCCCTTGGATAGCAGCGGGCGCAGTGAGCGGTCAGTCAATCTGGCGGTTAATGTCGCGTTTTCGCTGGGACGTGCTTCCCTTCTGGTAAAGCTGCCGGGAATCTTCCCAACAGCGTAATGTCGTTCTTCGTAGTCAACAGTGAGACGAACAAAATCAACGATATTCTGCCCCACACCCCCCACACAGGTAGTAACTAAAACAACCGTGTCTCCATAATGTACCGTAACCGAACTATCAGCCTGGTTTGCCAGCTTGCCTGTTTCAATTTTAAGTGCTCTGCCGGCAATTGAGCACTCTTTAGAATACATCATCATTCCAGAACTCCTTTAACCTTCCACCTGCGTTATTTCCGCAAGCCCAGTCTGGTAATGATACTGCGGTAACGGCTGACATCGGTGTTGTTGATGTAGGCGAGGAGACGCTTCCGGCTTCCGATGAGTTTCAGCAGTCCACGACGCGAGTGCTGGTCATGCTTGTGCACCTTCAAATGTCCTGATAGCTGGTTGATCCGCTCGGTCAACACGGCTACCTGCACGTCAGAAGAGCCAGTATCACCATCATGTATGGCAAATTTTGTAATTATGCCTGTCTTCTGCTCTTTATCCAAGGTTTAGTACTCCTTTTTATTATGACTCTCTTATTACAAACCAGCATTATAACACAGGTTTGCTATAAATGCACAGATTTTGTCAAGCTCCCGGAGTCCAATAATATCACTCTGGCTATTTGTCTAACCGGTATTTCTCGTATCACCAACTTTCTTCCCTGTGCAATTAAGACAATTTGGTGGCATTTCGCCCTTTAAGCCTGCGAGGAGATTCTCTACGGCAAGGTGAGCCATTCTGGTCCTGGTCTCAATTGTTGCGCTACCTACATGGGGAAGAAGAACAACATTGTTAAGTTCGGTTAGCCCCGGCGTTAGCTCTGGTTCATTTTCATAGACGTCCAATCCGGCTCCCGCTATTTTACCTGCTCCGAGAGCCTCAAGAAGCGCTTTCTCATCAACAACAGGGCCACGGGAGGTATTGATTAAATAAGCGCTGGGTTTCATTTTTTCAAAAGTCTGGCTGTTTATGAGGTGGCGGGTTTCGTCGGTCAGAGGGACGTGGAGAGATATAAAATCGGACGTCGAGATGAGAGTATCCATATCGACAAACCTTGCCGCTAACAACCTTTCATCTTCTTGAGCAATAGGGCATCTACTATAATAAATAACACGCATATTAAAGCCTGCCGCCCTCCTGGCAACTGCCTTTCCTATTCTGCCCATGCCGATAATACCCAGTGTTTTCCCGGATACGTCACGTCCCAGAAAATGGAATGGAGCCCAGAAACGGAATTCACCATGCCTGCTTATTTTGTCACCTTCCACCACCCTCCTTGCCGTAGCCAGGATCAAAGCAAAGGCAGTATCGGCAGTTGAATCGGTGAGCACACCGGGTGTATTGGATATCCAGATGGATCTTTTCGTGGCTGCCTCAAGGTCGATATTGTTGAATCCAACGCCAAAGTTTGCAATCATTTTTAGACGGGGAGCCTTTTTCAACAGCTCCTCGTCAATAGCATCCGTTATCATACAGAGAAGACCGTCTTTATCCCCGATAGACCGGAGAAGTTTATCACGCTCCATAGGGAGGTCTTCTTCATTAGCCTCCACCTCATGCTCTTTTTTAATGAGGTTCATAACCTCGTCAGGGATGATGCCTGTTACCAGAACTTTCATTTTGTAGATTCCTAATCTTTCGGCAAACCTAAGAGCATGACGAGATTATGGTGAGAAAGGACCTTGATTTACAAGGTACTCTCCTTGGAAACAGGGGTATTCTTGTAGTAATTAGAACGTATCTTGTTTATACGTTTTTCACCCCAGGCAGGATGCCAACCTAAACCCAGGTCTTCATTGATAAGGATAACGGTGAAGTCGGCATGCCCGGGTTTCTTTTCGAGTATTACTGTTATATTACAAATCCTGAGTGGACTGTTGCAATCAGAGCACTCGCCCGTGGTGGCACAGGGGGTCTTCATTTTCTTCCATTGTGCATGTGCCGGGGCAATGACAGTCTTAATACGAGAAATAGCCTCATCTACATCCTTAACTATCTTATTTCTGCCTACAGTTACTATAATTCTGGGCGCGCCGTAAATCATACCTGCCACCCGATTCCCGGCATAATCTATGCTCACCAGTTTACCGTCCTGGGTCAGGGCATTGCTCCCAGTTACAAAAACATCACAGTGCATTGCCTTTCGGCAGGTTTCAAGAAATCGAGTACGCTGAGTCTTGTCTATCCACATGAGCTCAACAAATTCCCTGATGAAGGGGTTCATAACAGAGTTGCCACGTTGAGCCAGCTCTTCCAGAATGCCTATTTGCCTTAGAGTTACCGAGTCGCCAACGCCAATACTGGCTGTTGCTGGTATCATCTCCAGCATTATTTTCCTGGCTTCTTCCCTGGTCTGAGCATAGAGAGCATCGAAACGATTCTTCCTCAATGACCGCAGAGCCATTTCAATATCTTTGGGCATCTCCTGCATCTCAATACCTCCAGATAATAATAATAGAAGGATATCGAATAATGCAATCATAGTAGTGTTTCACCTGTAACAGGAACAAAAGATGGAGAACTTTTTTAAGACACTGAAACATGAGGAGCCGTATTGACACGAATACGACACGATAGATGACATCAAAATAAGAGTTTCGCTTTTCAGGGAACAGGTCTATAATGTTATGCGATTGCATTCAGCTATAGGACTAACCCCAATACAATCACAAAAGAAAAAGACAGGACAAGCAACAACGAGCAAAATTCCATACAAGGAGACGAATATGGACCTTTACCAGGCATTTGACGCTTATCGAGATATCGAGAAGGCTATCATCATTAAGTCTGACATGTTGAGGCTCGGAACAAGATTGAGCCCGTCATCGCTCACCGAGGTCAGAAAGATAAAAAACCTGAGAGTGAAAGGATATGGCTTATTTTCCTACGACTTTTCTAAGAAAATGACGCTGGCCAGTGATGCTGTGCCCAATAGCTTTTTCCTTAAAGACGGTACCGAAGAGGGAACTCATATACAGATAAGAGTGTCAGACGATACTCCTTATCTTATTGACTTTGTTGATGGCAAATACCTGATATTCTGGAATAAGGAAAGGGTAGGCGAGGTACTCTCTTTTGAGGAACAGGGCGGATATTATAACCGACTAACCGAAGAGGGTATTCCGTATGAAGCATACGTCTTCAGTGTAGGCAGAGACCAATTGCAGATTACCGCCAACAAACACTGCGACTACTTTTCGCGAAATAAGCAATGTCTCTTCTGTGACCTGACACCCTCTTCTGCTGAGCAGAAAAAGGGAGGAGAAGCCATGGTTCTCCGCAAGCAAGCTGATTTAGTGGGTGAAATTATCTATACGGGTCTTCAAGAGAAACGATTTCGTCATATCTTAATCAATGGAGGCACATTCCTGGCGAAGTATCAAGGAAAAACAGAGATTGATTGGTATGCTGACTTCCTCGATGCCATCAGAAAACGAATTTGGACCTGGTATCCGGCTTGCCTTCAGATTAGTGCGCTCGAAGATGAAGGATGGAAACGAATATATGACACCGGTATTCCCTGTATTGAGCCCAATATCGAGGTCTGGGATAAAAAGTTATTCGGAATTATCTGCCCCGGCAAAAACGAGGCATTCGGCTATGATGAGTGGGTAAAACGTACCATCAACGCCGTGAAGTATTGGGGACCAGGTAACGTGAACCCGAGCTTTGTCATCGGTGTAGAAATGGCTCAGCCGTTCGGATTTAAAAAAGCTGAAGATGCAGTAAAGTCCACCCTGGGAGGTTATGATTTTCTGATGAGTAACGGTGTGCTCCCCAGACAGGGTGGTTTCTGGTGCATCGAGCCTAAAAGCAAGCTGGCCGGTCAAGCGCCACCACCACTTGAGTACTATTTGGAACTTGGTAGAGGGTATATGGAGCTTCGCCAGAAGCACGGCTTTGATAATCTCTACTCGACGATGTGTCGTCATTGTCTTTGCCATGGCACAGAATACGACTTCGAGTATTTCCACGGGCGTTCTTTCGCCTCCAGACAGGCTGAATTGAAATCAGGGAAGAGTGGGGGATAAAGGGGGTTGAAAAGGATACTTTCACTATTCTAAAGAATAAAGGAATGGTGCAATGACAGAAGCCAGGGTAGAACAAATACTTGCTCAGTTTGTCACTGACGGTAAATTTGAAGAAATACCTCCGGAAGCAGTGGCAACTGCCCGAAATGTAGTGCTTACGGTGATGGGTACCATCATTGCTGGCTCGAACGTTACTGGAATTAAAACACTGGTGGATAAAGTCAGAGATTGGGGTGGCAAGAAAGAAGCCACTATCCTGATGCACGGCGTCAGGGTACCAGCCCAGAATGCCGCATTTGTAAATAGCACCATAGCCCGTGCTCTTGATTTCGATGATGCTTTTATTCCGGGGCCTCACTTCGGTGCGTCAACGATACCAACCGCCATTGCCGTCACCGAGCTCATTGGTGGCTGCAGTGGTAAAGAGTTTTTGACGGCACTGATTCTGGGAAGTGAGGTAAGTGCCCGGCTCAATCTCAATGAAGAGCAATACGGTGGTTTCGATCCCACCGGCATTTGTTCCGTTTTCGCTTCCTCAGCTATTGCCGGTAGACTTTTACGTTTGAACCCCAAACAAATGCAGAATGCTCTGGCTTTAGCATTCAACAGGTGCTCGGGGAGTTTTCAGAGTCACATTAGTGGCTCCCTGGCAGTGAGGCTGAATCAAGGATTTGCCTCTCAAAATGGCATCGTAAGTGCTCAGTTAGCTCAAATAAATATGACCGGTCCCATAGACTTCCTCAGCGGCATCTATGGGTACTTCCATCTCTACGGGAAAGACAAGAGCAGTGCTGAGGGTACAGTAAACGGTCTTGGCAAGCAATATAAATTCGTTAATACCGTATTTAAGAAATATCCCAGTTGTGGCGCCACCCAGGCAAGTACCGATGCCATACTTGCTTTAATTAGCGAGCATAACCTTTCGCCGGAAGAGATTTCATCTGTCGATGTACAGGTAACACCTGGTACCTACAGACTGGCGGGAAAACGGTTTGAGATAGGTGACAATCCCAGGGTAGACGGCCAGTTCAACATCCAATACTGTGTCGCCAATGCCCTGCTCAGGAGAAGTTCCAGGTTGGAGCATTTCGATGAGGCTGCAGTTAAGGAGTCTAAAATTTCTGATATGACGAATAAGATATCTGTATCCGGCGAGCCGGCGCTGAATGCGAGAGGACACACCGCTTTGACCATGCAGGTAAAAACGACAGGGGGCATGCTCTACAGTAAAAGCGTTGACATTGCCAGTGGCTTCCCAGGGAATCCACTTACCAGAGACGACCACATCGACCGATTCCGCGGATGCATAGAATATGCTCGCGACTATTACCCGCAGCAAAATATAAATAGAATCATTTCATTTGTTAACAAGTTGGAAGACGTGGAAGACGTGCGTATACTGCTCCCTCTGTTGAAATCAAAAACATCTCTAAATTGGTGAACATTTTCTCTTTAAGCCCATAAAGCAATTAGAGTATAATAAGGGCGTCATGACCTCCCAGGTTTTTTATCGCAAATGGCGTCCTCAGACCCTTGCTGAAGTAGTAGGTCAGCAGCATGTTACCCAGACATTACGCAATGCTGTCGAGAGCGGGCACATCGCCCATGCTTATCTCTTCTGCGGTCCCCGAGGCACCGGCAAGACCAGCACCGGGCGCATCCTCGCCAAGGCGTTGAACTGCCTGGAGCCGGTGAAAGGCGAGCCCTGCAATAAATGCCAGATGTGCCGTGCCGCCAATGAGGGCAGCGCCCTGGATATCATCGAGATAGACGCCGCCAGCAACCGCGGTATTGAAGACATCAAAGAGTTGAGAGAAAAAATCAACTTCTCTCCCAACCAGGGGCGCTACAAAGTCTACATCGTCGACGAAGTCCACATGCTTACCAGAGAAGGCGCCAATGCCTTCCTTAAAACTCTGGAAGAGCCACCGCCACATGCTATCTTCGTCCTGGCAACCACCGAACCTCATAAAGTCATATCCACAATACTGTCTCGCTGCCAGCGCTTTGACTTCCACCGCCTCTCGCAAGCTGCGGTCATCGAAAAGCTCACCTTTATCTGCGGCAAAGAAGATATTCACGCTGAACCTGAAGCCCTGAGGCTCATCGCTAAATTTACCACCGGCAGCCTCCGCGATGCCGAAAACATGCTGGAGCAGGCGGTTGCATACTATGGGCATACCCTCGAGCTTCACCAGTTGCTCTCCATGCTCGGCATCAGCGGTGACATGCGCACCAGAGAGCTGGCAAAACACATCCTAAATAAAGACATCTCAGCTGGCTTGAAGACTATCAATAGCGTCGCTGATGATAGCATCGACCTCCGCCAGTTTAACCGTGAGCTGGTCGGTTACCTCCGTGATTTGCTCCTGATTAAGTCCGGCTCCGAGAACGTGGTAGATGCCACCAGCGAGGATTTAGCTGAAATGAAAAGCCTTATAAACAAAGTCAGCCTCGATTACCTGCTCACTGCGGTGAAACGCTTCGGCGAGATAGACATCCGTATGGACAACTACTCGCCTTTACCGATGGAACTGGCTATGGTATCCATTGCACTTTCCGTAAACGAAGGAAACCAGGCAGCTCAGCCTCCAGCAGCACAGACGATCACGGCTGCCGCCGAGGCATGCAAACCCGCTCCTGAGCCATCTCAGAGCGCCAAACCTGCGGCACAGAAACATACCGCTGCAACCAGGTCAACGAAACGGGCTAAGGCAGCGGAAGAGCAGCAAACCACTGAACCTGAGACGGATTCTCCTCCACAGCCAGCCAGTGTTGCTGAGCCTGTTGAAACCATGACTGTAACTGAAAGTACAGCTTCTGCTGCAACCGCGGATACCCCTGCTATGGCACCTGTTGCGCCGGGAGCGTCGATTGACATCGACCATATACATAATCACTGGAAGGATTTCGTGAATGCCCTCCGTGGTACGGGATCTAAAGGCAACCTCGATGCCATGCTGCGGAGCGCCTGTGAACCTGTCAGCATCGATGATAGCGTCCTGACCATAGGGTTCTACCATGAGTTCCATAAGAACTACATCGAAGACCCGAAGTACAAGTTCCTGGTGGAAAAGAAGCTGCGGGAGTTTTTCGGCCACCCCTATAAGATACGCTGCATCGTCATCGAAGGCAGCAAGAAAGCCAGGAAAAGCTCAGACACCGAAAGCCCAGTAGTAAAAGCCGCTCTCAAGAGGGGAGCCAAGTTAATCAACTAATCTTTGAAATGGAGGTGAGATGAACAAATTTGTGCGCCAGGCACAGGAGTTGCAGGCTAAGCTCGCCAAAGCTCAGGAGGAACTGGGTGAATTGACCGTAGAAGCCAGCTCTGGTGGTGGAGCAGTTAAAGTAATCATCGATGGCAAGCAAAAAATCCGTTCGGTGACCATATCACCGGAGGTAGTCAATGCCGAGGATACCGAGATGCTCCAGGACCTGGTACTGACTGCGATGAACGAAGCCATCACCAAA
This sequence comes from uncultured Chloroflexia bacterium, assembly GCA_963775935.1. Classification (GTDB taxonomy): domain Bacteria; phylum Chloroflexota; class Dehalococcoidia; order GIF9; family UBA5629; genus JBBIPA01. The sequence continues at coordinate 25,622 of CAVZKR010000007.1, read as the reverse complement.
TCTCAGGAACTCGCTACCAGCCGCCTGGGCAACCTGACCAATGGCTTGAAAATACCCGGGCTTTTTTAGAAAGGGACCGCCTTGAACTTTAATTTACTCACAGCCGAGCCTATAGCCCGTCTGATAGAAGAGTTCAATAAACTGCCTGGCATCGGCCCCAAGAGTGCCCAGCGGTTGACCTACCACCTGCTCCAGGCACCTGCTGAGAAAGCCGAAGCGCTGGCGAAAGCTATTCTGGGACTGAAGCAGAGCCTCAGCTTATGTCCTGTTTGTTGCAATATCACTGACAGCGTCCCCTGTGTTCTCTGCTGTGATGCGGGGCGTGACCACAGCAAGATTTGTATCGTCGAAGAGCCCGCCGATATTCTGCCCCTGGAACGGACAAAGAAGTATACCGGCTTATACCACGTGCTCCACGGCGTCATTTCCCCTTCCGATGGCATCGGTCCTGACGAGCTCAAAATCAAAGAGCTTATGGCGCGCTTCAACAATGGAGCGGTAGCCGAGATAATCCTGGCAACCAATCCCAACACCGAAGGAGAAGCAACCGCCATGTACCTTCAGAGCCTCATTACCCCCCTGGGTGTACGCGTCACCAAATTAGCCCGGGGATTGCCCTACGGCGCTGACCTGGAGTATGCCGATGATGTCACCCTTACCCGCGCCTTAGAGGGCAGGCAGGATATGTAGCCGATGTATGACCTATGAAATTGCCCCGGGTTTACCTGACTGAAGCCATTATCATCAAGCGCATCAAATTGGGTGAAGCCGACCGAATCCTGATTTTATACACGCCTGACTACGGCAAGGTAAGGGCAGTCGCCAAGGGCAGCCGCCGCACCAAAAGCAAATTCGGGGGACATGTCGAGCTCCTCACCCACAGCTCATTACTGCTCGCCAGAGGCAAAAACCTTGATATCGTCACCCAGGCTCAGACCATCGACAGCTTTCTCGCCTTGAAAGAAGACCTGAACCGCATGTCCTGCGGCCTCTATATCTCGGAGCTGGTCGATGCCTTCACCGAGGAACGTATGGAAAGCCACCAGCTCTTTCAACTGCTGGCTGAAACCCTGCATCAGCTTACAGAGGCAAAGGACCATGACACCGTCCTGCGCTACTTTGAACTTCGCCTCCTCGACCTCACCGGCTACCGCCCCCAGCTCCAGAAATGCGCCAACTGCAACGCTTCCCTCCAGCCGGTAATGAACTACTTCAGCCCCAGCCAGGGCGGGGTGCTCTGCCCCGACTGCGCCTTTGCCGAGCCTTTCGCCCTTCAACTATCCCTGAATGCCCTTAAAGTCCTGCGACTGTGGCAGACCTGCGACTATCTAACCGCCACCCGATTGCATATCAATCCTGAACTCGCTTCGGAACTGGAACAGACCCTGCGCCAGTACATCAGGTATCGCCTGGACCGGCAGGTCAAATCCACCGCCTGGCTGGATAGATTAAAGGGGCTGACAAGAGATAGCTACGATAGCACCTGACTGCGCTGCAGTCAGGTGCTTTTAAGTTTTTTCAATACCCAGACGATATTCTTGCCAAAATTCCAGGCTGTTTTCATGCCTTCTTCATCGCCTGTCACATCTCCCTTTTCCCTGCCAAAGGCTACGTTCCAATACGTTGAGCCGGGCACTACCAGCCCGAGGATTTGAAACCATAAGGTAAGCTGAGCGAAGGTAAAATTATGACCGGCACGTCGTGCTACCACCAGAGGACCACCAACTTTACCACTGAACGGTTCACCATTATGGCGTGAGATATAACCCGCCCGCTCCATAAATGCCTTGATCAGGGCAGTAGCTGAACCATAATATACCGGAGAGGCCAGGATAATGCCGTCAGCCTCCTTCATTTTCAAATATAAGGGAAACAAGTCGTCCTCGATGGAACATTTTTCTTCTTTGGTGCAGACCATACAGGCATTGCATGGCTTTATTTCCAGACCAGCCAGTCTGATAAGTTCTGTATCTGATTCCTTCCTCAGCGATAGCCTTAAGGGCATGGGAGGTTACTATCTCTGTATTGCCATTCTTCCGAGGGCTGCCCACAATACCTATTACCTTCATATTATCCCCTTTCAAAAAGACATTCCCTGATAATTATAGGACATCTGGAAAAGAGGTGCAGGAACCTTCCTGTCAAACTCCCACCAGACCACTGCTCCTGTTGACAGGCATGCAGCTTTCCAATACCATTGGTAGATAATTTAACAGCCGCCATCCATCCCAATACTCACCCTTTTGCAAAGAAAGAAATCGTTAATGATGGATAATCAGAGCCCTGAACGGCGACTCAAAGGGGAACCACGCTTTTTCTACGGTTATACCATTATCATAGCTGCTTCTTGTACCCTCCTTATATCGTATGGTCTCTACGGCACATTCGGCGTCTTCTTTAAACCGCTGCTGGAAGAGTTCGGCTGGAGCAGGGCTACCATATCAGGCGCATACGCCATGTCCATGGCTGTTCACGGTGTGCTGGGCATAATTATGGGAGCGCTTAATGACCGGCTCGGCCCGCGGCTGGTGGTGACGGTGTGCGGTATTTTCTTGGGTGCGGGCTACCTGTTAATGTCCCAGGTTAATACCATCTGGCAGCTTTACCTGTACTATGGAGTGATCATAGCTATAGGCATCAGCGGCATCTGGGTACCGCTGATGTCCACGGTAGCTCGGTGGTTCGCTAAAAGAAGAGGTGTCATGACGGGCATTATCGTGGCTGGCGCCGGCATAGGCTCACTGATAGCTCCGCCGGTGATTAACTGGCTTATCGATGCTTTCGGCTGGCGTATGTCCTATATCGTGGTGGGCGTCGTAACGCTGCTCGTCATGATTATCTCAGCACAGTTTATGATACGCGACCCCGGCAAAAAGAACCTGCTTCCCGATGGTGAACATAAAACTATTGGCAATCAGGTGGGACTTAAATCGAGCCTTGTTTCATTTTCCCTCAAGGAGGCAGCCTGCAGCAGTCAATTCTGGCTGGCTTTCCTCATCCTGCTATGTTTCGGATACTGTATGGTTGCCCTTAAATTGCATATTGTGCCGCATGCTACGGATATAGGGATTTCTCCCGCCATCGCCGCCAGCATCCTGGCGATTGTAGGCGGTGTGAGCCTCCTGGGCAATTACGTGCTGGGCAGCATCGGTGACAAAATCGGCAATAAGCAGGTTTACATTATCGGCTCCATCCTCATTGTAGCAGCTCTGGTCTGGCTGGTATGGGCCAGAGAGACCTGGATGCTTTACCTGATTGCCGCTATTTGTGGTTTCGCTTTCGGGGGTATGGCGACGTCGGAATCGCCCCTTGTAGCCGACCTTTTCGGTTTAAGCTCTCATGGATTGATATACGGGGTTATCGGTTTAGGCTTTACCATCGGGGCTTCCGTCGGCCCTTATATAACCGGATACATCTTTGATGTCTACGGAAGCTACTGGCTGGCTTTTCTTCTCTGTGCCGTTTTCGCTATTATCTGCATGGTATGCGCAGCAATGCTAAGACCGTCTAAAAAGCAGTAGCACCAATACGATCCGGTGTTTCGTGCAGGTTATTGGTTAAGCTCGTGAGTCCTGCAGTCCAATCCTCTTTTAGGTTATTGACTTCACCCTTTTTCTCTGGACCATGTAATACTCGAAAACCCGGACTGAGTAAGGCTCAGCTAAAAGCACGTTAATGCGAGGATTCAACTCGACTCGCTTTTCTGACTTGTCCCAGACATCCCAGGCATCCCGGCTCTCCCAGGTGCTTATTACCAGCATATTTGTAGCATCATCCACATTGGTCAGTGTCTCGCCAGTAATAAAGCCATGCTGCTTCATCGCCTCGTTTCTAATCTCACGAATCAAGTCAATAGCCCTTTCAACATACTCGGGACTTTTTATCTTGTGTTCAATAACAACTCTTACCATAGTATCTTCCTTTCTAATATTTTTTTTATTTAAAACAGCATCTACCCGACATTCCCCATTTCAACTCACAACGCTCCTATAACCAATAGTATACACCTGCCGTCTGGTTGTCAATAACTTTCTCCGAGTTCTGCACTGCAGGAAAAAATTGCTGCTGATTGCGCATGGCTTGTCCTCAGTATTAGTAAAACTCCACCCAATCTACCAGAATGGGTCTACAGGGAAGGCGCGATAATGCAATTCTACAGAGGCGAGGCATGAAATTTAATATTCATCGTAACACTTGTATTAGGCTCTGAATCTTTCATTGCCAGGTGAGTCTTGTAGATTCTTAAGCACTCCTCATGACCGTCAACATTGCATATGATGAGGGGTGAAATATCAAGCTAAAACGTCATAGTGGCTCAAGCGCCCTTGTCTCGCCAGCTCGCTATGAGCCTGTAAGAGAGGTCTTCGAACTTTTTCTCAATTTTTAGAGGTTTTCCCAGCCACTCTCTGTAAAAGGTATCCAGGTCAGGAAGAAAATCAAAAATTGCAGGGTAACCAAAAGGAACCACTTCTACTTCAAGCTGATTGCCGCAACCGGGACAGTAATACTCTCTAAATTCGCATAACTCAAGGTCAGGTCGACTAGGATAAGTAGAAGGGTATAGCTCCTCAATTTCTTGCTCTGTGTCTCTCACATGTATGAGAGCTTTTAATTTCCAATTTTCCCGATAATCTCCGAATTCATAGCCGCAGCTACATTTAACAAGTCTCTCTTTACCTTTTTCAACGATATAAAGCTCATCAGTTAAGAGGAGCAAAATCCTTTCTTCCCAGGGCACCTTTTCCTGATGTACTGTTATATATTTATCGAACCTGTCTTCATCCTTATAGCCGCTTATTATCGGTTTTACCCTATCCCAGGGTAGCCTGGCTTCGACTAAAGCCCTGATCACTTCTTTAGGATATGATACCTCGGGCATGTTAAACCTCCTCAACCTTGAAAGTGAAATCACGAGGAAGGTCCCAGAATTTTCGGAACTCCTCAGCCCATACCTGCCCCTTCTCCAGAGAGCCGTTATACGCCTTCTTAAGGAGCGGGGGCATTTTGCCTTCAATTATGTCCTGTCTGCGCACTTGCCACCATTCTTTAGCCGGAATGCCCTTTGCCAGTCTTTCTCTCCTCCTTTTTTCCCTGAGTGCAGCCGTCTTCTGCTCATCTATCACCCACTCCTCAACCTTCTCTTCATATTTTGCCTCAATACTATAAACGCGACGGCAACGCTCCAGTGTAAGTAGACCGGAGTCCAGGTCATTTTTAGCCAGTGCGGGGTCTCTCTTTATAGGATCGCCAAATCCCCCGGCATTACCACCGTAAGCGCATTGCAACAGATCGCCTGCTTTCGCTACAGCTTTAAAATGTCGGCTGGTACTGGTTTCTACATAAAGTTTACCAGCGACGTTTTCCTTCATGTCATCTTTTTCAGGAAACGTGATACCGTGTACCAGTGGTTTTCTCTGCTCGATCACCTCCCTGGTGTTGGATTTCACCAGAAGTCTGGCAAACTGATTTAGTCCGGGATACCCACCATACATACCGGTATTAAGATAGATTTTATCGTTCGTGCTATAGGCAAAAAGGTCGACAACCACGCATGGTGACTTGTAAATCATATAGGTCGAGACCAGGGGATATCCGCTACGGAACTTTCCCCAGCCACAGCTATCAGGGAGTAATCTCCTCCCGATACAAACAATGGGAAGAAATATTTCATTGATCTCCTCGTTACCCATATCAGCAGTAGGCAGCCAGATAACATAGCCTATAAAGCCATCGCGAAGTGCCAGTGCACCGCTCGCTTCGGCACCCGCCGCGTTGGAATGTCCCTGCCCAAAATTTTGTCCATACTGATTCTTGCCAGCCAGTGCAAAAGTAAGAAAGGAAGGAGAACCCGCCATAACCTCCTCAACAAAGCCGCGTGAAAAGAAGCTCCGCGATTGGAGACTAATACCAAGAGAACCAAGTACCGTAGGTCCAGCGAAGAATCCGCCACTGCCAACAAAAGCCGTCGAAGGATTAACAAAGGTATCATAAGGGCAATTAGTATCAATGCCAAGTAAAGTACCTGTATTGGCATGACCAGTATAGGCAATGGTCTGTGTAAGAAATAAACAGGAGGCACCATCCCTCATGCATGAAACGCTGGTGTTATTCGGGTGCCATCCCCAATTCCCAGCACCATCGAAGTTCCAAAAATATGTCCCATCTTGCCTGATCAGGAAATCAAACGGGACAAAGGTGATGTAGTCAGCTTGATGCTGAGGCGGCACCGGCATATCGCTATAGTAGCTTTCAAAAACCCCTACGCTGCGCAACCTCCCCGGGACTGTCCGTCTCCTTACTCTCTCCAGCTGGGCTATTCTTTCCGCTTCTATAAGTTCACGTATCGCTTTTCTGTAATAGTCAATACCAATTTCACCGATTAAGGCTCTAATCTCTTCCCTCACCTTGATATCGGCGGCCAGTGCTGCTTTCCTGTCCAGCAGAAGGTGGTCGGGGTGACGACAGTTATATTTAATTCTATCTTCGCTGAATTTAAACCACTTATCGTGTATCCCCGTTTTCTCCGCTGAAAACTTAATGCCTTCGACAAATCTCTCAGTAGCTAAGGAAGGGACGCCGCCTGGCGCTATCCCACCTATTTCATTTTCCATAATCACTGTTGACACCCAGCCGATCAGTTCACCTTCCCAAAAGACAGGAATAATATCGTAAAAATCGGCGGAATGGAGCCCTGCTATCATATTATCATTGCTGGTGAAGATATCGCCTTCATTTATCGTCACCTGCTCCTCATAATTATGTTTTATCATCCATTTAATTACTTCACCCATGACTTTAATATGGATGATAATACCCGTGGACTGTATAACACAGTCTCCTTCCGGAGTGTAAACGGCAACTGCAAGCTCGCCTACCTCTCTGACCAGGGGGGAAGCACTGATCATCCTTGCTTGTTCTCTTCCTGAAACCACAGCTGCCCTGAGACGGCTATGAAATATCTCTAATTTCAGAGGGTCCTTCGTAGCTAATTTTAGCTCCGTAAGTCCTGCGTAACGGCCGGTCTCGCGAAATGCCTTTTCAGTTTCACCCAGCATTTGCTGCAAAGTCTTTCCACCAAAGCCAATCTCTTTCATTTTTAGCTCTCCTTTATCCAGAACCTTTTATATTCATCAATCACTACTTTCTTACCCACAGGCACGGGAAGAGTAGTGGCGGGAGCCTCAATTATGGCTAGGCCTTCAATCTCATTGCCTGGCTGCAACAAATCCATTTCATAGAGCTTTGCACTATTCCACACACCTTTACGATAAACCTTCCTTTCTCCTTTGAAAGCCTCAGGAGATGGTTTCTTGCTATCTGTCAGGAGATATCGCTTCAGTTGCGGCTTTGGTTTAGGAACAGAGGCACGAAGACCGACTTCAAATATCTGGTAACCTGCTTCAGGATATCTAGCCCCATAGGCGTAAACTCGAGAATACATTTCTTCAAAAGCAGCTATTAGTTTGTCCATATCTTCCGATGTGTTAAGCCGTGCTACCGGTGAGATAACCTCCAGGTCTTCAAGCTGACCGGCATACCTGAGGTAGGCTATTTGCTCAAAGTTTATTTCTTTCGCCTCATAACCTTCCTCTGCCATTTCTTGAACTGCTGTTTCTTCAAGTCTAGCCCAGATATCATTGACCAGTGCACCCATGGTGGTCTTCATTTCAGTAGTAGCCTCGGGCGGAATCTGTATCAGACATGACCTCTGGTAACGGTGCATGTAATCTGCAGTAGTGCAGCCGAAAGCAGAAAAAGCAGCCGCCCAGGGCACAGTAAATACCCCTTTAACCGGCAACCCCTCTGCATAACTTGCCATAAATAAAGGACCAGCACCACCATAGCTTAGCAAGTAGTACTCAGCTAAAGAATACCCCCTTATTGTTACCGAGGATTTGATATGTTCACGTAGACGGGTACTGAGCAGCTCTACTACCATTTCAGCGAACTGGTAGGGATCAATCCCTAGGATATCTGCACACTTCTCTTTTATCGCCTTAAATGCTAAATCCTTATATACTTTAATCCTGCCGCCGAGGTAATAGTTGGGGTTTACTATTCCCAGGATAAGACAACAATCAATGACTGTGGGGATTTCATTGCCCATATTATAGAATACCGGGCCAGGGTCGGCTCCAGCACTTTCTGGACCGATATCTAGTCGCCTGGACTCGGGATTAATGCGAAGATACATCCCGGCGCCAGCGCCTAAACTGTCCATATACAACGTAGGGATATTGAGAATAGCATGCCCTGCCTCCACCTCGCGCAACATTATGGGTTCACCACCCATAATCAAGCCTACATCAAAGCTGGTACCGCCCAAGTCAGTACTAATAATGTGTGGCATATCGAATACCCGCGAAATGTATTTTGCTCCTAAAAGGCCGCCAATCGGCCCAGAAAAACAAGCGCGATAGAGAGCAGGATATCTCACATTGGCTATACCACCATCAGCCAACACAATCTGGAGGGGGTATTTAAATCCCTTTTCCTGGAGTTTTTTTTCTACCCTAGCTAACTGGTTCCTTACGGGGGCTGCGCCGAATGCCTGAAGTATTACGCAGTTTAGGCGGGAAATCTCTCTCACTATCGGTGCTAATTCACAGGAAAGGTAAACGGGCACTTCCCTCCCGGTTTCTTTCATTACTTCTCTAAGTATCTCCGCAGCTCTCTTCTCATGTGCTTGGTTGACATAAGAACATAAGAACAAAACACCTATCCCTTTGACGTCTTTACCCAGAAGCTCGATTGCTGCCTTTCTTACCTCAGCCTCATAAAGTGGAATTATAACGTCCCCTTGAACGCTTATCCTTTCGGTAACACCACGGATAAGCTTTAAAGGGACGAAAGGCTCATTATGGATGTGCGTAACCACATGTGACTTATCGGCATAGGAATATCCAGCATGAATCTGCGCACTACGCTCATGAAGCAGGGAATGTTCATGGCCTTTGGTAATTATGAGACCTATCTTCGGTCCTGTCCTTGTCAACAGTGCATTTAACATCGTCGTGCCACTGTAGACAGCAATCCTGGCATCGGGGATAATATCTTTCGCATCTTGGTCTAGGTCTATTCCCCAATGTTCAAAGGCATCCTGCAATGATTCCCAGTAACCTATCGATTCATCACGCGGCGTAGTGGATGCTTTACCCACCACAAAATCACCCCCTTTACGCAGGATGAAAGTATCGGTCATGGTTCCCCCGGAGTCACTACCAATATAAATATCTTCTCTCTGGACCATTACTTTTCAGCTTCCTTTCTGCCCCTGTAATACCTGGCTCACATAGATTATGTGTCTCGAGGAATTACTCCCAGCAATTTTTTGAGGTCACTCTCTACGTTGTATTCCTGAATCTGGACAAACCTTTTCTTTTGTCAGCACTTGGTGACAGATTGATTGGCGTATGTACAATGAAATTACTTTTAGGTAACCTTTATTCCTAAAATTTCTCTGGCTTCAGCCGGGGTGGCAATCTCTCTTTCCAATGCCCTTGCGATTTGGGCTACCTTCTCTACAGCTTCTGCTGGTCTTTTAATAACCTGGTCTTTATGCGGGCATGCCCAGAACTGGTCTTCAATACCAACACGTACCAGATCAACGCCAAGCATTATCCCCAGCACCGTCATGGGCAGCCAGTTTCTACCACCCGCGTGAAGCCCGATAGTACAATCAGGCACAGTTTTTCTCACCAGCTCTAAGCTGCTGATCAAACTTAAGTAGGACATAGGGTCATCAAATACCCTGTTCACCCCGTGTTTTCCTTCCTGTATATTCAGATGAGGTCGTGTCTTCATCACACCCGCGTCAAGTATGCTGTGCTTGAACCACATAAAATGGTCAACATGTAATGCAATAAGAGGCTTCACATTGTTCTCCTCAAGGTAGGATATACCCTTCTTCAATGCGTCAGCCGTGAACCAGGCAGATAGCAAGCCCCTTCTACTCATAGGATTTATCCAGGTGGGGATAACATTGCCCTGTATGTACTTGTTGCCTTTCCCAATGTCAAGTAGTTCCCTGGTAGGTGCGATAAAGTCCGCCTCTGCCAGGTCTTCCCAATTCTTTGGATGCCAGGCATGACTCAGTGGTACCATATCAACTTTCTGGTAAACTAGGTCAAGCAACTCTGCCATTAGTTCCGCTGACATGGATTTACCGGCGGCTGCTTCATAATTGTACTTATTAGAGGGGTCTCGCGGGTGAACGTGGATGGCAGCAGCCCCTGCTTTTCCACATTCGATGATTGCCGCAGCTTGCTCTTCCATTGTCCTGGGGGGCATATTTTTAATACCAAATTGTTCCCACAGCAGTGCAGGATTATGGCCGGGAGTCGCGGCCTCAATTATGAGCTTCCTATCCATCGTTGAGATTCTCGGCTCTATCAAGACATGGTTGGCCATCTCGAGCATCTCATTTTCTATATCGGTGCGACCAAAAGGTGATAATTCACTGGAATCTAGCTTTCCCGCCATGCTATACAACCTCCTTGATATACATCTTTATTCGGACATCAGGGAATATAAAATGTCGGAAGAAAAATCGACACCGTTCTCAACTCTTCAAGCCACTGTTATTGTTATCGAGTTCACTGATTGCATCACACAGCCTCCTGCTACTATTATACCCCTCAGTCTTTGAGTGTTTACCTGGCTTTGTTTTATATTGTGCGGAAAAATCGGTAGCGGTGAGTCAAATAGCCAATTTTCCTTGAGGTACTCCTGCAGGAATTGCTATCAAAATCGAATTATAATCTTCGTTTCAAGGCCTGTCAACAACGTCCCACACTCAAGATATTGACTGATCAATTGTGGAAACGCTATAATCGATTAGGCTACATAGGTCACTGCGCTATCAAAATCTTCTCGATAGTCCATTATACCTTATATATTACCTTAGAAGAGCAGAATATTAACTAGGGAAGATTTTCCTCTTTATTGTTCATACGTGACAGTTAGATTTAATTAATAGTTCTACGGAGCCTTATTACTGGATTAGGAGCTAATAGGTATGAGCGGAAAAAAGACTCATATAAGAAAAGTAACGGAATCGGCACGAGCCAAGGATAAAGAGGAACATATGGTGCGGACCTTCTGTTCGTTGTGTGGCCCAATGATGTGCTGTGGGCTTAACTGTTATGTAAGAGACGGCAAGTTAGTAAGAGTTGAAGGCATGAAGGAGTCTCCCATAAACAAGGGTAAATTATGCGCCAAGGCGTATGCATCTGCGCAGTGGCTTTATTCACCACAACGCCTGAGATACCCGTTGAAGCGAGTTGGGGAGAAGGGTGAAGGTAAGTTCGAGAAGGTCACGTGGGACGAAGCTCTTGATATTATCGCCAGCAAACTCAAGGAGCAAAAAGAGAAATATGGGCCGGAGTCCCTGGCTATTCTCTCGCCACAGCACCGAACCTATAAGGAGTATTTTAAACGGTTCCTGACTGTACATGGTAGTCCTAACTATTGTCATAGCGGCCTCTGTGCCATACAAAGGGCTTTTGGCTTTGCTTACACAATGGGATCACCTATATTTGCAGGTAGCGCAGATTACGATAATGCTGACCTTATTGTGATATGGGGAGCCAATCCCGTCTATTCTGGTACACCTATGGGCACCCTGAAGAGAATTTTAGACGCTAAAGAGAGGGGTGCCAAGCTTATAGTGATAAAGCCGGAGATGCAGCCAGATGCAGCCAAGGCTGATATGTGGATCCCTATTAGGCCCGGCACTGACGGTGCTCTTGCTCTAGCCATGCTGAATGTCATCATCAATGAGCACCTTTACGACGCCGATTTCGTCTCAAAATGGTGTTACGGTTTCGATAAACTTGTGCCTCACATCCAGAAATATACTCCGGAATGGGCCGAGCCGATAACGGGGTTGACGGTCGACCAGATAAAGCAGGTTGCCCGGCTGTACGGGACAGCTAAGTCAGCATGTATCCATGTAGGAAATGCGTTTGACCAAACCGTGAACTCAAATAATGCAATGCGCGCCGTTGTCATCTTGATGGCCATAAGCGGGAACCTCGACAGGCCTGGAGGAAATGTCGTGCCTACTGGTAGTACAATGCCGGCAGTAAAGCCTGTGCTTCCTAGGGATAGATTTACGCAGGAGTTGATAGACAAGCTTGTAGCCCCAGAGTTTCCTAGCTGTTTTCAACCCTTCATAGAAGGCACTTCTTCTGCTTACTACCGCTGTCTCGACAGCGTTCTAACCGGAGAGCCATACACCATCAGGACAATAATCGCCCCCGGCACTCAACCCACGGTAATCACTCGTGGTACCAGGAGAGTAGTAGAAGCGCTTAAGAAGCTGGAATTCTTTGTCGTCATTGACGTGATGGAGACTTCATCGATGCCCTGGGCTGATGTGGTGATTCCCGTAGCCACCATGTACGAATGCGACCATCCGTTCGAAGTCCCGATGGGCGTAGGCGCCAATTGGATTATGGCGAGAAATAAGGTGATTGAGCCATTGGGAGATTATAAGTCGGATTATGAGTTCTGGCTCGATCTTGCCGTCAAGATGGGTTATGGGGATGACTTCTGGCATGGTAGCATCGAAGAGTGCATGAACTATCAGCTAGAAAATTTTGGCATGACTATGGATGAACTGAGGACACATCCTACGGGCATTGTTTATGAGCCTAAGCCTATGGTTTACGAAAAGTATGAGCAAATCTTCGCCACTCCCAGCCCCCGGCTTTCGAAGGCTCCGTATCTTCCCCAGGGCAAAGTAGCCATATATAACACTACTTTCGAGGAGAATGGGTTTAATCCGCTTCCTGAATGGGTAGAGCCACCAGAGAGCCCCAGGGGTACCCCGGAGCTACTAAAAAAGTATCCGCTTATCCTTTTTGATACACATACCTCCGATGTATATAACCACGGGTGGTTGCACAATTTACCTTATCTGCGTGAGATTCAACCTGAACCATGGATACATATTCATCCTGAGACAGCTAAGTCGCGAGGCATAGCTGACGGCGATTGGGTAATTGTTGAATCACCGCATGGGTGGATGAAAGTAAAAGCTATATACTTTCCTGGGATACGGCCGGATACAGTTATGGGTCTCCATGGGTGGTGGCAGGCTTGTCCTGAGCTGAAGCTACCGGACTATCCTCTATTAGACGGAGGCGCCAACATAAATATCATGTACAGTACAGATCCGAAAAAAGCCTTTGATCCAGTGGTAACAGCCATGCCTAAACAGACCCTTGTCGAAGTACGAAAAGCAGGGAGCACTGGATAAAGCTGAACAAATATCAGCGTAATCCAAGAAAGGTATGTATAGATAATGTCAAAGCAATACGGTTTTTACTATGATGCGGGTAGGTGTATTCAATGTCGCACCTGTGAAGTGGCGTGTAAGAGCACTCATAATATAGAACCGGGAGTAAAATTGAGGCGAGTCGTTGAGACCTGGGGTGGTGAGTACCCCAATGTTACCAGAACTTTTTTCTCCATAGCCTGTATGCACTGTGATAAGCCGGCCTGTGCTGCGGTGTGCCCCACCGGAGCTATCAGTAAACGGATTGAGGATGGTATTGTCGTGGTTGATAGGGATAAGTGCAATGGCTGCCAAGACTGCTTCTCGGCATGTCCTTACGGTGTGCCACAGTTCGGTGACGACGGCATCATGCAGAAGTGTGATTTCTGTATAGGAATTGGCAGAGAGCCTGCCTGTGCGGTATCCTGCCCTGCTGAAGCTCTTAATTTTGGGACTCTTGACGAGCTATTGGAAATGGCAACGGGGAAAGCCATCAAGACAATGGATGGGACTACTGTGCCATCTATAGTTGTTATAAGTAAAGCTAGAGTTTGATAGCTTGCTTGGTCATACTTTCTGGCTACGTGTTCTGCTCGAATATTACCCAATGCTTAATTAACACACCTTACTAATTCTGCGGCGTATTACCTCCCCACCACAAAAAAAGGAGTAGAGTACCAAGTACCCCACTCCTTGCTAAAAGAGGTGCAAATGGTTATATTACACGGTAGGTGCCTGTCCCATCTGGGACTGCAGCCCCGGCCAGGGTGGGTGGTGCAGGTAGTGGTAGGCAGGTCATAAACGTAAAAAGTGGTACAATGATTTAGAGCAGGTCAGTTAAAACTGTAAGGTAAAGGAATGAAAAAAGAGCAAGAAGTGAATATACGCTGGGATGAAGAACTCCTATCTTTTTTCCCTGATAGGAAGAGAAACGATACGTTAGTCCTTGATGATGTACTTGACGTCGACCATGAACCTGAAGCGCTTCTCGATGAAGAGCTGGAAGAAGATGGTACAGGAGAGACTTCTCATTGGGAAAATGAGGAGTCTGAAGAGGATTTGCTCGGTAAACCCGGAGCAGAAGCCAGGTCTGCGCTATCGACGCCAGAGGAAGGGCTAAGCATTCAGGAAGCAATAGATGACCCTGTACATGCATACCTCCGCGATATAGGCAAAGTCCAGCTTATCACGGCAAACGATGAGAAAGTATTAGCCGGTAAATTAGAAGAAGCCACATACCTTAAAAAGATAGAGAAGCTTTATTTTAAACAATACAATAGTTATCCAACAACTGAAGATGTCATAATTTTTTTACTCAGGCATCTGCTTGCCGCTCAACCTTTAATCGGCATTCTTACTAAACGGCTTAAGCTTCCTCCTGAAAATAGCTTTGTCAGGAATATTTGCAATGAAAAGCTAGAAGCTGCAATCAAAAGCGTAATCGACCAAACGTTGATTAAAGATATTTCAGAAACCAGTGAAGAAGACATCTCTGAAGTAGAACAGAAATTAATCAGCGTATTCTTGAATAGCCGCCTTTTACCTCCAGAACTATTTAGTATTATTGGGGATAAAACTTCATGGCGTAAGGTGGAGTCTATCGTTCGTGAGCCGATTAATCCCGAGTTCCTTTCCCAGCTCCAATCCAAAAGACAACAGTTTAAATCTTTTTTCGACAAGGTAAAAAAAACAGCGGAGGAATCCGAAAAACATCTTACTGAAGCAAATCTACGACTGGTAGTCAGTATTGCAAAAAAATATGTCCATCATGGAATGCCACTCCTTGACCTTATTCAAGAAGGGAACATTGGGCTATTCCGAGCCGTGGAGAAATTCCAATACAGGAGGGGCTTTAAATTCAGTACGTATGCTACCTGGTGGATTAGACAGGCTATTACCAGGGCATTAGCTGATCAGTCTCGCACCATTCGTATTCCGGTACATATGGTGGAAACTATCAATAAACTATACAGGACAAATCGTCGCTTAACCCAGGAATATGGGCGCGAGCCAAGCTACGAGGAAATTGGTAGTGGTATGGAGATCTCCTCCAAAAAAGTAGGGGAAATTGTGAAATTGTCTCAAATGCCAATGTCTTTAGAAATGCCTATTGGTGAAGAGGGAGACAGTCATATTGGCGATTTTATTGAGGACAAAGCCACCATGTCACCAGCCGATGCGGCTTCAGGGGCGCTGCTCAAACAACAGCTTCAAAACGTTCTTAAAGAGCTCACTGAGCGTGAGCGAAGGATTCTGGTGCTTAGGTTTGGCCTGGAGGACGGAAGGGCTCGAACCCTGGAGGAAGTCGGCGCAGAATTTCATGTAACCCGGGAGCGAATTCGCCAGATTGAGGCTAAGGCACTACGGAAGCTACGTCATCCCAGCCGCAGCCGCAAGCTCAAAGATTTCCTGGATTAAATCGGTAAGCTTTACCTGGTACAGGGATACGGGGGGCAAATAGCTGGTTAGGGATTTTGGCTCCTCGGGCAGGATTCGAACCTTCATTCAGGTTTGATTGTGGTTATTTACTTCTTGTATTGTGTGGCATAATAACACAAGGGTTCTTGTTGAGTTAATAATCAGAGAAAATCACAAATGCAGGAAGGTCTAATTAAAACGTTATTCGGTCATATCTACGCAAAACTCGCTGCTGTTATAGTCTGCATTCTTCTCACATCAAGCGGTTGTTCTGCCTCGAACCACGAAGGATTTGCCATTTACTTGACCAAAGGAGATATTCCTCCTGCACAGATGCCAGCCTTAAGTCACGTCGGCATCGTAGAACAGCCTGTTATCGCGATGAATGATATCATTTCGTATAATGCTAAAACACACGAGATTACGCTCACTGCAAATACTTTTGATCGTATTTCCAGCCTGGAAGTCCCGGTTAGAGGCAAGTCGTTTGTGGTTTGCGTCGACAGGAAACTCATCTATTGGGGGGCTTTCTGGACCCCGATTTCATCTATTTCGTTTGACGGCGTCACCATCTGGAAGCCACTCAGCTCTCGGGATTCGAAGGTTATCAAGCTTGAGCTAGGTTATCCATCATCTTCTTTCTACAGGGGTGAAGACCCCAGGAACAACGCAGAAGTAATGAAGTCGCTTGAGCAGGCTGGCAAGTTAACAACCACGCTGTCAGCAACGGCAGTAGATAAGCTTCCACATTCTATGAAAGGATATGAGCTATATTCGTGGTTAGAAGATAACAAATGGCACTTCACTTTGATTACAGGCACTAACCGTAATAAGACGCTAGAAGAGATAACATCCATTGAAGATATTATCTCTGAAAATGAATGGGTACGCATCCATGTGGTAGGTGTGGATGCAATTAAAACTGTTCTCAGCAGATTTCCTCAGAACGAGGAAATCTTGTGGCTTGCTAGGTTGCGTTCAGAGCAAACACCACAAGGTGGTGTCAATATCATGTTTCCCTCAGGACCGACAATCGATACCATCAAAGATTATGCTGGGCGGTGTGGCCTCCACTTTCTAGTACTTACACCTTAATTCCTAAATCGCAATTCTTCTTCACCAAGAATATGGCCCGGCTTTGCTTAATATGGCGGTAAACACATGACCCACTGAGTTGGTTTACTGGTTCTTAGCCGCCCATCCAGCTTCGGATAGTCTTCAGTCACCCCCTGCGATGAACCACACCCCGACGCTGGGTGGGTCACTGAGTCATTGAGAGAAAGGGTGGTCACGTTTAGTAAGCATGGGCATGCGGGTAGGAAGGCATGGCTAAGGTCAATCCTCTGGCCTCGCGTGGCGAGCGCAGGAAGCCATTGGAGAGATAAGACTATACCTGAGGGGAACTGGGGCCAGTCATGGGACGCTGTGGGAAACCCGATGGGAGAAATAAATACGGAATAGCCGACCTCTACGATTTCTCTTTCGTGACCCCCCAGTACTTCGCTAAAATGCCACTAACCGCCCAACAGACGATAGCTATGATAAGACCTACAATGAAACCATATGCATCAGTGAATATCCCCATCAACAGTACGACCAAACCTACTAAACCGATAACGCTGATAGACACTGTTTTGGCTCGTTGCGACATGACAATAACCTCCGAAACCAGTATTTTCCCCGGTTTACATCGACCCCTTAGCAATTGTGCTGATATATTGCTATCTATATTGGCAACACGATAATTACAGTGGTTCTCATACGATTTGCCCTTCTTTTTATCCAATTTTTTGTAGGTTATCAACCTCTAGTCAAAAGGATATCGGAAGTGTTCCTCCCTTACTCGACGCTACTTACCAAACAGACTCCCCAGGCGCATGAGAAGCCCCATATCCCCCCTGGCCGTATACTTGCCTTCCATGAAAGCCTTTTGCCCATCCAGCTCCCCGTTTGATATGGCCAACCAGATTTCAGAGGGCGTCCTGATGGCTAGCGCAGGGGACTTTGCTTCACCCTCGCTAAGAGCGCATCGCCCGTTTTCAATTGAGAGAAACCAACGCCCGCTTTGTCTCCCGGACACGTCGAACTGGATAGTTGCTCTCAGGTTCCTGGCAGCCCTGGCATTGAACATCGCCGCCATTCCTCTGAGCAGGAGCCTCATGTCCTCCATTCTACCCTCCTGAGGTTTCCCGTGCGCCACCCCCTGTATCTGGCTGTCCCACCAAAGGTTGGCCATCTCAGCCATCTGCCCAGCTGGCATAAGGGATTTCTGGATCTGCGCCTCTGCTTTCTTGGAAACCCTCCCATCCCTTATCGTTTCAACCCCCGCCCGATATGCCGCTTGAAGGATTGGTTGAAATCTCTCTCTCAATGCCCCCTGTTTAAGGAGCTCCCCGGCGGGCATCAACAGTTCGCCTACGAGTGTGGTCCCTATACTCTGTTCCATATGCCTGAAGATCTGGCGGAGACCATCAAAATGTGAAACCTCGGGAAACCCGCAAGTGGACACGAGAACCATCCTCCGATTTGCCTGGTATCGTGAGGGATGTCCGTACGCCTTACCCTTTTTCACCATGTGTGGGTGAGCAAGGGGGAGCTGCCTCTCCATGAAGGCCTTGAGAAGCGAGCTCACATTCCAGTTGTAGAGAGGCGTGGCGTAGACGAGGATATCGCAGCCCCGCACTTTTTCCAGCAGCTCCGGCATATCGTCCTTGAAGGCACACACTCCCGGTGTTTTGGTCCAGCAGGTGAAACATCCCATGCAGGGGTGAATGCTCTTGTTCTTCAGGCAGACTGTTTCAGTTTCAGCCCCCTGGCTCTCGGCTCCCTTCAGAAACTCCTGAAGGAGGATGCCGGTATTGCTTGCATTTGGCCGCGGGCTTCCCTGTATGGCCAGAACCTTCACCTTTTTCCCCTCTCTTTTTGCCACAACTTCTTCCTTCGTCCCGGCAGGGGAAGGAAAGAGTTCACTCATCTTCATGAGCAGGTTCATATCGCCTTCAACACGGTAGAGCCCGTCCATCAGCGCCAGGCCCGGGTTGATCTCCCGCCGCGAGACCTTCAGCCACACATCGGCAGGAGAATATATTGTCAGCACTGGAGAGGCGCTCTCACCTTCACGAAATGAGCATTGCCCTCCTGAGATGGACAGCACCATCTTACCGCCACCCTCCCCGGAGAGGTCGAACTGGATTTCTCCCCTGATATCCCCGGCTGCCCCAGGGTCGAAACCCGAAGGCATGAGTTCAATAAGCTCCCTAGCAGTACCCGGTAACAGCGACAGGTCAAGAGGCTGAGGTTTGAACTGCCGCTTCAGATAATAGTTGGGGTAAAGCCTGACCACCGGGATGCCTATGCCCAGGACAACTACCAACGGCAGGATGATGGCAAACAGCGGCTGTCCGTGACCAAGCAAGCTTGATAGCAAGCAGGCAAGGAATATGCCGCTCCAGAAATAGGTGAGGTGGAGGCATATTGCCCTAAACTGCGGCGTCTTCCAGACGCGCTCTGAAGCCATTTGTTTGGCGATTGTGAACGTGAAAGGCTCGTATCCGAGAAGCTGCGGAACCAGCGTTGTCAGGAAAAGGACGAAGTAGAGCAGCGCCGTTGAATTATCAACAAAAAATGAGGAGATATCTCCCGGGGTCAGATAAACCCACGCCGTCCCCATCACCAGAAATCCAAGGAAGGCCCTCTCCAGGTAGTTTGTGTGTTTGACCACCAGTTTCGAGAATATGATTTGAATCACGGCAAGTGTCAGACCTACCGCCGTGGCCAGTTTCGCCTGGTCCAACGTGGCTTCGCCTACCCTGGCAACCACCTTGAATACGATGACTGGAATGAAGGACGTGATAAAAAGGACTGTACTTAGCTTCACGCTTCCCACCTCCTAACTTATAAATATCTTAACCATGACCCTGGTCATCACCGAATTAAGCCTCGCCCCTTCGCCATCTCTCCCTGGATAACAAATATCCCGGTCTCCCTGAGCAATTCCTCGATGTAGTCCTCATCGTCTGCTGCAAAGGCATTGTTGTTGACGAGAAAGGCAAGTCCGTGGACGAATATCCACATCTTGTTCAGCACGTTTTCCAGCCCTGATTCACCTAGGCCTGACAGCGCCGGGTCGGCCTTCATTTTCGGGATCAGGCTTCTGAAGGCAAAATCTCTCAGCGCTTTCCCCGTGTTGCTTCGTCTTCTCTCTCCGTCGCCTCCAGCAAACAGGAAGCGGAAGAGGTTCTTTTCATGCTTGGCGAACATGACGTACCCCAGTCCCATATCAAGAAATGGCTGCCCGATTCTCGGTGTTGTCTGGTAGGTCAGCATGAGGTCTATCGCCTTTTGTCTCAGTTCTGTATCCAGTTTCTTCATGGATTTGAGGTATGAGTATACTGGCATGGTGGAGCAGTTCAGCTCACTGGCGAGGGACCGCGCTGTAAGCCCATCACGGCCTTTGCCTCTGACTATCTTGAAGGCGGCATCAAGCAACATACCTCTGGTGAACGAGCTCTTCGGTGGCATTATTCCATGTCCTCCTTTATATAACATGTGTAATATAACATATGTTATTGTAAATGTCAAGCCCCCCTGCAATTTGGCTCGCCACGTCGCTGCACGCCTAGCCCGAAAACACCCGCGAGGCTAAAGCGAGGTAAAGGTACTAACCCCTGGGTCTGGAGGCCGTCATGGTAAGCCAGGTGAGACCAGGGGGTAGGGTACAGGTAGTGAATGTATAAGATCGTACTGGCATGAAAGTTGAGAATTGTAACTTTTACCATGAGGTGCTGCGTTCTCTACAACCCGCTTATGGGAAGTGGTGCAGGTACTGGTAAGCAGGTCATAATCTTAAAACGTGGTACAATAATTAAGTAGGTATGTTAGCCTAAATATTTATTGTAAGGTAATGGAAAAGGAGCAGGAAGTGAGTGTACTCCAGGAACATGAACTGTTATCTTTTTTCCCTGATAGAAAAAGAAACGATGTCTTAACTCTTGATGATGTAATTGAAGTCGACAATGCAGCAGAATCACTTCTTGATGGAGATTTAGAAGAGGATGTAACAGATGAGACTTTTCTCTGGGAAAGTGAGGAATCCGATGAGGATGTAGTCGGCAAACCCGCGCCAGAAGCTAAGTCTACGCTGCAGCAAAAAGAGGAAAGGCTGAGCGCACAGGAAGTTATCGATGACCCTATACATGCATACCTCCGTGATATCGGCAAAGTCGAGCTTATCACGGCAAACGATGAGAGGGTATTAGCCAGTAAACTCGAAGATGCCAAGTACCTTAAAAATATCGGGGAGCTCTATTTTAAGCAATATAATTGTTACCCATCGACAGAAGATATCATAATTTTTTTAGTCAGGTATCTGCTTGCCGCTCAACCTTTAATCGACATTCTTACTGAGTGGCTTGAACTTCCTTCGGAAAATAGCTTTGTCAGGAATATTCGTAACCAAAAGCTAGAAGCTGCCATCAACAGTGTAATAGACCAGACATTGATTCACGATATTTCAAAGATCTGCGAAGAAGACATCTCTGAAATAGAACGGAAATTAATTAATGTCTCCTTGAATAGCCGCCTTTTGCCTCCAGAACTGTTAACTATTATTGGAGATAAAACTTCATGGCGTAAGGTGGAGTCTATCGTTAGTGAGCCGATTAATCCCAAGTTCCTTTCTCAGCTCCAATCTGAAAGTCAACAGTTTAAGTCTTTTTTTGACAAGGTAAAAGAAACAGCGGAGAAATCCGAAAAACATCTTACTGAAGCAAATCTACGACTGGTGGTCAGCATCGCCAAGAAATATGTCCACCATGGAATGCCTCTCCTTGATCTTATTCAGGAAGGGAACATCGGGCTATTCCGAGCCGTGGACAAATTCCAATACAGGAGGGGTTTCAAATTCAGTATTACGCTACTTGGTGGATTAGACAGGCTATTACCAGGTCATTAGCTGATCAGTCGCGCACTATTCGTATTCCGGTACACATGGTGGAAACCATCAATAGGCTATACAGGACAAATCGCCGCTTAACTCAGGAATATGGGCGTGAGCCAAGCTACGAGGAAATTGGTATAGGTATGGAGATTTCCTCCGAAAAAGTAGGGGAAATTGTGAAATTGTCTCAAATGCCAATGTCTTTAGAAATGCCTATTGGCGAAGAGGGAGACAGTCATCTAGGCGATTTTATTGAGGATCGAGCCGCGATGTCACCAGCCGATGTGGCGACGGGGGCGTTGCTTAAACAACAACTTCAAAACGTTCTTAAAGAGCTCAGTGACCGTGAACGAAGGATTCTGGTACTTAGATTCGGGCTGGAGGATGGCAGGGCGCGTACTCTGGAGGAAGTCGGCGAAGAATTTCACGTGACCCGGGAGCGAATCCGCCAGATTGAGGCTAAGGCACTACGGAAACTTCGCCATCCAAGCCGCAGCCGCAAGCTTAAAGATTTCCTCGAGTAAATCGGTAAGCTTGACGTGATACAAGACTACTCTCAGTGGCCTGCCCCTCACTTGGATTCATTGGCTCCTCGGGCAGGATTCGAACCTGCGACTAATCAATGTAACTGGCCTAGGTGGTATATTAAGATTTTTTGTTACCCTCTCCCATCACTCCCTGCCCCACGGCGTAACCCTCCACAGACAACTGCAGCCTAGCCCGTGCTGCCAAACAGACTCCCCAGGCGCATGAGAAGCCCCATGTCCCCGCTGGCCGTATACTTCCCTTCCATGAAAGCCTTTTGCCCATCCAGCTCCCCGTTCGATATGGCCAACCAGATTTCAGAGGGTGTCCTGATAGTGAGCGCAGGGGACGCTGCTTCACCCTCGTTAAGAGCGCATCGTCCGTTTTCAATTGAGAGAAACCAATGTCCGACCTGTCTCCCGGACACCTCGAACTGGATGGTTGCTCTCAGGTTCCCGGCAGCCCGGGCATTGAACATCGCTGCCATTCCCCTGAGGAGGAGCCTCATGTCTTCCGTTTTACCCTCCTGGGGTTTCCCGTGCGCTACCCCTTCTATGTGGCTGTCCCACCACAGGTTGGCCATCTCAGCCATCTGCCCGGCTGGCATAAGAGGTTTCTGGATTTGCGCCTCTGCTTTCTTAGAAACCCTTCCATCCCGTATCGTTTCAACTCCCGCCTGATATGCTGCCTGGAGGATCGGTTGAAATCTCTCTCTCAATGCCCCCTGTTTCAGGAGCTCACCCGCGGGCATCAGGAGTTCTCCCACAAGTGTGGTCCTGGTGCTCTGTTCCATATGCCTCAAGATTTGGCGGAGACCGTCAAAGTGAGACACTTCAGGGAACCCGCAGGTGGACACGAGGACCATCCTCCGATTTGCCTGGTATCGTGAGGGATGTCCGTACATCCTACCCTTTTTCACCAGGTGGGGGTGAGCAAGGGGGAGCTGCCTCTCCATGAAGGCCTTGAGGAGCGAGCTCACATTCCAGTTGTAGAGAGGCGTGGCGTAGACGAGGACATCGCAACCCCGCACTTTTTCCAGCAGCTCCGGCATATCGTCCTTGAAGGCACACACTCCCGGTGTTTTGGTCCAACAGGTATAACATCCCATGCAGGGGTGAATGCTCTTGTCTTTCAGGCAAACTGTTTCAGTTTCAGCCCCCTGACTCTCGGCTCCCTTCAGGAACTCCTGAAGGAGGATGCCGGTATTGCTTACCTTTGGCCGCGGGCTTCCCTGTATGGCCAGGACCTTCACCCTTTTCCCCTCTCTTTTTGCCACACCTTCTTCTTTTGTCCTGGCAGGAGGAGGGAAGAGGTCACTCATCTTCATGAGCAGGTTCATGTCGCCTTCAACACGGTAAAGCCCGTCCATCAGCGCCAGTCCCGGGTTGATCTCCCGCCGCGAGACCTTCAACCACACATCGGCAGGAGAATGTATTGTCAGCACTGGAGAGGCGCTCTCACCTTCACGAAATGAGCATTGCCCTCCTGAGATGGATAGCACCATCTTACCACCACCCTCACCGGAGAGGTCGAACTGGATTTCTCCCCTGATATCCCCGGCTGCTGCGGGGTCGAAACCCGAAGGCATGAGTGCAATAAGTTCTCTGGCAGTGCCTGGTAATAGCGACGGGTCAAGAGGCTGAGGTTTGAACTGCCGCTTCAGGTAATAGTTGGGGTAAAGCCTGATCACCGGGATGCCTATGCCCAGGACAACGACCAACGGCAGGATGATTGCAAACAGCGGCTGTGCCGTGACCAAGCCAGCTTGAGAGGAAGCAGACAAGGAAGATGCCGCTCCAGAAATAGGTAAGGTGGAGGCATATCGCCCGGAACTGCGGCGTCTTCCAGACGCGCTCCGGAGCCATTTGCCTGGCGATGGTGAAGGTGAAGGGGTCGTAACCGAATAGCTGCGGGACCAGCGTCGTCAGGAAGAGGACGAAGTAGAGCAGCGCTGTTGAATTATCAACAAAAAATGAGGAGATATCAGCCGGGGCCAGATAAACCCACGCCGTCCCAATCGCCAGAAATCCAAGGAAGGCCCTCTCCAGGTAGTTTGTGTGCTTGACAACCAGTTTCGAGAAGATGATTTGAATCACGGCAAGGGTCAGACCTAGCGCCGTGGCCAGCTTCGCCTGGTCCAACGTGGCTTCGCCTACCCTGGCGACTACTTTAAATACGATGACTGGAATGAAGGATGTGATAAAAAGGACTGTACTCAGCTTCATGCTTCCCACCTCCTAACTTATAAATATCTTAACCATGATCCTGGTCATCACCGAATCAAGCCTCGCCCCTTCGCTATCTCTCCCTGGATAACGAATATCCCGGTCTCCCTGAGCAATCCCTCGATGTAGGCCTCATCGTCTGCTGCAAAGGCATTGTTGTTGATGAGAAAGGCAAGGCCGTGCACGAATATCCACATCTTGTTCAGCACGTTTTCCAGCCCTGATTCGCCCAGGCCTGATAGCGCCGGGTCGGCCTTCATTTTCGGGATCAGGCTTCTGAAGGCGAAATCTCTCAGCGCTTTCCCCGTGTTGCCTCGTCTTCCTCTCTCCGTCGCCTCCAGCAAACAGGAAGCGGAAGAGGTTCTTTTCATGCTTGGCGAACATGACGTACCCCAGCCCCATATCCAGAAATGGCTGCCCGGTTCTCGGCGTCGTCTGGTAGGTGATCATGAGGTCTATCGCCTTCTGTCTCAGTTCTGTATCCAGTTTCTTCATGGATTTGAGGTATGAGTATACGGGCATGGTGGAGCAGTTCAGCTCACTGGCGAGGGATCGCGCTGAAAGCCCATCACGGCCTTTGCCTCTGACTATCTTGAAGGCGGCATCAAGCAGCATTCCTCTGGTGAACGAGCTCTTGGGTGGCATTATTCCATGTCCTCCTATTATATAACATATGTAATATAACATATGTTATTGGAAATGTCAAGCCCTCCTGTCGCTGAGTAGTGTATCATTTTGAAAATTCAGGCCAATGGTAGCTAGCCCTATTCAGTTTTTTCTCTTCTGACGCTACTAGATAGTCCCCTAAGTAAAACATACTTGCAGCAATGCCCATCACGACTAATTGTATGCCTATGAATATTAACCTGTAAACTATATCTATGTTCACTTTTCCTAGGTGTCACCTCACCGAGATGACCCATTAATTGACATAGTTCTATAAGATGCTACAATTGTCTTGGGTGTAATGCACCACCCATTGACCCACTACCCTAAATTCGGTATATTAAGCATTCTACAGTTCATAACAATGTAATGGGGGCGGTATGCACAGAAAAATCAGGCAATTCGAGCTATTCGAGCCCACTACAGTAAAAGAAGCTGTCCGAGCTCCTGTCTCGCTATGGGAATAAGGCAAAGATACTCGCTGGCGGAGTGGACATAGTATCCCGAATGATGCGCTGGCAAATTAAGCCCGAATATGTCGTCAGTATCAGAAGGATACCCAGTCTAG
>CAVZKR010000006.1:0-217390 GCA_963775935.1 uncultured Chloroflexia bacterium | reverse complement strand
ATTTCTCCTAGGTCGATCGATAGATACTTCTATCGGTTGTGTTTCAGCTTTTTATCTTCCTTCCACTATTCAGAGGTTAAGGTCTTTTTATTTTACTCTCTGTCCTTTTCGCACCATGTTCGCTACTCTAATGATTTTTTTGACTTGACTTGTTTCATATCATGTACTACGATAGCATAGCTTTACGATGTATTTTGAGTGTGAGATTAGTCTATACCTCAAATAGCTGTAACTATCGATTTTAGTTTCGATTATCGTTGAGGTTACTGATAGAGGTACTCTAGCTCTGGCTTACCAAAGAACTCTCTTGTGATATAGACAGAGGATTGTATGATAATAGCTGTGACCGGTGCTAGCGGTCATGTTGGTGCCAATTTAATCCTTGCACTTATTGCTCAAGGTCACCATGTTCGTGCGCTGGTACATACAGACCGCCGAGCTACTGACGGATTGAAGCTTGAAACATTTGAGGGAGATATTGGCGATCTTGATTTTCTGTGTCGAGCTTTTACTGATGTTGAGGTGGTGTATCATCTGGCGACGCATATTTCCTTGTTGATGTCCGGATGGCAACAATGTGAGCGGGTTAATGTTATCGGCACGCGAAATGTAATTGAAGCTTGTCTTCGTAGTGGAGTCCGCCGCTTGATACACTTCAGTTCCATCCACGCTCTGCAGCAGGAACCGAAAAATCTTTCTGTTGATGAAGAGCGTCCTCTGGTCAGGTCACATCGCTGTCCGCCCTATGACCGTTCTAAGGCGGCTGGAGAGGAGGAGGTACAAAGGGGGATTACACGAGGGCTGGACGCTGTTATTGTTAATCCAACCGGTATTATTGGTCCGTATGATTATAAACCATCCCATTTTGGAGAGGTTCTGCTATCGCTTGCTCGTGGTACTATGCCTGTTCTACTTGACAGTGGATTTAACTGGGTGGATGTGAGGGATGTGGTCGCAGGGGCGATGGAGGCAGAAAAACGAGCTCCAGCAGGGGCAAAGGCAAAATATCTATTGTCAGGGCATTGGGCATCACTGAGTGACCTGGCGGTTATGATAGAAGAAGTTGCTGGTACTGATTCTCCCAATTTGACTTGCCCTATGTGGATAGCTGATATCGGGACTCCATTTGCTACTGCCTTTGCTCGATTGTTTGGAAAACGACCGCTCTATACCAAGGTATCTCTCATGGCTTTGCGTGGTAATCGGAATATCAGTCATGATAAAGCAACACGTGAACTTGACTATCATCCCCGCCCACTTAGAGAGACAATTGCCGATACTCTTCGATGGTTTGAACATAATGGTCAGTTTACCTGTCGGCCAAAGTCAGAATCTAAGACGACATTATGAATGAACAAACATTTTATAATGGTCTGCTCATGGGCTGGTTTGTACTGGCGCTGCTGATATTTATTACCCTGTTTTATGTGGTGGCGCCGTATGGTCGCCATACTCGCAAAGGCTGGGGACTTGCTGTAAGCAATCGCTTGGGTTGGTTAATCATGGAATCGATATCTCCACTACTATTTGCTGCTTGTTTTGTGTTCGGCAGTAATAGCAAGACAATTACCTTGCTTGTTTTTTTCTGTATGTGGGAGGCACACTATATACATCGCTCTTTTATTTACCCCTTCAGCCTGCGAATTATTCCTAAGCAGATGCCATTGTTGGTTGTTAGCATGGGCTTGTTTTTTAATGCGGTGAATGCCTATTTAAATGGGCGTTATCTTTTCACATTTTCTCATGGATATAACAATGAATGGCTCAGTGACCCAAGATTTATCTGTGGTTTATTAATTTTCATCGTTGGTTTTGTAATGAACCGCAATGCGGACCAGGTGCTGAGAGGTCTCCGTGGGGCAGATGAAGTGGATTATAAAGTAGCATATGGTGGTATGTATCGTTTTATTTCCTGCCCCAATTACCTGGGTGAGATCATGATTTGGGCAGGGTGGGCAGTAGCAACATGGTCGCTTGCAGGACTATCATTTGCAGTCTGGGCAATCGCTAATTTGGTACCTCGTGCTCGTGCTAATCACAACTGGTATCGAGAAACCTTCCCAGAGTATCCTTCTGAGCGCAAAGCCCTGGTGCCTCTCTTGTGGTAAGCCAACAATTGTCAATGTGGGGACGCAATAACAACAAAGCGATTCCATTCGAGTTGGCTCTGACTAGATGAGAAGCCTTGTAACATGAACTATTAGTGGATATGGGGACTGAGCAATCCTGGAATGGTGGTGGTAAGTTTACTCTACAATGCCCGTCTCCACAAAAAATGCCACATATTGAATGTAAGGAAACGGACAAAATTCAGCCCTAAGGGGATTGGTCTACTGGATAAGTGCTACTATTTCCTCAGCTTTGATACATGCCATTTCTTTTTTTGGTGCCGTCCCCGTCCTTTAACCAGGTTAAATCCAGGGTGATTTCCTCAGCATTATCTTTACAATGAGTGTAAAGCTTCCCGTTATTACCCATGCTATTACATGTGAGAATAAGGCACCATCAGCTTTAGAACGTGTTGCTAATTAGCGGAAATAACGTCAAATAAAATACAGGATTATATACCCGTTGCCTACAATATACTTATCCGAACTTATGAGTTTGAATAGTGATAGAATAGTTGCACTTCTAAGAGGGGGTGCGACATGGTCAAATGTGCCAATTGTGGGTTCTTGGCAATTAGAAACAGCCAAACTAGGGAATTAATGGAGGTCGAGCCTGTCATTAGAGAAGAAGGTCGCAGAAGGTCTATCTTACCTGGTTTTCGTTATACCTGGGGATATGAAACCCCTGTATGTTTTATGAATGCGTACAATCTGTGGGATGAAACAGGAGACCTCAACAAAGCTACTTCGGAAAGTATACAGGCAACAATCCAAAAAGAAAGGGAATGTAAGGCATTTGTTACTTGGCAACACGGGTACACTCCAAAGGAACATAAAGAGATGCTAGACCGCCAAGAAATGTTAAAATGGCAAGCCGCAAGAGAAGATGCTGATAAAAAATGGCAAACAAGGCAACAATGGTTCATGGTCATTATTGCTGGCATTTTCACCGTTCTTGGGGGGATTATCGGGGCAGTGATTGCTTTGCTTTCGAGTGCGAAGTTGCCGTAAGGTCTTTATATTCGAGGTAATCAGATTGAATGAGTTTTAATAGCGTATCTCTAAACAAATATGGATTCTCACGATTGTTAAATCGCCATTCTAATTCATCGAGGTAAGCATCAAGATGTCTTCTACTGACTTTGTGATACGAACCAACAAGAGAACACTTCAACAAATTCCAGATATTCTCGACCTAAGTAATATAGTTCGGAATTTTGACTAAATCCTTGTATAAGCCTGGACAACTATAGCTACAAAATGCACTCGGAAGATATACCCCACTTTCATTAGTTGATTAATAGATATTCCTTTTAGCTTCGGACGTTATTTTTGTCCCCAAAAATTTGTGAGTGCCTTAGAATGCAGCGTAGCGTGGCTGCAGCAGCCCAAGAGCTTGGGTGTAGTCAGAGTTATATATTCGCTGCTCTGAAAGCCAATAGACTGAAGCTTAAGGATGTATTGAGCGGGCATGTCAAATGAAATATATGTCCATAATAATTTGATACTGCTATAATGGTCTCGTGCAGCGTATTAGGAGGTGGGAATGAGATACAAGAAAGTAATTATAATCACGATTTGTGCCTTACTGGCGACAGTGGTGTTCATTGGTGGCTGTTTGAGTTCAGACCTTCCAGACCTTAAGGATGCCGATGCTTACTACAACCGTGCGTTTGCCTTTCATAAAAAAGGTTACTACGACAAAGCCATATCAGATTATACTAAGGCTTTAGAACTCGACCCTAAGTATGCCAAGGTTTACACTAACCGCGGGGCTGCCTATGCTGAGAAACATGACTACGACAAAGCCATATCAGATTTTACCAAGGCTATAGAACTCACCCCGAAGGATGTCAAGGCTTACTACGACCGTGGGAAAACCTATGCTGAGAAACATGACTACGACAAAGCCATATCAGATTATACTAAGGCTATAGAACTCGACCCTAAGTATGCCATTGCTTACACTATGCGCGGGGTTGCCTATGGTGAGAAACGTGACTACGACAAAGCCATATCAGATTTTACCAAGGCTATAGAACTCGACCCTAAGTATGTCGATGCTTACTACAACCGTGGGGTTGCCTATAAGAAAAAAGGTGACTACAGCAAATCCGAAGCTGATTTTAAGAAATCGAAAGAGTTAGAGTATCAGTTAACACCTTAGTGGGAAGCGATTGAAACTCCAAGTTGAAAATCTGCTACTGCCAGTATTGATATAGAGGGGTAGGACATGAATAATGATGTGAAGAAGTCTATACAAGCTAAGGATAAGGCAACACAACTACTGTCCAATTTGGAGGAGGTAAAGGCAAAGGGAAAAATTTCAGAAGCACAGTACGCAAACCTGAAATCAGACTATCAAAAAATGTACGATACTGCTGTGTCCGAGATAGATGCGGTAAACCAAGAATTACAAAAAAAAGACAATGAAAATAAAAGGGAATTAGAGAAACTAAAGGAAGACTTGGATAATCTCCAAGCTAGACATACTGTCGGTGAATTATCAGAATCAATTTTTAAAAAACAGGAGAAATCTCTAAAAAGGAAGATTGACCAATTAAGTGGTACGTCAGTCCAAGAAATCCAAGGTATTCTAAAGGTAAAACCTAGCTTTAAGAATTACCACTTCAAGAACCACTTAAATATGACCATGGTTTACAGTTGGATAATCGGATTTCTGATGAGTTTATTAGGTCGAATGCTTTTCCCAGACACCAATGTTTTAGGATATGTAGCATTAATCGGTATATTATGTGTTAATGGTTGGGCATGTGACAAAAAAGGTCGGAGTCCTGTATGGGCATTAATTTTTGGCGTTCCGTTTGGTTTCATTGTCTTACTGCTCCTGAGCAATAAAAAACCACCAGCTGAGATATTTGATGCATGGAAATGTTTCAAGCAATCTGATGGTGAAATCAAGGAAGAAACGGCATTCGAATTATACAGAGTGCTTGTTAAGCATGCTGAACTATGCTTTAGCGAAAGATTTACCACTGCATCCCAATGTGTAAAAAAGCTAAATATTAATTTAAATGCCGCTTCACAATATGCATGGGATGAAGCTGTTGGTAAAATAGCGCCGACTAATTCTTATAATGATTTGCCCGATGAAGTGAAGCAAGCAATTTCACTCATGCTTCCTATAACAAAACTTAAGGCTTAAGATGATTGGGAAAGAGTAGCTTTCATCGCATAGTGGCGACATATAGAACCTCATGCTATCCTGAAAGGTGACCGACCTGGTATATCTCTGCACCATTTCCAGGGATTCCCATCTACCCAGGTCTTTAATGGTCATGGTGTCGACACCTGCTTTTCTAAGTAGGCAGGCGAACAGATAACCCCTCACACGTACAAGTATAATAGCTATAAATTTTCACGTTCGAACAGATTGGAACAAGGAGTGTATTCCAATTGGCTATGGCTAGGAGTATAATGGGCACACTGTCGCTTAACATTCAAATACTAGGAAGAATTATATGAGTAGAGTCACTTGCTTGGTATTTGCCTGTATATTGGTTACGGTTCTAATGTTTTGCTCTTGTGCTGTACCAGCAGCAACTCCAACGCCGACACCAATCTCCCCACCTACTTCAACTCCCTCTCCAGCACCTACACCAACACCTCCTCCTACTCCACCTCCACCAACTCTGTTTCCGAAGCCATCATCTGTACCTAAAGAGGTAGAGTTGAAATACGATGACGGCAGCTCTGAGTGTGTTAATTCGTCTGCAGGCGGTGGTTTCATTGTGGACTTTTTACCTCCTTCTAATCCACCTTCTACTATTCCACATCCTGCTATTCCATATTCAATAAAAAAGGTGCTAATTTATGGAATGCTTCAGGGAAGCGCTATAGCAGAGTCCTTCACTTTAGCTATTTGGAATAAAAACCTAGAGCAAATTCATAGTGCTAATTATCCTCAGACTCTGTTTAAAGGAAGCATTAGTTGGTTGGAATTTACTGTTCCCGATATTAATGTAGTTGATAAGTTTTATATTCATGTTTATGCACTATCAAATATAAACCAAGGCATAAAGCTTGGTGCTGATAGCAGTATTACGAATGAACATTCAAATATTACTTCACGTTCCCCAGACGGTAGCTTTAAAATACGAACCGATTGGCCTTATCAAGGTGGAGCATGTGCTGTTAAGAAAAATGTCAATTGGATGATAAGAGTTGTAGGTACAACATATTTGGAACCAGAAAGTAAATAGCCAATACTGATAATACATTAAATACTTGATAAACTAAATATATTTTAGCTATCGAGAGTTGCGGTTAGGGAACTGGTCTGATGACCCGCACAGCAACCTTTGAGTCTTCTTAAAGGTGCTACAGCCAGCCCGAAAGGGAGCGATAGGTCACGGGAGAGCCGTGAAAAAGGAAGGCTGAAGAAACCTCTTAGGCACATATAGTGCAGGCTTCTAAGTCCAATAGTTAATTTGTACTTCTCTGGCGGTACTGTAATGCCTCAGCCAGATGGTTAGCTTTAATAATTTCTGCTCCATCGAGGTCGGCAATTGTACGGGATAATTTCAGAATGCGATGGAAGGTACGTGCCGTAAAGTGAAGTTGCTTCATAGCAGTTCGCAGCAGGTTCTGAGCAGTTGAGTCTACCTGGCAAAATTCCTTTACCTCTATAGGTGTCATCTCGTTATTGGAAACGATTTTTGAATTCTTAAGACGTTTCTGCTGAATTTGTCTGGCAGCTTGAACTCTCGCCTGAACTTTATCTGAGCTCTCACCCCGCGTATCTTCGGTAAGTTTTTCATAATCAACCCGAGGGACTTCAATGAAGATGTCGATCCGGTCTAAAAGCGGTCCGCTGATTCTCTTCTGGTATCGCGAAATTTCGCTCGAAGTGCACTTGCATTCTTTTACCGGGTCACCGTAGTAGCCACAGGGGCAGGGGTTCATGGCAGCGACAAGCATGAAATTGGCAGGAAATGTAATGCTACCCTGGGCGCGGCTGATAGTGACGATTTTGTCTTCCAGAGGCTGCCGTAGCGATTCTAAAGCAGTGCGATTAAATTCAGGGAACTCATCCAGGAAAAGAACGCCGCGATGGCTCAGGCTTATTTCACCAGGTCGGGGCAGGTGACCACCGCCGACAAGTCCTGCATGGGAAGTAGTGTAATGTGGTGCGCGAAAAGGTCGCTGGTTGATAAGAGGGGTATCCTGTGAAAGTAATCCACTAATGCTGTATATTTTCGTTACCTCTAGAGCTTCTTCGAGAACCATTGTCGGCAGTATGGAAGGCAGGGAGCGGGCGAGCATAGTCTTGCCGCTTCCCGGCGGGCCTGACATAAGGATATTGTGACCTCCGGCAGCGGCTATCTCAAGAGCACGCTTGGCGTGTTCCTGACCTTTGATATGGGCGAGGTCGATTCGCGAGAAATCTACAGTCGTATCATTCCAATTTTTGTCTTGTTTGTATTCAGGAATTGTTATCTCGCCACGCAAGTGACTGACCAGTTGTGAAAGGGAAATACCTGGTACAACCCTGATAGTATCCAGTAATGAAGCTTCGCTGGCATCTGCTGCCGGTACGAAGACTTCTGATAGCCCCTTTTCTCTTGCAAGCGCTACCATGGAGAGAATGCCATTGGTGTGTCTCAGCCCGCCATCGAGAGAAAGTTCACCGAGGATAAGCGTTTTGGAGAAGTCTGCGGATATTTGTTCCGAGCTTATCAGGATGCCAATGGCGATAGGGAGGTCGTAGGCGGGCCCTGCTTTTTTAAGGTGAGCAGGGGCCAGGTTTACTGTAATTCGCTTAACGGGGAAGGTGCAACCAGAATTTCTAATTGCAGCTCTTACTCTTTCTCTGGCCTCTTGAACAGCGGTGTCGGGTAAACCGACAATGGTGAATGAAGGCATTCCGGGTGAGATATCAACCTCAACCTCTACGATTGCTCCTTCCAGTCCAATGACCGCACAACTCATTACTTTAGCGAGCATAGATTGCTCCTTATGTAGTGGATAATCTCCTGTTGTACTACATCACACGGTCAAGCGCATCCTTTAATCCAGGGACCGTCTTATACTTAGCCAATTCTTCTGGTTTAATCCATGTGGTCTCTGTATGTTCCCAGTCGATTTTAACTTTAAGTGGTTCCTTTACAAGGAAAAGGAAAGGGTGGACAATCCATCTCCTTCCCAGTTTCGTATCAATGGTCTGCAGGGGTTTTCCTTTAACTCTTAATTCCACATCGGATTTGTCTAATCCTGTCTCTTCTTTTATTTCGGTATATGCTTGTACTAAATAACTAGCTTCCGCGTATCCGCTTACACCAGCCCATCTGCCCTGATAGCTGCCAACCTTTTTACTCCGCCGTAAAATCAAGATTTTGCCTTTATGTTCCAGAAAAGAGGTTACTACATGTTTTTCGTCAAGTGATTTAGTACCTATAGTATTGAGGCATGTTTGTAAATATTCTTGTAGAAATTTCAACGTTGCTTCGGCTGCGCTCTGTTTATTTTTCTCCCTGCTGCCTTTAAAGTTGTGCTTTCGGCTGATGGAAGTATTTTTTGCGGATAGTCCAAGATAGAACAGCCCCACTGGTTTTCCTGCACTAGCACCAGTGGGACCAGCTATGCCTGTATCTGATATGCAGATGTCCACGCTTAACAATTTCCTGCCACCTACAGCCATCTCAATTGCTGTTTTAGAACTGACAGCGCCAAAAGTTTTAAGTGTCTTTTCTTTCACTCCGACCACATTAACTTTTACTTCATTGCTGTAGGCAATTATCGAGCCTTTGTAATAGTCGGAGCTGCCTGAGACATCGGTTATTATGTCGCTGATTCTACCACCTGTCGCTGACTCAACACTACCGATAGTTAGCAATTTCCCAGTTTTAGCCTGGTACTGCTGTATTAATTCTGCAATTTCATGTTCTAATTCTGCCATTTGAACTTACGGTTTGGAGTGCTGGCCAATTTTAACAGAAGCGTAGATAAATAAGCTAGCATTCTTGATATAATTTGGCCGTGATTGAACATCATGATTCCATTGTCTTTCTGGGCACTGCAGGCGCCAGAGTTATGGTAAGCAAGCAGGTAGTAGCCTCAGGGGGTGCCTGGCTTCACTTGAATGACAAACAAATACTATTAGACCCAGGGCCCGGTACTTTAGTTCGTGCAATTCAGAAGAAGCTTGACCCTTCCAGTCTTGATGCTATTATTCTTTCTCACAAGCATCTGGACCATTCAGTTGACATAAATATTATGATTGAGGCAATGACGAATAGCGGATGGAAGCGACGGGGTATAGTATTGGCTCCATCTGATGCTAGGAATAATAAAGAGGGAGTCATCCTGCCTTATGTAATGGATTATCCAGAGAAAATTGAAACTCTGGCTGAAGGTAGATCCTACACTATCGGTGACATTGTTGTGGAAACTCCAGTGCGACATAGACATGGGGTAGAAACCTATGGTCTTATCTTTAAAACACCGCAATATACTATCTCATGGATTGTCGATACTGGATATTTTGAGGATTTACCCGATTATTATACGTGTGACCTGCTTGTAATAAATACGGTGATGATGGAGCACAAACCTATGGTAGAGCATCTGTCTATTGTAGAAGTTGAGCAAATAATCAGGCAGATAAAACCAAAGCTTAGTCTGATCACCCATTTTGGTATGAGCGTATGGAAAGCAAAACCTTGGGAAATAGCCAAGCAGTTAAGTAATAATACGGGGGTTCCAGTTATTGCTGCACGTGACGGTATGAGGTTCGAGCTGGCACAATTGGATCTGTTATGAGGGATTTTTTATTTTCAGAATACTATTGTCTACCACTCGAAATCAACCAGTCTTATCGTTATAAGTATTCCTTAATCGTTTCTGCTACCGTATCTGTTATTCCTATTATCGTAGTCAGTTCTTCTTTCGCTGCATTTTTAATATTCTGTACTGAGCCGAATCTTTTAAGCAGAGCTTTTTTGCGTTTGGGACCAATGCCCGGAATGCTATCGAGTACTGAAAGCATGCTCTTCTTGCTGCGAAGTTTTTGATGGTAGGATAAGGCGAAACGGTGAGATTCGTCTCTTACTCTTTGTAATAGATGCAGTGCTGCGGAGTTTTTGGGCATATCCACCGGAGTTGTTTTCCCAGGTATAAACACCTCTTCTTTTTCCTTAGCAATACTGGCGACAGGAATAGAGTCCACCCCCAATCCATGCATTGCTTCAATAGCAGCATGGAGATGTCCCTTGCCTCCGTCAATAAGCACTAAGTCTGGAATTATTGCCCATTTCTCTTCTCTGTTTAAATAGTTGTGGAACCGTCTTTTAACTACTTCCTGAATCATGGAATAATCATTGATATAAGGCACAGTCTTAATTTTAAAGCGGCGGTAGTGTGCTGGTTTAGGTATTCCTTTATCAAATACCACCATGCTACCCACCGATAGGTTGCCATGGATATTTGATATATCATAGCCTTCTATTCGCAACGGTACTGTCGTAAGGAGTAGTCTCTCTTTAAGTTCACTGAGAACATTATCGTATTCAATAACGGAGGGATGCTCGGTTAGATATAATGAGAGACCCTCTTTAGCATTCTCGGCAACGATTTCTACTAATTGTTTCTTGGTTCCCTTGCTAGGTACGAGGAGTTTAACCGAAGAACCCTTGAGTTTTTTCAGCCAATCAATGATGGTTCTGGGCTCGTTGACTGCGTATTGAAGCAGGATTTTTGGTGGTATTGACGAAGATGAGGCATAGTACTGTTTCACAAAATTAGTTATTATCTGCTCGGGTGATTCATCCTGGATGCCATCTACTGGAATGCTGTCTCGTCCGATTAACTTGTTATTGCGGATAAAAAATACTTCTACATAAGCCAGGTCATTGGTTTGGGCTATAGCAATGACATCCATTTCACCGTGCACCGCGACTGCAATCTGCTGTGCTTCAATGACGCTCTCAATGGCTTTAATCTGATCGCGAAACAAGGCTGCCTTTTCAAATTGAAGCTGCCCAGAGGCTTTCGTCATTTTAATTTTCAATTCTCGGACAATAAGCTCCTGTTTACCATCAAGGAAAAGAATAACCTGGTTTATTACCTTATCATAGTCCTTCTTGCTAACAGCTCCAATACATGGACCGAGACATCGATTGATGTGGTAATTAAGGCATGGTCTGGTACTTGTACCTGTAATTACCCTATTACAGGAGCGGAAAGGGAAAATATTCTTTATTAATCTTAAGGTTCGGCGTAAGGAACCTGTGTTGACAAAGGGGCCAAAGTACTTGCTACCATCTTTTTGCTGGCGACGAGTAAAATACACAGTAGGCCAATAATTGTTCAGGTCGATTTTAAGGTAGGGGTATGTTTTATCGTCTTTTAATCGAACGTTATAACGCGGATGATACTTTTTGATTAGATTGCATTCCAGGATAAGTGCTTCTTGCTCTGAATCAGTCACTATGAACTCTAATTTGCTTATGTTTTCCACCAGCTTTTGAAGCTTCGGCGAAAGTTTGCAACTGGCATTAAAGTACGATCTTACCCGATTGTTGAGATTAGTTGCCTTGCCTACGTAGAGCACTTCACCTCGCTCATCCTTAAATAGGTAGATACCGTATCTCGATGGCAGATTTCTTAATTGAGGTTTAATCGCTGTTGTCATAGTTTCTTATTAAATTGTAACATTGAGGATATGATGTGACAAAAATTGGGCGATGCCTTTGGGAAAAAGGTATCCGCAGATTTGAACGATAGGCTATTGGAGTGAGCTAGTTCAGATGGATTACGGACACTTATAATAGTGTCATTATGCGAATAAGAAACGGATTAGTTCCTGGCATTATCACATTAGAAAGGCATACATCGGATTTATCACGTGAAGCACAAAGGCGATTGAAATGGTTTGACCATTATGAAGTCAACAATAATAATGCCAGGAAAACATGCAGACACTTCGATATTTCTCCAGATACATTCTATCGTTGGAAAGAGCGATATAATCGGTATAATTTACGTACCCTTGAAGACCGCTCTCATAAGCCAAGACATGTGAGGCAGCCCACCTGGTCAAATGAGACCGAAAAAGCTGTATTTGAATTAAGAGAGCAATATCCCCGCTGGGGAAAAGAGAAGTTGACAGTATTGCTGAAGGAAAAAGGACTACACATCTCTGTTTCCATGGTTGGTAGAATTCTTAATCGTTTGAAGAGGCGGGGTATATTGCTCGAGCCAGTTCCTCATTGTATTTCGGCAAGGAAGAGGCAAAGAAAAAGGCTGTACGCTATCAGAAAACCGAAGGAATATGTAGCCAAAGAACCAGGTGATATTGTGGAAGTTGATACGTTAGACGTGAGACCGATGCCGGGTGTGGTTTTTAAACACTTTACCGCAAGAGATATTATTTCGAGATGGGACGTACTCGCGGCATCGAGAAATGCTACGTCTTCAGCTGCGTCCAAATTTATAGACACTATATTGGAACGGATGCCGTTCCCAATCAAAGCGATACAAGTAGATGGAGGATCGGAGTTTCAAGATGTTTTTGAACGTACATGTGAGGCACATGGCATTAAGTTATTCGTTTTGCCACCACGACCTCCAAAATTAAACGGTCATGTTGAACGTGCACAGAGGACTCATACTGAAGAATTCTATGAAGTCACAGATGCCTCATTTGCAATGAATGAGATTAATGAAGCATTAACACAGTGGGAATATATTTATAATACGATTCGCCCGCATCAATCCCTGGGATATCTTACCCCAAGGAAGTTCTCGGATCAGCAATTTAGTAAAATAAAAAGGAGTAAAGTGTCCGACATCACCTGAACCAGTATATTGGAGTGAAAATTATGCTAATAATATGCTACAATAGTTACTGGCTTTCCGATGGAAGAAAATATTAAAGCTTTCCTAGGTTATCTAAACCAGGAAAAGAAATACTCCTCAAATACCCTTGCAGCTTATCAAGGTGATTTGTCACAATTGGCTGCGTACGTAAAGTCTTCAAGCTCTGTTGGAGGCAGCGAATTGCGTTTGCTCAATACTGAACTACTTTCGGGTTATATGCGTGATCTAAATGAAAAGAAATACTCGCAAGCTACAATAGCCCGCAAGGTGGCAGCAGCCAAATCATTTCTGAAATTCATGGTGAATACTGGTAGGCTTAGGGGTGATCTTGCGCCGAATTTGGCTTCGCCTCGAGTGAATAAACCCTTACCCAAGCCTTTATCAGTTTCTGAGGTGCGTCGTTTTCTGGCTGAGCCAGCGAAATTGTCCTCCATAGAGGCTAGAAGAGACAGAGCTATGTTGGAATTGCTTTATGCTACTGGCCTAAGGGCTAGCGAGTTAATGGCGCTCAATGTTGGGGATATTGACTTGCGCGCAAATAATGTGCGTTGTGGTGTAGGTAAGGCAGGAGTACGGATAGTTCCAATTGACGGGTATATAGCGCAGATTGTGAGAGAATATATTAATGAAATCAGGCCGAAATTGATGAGTAATGAGACTGAGCTCGCTTTATTTCCGAACAGACGTGGAGAACGTCTGACTCGGCAGGGATTCTGGCAAATTGTCCAGGGATATGCAGGTAAAGCGAGTCTCACTTGTAAAGTTACGCCACGTAGTCTGCGGCATAGTTTTGCTGCTCATAGATTAAGCAGTGGTGCCGATTTGCAGTCCGTTCAAGGATTATTGGGGCATACCCATATTTCTACTACCAAAGTCTATCAAGATGTAAAAGTTTAATTATAGGTTGGAGTAACATATGTCAAAAAAATCGCGACGATCCAGAGCTAAGGTTAGAGCCACACAGCAGGTTGTTGGTAGTGAAGTGGTAAAACATTCTGAAGCTGCAGCTGTGGAAGTAGCTACAGCTATGAAGGTCGAGTCAAAGGTAATAAAACCTATGACTCATGCTTCTGCAGCCGCACAGGGGACCCGATATCAATACATAGTACCTGAATTGCAGCGTATCGGTATTATTGCTGGTGTTCTATTCGCGATTATCATTGTGCTAGGTTTCGTAATCAAGTAGAGCTTTAAGGTGGGGGCCTGTGGATTTAGAGTTGGCCCGTGCACGGTTGGTTGCTTCTCTCAGTAAAGAAATCAGAGATGAGCGGGTGCTGTCGGTTATTGCCAATGTACCTCGAGAGCTTTTCGTTCCGTCGAATTGCCACAACTTCGCTTATGACAACAGACCTCTCGATATTGGATTTGAGCAGACTATTTCCCAGCCGCTTATTGTAGCTCTAATGACTGAGGCATTAGAACTAAGTGGTATTGATAAAGTACTTGAGTTGGGTACTGGGAGTGGTTATCAGACCGCGGTACTTGCAGGTCTAGCAAGGTGGGTGGTGAGCGTGGAACGTATTCCTCAGTTGGCAAAATTAGCAAAAAAAATTCTGGATGAACTGGGACGTTCTAATGTTGAAATACATATTTCAGAACAGCTCTTGGGTTGGCCGGAGGGAGCCCCTTATGATGGCATTATTGTCACTGCTGGAGCTCCGAGAGTTCCTGAGTCACTTTTAAAGCAATTAGTCATTGGAGGGAGAATGGTCATACCAGTGGGGTCAAGATGGACACAGGAATTGCTTAAAGTTACCAAGGGCGAGAAGCAGAATACTATTGAGAACTTGGGTGGCTGCCGTTTTGTACCACTCATCGGTGAAGATGCCTGGGACATTGAAGAATAGCTAATCTAGTCGCTTATCGTCTAGTCGTTATCGTAGTTTTAGCTACATTCATGATATCACTCGTTTTAGCAACTAATGAGCCGACAGGACAGACAGCAACACAAGCCAAGCATGAATCTCTTGGGCAAGCTTCCACTAGTGATTTACCTGCAAAAGTAGAAACAGTAGTGTGAATGCCCCTAAAGGCAAAATCCAGTGTACCAATCCCCTGCTCTTTACATATCTGAACACATCTGCCACACAGGACACACTTATTGGGATCGTAATAGAATAGCGGGTGGCTGGTATCTACAGGTAAATCCCGTGGGACATTTCGGAATTTCTTCAGTTTTAACTTTAAACCTAATTTTGCAGCGATGTTTTGTAGTTCGCAGTTGCCATTTTTGTCACAATGAGCGCAATCGATATGGTGGTGGCTGAGCAAAAGTTCGAAGGCAGTATTCCTGACCCTATTTACCTTTTGGGTGTTAAGGTGCACTATCATTCCATCTTTGACTACTGTCGTACAGGAGGTGATAGGAGTATTTTTACCCTCAATTTCAACAAAGCAAAGGCGGCATGAGGCGGGAACTGGCGGTTTGGTATCCCGCAAGGCGCATAGATTAGGAATATAGAAACCATTATCGAGGGCTGTCCAGAGGAGGTTTGCTCCTTCTTTTGCTTTTATCTCAGTTCCCTGGATAGTTAAGGTTAACAACTTTACCCCCTTAGTATCTTTATAATCAATTGAAACTGGAGGGCCTTTGGGGAATGTCTAGATTTTAACAGAACACGTTATCAAAGTGAATTACGGTTAATTATGCCAATATTTTTTAAAGTCGATACAATAGCATCAGCCAATTTGTCACCACATAACGGAAATAGTATGATTAGGAAAAGGTTGGAGTACTCACAATGATAGTAGCGATGAAAAGTGGTGCAACACCGGAACATATTGATGTGATAGTGAAACGTGCCAAGTCGCTGGGCTTAGGTGTTCAATTGAATTTGGGTATGGAGAAGGTGGTGGTCGCAATACTCGGAGGCAATACAGGGCAATTGTCTACCGATACTTTTGCGGTGCTCCCAATGGTGGAAAGCGTCACCAGGATTATGAAACCCTACAAGCTTGCGTCCCGTGAGTTTAAACCAGAGAACACCGTTGTCTCAATTAATGGGATTGATATAGGTGCTGAACGCTTTGTGGTGATGGCAGGCCCCTGTGCTGTGGAGAGTGAAGCTCAAATTATTGAGGCAAGTAAAGCTGTGAAAGCAGCCGGGGCTTGTATTTTGCGTGGTGGTGCTTATAAACCAAGGACATCACCATTTAGTTTCCAGGGGTTAGAGCAGGTGGGGTTGGAAATGCTGAGTAAAGCCAAAAAAGAGTTGAATATGCCTGTCATTACTGAGGTAGTAAATCCTCAGGATATTGCCTTGGTTTCTCAGTATGCTGATATTCTTCAAGTTGGTGCACGGAACATGCAGAACTTTGCATTATTGACTGAACTGGGAAAGTGCAGGTGCCCGGTCGTGTTGAAACGCGGGTTTTCAGCTACCATCACTGAATGGCTGACAGCAGCGGATTATGTGTTAGCAGGGGGAAACCAACAAGTTATCCTAGGTGAGCGAGGTATAAGGACGTTTGAAGATAGCGTTCGGTTCTCCCTGGATATCTCTTCAATCCCGGTGATTAAACGGGTTAGCCATTTGCCTCTTATTGTTGACCCCAGTCATGCCGCTGGCCATTATTCTCTCGTTCCTGCTATAGCGAGGGCAGCTGTGGCTGCTGGTGCTGATGGACTTCTCATAGAAGTACATCCTAATCCTAAGGAAGCCCTGGTTGACGGGTTGCAGTCTCTTAGTCCATCGGATTTCACCAGGTTGATGCATGAAATACAAGCTCTTGCCAGAGCTGTAGGAAGGTATATTTAATTTTACTAATGCACAGTAGGCTTACATAAGACTGTGATAACCAAACTGCTTTAGTTTACTCGATTAATTCATGGATACCAGTATAGCTGTCATATCGGCGTTTTAGTTGATAGTCAAGTTCTGCTATTGACACCTCGGCAGTGGAGAACACTATTGCCGAAACGAGATGACCTCCATAGCAGCCGTTCTGGTTAGAAAGTTGGGCATGTATGTGTGTTATACGAGTAGTGTCTTTCAGAGCTATGGAGCCCTGAGCACATACTATTTCGAGTGGACCATTGTAGTCAACACCATTGTATTTTCCGGGTAGCTTCACTATATAATTAAGCGTGGCGCATTTTAATGAGCCGATAATGCCGATAACAATTCCAGATGATATAGTATGCTCGCTACAATAACGATCTATTTCTGTGAGCAGTTCTTTGTCGGGTTTGATTCTGAACACGTGTATTTTTGCGGACACTTTATTCTCCTCCGCTTCAAAGGTAGAAGTATCTTATCATAGGGATTTATACAATTGCCAGCATATATTTGCGGCGATAATGATTTGTTGTTCTATTTAATCAGGAATATATGTATAATGTAACCACTATTACGAGAGCGACTATCGGGAGATTACCTTGAGTGACATTTTGAATGAAGCGCAGGCAGTGGTTCAGTGTAAGACATGCCCATGGTATAGGACATGTGTGTTGCCGATGCGGTTTTCAGAAGAAGATATAAGAAAACAATTGGAATCTACAATTCCCGGAAGTGTTCTACCCGGAGGAACTGTGTCTGGCATGCAACAGCTGTTAGCTGGTATGGCAGCAGCAGCACAGAATACCCTTCTTGAAGGTTGTCCAGTGTTCATTACTAGACTTAGGTCAAGCCCTAAATTAGCCGAAAAGATAAGAAGATTGATGCAGGAATGGTCAGGCGGCAACGATATACCAAGTACTTAGAGCTTAAACTAATTAAGCCAGATATTCCAGGGATATATTCCTCTTGTTTTTATCACAATCTTCGCTACACTATCAATACAAGTCTTTCTGTTCCAGGTATAGGATCGACTTTAGAAGGCATATACAATATAACGCACGTAGCACAAGATGCCTTAAAAGTGGTATTCTAAAGGTTCTATTGATAGATAATTAGCGGAGTGAAAATAATGATAATATCAGAAATGTTAGCTAAGAATGCCTATATGTTTCCGAATGACACAGCGTTGATCGAAATTACCTCAGATGGTGGACAGCGCACGGAAATAAGCTGGCATGAGTTTCATGAGCGAGCAAATTGCATAGCCAATGCTTTGCGTACTCAAGGCATTAAGAAGGGTGATAAAGTAATTCAGCTCATGAGGAACTCTGTTAATTGGCTTGAGACCTATTTTGGTATTATCAGAACGGGAGCATGGGTTGTTCCCCTCAACTTTAGATTTATGTCTGATGACATAAAATACTGTGCGGATATAAGTGAAGCCAAGATAATGATTATGGATGAGGAGTTTATAGAAAGAGTCGAGAAAGTAAAGTCTGAGTTACGAACTATCAAAGAGTATTATATTGCGGGTGCGACTGTCCCAGCAGGATGGAGCAGTCTTGAAGAGCTGATAGGAGGAGGATTACC
The DNA here is from genome assembly GCA_963775935.1 of uncultured Chloroflexia bacterium. Taxonomy (GTDB): domain Bacteria; phylum Chloroflexota; class Dehalococcoidia; order GIF9; family UBA5629; genus JBBIPA01. The sequence goes on along the minus strand of CAVZKR010000006.1, from coordinate 199,074 downwards.
CGAAGCTGTTCCTGTGTTAGTAAGAGAGTCAGATGAATGTGGACTCTACTTTACTTCAGGAACTACCGGTGCTCCTAAACCAATTCTGTTAACTCACAAGAATATGGAGTGGGCTGCCATTGCTGAACAAGCTCACCACTATCAGACCAGGGAAGATAATTTCATACTCATTCCACCTCTCTACCATGCTGGGGCAAAAATGCACTGGTTTGGGAGTTTACTTGCGGGTAGTCGAGCAACGTTATTGAAGAAAGTTACGCCACAGATTATATTTGAGGCAGTGCATAAAGAGAAGGGGACTATTGTGTGGTTGTTGGTACCGTGGGCGCATGATATTCTCTCGGCACTGGATAGAGGTGAGTTGAAAAAGGAAGACTATGATTTAAGTTCATGGCGTCTCATGCATATTGGAGCCCAGCCAGTGCCGCCTAGTCTCGTCTTGCGCTGGAGAAAATATTTCCCTGACATGCAATATGACAATAATTATGGGCTCAGTGAGGCTACAGGTCCTGGATGCGTTCATCTTGGTTTGCAGAACAGACAGAAGATCGATTCTATCGGTAAAGCTGGTTTTGGTTGGCAGCTTCGTGTTGTTAGTGACAAGGGTGATGATGTAGTTAGAGGCGCTATTGGTGAATTGGCAGTTAAAGGTGATGGGGTTATGAAGGAGTATTACAAAAATCACAAGCTAACAGCTCAAACAATAAAAGATGGCTGGTTATATACCGGTGACATGGCGAAAATGGATGAGGATGGGTTTGTCTATCTGGTTGACAGGAAGAAAGATGTAGTGATCTGCGGTGGTGAGAATGTGTATCCTGTGGAGGTGGAAGAAGCTATACATCATCATCCTAAAGTCTACGATGTTGCGGTGATAGGCATTCCTGATGAAAGACTGGGTGAGGTGGTAGCAGCAGTGGTGGACCTAAAACCAGGAGTGACGCTGACAAAAGAGGAGATACTGAGTTTTTGTGAGCAGCAATTGCCACGATATAAAAGACCTAGGATTGTTGTCTTTGATAAAGTGCCCCGAAGTCCTACCGGCAAATTAGAGAAACCTAAATTACGTGAGAAGTACTGTGGTCATTCAACTGTGTTGTAATCTCTACATAGCACTTAGGGTCTTGTATTAGTAGTTTTGTTCTTGCGAAATAAGTTATGGTTTTTCTGAGCTATTGACAAGGAGAGTTTTCTACTTTAGAATTCTTTCAGACTACTAAGAACCTCTTTTAATGCAATAGGTATTCTCTTTAATGGTGGTTTGTTTTGTTGTGCAGTGTGGTATTTCTTATCAGAAAAGAACTGATATTAATGAAATCTCAACTTGCTGGATAAAGGAGGTGGTAGTATTTAAATAAAATTTGAATCGGTTTATTTTTGGTATAAGGCAAATATAAAAAGGGGGGGTAAATGAAAAAGGGATTTTTATTTGTTTTCGTAGTCGTTGTATTAATGGTTTTACCAGTCTTAGGTGCCTGTGCTGCACCAGCACCAACTCAGACCATAAAAATGACCTTTAGTAATTTCTGGCCACCAACACATCTGAATTCTGTTCTGGCACAACAATTCTGTGATGAAATAAAAACTCAGACTAAAGGAGCCATAGAGATTACTCATTATCCTGGTGGGACGTTAACACCAGCCACAAAGGTTTATGATGGAGTAGTGACAGGCATATCAGATATAGGCATGTCAGCTCTGGCATATAGTGTCGGTCGTTTTCCAGCTAGCGAGGGTATTGATTTGCCACACGAGTATCCTAATGGATGGGTGGCTACGCACATAGCTAACGATTTCTATAGTAAGTTCAAACCCAAGGAATTTGACGATACTCATGTGCTTTTTTTCCATGCTCATGGTCCCTGTTATCTGTTCAGTACTAAAAAGGCTGTGAATACATTGGATGATATAAAAGGCATGGTGATAAGGGTGACAGGGATTGGGAAAGTGATTGTGGAAGCTCTTGGAGCTAAGGGATACGCTGCAGCACAAGGAGAAGCTTATGAGCTTATGTCAAAATCTACAGTAGATGGCAGTTTTGCTCCACCTGAAGTATTAAAAGGTTATAAGCAAGCCGAAGTAGTGAATTTTGTGACAAATTGCTACAAAATAGGCAATACTACCGACTTCTTCGTAGTCATGAATAAAGCCAAGTGGGATGGCTTACCCGATAATATAAAAAACATCTTTAATAAGCTCAGCGAAGAGTGGATTGAAAAATATGCTAAAGTCTGGGTTTATTATGACAAAGCAGCACTTGACTATTACTCAACTTTCCAAGGGAAAAAAGTAATAGAACTCTCGCCTGCTGAAATGGCAAAGTGGGTAGCTGCAGTGAGTCCATTGATTGATGCGAATATGAAAGAGAAAGCTGGCAAGGGATTACCGGCAGCAGAGTATGAGAAGTATTTGGTAGAGCGAGTTAAATACTGGAGTGGTAAGTCACCAAGTCTTAAAGATTGCGTGGATTGGGTTGATAAGAATCTGCAGCCCAAGTAGTCATGCCACTCGAACTGGGTAGGTGGACTTTGGGGGTGCTATAGAGTACAACATATCTCGAGGCACTCCCAAAATATAATTATAGGAAACAATAACAAGCAAAATGAACAATTTTGAAAAGTTTGTCAGTCGTTTTAGTCATTTTCTTAATCTAATAGCTGGTGTTGGATTGGTGGTTATGGCACTTCTGATAGTGCTTGACATAATCGGGAACAAAGTATTTAAATTTCCTTTACCTGGTGGCATAGAATATGTTGGTTTTCTTGGGGTGGTAGTGATTGCTTTTGCCATCGCTCAAACTCAGTATTTTCATGGACACATTGAGGTGGAGTTTATTGTTCAATATCTACCCCAAAAAATCCAAAGAGTGCTCGCTATTTTTGTTCACATTTGCCTTTTGGCTTTATGGGCGGTACTAGCATGGAGAAGCGTTGATTTTGGCATTATCCTCCAGTCAACAGGTGAAGTATCTATGACTGAGCGGATACCGTTTTATCCTTTCGTTTATGCCATCGCACTTTGTTGTATTCCAATGTTTCTGGTTGTATTGATTCAGCTTCTTCAAGTATTAACCGGAGCAAGAAAATGAGTCCAACCACTATAGGCATTAGCGGTATTATCGTTTTGATTGTTTTCTTTATTATCCGTATGCCTGTAGGTATGTCAATGGCATTTGTTGGCATTGTCGGTGCCGCGTTTTTAATGTCTCCGACATCGGCACTGAGTATGATTGCAAGAGATTTCTATGAAACTTTTACGTCGTACGGGCTTACGGTGATTCCGATGTTCGTGTTTATGGGAGCTATTGCTTTTGCCTCGGGCATTAGTAGTAGATTATACAAAGCGGGCTATATAGTTTTGGGAAGATTGCCAGGTGGTCTAGCCATGGCAACGATTGCTGGATGTGCTGGTTTTGCTGCAATATGTGGTTCCACAAATGCTACTGCCGCCGCTATGGGCAAAGTGGCTTTACCGGAGATGAAGCAATATGGTTATGATGATTCACTAGCGACAGGATGTGTGGCTGCAGCAGGCAGTTTAGGTATATTAATTCCACCAAGCACTATTTTCATTGTCTACGGGATAATGACAGAGCAATCTATTGGAAAGCTGTTCATCTCGGGTGTTTTACCTGGTATTTTGCTTGCTGGATTGATGTGTATTGTGGTCTTACTCTGGTGCTGGAAAGATCCAAAAGTTGCTCCCGCCGGGGGGCCTACTACATGGAAAGAAAAACTTGAAGGAGTTGCTGGAGCTATTGAAACATTAGTTTTGTTCTTAATAGTTATTCTTGGGCTTTTTCTCGGTTGGTTCAGCCCAACACAGGCTGCAGGCTGCAGGCTGTGCTGCCACGCTTCTTATCGGCATAGCAAGAAGGCAGATAACTTTTCAGGCGTTTTGGGAAGCGGTTATTGATTCAGTAAAGATAACCTGTATGATAATGGTCATACTTGCAGGAGCCATGGTATTCGGTCATTTCATGGCAATTGCGAGAATACCTCTAGTGCTATCCGAGTGGTCAACAAGTCTACCCTTACCACCACTGGCTATTATGGGTGTTATTCTTTTTCTCTATTTAATCGGCGGTTGCTTTATGGATTCTCTCGCCATGATTACACTTACAATTCCCATATTTTATCCAGCGGTTATAGCTCTGGGATTTGATCCTATATGGTTTGGTGTTATTGTTGTACTAGTCGTTGAAATGGGGGTCATTACACCGCCTGTTGGTATAAATGTCTATGTCATTAATGGTATTGCCGAAGGTGTCCCACTAGAGGTTATCTTCAGGGGGATATTTCCGTTTCTCGCTGCCGAAGTCATTTGTATTATCATCCTTATGTTTTTCCCAATAGTTGCTACATTCTTGCCTAGTTTTGCCACATATTAGATAGTAGTAACCGCTGTATATGTCAACCACATAATATTAGCAATTCATAATGTGTGAGTTTTTATTGCTCGGATGACTTCTATTAATTCTATCCTCCATTGCGTTAGGTTGAGTCAGTAATTATAATGGGAGTTGAATGACAAGGTCAGGTGAACATCCTGTTCGAAATAATTTATATCTTGATTTATTGGTGCGCATAGGTCATCTTTATTCCTGCCGTAGCGAACCACAAAGAGCCATTGAACACATTGTTGATGAACTAACTTCTTGGCTAGCTATTCAGGCGTGTTGGATTCAATTCTTTGATGCTGATCGGGGAGAATTGAAACTGATAGTTTCTCAAGGCTTTACTGAGGAGATGACCGAGAAAATGAACTTCATGAAACTAGGGAAGGATCCGATTAGTGAAGTGATATTGAAGAAGGAACCCTGGGTTTGCTCGGATGTAACTGTTACTCTTCATGAGGGATTTATTATTTCTGGTATGCCGGGAATTCGTTCTTTAGCTGCTATTCCGTTGCAATGGAAGGGAGACGCTTTAGGAGTAATGGGATTATGCAGTGATACGCCCAATCGATTTGGTGAGCACGAATTCAAATTATTTTCAATTGTCGCTGTTTTTATCGCTTCTTTAATTGGCAAGATATTTGACGTGCATCGCAGGAATCAAGTAAGTACTGCACAGGTTGTGGAATTGGGTGAAAAGCAGGAATTGATCAATACCTTAAGCCATGAATTGCAGACACCTTTAACTGCACTTATTGCCTCCGCTGGATTGTTAGCTGAAGAAATCGAAAAAGAGCCAAAGGGTTCACAGCCGAGGCTTATTCGGAATATATTTCATAGTGCCTCGAGTCTCCAAAATCGACTTGTTGAGCTATTAGATATTTCTCGGACTAAAGCTAATCAATTCCACGTCAAACTGAAAGTCCTAGATTTCTCTGATTTGCTTCTGCAAGTTGTTCAGGAACTTACTCCTGTAGCGGAGGCTAAAAGTCAATCTTTGGTTACCGAAGTTCCCCCATCTATTTTTATTGAAGCTGACAAGCAGCGCCTTGAGCAGATTCTAAACAATCTTTTATCGAATGCTATTAAATTTTCTCCACAAGGGGGACAAATCAGGGTCAAGGCTAAAAAGCATGATTCTGACCTTGTTGTTGAAATAAAGGATACAGGTCCTGGTATCTCTAAAGATGAACAGCAGAAACTTTTTCGTCCATATTATCGTATTCCTGCGGACAGACGACGCTATAATGGATTAGGGTTGGGTCTGTTTATTACGAAACAATTAGTAGAGCTTCATGGAGGTAGAATTTGGATCGATAGCGAGGTGGAGGAAGGTAGTACCTTCATTTTCTCTTTGCCTTTATCTGAAAGAAAAGTAAGGTACTTCAAATAAAAGGATAATATTATGAAGGTTTTATTAGTAGAAGACAATAAGGAAATTCAGGAAGCGATTACTCTTATTTTTGAGTTGCATTGGCCTGGATCGGAAGTATTGATTTCGGGTGAAGGGACTCAAGGCATTACCTTGACGGAAGAGGAGTCTCCTGATGTAGTTATTCTTGACCTTGGCTTGCCTGATATAGATGGCTTCAAAGTACTAAAAGGAGTCCGCGACTTTTCAGATGTGCCTATTATTATTTTAACAGTCAGAGGTGACGAGATTGATAAAGTAAGGGGATTGGAATTGGGAGCTGATGACTATATTGTGAAACCATTCAGCCATATGGAGCTCCTAGCTCGTGTACGTGCCGTTCTCCGTCGGAGCCATATTCCTGAACTCAAAGAAGCAGAAAAGCCTATCGTATTACCCAATTTATCTATCGATTTTTCTTCACGAACAGTAACTAAGAAAGGTAAAAAGATAAAACTTACCCCGACTGAATTCAATCTTCTTCAGTGCTTGGTAAGGAATGAAGGTAAGGTGCTTACTCACCATGCTTTATTAACAAAAGTCTGGGGTGAGGAGTATACTGATTCCTCTGAATATCTCAAAGTCTATATTCAACGGCTTCGTGATAAATTGGAAGAAGATTCAGCTCATCCACAGCTACTTATCAGTGAACGAGGGGTAGGCTACAAATTCGTCAAACCACACGCCTGAAAATATTTACTAAATATTTACCAAATCTTTACCCCCTATTTACCTTTAGTTTACTAGTATTTTTACCCTCTCCTGTTACACTGAAGTCAAAAAAGGGTGAGAAGTAAAAGCATGACTAGAGTTCTCGTAATGTCAAACGATCCAATTCTCAAGAGGAAGAATCTTGAAGTACTCGTTGGGAGTGGGTTTCAAGTTGCTGATGTTTCAGATGCTCTGGATGGTTTACTCCTAGTCGATAAAGACGGTTTCGGTACTATTATTATCGATGAAGAGCTTGCTGATATTGATGGCTACCGAGCATGCCAAAAAATACGGCAATATTCGCAGGTTCCGATAATTCTTTTAGGTACTGAACCATCAGAAGATGTGTGGGCTAAGATAGATGAGCTTGGGTTTGATATATATTTAAAAAAGCCAGTGAGCCCGCGCGAACTGGTAGCTCAAATTAAGTCCATTATGAGGAGAGCTAGCCCGGAGGAAAAGGGGAGGTTGTCTAAGATAGCTAAGATTACCGAGGTTGAAGCTATGTCACAGATTCCGTCTACTGAGGTTCCGTTTACAAGATTAGAGAGACCAGCTGATCTGTTAAAGGCGAAGCAAGTGGAGAAACCTATCGAAATACAAACTAAAATAGTTTCTCCTGCGCAGAATGGTTCAACGGCAAAAATAGGAGAAACTATTGAACCTGATGTGCCAATAATAATAAAACCTACTGATGTAGAAGGTACGCCAGTTATGTCACTACCAGAGGTTTCAGTTGTGAAGTTAGATAGAACTTCGGACAGTGAGATACCTATTCGGAAGGTACTACCTATTGAAGTACCCACTACACGCGTTACTACTTTGGAAGAAACAAAGGTGATGAAATTGGACGCTGTTGCAGCTCCGGTTCCGTCTGAGGCTGGAGGGTATTCTCTTGAAGTATGGACGGATGCTAAAATGGCCAAGCTGGTTGATGCTCTTGTGAGCGGGAGATTCACTGAGATTCATCCTGCAATTGATACTTCTGCAGAGGGTGGTTTTGCTTATCCCGAAGTCGATAGGCTTATTGGTGGTACTGGACAGGAAACCAGATTTCTTCTAGAGGCTCTGTCTAAAGAAAATGTACTGAATAAAATTCCGTTCGAGAAAGTACACATTGATCCTGATGGTGCTTTTCAATTGGTACCGGTGGAGCGGTGTCCTAATTGTGGATCCGGCAATTTGATTAGAGGACAATTAATTGAACATTTTTCCTGCGGTAATGTGGGAATGGAGCAGGATTATAAAACTGATCACAAGTATATGTGTCCCAAGTGTAATAAAGAACTTAAGCTCCTCGGTACGGATTACCGCAATATCGGAATTAGGTATAGATGTATGGATTGCAATGAAGTATCCCCAGCACCGGTAATCAAATGGCGCAATCTTAAAACTGGGAAAATTTGGAACTTTGAAGAGCTGCAGGAAGTCCAACTGTACTCATACATCTTGAGCCCTGATAGAAAAGATTGGCTTGAGTTTCAACTTAAACCAAAGGCGCAGCTCGTTGATTTTTTAAGACTTCAAGGTTATCAGGTCGAGGAGTTAGCCAAAGTGCATGGCAGTTCTGGTGCTCTTCATACGATTGATGTATTAGCTAGCAGGGACGATGGATTGGCAAAGTTTCATCTCGGTGTTGGTGTGCTTATTGCCATAAGGGGTGAAAAAGAGGTCGGACTTACAGAATTGTTTGAATTCGATACAAAAGCCTATGATATGGGGCTAAACTACAAGGTGGTTATCGTTATACCAAAACTGAGTAAGGAAGCGGCGAAGTTTGCTGAGAGACAAAAAATAGGAGTATTTGAAGCCAATGACCCGGCATCACTGGTTGCGTTCCTTAGTGCTCAGAAACGGGCTTCACCCTCAATGCTTACTAGAGCAGCAGCTCATTATTTGGGTCAAGTTGGCACTTCTTCAGGTCCCCGTTCTCAAATAGCGGCTTTCTTACGAAATAGAGGTTACGAAGTTTATGAGAAGGCGATTGTTCCTGGAAAATCTGGGGCTGACCATACATTCGATATCTTTGCGCAGCGCGATGATTTGATTGTAAAGCCAGCCATTGCAGTAGCTGTGGTCAATGCTGACAGGGGACAGGTCGTGGGTATAGACAAGGTGTCGCAGTTCGATGCCGAAGCATTTGATTCTGGAATTCGTAATAAAGTATTTATAGGAATTCCACAGATTAGTCCCGAAGCAAAACAGTTCGCTAAGCAGCAGCGGATAAAGATTGCGGAGGAGTTTGAGCTGGAAGGTTTAATCCGATCTTGGACTACCGCATAATCCTATTCAGCAATTGGTTTCTGTTGAGAGCTATAGCCTTTATCGTGTGATAGAGGCTGTAGCTCTTCGATTTCAGTGACTGTTGATATTGGGAACAGAATATGAAGCCCCTGATACAATGAAAATGGGTACTTAGTGGTATACTTTTCGTTAGGCATTACACCCAATTGTCACATAGTTTGCCAGATAGCTTTATTTTTTAGGTAACAGGCTATTTATTTGCCTTTTAAATAGGCATCTATAGAGGCAGCAGCGCGTTTGCCAGCACCCATAGCACTGATGACTGTAGCCGCACCGGTGACCACATCTCCTCCAGCCCAGACCCTGTCTTTAACTGTCTTGCCTGTCGATTCGTCAGCTACTACAGTGCCGTGCTTGGTTGTCTCCAAGCCTTTGGTAGTTGATGGGATGAGAGGATTGGGGGTGGTACCGAGAGCTATTACAGCTACATCAATATCTATAGTAAATTCGCTATTTGGTTTCACGACAGGACGACGTCTACCGCTAGCATCAGGTTCTCCTAATTCCATTTCATGGCATTCCATGGCTGTTACCCATCCCTTATCATTGCCTATGAAACGCTTCGGATTAGTAAGCAACTTAAAGATAATTCCTTCTTCCTCAGCATTTTCCGCTTCTTCATGACGGGCTGGCATTTCTGCCCGGGATCGACGATAGATGATGTAAACCTGGTCGGCACCGAGTCTGAGAGCGCAACGGGCTGCATCCATAGCTACATTACCACCGCCTATAACAGCGACTTTCTTGCCAATCTTTATAGGCGTATCATATTCAGGGAACAGATATGCCTTCATAAGATTGACCCTGGTGAGGAATTCATTGGCTGAATAGATACCATTCAGATTCTCCCCGGGTACATTCAAAAACATGGGCAATCCGGCTCCAGTGCCCAGAAAAACTGCTGCATAATTATCTGCTAGTAATTCGTCGACGGTAGTTAGTTTACCCATAACGGAGTCTAATTTGACTGCTACTCCCAGTGACTTGACATAATCAACTTCCCCTTGGACAATAACTTTGGGCAATCTGAATTCAGGTATGCCGTACATCAATACTCCACCGGCAACATGGAGTGCCTCGAAAATTGTTACGTTATACCCCATTTTAGCCAGGTCAGAAGCGCAAGTCAGTCCAGCCGGCCCAGAACCTATTACCGCTACCTTTTTGCTGCTTGATGGTGCAATAGCAGGTGACGAAGGTTTGGCGACACTGTGGGTGCGTTCCCAATCAGCAACGTACCGTTCCAAGCGGCCAATAGCTACAGGTGCTCCCTTTTTACCTAAGGTACACACACTCTCGCACTGGCTTTCTTGTGGGCAAACCCGTCCACAAATGCCGGGCAGGCTATTTTTGCCCTTAAGAATTTTCACTGACTCGGACATATTATTATCTCGAAGAGCATTAATAAACTCGGGGATGTCTACGTTAACTGGACAACCCTCAACACAGGGGCGCTTAGGACATTGGATGCAGCGATTAGCCTCTTTGAGAGCCATTTCTTCAGTGTATCCCAAGGCTACTTCATTATAGTTTCTTGCCCTAGCTTTCGGATCTTGCCGGGGCATTTCCACTCTGTTGAGATCTAGTTTGGGCTTTTGTTTTCCTTCCAATTTTTTAAACCTCCAAATTTAGGCACTGTGGCAATGGCACGATTTCCACAAATCCAAAGAGCGTTTTTCTTCATCGCAGTAGCTGAGTTGGCGCTTGAGCAGAAGGTCCCAATCGACTTTGTGTCCATCAAACTCAGGACCATCGACACAGACGAATTTGGTCGCATCAGATACGGAAACGCGGCAACAACCGCACATGCCGGTACCATCGACCATGATAGAGTTGAGGCTAACAAGGGTAGGCACACCGAATGGTTTTGTCGTTAATGAGCAAAATTTCATCATTATGGCCGGGCCGATAGCAATAACACGTTTAATTTGCTTATCTCGTTCTAAAGCTTCCTTCAAAGGTTCTGTAACTACTCCTTTGCGAGCATAGGAGCCGTCATCAGTGGTCACGATGAGCTCACTACTAACACTACGCAAACGATTTTCCCAGAAAAGCAAGTCTTTATTCCGTGCACCCATAATTGAAATAATCTTATTCCCTGCTTGCTTTAGGGCTTTAGCTATGGGATATACAGGAGCTACACCAACACCTCCGCCAACGCAAACTACAGTACCGAAATTCTCTATTTCTGAAGGTAAACCCAATGGGCCAACCAGATTTACTATATGCTCACCAGCTTTGAGATTGTTAAGCTTATAAGTAGAAGTTCCTACTTGCATTGCTACGAGGGTGATAGTTCCTTCCTTGGCATCCCAATCAGCCAGTGTCAGAGGAATGCGCTCGCCTTTTTCATCGACACGAATAACAACAAATTGCCCTGCTTTAGCTTTTTTAGCTATGTCAGGTGCCCCAATTTTCATATAGTCGATAACAGGGCTTAGATTTTCTTTGGCCAGGATTTTATACACAGTTGCCTCCAAACTATTTAATTTTTACTTTGGCAGGTGGTAGTACCGATGGAGAAACACGGAGCCTCATGTCGCACCTTAGGCAGCGTTTTGCTTCTTTCATGGCTGTTGATTTCTCAAAGCCAAGTTCCACTTCAGTAAAGCTTGGTATACGTTTTTTATCTTCGATGCAAGGCATCTTAGCCTGCTTCCAATTGGCAAAGTCATCATCCTGACCAAACATATGGTCAGGCATTTCAAATGCAACTAGCGTCTCGTCAATTATACCATCTCCACCCAGATAGGTATCGATGGAACTGGCTGCCTGTCTGCCCTGGGCTATAGCACCAATGACTGATGCTGGCCCAGTAACAATGTCACCACCGGCATAAACTCCCTTCTTGCTGGTAGCTAGAGTCTGACTATTTGCCTTAATTACATTACCTCTGCCGAGCTCAATATCAAACTTAGTTGGGATATCAGTAGTCTGACCTATACTAGAGATGACGTTATCGAATTCCATGACGAATTCACTGCCCTTGATCGGTACCGGGCGTCTTCTACCGCTGGCATCGGGTTCCCCTAATTTCATTCGTGTGCATTCCAGTTCGAGTTTTCCATTCTGCTTAGAGCGTATTTCATTAGGTGCAGCCAGGAAAATAATTTCAACTCCTTCGTGGAGTGCTTCAGTAACTTCTTCGGATGCAGCCGGCATTTCTGCTTTCGTGCGGCGGTAGACCATAGTTACTTTTTTGGCACCAATGCGGAGTGCAACACGAGCGCAATCGATAGCCGCGTTGCCGCCTCCGCTCACTGCAATGTTATTACCTATTTCGACCTTTTGCCCTAGACTTACCATGCGCAGAAAATCTACACCGTCCATAACTCCGGGGCTGTCTTCACCCTTGACTTCTGCCTTGGTGCCCTTGTGAGCGCCAATACCTATAAAAATAGCATTGTAACCTTGCTTGAAAAGATCGTCTAGCGACTCAATTCGCATATTGGTTTTTATTTCTACCCCGGCGTTCTCAATCTCCTTAATCTCCGCATCTAATATCTCTCTTGGCAAACGGTAAGCTGGGATGCCCACTCTCATCATACCACCGGTTTGGGGTAAGGCTTCGAAAACAGTGGTTGTATGCCCCTTCTTAGTCAGGTAGAAAGCTGCGGTAAGCCCAGCAGGCCCTGCTCCGATGACAGCTACTTTTTTACCTGTAGGTGGTGCCTTTTTAGAATTTTGTTTCCATAAGCCATTATCATGGTCAGCAGCATAGCGCTTGAGGAATTTTATGCAGACTGGTTCTTCTTTATTAAGTTCACCTCTGCGACACGCCTGTTCGCAAGGATGGATACAGACACGTCCCAAAGCTCCGGGGAATGGCACTTTTTCTCGTATAACAGCTTGTGCCTCACTGTATTTACCCTGGGCAATAAAATATACGTAGCGTGGTATATCGATATGAGCTGGACAAGCCTGGCGACAGGGCACTACATAACTTTCCCACTCTGCAATGTCATGATATCTAGCTTCTCTATCAACCAATGCACCAGTGGGGCAAACTTGAACGCACGTGAAGCAGAATTTACAGCCTGAATCTGCATGGTTTTCCTTCACTGGTCCTGCTACCCGGTAATCATGCAGGGTAATAAAATCGAGAGCTTTGATACCTCGGAGTTCCCGGCATGCTCTAACACATCGTCCGCAAGCAATACACAGGTTATAGTCTAAGTCGAAGAATGGATTATCTCTATTTACAGGAAGCGACCTGTAGGTATAGGGAATTTCGACAGTCTCCAGCTCGAGGTAATCAACTACTTTTGGTAGCTCACAGCGACCATTCTCTGGACAGGTAACACAACGTTCAGTTACTGCAATGTTACGAAGACATATATCAAAAGGTTTACAGCGTTCTTTACGCCAGCAGGTAAGACAAGCACTGGGATGTTCACTCAGAATTTTCTTGAGGGCTTCTTTCTGTTTCTGGCGAAGGTCTGCGGTATTGGTATAAACCGCCATATTTTCGGTGGCTGGAGTAGTGCAGGAAAGGACGGCGTCGGACTTACCTTCAATTTTCACCAGGCATAATTTACATTCCTCAGATGCTGGTAAATCAGGATGATAACAAAGGCTGGGGATGTAGATACCTGCCTTTATGGCAGCTTCGAATATCGACATTTTACCTTTGACGGTAACGTGCTGGCCATCAATGGTTATAGTGAATTCCTTCATTTTATTTGACCCCCTCGATTCTTACAGCACATACTTTAAATTCGGGTATTTTAGCTACTGGATCCAGTGTTGGATTGGTTAATATATTTGCAGCACTCTCGGCAAAATGGAACGTCATGTAAACGACTCCAGGCGGGGATTTCTCAGTCAACTTTGCCTTGGTTATTACTTCACCACGACGCGAAATTACTTTAGCTTTCTCACCATCAGAAATCTTTAAATGAGCAGCATCAATCGGGTTTATCTCGATTGTACCTTCCGGCTCAATTATATTTAGCCCAGTAACTCTGCGTGTCATAGTACCTGTATGATAGTGGTACAGACTACGTCCCGTGGTTAGAATAAGAGGGTACTCTTTATCTGGAACTTCTGCGGATGCCCTGTACTTAAGCGGCGAAAATTTTCCCAGACCGCAGACGAATCTGGTCATGTGCAATATAGGGGTTCCGGGGTGGTCTGAGGTAGGGCATGGCCAATGTATACCACAGGTCTCTAAGCGATTGTAATTTATACCTCCATAGCTGGGAGTCAAGGTGGCAATTTCATCTATTATTTGAGAAGGATGATTAAAGTCGAAACCGCTAGCACCTAGTCTCTTTGCAATCTGACAGATGATACTCCAGTCAGGTTTAGAAATACCGAGTGGTTCAATTGCCTTTCTAACCCGTTGTATTCGCCGTTCTGTATTAGTAAAACTACCATCCTTCTCGGCAAAACTGCTCGCAGGTAACACCACATGAGCCAGTTGGGCACTTTCAGTAAGAAAGATATCTTGTGCGACCAGAAACTCAACCTTGCTCAATGCTTTCCTGACATGGTTGATATCGGCATCACTCAGGACGGGATTCTCACCCATTAAATAAATAGCCTTAATCTGTCCTTTTTCAACGGCACTAAACATCTCAGTCAGTGTCACGCCTGGTTTTGTGTTTAATTTGCATCTCCATGCAGCTTCAAATTTGCTCTGAACTTCGGGATTATCAACCCGCTGATATGCAGTATAAACATTTGGCAGGGCACCCATGTCGCAGGCACCCTGAACATTATTCTGACCCCTGAGCGGATTTACTCCAGAAGACGGTTTGCCGATATTCCCGGTTAGCATGGACAAATTGGCTGTCGCTAACACATTATCCACCCCGTGGCTATGCTGGGTAATGCCCATAGCATAGAGAATAGTTGCAGGTTTACAGGTGGCATACAAGCGAGCAGCTTCAGCTATTTTATCTTTAGGTACACCAGTAACCTTTTCTATTTGATCAATATTGAACGCATTCAACGATTCTCTGAATGAATCAAAATTCTCGCAACATTCCATGGCAAAAGTAATATCAGCCAGTCCCTCATCAAGTATTATTTTCATCATCATGCCCATAAGCAACGAAACGTCACTACCAGGTAGATGTCTCAGCCAGATGTCAGCATGACGGCAGAGGTCGATTTCTCTGGGGTTTGCTACTATTAATTTTGCTCCGTTACGCACGGCCTGGATAATTTCTAGGGCAATAACGGGATGTGCATCTGTAGTATTACTCCCGATAACGAAAATACAGGCGGCTCCACTAATATCCTTGATAGGATTGGTCATAGCACCGCTTCCGAAACTGATGGCCAGACCGGCCACTGTAGGAGAGTGTCAGAGGCGGGCGCAATGGTCAATATTGTTTGTGCCCATTACCGCCCGAGTAAATTTCTGGGCAAGATAATTCTCTTCGTTAGTACATTTTGCTGAGGCGATAAAAGCGAATTGATCTCCTTTATAATTAGCTAACTTCGCAACTATCAAATCCAGTGCCTCTTCCCAACTTGCTTCAACTAAATTTCCATTTTTACGAATGAGCGGTGTCTTTAAACGCTCAGGATGATGGATGAATTCGGCAATACCAAAGCGACCCTTGACACATGCTTGTCCATGATTAACCATATTCTCCATCACCGGTTCTACCCGAAGGATTTTCCCATCTTTTACTTTAAGACTTAGCTGACAACCGACACCGCAGTAAGGGCAGGTTGTGGTGACTGAGCTATCAGGTATCCCTTGCCATTTGCCAGAACGCTCCAGCAATGCACCTGTCGGGCAGATATCAACGCATGCCCCACAAAACTTGCAGTCGGAATCCTGTAATGACTTGTTAAACGCAGTACCAACTAATGCCTGGCTGCCTCGATACGTGAAAGCAATTGCTCCTGCAGCTCTTACTTCCTGACATACTCTGACACAACGACCACATAATATGCACAAGTTATAATCACGGTCGAAGAATGGAGAATCCTGGAGAACTGGCAGTCCCTTATAACTACTCGGCAGGGAAATCTTTTCCAACCCTATATCGTGAGGCGACTTCCTGAAGTTCACAACGCAAATTCTTAGCACAGGTTATACACTGCATTGGATGTTCAGCGATAATAAGTTCGAAAATACCGCGTCTTAGCTCTTGAAGTTTCGGGGAGTTCGTCTTAATTACCATACCATCCGTGATTGGTGTAGTACAGGAAGTTGGGAAACCCCTCAAACCTTCGATTTCTACGATGCATAAGCGACAACCACCGTAAGGGGTTAAACTGGGATGATAACATAATGTCGGAATGTAAATCCCAGCCTCTCGAGAAGCTTCGAGTACGGTAGCCCCTTGTTTTGCCTTAATGGGTTGTCCATCAATTGTTACATTAATGTTTTTCGATTCCAGGTTAACGAGCATACTTTAATTCCGTCTCAATCGTTTTTGCATTGCTTTTTGAGCATATATAAATAGAAGAAACCTCCATCTTAGTCTGATGTTCCTATTGGCACAGGCTGCGAGGGAACGTTCATCTGTTCACCTGAAACTTTTGCTATGGCTGAGAATTTAGGAGGACAGACGTCGAGGCAAGTGCCACACTTAATACACTTATCCTGGTTAATCACGTGTATCAATCTTTTACCGCCAGATATTGCTTCAGTTGGGCAGTTGCGCATACAAATCATGCAACCTTGGCATTTTTCTGGAACGACATAGAATGTAATCAGACTTTTACATGTGAGCGCTGGACAGCGTTTCTCTTTAATATGTGCCTCATATTCGTTACGGAAGTAGCGAAGTGTGGTTAATACGGGATTAGGAGCAGTTTGCCCCAAACCACAAAGTGATCCTTGTTTAACTATATTAGCAAGTCTCTCAAGCTGTTCTATGTCACTAGATTCACCTTTACCGTGGGTAATTCGTTCTAAGATGCCAAGCATCTGGCGTGTACCCACTCTACAAGGAGTACATTTGCCGCAAGACTCAGCCTGAGTAAAGTTGAGGAAATACCGTGTAAGGTCAACCATGCAGGTATCTTCATCCGCAACAATCATGCCACCAGAGCCCATAATTGAGCCAGCAGCAGTTAAAGATTCATAGTCAACCGGTGCGTCAAGCATTGACGCCGGTAAGCATCCTCCTGAAGGCCCCCCCGTTTGTACTGCTTTGAAGTCCCTATTACGTGTTATGCCACCTCCAATATCATAAATGATCTCTCGCAAGGTAATACCTAACGGTACTTCGATGAGTCCCGTGCGTTCCACTTTACCTACCAGGGCAAATGTCTTAGTTCCTTTGCTTTTTTCCGAGCCGTACTGCGCATACCACTCGCTACCTTTTTGTAGAATCAGTGCTGTATTTGCCCAAGTTTCCACATTATTAATATTTGTTGGTTTACCCCATAAGCCAGAAATTGCTGGAAATGGAGGACGTGAGCGTGGCATACCACGTTTGCCTTCAATAGAAGCCATTAAGGCTGTCTCTTCACCACAGACGAAAGCTCCGGCTCCTTCTTTAATCTTTATATGAAAGTTAAATCCCGAACCGAGGATATTGTTTCCAATAAGCCCATAATCTTCCATCTGATGGAGTGCTAATCTTAATCTTTCCAGGGCTAAAGGATACTCGGCACGGCAGTAGATATAACCATGATTTGCTCCTATGGTATAGGCTCCAATAACCATGCCTTCTAGGAGTGAGTGTGGGTCGCCCTCTAATAATGACCTGTTCATAAAAGCGCCCGGATCACCCTCATCGGCATTACAGATAATATATTTATCTTTTCCTGGTGCTTTTCGGCAGAAGTCCCATTTTTGTCCAGTTGGGAAACCAGCGCCTCCTCTACCACGTAAGCCAGATTTTTTAATTTCCTCAATTATTGCCTCGGGTTTCGTACTTAGAGCTCTCGCTAGCCCACTGTAACCCCCGTTAGCAATATAATGATTGATATTTTCAGGGTCAATAATACCGCAGTTGCGTAGGATAAGACGGACCTGTGGTTTAAATGTAGGTAAATCAAAAAGGTTGGGGATACCGTCAACGCCGTTCTCTCCAATATATCCCAAAGCAAGGTCAGAACGTGGATTGTTGTTAACTATATAATCCTTAATAAGTTGGGCAGCCAATTCGGGGGTTAAATTAGCATAGATGATTTGCGAATGTTGTGGCTTAATGATTCCGATCATAGGTTCGGCGAAACAAGGGCCAATGCAACCTACTTGAATGAGTATAGCCTCAGTGTTTTGTTGTGCCAGCTCTTTTTTTATGGCCTCTAAAATGCCAATAGCGCCAGCCGCTCTTCCACAAGTACCGGCACCAATAAGAATACGTGGTTTGTCGCTGTTTTGCAGCGACTCCCACTCGGAAATGGCTTTTTGACGAATTTCGTCGAATGTCATTTCTTTATTCTTTACGGTATTCAGATAAAATATTTTTGGCTTTGGCTACAGTCATTCTGCCATATACATTCTTGTCAACCACCATAACCGGGGCTAGAGCACAAGAACCGAAGCAGGCTACTCTATCAAGACTGAACTTGTAATCTTCAGTGGTGCACCCAGACTCAACATGCAATTCTCTTGCCATTTCATCAAAAATCTGTTGACCACCACGAACATGGCATGCAGTTCCCAAACAAATTTTAATAAAATGTTTCCCTCGCCTTGTGAAGTAGAATTGGGCATAAAAGGAGGCAACTCCAAAGACTTCGCTTTCCGACATTCTGGTGAATTTAGCCACCTCTGAAATTGTCTGCTCAGGAAGATAGCCGTATTTCTCCTGAACTTTTTGTAGAATGGGTATAAGAGCACCTCTCTCTCCCTGATACTCAGACAATATGGCAGCTAATTCGGAAGTCAAGCTTGTCCCCCCAGCTTAAAATAACCAAGCAGAAAGTTTACCAGAAACTACATTCGTGGTCAATATGACTGTATTGTTGACACTAATGAATTCACCAACAGTAGACAGCTAAAATATCTTGCCGATATAGAGTCTGGAGCTTCTTTCACCGCTTACTGATGAGGTTAACGTTTACCTTGCCATATTGGTGGTGGAAACCAGACACCGTCACTTTCTGAGGCGAGCTTACCACTGGGACAAAGTGGGAAACATTCTCGGCAGCTTCCACAAACGCTTGGGGCTACCTCTGGCAGGAATGCAACCTCTCTATCTGTACCTCTGCCGATGAAACCGATGGCGTTAGCCTTCTTGATTTCCGCACAGTAACGGACACATAAACCGCAGAGAATGCAAGCTGTGGGTTTTGCTGAGAAACGCGATTTTTCTACTCCGTACTTGCGGGCTAATGATTCCAGTGGGCCGGTAGGTGAAAGGGGTAGGAGCAACTCCAAAATCATTTTGCGGATTTTATTTACTCGCTCCGACTTCGTGTTTACTACCAAACCTTCTTCGGCAGAATAGACGCAGGATGCAACCAGCCGTTGTCGCTTGTTTTTAGTTATCTCCACAATACACAGCCTACATGCACCATAAGGCTCTAGTTTCTCATGATAACAAAAGGTTGGTATATCAATTCCTGCAAGCCGTGCTGCTTGAAGAATGGTAGTTCCCTCCTCAATCTCGACAGTGTTACCATCAATCTTCAATTTTACACTTTTCATCTTTGTATTACCTTCTATGTATTACTTTGGGCTCACCATTAGTAGCCTGCGGCACTGGTTCACCTGAGAGCTTGGTCACAGCATTAAAGCGGGATGGACAAACCTCAAAACACGTGCCACATTTGGTACATTTATCCTGATCAATGACATGGACAATACCTTTGCTTCCCTTGATCGCTTGTACTGGGCATTCGCGAGCACAGATAAGACACGCCTGACATTTTTCAGGAAGAATATAGTATGTGATAAGCTCGCGACAGACTTTAGCGGGGCAGCGTTTATTTTTGATGTGTGCCTCGTATTCGTCTCGGAAATACTTAATAGTGCTTAAAACAGGGTTGGGTGCGCTTGTCCCCAGAGCACATAGGGAAGCATCTGCCATCACCTGTGAGATCTCTTCTAGGAGTTCAATATCGCCCTCAATTCCTTTGCCCGCACAAATACGATTAAAAATGTTGAGCATTTGCCTTAATCCTTCACGGCAGGGCACGCACTTCCCACAAGATTCCTGTGTGAGGAAGTTGATGAAAAATCTGGCGATATCAACCATGCAGGTATCTTCGTCCATAACAATCATGCCGCCTGACCCCATCATCGAGCCAACCTTACTAAGCTCATCAAAATCTACCACCATATCCAGCAGACTTTCAGGAATACAACCACCCGAAGGACCACCTGTTTGAACCGCCTTAAACTTTTTGCCATTGAGAATACCGCCACCTATGTTGAAGATGATTTCTCGCAAGGTAATGCCCATCGGCACTTCAACTAGCCCAGTATTGTTGACTTTACCTACAAGTGAAAAAATCTTTGTTCCTTTGCTACCGGCTGTGCCAATACTCTTAAACCAATCGACGCCGTTATTGATGATGAGGGGGACATTCGCCCACGTCTCCACATTATTGAGTGTACTCGGTTTACCTTCTATACCACTCACGGCAGTATGTATATACTTTGGTTTGGGTTCTCCCACCTTACCTTCTATGGCTGTCATGAGTGCACTTGATTCTCCAGATACAAAAGCACCAGCGCCTCGGTGAATATAAACATTGAAACTGAAGCCTGAACCCAAAATATTATCCCCGAGCAAGCCATATTCATTGGCTCGCTCAATAGCCGTGGCAATTTTCTGTACGGCGAGTGGATATTCCTGGCGGACGTACACATAACCTTCGCTGGAACCGATAGCATAGGCACCAATTGTCAGTCCTTCCAGCACGCTATGAGGGTTGCCTTCAAGCAAACTGCGATTAGCATAAGCACCAGGGTCCCCCTCGTCCGCATTAACGACGACGTATTTAGGTTCTCCAGGTGCATTACGAGTTGTTTCCCATTTCACGCCAGTAGGAAAACCGCCACCACCTCTACCTCTCAGGTTAGAATCTTTTATCATCTGCAGCACTTTATCACGACCTAGATCGAATAATGCTTTAGTCAGAGCAGAATAACCTCCTAAGGCAATATAATCATCTATCTTCTCGGGATCCATAAGCCGATTGTTACCTAAGATAATGCGGGTCTGATGCTTATAGAAGGGTATTTCATGCTCTAAAGCTATGTGACGACTGGTCTCTATATCCTTATAGAGCAGGTGGTCGACTAACTTATTATGAAGCAAAGTGTTGGAAACAATTTCAGCAATATCCTTTGCCTGTACTCTTAAGTAGCAAATTTGCTGAGGGAAAATAACCACGATAGGCCCACGTTCGCAAAAACCATGGCATCCAGTATGCCGAATATCAATAGTACCCTTAAGTCCTTGGTGCTCTATTTCTTGGGTTAAGGTATCGATAATTTTGTCAGAGCCATTAACCTGGCAACCTGTACCAGCGCAAATTGTAACGCAGGGACGATTGGCGTCACGGCGGGATAGTATCTTCTGTCTCAGCTTTTCTAAATCAAGGGGAGAATTTAACTTTGCCATATTTCTTCTCCTTCTGTCTACTGAGAACTGGATACAAGTTGTTTAATTTCATCCAGAGTAGGATTACTATAATAAACACCATTTATTACCATCACTGGCCCGAGAGCGCAGCAACCCAGGCAGTTTACTGTAGTTAGGCTGAATCTCTGGTCTTTGTCAGTCTCACCAGGCTGAATTTTTAGAACATCTATCACCTTATCGAGAAGCCTAGGGCCACCGCGCACTTGACAAGCGGTTCCTAAACATACCTGGATGGTATGGCGACCTTGAGGGACGAGGTTAAAGGCTTTGTAAAAGGTGGCAATATGGTAAATCTGTGACCATGGCACACCCAGTCTTTCGGCAACCCACATAAGAGCAGGTTTCGGGAGCCAGTGATTTTCTGCCTGGATATCAAGGAGTACCTGGATAAGCGCATTTTTCTTGCCTTGATATTTATCTACAATTTTATCAACACTGCCCAATTGGCTGATTGTTTGCCGTATCGCCTCCTCTTTTTTCCGGATTTGCCGTAAAGCCTGAGCATGGTGGATTGCCTCAGCCTCCAAGCTTTTCAGTTCGTGATTTAGAGGAGGATGGTCAAGACCGAGGGAATAATACTCATCGAGAAGTTCCAAACCTCTAAGCAGGATTTCACTCTTGCTTAATTGAGAACCTTGCTGTAATTTGGCGAGAACCTTGTCCTGGGCCTCGTTCATTCTCATTCCCACAAACCTGGATTTGCGCTTTGCCATCTTCATCTCCAATTGTGTTTTACGGTTTAACCACGTGAGTTTAACACTGGGCCAAGAATCCTGTCAAGATTTTCTCATGGCTTAGTCAGCATAGGCATGACAGTTTCACCAGCCAATCTTATAGCGGGTTGGTTTTGGCAAGCTATTAGCCCTGCTTGTACGTTCTATTTTGGCGCCGGGCTGTCGTTCTTAGCTATGATTGGATTGATAACGCTGATGCGAAGGTAGTTTCTTATTTCAGGACGATGTTATCAATGAGCCTTGTCTGACCGATTCGAATTGCCATGGATACCAGGGCAGGTTTGCTTATTTCAGTCAGCTCTTCGAGAGTTTGAGTATCAGCTATGCTAATATACTCAATTGTTGCCAGTGGTTCCTCTTTAATAAAAGCGACAATCTCCTGACACAGACGTTCGGCTTTGCTCTCACCTTTTTCTCGCATTTGTTGTGCTCTGGTTAATGCTTTAAACAGAACGGCGGCAGCCTCGCGCTCTTGTGGATTCAGATACGTGTTGCGGCTGCTCATCGCAAGTCCATCCTTCTCTCTCACAGTAGGACAAACGACAATTTCTAAGTTCATATTGAGGTCAACAACCATTTTCTGGATTACAAGCGCCTGTTGGGCGTCTTTTTGTCCAAAGTAAGCTCTGGTTGGTTCAATGATGTTGAATAGCTTAGCGACAACGGTGGTTACGCCTTTAAAATGACCCGGACGGGATTTACCTTCAAGCTTGTCGGTAAGTTTTTGAACCTCTATCCAGCTATTGAACTCTGGTGGATACATTTCCTCATTCGATGGTATAAAAACGATATCCGTGTGTGCTTTTTCTAGTAGAGATAAATCACGTTCCAGATTTCGGGGGTATGTTTTGAAATCTTCGGTGGGACCAAATTGTGTTGGATTAACGAAGATACTTACTACTACTGTCGAATTCTCGGCTTTTGCTTTTTTAACCAGGGATAAGTGTCCTTTGTGGAGAAAACCCATAGTCGGAACAAAGCCTATCGAACCAGTAATACTGTGTCTCAGTACCTTCATTCTAACAATAGTCTTGGCTAGTTCCATGGTTAGCTATGTGGCTTGCAGCAGCGCTCCAGGTCTTTGAGGAGGCTTTCATCAATGGAGGAGCTATGAGATGGCGTGGGAAAACTACCAGCCTTAACTTCAGCTGCGTAATTGGCGATGGCAGCCTTGATGTTGTCGGCTAATTTAGCATATTGCTTGGCATGTTTTGGTACAAAATCAGTGAAGAGTCCCAGAACATCGCTCACCACCTGTACTTGTCCATCGCAATCAGGTCCAGCGCCGATACCGATAGTGGGCACATTGATATTTTGAGTAATCAACTTTGAAAGTTGAGCGGGGACAAGTTCGAGCACGATCGCAAAGGCTCCTGCTTGCTCTAGCGCACAAGCATCGTCGAGTAAACGCTTTGCAGCCTCAGGTGTTTTACCCTGCAATTTATATCCACCTAACTGATGTATAAATTGAGGTGTCAGTCCAAGGTGTCCCATGACAGGAATTCCGCAGTCGACGATTCGCTTTACTGTTTCAGCAATGACCTCGCCACCCTCAAGTTTAATAGCCTGTGCCCCTGCTTCTTGAATAAAGCGGGCAGCATTGCGCAGAGCATCTGAACTGTTGGTATGGTAGGTCATGAATGGCATATCGCCTATTACCAGAGCTTGCTTGACACCTCTGGTTACAGCTTTTGTATGATGCAGCATATCCTCCATAGTGACTGGAATTGTAGAGTCATATCCTAAAATGACCATACCGAGGCTATCACCGACGAGAATAAGGGGCACGCCAGCCTCATCCACCAATTTGGCCGTAGAATAGTCATAGGCGGTTAGCATGACTATTCTCTCTTTTTTCAGTTTCATTTCCTTGATGTTATTAATGGTAATACGCATTTTATAGTCCCCAATTTAAAGTGTTGAGAGCAGTTCTTTTGTCCAGTCCTGTTCGCTTCCAGTATTTTTTACATCAACTATTCTATTTGAAGAGTCCACGTAGACCAGTCGAGGGGCTGCTTTAATTGCTTCCTCTTCGGGAACTTCATGGTAGGTGAGAATAATGACCGTATCATTCTTAGCAATCAATCTAGCTGCGGCACCGTTAAGGCAAATTTCTCCTGAACCCACTCCCCCTTCGATAGCATACGTGCTTAGTCTAGCACCGTTATTAATATCCAGTACTTCTACTCTTTCATAGGGAAGAATATCAGCAGCTTCCATGAGTACCTTATCAATAGTAATGCTCCCTTCGTAATCAACATTACCTGCAGTTACTCGTGCTCGGTGTATCTTGCTCTTAAGCATGGTCCTCATGACAGTACTCCTTGCGGTTGCTTCGATAAGAGAACCTCTAATTCCTTGGCTTTTTCAGAATTAATTTTTCCTTTATCTAAAGCAATTGATATAGTTTGTAACCCCAGTTGCTTATAACTGCTTAGTAAACAAGGTTTTTCCTTCTCCAGCGCTTCCAGGTGCTTTTTAATAGTGCCAAGGTCTCCCCGAGCAATAGGGCCAGTGAGGCAATCAGGCAAGCCGATCCTCTCTACGTTACTGAGCGTGCCATGTAATAATGGCAAGAGTGCTTTAACTGCCTGTTTCCTGGGTATTCCGAAATCCTGCCATAAATCGGTAGCTAGTTTAACCAGAGTGACCAGATAGTTGCAGGCAAAGACCGCTGCTGTATGGTAGAGTACTTTATTATCGGCAGTTAGAATTACCCAATTGCATGCCATTGAGGTAGCCATTTCTTGCAGTATGGTCAATAGTGGCTCACTGGCTTCGATAGCGAAGGTTGAGCCGGGAAGATTTTCAATAGCCTGCTCAATATTGGCAAAAGTCTGGAGTGGATGGAAACAACCGGTGTGAGCTCCGAATTGTTTTGCTGCTGCAAGAATGTCCGTGGAATGTGCTCCGCTACAATGTACTATGCTTTGATCTCTGTGCCATCGAACTCTGCTGGCTACTTCGTTAATGACATCATCGGGGGTAGTGATAAAAATGAGTTGAGCTTCGTTGGCGACTTCCTGAGCAGTATTATAGACCCGGCAACCATCTATCCTTCGAGCTAATCTTTCTGCTGAAGCAAAAGTACGGCTGGATACAGCGATTATACGGTAGCCGTGACGGTGAAGCCGTACTGCTAATGCTGTTCCTGTTATTCCGGCACCTATAAATCCTATTGTTATCATTTACCTCTCCTGAAAAAATAAAAAGCCTTCTCAGCACTGCCGAGAAGGCACAACAACCTAATCTTCCCTATATCACGTCTCGGTCGTTTCTGATCCAAGCGCTTTTTGTATTCTATTGTAAATACACGCTCACCGCCACATGGGTCGATGGCGATTTCTAGTATATCGTATTACGTTCCAGTTGTCAAAAATTATATATAATCATCGCAATCGAACAACATTTCGAACAACTTACAGGTTGACTACTGCGGTTGTGGCTTATTCATAAATATTTCGGCATCCTTGATTTTCTGGTCTACCATCTGAATAAATTGGGTACTCGTTGATATCCGCTTTGCCGTCGTGAAGTCAGCAATCGCAGACCTGTAATTTTCCAATCCAAAGTAACCCATACCCCGATGATAGTAAACCCAGGACGAATTTAATCCGAACTCGATGATTTTTTCGCAATCAGAAATTGCCTTGTTATATTCACGGTTATAGAGGTAAGCAATACTGCGGTTGTAGTAAGGTATAGTGGATTTCGGGTCCATTTCGATTGCCTTTGTGCAGTCGGCTATGGCTTTATCATACTCACCCTTTTCAGTATATGCAGTAGCCCGGTTGTTATAGGCTTTAATCATATTTGGCGAAAGCTCGATTGCTTTGGTATATTCAATAATAGCCTCACTCCATTTCTCTTTTTCGGAATAGTCATCGCCTTTTTTAAGATGGGCATATTCAGGGTCCATGCAGGCTGTAACGAATAAAAATAGAGTGATAAGAAGGATTATTTTAATACCATATCGCATGATGCTAATACTCCGCTTAACCGTGATATTTTGAAAAAATGATGAAAATGCGCAGTTGATTATACACTTTATTCGAATGAAGAGAAAATTACAGTTCATTTTTCGGATTTATTTGCTACTTTTTTCATGTGACTGCTACTGACCGTGACCAAATCCAAACAACTTATCTACTACAAAGTAAGACTTAGCATAGCTTGCTATATGAGCGCAGGTATCATCAGAATCTGTTTACTTAATAGACTTTTTTCCTGATGATTTGGACTATGATTCCGAGAGTAATAAGTACTAACCCAATAATAGCAACCACAACGACACTCTGAGCAGGTGTCGCTTCGATAGCGAGCCTTTTTATTAATATGCCCAATAATGCCCAATCTACGACGAGACAGAAAAATATATCATTTCGTTTCCTGAGTAATACCAGTGCAATGGCTATCCCGACAATAATAACAGCCACAGTCCAGAATTGCTCGCTAAACCCAAACGTGTTCCATTTGATATCAACTAATAAAGCTGTCGTATTGGCAATTGTTGCGATGGTAATCCAACCAAGATATACACTGAACGGAAGATGCACTAAGTATTTTTCAGTTTTTGATGCATTAGATTTACCGATGCCTAATCGCAAGTAGATGGCAATCAGTGTTCCCAATAGTATGAGCATGAGAATGAGAGACAAGGGGAGAACCATATAGTGCCAGGCAAAAATCCAACCAATATTTGCAATCGAGGTGATGAAAAACAGTATACCGATTTTATCGATAAACGAGGTAGTTTGCGTGTCCTTTCTTATAGCGGAGATTAACTGGTATATGACGAAGATCGCAAGGAGAATATAGATTATTCCCCAAATTGAAAAGGTCAGACCTGCCGGCACAAATAAGTTAGGATATTGGTCAGATAACTGGCCAGTCGTTTTATTATTTATCGGAAGAGCATTGGCCAGTCCGTTCACAATAACTGTCCCCAGGAATCCGAGTAAGTTTAAAATAGATAGAATAATATGTACTCGATTCTTATTCATTGATCTCCTCCCTGAATAATGGTCATTTGTTAGCGATTGCGTACACAGTCACAATTTTCAATCTAACTGTTTGTTAACTGTAGCTGTGCAGAAGTACTCCGCATTAACTATATAATGTCAGTTACTCCAGGGTATGTCAATAGGTTTATTTTGTATTTAAGGGGGCAACAGAGTGGGAGATGGGGTTTGAAAGCGCGATGAACTGTTTTAGAGTCGTGTAACTTTTAGCCACTCTTAAAACCGCTTTTAAGGCGAGCTTTTCCAGACAGGATTAAGGGTTTGACAAGGTACAAGATTATTGCGCACAATATGAGTATTTCTTGTTGCCACACAGTGTGGTATGAGGAGAGAGCAAATAATGAAAGGTTATAATAGTAAAATCCTGCGTGTTAATTTGTCTACTGGAGACATAAACTATGATTACCTTGATGAACCGAAGGCAAGGAAATACATTGGTGGTGTTGGTTTAGCTGCAAAAATTTTATGGGATGAGACAACACCTGACACTGACCCCTTATCACCTGAAAATAAGTTACTATTCATGGCAGGGCCTCTTACAGGTAGTATTTTACCGAAAAGCAGTCGCTATATTATTGCTGGTATTTCTCCTCTTACTGGTATATGGGGACAGGCTCATTCAGGAGGTAGATTTGCTGATGAACTGAGGCATGCTGGACTTGATGGCATTATTGTGGAGGGTCGGGCGAGCAAGCCTGTATACCTTTGGCTACATAATCAGAAAGCTGAAATCCGTGATGCCGTGCAAGTTTGGGGCAAAGATACGTATGAAGTGTCTGACATACTCCAACGTGAGACCGATGCTAAGTCCAGCGTTGCCTGCATTGGTGTAGCTGGCGAGAGACTGGTGAAGATTGCTGGCGTTATGAATGATGGCAAGCAAGGTAGAGCAGCAGCTCGATGCGGTCTGGGAGCGGTGATGGGGTCGAAAAACCTGAAAGCTATCGCAGTCAGGGGGACGCTGCCCATAAACTTCTATGATGAGGGGAAGCTCAATGAGGCTGTGCAGAAGATACGCCCTTTCTGTCAGATAGCAAAACCAGAGGAACGTCTTGCCAACGACATGATGGTATTTAAAAATTTCTTTGTCTACGGTCGGGTACCGGTGAAAAACTGGTCAGAAGGTTCTTTTGAAGAAGGTCGTGTATATACCGAAACCATGCGCGATGCGAAGCCTCTGCACTGTGCACGCTGTCCTAATAGCTGTTTAGAATCATACCAGCTTAAGAGCGGCGAGAGGCATATGGTATGGGAATCGTGGGGGCCGCTCGGTACTAATTGCTATATTGCCAATGCCGAGGCCATGCAGGAGGCTTATACTCTTTGCAATAAGTATGGTCTGGATACAATATCCACTGGTGCTGTCATCTCCTTCGCTATCGAGTGCTTTGAAAAGGGATTGATTAACAAGGAGGATACTGACGGTATCGAGTTGAAATGGGGTAATTTTGAAGCAGTAATGGCACTATTGCAGAAGATAGGCGAACGTGAGGGATTTGGGGAGTTACTTGGGGAGGGTGTCAAGAGGGCTGCCGAGCGCATTGGGGGAATTGCCTCTGAGTATGCTATGCATGTTAAAGGCCTGGAGTTCCCCGCACATGACCCACGTTCTTTGGCCAGTCATGCTTTGGGATATGCCACAGGCAGTATCGGGGCAGCTCATATGGAGCCTGTTGGTGCTGACCACCTGGAAAACTGGATGGAATTACCTCAGCCGCGGACTTCTCCGGAATTGGGATTTCCGGTTGCTTTTAATCGTTTTGATGTAGAGGGTAAGGGGAGGTTGGTAGCCAAGACACAGGATTTTGGTTGTATGCTGGACTCTATTACTGTTTGCCTGTTTTTGTTTGTAGGTAACGGAGTACAACCCTCATATCTTTTGCAGGCACTTAATAGTGCCACGGGGTGGGATATGACTCTGGATGAGTTTATACTAATTGGTGAGCGCATTTTTAATCTTAAACGTATGTTTAGTGTAAAGCGTGGAATCAGCCGAAAAGATGATATGTTGCCACCTCGAATTCTTACCCATAAACTTACTACAGGAGGGACCAGGGGAAATCTTTTTCATTTTGGGACAATGTTAAATGAGTATTATATCGTCAGGGGGTGGGGTGAAGAGGGTATACCAACCAGGGAAAAACTTATTGAGTTGGGTTTGGAACAATGTCTCTAAAAAGTGCTATTATGCGATTTTTGATCCAATGTAATGCTGGTGGTAATTGAAAATAATAAAAATGCCGAGTATGACATTGGAACGCGTTAAAAAATCCGTGGGGAGTATTTTATGACTAATACTATTAAGTTGCCGCAGTTAGCCTGGTATGGTAGTAGCGAATCAAACCTTCCTGTACCGGATAGTTGGCAGGTAGGTGTTTATAATATGGAAGGCTTCAATGTGCCAGCAATGAAGCTGGAGCAAATAAGAGCTGCCATACAGAAACCTATCGGTTCGCCTCGGATAGGGAAACTAGCTAAAAATAAACAGGAGGTGGCGATAATTTTTGATGATATGTCCCGGGTCACCCGGGTGGCGCAGATAGTGCCATTTGTTCTTGAAGAACTGGTTGAGGCAGGGATTCCAGATAACAGGATACGCTTTATCTCTGCTTTAGGCTGTCATGGGACAATGGGTAGATTTGACTTTGTAAGGAAGCTGGGTGAAGAAGTGGTATCCAGGTTTCCAGTCTATAACCATAATGCACTCGACAATTCCTGCACTTATGTGGGTACTACCAGTAAGGGAATCAGGGTTCTGGCAAATGCCGAGGTAATGAAGTGTGACTTTAAGATTGGCATTGGTTCGATTGCACCGCATGTTCTCTTAGGTTTCAGTGGCGGCTCCAAAATTGTTCTTCCTGGAATAACTTCAATAGGGACAAACGAGGCTCTCCATAGACTGGGCGCAAAGGTCAAACAGGAAAGGCATCTGGGAATGGGTATTTATAAAGATAACCCACTTCGTCAGGAGATAGATGAAGCAGCTACGATTGTCGGGCTAAATTACAAGATTGATTGCATATGTAATATGTGGGGAGAAACAACTCATATTTTTTCAGGAAATCCGCAGTCGACTTTTACAGCAGGAGTAGAAATAGCTAAAAAACACTATCTGAGCACTAGAGCCACCGATAATGACGTAGTAATCGCCAATATCTTTGCCAAAGTGAATGAACCACAAGGCGGAATGTCCAATACTATACCCTCTGTCAGCAGTCAGGGTGGAGATTTAATACTGATTTGCAATGCGCCTGATGGTCACGTTATTCATTATCTATTGGGTACATTCGGTAGAAATAGCGGCGGTCCCATGTCCGGAAAGTTTAAGCTTCCACATCATATAAACAGGCTGATCATTTTCAGCGAGTACCCTGATCCGACTTTAGCCTGCTCTTGTAGTCCTGAAAATAAGGTCATACTGGTGAACACATGGGAAAAGGTTTTAAAGCTATTTGAGAATGGTAACCATGTAAGGGGTAATGTTAAAGTCGCGGTCTATCCCAATGCGGAAATTCAGTATTGTGCCTAAATTGCCGTTTAGTTACTATACCCTTAGGATGTTCATTAAAACTAACTATCACCCGTTTCTTTGGCGAATAGGGCAGCTCCAAGTGCGGTAACTATCTGGGGCTGTGGTGGTACTAACAGCTTCAATTTGAGCACATCCTCAAGCTTTTTAAGTAATCCAATATTAAGACCACCTCCACCACAAATGGCGCAGTATTCCTCAAGCCCAACCTTTATCAAGTATATAAGCCCGCTTTATTGATTGTTTTCTATGATGTTATTCCAGCATTTGCCTGAGTTTCATCAAGGCTACTGAAAGCGCAAGGCAGATAAAACCACCGATAAGGGACATCCATACTGGTGGAATTCCTGGTGGCATAGAGGCAAAAGGCAAACCGAAATATAAAGCTAACAGGTTGACGTAACCGGCTATTAGTGAGATCCATCCAATTATAAAAAGTGTCCAGACAGCTACCGTTGCCATACCTTTGAAAATTTGTGGCATTTCCCCCTCCTTTTTCCTGATAGTCACTCTATTTTAGTACAACTGTCAACGGGATAGCCTGCTTGGAAGGCACACTGAATATTTTTTACTACTCCAGATTCACTTCCTAGTTAAAGCCTGAAGCTGGCAAGCAACTAGGCAGGAGGTCCATTCATTACTCCCCTAAAAATCATTATCGCATTAATAATAAGAATCTACAATAAGTGTGAGATGATTGTGACTTTGATGTGATAGGTCACATTTCGATGTTCTATGTCCTTCAAGTTACGATAAGGAGGGTAAAAATGGCGTTGTAAAACAAATGTTTAATATGGTTGTCGTCTGCTATCTAGAAACGTGTAAGAGACGGTATGAACGTGGCAAGTATGGGAAAAGCTATCACTAAGATTAAGGCTAATAATATGACCATCAAGAACGGTACAATACCGGCGAATATTTTCCCCAAGGGGACTTCTGGAACCAAAGCTTTAACCACATAAACGCTGATGCCTACGGGGGGTGTAATCGCCCCTATCTCACCCATCATACATATGATCAAACCGTACCATATAGGGTCAAAACCAAGCTTTATCACCATGGGGGCGGTTATAGGAATAGTAAGCACAATTAAGCCCAAAGCATCCATTAAGCAACCACCAACAATATAAAACAGGATTATGATAATTACTATTATTGTCGGAGACACTGGGAGATTATTAGCCCATTCAATAAGGGCAAATGACAGCGTAGACAAGCTAAGTAAATGACCAAAAACAACAGAACCAGTTATCATAAACATAATCATGCAAGATATACGTAGTGCTTCCTTAGTGGCGTTCCATACTCCTTTCCATTTTAGACCTCCGCGCATGAGACCAATGATCAGGGTGCCAAAGACTCCCGCAGTTCCCGCCTGAGTCGGCGAAAACAAACCGCCAAACATACCTCCAATAACAAAGAAGAACAACGCTGCGGTTTCTGCTAGTGATGGTAATGCTTTCACCTTCATTCCCCAATTGGTTTTTGGACCAGGAGGGCCTAAACTAGGGTTACGCTTACAGAGTACGTAAACCAAAATGCACATAAATATTGCAATCATTATACCCGGAATGATACCCGATAAAAGGCATTTTGTGATTGACTGTTCTGTCATTACTGCATAAATAACTAGGGTACCGCTGGGTGGTATGAGTGGGCCCAACGTACCGGCGGCTGCTATACAACCCGTGGACAAAGAGTCATCGTAGTTATACCTTTTCATTTGAGGATAAGCAACTTTCCCTATAGTGGCGGCGGTAGCAGCACCGGAGCCGCAGACAGCAGCGAAAGCCGCACAAGCCAAGACAGTGGCCGCACATAGGCCACCACGCACCCAACCCACCCAGATATAGAAGGCATCAAAAAGCCTTTTCGTCATTCCAGACATTTCAGCAAAGTAACCCATAATGACGAACATTGGGATAAGGCTAAAGGAATAAGAATTGAGTTGTGTATATATGTCTGAAACTACAAAACGTAATGCTGCTGCTGGTGGAAGCAGAAATAACATACCGACCAACCCAATTGTCAACGAGGCGAAAGCAACTGGTACTCTAAGGACAATTACCAAAATAAGAGCCCCGATGCAGATATATCCAATGGAGACAGGACTCATTTAATCCTCCCTCTAAATAATTGTAAGAAACCCAGCAAAAATGCCAAACAAAGGGAAACAAAAGCAAAAGCCATGATATAGATAATGGGGGACAAAGGCAGGTGCAATGTATTGCTATATTCACCTGAGCTTTGAATGGATATGCCAAACACAATAGTTTGCCAAATTATAACTACTGTCAATAAACACAAGATGAGAGAGATAACGCAATCGAGGATGGCTTTTACCGACTCAGGTAAGCGGTCTGTAAATACCTCCACCTTGATGTGTTGGCCGCAAATTAGCGTTAAAGCGGCTGCAAAAGGAATCAGCATGGTCTGTAAGAAACCTGTGAGCTCTACCGAGCCAGGCACAGGCAAGGCAAAGAACTTTGAACCTGCTATATCCAAAAAAGTAAGAAAACATATGAGTAGTAGCATGGCAGCACCTATATTCGCAAACCAGTTACTTATTTTTTTAACGAATAGCTCGTATTTGCTAAGCATCATATTACCCCTTTAGGTGGAAACAACTTATTGTGTTTCGGTTGTGTCCACTAGGCTTCTGAATACGCTGAAAGATGCCGTAACTATGCTCAATAGACGGCCCCTTCAGCGTATATTTATTCACTATACCTGTAATTCAGGTGGCATATTCTACTAAGAAGCTCTTATTTCCGCTGGACCCACTGGTGACTTGATACCACGTTGTATCTGCTGCTTCAACCAGTAATCTATCCTCGTTTTCAGGTAATCAAACCAGCTTTGGACCTCTGACTGTGAAAAGCCACGCTTTACCATATTCTGAACATACTGTTCTTTGAATGGAATCATCGCTTGTGTCCATCTGTTTACTTCTTCTGGTGTCGGATCAATAACCTTGATTTTTAATTGTTTACAGTACTCCCATGACACCATATCCGCTTCATTCCATGCCAGCGCAAACTTATCCACCCAATCAACAGAAACCTGGTTAAAAATTGTCTGTATATTGGGTGGTAGATTATTGTAACTGTCCTTGTTCATTATTAGAAAATAGCCGGCAGGTGCTATTACTGGCCATGTTTGGATCAAGTATTGGCATGCCTCAGCGAGCCTCCAGGTCTTGGCTGCTTCCATTGATGAAACATTACCATCAATTACACCTTTGGTGAGCCCATCGAACGCATCTCCCATTGGCATATTTACTGCTGCAGCACCCAGTGCTTGCATTTGTATGCCAGTGCTGCCTGGTGCCCTGACTTTCATGCCCCTGAAATCTTCCAGCTTATTCACAGGTTTAGTCGAAAACAATACAAAAGCACTGTTACCTCCTGGAGTGAGTACTTTAAAATCGTCCCATTCTTTAGGCTTGAATTGATTATAGAAGTCATCAGCTACATGCCCTGTTATGAACGCACTGGAAAAGCCTATGTGTGTCATTATGACTTCCGATACTGGAAATCGCCCCGCAACATGTCCAATCGACATAAAACCGATATCGGCTATTCCTGATTTCACGCCGTCAGTTGTAGGTGGTCCTTCCATCAGGGAGCCACCGGGGTAGTAGGTAAACTTCACTTGGCCATTAGAGCGTTTTTCAATTTCTTGATAGTACTCTCGCCCTACTTTGGTTTGAAGAGAGTCGGTGGGAAAGTACATCGTAAAACGTAGATTTATTTGTTTCTGTGGTGTTGGTGCCGGGGCTGGGGCAGGTGATGGGGTGGGGGCAGGTGACGGAGTAGGTGCTGAACATGCTATCACCGCTAAACTGATAATTAACACACACATCAATAATCCAAATAACCGCTTGATTTTCATTTCTTCGCCTCCTTAAACAATTATAATTAATGACACCACTTATATTTTTACATTTCCCTCACCCCCGACTTATACTTATCGTTGTATACTCAAGTAGTAATCTGCGAACAATTTTGCTTGCGATGATACCAGCTCTTGACTCGTATATTCATATAAGGCTTTTCCTCTTGCTTTTAGTTTTTCTACCTCCAACATCTTGAAGGCAAAAACTCTAGGAATAATTTCGCTTGGCTTTCCTTCTGCTACACATGCCGCTCCAATGTCCATGAGCTGTTGCATACCATCCAGGGCACGCTCTATCAGTTCTTTTGGTTTATCGCTAATGCCGAAATGTCCCAGAAAAAGTCTGGCGACAGGTATGTTCTGGATATTCCTCAGTGACTCCATGGCCTGCTTAACAGCAGACCGTGGTGGATTGAGAATTAATTGAAAATCGCAATCAGCAAAACAGTTCCCCACGAGATCGTTAATGAAGAGCCCTTTGGTTTTCTCTTCAAGTATAACTATACCACCGGGTTGGTGCCCTGGTGCAAAGATAATCCTTAATTTCTCACCATTGCCAAGGTCAAACACATCGCCGTCGTTTAAATAGTTTAGGCGCTCTCGAGGAACTGGCTCCATTGTGCCGAATCTAGCAGCCATCTTTGAAGGAAGATTCTGTTTCCTATTGGCGTCTTCCAGGGATGGGTCAATGACAAATGGAGCAGCAAGTGGGTGAATATAGAATTTTATCCTCGGGTTCTCTCTTAATAAGGGAGCAACATTTCCTGAATGATCCTGATGTTCATGGGTAACAAATATGTATGATATGTCACTAATAGAAAAGCCATGTGCCTTTATACCAGCGCGTACTGCTTTCAGCTGGTTTGGCAATCCTGTATCGATTAAAGCAAGCTCTTTCCCCGCTATTAAAAAGGCGGACATATAGTGTTCAAAACCGAACATCTTGGTATCGATCACATATACATTATCAGCACGTGTGGGATGTTTATATTTCATAAAACAATACATCTTCCTCTATAAAATTCTTGGTTCCGAAGGTTAGAGGTATCACATATCTTAAAATGACATCACTGCCCACTAGATTCCGTATGTTTACCATATTATCACAACATCGAATTGCCCAATATTCACCCCATGTTCAGATTCATCTCAAGAAGCCGGTTTATTCCTCTCGTGTAATTCTTGGTAATATTTGGCGAAATATTTTGCTTGGTGAGTTATTAATTCATCTGATTCATGCTCATAAACATCCTCCCCTCTCGCTCGAATTTTTTCTGCCTCAAGCCTCTTGACGGCCAAAACTCTAGGTTCAATTTCCTCTGGTTTTCCTTCTGCTATACACTGTGCTCCAATATCCATAAGCTGCTGCATGCCGTCCAAGGCACGTTGTATCAGTGCTCTCGGTTTATCACAAATGCCAAAATGGCCTAAAAACAGATTGGTAACCGGTATAGCTATAACCTTCCTTAGTAATTCCATTGCCTTCTTAATATCCGAACGGATTGGAGCAAGAATTTGTAAATAATCACAATCAGGAAAATAATTTCCCACCAAATCATTAATAAAAAAACCCCTGTTTTTCTCTTCAAATATAACTATCCCGCTAGGTTGGTGCCCTGGTGTGAAAATAATCTTTAACGTTCGTACCGTTACCCAAGTCAAATTTCTCACCATCTTTCAGATATCGTATTCGTGATGGAGGAACAGGTTCCATTTTACCGAATCTATCATTCATCTTTGCTAAAAGTTCCTTCCTCCGCCTAGCCTCCTCGATAGATGGTGTAGTAAGAAATTCCAGACCTGCAGGATTGATATAAACGTTTGCCTTTGGACTTTCTCTTAACAAAGGACCTACATTCCCAGAATGATCTTCGTGTGCGTGGGTAACGAATATATGAGATATGTCACTGATAGAGAATCCGTGTGCTTTTATACCTGTGCGTACTGCTTCCAGCTGATTGGGCAAACCAGTGTCGATTAGTGCAAGTTCCTTCCCTTCTACTAAAAAAGCGGACATATAATTGTCAAAACCAAACATTTTGGTATCAATCACATAGACATTATCAGCACGCATGGCATAATTATATTTCATAATGGCCTTTTCCCTATTGGGTACAATTGTAGTGCAGAGTATTTCAATAAGTCAATACACGAATAATAGAGTAATTTAGCTGCTTCGACATTGCTCTTTGAGGTTCTTTAGTGACTTGCCACTAAGTGCCAATTTTTAGTATTTGCCGTTGTAGTATTCAATCCCTATTGCCCCGTGTTGAGTATAAGGACTTGTGTTTATAGTAGTTTTTGTCAGGACTCCTTATTTTTTAAGACTAATTTATTGAAATAAAACGATCAATCCCCGCCATTTAATTGACCTGACCCCCCAAAAATGTCCTATAAATTCTTGTTAGAGTACAAACTTAGAGACCAAACTTATCATAAGAGGTAGCTGAAACTTTCTCGATTGTTTCTCGGGAAGTACACGAGTAAATTAAATGCTACTAGCGCGTTTCTAGCCCTTTATATTGAATAACCTTATAGCGTTTTCTCCAAGGATAAGCGATTTATCCTTCTTGCTTATGTCCAAATTCTCAACAAAGTCTACTTCATGCAATAGCCACTCTTTACGCAGTGGATAGACAGAGCCCATGAGAATATGCTCGGCGCCTAATTCTTTGACAGCACACTCTATCTGGCTGTTAGACCAGGCTGGAGCATGTGTGAGCTCAACATAGATATTATTGTTCAGATACCCCTTCGTCTTTTCCGAGGCCTCCGGGTTAAAACGTTCCATATCCGTCGCTACCTTCGATTTCTTGGGTGTAATCAGAGTTGTATACGCAAACAGGCCTCCAGCCATCATCGTGTGGATGAACTTGAGATTCGGAAGTTCATCAAGCATCCCGCTGTACATTATCCTGCCCACACTGGTCATCTGATCTATACATCTTCCAAAGGGACGGCGCAGATTGACATAGTCGAGTATAGAGCCATAGTCGACCGGCAAGGCCGTATGGTGAACGATAATCGGCACGTTAAGCTGATTAACCTTCCTGAAGAAAGGTCGGAATTCTTCCGAGTCCAGATAGAGGGTGCCGTAATGCGCTTCAACCTGTACCCCCACGAAACCAAGTTTTTTAATGCAGCGATCCAGCTCGGCAAGGCAGTCCTCGTCTCCCCATGGAGGCACGATAGCAAGACCTAGAAGCCGGTCGGGATGTTCTTTGACCGATTTTGCCATGGCATCATTGACCCTCCGGCATATTTCAAGGGTTGCCCACTCTGGCCAGATGCACCAGCGCATAATACCCTTATCGATCTTACCTTCATCCATAGCCCGGATACGGTCCTCAGGGTCCGCGGCCTCAATAGGAAATTCAAGATTTGGGTATCCCTTAGGACGTTGAAGTTTGATCTGCTTTTTATCAGTTCCAGGTACATCCTCAACTATCAGATGCTCGCCATAAGCACGGGGTATTGTCCGCAGACATTCCCTAAAAAAAGCTTTATCGGTATAGAAAAAATCGGGGTACCAAGATAGGTTAATATCGACAATCATAAAAAAGCCTCCTTTAATTTAATCTCAACTTGAAACTCCAGTTATTAAAGAACATATAGTGAAATCTTGAATTTTGTCCTACTTTCCAGTGCTGAATCCCTTCGGATAACGATAATAAAACCGCTGTTATTAACAGCAGTTTTATCTCTTTAGTCCATCGTATTTTTATTTGCCACCATATTTTAACGGTAGCTTTCCTCATATCCCTCGCGGCAATAATAATAGGTCAATCTTTAGTCTTTTATATTAAATAATCTCATGGCATTTTCACCCAGGATGAGCGCTTTATCTTTCTTACTTATATCTAAACTCTGTACATAGCCCACGCCTTCTAGCAACCACTCCTTTCGGAGAGGGTAGGAAGTTCCAAAAAGAACATTTTTAGCAC
This sequence comes from uncultured Chloroflexia bacterium, assembly GCA_963775935.1. Lineage (GTDB taxonomy): Bacteria > Chloroflexota > Dehalococcoidia > GIF9 > UBA5629 > JBBIPA01. The sequence continues at coordinate 160,606 of CAVZKR010000006.1, read as the reverse complement.
CCAGCGCTTTAACAGCACATTCTAACTGTGCTGTTCCCCATGTAGGGGCATGGGTGATATCAGAGTAGATATTCTTTTCTAAGTAACCCCTGACCTTCTCAGAGGCTGATGGATCCCAGCGCTCCATATCGCTTGAAACCTTTGATTTTTTTGGTGTAATTAAGTCTGCGTAAGCAAACAGCCCTCCAGCCATCATGCTGTGGACGAATTTAAGATTGGGTAACTCATCAAGCATCCCGCTGTACATTATCCTGCCCACAGATGTCATCTGGTCGATACACCTGCCGAACATACGGCGCAGGTTGGTATAGTCGTAGACATGGCCATAATCGACAGGAAGAGCAGTATGATGAACAATGATCGGCACATTCAATTGATTGATTTTCCTGAAGAAGGGCCTGAACTCTTCAGAATCAAGGTAAAGGGTGCCGTAATGCGCTTCAACCTGTACCCCGACGAAACCGAGTTCATGGATACAACGATCAAGCTCAGCAAGACAGTCTTCATCGCCCCATGGCGGCACGATAGCAAGACCTAAGAACCTATCAGGATGCTCCCTCACAGTTTTAGCCATAGCATCATTGACCTTACGGCATATTTCCAGAGTTACCCACTCTGGCCAAATGGGCCATCTCAGGATGCCCTTATCGATCTTGCCTTCATCCATAGCTTTTAGACGGTCTTCCGTATCAGTGATTTCCAAAGGAAAGTTCAGGTTTTCATAGCCCTTTGGACGCGATGTAGTAATTTGTACTTTATAAGATCCAGGAACATCATCAATCCGCACATGCTCACCATAAGCCCGAGGAATTGTACGCAGACATTGCTTCAGAAAAGATTTATCCGAATAGAAAAAATCAGGGTACCAGTGCAGGTTAACATCGACTATCATAAAAAAGCCTCCTTTAATTTAATCTCAACTTGAAACTCCAGTTATTAAAGAACATATAGTGAAATCTTGAATTTTGTCCTACTTTCCAGTGCTGAATCCCTTCGGATAACGATAATAAAACCGCTGTTATTAACAGCAGTATAATCTCTTTAGTCCATCGTATTTTTATTTGCCACCATATTTTAATGGTAGCTTTCCTCACATCCCTCGCGGCAATACCAATGCGATATCAGGGAAGGCTATTAGGAGGGCTACACATATCAGCATGCATATTAGAAACGGCATTGTACCTTTGAAAATTTTGTACATGGGGACATCGGGTGCCTGACCACTGAGTATAAACACATTCATGCCCACCGGTGGAGTAATCATTCCCGCTTCCACCATTATGACCATAAAAACACCAAACCATATGAAGTCGAACCCCATGACTTTAACGGAAGGAAGTAACACGGGTACCATAAGCAGCAACATTGCCCAGGCATCCATGACGCACCCTAGTATTAAAAAGAGAATAATAAGAGCAATTATGAAGACCAGCGGTGTGACATTCATGGCACCCAAGAAAGTTGCTAACAGCATAGGTATCTTCGTCACTGCAAAAAAGACATTAAAAACCTTGGCACCAATGACGATTAAGAAAATAAAGCCAGTGGTTTCAAGCGCATCCATCATTGAATGAAGTAGATCTTTCTTGTCCAGACGCCTTTTGACTATGGCTATGAGGAAGGCAATAAAAGCCCCCAAAGATGCAGCTTCATTCGCAGTACAAATTCCCGAGTAAATGCCGCCCATAACCACTAAAAACAATATGAATATTCCCCAGGAATTCATGACGGCGACTGACCGTTCTCGCCAGCCGAACTTGGGTGCTGGAGGATAACCAGAAGGGTTTCTTTTAGCTATAATATATATAGCAACTATGAACATTGCGCTCAGCAGCAGTCCAGGTAAAATGCCGGCTATGAATAGCTTGCCTATGGATTGTTCCGTGATAATTCCATAAAGGACAAAACACCCGCTCGGTGGTATAAGGATACCCAATGTACCTCCAGCAGCCAGAGCGCCTGTTGATAGAGTAGGTTCATATCCACGCCTACGCATCTCCGGCAGAGCGACAGTAGTCATGGTACTGACAGTAGCAGCGCTTGAGCCACACACTGCGGCAAAAGCGGAGCATCCTGCGATGGTAGCCATGGCTAAACCGCCTGGCAGATGCCCTATCAACTTGTACGCTGCATTGTAACCTTCTTTACTTAACCCCGAAACAAAGGCCAGTTCACCCATAACCAGGAAGACTGGAATAAGAACCATATCATAGGAACATGCAGAGCTATAGGCACTTATTCCCACGGTACCTGCTGCTTGCCCAAAACTGTCGATAATAATCAGGCCAATGAAGCCGGAAATGCCAATCGCTGCGCCGAGGTGCATTCCCGAGAACATTAGTATAAAACAAAGACCGAACATGAGAATTCCCACTATTTCGGGGCTCATTTATCTGGCCCTCCATTTTCTTTATTCGCGGGATATATATAGCGCAAACAATGTATCAACAATTCCAAAGTAAACAATAAACTTCCCAGTGCTATACAGAATGCAAAAGGAGCATATGGGATGAATAAAGCCTCAGTTTGCGTGAGAAGAGGAAAAACATTTTCAAATCCCCGAACCATACCTTGCCAGCACATTAACGCGGCAAACGTCGTGGTAATCAGACATGTAATCAGTCCTAGTATGGTCTGAACACGCCTTGACAGAAGACGAGTTACGACATTTACCTTAATGTGGCCATTTTTATACTCAGTATAGGCCATGATAAAGAAAACCAGCGCGACTGAAAGAAGCTGCACCGCTTCTACATGCCCTAAAACAGGATGGCGAAATCCATAGCGTCCGATAACATTGCCGACAACAAGCAGTATTATTACACTTATTAGAGCAACTCCAATCCATATCAGATACGTTGATATGCGGTGTATGACTTTTGTGGCAATGTCGAGTAACCTATTAAACCTAATCAATACCTTGCTCCTTCCGTGATGAGGCGACATCACAAAGACGCACTATACTTATCTGATAGCTTCCCAGCTAATTACAGATTCAGCTGAAGAAGCTGAATCTGTAATTACAGTTGCTCTAAACCGAGTTACTTTTTGACTTCAGCCAACTGTTGACGCAAATCTTTAATAAGGCTCGTTCCCGGCAACCCGCGTCCATCCAATTCCTTTGCCCAGTCATCAGCTACATCACTTGCAATACTTATAAATCGATCCCTCTCAGCGGGGGGAAGATTATAGACTTTGGCACCACCTTTCTCTACCGCCAGCTGTCTGCCAACTTTATTCTGATCAATTTGTATGTCATACCACATCTCCCTCGCGAGGATAGAGACGTCATTAATAACTTTCTGGTCTTCAGGCGACAGGCTTTTCCAGGTATCATTGTTCATAGCAAGAAAATCAAGTGAGGTACTGACATTCACGTCCGTAGTAATATTTTTTATCACCGAACCCAGGCCAAAAGACTCGATGATGCTGGAGCCTGCCCAATAACCATCTATTGTCCCTTTATCTATGGCAATATAGGTATCAGGCAAGCCAATCTGTTCAGGAGCCATTCCGAGCTTCTGTAGAAAGAGTTGATAAGGCCTACCTGACGTGTAGCCTAGTATTATCCCTCTACAATCCTCTACTGTCTTTATCTGTTTTTTGCCCATAATAAACTCGTTCATGCCATATTGGTAATAAGCTAGTGATTTAAAAGGAAGTGTCGGGCTAATATATTTTTCACCGATGAAATCGACAATATATTTGCCCTCTTTATTTTTCATTCGTATATCGAGACCAAGTGGTACGGTAATAAAGGCACAGAGCGGGCAATTTTTACCATAGGCTGCAGGATGTAAATTGGTAATGTCGCAGACGCGATTAGTAAGCATATTCCAGTGTTCAGCCCCCTTACCTAAAGCCTCGGCAGGGTAGACAGTTACCTTCAGCCTCCCATTAGACTTCTTGCCGATTTCTTCTGCCAAAGGATTAGCCCATTTTAAGATCTGGTTACTCATCGGCGCCTGTTGCATTGCCCATTTAAGTTCTACAGCCTTGGTTGGAGGCGCTGGGGCAGGAGTAGGAGCTGGAGTTGGTGCTGGTGCTGGTGCTGCACAACCACAAAGGATCACAAGAATAGCTAGCAAAACTGTAAATGAAATAAGAAAACGACTTCTCATTACTTGTCCCCCTTTTTTAACCATTTCATTATTTAGATAGGACATTTTTGAGTCTCTTTATGCGACATTCATAGACACCACCTCCTTGTTCAAGTAACTAATAATCATTCTGATATCACAAAAAACTACCGTACCGACGCGTCAATGGGAACTAACCTAATTGCATATCGCAGAAACGTATATACAAAACATTGCCTAACAAGGAATTAACAAGCGCTATATTATAACAAGGTTTTTATATTGTCAATGCATTACTAGGAAGTAACATCCCGTTGAAATCGGTAAAGCAGAGTAGTATGATAGCTAGGCGCAAATATAGCACCATAAGCAAAGTACGGTTGTCTAAAATTTAAATTGGGGGGTATTACTGATGGATGCCATAATAGGAACAGGCAAACTCTCTAAAAGACAATACAGCGTCACAAATGAACGTAATATTTCAATACCTGTAAGCGACGGTGTTGTTATTGATTGTGATGTGTTCCGACCTAAAAGTGATGAAAAGTTCCCGGTATTACTGAGTATTGCGCCATATTCGAAAGAACTTCAGACAGCTCGTATCTGGCCTCGGGGAATGTCTACGAGCATGGTTCGTGGGTCAGGTGATGGCATACTGGAGGCAGGGCCGACGGATTTTTTTGTAAGAAGAGGCTATGTGCATATAGTAGCCAGTTGTAGGGGTACCGGCAAGTCAGGGGGCGCTTATCGATTCATGGATCGTAGAGAGATGAGGGATATATATGATATCGTGGAATGGGCAGCGAAACAACCCTGGTGCAGCGGAAACGTGGGTATGCTGGGCACATCATATTATGCCATAAGCCAACAGCACGCCGCAGTGTTAAATCCGCCTCATCTCAAGGCAATCTGTCCATTCTATGCAGCTACAGACCAGTATCGGGATGCATGGTATCATGGTGGCATTGTGACATCGACATTTACCAATGTATTTTTTTCCACTGGTGCCCTTAACCTTCATACGGCAGCAAGTGTCAGTAGAGAAGAAATGGGGGAAGAAGAATTTAGGAAAGCGATATCGCGCACACTGGCAGACAAAGATATAAGTTCTGATCCCGGGTTTGTCGCTAGCTTACTAAACCCCGACCTGCCTGAAAATATGGGAAAAGTTGATCTTCTTCTTCATCCTACCTACAGCGATTACTGGGAAGAGCGTAATTTAACGGAATATGACAGAATCAAAATACCTGCCTATCTCGGCTGTAGCTGGGACATGTACACATTGCACCTGCCAGGGACACTCCGGAGCTGGGCTAATCTGAATGTCCCTAAAAAATTGGTGATCGGGCCTCCGATATATCTTGATCGTCCGATGTATCAGTATCAGTGGGAAATATTGCGCTGGTATGATTATTGGCTTAAAAAAATAGACACCGGTATCATGAACGAGCCAGCGGTTAAAATCTTTATTACCGGCCTTAATGATTGGAAAATGGTCGATAATTGGCCAGTGCCAGGCACAAGATGGATTCCGTTTAACCTTCATAAAGGCGGCATTTTATGTGAGATAGAGCCTTGGCCTGATGCTCCTAGCTCTACCTACTGGGATGCCCCTGACAAACGTGAATACCTCGAGTATTGCTCTCCTGAACTGGTAGAAAATACAGAGGTTGTCGGACCGATAGCGCTTAACCTTTTTGCTTCATCACGCGGTAATGAAATCTATTTCTTCGTCAGCCTATGGGATATAGACCCACAGGGAAATAAGGTTTTGCTAACCAGAGGTTATCTTAAAGGCTCGCATCGAGAAATTGATCTGGAGCGATCCAAACCGTGGCAACCGTTTCATACTCACAGTAACCCACAGCCCCTTATACCGGGAGAAATTTATCAGTTTCCGATTGAGATCATGCCTACGGGACATTTATTTAAAGTAGGTCATCGAATCTGCTTGAAAATCAGTGGTTCAATCCAAGAACCTCCAAAGACCGGTATTGAGTCTCTTCACGAAGGACATCTTTCTAGCCAACTATCGAACAGAGTAACTATTTACCACGATGCCGAGCATTCTTCATACCTACTACTACCAATTACACGGGGAAATATTGTAGGTACTTATCTCTCTGGAGGTGATATAAGCATCAGAGAACCAAAAATGGATTAGGTATAATTAAAAAATCTTATAATTAGAGGAGTTGTTATAGAGAGACCTACTATAGAAAATCAATAGGGTCATAGTTGAGTTTTAGGCTGATAAGGCCTTTGCTCCTTAACAATTGAATAGATGTGATTCAACAGGCGGCGGCAGAGGACTCCCAGGGTTGTGTTGGGATGCTTTTCCTCAAGGAGGAAGAACGCTAACCTCAACATCTACACGGTAATATATAGCTTGTAAGTCAAACAAGCTATATAAAATAAATATACAAGGAGGTTTTTTATGATTGTCGATGTTAATTTGCACTGGTACCCTGACTTTTTCTATTCTGATAGATCCTTTTTCAAAGAGTGCCTGAGGGCAATTCCTCGTGCCTATGGTGAGCATTTGCAGGTTATTGACCTGCCTGGAACGTACAAGAAGCAGATTAAACTGGCGCGCCCAAAAGGATATCCTAACCTTGAGTTTCCTATTGAATCTGCAGACCCCGAGGACCGTATACGGGCGATGGATGAGTGTAAAATCGATAAGGGCATCCTGAGATGGTGCATCTGGCCAGAGTGGGCAACTCTGGAGATATGCAGGAAAGTCAATGATGCTATGGCGAAATCTGTAAGGGAGCACCCTGACCGGCTATTGGGTGTGGCTATTGTACCTCCATGGGGCGACGAAGATTGTCTTGCCGAGCTAGACCGCTGTATCAATGAGCTTGGTTGTGTCGGGGTGCAGGTTGAAGCGCATTACGGCACGCTTTACCTTGATTCCGAAGAGTTCAGGCCTTTCTTTAAGAAAATAAATCAATTTAATGTACCGATCATTGTTCACCATACCGCTCTGCCTGTAGATTATGGTCATGTCATTGACTATGTCAATCTGCGCCGTTTGTTCGGAAGGTGTATAGACCAGATGACCAGTGTGGGAAGGATAATGTACAGTGGGATGCTTGATGAGTTACCCAACCTTAAATTTATCCATACCATGATGGCTGGAGGCCTCTTTGCATATACAACCCTCATTACACCCAAGAAATCGAGGGTGGCGAGCGATATGGAGCGTTTCGATCCGACGGCCTCCAATAAGGTCGAAGGATACCTGAAGAAGAATATTTACAGCGACCTTACCCATGCCCCAACATGGTCCAAAGCACAGATAGAGTGTGCTGTTAAAGAATTGGGAGCCGAGCATGTTCTCTTTGGGACTTCTTATCCTCTCAGAAAAGAGTGGTTATTGTATGGAGTAGATCATATACAAAGTCTCGATATCAGCAAAAAAGATAAGGCACTCATCCTGGGTGAAAACGCTATGAGATTATTCAATATTAAAGGTTAAAGATTGACCTAGTGCAAGAGTGAATCAATTTTCAAAATAAGCCGTACCATCGTTGCATTAAAGCAACTACGTCGTACTTCTTTAAAATGGAGTAATGAAAAGGAGCAACAGAAATGTACAAAGTTTGCGTGGATATAGGTGGGACTTTCACCGATTCGATAATAATTGACGCAACAGGAAAGATTTCGGAGCATAAAGTTCCCACCACTCCACATGACTTCTCTATGGGTGTCATGAGCACATTAAAGGAAGCGGCAGTTGCTTATGGACTACCCTTTACTAAGTTCATGGAGAAGATCGAATTAATAGTCCATGGTACGACCGTAGCCACAAATGCCCTAGTCACCAGAAATGTGGCAAAAACAGCGATGATTACTACCAGGGGATTCAGGGATATCATCGAGATGCGCCGTGCGTTGAAAATCGAAACTCATTCTATGTATGAAGCCTATATTCCCCCATACGAGCCGATAATACCACGCTACCTCAGATTTACTGTTGATGAGGAAACCAGATATACAGGAGAGGTAACGAAACCTATTGATGTCCGCGAACTCAAAGAGGTAATCGAAAAGCTAAAGAAGGAACAAATCGAGGCGGTTGCCATCTGTTTTATCAACTCGTATGCCAATCCCGAAAATGAGAAAAAAGCTGCTCAAGTCTGTGAACAAGAACTAAAAGGGGTTTTTATTACTTACTCGAGTGATATTCTTCCTAAAATGGGAGAATATGAGCGAGAAAGCACCTGTGTTATCAGTGCCTGTGTTGGTCCTGTGGTATCAAAATATATGGCGAGCCTTGAGGGGAGATTGAGGAAAGCCGGTTTTCAAGGGCAACTGCTGATAATGCAGGCAAATCAATTTACGCAGTCCATTTCTGCAATAGCCAAAAAGCCCGTGTACTTGTTTGGTTCCGGTCCAGCGGCAGCACCTCCTGGTGGAGCCTATTTAGGAAAGCGTATCAACGAACCCAACGTGGTTACGGCAGACATGGGTGGGACCACGCTGGATGCGGCTTTAGTCAAGAATGGTGAAGTAATCCTCAAAGCTGGTAGATGGTTTAACGATGACAAAATCGGCATCAAGGTAGCGGATGTCAGCAGTATTGGTGCTGGAGGTGGCAGTATTGCCTGGTTTGATTCTCTTGGTCTGCTCAGAGTAGGACCGCAAAGTGCAGCAGCTGACCCTGGGCCAGTTTGTTATGGCAAAGGTGGCACAGAGCCAACAGTTACCGATGCAGCGGTGGTGTTAGGCTATCTGCCAACCGATTTTTTCTGTGGAGGAAAGGTTCCTCTCAACAAAGAATTGGCGCGGAAAGCGGTAAAAAAGATAGCTACTCGTCTGCATACTTCGATTGAGAAAGCTGCCCAGGCTATATTCAGTACAGTTAACGCTAATATGGCAGATGAGATAACGCGTATCTCAACAAGGAAGGGCTATGATATCAGAGATTTCAGCCTGGTAGCTTGTGGTGGGGGAGGTCCGATGTGCGGAGCATTCTGGGCAGAGCTGCTGGGTTGCAAGAAGGTGATTGTGCCGAACTATGCCTCTTCTTTTTGTGCCTGGAGCATGTTTACGCTCGACATTGGCCGTGACTATTTACGATCATACATTTGTCAGCTCAGCAAAGCAAAGCCGGCAAAGATCAACTCATTGTACAAAGAAATGCTTAAGGAAGCCCAGGCTGAGCTGAAAGCATTTAACGAATCCTCGGAAAAGTTGTTGATTACTCAATCTGCTGACCTACGCTATGAAGGTCAATACCATGAGGTTGAGGTAGAACTGCCACCACGAGAGATTATTCCCAAGGATCTCGAAGAACTGGCAAAGAAATTTCATGACAAGCACCGGGAGCTTTATACGTTTACTTTGGCGTGGGTTCCGATTGAGATTCGAAATCTTCGATTGATAGCCAGGGTAACAGGAAAGAAAGTTGAGTTACATAGAATACCGAAAGGAACGAAAGATCCTTCAAAGGCATTCAAGCGGAAGAGAACTTGCCTCTTCAGCGACAAACAGGTGGAGACACCCATCTATGATAGTGAAAAACTTAAAGCGGGAAATACTATAGTTGGACCTGCAATAATCGAGGTCCCGACTACTACCGCGGTCATTCCCCCTGGTTATCAGTGTGAGGTTGATGAGTACAATAACTATAGTATTACGAGGAGGAAATAGGTATGCCTCAATCAAAACGGAAAATCCAGGTTGATCCCCTTACTATCGCCACTATATGGCACTATTTACAGAGAGTCTGCGTCGATATGCGTGAGACCATGGAAAGGACAGCTACCAATGTCCTGGCCACCTCGCTCCATGACCTGGCTTACGGAATATGGGATGCAGATGTAAAAGTAATTGCCATTCCCGAAGGTTTTCCCCCGCGATTGATATCCAGTACCTATCCCATCAAGGCAGTGAAAAGGATATTCGGTGATAAAATTTACCCTGGAGATGAGTTCCTGACCAACCATCCTTTTAAGGCGGGAGCAGTACACCTGCCGGATTGGGTATTCATACGGCCGATATTCTATAAGGGGGAGCTGGTATTTTTCAGCTGCATGGGTACCCATGTTCCAGATAATGGAGGAGCTCGGGCAGGCACCCATTTTCTGGCCAACGATTCTATTGCTGAGGGCCTTAACATCCCACCGGTGAAAGTGGTAGAAAGAGGCCAGATGAGGGATGATGTAGTGGAACTGATTCTGAGTAATAATCGCATGCCGGATATGATGCGTAGGGAGATACAGTCTCTCATAGGCAGCACCTCATTAGCGGAGCGAAGGCTGATAGAACTACTTGATAAGTATGGCAAAAAGACGGTTTTCGCTTGCATAGACGAAATGATACGTCGCACTGAAAAAGCGGTACGTGCAGAGGTTGCCAAATGGCCAGACGGGACCTATTACTCGGAGGCGAAGATGGATGACGATGGCAAAGAGCTGGACGTACCAGTAACCATCAGGTGTAAGCTAACCATCAAAGGTGATGAAGCCACCTTCGACTTCTCGGAAAGCGATGAACAACGTCCAGGCTATGTCAATGCCGTTTACTCTGTTACTCAGAGTGTTACTATGTGCACTGTTTTCATGTTCCTGGGCACTGAGCTGAGTGCTTATCATAATGAAGGGAGTCTGAAACCTATTCACGTGATTGCTCGAGAAGGCACGGTGTTAAATGCTAGACCTGGTGCACTGACTGCAGCCACACCCGGACTAACTGGTGCTCTCATTACCGAATGTGTTCTTTCAGCATTGTCACAGGCTCTGCCAGAACGTGCCATTGCCCCGTATGGCAGGCTAGCCGGTCCAGGTCAGTACGTTGGTATCGACCCGCGAACCAATGAACTGTATGTGTGCACTACGTTCGGCTCTACTGGCGGTGCGGGTGCCGTGTACGGCTATGATGGCTACCAGTGTTGTTGCGAACTGGGCACCATGGGTGTCGTCAGTAAAACTGATGCCGAGGAAGAGATGGAGAGATTCCCCTGGCGCGTGAAAACATATGAATTTCTCACCGATTCACCAGGCGCAGGAAAGTGGCGTGGTGCCCCTGGTATCTGGTTGGAAAGTGTCAACGAGGGAGCTGACTGTGTGACCATCAGTGGTGCCTGTAGCGGCTGGAGTGTCCAGAGCAAAGGACAACTGGGAGGTTCGCCCACTCCTTTCAATAAGATTTACATCGTGCGAGGAAAGGAGAGGATTCCTTTTGGCAACCTTCATTTAGTACATGATATCAAGGCTGGCGATGTACTTCTGTGTCATAGTGGTGGTGGTGCTGGTGTAGGTCCACCGGAAGAACGTGATCCGGAGGCTGTAAAAATGGATGTGAAAAATGAAATAGTGTCGTTGGAAGCAGCCAGGAAAATTTATAAAGTAGTACTCAATCCCGACACTCTCGAAATTGACCAGAAGGCAACAAAAAAACTAAGGGCTAAGCGCTAATAATAAAGGCTGTCCTAAGATGGGTTACGCCTACTTTTTTATTTCCCACAGTGACTTGCCCTCAATAGTTATACTATTGCTCAACTTAATTCTACAGGCCATGGAAAACCTTAAAATGAATGTCTATATATTCTATATCAGTCTAGCCAACTACTAAGCCAAAATTCAGAAGCAGATTCTACTTCAGTAACTCACGTAAATTAGTTTGAGGTTTATTGTAAATTTTTGGAGAAACGTTCTAGCATATTTCAGACTATTGTCAACAACTTAACCAATTAATGTAAATAATTTAGTAAGAAGGTGAAAATGGAAGGAACTGATAATGTATTACTTTCAAAAGAAAGCAACTTAGATCGATTCCCTACACATCTTTTGAAAAGGGTTGACAGGCCTACAAATAGTATCACCGATCAGGTTAAACGGATAAATCCAGGTGAAAGCCCCTTTGGAAAAGCTGCTCGTGGTCTTTATGGCCCAAAAGTACAGAAACGGTTTTTAAGCATCACCGCTAAAGATCCTATAACCACTACATTGAATGAACTTACGGCGCATCTTGGCAAGACTATTCAAAATAATATTAATCCTGTTAAAGCTGAGATAACAGATAATCCTGGTTTACTGACTCACCATATAAGACAATTGGGATATTATTTACAGGCTGATATCGTAGGTATTGGCCAAGTACCTGCAACTGCTTACTATAGTATGAATTCGCTGGGTGAACCAATAAATTTAAATTATAAGCATGCAATTATGATTGTGAAGCGCAAGGACTACTACACTATGTATGCATCCAACGGACGTGACTGGTCAGGAGGACCATTAAGTTATGTGCCGTACCAGCATCTGGCTTTGATAAGCCAGACAATGGCTAACTATATACGCCGATTAGGATATTCTGCAGTGGCCGAGCATATGTCTAGCAAACCCAATCTTCCAGCTGCGCAAAGCTACGATGTTTTAATACCACCGTTACTGCTTTGGTCAGGAATTGGAGAAGTTAGCCGTGCTGGAATAATCCTCAATCCCTTTTTAGGTTTAGGCTATAAAGCGGCTGCAGTTCTCACAGATTTACCCTTAATCGATGATAAACCTATCGACTTTAATCTACAGGATTTCTGTAAGCGCTGTGAATTATGTGCTGAAATGTGTCCAAGCAAAGCTATCCCCACAGGAGACAAGACAATGTATAATGGATACTATACTTGGAAACTGGATGCTGATAGTTGCGGTCAATTCTTCATTTGTAACAATAAAGGGCATGGCTGCAATACATGTGTCAAAATTTGTCCTTGGACACGGCCAAACTCCTGGAACCATAACCTTGTGCGCAATGCTATTGAAAGGTCATTAATAGCTAGGTTGGTGGCAATCAAAGCTGATAGCTTCTTAAAAGACCACCGGAAAGAACATCCTGCTCGAAAGTGGTGGTTCGATACTAAAATGCCTGTCGAATAAATAGGCGATTCCATCGCCGTGGTATTTGCGGGTATTCCCGTATTGAAGCTCTTTTATTTTCTCGTTGTCTTAGCACCTCTGAGCTGGGCAAATATACCACCGAAGCAAAAAACGGCAAAGATTATAAACATTACTGGCAGGCTTGCCAAGAAAGATGGATAATATTCAGGAGTTATTTGGGCGCTACCGAAGTAAATTGAGAAAGAAATCATCACTATTGCCATGCTCAGCGCCATGCCAATATACCTGGACGTGGCCTGCACTCCTGATGCGGTTCCTAAAACCTTCTTGTCCACAGAGCCAACAACGGCACTGGTATTAGGAGAGACAAAAAAACCCATACCCATGCCGAAAATAGCTAAACTAACTCCAATAAATCCCAGGCTGGTATCATTGCTTAAAAAGGCGAGTAGTACCAATGATACCAGGTTCAGGGACATTCCTATCGAAGCTAATAGTTGTGGTTTTACCCGGTCGGAAAACCTTCCAACAAATGGAGAAAACAGGGTCATGACTGCTGGCTCAATTAGTAAAATCAAGCCAGCCTCCTGCGGTGAGAACCCCTTAATATATTGCAGGTAAAAACTTAGAAGAAATATTATGGCGGTGGTAGCACTATAGTTAATTAGAGTGGCCAGATTTGAGAAAACAAAGACTGAGTTCTTCCTAAAAAGACTTAAATCAAGAAGAGGATTATGTTGTTTGGATTCCCACCAAATAAACCACAATGCAATGGGAATTCCCAGCACCAAAGGGACTACTCCGGTCATAGATGGTAAAACTGCGAAACCATACAATATCAGCAGAAGGAAAAGGATGTAAGCAATTGAGCCTATAAGATCGAATTTTTCCGCCCTGCACTCACTCTGGTCTCCTTTCAATTTCCAGAACATTAGAAAAATTACCAGCAGGCCGAGACCCGCATTGAAAAAGAAAATACTCTCCCAGCCAAAGTTCTGTGTAAAAATGCCGCCCAAAAATGGCCCAACAGAAAGCCCTAAATACACTGCTGCTACAAATATGCCGAGAACTCTCCCTCTTTCCTCTACAGGGAAAGCAGAGGTTAAAATGGGTACTGATGAGCTAATCGTCATACCACAGGCGATCCCCTGAATTATTCGAAATGAGATAATTATAGTACTGGAATAGGCAAGAGCACATAAAAAAGAAGATACGGCAAAGAGCACCATCCCGAAGAAAAATAGCTTTCTCCTGCCATAGATATCTGCTAAACGCCCGGCCGGAACCAAGAATGCGGCAACCGCTAATACCCATGCGTTGTTAACCCACCCTAGTGTTACCGCCGGTATGCCAAGCTCTCTTCCTATTGAAGGTAAAGCTATATTCACACACGGGTTCAATAGGGCGGTGGTGAAACTAACTAAACAGACTATTAGCAGCGTAATATTTTTATTTGTATTTTCAGCTGTGCGTTTCATCTTGCTTATACATTTTTGATCAAGTATAAATGAAAATAACCACTTATGGAAGCTTACTTGATCTCCAGTCTAACATTAATACTGGACTTATTTTCGGGAAGCAGGTCATATTATGGAACTGTTTAGAATGCCCACGTCCTGCCTTGACCTTAGTCTCTGGAGGCTGACGGTAGAAAACATGAATCGAGAAAATGTTTAACAATACCTATGCTGCCTGTAAGAACCGTGCTGTCGCTTAGTTAATTCTAATCTTATCTTAAGAAACAAGTGGCGCTAGTCTATGAACCTGGCACCTATTGTTTATCTGCCAGTGTCTAGCCGATTATCGGCTTTAAACCTGCTTCCAGCCTGGCGTCATTAATATGCATTAGAACAGCTTTTTCTAATGGCATCAAAGTAAATCCGAAATCCTCTTTTGCTCTGGCACAGCTGACTTTCCAGGGAAGCTGAGCGCCTTTCCCTTGCCCTACCATGGGCTGCTTACCAAATTCGATTTTGGCGTCCGGGAGATACCGACGAACTTGCACGGCAACATCGATAAGGCTGCAGGGAGGTCCGCCGATATTATATACGGGATGTGGGGAGGATGGAGCTTTTAAAAGAGTTGCAGTGAATCTAGCCAGGTCGTCCGCATAGACCAGAGAAAATAAGGCTCTACCATCAATTTCAAACGAGGCTGGTTTGCCTAAAGCGGGTAAGGAGACTATATCGGAAAACCATTTCACAATTGTAGGTGCCTGACCGCTGTGACCGTAACCGATGGTCGGACGCAGACCAGTGAAATTCATTCCATAGAGTTGAGTGTAGAGGTCAGCTTGAAGTTCCGCAAAGCGTTTGCATAAGGCATAGGAATGACTGGGGTAAAGGCGATCATCTTCGGTTACTTCTATATCTCCATAATCATCCTGGGTACCGTAGACAGTCTCGGAACTGGCATAAATAACGCGTGATAATCCCATTATTCTGGCTGCTTCAAAAGTATTACTCATACCTAAGACGTTAACCTTGACGGTAGTCCTTGGGCTAATATTAACCGCGTCTCCCAGTAAAAATGCCCAATTCACTACTTTGTTAATCGAAAATGATTTCATAACATTTAAAATATCTTCCATTTGTGAGACATCGCCACGGATATAATGAAATTTCGAAACATACTTTTCAATTGACTTCATAAACCATTCTTTAGGGGGAGTTATATCCATAGAAACCACATTCGCTATTTCTGCGTCTTGAAGAAGATGAAATACTGTCTTGCGGCCGAAAAGGCCGCTGCCTCCGATGACAAGAATATTCATTTTAACCTCCATTCTATATTTTTAATGAGTTACGGTTTAATTAATATTTTGATCTGGTCACCTTGTTTGTGGAGAGCAAAAGCTTTATCAATGTGTTGAAGTAGAATAATATTGGAGATAAGTGGTCGCAGGTTAAGCTTAGGCAAGATGTTTAATGCTCTGGGGAATGAATAAGGAGACAATAAAACAGACCGAACCGTCAGTTCTTTAACAAACATAAAAAAAGGATTGATGGCTACTTCAGCCTCAAAAGGATATGATGCCGCCCAGACTACAGTGCCGCCCTTTCCAGCTAAAGATAACGATTGCTTAACAGCTTTCAGGTTGCCGCTGGCTTCCAACACCACATCAAAGCCTTTTCCACTAGTGAATCGATTACTGGCTTGTTCCACATCTTCTTGTAAAGTATTGATGGTTATATCAGCGCCGAGATCCTGTGCCAACTTCCTTTTAATGGCTACCGGGTCCGAGACCATAATCTTGGCAGCACCGGATAATCTAGCCAATTCCAGCATAAGGATCCCTATTGGTCCAGCCCCGGATATAAATACGAAATTTCCCGGATGGATCTCCGTCCGATCAATCCCATGCAAAGCTACAGAAACCGGCTCCAAGAGCGCTCCTTCCTCCATGCTGATATTATCGGTTCAATATTACTATCAATAATGTTGTTTTGTCTCCTCTATGGTTTTCCATTACTGCCAAACCAATCGGGTATATTGATAATCGTAATTGGTGTCGTAGCAGCAATATTATTTATTCCATGGGAATTAAAGGTCAAAGTCCTATATTCAATATTAGCCTCATCACCAGAAATCGCCTGTTTGCATTCAGCAGCTTTGCCCATTTTCTCTTCTATACAGCCACATTTGCCATAACATTTATTATGAGCCTCTACCTACAATATATAAAAGGATTTAGTTCCCAGGAGGCAGGATTTATCCTGTTAATCACTCCGGCTATCATGGCCATTTCTTCGCCGATAGCCGGCAGAATCTCTGATAGAATACAACCACGAGTAAATGTGTCGATTGCAATCGTGGTAGTGCTCATCGGGATTTTATTGCTGTTCCATGCCACCGAGAATCAAGGACTGATAAACATTATAATTGCTCTCGTTTTACTCGGTTTGGGATATGCCTTTTTTACATCTCCGAATACCAACGCTATAATGAGCTCCGTAGAGAGAAAGCATTATGGAGTTGCCTCGGCAATACAAGCCACAACCAGAAATATCGGCATAACATTCAGTATGAGCGTTATTATACTCTTGTTTTCACTCTATATTGGCAACGCGGCAATTACACCTGAATACTACGCATCTTTCATGCAAAGCATTCGCATAGCTTTCATCGTCTTCGCTGGACTTTGTATTTGCAGTATTATCGCATCAGCCACAAGGGCAGAGTGGTTATAAGTCCATAATCGACTCGCCTCTTTAATAAATGTACTCCTCAATATGATGTAATAGAATACCTCATATGCCCAATCCCTTACATTACTAATTTCAACCGAAGAATCTTGCAGATTATCAAGTATAATATTTTCGGTAGAACCAGAATACTAGCCCAGGAAATTTGGATTTTTGAGGCATATATTTACTAGAATGTTTATTTTGATACTTCTTATCATTAACTTATATTGGATTTAATATAGTTATAAAGCCTTTTTCTTTCAGTAACAGGGTGTAAATAGATTACTTTCCTTCCCACATATTCTTAAATAACTGCTTCAATTTTTCATCCTTGCATTCACACGGACTGGAGAACATATTGACATCCTTACTGGCTAGGGTTACCAGAAGGTCTATTTTCTCTAACATCTGCCTCTCATGTATCCCAGCTTCCTTTAAGCTTAGTGGCTCACCGATGTCTTTTGCTAAATCTCGGATTTTCACAATAAGCTTATTTACTGATGCTGGTGCAGTTCCTGCATTGGTTCCTATAAACCTGGCAATGGTACTTAATCTCTCTACAGGGTCTGGAGCACCTTGCATAGGAGGATTTGAGGAAATGTATTCCAGAGAATAGGGGAGCGCTATTCCAATGGCTCGTCCATGAGGTATACCAAAGGTAGCTCCAAGTGCATGTCCCAATGCATGACTAAGTGATGTGTTGCTGTTGCCGAAACCTAACCCGGCAATAGTGGCTGCGTTCTGCATTTTCTCCCTGGCTACAAGGTCATTTCCATCTGCACAGGCTTTGGGAAGCCACTCAAAGGTCATCTTCGCCGCTTGTAAACAGAGACCATCACTGAAATCATTTTGCTGTCGAGCCGTATACCCGTCAATGGCATGTCCCAGAACATCCATTCCAGTGCTAGCGGTTAATGACCTGGGCATTCCACTGGTAAACTCTGGAACCAAAAGTGCAATATCAGGCACGATTTCATTATTTGCAAATCCTATCTTTCTGTGGTTTATGTTATCAGTAAGCACAATTGCCCAGGTTACATCTGAACCGGTGCCGCTGGTAGTAGGGACGGTGATAAACAGAGCTTTCTTGCGCCAGTTCAACTTGGTTTTAATATTAACTGCTGCTATGCCTCCTTCAGCAGCAGCTACCTCGGGGTTTTCATAAAGCACCCATGCCGCTTTTGCTGTATCAATGGCTGAACCTCCACCGTAGCCAACTACTAACTGTGGTTCAAACGCGATAAGTGCCTTGTTGGCAGCTTGTGCTACCTCGACAGAGGGGTCTGGCTCGGCGCCATCCCATATCTTGACCTCGTACCCGGCAGTTTTGATAGTCTCGACAAGCTGGTCGCTCGTCTTTGCCATAATTTTGTCAGTAATGATGATTGCTTTATTTCCATGACCTGCTATTTCACTTCCCAGCCTCTTCAACATACCCTTTCCATATAATATTTTCGGACTAAAAAAGTAAGGCATTATACCTACCTCCTTTCAACGACTATTCAAATACATCTTCTCTGGGATCTATCCCGGCGATGCTACGCGCAAGCTTTTGTTTTGTCTCCATATCAGTCTCACGCTCCATCATGATTTTCTGTGCCTGGGGAGAACCAGCGCCATGCATCGACTCTGTTCGGTAGCTGGGAGCTACCACACCGAAACACATCGCATGAATGAGCGTTAACATACGATAGCGTTCTTCCGTGGAGTATTGAGCATCTCCCTTCAGGTATTTGTCCAGGTATTTTCCTATCTCTGGATTTTTAAAATCACCCTCAGATGGGGTTGTTACTAACAGTCCGCCGGCTATATCTTCAGCGAGCCTGGTGATCTCATAGGGGAACCTGGTGGTATTGTGCTTGCAAATATTTGCCAGGAGCACATGAGCCTGGTAGTTACCCGATTTCGTTTTCCATCCCTGGTGGGCACAGGCTAATCCACAGGCATGTATTGTTTCGGCAAGATGAATCATTTCCCCGATTTTCTCTCTGATATGAGCAGCTTTTCTGACACCATTGTAATCAGCCATTGATGCCGCGGCTCCAATCAGAACATCGGCAATGCCAGGTTTGCAGCCGCCATAGCTTTGTCGATGATAAGCGGCAAAGCGTTCCACCAGCATGATGCTGAAATCGTACTCTCCACACATAAACACATGGTCCCAGGGCACAAAGACGTTGTCAAGAATAGTTAATGTCTCATGACCACCAAAGTTGTAGTTACCCACGTCAATATCACCCTTCTCTAACTTGCGAGTATCGCAGGATTGTCTGCCGTAGATATGAATTACTCCTTTGGCATCAGTAGGAATAGCGCAGGATACTGAATAGTCTTTATCCTCCTCTCTCATTCTCAAGGTAGGCATCAGCAGCATTTCATGCGAATTTACTGTCCCTGTTATGTTTGCTTTGCTCCCTCGAATAATAATCCCATCATCTCTTTTCTCAACAACATGAACAAACATATCCGGGTCTGCCTGCTGGCTTGGTGCTAAACCCCTGTTTCCTTTAACATCAGTCATAGCTCCAGCAACACAGAAATCATTCTCCTGTATGTATTGAAGCCACTTTCTAAACCTCTGATGGTACTGGGTGCCATATTTCTCATCAATTTCATACGTAGTACTAAATGTAGCATTGATAGCGTCCATGCCAACGCATCTCTGGAAACAACAAGCCGTCCTTTGTCCCAGCACTCTCTGTAATTTTATCTTGTTCACCATATCATCCGGGCTCATGAAAAGAGAGTTAAACCTGTTCACTGGTTTGCCTGTAAGCATTGATTTCGTAGTTGCCAAATCCTCAGTTTTAGGATCGTTTGCCAGCTTATAGGTCATAGCTACCGCATTCATAGAGGGTTTTATGATGGGATTGTCTATCCAGCTATCAACTTTTTCTCCCAATAAGTAGACAGTCAAATTCAATTTTTGCAGGCTATCCCTGTATTCTCTGGCTGTCCTTAACAGCTTTTTTCTTTTTTCTTTGCTTACGTTGTTACTCTTATCCATCATTTTTTCCTTTAGCCAATACTCGCTCAAATTTCAGCCCAGAGGCTTTGTCATACTCTCTTGTAAAAACTTCTGGATATTTCCTTCTCAATTCGTCGAGATCAGCCTGTTCAACCTCGACGAGAAAACCACTGACGACCATCCCTGTTGCATTCTTAGAGGTCGTGTTATGTGGTGTTATTGTGTTAATTGCGCCACCTCTATCAAGCTCTCCTGGGACTATTGGATCATACCTTGCTCCATGGTCTATGTATACAGCTCCAGCCATTATTCTTTCTGTTACATATGCGCCACCGAGAACAGCTCCTCTTTCATTGTATACTTTAACAACATCGCCATTGTTGATACCTCTCGATGCAGCATCTGCCGGGTTGATCCAGAGTGGCTCATATTTGTATCCGTCAGGTCCCGTAACTTTGCATGTCGGAATTTCTCTTACCCAGTTCAGATCATCATGATTAGCATGGACTCTCCACCTCGGGTGGTTAGAAACAACCAACAGGGGATATTGTTTTGCTCTTTCACTGGTAATTCTTTCATCATGACTCTCCCCCTTTTCAATCCAGTGTGGAACTGGCGGTCTTTCTTTATCACCAGGGAAATGGCTGGCTAATCTCTCGGAATAAAATTCTATCTTACCACTTGGCGTTGTTAAGGGGTTGTTTTCTGGGTCTTCATAGAATTTACTCAATCCTGCGGGGTATTTTTTCCAATCGGCATCGGTCGGAATGACAAAGTATTCTTTCTCATCAAACTCTTCATATGAAATCATAGGCTTTATGCCGGAATTTTCGTAACTGCTCCTTATTAATTGTTCAACAGTTATTCCTCCGGTATATTCTTTTAGCAAACCCAATTTTTCAGCTATCATACAGACTATCTCATAGTCACTCCTGGATTCCCCTATCGGTTCAACACATTTCCTTTCCTTGAAAATTAGACGAACCTGCCCGCCCATGATGTCTGACTGGATATCCTCTTGTTCGAATTTGGTGCTTGCCGGTAGAATGATATCTGCAAAAAGGCAGTCATTTTCTAGCCATGGATGTTGCGCTAAAATAAATTCTATTTTCGGACTTCTCAGTGCTTTGATGTAGGAATTGCTATCATTCCAACAGGTTATCCAGCAAGGTGAATCAGTCCATATCATGTGTATCTCAGAGCAGCCCTTGTCTGGATACGTATACTTTATAAACTGGTCTTCCACAGGAGAACGGGAGAGGGTGGTTCCGTACCAGCTGATCGGCGGATTCAACAATGCGTCATGAATGAGATCTTTGGGAATGATTTGGGTGGGAAGCTCGGCCAGATTTTCCGATATGGCAGCCTCTCCTTTCTGTCTCGGGCCTACAGCAAACAAAGCTCCCCTATAAGACGATGACACTTTGGGAAGTATCTTGCTCAGGGGCATGGGTTCAGTTATCTTTTCATTCCTCCGTCCCCATTCCAGCATTTTGACCTGGTGAACACCAGGCTTCCCTAATCCCTGCATTGCTAACAACAAAATCTCAAGCCTGCCGTTTTCAGTTGCATATGCCACTCGGATGGCGGGGCCACCGTTACCATGTGCTATCGAAGTCGGCTTTGAGGCCCACTCTCTTGCCAGCGCCTTAATTATTCTAGAAGGGATACCCGTTTTCTCTTCAGCCCATTTGGGTGTCTTGGCAATCTTATCTTCTTTACCTAACACGTATTCTTCGAATTTATCGAATCCAACCGAATGAGTAGCTATATACTTCTTATCATAGGTTCCTTGAGTAATCCAGACATATGCAATAGCCAACTGTAATGCAGCGTCAGTGCCTGGTCTTATCGGGATCCACTTATCAGCGTGAACTGCAGCAGCGTAGTTTACATCCGGGCAAATGTAAATCGATTTTATTCCAAGTTCAGTAAACCAGTAGCACAAGCGACTGGCCATTTGTCCGTCAAAACCCCAGGGTGTAGCTTCCGCATCACATCCCCAGAACAACAGAAGCTCGCTATTCTCAGCAATATCAGGCATCGCATTAATCGTTGGCTCCATTTGCCCTACCGGCTCACATCCCCAGACGTGCTTGGCACCCCAGTACCATCCCTCCCAGCTATCTGGATTCCTGGTCTGTATCGTATAACCACCAAGCAGACTAAGCAGTTTATTGGCACAGCCGTGTGGGCCATGCACAACCTTTGTTTCCCCATGTCCATCAGACTGGGAAAGTATGGCTGTTGGACCATACTTTTCTTTCACTCGCTTGAGCTCGCTCACAATTATTTCTAGAGCCTCATCCCAGGAAATTCTGACATAGCCGCTCTTACCTCTGCTCGTTGTGTTTCTATCGCCATGTGGATTCCAATCAACTCTTTTTAAGGGATAAAGGATGCGGTTAGGAGAGTAAACTCTCTTTTTATATGACAAACTGTAGGGAGGTATCAGTGATTTCATCTTCGGTTCAAAGCTCTGTCCTCGTACCTCCATCTTCCAGGGATTGAATTCCTTCTTGTCGTATTTCCAATCAAAATGTAGTGGCCTGATCCTGACTATCCTGCCGTTTTTTATATCGATCACAGAGGTATTGGCATCACCGCTACCGGAAGCTATAAAGCCAATACCCTTCAGACATGATTTTTTCTCTCTGGTGTTCTTTTTAGGTCTATATTTTGGCATTACTATTGGCTCCCTTCATCAAGTATACACTCGTACTCATAAACAATTGGGCAGTTATGGCAACCATTGCACCGGGTGATGTCGACGATCATAGTCTTTGTGATTAGCCTTTACCTCGAACTAATACTCTCTCAAATTTCAGACCAGATACCTGATCGTATGGTCTATTAAATGCTTCTGGATATTTCCTTCTCAATTCATCGAGGTCAGCCCGTTCAACCTCGACGAGAAAACCACTGATAGCCATACCAACTGTATTCTTCGAGGTACAATTGTGCGGAGTAATAGTGTTTATTGCGCCACCCCTATCAAGTTCTCCTATAACTACTGGATCATATCTGGCGCCATGGTCTACGTAGACAACACCTGGCATAATTCTTTCTGTTACATAAGCCCCACAAAGGACAGTTCCTCTCTCGTTAAGAACCTTAACGATATTACCGTTCTTAATACCTCTCTCTTCTGCAGTTTTGGGATGAATCCACGCAGGTTCGTAGAGGTAACCGTCATCCCCTCTTACTTTGCAGGTTTCGATTTCTCTGAACCAGGTGATATCATCAAGTTGAGCATGCAACCTCCAGCGTCCGTGATTTGACATTAAAAGCAAGGGATAGTGTTTGGCTCTTTCGCTGGATATGCTCTCATCGTGACTCTCACCCTTTTCAATCCAATGTGGCACGGGTGGCCTTTCGATATCATTAGGAAAGTACTTGGCTAAATTTTGAGAATAGAACTCAATTTTCCCTGAAGGTGTTGTTAGAGGATTATTCGCAGGATCTTCAAAAAAGGCTCTCAATCCTGGCTTATTTTTTTCCCATGTAGGATTCACAGGTACTACCCAGTATTTCTTATCCTCAAGTTCATCCCAGCTTACCATATGTGCCACACCAGAAGTCTTATAGCCAAATCGAATCCATTCTTCATTTGATTTACCCTTGGTGTATTCCTTCAGTAAGCCCATACGCTCAGCTATTTTGCATACAATCTCATAATCACTCATGGACTCACCCACAGGTTTTATGCATTGTTCTTCAAGGACGATACTATGAAATTGGCCGCTAAAAACATCGGTTGAAATGTCACTCGGAGTTTCAAATTTAGTATTGGAAGGTAGAATGATATCGGCGAAAAGGCAGTCATTTTCCATCCATGGATGCTGGGCGAGAATGAACTCGATTTTGGAGTTTTGGTATGCCTTCGCAGTACTATTACTATCATTCCAGCACGTCATTAGACATGGCGTATCGGTCCAGATCATGTGTATTTCAGAACATCCATCTGCCGGATATTTGTATTCAATAAACTGGTCTGTCACTGGTTGACCCGCATCACCATGGCCATACCACTTCAAAGGCGGGTCGAGAATAGCATCATGAATGTGAGTTTTGGGTATATGTTGTTTAGGTATACTCTGGTCTCTTATTTCATCCAGCGTAATCAAGCCTTTCATCTCTGCGGCTAAGGCTGATCGCTGCCCAGGACAAGCAGCAAATACATCTGGAAGCTCTACCCCCGCGGGTAAAGGATATTGCCATGGCTCGCTGAAAAGACCCCATTCGATAAATTTAATCTGGTGTACTCCAGGTTTGCCCAGTCCCTGCATGGCCAGCAGGCAGACCTCCAACCTGGCCGCTTCAGTTGCGTAAGGTCCTCTGATGGCGGGACCTCCGTTTGAGTGCATAATTGAGGTACTTTTCCTTGCCCATTCTCTGGCCAATACTTTAATAATACGAGATGGAACTCCGGTTTTTTCTGAGGCCCACTTAGGAGTTTTCGGTATTCCATCTTCTTTGCCTAATACATAAGCTTCAAATTTATCGAAACCGAAGGAGTGCGTGGCTAGATAGTCTTTGTCATAAGTGCCTTCGACAATCCACTGGTAAGCTATTGCCAGGCGCATAGCGGTATCGGTATTTGGTAAAATAGGAATCCACTTATCCGCATGAACCGCGGCCCCATAATTTAAGTCAGGACATATATATATTTGTTTTATCCCCAGATCCGTAAACCAATAGCACAATTTGCTGGACAATTGTCCTTGCCAGCCCCACGTCGTAGTTTCTGGATCACAACCCCAAAACAACATGAGCTCCGTGTTTTCAGCCGCATCTGGAAATGTATTTGTTGATGGAGACATTTGCCCGAGTGGTTCACATCCCCACATATGTTTAGCTCCCCAATACCATCCCTCCCAGCTATCCGTATTCCGAAGCTGCATTGTATACCCACCGAGAAGCATAAGAAGAGGTCTCTGGCAACCATGAGGTGCGTGAATAGTTTTTGTTTCGCCGTGACCATCTGACTGGGCAAGGATTGCCTCAGGTCCATAGGTTTTAATAATCCTCCTTATTTCTCCGACGATTATGTCCAGCGCTTCATCCCAAGTAATTCTGACATAATGAGCATTACCTCTATTCTGTGGATTTCTTTCTCCATTGGGGTTCCAATCCACTCTCTTTAGTGGATAGAGTATCCTGTTGGGTGAAATAGCTCGCTTCTTGTATGCTAAAGCAAAAGGAGGTATTAAAGACTTCGTCGTTGCCTTAAATAACTGACCACGTGCTTCCATCTGCCATGGCTTTAAATCATTGTACTTCCAGTCATAGTGTAAGGGTCTGATCCTGACGATCTTTCCGTTTTTAACATCAACGACAGATACATTTGAATCTGACATAACCGAGCAAAAACCGAGCCCTTTTACTATGCTTTTTTCTCCTACAGTTTCTCGTTTTGGATTGTTTTTTTTCGGTATCACGTAACCTCCATAAAGTGAGAGTATAATAATCTAATGTAATTTTCCCCTATTCAGGGAATGAAACATTATTTGGATCAAAAGCTTGCCTAATTCTTCTTTCTTTCACATGATAGTTTTCCCAAACTGGACCAAATAAATCGGGCTCGGGGTGTAGAGTGAAGGCACCTACCTTAAGGCAAGTATTGAAAGCATCTTCCACAAATTCCATTAGTGCTTGACCATCTTCTGCTGATGCTACTCTCAGACATTCTAACTTGACCACATAACCTAATTCATATGGGCAAATCCAATTGGTTGTCCCGTAATCTTCTAATATTGGGGGTTTATGCCTATTTGTTACCTCATTAATAATGACGCTGTATTTCTGCGCAAGGTTCATGGATTCATAAGCCACCTCAGAAGTAAATCGACCGCCGACAACCGCGGCACAAATGGCATCTGCGGCCATAAAATTCGTCTCATCAATACCTCGTGCAGGTCGCGCCTGTCCATTATATGCCTTACAGATATCAAGCAGTACTTCTTCCTCATAGCCTAATCGCTTACTGGAGCCTATTCCATAAAGGAGAACCCTGAGAACTTCCTGATTTGGATCTAATTTGGGCCCGGCTTCAAGCCAGTATTCCCAGAATCCACCGCAACCAACACCTCGACTTCTTGCAATGCCCCTAAAAAGTGGTGGCACTGTCATGACAATTAACCCTATTTCACATTTGCCGAGCTCACAAATTGCGTTAACAGCATCCTCTTTCTTAGAGAACATAATGTTGTACCACTTGAGTCTGTTATCCGGCAATTTCATTGAAGTATGATATGCCCATCCTTGCGGCTCGAGTTTCTCGGAGATAAACGGAAATACTTTTACACCTAACTTAGTCACTATGCCGAGCCGCGACCTCTGGCCCCTGCTTCCTCTCAATAGACCACGGAGGTCGGGACCAGGACCTTCGCCCCAGAAAAAGTTTTGAGATAAGGACCGAGAACCTAACTGTAGCATCTCTCCGTCTGGGAGAACCCACTCAGCAGCTAATATTCTCTGATAGCCCAATCCATGTCTCCATCCAAGTGGTGCATCACCCATATTAATTGTATTCGCTAATACCGAAGCATTGCCGCCACAGCCGGGTACAAATGTAAAAAGGTTTTTCTTCAATAGCTCAGCTTGAAGAACTGAGAAACAAACGCCCGGTTCAACTACGGCATATAGGTTTTCTTCATCTATCTCCAGTTTGTCCATTCTTTTCAAATCTATTAGAATCGAGTTTTCTCTTCTAGCATGAGTTTCTGGTGCGTAGAAAGTACTTGTGGCAATGAAGGGCACTCTATATCTATTTGCTACTTTAACAATTGCCTGTACCTCTTCACTATTGGCTGGTTCTATACTGCATGCTGGCCTATATGGTGCCACTGGTATAGCAACAGAGTTGCAAAATCGGTCTGCTTCGCATATTGCAGGATCATCGCTCACCCATTCAGGCCCAACAATAGATTCTAACGTTTGGTAAATCTCTTTTGACAGGCTCATCGCCATCTCCTTTCGTCTATTAAGCTGCCTGAAGCATTATCTCGGTAATATCATACACTTTTAAGGCTGTTTCCATTTTTTTTGCGGCTGTGCCAAACATGCTCTTGCAATGAGGACAACAACTTACAACCGCCTCAGCTCCTGTTGCGAGGACCTCGTCAATTCTTTTGCTGGTGACCCATCTGGCAAAATCTGGAAATGCTATTCCTACTCCACCACCGTACCCGCAGCACCAAGCATTATCTTTAGCTCTTTCTACCTCAACAAGCTCTATTCCTGAGATTTCCTTAAGTATATTCCTCGGAGGATCATACACACCCTTGTCACCTCGTCTCCATGTCTTACCTACGGCGATATTAGGTGGTTTATAATTCGGTACCCAGTGAAACCAGGGCTCAGCAAGTCTTCCCAAATTACAGGGATCATGATAGGTCACCTTCATCGGAACACCTTTTGTGAATTTGAACTTACCATCTTTAATCAGCTGGTCAAAATATTCGGTAATATGAAGAATTTTGTATGGCATATCTTCGGTTGATTTCTCCATAATCTTTGGATAGTCTACCTTAAGAGTCTTGTAACATTCCGCATCACTAGTAATAACCGTTTTTGCGCCTGAGTTTTTAATAGCTTCTATATTGTGTTCAGCCATTTCTTTAGCTAATTCCAATTGGGCAGTTGCAAAAAGTTCATGGCCGCTACTCCATTCATTATCCAATACCATACATTGTACCTTCGCCTTATTCAGCAGTTTTAGGGTTATCCTAGCTAATTCTGTGTGTCGAAAAGACATGGGATCACCGACGAAGAAAAGCAACTCAGCACTTTTTGATGGTTTGATATCACCCGATATCCAGGCTAGTCGGCCTTTCTGGTCAGCCCCGTATATGTTGTGGCTGGTTTTAACATTTTCGGCTATTATTTTATGCTCAGCTAGCGGGCCCTTTCCTTTTTCGACACATCTCCGCCTCAGAGTCTCAATTACTTGCAACACCTCAACATCGAGATTTCTCTTACATCGCATGTCACAACCACCACAAAGGTTGCATTTCCATAAGGCATCCATCAGTTTTGGGGTGAATTCAAGCTTGCTATCCAGCTCAGCTAACGCTGAATGTATTAATCCGTGGGCTGAGTAGAGATTAAATTTGTATCGTGTATTTATTGGGCACTGTCGAGAAAATTTATCGCTTTTAATCCAGTTAAGATCGATAAACTTACAGAAGCTGCACCGTACACATGTCGACGCTTGATGTTTATATTCTTCAATGTTCAATATTACTTCTCCCTATATAATCATTTGGCACTAAAAACATAATCTACCGGGGGACATAATATTATTGGGATCCATTAGCTGCTTCAGTTTTCGCAGAGCTATTGTATAGCTTGCGGTACGTTCATAAACCATATTGGATACTATTCCATAAGGCCTTGTGTAGAAAGCACCCATATCAAGAGTAGTTTCAACAGCTTCAGCAAAAAGATTACGAACCTTATCTATAGCAGCAAGATTATTTGAATCATAGGTGAAGTTACTTTCGAAGTGGCAGGCACGACCATATTCTAGGGGTTGAATATAGAAACCAATATCATTGCTAGTGTAATCGTAACGAGCTGCTATTCGGCAAATATGCCGAACGAACTCTGGTGTTCTATTAAGTGTGGTGTGAAAAAAAAGATCCTGGCAATTGCCCTTATAGGCAAATTTCCAGTAAGGTTTTTTTTCAGTCCATGCAGTACGAAGCATCCTAGGCAAATCTTTTTCTATGCCGGGTATACCGGGTATGGTTACTGGCAGTTCAGGGATATGTAATTCTGCTGCAGCTTCGTGGAGTCCCTGGGTCTCATATTCTATTCTTCCTTCAGGGAGTCGCCAACCACCACCGGATATCAGGATTACTATCCATGGTGAAAGCTTCTTTATGAGACTATTAAAGTCCTGAGGCCATTTGTCAGCCAGGATAGTAGCCATATTGAAAGAATTGAGTATCAGGCATTCCTCTCCTATCATACGCTTCTGCACGTTATACACTAACTGAATAGCATCCTCAATACGTTCAAACGGGATAATATATGTTTTGTTAGTTCTTGGACAGGGCGCTATTTTGACTTGTGCCCAGGTTACCACACCCAGCGTTCCTTGGGCGCCCTGTAGAAGCCAATTCCAGGAAATATCCCCTGGTCCTCCCGGAAATGCCCCTTCTGTCAGACATTCATCGGGGAAACCGGGTACACAGGCAGAACCAGTTCTAAATAGCTCACCGTCTGGTAAGACCACCTCCAACGTCACCATACTTCCAGCGTATTCAAACTTTGGTATAAGCGCGGGTTCTCTTTCTAGGTGACTAGTGACAACCGATTTCAGTGGATGAGGAAGAAGCGGACAGAAGGCGAACATATCATGCGATGCGAGTTCAGTTTGCAACTGCCCCCAGGTCACACCGGGCTCAATTCTTGCCATCTTACTTTTTGTATCGATTTCTAGAATTTGATTCATCCGTCGTAAATCTAGTACGATACCACCCATACTTGGAATCGTATTACCGTAAAAGTGAATGCCCGAACTACATGGTATCACTGACATTTTGATTGTATTCGCCAGTTTAATGATTTTTTGAATTTCATCTGCATTCTTCGGCTTAACTACATAATGAGGCATATGAGGAGTATAAAAGCTCTGATCTCGTGCATATGACAAAAGTATTTCAGGATCATCGTAGACATTTTGACTGCCGACGATGTTTATTAGTTCTTCAATTGTCTGCAACAGTATTTACCTCCCCATTTGTTTTTATGGATAGAACATTTCCCTGGCTGCTCGTCTTAACTCCGGCTGGAAATCGGGGTGGGCGACTGATATGATAGCTTCAGCCCTTTCCCGCCGGCTTTTGCAGTCAAGGTTTACGGTACCAAACTCAGTTACCAGATAATCTAAGTAAAACATGGGAATTGCAATCACAGTTCCCTTTTCAAATTTGGGCACTATCCTTGATGCTTTTCCGTCAACAGCTGTGGACTTTAACATAGACACCGAGCGGCCTCCTTTGCAATAGTGTGCACCGATGCAAAACTCTATTTGTCCTCCAGGGCCACCTATCGGGGTTGGACCAATATGAGTAAGAACAACTTGTCCCAGAAGATCTACACTCAAAATACTATTTATAGCAACCATATTATTCTGCGAGGCAATTCTGGCAATATTACATTGGGTGGAGATATCTCTGAATATAAAACTGGGGTTTCCCTTCACAAATGCGAGCGCTTCGTTGCTGGCAGGTGTATTACGTCCATATATCTGCAGACAAGAGCTGGCCGCTATCCCCGTGTCGATATTTTTTTTCCTGCCATTAATAACACCGCGTTTAACCAGGTCAACAAGTTCGACATAGATTACTTCGCTATCAAAACCAAGATCGTTTTTATCTGCAAGGAAACCGGTAATTGCCTCAGATGATGTCCCGACTCCAATCTGTAGGGTGTCTCCATCTTGAATTAAAGAGGCAGCATTAGCACCAATGACCTGGGAAATTTCCCACTCCTCCTTAGATGGAGTAAATCCTAAAACTTCCTTTCTCCCTGTGTCTTCTGCTTTAGGAGCTTCGACAAGATAGTCAATGCTCTCAATGTTTACAGAGTCACCATTTACTCGTGGGAGATGAGGATCAATTTCTGCAATCTTCAGTTTCGCTGTCTTGCAAGCGTTTGGTGAATACCAAGTATATGGACCAAAGCTGCAATCGCCGTTGTCATCTGGAGGAGTAAGCTTGAAAAAGAAAAAATCCTTATGATGGTATAACCGTCCCCGATCAGTACACTTTTGCCGCTCACCATTGCTAAGCCCAAAAACAGTTGGTTGCCAATCTATTGTCTTATCGCGGACTGCTTCCCGTGTTGTTCGTAAAGTCATTGGGTCCTTTACTATAAATGTTTTTGCCATTTCAGGATATTGTTTAGGATGCAGAAATGGATAATCTGCCACCCAGTGTGAGGTCAAAGTTATATTCTTCAGGGACTGATATCGATTACTAATTTCCAGAATAATATCCCCTGGTTGATCCATCATGGAAAATAGCACGTCGGCCCCATTGGTTACGAGCTCAGCCGATTGCTTTGCCGTTATCAACTTATTTCTGTATTTGTCCTGCCACTTCATTTCATTTTCTTTTCGTTTTTAGTTACATGAGTATGGCGTTTATCTGGAAACTTCAGCAGCTGCATTTTCTCCAGCAATCCTGCCTTGAACAAAGGCACTAAGTGTCATGGCTCCTGTAAAATAGTGCGCCGGTTTACCCATTAGACCACCGATTATCTCTCCAGCCGCATATAGTCCTGGTATTACGTCGCCAAACTGATCGATAACCTGGTCTTTCGCATTGATTTTTACCCCGCCTTTCATAGAGGTGAGACAAACCTTGCACTTAATAGCATAGAAGGGTGGTGTATCGAGCTTTGATGGAGGCTCATTCGAATCAGCCAATCCCTTCTGCCTTCTACCAAATTTCCTGTCATAACCATATGTGTCAATATCTGAGTTATATTCATTTATTGTTGCCTTTAGAGCCCCAGTGGCAATACCTAGAATTTTCTCCAATTCGCCAATAGTGTTCGCAGAAAATTCTTTAGATATCTGATAACTTTGAGGCGGTGCACTTCGTCTGGCCTTTTCGTCATACATCACAAAGTGATCACCTGATTGGTCTTGGAGGAGAAGCTCTTTATATCCACTAGTGTAGGAGGCGGGGGGTGTGGGCATCTCGTTAGTCCATCTATTACCGTCCGTTTTTACCTGAATTCCACCTTCTGCTCCCATCAATACTGGACGTCTGGAATGGATGTCTACTGACATAGAGGGACACACAGCTAATCCAATGCCTTCCGTCGCAGCACCAACGGCTAACGCCATTTTCAGCCCATCCCCCACATGGGTTGGTGGTGCTGTGGGGATACAGTCGACATAGTTGGGGCCATATTCTTTAATAAGTTCTTTATTATTGACAAAACCACCTGTAGCCAGGATAATTGCTTTCCTGGCTCTTAAATTCATAATTTTATCTTTACTTTTAACTCTGACACCGGTAATCCTGCCAAGTTCAGTATTATAGATCAGCCTTTCAGCACGATGATTAAACAAGATGCTAATTCCTTTGGCCTCGGCTGTTTTTCGAAATAATTTAAGAAGTGCTGGACCATGCCCTTCAAACCGGATTGATCGCATCACCTTATGTCCAGGGCCAAGAAGTAATTGAGACGGCTTAGCACCTATTGACTTAAGCCATTCATAAGTTTCCAATTGTCTGTCAGTTATTGCTCTCCACAGTTCTGGTGAGCCACAACTGGTCTCAACGGCTTCTTTAAAAAGCTTGTCAGAGGAATCTTCTATGCCTTTTTCTTTTTGCAAATCCACGCCTGCAAAAGGTGTCCCGCCAGCAATCATAGCTAGACTACTGGCCATGCCAGACCAGACTTCCAGTACAACTACTTTTGCTCCCTTATCACTTGCTGTAATAGCAGCCGGTAGACCTGCAGTTCCTGCACCTATAACGATGACATCAGCTTCACTATCCCATTTCTTGGGTACTTTTAAAATTGCCATTGTAATCGCTCCTATAAAAATTATATTTTGACATTTCTCTATTCAGTTCATCTTGCCGTCGTTATTAAATTAGTTGTCATCATATCCTTAACAGGCATCCTCGTCATAACCTCGGCGCCAGTATCAGTTACAACAATCATTTCTTCCAGCTTGGTTCTGCCGATCTCGGGATCGAACTCCATCGCCTCAACTGCCATAGTCATACCTTTTTCAATTGTCATGGGATGATCAAGTGACCAGAGCCTATTGATGACAGGATATTCATACAACCATAAACCGATTCCATGACCTAAGTCCTCACACCATGTATTTTTTTCTGATGGATATCCTCTATCTTTGGCTGTGACCCAGTGTCGTGCGAGATCAGCGGTAGATACCCCTGGCTTAATGCTATTAATAACTTTATACATCCGCTCATAGCTTCTTTTGTGCATGTCTTTTTCCTTGTCATTCGGTTCTCTACCAGCTACCATATTACGGTAGTAGCAGGTGCAGTATCCCATATACGAGACACGCACAAAGTCGGTGACTACAACATCACCTACTTGTATTATTTTATCGCCATAGGGACCGCTTCCTGAGCTTACCAGCACTCCCCAAATATTCTCAGCACCAGCTTTCCACATTGCTTCATTAGCTGCAGCCACAAGATCCCTATTCTGAATACCTGGCTTTAAGGTATTGTAAAGTGCAGACCAGCCTACTTCAGCTATAGAAACAGCCATTTTAAGGCAAGCGATCTCGTCATCCGTTTTTGTTGCCCTTGCTTCGAGCATTGACGGCATTACATCAATGATTTCCAAACCGACCTCTCGTAATGCCTGATGACCAGGTTCATCCAGTAAGTCAACGCCCAGTTTTTCTTTTTCTAATCCTCTTTCAACAAGGTCGCGTTTTATGGAGTGTGCAAATTCCTTCGCCATCTCCCATGTTGCTTCACGACCGCAAGATTCAGTAGCCCATAATGTAGCAACCCTGAGGTTTTCTGGTTTAATCCAGGGACAAGTCCCAAAAGGCTTACCAGGCGGCATTTCATAGAGTATAGGGACATGCTCTGCAAAGGCCATACAATACCTGAGCTGATCTATAAAGTCCACCGATTTGGTACTGGTCGCGTACCTTATATTCTCGGGTCTCGTCAGTAAGCACGCTGCTATGCCATTTCTCTTCAGGGAGGCTTGTGCTCGTTCTAACCTTTCTTTTCTCATACGAGCCATATCGATTCCCACGTCCCAATCGACAGCTTCCCGGCCCCCGGCTACTCGTGACGCCAACTTCGCCATCATATACCCCCTTCTTGGTAAGAAAATGTCATTTTATTAATTTAGTAGTTTCTTGATAGTGCATACTATATATAGTTTGCTATCAAATCTTAACGTGTTTATAGCTTTTCAAGTCCCAATTTTTTGGCAATAGTTTTTCTATGAAACCTGCTATCACCGTATATAATTTCATCAGCTTTAGCCCTCTTAAAATATAACGGCATATCGTGATCTTCTATTATTGAAACACCACCATGTGCTTGTATTCCTGAGGCAACAACCCGTCCGTATGCTTCACTTACCCAGGCTTTTGCCATTGCAGCTTCTACGGAATAAGAAAGTCCCTCGCTGAGCCGCCATGCTGCTTCGTATGTAATCATTCTGGAACTATCGACATCCATTGCCATATTCACACAATGCCACTGTATCGCCTGGAAGCTACCGATATGGGCACCGAACTGTATACGTTGATTGACATATTGCAAGGTCATATCAAGAGCTGCCTGCATACCTCCTACCATCTCACAGGCTTTTGCCAGCGCCGCTTGCTCTATGATTCTCTGAACCTCAGCCCACCCCTCGTTTACTGTGCCCAGTACATTTCCTTCTGGCACTCTTACTTCACTAAATACCACTTCACACTGTTTATCATGTGCAATAGTCTGCAATACTGTCGTGCTAATTCCCGGGCTACTAGTATCTACGATAAATAGAGTAATCCCATTCTCAGACTTTTTGGATTTTTTGGTTCTGGCAATGCACAATATATAGTCAGCTATATGAGCATAGGGAACAAACAGCTTAGTCCCATTAATAACATAGCCATCCTTATCGTACTTTGCCATTACTTGTACTGAATCAGCAGTGTAGGTGCTGCCATCAGCCTCAAGTATTGCCATGGTAAAAATTGCCTTGCCATTAGCTATTAATGGCAAGTATTTCTGCTTTTGCTCATTACTCCCCATATTCAGAATTGATAAGCCACCACAAATGACTGTGGAGATGAACGGCCCGGGAAAACAGGCACGTCCCATTTCCTCAAGCAATATTGCCAGATCAAGAAAATTCATCTCAGCGCCGCTGTATTTCTCAGGTAGTATTAGACCCAGCCAACTTAGGTCAGCTATCTCTTTCCATAGCTGCGGCGAGTAACCGTTCGCGTCCCTTTCCATTTCCCGTACAAAAGATTTTGAACATTTTTCAGCTAAGAAGCTTCGTGCTGACTTCTTGAGCATCTCCTGCTGTTCAGAAAACGTTAAATCCATTCCTTAGTCACCTTTTTTATATTATTTTCGTGGTAACCCTAAACCTCTTGCAATAAGAATTCTCCTGATCTCGCTGGTGCCATGGACTATTGTCCATCGGGGACTATCCATGAACTCTTTCATCATGACACCATCCATTGGTACCCGTTTGGATACTTCAGCAAGCTGCCCATAGGGCCCTAATAGTTCCATAACGGATCGAAAGAAAGCTTTCCTCGATTCATCTGTAAATGTAATTGCTAACGGTGCCTCGTAGGTTGACTCAATTCCCTTGTCGCCCAGATAAGATGTTCTATAACCGAGGAGATCGCCAATATGGATAGTAACATACCATTTTGCCAGTTCATCTCGTATCCAGGGCTTTTCAGATAGAAGATTACTACCTTCTTCAAGAACATATTTCAGCAAAGTACTAAAACGCTGTCTCATTCCTGCGTTGGACATTCCGGGACCACCACGAAGTGCATTCTGTGCAATCTCCCAACCCTGGTTCTTTTCACCAACCATATTCTCCTTAAGGACACGTACATCTTCATAGAAGACCTCATTTGTTCTCAATCCTGCCATAGTATAGAGCGGACGAATAGTAATACCGGGGCTTTTCAAATCAACTATGAAAAGTGATAGCCCTTTATGTCTGGGAACAGTAGTATCGGTTCTGGTAAGCACCCAGTGATATTCACAATGGTGAGCCTCAGTATTATATATCTTCTGTCCATTGAGGATATAGCTATCGCCATCTTCAACAGCCCGAAGCTGAAGTGAAGCAAGGTCTGAACCAGCATCTGGCTCAGTATAACCAAGAGCAATATCTATTTCTCCACGTGCAATGGGCGGTAAAAACTTCTTTTTCATGCTTTCACTGCCATAGGCGAGAATACCTCTACCTATTTCGATACCATCAAGTGGAAAGGGTCCACGATGACTAATTAACTCATCCATAAAGACGGTTTCGGCTGTAAAGCTCATTCCCCGTGTACCATATTCCTTGGGCCATGACGGGGCGAGCATCCTCTCCTTACCGAATTTACGCAACAGCTCTTTGGTATGTGGTCCTGGTCCCTGCATGGACTCAGTCTCTGCAATAACCCCATCATTTACTTCTTTATCCATAAACTCCCGTATTTCCTGTTGAAAGGCTTTTTCCTCCGGGGTTAAGTCAAAACGCATGCTCCGACCTCCTAAAAATAAAGGCAATAGTATGTTTTATGTGATTACGCCCTAGCACATTTAGCTTATAGCGCACTGTTATCGTTTGTATACAACGGCGGACGCATTCCCTAATTTGCCTGAATTAACCGAAAAGCCCACCTTTGCACCTTCTACCTGCCTTGCTTTAGCGTCACCTCGCAATTGTAAGACAGATTCATACACCTGAAAGAGGGCTTGCGCCGGTATGCACTCCCCTGAAGAGGTACAGCCACCATCAGTGCATACGGGTATCCTGCCTCCTAATGACGTAGCGCCTTCACGTAATAGTCTTTCACCTTCACCTTCCTTACAGAGGCCAATATCTTCATACCATTGTATTTCCATGGCGCCGGTAAGGTCATATACCTGTGCAAAATGTAAATCTTCGGGTCCAATACCTGCCATCTCATAAGCTTTCTTGCTTGATAGTATACCGGCGTCATTCTCCATTGGTGGCGGTATTTCACTAAAATCACTGTTGAAACCGGAAAAGCCTGGCGCCGGATATAAAGGATTGGCAGCACCAATTCCGGCTATAATTATTGGTTTCGTGGTATATTGCTTGGCTTTTTTTAAGCTACATAGTATCATTGCAGCAGCACCATCACTGGTGGCACATATTTCAAAAAGGTGGAGAGGATATGCCACTATCGGCGAAGCTAATACCTCTTCTACGGTGTATTCCTTTCTATAGCGGGCATTGGGGTTTAGCGATGCAAATTTGCTGGCCTTTGCTTTCTGTCTGGCGATGTCCTCTTCGGTCAGGCTATAGTCATGCATTCGTCTCATTGCTTGCATAGCGAACTGAGTGTAATTTGCCGATCCAAGAACTCGAAACCGCTGACTATCAAGGTCGGTGGCATCAAATTCTTGGGATTTTGTAGTGCCAAAAGCACCCTTGGGGGAAACACTTCCTCCTACAACAAGAGCAATATCCATGATACCAGCGGAAATATGAAGATGGGCAGCTCGTAGCGCATACCCACCGCTGGCACAACCATTATAATTATTGTAAACAGGTATGCCCGTATAGCCTAGATTACTAGCCAGGGCACATCCAGCCAGCATTCCCTGAATACCACTCCATGGGTCCTGTGCACAGAAAAGTCCCTGAACATCTTTCCAGTCAACGCCGGCATTATTGAGCGCCAGCTGCGCTATTTGCATGTTCAACTCGTGAACAGTTCTCTCGGGGAATTTTCCCCAAGGATGTATTCCTATACCTATTATGGCAACTTCTTTCATTTCTCCCTCACTTATTATGTCGTGAAATTATGAGACAGGCTTGAACATCCAGCACAAAACCTCGTTCCCATCCTTATCTGTATATAGCACCTCTCTCGTTGTCTCCATCTCCATCCCGATCTTGATTGTATCTAAATCCACGCTCCTCGGTATCTGCCCAACTACTTTGATGCCTTCCGGCATTTCCACACAGGCAACGCCGAAAGGTGTAAACGGGTCGGGCGCATGATAAGGAGGAGGCGGAGCATAATGATTGACGGCGTAAGAGAATAATTTACCTCTCCTGCTAAGGGGAACATCTTCTATGGGCTTAGTCTTCTTACAATAAGGGTTGCGACAAAATTTCGCTTTAGGAAAGAAATAGTGTCCGCACGATGTACACTTGCTACCAATAATCCTGGGTTCTTCAGGTGGCATGGTGAGCCAGCCCTCCAAACATGAAATTTGTTTTCTCTCCATTTCTACATGCTCCATTCGAACTATCAACTACTAATAAGGAACCACAAGGGCTAGCAAGCTAGCAAGAGCATTGTGATTTTGATAAATGCTCCTACAACATAAGGGCAAACAGCCTTCGCACTAAACACAGCATACCATTTCGGAACATGATAAAGATAGTCGCTTCCGAAACAATCTCATGAATTGTCAAACGCGTATTCAAATTAAATTAATCAGCAATTCCTACATGGATAGAAACACTGCCCTTGTTTGACCAGATTTAATTGTCTGATGTAGGTTCATCATGTTGGACAGTTTTTGTATCATAAAAAATACATGATGATCAATAGGCATATCCTCCTTTCTGCTCTATTCATTATTCGGTTCCAAAGTAGCGGTTAATTCATATTACTAAGAGTGATTACACAGGTGTTCCTGTTTTCGTATTGCGAATACACGATACATCAAAATTACCTTTTACTTTATGTGAAAGAGCCTCATCGTATTTTCACCTAAAACCAGCGACTTGGCTTTTTCATCAATGTCTAGGTTTTTCACAAATTCCACACCTTTTAAACACCACTCTCGTTTCACAGGATAAGAGGTTCCGAACAGAACATGATCTGCTCCCAGCACTTTGATGGCAAACTCTAAGTGTTCCTTTCCCCAGGGTGGTGCATGACACATGTCAAAATAAATATTTCTTTTTAGATAACCCTGTACCTTTTCAGCCGCATCTGTATCGGAACGCTCCATTTCTTCTTTAACTACAGATTTTTTTACCGCTATCATGCCTGTAAATGCCTGGAATCCTCCTGCAAGATAACTGAAAATAAGTCTGAGATTTGGCAACTCATCGAGTAATCCACTATATAGTATCCTGCCTATACAGGTCAGCTGATCGAAAACTCTGCCATACAAACGCCGTACATTGGTGTACTCGTAGATAGAGCGATATTCCACGGGAAGCGGGGAATGATGAATAACTACTGGCACTCCCAGTTCGTTGAGCTTCCTTAAGTAAGGTCTGAACTCTTCTTCGTCCAGATAGAGTTCCCCATAGTGTGCTGCCACCTCCACTCCACAGCAACCCAGGTCTTTGATGCATCGTTCCACTTCGTTTAAAGACTCTTTATTACCCCATGGTGGTGCGAGGGCAAGGCCGAAAAAACGATCAGAGTGCTCTTTTACACATTGGGCCATTAAATCATTGAGTTTTTTAGCCATTTCCAGGCTCAGCCATTGTTCCCAGCATGGTATTCTCAGGACAGCCTTATCTATCTTGGCTTCATCCATAATCTTGAGGCGCAGTTCTATACTTGTATCCAGCTCACTAAAATTCAGATTCGCATAACCTTTTGGTTTGGACAGTACGATTTGCTTTTTAGTTGATCCGGGTATATTGATAACTTCGCCATATACACCCTCATTACGAGGGACAGCTCGCATAAATAACGCGAGCATAGCTTGATCCGAAAAAAGAGTCTCCGGTAGCCAGTGCATATTGACATCAATGATCATGGACTGCCTCCTTAATTATTTGTCCGATTATGTTAATTTCTGCATATAAAATTGGCAGGTTGCTTAATTGTACCAGTCTTCATTAATACCGACATTTACAGAAAAAAATAACTACCGGATAGTCAGCTCATTAATTAATTTTTTTACAATCCGGTTAAGAATGCTCTTTACAGATATCGAAATTGTGGTATAATTATTCTAATTTTAGATATTCTAAATTTAGAATATGTACGATTATACTAACAGTAACTATGTTTGTCAAGATATTTACCTTGTACAGAAACGATAATTTGTAGTTCATAGTTATATGGAGCCTATTTAGTCCGGTGATTGACAACATAATGTGATTAGAAATGGTATAGATCATTTGTTCAATGTGAGGTTTATATGGTCAAACCTTCGGAGAAATGGTACCAGTTAGCAAAGAGGTTAGAAAAACAGCGCAAAGAATTAAAGATACGTAGCTTTCGCGATTTCCTTTATTTAACTCACCTGATTGAAAAATATCTTGATGCACAACTAAGTAATGATAGCATCAATCGTACTCAGCGGATGATTATTCTCTTTATACTATTAAAATGTGAATTTATGACTCCCACGGAACTCAGTAGAATCTCGCTTCATTCAGTAGACAGGATAAATAAATCTATCGATGCCCTTGATAAAATGGGAATAACCAAGAGCTATCACTCAAATAAAGACCGCAGAATACGAAAAGTAACACTGACTGAAAAAGGCTTAGACTTAGTCGAGATGATTCTGCCGATAGAACATCGTGTTTTTTCACAGGCTATGCATTCTTTTACGAAAGAAGATATGAGAGTATTTAGGTCTCTGTTAAAACAACAGAAAGAACAGATACTTCAAATAATGAAAAATGATGGTACTAAATCCAAAAAGACCCGTGTGCGACTTTAACTGACGAGTTTTTGGTAATTCTTGCGACAACTAAGTTCTGATTCTTTACTGTTGAAAATAGATGCCCAGAATGGAGTAAGGCTAATTAAGATATGTCTCAGTTAAATTGAGACTGGTCACGCAATTACAATGAGTATTCCAACGAAAAGTAGCCTAATCAAGAAAGGAGCCCGATTATGAGTGAATCGCTTTATGAAAAATATATTGTCAGAAAACCAACTCGTGCTCAGCATAGAGTCGGTGAAACAGCATGGACCTCAGTAAAGGGTAGTATGACTGTACCACCATTGATGTTTTTAGAGGGCGATACGCCTATTCAAGGAGCTAATCAGATGGTCGAGGCGGTATGGATATGGCAAGATACTGCTATGGGTGTTCACCCAGCCAAGCCACCACATAAACACGACTGTGACGAGATGTTTCTATTTATGGGGACTAACCGAACGGACACAAATGATCTGGGAGCTGAAGTCGAGTTCTGGTTAGGCGAAGGAAAAGCAGCAGATAAACTTGTATTTAATACCTCATCGCTGGTTTTTGTCCCAGGAGGATTATTGCATATGCCGATCATTTACAAGCATGTTAGCAAGCCTTTTTTGCTGGTTGTTGTCGGCATTAATGTAGGCAATATGAAGCCTACTAAATATCCTTTAAGGGAGTTATGAATACTACGTTTTTAACGTGGTTTCATTGTAAACCCTGACTTAATTACTTGGATCACGACATCTATAATTTAATATTAATTGTTAGGGGGTATTAAATGGCAGAAAAAGGCATGAAAGCAATCAGGGCTGGTAAGTTAATCGACGGAACCGGCTCACCTCCGATTGAGAATGCTACCATACTTATTGAGAATAAAAAGATCAAGACCGTAGGCCATAATATCAGAATACCGGATGGTACACATATTATTGATGCTACAACGAAGACTGTAATGCCTGGAATGATAGATTCACATATGCATTTGTGGGGCACCAAGGCTGATGACACATATGGTGAAGAAATAGCGCGTCCACGGGAAGTGAGATTGCTCAAGGCGTTATTCGATGCCCAAAATTATCTGAGAAAAGGCTTTACCACAGTGAAAGACTGTGGTGGGATGAACGGGGTATTTCTCAAGGAAGCGATAAAAGATGAGGTCGTAACAAAGGTTCCGCGTATTGTAGCATCAGGTTTTCCTCTGACCACAACAATCGGGAATCCCTACCCATATATGCCACCTGAATATATAGATGCCCGAACAAGCAAACACATGGGACAACAGGGAGGGCAAACACTTATTTGTGATGGTGTGGATGAATGTATAAAAGCCGCACGTTATGTGTCACGGCTTGGAGCAGATTTCATTAAGATTTGGTCTCGTGGGGGTTCTGAGTTTAACACCGATGAAATAAAAGCCATTGTCCAAACAGCAGCAGAAGTTGATAAGTTTGTGACCATTCATAGTGATAGTGATCGCGTGGCGAAAAGCGCGATACTTGCCGGTGTCAAAACAATTGACCACGCTGTAGGTATAACTGATAACGTGATAGAACTAGGAATTAAGGCTGGCATTGTATTCGTATCGACCTTGATTTGTATGCAATCACTGATTACATTTGGTGACAAGGCAACAAGTCCCCTCCATGGACCAGAGTGGGCTAAAGGCATGTTAGAGCGTATGTGTCAAGGTTATAAAAAAATTCACAAAGCGAGAGCAAAATTGGCCATTGGTACTGATTACGGGGGCGAAAAATTAATTGAAAAGCTTGGTAGCAGCGCAGTGGAGCTTGAACTTTTAATCAGATACTGCGATTTTACACCTATGGAGGCGATTGTTGCTGCCACTAAAAATGGAGCTATAGCATGTTTCATCGGTGATAAGACTGGTACCATAGAAGCCGATAAACTTGCCGATATTATTGTGGTTGACGGAGACCCCCTCGTCGATATAAAGGTCTTGCAGGATGCTAAAAGGATAAAGATGGTAATACTGGAAGGCAACATAGAGATAGAACAATGACCTATTCTGTTGCAATAAGGAGAAAATAATTTAAATTACGGCGGTTACGCACCTGTAAAAATCAACTTTGGTACATGGTTAAACTCAAGATTAACGTCTAATAGAAGGTAGAATAATTTTTTATTACGGAAGTATGGAGAATATGAAATACAAATACTCGATGCAAGCTGATAACGTTTATGTAATCGACACAAAAATGTTTGGTTTTGACCATTACATGTCTGCTTATTTAATTAAAGGAAAGGAACTTGCCTTAATCGATACTGGTTTAGCAAACCAGGTTGAAGTTGTGCGTGCAGGTATAAAGGCACACGGATTTTCTATCAGCGATATTTCGTATATATTTGTCACGCATGAACATCATGACCATTGCGGCAATGTAGGGTCATTCCTGAGGGAGAACCCAAAGATAAAGGCGTATATTCATCCTCTCGGGAAACACCGATTAACCGACCCGGAAAGCGTTCTAGCGCAAATGAAGGGGAAAATGTTGCCCAAGATGATCGCCAGATTTGGCACAATGGAGCCTGTCCCTGCCTCCCGTCTACAGTATTTCAGTGATGGTGATACGTTTGACTTGGGTGATGGTGAAAAACTGAAAATTATGTTCACACCAGGACATCAACCTGGTTCTGTAGTGATATTTGCAGAAAAGTACCGTGGACTATTCATTAATGATTTAGTAGGAAATTATTTCGCAGATGCCGATGCTGCAATATTACTTACTCCCAACGGTTCGGATACTATACGAACTATGGAATCACTTAGAAGATGTCTAAAAATGCCGGCTACAAGGCTTTTCCTGGGTCATTTCGGTATTTCTGATACACCAAAAATGGTAATGCAACGAGCCTTGAATAACATGCAGGCAGTATTGGAAATAGGGGCAAAGTGCGTCGCTGAAGGTAGACCTGAACTCATTGCACCCAAAGTTAATGACTATAGAATGAAGGAGGTAGAGAAAATCAGGGCTGCTAGAGGAGAGGTACTATACAATTATATAGTCGAAGAGCTAATACCACATCAGTCGGTAGCATTTGCTAATTATTATACTTCATTAGATCATCAGCAAGTGCCCTAATAAGTAACTCTTTTTTAAATGATGGCATTTTGTAACGGAAGGATTAAATATTGACCAGTAAGTATTCTAGACAACTGAATAATGTCCATGTGATAGA
The DNA here is from genome assembly GCA_963775935.1 of uncultured Chloroflexia bacterium. Classification (GTDB taxonomy): domain Bacteria; phylum Chloroflexota; class Dehalococcoidia; order GIF9; family UBA5629; genus JBBIPA01. Next base: position 116,947 of record CAVZKR010000006.1, on the reverse strand, counting down.
CACAAAAATGTTTATATACTGCTCCCCATTAAGACAGGGCTTTTGCTAAGGGAGTACAATAGCAGTTTTTTCGAATGCATTTACTTGCTGTGGTGATGAGTATGGAAATTACATTATCACAAGAAAGAAAAATAATTAGCACTAATATTTGAAAATATTCGTGTATAAAGGAGTTTTATGATTATCGATCTTAACATGGGCTGGTTTCCTGAGAATCTCTTTTCAGATGAAAATTTATTAAATTCGGTTATAGGTAGTGTGCCGCGTGCTTATGGTGAACATGCTGAGGTAATCACTATACCAGGAACAAACAAGAGGCAGATTGTTACAACGAGACCGAAAGGCTATGAAAACAACAACTGCTCAGAGATTTTTTGTGATACAAAACTTAAACTGGAGATTATGGATGAAGCCAAGATAGATAAGGCTTTCCTGCAAGTATCCGTTTGGCAAGAATGGTTAAACCTGGAAATGTCAAAAAAGTTTAACGATGGTATGGCTCAGTGTATTCGGGAGCATCCTAGCCGATTCTTGGGGCTTGCATCCGTGCCACCCTGGGGCGATAAACAGTCACTTGATGAGATAGAACGATGTGTGAAAGAGCTCGGCTTTCCCGGAGTATTATGCACAGCACATTATGGTAAGCTTTATCTGGATGAAGAGGAATTTCGTCCCTACTTCAAGAAAATCAGCGAGCTTGGCGTTCCGATTCTTGTGCATCACACCCCCCTTCCCGTAGATTACGGCAGCCTCTGTAAATATAGTAATTTGCGTCGTTTCTATGGAAGATGTGTAGATCAGGTGACTTCACTGGGAAGGATACTTTACAGCGGGCTACTCGATGAGTTCCCGAATCTAAAACTTATATTCACTATGCTTGCTGGAGGTTTCTTTACATACGTGAACTTAATAGCACCCCAGAAGTCTCGAATGAGGGAAGACATGGAGCGTTTCGATTTGGGAGCATCTGAAAAGATCAGGGGTTACCTGGAGCGGAATATTTACTTCGATATGACACATGCATCACCCTGGGGTAAAGCACAATTAGAGTGTGCTGTCAAAGTACTGGGAGCTGATCATATTCTTTTTGGAGGTGGCTACCCCGTTAGGCGGGAGTGGTTACTAACGGGTGTAGACTTTGTGCGAAGCTTGGACATAACCGAGGAAGAGAAGTCGCTAATTTTGGGTGGAAACGCCGTTAGGCTCTTTAACCTAAAATAGATGGCAGATAATACAAACTATCTTTTAGCAATAGAGCAAAGGCGATGAATAAAGTAGATCCAATAACTCTAGCCACGACATGGCATTTCATACAAAGGGTTTGTCGGGAGATGCGTGAGACCACTGAACTGACAGCAGCTAACGTCTTAGCAGTTACACTTCATGACTTGGCTTATGGAGTATGGGATGCTGATGCTCGAGTCATAGCTATTCCTGAAGGTATTCCTCCCCGTCTGATAGCGAGCACCTTTCCAATCCGGCGAGTTAAAGAAAAATTCGAGGGGCAAATATACCCAGGAGATGTGTTCCTGACTAATTACCCCCTGGATGGGGCTATCCATCTCCCGGATTGGGTCTTTGTCAGACCGATCTTCTATAAAGATGAACTGGTATTCTTCACCTGCATGGGTACTCATGTCCCGGACAATGGTGGTGCCCGACCGGGTTCACATTTTCTTGCTTACGATTCTATCGCCGAGGGTCTTAACATACCGTTAATAAAAGTGGTGGAAAGGGGCCATTGGAGGAACGACGTGATTGAATTAATCTTGGCTAACAATCGTCTTCCTGACATGATGCGGCGTGAGATAGCTTCTCTAATGGGCAGTACTGAGGTAGCCGAGCGAAGGATGGTGGAGTTACTCGACAAGTATGGTAAGGAGACTGTATTCGAAAGCATAGAAGAGATTATTAAGCGAACAGAAAAGGCGGTAAGGATAGAGATAAGCAAGTGGCCTGAGGGCACCTATTATGCAGAAGCGCAAACAGATGATGATCGTGTTACGCTTGGTGTTCCAGTTACCGTCAAATGTAAGCTCGCTATCAAGAATGGCGAGCTTACATTTGACTTTTCAAACACCGATACACAGGTAAAAGGCTTCATTAATTCGCACTATCAACAAACGCTGAGCAATGCCCTATGCACTACCTTTCTCTTTTTAGGAGCTGAGCTCAGTGCCTATCATAATGAAGGCAGTTTAAAGCCTATTCATGTGATAACCAAAAAGGGTACTATTGTAGATTGCAATCCTGGCGCTCTGACGGCAGGCGCTCCAGCGATTACCGGCGGCTTGGTCATAGAAGCTGTTCTTTCGGTATTGTCACAAGCACTACCTGACAAAGCAATTGCACCATACGCTCGAAAGATAGGCACTCATGCAGTGGGGCGTGATCCGATAACAGGAGGATTATATGTTTATATTTCGCCTGGCTCTTTTGCTGGTGCCGGTGCAGTAACTGGATATGACGGATATCAGTGTTGCTCGGATACAAGTGCATTGGGACTGTTTGGTAAGACCGATGCTGAAGAAGAGATGGTTAGATTTCCTTGGGAAGTAGTTAAGTATGAGTTTATGACCGATATGCACGGTGCAGGGAAATGGCGTGGTGCCCCAGGCATAATATGGGAAGGTGTGAATGAAGGAGGCGAATGTACATGCATTAACGGTGGTTGCGATGGATTAATAACTCAAGCATTGGGACAACAAGGCGGTAAGCCGACTCCTCTCAATAGAAGTTATGTCTTGACGGGGAATCAAAAAATTGAGATTAAGGGCAGGGACATTGACATAAAAGCTGGAGACCATAAAATCAACATAAGTAGTGGTGGTGCAGGTGTAGGGTGTCCAGAGGAAAGAGATCCCGAGGCAGTCAAAATGGACGTTGAAAATGAGCTGGTCTCACTTGAGATGGCTGAGAATGTCTATAAAGTCATCTTTAATCCTGATACTCTGGAAATTAATTATGAGGCAACGCATAGCCTTAGGACAAAAAAATTGGAGAATATTTTATAGTGTCTCCCAAGTTCACAGTAATCAATAAAAGGAGGTATTTTTGCTTTGGAATATGTAAATAGAGCTGATAATGTCTACCTGATAGACACTAAACAGTTTGGTTATGACCATTATGGCTCAGCTTATATAGTAAAAGGTAAGGAGATTGCTTTAATCGACACTGGCCTGCCAAACCAGCTTGAAACAGTGCGTGCTGGCATAAAAGCACACGGGTTTTCTATTAGCGACATATCATATATATTCATCACTCATGGCCACGGCGACCATTACGGTAATGTGGCACCTCTGTTAAGAGAAAGCCCCAAGGCAAAGGTCTATATACATCCTGCAGCTGAACAATATCTTATTGATCCATTAGGTGAGATCGATAGGATAAAAGGGTTACTTTTACCCAAAATGATTGCCAGGTTTGGTGTTGCAGAGCCAGTCATGCCATCTGATATACGATATTTGAATGATGGTGACGTGTTTGATCTAGGAGACGGCGAGAAACTAAGGATTTTTTTCGCTCCTGGACACCAACCAAGCGGGATAGTCATACTTGAAGAGAAAAATATGGGGCTATTCATTAATGATCTAGTTGGGAATTATTTTGCTGATGCTGATTTTTCAATGATTCTCACGCCCTACGGTTCTGATGTTATTCAGTCAATGAAATCTTTAAATAAGCTTATGGAAATACCCATCACAAGGCTTTTCCTCGGCCATTTCGGAATTAGCGATGCCCCCCAAATGGTCATAAAACGTGCCTTAGAGGGCATGCAACGGCTATTAGATATTGGAGCACAATGTATAGCAGAGGGAAAACCAGAGGAGATTGAATCTAGGATTACAGCCAGCAAGCTGCCGGAGGCAAAAAAGCTTCTAAAACCGAGAGGAAAGGTCCTATACGAATATACACTTGAAGAACTGATACCTCACCAATCAACATCATTTGCTAAATATTATTTAGACATGCTTGAAAAACATTGAAACATTATAGGAGTATAGAAGCACTTTTTTGATTGAATTAAATTTAGGATGCTAACAATGAAGAGGTACGAGGTAGCCTGTTGAAAAGAGCACTTAACTGGATATTTCCCTTTTTGAAGCCAGAGACACCACTTTATGTAGTAGGTCTACTAGCCGCAGCGGTAATAATCATCCTGGTCATCGTTGTTTTCTGGTCAACATTTCAGGAGGGTTTGCCCAGTTTAAAAACTATATTTACGTTTTCATTAAAAAATTACTTTGACGTCTTTTCATATCCCCTTATGCCCAAGGCAGCGCTTAATACTGCGATACTGGCGCTTGGTACCACGGCGGTATCTATTTTCTTTGCTGTTCCCATGGCCTGGTTGGTTCACCGCACCACTATCCCCTTCAAGCAGGTTTTCATTACATTAATGCTCCTTCACTCGGTGCTTCCTGGTTTCGTCAGGATCATGGGCTGGATAATGCTGCTCAGCCCTGAGATTGGCATAATCAATCAAGCGATCAGGTTGGTAATTCCAATTATCGAGAAAGGACCGCTGAGCCCGTACAATATCCCCTTCATGATTTTTCTGCAGGGTGTCAGTCTTACCCCTACCTTATTCCTTATGCTCGGTGGCGCTTTTATGGCGATTGACCCTTCGTTCGAGGAGTCTGCCGAGGCATCCGGAATGAGCAAGCTCCAGGTTTTTCGTCGCATTTCCTTACCACTCTTAAAACCAGCCATAGTGGCAGGTGCAATCTATATATTTGTGACTGCAGCATCAATGTTCGAAGTGCCACAGCTGCTAGGATCACCTCATAATATTTGGGTTTTCAGCACCCTCATGTACGACGCTGTCCGTCCATCAGTAGGTTTCGCCAACTTCGGCATAGCCGGGGTATATGGTGTGATGCTGACCATTCCAACACTGGTTGCCCTTTACTATTATCAGAGGATGATGAAACTCAGCCACCGTTACGCCACGGTGACCGGCAAAGGGTATCGACCCAAGCTCACAGATTTAGGCTCCTGGAGCTGGGCTGGTCTTGCGTTCATACTATTTTACTACACGGTAGACTTTCTCCTCCCTTACCTGTCGGTGGTCTGGACTTCTCTTCTGCCGTTAATTCAAATGCCCTCGATGGCAGCGCTTGAAAAAATAAGCTTCATAGGATACTCTCAAGCCATCACTTTATTGATAAGCCAGAAAGCAATAGGTAACACGCTTCAACTTTTATTTTTTGTGGGGTTACTTGGTATGTTAATCGGTCTTATCATGTCCTGGATTGCCCTTCGCACCCGAATGCCGGGAAGATTTGCTATAGATACTATTGCCATGGTACCTCAGGTAGTGCCCGGCATAGCTCTTGCCTTTGCTGTCGCCTTTCTAGGAATATTGCTTGTCAAAGTTGTTCCTCTCCACGGCAGTGTTGCCGCCATTATCATTGCCGAAACCGTACGCCGCCTCCCCTTCACCACCAGAACGATCAATTCATCTCTGATTCAAATACATCCAGAGCTGGAGGAAGCGGTGCAAACCTCCGGGTCATCCAAAGTCGTTGCCTTGAGAAAAGTAATCATACCACTGATCACACCGGCACTATTGTATTCCTTTATCTGGGCACTTCTTCAAGCGTACAGGGAAGTAACGACGGCATTGTTTCTGGTAAGTCCTCGCAATATGGTCTTGTCAACGGTCATATGGATTCAGTGGATTAATTCGAATTACAACGTAGCTGCCGCCATCTCGGTCATCATGGTAGGGGTAATGGCAGTATTTATTCTGATTATATTGCATGCCTTTCCTCAGGTACGGAAAGGCATGCAGCAACACTGAGTGCAAGGGGGTATGTACCATGCTGGAAGTAACTAATCTATGTAAGACCTATGTCGCTGAAGGGAAACCAGTACCGGCAGTGCGCGGGGTGAGCTTTACGATTAAGCAGGGGGATGTTTACACTCTGCTGGGGCCCAGTGGCTGTGGCAAGACCACTATTCTGCGCTGCGTGGCTGGCCTTGAGCAGCCTGAAAGCGGAGAGATTGTGCTTGAAGGTCAAGTGTTGTATTCAAGCTCCACCCACACGTCAGTGCCCACTCACAAACGGAATATCGGCATGCTCTTCCAGTCATATGCCATCTGGCCACATCTGAATATTTTTGAGAATGTTGCTTTCCCACTTATGTATGGACAAAGAAAGCACCACCACAGGAAAGACAGGAAAGAAATAAGGCAAGATGTCGCCAGGGCAATGGACATGGTCCAACTGAGTGGCATGGAGAATCGTGCGGCTACCCTGTTGAGCGGTGGCCAGCAGCAGCGTGTTGCTCTGGCCCGTGCCATAATACACCAGCCCAGCATTCTTCTCCTTGATGAACCACTGAGCAATTTGGATGCCCGGTTGCGCGATGAAGTACGCAAGGAACTCAGGCTCTTAGTGAAGAAACACAATCTCACGGTTCTCTATGTTACCCATGATCAGGTTGAGGCGCTTTCATTATCAGACCGCATTGCTGTCATGCAAAACGGCCTGATCGTCCAGGAGGGTTCTCCCGCAGAGATCTGTGTATCCCCGAAATGCGCCTTTGTGGGTGAGTTTGTCGGTAGGGCAAACCGGATCAATGGCGTGGTTGTTGAGGAAGATGATGCTCACCATATGTGCACGGTGAAAACAGACCTGGGGCAGTTCAAAGGGATAGCATCTGGAGGCAGGGTTGCAAAGGGAGAAGATGCCGCATTCTTATTTCGTCCTACCATAGTCATTGTCTATGACCATAAACCTGACAGTGAGGTTAACACGGTAGAAGCCACCGTTTATACCGCCATTTTCACTGGTACAGTGACGGAAATCGTGGTGTCATGTCAGCAGGTTACGCTCGAGGTTCAGACAGCCGGTATCATTCAGCTTGAAATGGGACAGAAGGTGTACTTGCACTTTCCCCCTGAGCATTGTCGAGTCCTGTCGTCGGATGCTCAGGATAAGAAGGTGTCAACCAGCCAGGCAGGTGCTTGAATTATTAAGTACGAAGTGTAAAAATGAAGATGTCTGTTCTGGCACGATTCAAATAAGCTGAGAGGCTAGTAACGGAAAAGGAGGTGAAGCTTATTAGAAGAGAAAATCCAGGTAAGAAAAGTAGGACACAAGAAACAATAACGAGGAGGATAAAGTGATTACCAAAAGAATTATCATGGTCGGATTATCGTTAGTATTACTATTGAGCTTAGTCCTGGCGGCTTGTGCAGCACCAGCACCAGCTCCATCTCCAACCCCGGCGCCTGCACCAACACCGGCACCAGCACAACAGACCCCCCTGCAAAAGGTTATTGAAGCGGCCAAAAAAGAGGGAAAGATCAATTTATTTTCCGGTGGCCATGCATATGAAAGTGATAAAATATCAAAAGGAATCAAGGATACATTTGGTGTCGATATCCAAGTCTCGATTATCCCTGGAAGTCAGACAGAAGTCATGTCGACCGTGGCGATGGAGATTCAATCAGGGACAGCACCGAGTTTTGACGTTATAGAAATGGCTAACACTAATATACAATCGGCGCTTAGGCCTAAAGGTTTGATAGCAGATATTGACTTCAAATCATTGTTCACCAAGGATATGGATCCACAAATGATTCTACCACCCCCCTTCGCTTATCCTAGTCCTATTGGTTATGTCCAGACATTGGCGTATAACTCTGCCAAGGTATCTGCACAGGACTTGCCGAAGACATATAAGGAAGTAACTGACCCTAAATGGAGTGAAAAATTCGGGTGGATGAGTTATGGCATCGCGAATGCAGAAGTACTTTATTTCTTGGGTATGGCAGATGACAATGGTGTGCAACTTATTCGAGACATAGTAAAGAATAAACCAACGCTGCAAAGCTTTGACCAAATGAGTACTAAACTGTCAATGGGCGAACTGCTCTTTGCTTTGATAGGAAGCCATGAATATAATAGAATCCCTCTAAAAGATCCAAATACGCCATTAAAATGGGCTCAACTGAAGGACTTTTGTTTGGTAACTGAAAATGCTTATGTGGTGTTAAAGGGATCAAAAAATCTAAATGCAGCTACGCTGCTCGTTCTCTATTTTTGTACCCGGTGGGTCGTGCGTATGAGGCAAGTACAGGATTTACTAGTTATCTTGACCCGACAACCACAGAGTACAAAATGGTAGACGCAGCGAAAAAAGCTGGTTTACCTGTCATATACTCGTCACGTAATAAAGATTACGGCGAATGGCTTGCATCGCCAAAGTGCCAAGAATTGTTACAAAAGGTAAACTTAGCCCTCAAAGGACAGTAAAAGAGCATTGCTTTTTTCTCCCACTGCCAGAGTTTTGCCGTAATAAGGGCGCTGGCAGTCGGAGAAATGTGGTTACTACCAGGTTGAGCGGCAAAGCAACCCAGTAGCTATTGTTTGCTGGCGTGTGATCCAGTAGTCTTTCAGTATGCGTTATCATCACAATAAAGACGCCTGAGTAATTGGATGCTGACGTGCACTGAAAGTCAGCGTCCAATAGAATAACTGACTTTCGTTATATGAAGTTACCTGAAAGAAAAGATAATTTTGCAATATAAATAGAGTATGGTAATGCAATGTCATTGAGGGAGAACTGTTATGCCGACATGTAAATCAAACAGTATTACTATCAATTATGAAGTTTACGGGAGAGGATTTCCTCTTATCCTGAGCCACGGCTTTACTGCAAATCTGGATATTTGGGCACCTCAAATCAAAGCCTTTTCAAATAAGTATCAGCTGGTGGTTTACGATGCTCGGGGTCATGGATTGTCTACTGCGCCAGCTGGAGAAATGAATTATTCACTGGAAAACCTTGTTGAGGATTTGGCAAATCTGATTAATCATCTGGGCATACAGAAAGCTTATGTTGGTGGCCTTTCAATGGGTGGAGCGACTGCTCTGGGATACATATCGAGATATCCAGACAAGGTTGCATCTCTGCTTATTTTTGATATTGATGGCGGATTTCAACCTTACGATGCTGAAGCCGAGGCATTCATGACTAAAATGTGGCGAGAAAATGAAATAATTGCCACAAAATGGGGTATGGTTGAACTAGCCAGACATAGAATAACCAGTGGAACCGCTCCACGACCCGTATTGCAAAACAAAGAACTTCAAGAAAAGTTCCTCAAACGTATGGCAATGATGTCAACAAATGGTTATATTGGCATTGGAAGAGCATTGCCATGGAAAGCTGCATGGCTGCGTAAAGTGGCAAAGGATATTAGCGTTCCTACGTTAATCATAGTCGGTGGTGACGATGAAGTATTAAAAACAGGCGTTAAAATGCTCCGCGAACACATAAAGGGATCGCGTTATGTGGAAATAAAGGGCTGTGTTCACGGCACAGCAGAATGGTATCCTGATATATTTAATTCTGCCGTTCTCAATTTTCTTGAGGATGTTGAAGCCAGAAGATCGATTGGTGGAGCTACTGTTTTAGGCTAATATGTAGATAAGGGACGAGTCAAAAAAAATAGACATACTTAAGCATAAATAAACCTGTAGATTTTAGTGATAATCTAATTAACAACTTTGTCAGCGGAAAGAGTCATGGTCAGCTAGATAACGAAAGCCTGTTCTGTGTGATCTAATCAACATTCAGAACCGTGACTTAACTGTGATCTCATTGTGACTATCTCGTGACTTTTAATATTAACAAGGCAGGGTGTCTAGTTTATAAATATTACATTTCAGTCGAGTATAATTTACGACAGCCTGCTTTTATGGCATGGTGTCTGAGAATGAAAAAAACCGCTGCATTGGGCGTATTTTGAAGCTATTTGGAGCGGGAGACGGGGTTCGAACCCGCGACAGCCTGCTTGGAAGGCAGGCTGTCCTAAAAGGGACTGCTTAGATTCAATTTCAAATCGGAGCCAAAGCTGAGCACTTTCCTAGGCAGTTGGTCACTTTCAGCTCATATATATAGATATTTTCGTGCAATTCCATAAAAATTGCAAAAAATATAGTGAGGATATGCTTTTAGCTTATTTTATTAAAATGCTGAAGATGTAAAATACAAAAATGATTTTATTAAACAGAACAGGCAAATGTTCAATAAGATAGGCCAACCCAAAATTTTCAATTGCTTGAGCTATTTAGTTAGACGGGGAGGTCACCCCCCCCGCCTCCATCAAGAAATTTGAAGCTAAAAACAAAAAGATTTTTGCCTTTTTATATTTATAAAGGCACGAATATTTAGCAAAGGTTAACGCAGTAACTTTGTTTTCACGGCAGCAAGAAAAATCAACATAAACACAATTTGCTGTTAATTAATCTTCTTTGCGGGTGATTATTGGAACCATTGACACTTTCGTTTCACCATGTTGCTGCATGAGGCATACATGATTCAACCATCTGTTATCGTCAGTTTTCGGATAATCCGAGCGGAAATGAGCACCCCTGCTCTCTTCTCTGGCCAGTGCCGCCCTAGCTACTAGTTCACCGGTCAACAGCAAGTTGGTCGCTTCAAGAGCAGTAAAAATATCATCACCAGCAATTTTGGGTAGGCTCTCAGCTTTCATGTGCTCAAACGTAGCTATAGCATTCTCCAGACCTTCCCTGTTTCGTACTATGCCGACCTGTTTCCACATTATCTCATGAACATTTCGGATCAGGTCAGCGGGTTCGACGGTGCCTTTTATGCTGGTAATCCTTTTCTCTTCATCACGTATCTGGGATTCTTTAAAATCCTCCAACTTAATATTGCGTGCCAGGGCAGCAGCGTTTTTACCAGCAATGGTACCGAATACCTGGGTTTCTAAAAATGCAGCACCCTGCATCCTGCCTGCTCCCTGCACACCACCCGATGATTCACCTGCAGCAAAAAGACCTGTAATAGTTGTTTCCGCCTGCTCATTTATACGAGTACCGCCCAGCATTCGTTGAAAATCTATACCAACGTCAACATATTTCTTAGCAGCTGATTCCTGTACCCAAGCTACGTTGGCTGCCTCTTCCTTTGGTATTCCTCCTACCTCCCATTTTATCGGTCCCCGACCTGCCATCATCTCAGTATAGACAGCCTGAACTACCTTGGCGCGGGGAGCCTTTTCTAAGAACTTTGGATCATATCTTTGCATGAACTGTTCACCGAGTGCATTTATATATATACCACCGAATTTTGCCGCTCCAGGAGGAGATTCTCTGAACTGGGTAAATTCCATGTCAATCAAGGGTGTGCCAGCTTTAAAAGCTAGGGAGAAACTGTCTCCTGTAGTACGGAACTGATCCTTGGCAGCTCCTCCAGCGGTATTTGGATATATTCTATTAGCTCCTCCTGATGCCAGGACTACCGTCTTAGCTCTGAATATTGTCAATCTCTTGTTCTGATTAACACCGACTGCCCCTACAACTCCATTGTCTTTCTGAAGAAGCTTAGTTATCATTATGCCCTCATGAATTTGAACTCCACGTTTCTCTGCTTCTGCACGGAGTATGGTAATAGTATTAGGACCATCTGCTTTATGGAATTTGGCTGTCATGCCTCGTGCAATACTGTGACCAGCACCACGATAGAAAAGCCTGCTGCCATCATCATTTGCAATAAAAACCATTCCCATATACTCAAGGTCTTCAACAGCTTTTCGGCTTTGTTCTATAGCTTCCCATACCAGGTTTTGATCACAGATATTTTCTGAAGAACGCAACCAGTCTTTAACAAATTGTTCCGGACTATCCTCCGGGTTGAGTGTGGATGCAAACCCCTGCAAGCATGGTACACTGGTACCACTCTGGCCGAATTTTCCCTTATCGACAAGGTGTACAGAGACTCCTGATCCTGCCGCTTCGACAGCAGCCCTGGCAGCAGCTCCACCAGCTCCAATAACAAGTATATCTGTAAGTATGGTCTCCAACATAATTACCTCCTTAGAAATTGGCTGCTATCAGCAGATCTTTTATTATATTCATTTCTAAAATCCGTACCTTTCAACCCACTTCTGCACACGCCGAAGTTCCTCTCGCAAATCATCTCGCTTTTCGAGCTCACTGTTCGCCTGTTCTACAAATTCAAGCCTGACCACCCTATCCACGGTAAAGGATTCAGGAATGTTGCCTGCTTCTTTCTCCTGCTTTAGTATGGCCTCAAGTCCCCTTACTGGTAAACGTCCATCGAGAGGATGAGGACCACTGGCGAGTTTCTCAATTGTTATTGCGGAATCAGGGCTTTCTTTAGCATCCCTATGTTCGGCTCTTAGTCTGTTATCCAAATTAACGATATACTCGTAGTTCTTTGGCATATCTCGGACGAAGCGATAGGCTCTAATCATAGCTTTAAGAAAGCTTATTACAGTCTGTGGATGCTTATTAATAAATACACCCGTGGTAATTATACCTCTATCTGGATATCCATCAACATAAAACTCCTTGAATCTCAAGAGCACAGGATATCCCTCTGCCTGCATTTTTGGAACGTCCGTATCCCAGATAAATACACTTTCCGCTTCTCCCCGTTTTAATGCAGCTATGGGATCCCCCATGGTAGGGTGAAACTGAACTCCTGAGACCCATATTACATTTTTACCGAGTTCAAGCCCTACTGACTTAAGCATGATCTTGGCCTGGGCGGTATCGAGGCTGACTCTCTTATCAGACTTAGCGGTTGATGTGCCTATCCTTTTACCATTAAGATCAGCAACAGATTTAATACCTTTAGCTCCTAAAACTGCCATGTGGAACTGGTTTTTATTACCGCCAATAAGGAAAATATCAGCCTGTTTCTTCGTAACCCATTGAAAGACGCTTTGTGGCCTTGCGTCCAAGCCGAAATGTGCTCGCCCTTCTATTAAGGCTAGACCTAAATTATCATCATTATGATTGGTGGTGATGATATCAAATTCCTTTATCCCTTCTTCCTCAAAGAAATGCTGCTCCTTGGCAACCATCACGTGCCAACGGTGATGGACCTGATCCATACCTATTGCTATTGTTATTTTTGGATGTGTCATTCGTGACCTCCTTTAATAAAAATTACCCTGACTGATCGGTTGTCACTAGTAGTTAAACCAATTCTACTCGTTGACAAGAATGATCGTGGTCATACCAATGTAATCTGTAAAAATACTAGGAATGTCAGTGAATCTTCGATCTCTTGTAATCAAATTCCACACTTTAAATAGTTAAATCAATGTAAGCAACTCGGCAGCATTATAACCTAATATTTTTGTATTTTCAGTTTCGGATAAGCCTAAGGATTTTATTATTTGAGGATAGTCCAGTAATTGACTTTCGCCGTTAACTTGTCCCCAGGGTTCATTAGTTGCAAATAGTATACAACAATCCCTTGACAAATCAATTAAGATTTAATATCATTTTACCGATAGTCGTAGTAAGATTATATAATTATCATATTATGATAATAGAGCAACATAGAACGAATTAAAATACTTAAAGTCTTAGATAAGACATTCGATATTTTAGAATTATTTTTGCTTGATAAAATAAATTTTTCTTTGCCAGAATTGGCTGAATTGACCGGCTACAATATAACAACAACAAATCGGATTACTTCTAAACTTGTTAAGAGGGGATACCTAAAGAAAATAGGATGGAGAAGTGGGGAGGCTTTTTCCTCGCGTCTTTGGTATTCAATGTAGTTCATTACATATAGACGCAAAGGAGCCTTATAGAGCGAAATAAAAATGCGTAATAGGATCGTATCTTTAATACTTCCATTCTTCAGACCTGAACTACCCCTCTTTGTAGTAGGATTAATGGCAGCAGCGGTGATATGTTTATTAATCGTCGTTATTCTCTGGTCAACATTTCTGGAAGGAGTACCCAGTTTTGGTACTGCGCTTACCCTCAATAACTACTCCGATGTCCTTGGTTACCCTATTACTGGCCAGGCAGTGCTTAATAGTTTATTACTTGGGATTGGGACTGTTATGGTGTCTTGTTTCTTTGCCCTTCCTGCAGCTTGGCTGCTCCATCGTACCAATGTCCCGATGAAAAAATTCCTTGTTACACTTATGTTCCTCCACGTGCTTCTTCCCAGCTTCCTTACTGTAATGGGCTGGATAATGTTACTCAGTCCAGGAATTGGTTTAATCAATAGGTTTATCAGAATCTTTATTCCCTTCGAGACAGGCCCACTGAGTTGCTATAATTTACCCTTTATGGCATTTGTGCAAGGCTTAAGCCTTACGCCAGTTCTTTTTTTCATGTTAGCCGGGGCGTTCATGGCCATAGATCCCAGTTTCGAGGAATCCGCCGAGGTCAGTGGGGCCTCAATCGTTCAAGCCCTTCAGCGCATTTCTTTCCGCCTAGTTATGCCAGCATTGGTAGCAGGTGCAATCTATATATTCATGACCGCGGTTTCAATGTTCGAAGTAGCAGCTCTGCTGGGACCACCCAATCGAATTTCTGTGCTGAGCACGCTTATGTATACAGCACTCAATCCATCTCAAGATATTCCCAATTTCGGAGTAGCCGGTGTCTATGGTGTGCTACTCCTTATTCCAACGCTCGTGGTGCTCCACTACTATCAGAAAATGCTGAAGCTGAGCCACCGCTACGCTACCGTAACTGGGAAAGGTTATCGGCCAAAGCTAACCGATCTAGGCAGATGGAGATGGGGTGGTGCTGGCTTCTTGTTATTTTTCTTTGTCATAGACCTTTTTATCCCCTTTTTGGCAGTGTTCTGGACCTCCTTTTTGCCACGCATACAATTACCTTCACTGGAAGCTCTTGGAACGGTGAGTCTGGCCGGTTATGAGGCAGCAATACTCATAATAAGTAGAAGTGGAGTTGTAACCAATACGTTGCAGGTTATGCTGGTTACAGGATTAGCGACTGTAGCTATAAGTTTAGTAATTTCCTGGATTGTGCTGCGCACTCGATTGCCACTCCGATATAGTCTGGATACCATTTCCATGGTGCCTCATGCTGTGCCTGCTATAGCTATTGCCTTGTCTGTTGCCTTTGTTTCCCTGCTATTTGTTAAAGTTATACCACTGTATGGTAGTGTTATGGCTATCGCCTTTGCCGAGGTCGTTTGCCGTATTCCATTCGGTACCAGAACAATCACCACATCTCTAATTCAAATTCATCGAGACCTGGATGACTCTGTTTATATGTGCGGAGGTTCCAGTTTTACCGCCATACGAAGGGTGATAATGCCACTTATTACCCCTGCCTTATTCTATTCGTTCTTATGGTCAATGCTTCTTGCCTATCGAGATGTGACCATACCACTGTTTCTGTCGAGTCCGCGCAATAAAATTATATCAACGGCCTTATGGCAACAATGGCAAAATGGTAAAACAGCAGAGGCAGCCGCCATTGGAGTTATGATGGTAGTGGGTATGGGGCTAATTCTCTTTATACTGATAATGGCCTTCCCTAAGCTCTTTGGTGAAACGAGAGGGGGCATTCATTAATGGCAGTTCCGATGCTGCAAGTAGCAAATTTATATAAAACCTACTACGTTGAAGCCAAGCAGGTACCGGCAGTGAGAGGAGTGAGTCTTACTATAAATAAAGGAGATGTGTATACACTGCTGGGGCCGAGCGGCTGTGGCAAGACGACGATCCTTCGTTGTGTCGCCGGCTTGGAGAAACCTGAAGGGGGAGAAATCATACTGGGTGATACAGTATTGTTCTCAAGCTCGGCTGGCACGGTGGTACCACCGTATAAGCGGAATATCGGTATGGTATTCCAGTCCTATGCAATCTGGCCCCATATGAACGTTTTTGATAATGTAGCCTTCCCCCTCTACTACGGCGGCAGAAAGCACTCACGGCAAGAAATAAAAGAATACGTACTTCGTGCGCTGAAAATGGTACAGCTTGAGGGGACAGAGGACCGTTCGGCTACTCTACTGAGCGGTGGTCAACAGCAACGGGTTGCTCTCGCCCGTGCCCTGGTATATCAGCCAAGCATTCTTCTCCTCGATGAACCGCTGAGTAACCTCGATGCACGGTTGCGCGATGAGGTACGTAAGGAAATCAAGGAGCTGGTGAAGAGACTCAATCTCACTGTTTTGTATGTTACCCACGATCAAGTCGAGGCGCTTTCCTTGTCAGACCGCATTGCCGTCATGCGCTCAGGCGTTATCATCCAGGAAGGCTCGCCGGCGGATATCTACCTGTCACCGCAGGCAACGTTTGTAGCCGCATTTGTCGGCAAAGCAAACCGGATAAAAGGAGTCATAACTGAAGTAGATACGACTGCCAAAATGTATACGGTGAAGACGGATATCGGGCAGTTCCAGGGACTTTGCTGTACCGAATGTGTCATTAATAAAGGAGACGAGGTTGTCTTTATGATTCGACCCAACGATATTGCCGTGGCGGAAAGGGATACTGGAACAACAACGAACACCATAGAAGCTGATATAAAAGTACTCACGTTTACCGGCGCGCAGACTGAATGCATTATGAATTGCCAGGAAGTTCTATTAGAAGTTCAGGTGCCTGGGTTTGTTCGGCTTGAGATGGGACAACGGGTCTATTTACATTTTGATCCTGAGCTTTGTCAGATCCTGCCGGCTAGCAAGGATGGATAGTAATGCAGTTAGGTCGAAGTAAGCTAATTATCATGATAACGAGGTAAGGAGAGTGATGCCTATGAGAGTAGTCTAGAGCAAGTCGATTGGTAAAAGGAAAAAGTACTATAACAAATATTGAGGAGGGTGAAATGTTTTCGAAGATGTATATGAAAATCGGTTTGGCACTGCTGTTGATTTTGGGTGTCGTATTGGCAGCCTGCGCAGCACCATCTCCAGCACCACCAGTAACACCCCCACCTGCTACTAAGCCTGCGCCGACGCCGACACCTCTGGATTCAATTATTGAAGGAGCCAAAAGAGAGGGAAGCGTCTCCGTGCTTTTGGGCACCGAGTATACAGATGAGACAATAAAAAAATTAGAAAAAGAGATTCAGCAAAAGTTCGATGTCAAGCTCGATATTAAAAACACGCAAACTGTCGCTGTATATGCGCAGGAAATGGCCAAGGCAATTATGGAGCATAAAGCAGGAGCACCTCCATCTTACGACCTTATGAACACTACTACAAATAACATGCTAGCAGGTGTAGATGCGGGCATATTCGAGAAGGTGGATTGGAAACCTATACTTATAGAGGGGACAAATCCTGATGTGATAGTACAAGCGGGGATACCCACTGTGATAACCATTTCTGTTTTAATGGGTATGATGTACAATCCTCAGAAGGTGACTGCTGATGAGATACCGAAGACCTTAAGTGGCTGGGGTGACCCCAAATGGAAAGGGAAAGTAGCCTGTTTTAACTACCCGGCTGCCTGGGCTAAGTGGGCATGGGTCCTGGGCAAAGAGAAGACCCTGGCGGACATGCGAGCGCTTATGCAGAACGGCGCAATCCCAGGGCGACATAGTGAAGTACTAAACCGCTATTTAATCGGCGAAGTTGTGGTAGCTTTTACCCAAACTACCTATAAAAACGAGGCGGTGAAAAAGGGTATGCCGGCGGCATGGAAAAATCCAGGATTCTTGGACATACAACAAAACTGTTTTACAGTGCGGACCGGTGCCAAGTCTCCCAATGCAGCCAAGCTGATTGCCAGCTATCTTGTGAGCCAAGAGGGCGCAAAATTCACTTTCAATGAGATTAGAGCTGAGAATAATTTCTATCCCTCCGAAATGTATGATATCGTGCAGAAAGGCAAAAAAGAGGGCATGAAGATAAGTGACGGTGCAGAACCAGATTGGATAGCCTATACAGGCTCCAAGGAGTATCAAGATTTGGTGAAGGAGATACAAATTATCATAAGCGGCAAATAGTGTTAGCGTCATCTATTGTATTACGGCCTTGCCGTAGTTTTTGCCATGTCGCTATTAATTCTTTGCCACAATTAATTTAATTTATTAGGAGGTACAAAAAAATGATAGGAGGAGAGCCAACCTCTGACAAACATTATGAAGAGAAATTTGAGTTTCCTCTATGGAAAATGATTAAGCGGCGCGCAGAGGAGAAAGATACTATATGAAGCGACATAATATATTGCGTATATTTTGTTAATACTATATAATGGGAGCAAAGCTGTAGGAGGTTGCTCCCATGAAAAGGATAACCATTCCGGATGCCGAAATCTTTATTGCGGCGATTCAAGATGAATTATCACGAACCAGGGAAGGACGATACTTTCATCGGCTTGCCGTTGTCTTGTATGTGTTGCGTGGAGCTAGTGCCTATGAGGCATCACGTGCTTTCGGATTCTCCTCCAGAACTATCGAATACTGGGTTAAAAGACTGGCTTCTCACGGGCTTAGCGGACTTTGGGACGGAAAGCATCCTGGCCGACCTGGCCGTCTTTCAGCTTCGCAAAAGCAAAGAGTGCGAAAAGAATTACGGCGTTCTCCCAGAGATACGGGTTATGATCAAAACCTGTGGGACGGCGTGTTATTGTCACACCACCTGGGAAAGAACTACGCTATATCGCTCAGTGTACGGCAATGCCAAAGACTATTCCATCAGATGGGATTCAGCCTCCAGAGACCTCGCCGTCAGGCAAGCGAAGCCGATCCTCTCCGGCAGGAGGCCTTTAAAAAAACTTCTACGAGTGGATGAAAGACCCTACGATGCAGCTTTGGTGCGAGGACGAAGTCCATTTCCAGCGACACAGCAGCCTGATAAGGATGTGGGCTCCGAAAGGACAACAACCTCGCGTAGTTTCGCCTTCAGTCCGTCACAACGTGGGTTTCTTCGGGGCACTCAATCTGAAAACAGGCAGTCTCCTTACAAAAGAGGCGCCTACCTTCAATTCCGAGACCTTTGGCGACTTTATCCGGTATCTCCTCGAATCTACACAAGGGAAAATATATCTTATCCTGGACAATGCCAAATGGCACAGGGCGAAAGGTTTGAAAGACTTGTTCGCGTCCAATCAAGACCGACTGATACGAATCTTCCTGCCGTCATATTCACCCGAACTCAATCCGGTGGAACGGGTCTGGCGAATCACTCGACGACAGGTAACTCACAACCGTTATTTCACATCCGTCGAAAAATTGAGAATCGCTTTAGTATCTCAATTTACGAGATGGGAGCAGCCTAATGGCACTCTTAAAGTATTATGCGCAAATATTTAAGACGTTACATATAGTTATGTTATTGCATTGAATGAAGTACTCCCCGAATATGTAAAAACTATAAGGTATGGGGATGAAGAATTTGAGAATGCGATCATAACAGAGCGGTGGAGTGAAATGAGCAAAGTCGCAGGTGGGGAAGTTATTATGGTAGACATGGCGCCGAGAGAGAAAGGAGGTTAGTAAAATTATGGAACAGATTGCAGAAAAGATAATAGAAACTGACGTACTGGTGGTTGGGGCAGGCCTCGGTGGTTGTTGCGCTGCAGCAAAGGCAAGAGAGCATGGTTTAGACGTAACCCTGCTTGAGAAGTCAGCCACTGTGAGGAGTGGAGCGCTGGACAAGGCATCGACCACTTCGGCTCAATGTTCCCACGTGATGGTTTGACAACATTAGAGTTGTTTAAACTACACGACCGGTGGCATAGATCGCTCCAGGGAGGGTCTTTCATAGATGAGAATCTTGCGTATAAGCTCATGGATAATGCTTTCTGGGCGTTAGACGAATTGGATAAGATGGGTGTAACCATGAAGTGGGAAAATGGGGAACCTTATTGGATGCCCTGGCCTCGTTTGGGTTTGCCGCCTAAGAAGGTTGCTCTCAGGGTCCACTGGCAGAATGTTAAACCACAACTATCACAGATAGTGAGAAAAAAGGGCGTAAATGTACTCGATCGGACTATGGTTGTGGACTTACTCACGAATAAAGGTGCGGTAGTCGGAGCCACCGCAATAAACTCTCGCACTGGGGAATTCATCGTTATTAAGTCAAAGGCAACCATATTGGCGACTGGCTGGGTCAATCGTATATTTGAGCCGGAAAATCCCCAGCCTGGGAAATACAAGATGAGGTACCACTTCTGCCCAGCTGGGGGTTCTGGAGACGGGTTGGGAGTAGCGTATAGAGCTGGTGCTGAACTAGGCAATATGGAGATGAACGCGTGGGTTTTTAGAATACGTGATGATTTATCAATTTCTTTCGGCAACTTTCGTATGAATGATGGAATCCCTAACAAGGTCTTCACCTGGAAGGGTAAAGAGTTGGTTTGTCCATCACCAGCTACGTATGACCGACTGGAGAGAAACGGCGAAACCCCGGTCTACTACAGTATTGAAAACCTGAATGATGACTATCAGAAGAGGGTAGAGGTTGCCTATGCAGATGAGAGACCAATATCGTTTAAGATAGCAGAGGAAAGAGGATTCAATCCTAGAACCCATCGTTTTGAAATAAATGCTAAGCCGCTTAATCTTACCTGGTGGGGTGGTATCTTAATAGATGAGAACTTCAAAGCTTCCTTAAAAGGTTTGTACGCAGTAGGGGACTGTGCTACTGGTTTTTGCGGATGTGCTGGTGCTTCAATTAGTGGCCTACTCTTAGGTAACACCATACACACCAGCGTCGGAAAAACCAGTGAACCTATTCTGGACAAGGCTCAACTGATAAGGCAGAAAGAGATTGCGTTAGCGCCGCTGCACATGAAGGATGGGGTGGAGCCAATGGAACTTGAGACAGCAATTCGGTCTGCAAATGAGCGGTATACAGGACTCTTCAAATCCGAGGGCAAGCTGCTGGAAGGGTTGAGGCGACTCGGTACTCTAAGAAGAGTTGCCCTACCCAAGCTAATGGCCAAAAGTCCTCACTACCTGATGAGATGTCTGGAGTGCCGGAATATATTGGACCTAGCTGAGTCGTACATGCAGGCTATTCTTGAAAGGAGAGAGTCACGGGCTCAATTCTATAGGACAGATTATACCAAGGAAGACCCGGCGTTAGATAAAGTGACTATTCAGCGAATGGAGAACGGAAAGGCAGTGCTTGAAAGAAGAGAGATGCCAAAGCTAAAGCCGGAATATAAAAAGGAGGTAAAGTAGCATGCCTGTAAAGATAGATTACCATCGCTGTATTGGTTGCCGAAGATGCTATGACATATGTCCTATGGACGTTTACATTTGGGACAAAGCCATGGATATGCCAAAGGTGGAGCATGAGGAGGAATGCTGGCACTGTGGTATATGCTATATGGAGTGCCCGAAACGGTGTATCGACGTCACACTACCAGTGTCACTGATGTAGCCCCTTAGCCCCTGAACTAACTGAAGTTTTTGAGAAATCGGCTACTATTGACGGCGTCGAAAAGGTCACCATGTTCCAGATGGAAGAATGGAGGATGCAATACCCTGACGCATTTGGAAGAGAGTACGACTCGGCCTCTGGGCTGTGTTTTAACGCCTGGGTTGAAGATAGTCTGAAGCATACCGCAGCTAATTAAGAAAATTGAAACCATAACTAGTGGGCAATGGCGCTTTCACTTATAGAAACAGATATTCTTTTTGTACTTGGTTTATACTCCCAGAGTTGAGTAGAATTTACAGGTATCACCGCCGATGATTAGTATTAGGGCAATAGCTTGGGCAAATAAGTATATGGTGAATCTGATAGAAAGTATGCCTTTCCAGACGAGCACGGAAATTCGCGAAACTACCATAAATTGAGCAGGATTAAATTCTGTAAAGGAGCTCATTACATGTCAGACGAAAAAAATGAGTTAAAAGCTCGACGTAAGGCTATATGGCAAAGGGAAGTAATTCAACCATCATATGTAAAAGAGGAGACTTTTGTAAAATCGATTGATTGGCATGGTGACACCCATTTTAATGCTGCGGCGGTTGATGTTAATAAAGGCAGGATAGTCAGGATTAAGCCGTTACACTATGACTGGAAGTACCAGCCTGAAGTATTTAAGCCATGGAAAATGGAGGCGCGGGGTAAAGTATTTAAGCCATTGATGAAGACTTTATTGCCTCCCCTTAGTCTCGCTTATAAAAAGCGTGTCTATTCGCCTAATAGAATTAAGTATCCCTTAAAGAGAATTGATTGGGATCCTAATGGCGAAAGGCATACCGAGAATAGGGGTAAAAGCAAATACAGGCGAATATCCTGGGACGAGGCTACTGATATAGTAGCGAATGAGATAAAAAGGATTCATAAGAAATATGGACCTTTTGCTATCTTAGCCCAGGCGGATGGACATGGAGAGACGAAGACAGTGCATTGCGCTCATGGCTACCAGACATTGCTTCTTGGAAAGATGGGGGGTTATACACAACAAGTTAGGAATCCTGATAGCTGGGAAGGATGGTATTGGGGGGCGAAGCACATATGGGGAATGGACCCCCTTGGCTTGATGACTCCGCAAGGTAATATCTACAATGACGTTGCCCATAATTCAGATATGCTTCTTTATTGGGGATGTGACCCTGAAACCACACCCTGGTACAGGTCGGGACAGGCAGCAAGTAGGCTTTCTTATTGGTTTCGGGAACTGGGGATTAAGTGTGTATATATATGTCCAGATCTGAACTATGGAGCAGCGGTTCACGCTGATAAATGGATTCCTGTATTGCCTAATACTGATGCTGCTTTGCATCTGGCGATAGCTTATATCTGGATAACCGAAGGGACCTATGATAAAGACTATGTAGCTACCCATACCGTTGGTTTCGATAAGTTCAACAGCTATGTTATGGGCAAGGAAGACGGAGTTCCGAAGACACCTACCTGGGCTTCTAACAAATGCGGTGTCCCTGAGTGGACAATCAAAGCGCTTGCCAGACAGTGGGCGTCAAAAAAGACGTCGATAGCCCATTTCTGTGGAGGCGGCTACATCAGAGGGCCGTATTCCCATGAACCAGCCCGTCTGGAAGTTTGCTAACCTGGCTATGCAAGGGCTGGGAAAACCGGGAGTTCACCAATTCACGGTAATTCCTCCTATTCTCGATCCCCTTAGCTCTACAGCCTCAGTGACTCCAAATGTCTTATCAGCACGCCCCTTGGGTATGAAAACGCCAACAATAATACCACCTGAACAACTACCAAAACAACACATTCCCAAGACACTCATACATAAAGCTATCGCTAATCCGCCTATCTATTATATGGGTACTGGGGCAATCGAAGCGCCAGTTGAAGACCAGTTCGTGAAGTATCAATACCCTATACCAAAAGAAGAAGGCGGCACTGAAATCCATATGATTTGGACAGATACGCCCTGTCGCACAACCTGCTGGAACTGCGGCAATGAGACGATAGATGCCATGAGAAACCCGAAGATAGAATGCTTTGTAGTCCAGCATCCATGGCTCGAGAACGATGCCTTGTTTGCTGACATAATCCTGCCGGTAAACACCAAATTTGAGGAGGAGGATATAGGGGTAGATGTTGGCAGCTTGCAGTATAACCTGATTTTCCCTGAACCACAATGTGTTGAATCTATAGGAGAATCGAAAAGTGATTATGAAGTTGTCTGTGAAATTGCCAAAAAGTTGGGATTGCTTGAAGCGATAACCCAGGGTAAGACAGTAAAACAATGGATAAGACAGGGATTCGAGAAGTCGGGAGTGCAGGATAAGATAACATGGGAGGAAATTAACAAAAAGGGATATTATGTTGTTCCTTCAAGAGCAAACTGGCAAAAAGATCAGGCTGGTCTAATAGCGTTCTACAAGGATCCGAAAGGTAACCCTCTCTCAACGCCAAGCGGCAAGATAGAGTTTTATTCCGAGAGATTAGCAAAACACTTCCCGCATGATGAAGAAAGGCCTCCCGTACCGAAGTGGATCGAAAAAAGTGAAATGCATGACGAGCGAATTTCGAGTGAGCGTGCTGCGAAATACCCTTTGCTCGCTATTTCCAACCACGGACGATGGAGAGTACATGCCCAATGCGATGATATTTCATGGTTAAGGGAAATCCCAACGTGTAAGGTCAAAGGGTGGGATGGATACATGTATGAACCTCTCTGGATACATCCTACGGATGCAGCTAAAAGGGGTATAAAAAACGGAGATATAGTAAAAGCGTATAACGAGCGAGGCTCTGTCCTTTGCGGGGCTCTTGTCTGGGAGAGAATCATGCCCGGTGCTGTATATGTGGACCACGGATCAAGGGGTGATTCGATACTTCCCGGAAAGATTGATCGTGGAGGCGCCATCAACCTGATTTCTCCGGATGGAATCATTTCCAAGAATTGTGTCGGCCAGGCCACAACCGGCTATTTGGTGGAGGTTGAAAAGGTAACTATGGCTCAAATGGAAAAATGGAAAGAACAATATCCTGAAGCATTCGAAAGAGAATATGACCCGGCTTCTGGACTACGGTTCAATGCCTGGGTTGAAGGAGGTATGGACTAAATGAAAGTCTTTGTTCATGATGTTTCTATCTGTAATGGTTGTTACTGCTGCCAGATCGCCTGTAAGGATGAACATGTCGGTAACGACTGGTCACCCTATGCCAAACCACAACCAGATACCGGCCAGTTCTGGCTGAAGCAACACGAGTTCATCAGGGGAACAGTACCCAAGGTCAAGATGTACTACCGTCCGGTTCTCTGTATGCACTGCGATGAAGCTCCCTGCATCCCTGCTTGTCCCATAGAAGGTGCCATCTACAAAAGAGATGACGGGCTGGTTATCATCGACCCGGTGAAGTGCACCGGCTGCAAGAACTGCGTTGACGCCTGTCCCTACCATGTCATCTACTTCAATGAAGACCTGAACATAGCTCAGAAATGTACTGGCTGTTCCCACCTTCTCGATAAGGGACAATCGATAAAAGTACCAAGGTGTGTTGATGCCTGCCCCACGGAAGCACTCAAGTTCATGGAAGAATCTGAGGCAAAGGAGCTGATAAAGAAAGCCGAAGTGCTGCATCCAGAGTACAAGGCTAAGCCAAGGGTATACTACCTGAACATACCCAAAAAGTTTGTGGCTGGAACCATCTATGACCCGGCAGAGAAAGAGGTGATAATAGGCGCCACCTGTACGCTCAGTGCTAACGGAAAGAAGCTGACGGCAACGACGGATGGCTTTGGCGACTTCTGGTTTGAAGGGTTAGATATAGGCAAATATTCATTGCAGGTAGAAGCGAAAGGATTCGCCACCAAGTCGATAGACTCAATAAGTACAGAAAAGGATGTGAACCTGGGAGATATTCCTTTATCAAAATAATCATAAAAGATGGGCGGAAATGCATAACTAAAAAAATAGAAGCAGGAAAGCAACTTATTATAGGGAAAAAGTGATAAGGTGGTAAGAACGCCAGTGCAAGAAAGGAGGACTTATCGCCGCTGGCTAAAAACCAGTAAAATGGTATCATAACTCCACTGACTCTTAAAGAATATCAAGTTAGGGAAGTGAAGAAAAACGATTTAGGGGATAGTAAGGGAGGTTAAAATCACCAAGAAGATGTTTCAGATAGGTGGTAAAAAGTTTGGAGAGAAAGAGAAGAAGAGATTAGACGAACTTCTACATAGGTATTCCAGTTTTAAGGCGTTTTACCGGAGTAGGGAGAAATTAAGAGAACTCTATAGGCAAGAAAGCCCGGTAGATACTGTAAAGTTTTTGGATAATATCATCCTCAACCTGAAGTCAAACGATGAAGGTAAGCTCGTAAGGTAGGGGAATGCACTGAACCATTGGCGCGCGCCAATACTGAATTACTTTAATAACCATACTACTAATGGCTTCATCGAAGGCTGTAATACTAAGATTAAGATGCTGAAGCGCATTTCTTATACTATCAAAAATATCGAGGTTTACTGGGGAAAGATGCTACTCCATCAAGAACCTGTTTCCACAATATTTAATATAGAGTCAACAATCCCTTGACAAATCAATTAAGATTTAATATCATTTTACCGATAGTCGTAGTAAGATTATATAATTGTCATATTATGATAATAGAGCAACATAGAACGAATTAAAATGCTTAAAGTCTTAGATAAGACATTCGATATTTTAGAATTATTTTTGCTTGATAAAATAAATTTTTCTTTGCCAGAATTGGCTGAATTGACCGGCTACAATATAACAACAACAAATCGGATTACTTCTAAACTTGTTAAGAGGGGATACCTAAAGAAAATAGGATGGAGAAAAGGTTATCAGCTTGGAACAAAAATACTAGAATTTAAAAAGAATGACGGCAATAAGATTAAGCTCAAGAGCATAGTATACCCTTTCCTTGTTAAACTAAGTCACTTCATTAGTGAGACAATTACTTACATAACTTGGGATGGGGTGGAATCTATGCACATAGCTGTAATACCTTCCACTAATATGTTAAAAATAATACCGGAAGAAGGTATCCCAACAGGGGTTGCACTATATAAAACAGCCTCAGGTAAAGCAATTCTGGCAAATATGACAGCTCTAGAGCTTAAAAATTATTGTAGTTCAATATCCATGCAATCAACGACGCCTAAAACAATAACAAATTTCGAGGATTTAAAAAATCAACTTCTACTTATCAAGCAAAAAGGCATCGCATATAACTTTGAGGAGCATCATGTAAGCGAGAATAGTATAGCTTCCTTAGTAAAGGATTATAATGGAAATGCGGTTGGCGCAGTTGTTGTAATTGGCCCTTCAAATAGCTTAACACGTGCTAAAATGCGGCAGTTTGCACCTTTAATTAAAAAAGCTGCCAGTGACATTTCAAAAGAGTTAGGATATCTAGGAAAGTGAATAATTTCCTGCAAACCGGGACATAATAGGAATATATTAAGCTTTTGCGTGTAATTGGGAGGCTTTTTCCTCGCGTCTTTGGTATTCAATGTAGTTCATTACATATAGACGCAAAGGAGCCTTATAGAGCGAAATAAAAATGCGTAATAGGATCGTATCTTTAATACTTCCATTCTTCAGACCTGAACTACCCCTCTTTGTAGTAGGATTAATGGCAGCAGCGGTGATATGTTTATTAATCGTCGTTATTCTCTGGTCAACATTTCTGGAAGGAGTACCCAGTTTTGGTACTGCGCTTACCCTCAATAACTACTCCGATGTCCTTGGTTACCCTATTACTGGCCAGGCAGTGCTTAATAGTTTATTACTTGGGATTGGGACTGTTATGGTGTCTTGTTTCTTTGCCCTTCCTGCAGCTTGGCTGCTCCATCGTACCAATGTCCCGATGAAAAAATTCCTTGTTACACTTATGTTCCTCCACGTGCTTCTTCCCAGCTTCCTTACTGTAATGGGCTGGATAATACTAGTAAGACCTACATCCCCGCGTGTGATAGTTAGCCTCAGTATAGGTAAAATGCTTTAGAGTGTCACTAGGTATTAAATAAAAATATAAGTCTAGACTATTTCTAAGTAAGGATTTAAAGGAGTAATAAAGAAATGATGGAATCGAAGTACGAGAAATATGTAGTAAGGCAACTAATACCGCCGGATCTCAGTATAGCATGGGGAAGACCTGAGTTGGGATGGGTAGCACCGTATCATTTTATGAAACCGCCAACAGGGCCTATAAAAGAAGCTAATACACTTGTTGAATTTCTCTGGATAACTAAAGATTGTGCTTCAGGAGTTACTCCACGTAAATCATCGCATAAGCACGATTGCGCTGAAATTTTTGTTTTTCTGGGGACTAACCCAGATGATGTTATGGACTTAGGAGCTGATGTCGAGTTCTGGCTTGGTGAGGTGGAAGAAACCGAAAAAATTACCTTCAACACCACAACACTAATCTACGTACCGAGAGGATTGTTGCATTTTCCTATATTCTATAGGAATGTTAAGAGACCATCTTTACGAGTGGTAATTGGACTCGACGTAGGTGAAGCACTTCAGAATGTCACCAGATACCCTGTTAGAGGGGTTTAGATTCAGCCTTTCTTGGCAATTAAAAAGGAGTTACTAAAAACAAACGGAACTAATGTCCTGAATATTAAGATTAGAAGGGTATTACTTCGTTTCAATAGAATCCTTGATAGAGATAGTAATGGGAGTGACAGTGTGCTGAATGATTCCTCCAGCTACTAATTAACACGAGATGACAAATAACATTGTAGTGAGAAACATTTTTTGGCTTTTACAACTAAAGTAAGAATTTTTTAGCATGACAGATAAATATGAAGTCAGTAGCTCTATTTTTTATAGGCTACTTTGAAGCTACGGCTTAGAAATTAGAGACAATAGGAGTTGACAGTGGAAACAGCTATGATTGGAGGTAACAGAGAGAAATCATAAGACATTCATACTTTTTGTGGACTGTAATCAATTAAAATGCTATTTAGCTCAAGTATATAAATTATATTTAGTATATTGTTGTATTTTTATTAGGTATTGTAAGCGAAAGAAGAATACATATTATAGCTAATATATCACAAGTCGGTGGAATGTCATTAACAAGGAGGCTAATATATGGCTGAAGTAGAGGTTAAGGCAATCAAAGCTGGTAAGTTAATTGATGGAACAGGTGCGGCGCCTATTGAAAATGCAACCGTGATAATCGAGAATTCGAAGATTAAGGCAGTGGGACCAAATATCAAGATCCCGACAGGTGCAAAAGTAATAGATGCAACTGGAAAAACGGTCATGCCAGGGATGATAGATGCTCATATGCATTTGCACGGCACGAAACCTGATGACACATACTTGGAGAAAATTTCTCGTCCCAGAGAGATGGGTTTGATTAAAGCAATTTTTGATGCTAAAGATTTCCTTTCAGAAGGCTTTACAACAATTAAGTCTTGTGGTGGGACAGAAGGGATATTTCTCAAGCAGGCAGTAGCTGAAGGTATTTTAACTGGGCTGCCTCGTATAGTCGCATCCGGCCATACGTTGTCTAATACACTTGGGAATCCATTGAAATATATGGCTCCGGAATATGTCGATGCACGCACAAGTAAGCTTTTAAGTGTACCTGGTGGAGGGCATCTTTTGTGTGATGGCGTGGACGAATGCATTAAAGCTACTCGGTACGTTTTGAGTTGCGGAGTAGATTTTATCAAAATATGGCCTCGGCGTGGTGCCATGTTTAACCCAGACGAATTGAAAGCCATCGTTCAGACAGCAGCACAAGCTGGTAAATTTGTCACGGTCCATTGTGAAAGTTCCAATGATGCGAAGAGTGTGATAAATGCAGGGGCTAAAACCGTAGACCATGCTTACGTGATAGAGGATGAAGTATTAGAAATGGGAAACAAGGCTGGTGTTATATTTGTATCTACGCTAATTGTATGGACAGCAGTACTACGTCATGGTGCCGAGGTAGGAAGGCCGCGCATTGATATAGAATTAGCCCATAGGAGAGTGAATCAAATGCCTCAGACATATAAAAGGATTCGTAACTCGGGTGGCATCATGGCCATCGGGACTGATTCTGGAACTGAAAGCCTGGTACGAAGGCTTGGCAGTAGTGCCGTTGAACTTGAACTCCTAGTTAAGCAATGCGATTTTACACCAATGGAAGCCATAGTAGCTGCTACTAAAAATGGTGCAATGGCTAGTTTTATAGGTGATAAAACAGGAACAATAGAACTGGGGAAATTTGCTGACATTATTATCGTGGATGGAGACCCTCTCAAGGATATCAAAATTTTGCAAGATAGGCAGAAAATTAAGATGGTAATGCTGGAAGGCAAAATTGAAGTTAACCAATCATAACCCTGCAAAATGGTGTATAAAGGAGGCATAAATAAATGGGAGAATCGAGATACGAGAAATATATTGTAAGGCAACCAACGAGAGCTCAGCATGGTGTCAATTTGGCAGCATGGTCTACAGTACCCGATAGCAGAACGGCGCCACCATTCATGTTCTTAGAGGGAGGTAAGCCCATAACTGGAGTCAATCATATGCTCGAGTTTATGTGGATATGGAAAGACACTGCTACGGGAGCTACTCCTGAGAAGCCACCTCATAAACAAGACTGTGATGAGATATTCCTTTTTTTAGGGACTAACCGCAATGACCCAAATGACTTGGGAGCTGAAGTTGAGTTCTGGCTTGGCGAGGGAGACGAAGCGGATAAGCTTACGTTTAACACTTCATCATTGATCTATGTCCCGGCAAAATTTTTACATCTTCCAATAATCTACAGGAGAGTTAAGAAACCCTTATTACTTATAGTGATTGGACTAAATGCAGGTGACTTGAAAGCAAAAACTATTAAATATCCGGTAAGAGAGTTAAAATATCCGGTAAGAGAGTTATGAGCGTTGTATCCCGATGAATGCTGGTTTTGTGGTTGTTGCGTTAGCCACTGCCCAGTGCCAGGAGCAATTAGTGTGGAGTACCCGTTACATCAACGAGTAGGTTGGAATCGTAAGGAGACTGGTGAATACTTCCGCATCGGTATGGCTAATCCACCTCCCCTTAACCTGACCCCACCTGTTGGCGGATGAGGAACACTTCATAAGGCTAAAAATTAAAATCTTTTTGGAAAGCGGCACCAACGGGGATTGGAACCGCAGTATAGACTTTCCTCAGAAACCTACCTGGTGAACGCTCCATTCTACCTCAGTATTCCATCTCGAAAGGGACGTAAAGTAGGTCCACGCCTTTGGCTGGAAATTGCTGAAAATGTGCGACTGCTGGATTACTTAAGATAGCGAAAGAATATTGGGGGCAGCAACTGTCTCCACTGTGCCTCCATAATATTATGCTGATTCATAGGGTGGGGATCCCAAGCCGTCATAGCACGCATCATGGCATTTATAATGGTCAATAGTTTACGCATACAGGCGACAAGAGCTGCCTTCCTAACCTTGCCAACATCCAGTAGCCGCCGATAGAAAGCGGCGATAACAGGATTTCGCTTTGCCGCTACCAGCGCCGCCATGTACAGAGCAGCTCTCAACTTAGCCCGACCACCCCATACTGTTCTTTTTCCACGCATGGTACCGCTGTCACGATTGAGAGGTGCAACACCAACTAAGGCAGCAATCTTACGACGGTTCAATCTACCCAACTCGGGTAATTCAATAGAAGTATAGAGGATACTGCCTTGCCAATCCCAGGTACGCTCCGAAGGATGCGGTCCTTTTCATGCCAGGAAGGGCTGTTCTGGATTCGGTGCTCTAGGTCAGTGTTGATGTCAGATAAAGCTTTCTTTAGCCACTTGATATGATCTTTGATACTGGGTTTGATATCCTCATCAGCCCGGGAGAGCCGATTACGCTCTGCGATGAGTATCTCAATGAGTTAACGGCGGCGTGTGAGTAGGCTTGCCATCTCATGGGCTTGCTTATCAGGCAATGGTCTCACCTCTGGCTTGATACGCAAGCCGAATAGAGCAGGTAATCTGGCATCAATAGCATCAGTCTTAGCCAGAGCACCAGTTGCACTGGCAAAGTCCCGCACCTGACGAGGATTGATGATGACCACAGGCAGGCATTTGGCCTGAAGCTCTGCGGCTAAAGGCATTTCCAAGCGACCAGTTGCCTCCAGAATGATCCCCGCTGGCTGCAAACTGGCGATGTACCGGATAGCGTGCGCGATGCCTTCATGATCATTATCAAACTGGTGTGTTCCCTGAGAATTGCTGACTGCTACATCCAGAGTCCCCTTGGCAACATCCACTCCGACATAAACTGCTTCCTTTATCACTTGTGCTCTCTCCTTCTTAGCCCGTCCTTGCATCATGCGGGTTTGGCTAACCCTGACAACTGTTCGGGCTTTATTGGAAATACGAGCGTGGCGACCACGCTGCCCCACGGTCTGCATATACCTAAGGTCAATCGGCCTGCCATGCCTCACTCCGGAAGATATTCTACCACCTCGTTTAAGATACAAGGTCATGGATGCGTTACGCAAGATATGGAAGGTAAGTGACCGGTTATATTTCAAGCGGCCGAAGCCATTTATTGGCAAGCTGGCAAGGGTGATGCGGCAGCATGGCGAACTGTCTGTCAATGCAAGCTTAGAGGCGGAGCTATGCCAGATGAGTCCATCTGCCATTGATCGACTGCTGCAGCCCTGGCGACGCTTGAGAGGAAGGTATACTATTTTCATTAAGCAATACAAATTTATGGTATAATAGCTATATATGCAAACAATTAAGAAGCCTCTTGAAATATTGGAGGCATTTTTAGGAACCCGTAACGGGGAATTAGGCATTTCAAATATAGTTAAATTGACTGGCTTCAAAATCAGTACAGTTCAGCGTATTGTTTCGTTATTTTTGAAAGAAGGTTATCTCTGCCAACGAAAGAAGAGGGGAAAATACTTCCTCGGCCCAAAGATGTTTCAATTCTGCGCTTTCCTCCGGAGCACGATGAAAATCGAAAATATAGGGCATCAATTTTTAGAAAAACTAACCAATTTAACAGGTGAAACTAGCTTTATTTCAATATTGTTTAAAAATGTAATTGTTAGTGTTGACACAGTTCGTAGCAATGCAAATCATACATTGCAGGTAAGTGGGCACCAAGGATCTAAAAAACAACTATATTGCACTGCAGCCGGGAAGATCTTTTTAGCTTATATGTCGACGAAGGAATTAGCCAAATACTCTAAGAGTACAACTCTTATTTCTTACACAAATAATACGATAACAGATTTTCCCAAATTAAAAGAGCAACTTCTTCCTATTAGGCATAAAGGCATTGCCTTTAACTACGAAGAAGAAGAAATAGGTATAAGAACTATAGCCTCTCCTATAATGAATTGGGATGGGAAAGTAATCGCTGTTGTCGGTATTGCTGGACCATCTCCCCGTCTAACAGATGAGCAATTGACGAAATTGGCGCCAATTGTCCGGGATATTGCACTGGAAATCTCTTGGGTCTTAGGATACAAACGCTAATTAATAGATGTTTATGTCTATTGTATCTTAAGCCATGTGTGTCTGGCCTGCCCCCAATAAGTGTACCACCTTTTAAGTTAGAGTTGCTACAAGTTGGAGCCAACCCCTTTTCTGTGCCAATCATTATGCTAGTTTTGTGGTTTTTCAACTTATTGCTCCTGCCATGGCAAATTCATTTGGGGACAGGTTACCAAGAGCACTATGCGGCCGTTGCCTATTATAGTACAAACGCCATTCTTCGACCTTTTCACGGACATCTTCCAAAGATAAAAACCAGTTTTCGTTGAGACATTCCTGTCGAAAGCGCCCGTTGAATGACTCGATGAAGGCATTTTCTGTTGGTTTTCCTGGATGAATGAAGTCCAATTCCACACCGTTAAAGTATGCCCATTGATCTAGCCGCTTTAATGTAAACTCCGGTTCATTGTCTACTCTAATGGTTCCGGGTAGACACCTCTCCCTGGCTACTTTCATCAATACCTCAACCACGCGTTGACCACCCATGCTGCTGTCTACTTCTATCGCCAAACTCACGGGTAAAGTTATCGACTAACGTTAACAGCCTGATCCTCTGTCCATTACATAGTTCATCGCTCATGAAATCCATAGACCAGCTCTCATTGGGTCTATGAGCTGTAGGGATTTCCATTCGCCGACAGGCAGAGGCATGCCTTCTCGGCCTTTTGGAACGCATAACAAGACCTTCCTGCTTGTAAATTCTGTACACCCGCTTATGATTCACTTTCCATCCCTCTCTTCTCAGCTGCACATGGATCCGTTGGTAACCGTAGTGTACCCTTGCCTGTGCTAAATCACGAATTCTTATCTTCAGTGCAGCCTGCTCATTTGCCACGCTCCGGTAATCGTATGAAAACCTCTGGAACTCTATCACTCTACATGCTCTCCGTTTACTTACTCCGTAGCAAATCTGCAAGACATCAACTTGTTCTCGCAGTTGAGCAGGCTTCAGGACTTTTTTCGCAGCACATCCTGAAGCATTTGCTTGTCCAGGCTCAGGTCTGCTACCAACTGTTTCAGTTTCTTGTTCTCCTCCTCCAGCACTCTGAGCTTCCTTACTTCGGCCACACCCATGCCAATATATTTCTTCTTCCACCGGTAGAAGGTCTGCTCACTGATACCCATCTTGCGGCAAATTTCGGGCACTGGCGTACCCGATTCAGCTTGCCTTAGGGCAAAGGTTACTTGTTCCGCTGAATATTTGGATTTTTTCATGGGATGATCCTCCTTCACCTATTTTAATCATCCCACAAAACTAGCATTTCGTCTTGCCTAGTTTTTGGGGGAGGGTCAATGTTTCTCCAGGCCAGCCACACAACGTAGAATTGTGGTCTTTCCGCAGCCGTTCGGCCCAAGTAAAGTATATACATTTCCCTTCTCAATACTGAAGGTCACGCCGCACACTGCCTGTACAATCCTACCTTCAGTAATGTAGTTTTTATGCAGATTATTTACCTTGAGCATTAGGACTACCTGCTAAATCAACTAAAATTTTCTTTCTCCCAGAATTTGTGGGAATATTCGAAGCAGTATTATAATAATTACTGACATAGCAATAACCATTATAACCCCGAGGGCGGCGGTATCTGCTGAGTTACCAGCAAACCAATTAAGCCATATTGCAGTTGATATAACCATGTTCCCAGGACCTGTAAGAAATAATGCTACAGTTACATCACGATATGTATTTAACACCGACCACATGAATGTATAGAATATTGCGGGTGTAATAAGCGGTAAGATTATCATCCTTAAGTTAGTAATCCTGGAACCTCCACAGATCTGTGCAGCATCTTCCAACTCTGCCTGGATTTGAATCAGAGACGAATTGATAGTTCTAGTGTTAAAAGGGACACGGAGAATAGTATCGGCAATGATAATCGCAGTAATACTGCCATAGATGGGCACAATCCTTATAAATAATAGCGATAAATACGCTACTGAGAATGCAATAGCTATAACAGGTATAGCATTTGGCACCATGGAGATAGTATCCAGAGCATACTTTCCTGGAAAACGAGTACGAATTACAATCCAGGAAAAAATCAAAGATAAAAACACACTCAATATCCCTACAGATAAGACCAATTTAATTGTATTACCTACTATTCCTTGTGTACTCAATATATAAATAGCATTTTGGTAACCAAGCAGGCTGACTTTTCCAAGGGTCTCTATCGTAGGTATTTGAACATATGGTATAAGAGAAACCCAGAGTATAGCTAAGAGAGGGAAAATAAAAGTTACTAAAAAATAAAATATCACGAAGACAAGCCAGGCCCATTTCCAACGACCTAAGTCTGTTAATTTAGGTTTATAACCTTTTCCAGTAATAGTAGCATATTTGTGGCTGACTTTAATCATCTTCTGATAATATTGAAGAGCAATTATTGATGGAATTAGTAGGAAAAGACCGTAGACTCCAGCTGCCCCGTAATTGGCAGAGCCTGACCATGGATAGACAGATTCATACATAAGGGTGCTAAAAACGTAGATATTATTAGGTGATCCTATCAAAGCTGGCACTTCGAACATTGATACTGCAGCCATGAAGATGTAAATTACTCCCGCCACTAGTCCCGGCTTAACAAGAGGAAGAGTAATACTACGAAGAGTCTGGAACTTAGATGAACCACATATATCGGCCGATTCTTCAAAAGTAGGATCAATCGCCATAAAAGTACCACCTAGCATTAAGAATAGTACTGGAGTGAGTGTAGTACCTTGGATAAACATCATAAAAGGCAAGTTATATAAACTAAGGGGCCCAGACTCAATTGGAATGAAAATTCTGAGAAATTGATTTATTATACCAATTTCAGGGCTTAGTAACATTATCCAACCAATGACTTTAATAAAGCCAGGAAGCAGCACATTAACTAAGATTAATGCAACGAATAATTTCTTTAACGGAATATTTGTTCGGTGAATCAACCACGCTAAAGGAATAGCAAAAAAACAAGCTACCATCACGGTACCTAGACTAAGTATCAAGGTATTTAATGCTGCACTAGGCATAAGAGGATAGAATAGGATTTCTGAGTAATTTTCTAAGGTAAAATTAAATCTGGCGCTAGGTATACCCCCATGAAATGTTGCACCGATAATAATAGCTAGTATAATGCATATTACAACTGAGACCGCTAATACTAGCAAATAAAGTGGTGTCTCTGGCCTAAGAAATTGAGATAAGAGCGATACTAATCTGCGATACAACTTTTTCTCCTTTGCACCCAATAAAAACAAACTTGTGGAATTATATGTATGGATAAAAATACTTGTTAATAAGGATACAAAAACTATGGGCATGACCCCCACTATAGCATCTAGTATCACAGATCCCATCTGGAAACTAGAAGAAGTTGTAGTTTTGGATTTAAATATGTAAAAAAACTACGGTATTTTTTATTTGACTCCTTTGAGTATATCGCCTACTTCTTTTGACAAAGCGGGATACTCCGGGCTCATCAACCACTCAATAGTTTTCTTATCACTACCGTAATATATTGGCACGCCCCGTTTTTTTGCCTCAGTTACTATGTCATAGTCCACATTGCCTGGACTATGGTAAAAACCGTACTTGCCCGATTCAAAAGACCACTTAGAACCTGCAGGACTGGCTATGTAGACAGCAAGCAACTTGGCTGCGTTGAAATTCTCTGCCTTCTTTGGTATCACTAAACCGAACTCTTCTACCTCCAATATATCGTCCAGAATTTGCATTTTTACCGGGACGCCTTTGCTCAGAATCCAGTCCATTTGACTTCTTTGGGTAAGAAGCATTGGTAGTTCACCAACTAGATATCTATTTCGGAGGTCAACCGGATTGGCTTGATATGGGTCGTTTTGTATTAAAGCTTTAAGCAACTGCTTGCCCTTTTCATTGTCCTTTTGACCACCTAAAAACCAGCACCAATACCCCCACTTGGTGGGGAAATTCCATATTCCCAATTTTCCCTTGAATTTCGGGGCGGCTAAATCGCCGAATTTCTTAGGAACTTCCTGCTCAGAAATTTTCTCAGGGTTATAAGATAAAACGACACAAGTAGTTCGGGCCGTAACAGCGTTCAGAGGTGATGGCAGAACTGCGGCAGGATTTGTATCCTTGATCAAAAGTGGTACCCAGTCCACTATTTCAAATAAGCCCTTTGTCATTCCATCTGCTACATTAAGTATGGCAAAATCTAATAAGTCATATGATGGAGTTGTACCTGCTTTTGTTTCCATTTCCACCTTTGCTAAATATGGAGGCATGGCCTCCATACCAGTGAATTGTATGGCTATATCGATACCAAATGTAGCTTTGATCTCCGCTTCCAGGCGATCAATTGAAACGGATGGATAACTAGCAGGCCCAGCAAATTTGACCTTTCCCTCCTTTTTAGCTCCTTCGATAACCAGTGCTAAGGGTGTTGGTGACGGTTTAGGTGCTGGTGCTGGTGCTGGCGCCGGCACCGGAGTCGGAGCTGGTGCTGCACAGGCTGCCAGTAAAACACCCAAAGTTAAAAGCAGTGCCAGACTGATTTTCATAAACATCTTCGAAAACATTTCATCCTCCTCGATATTTGTTTTATAACCTTTTCCCTTTACCAATCGACTTGCTCTAGGCTACTCTCATAGGCATCACTCTCCTTACCTCGTTATCATGATAATTAGCTTACTTCGACCTAGCTATGTTATTATCACTCCATGCTAACCGGCAGTATCTGGCAAAGCTCAGGATCAAAATGTAAATATACCCGTTGTCCCATCTCCAGCTGAACCAGACCGGGCACCTGAACTTCTAATAGTACTTCCTGACAATGCATAACACATTCAGTCTGCGCGCCGGTAAACGTGAGTACTTTTATGTCAGCTTCTACGATATTCGTTGTTTTTGCAGTCTCCCTTTCCGACACGGCGATAGCATTGGGTCGAATCATAAAGACAACCTCATCTCCTTTGTTAACCACACATTCGGTACAACAAACGCCCTGGAACTGCCCGATAGGCGTCCTGACCGTATACATTTTGGCAGTCGTATCTACTTCAGTTATGACTCCTTTTATCCGGTTTGCTTTGCCGACAAATGCGGCTACAAACGTTGCCTGCGGTGACAGGTAGATATCCGCCGGCGAGCCTTCCTGAATGATAACGCCTGAGCGCATGACGGCGATACGGTCTGACAAGGAAAGCGCCTCAACCTGGTCGTGGGTAACATACAAAACAGTGAGATTGAGTCTCTTCACCAGATCCTTAATTTCTTTCCGCACCTCATCGCGTAGTCTCGCATCGAGGTTACTGAGCGGTTCATCAAGAAGGAGAATGCTTGGTTGATACACCAGGGCACGGGCGAGCGCTACCCGTTGCTGCTGACCACCACTCAGTAGAGTAGCCGAACGGTCCTCTGTCCCCTCAAGCTGTACCATTTTCAGCGCACGAAGTACGTATTCTTTTACTTCTCGCCGTGAGTGCTTTCTGCCGCCGTGGTAGAGGGGGAAGCCCACATTATCAAAAACGTTCATATGTGGCCAGATTGCGTAGGACTGGAATACCATGCCGATATTTCGTTTATACGGGGGTACCGACGTGCCAGATGAACTTGAGAACAATACTGTGTCACCTAGAATGATTTCTCCCTCATCAGGTTTCTCCAAGCCGGCGACACATCGAAGAATCGTCGTCTTGCCACAGCCGCTGGGCCCCAGCAGTGTATACACATCTCCCTTGTTTATATTGAGGCTCACTCCTCGTACTGCTGGTACTTGTCTATCTTCTGCTTTATAGGTTTTGAATAGGCTAGTCAACTTCAGCATAATAACCCCTTTTTAAAGTCCTCGATGTTCTGCTTCCCTAAGGATTTGAGGGAAGGCACGTAGTATCACAATAACAACTATAGACATGACTACTATCATAATAACACCCAGTGCGGCCGCTTCTGCTGACTGACCGGCTGACCACATGGTCCATATTGCAGTTGACATGACCGTATTCCGGGTAGTTTGTAAAAACAATGCTACAGTAACATCCCGATAGGCAAAAAGCAAACCGAACATGAATGAATAAAATATCGCAGGGATAACAAGTGGCATGATTACTGTTCTTAAAGCAGTAACTCTGGAACCTCCACAAATCTGCACGGCATCCTCCAGGTCTCGATGAATTTGAATTATAGACGCATTGATCGTTCTCGTGGTAAAAGGGAGAACAAGTAGAATATCAGCAAGGATGATAGAAGACAGACTACCGTATATGGGTATACTTTTAACAAGTAGCAATGCAACAAATGCAATAGAGAAAGCAAAACCTATGGCAGGTACAGCATGGGGTACCATAGAAATAGTATCCAGAGTGTATCTTCCCGGCAACGTAGTGCGCAGAACAATCCAGGAGATGATCAAACCAATAAGTGCACCGAATATTCCTACCAATACCATCAATTGAATAGTATTAGGAACTATTCCATGTTCGCCTAACATGCGAATAGCACCCTGGTAGCCTGCTAAGTTTAATGTTCCAAGGGCTGCCATACTTGGTAGCTGAATGTATGGTGTAAAGGAAACCCAAACTATAACAAGGAAAGGGATTAAAAGACCTAATAAATAGTATAATATTATGAATCCCGCCCCGGCATATCTCCACTGACCTAAATCCGTTAGTTTTGGCCTGTAACCCTTTCCGGTCACGGTGGCATAGCGGTAGCTAAGTTTTATCATCCTTTGATAAAGATAGAGCGCGATCGTTGTTGGAATGAGTAGTAGCATACCGTATACGCCGGCTATACCGAAACTTACCGTACCTTCCGGTGGATGCATCGACTCATACATAAGGGTACTAAAGACGTGAATCCTAAACGGCGCTCCCAGTAAGGCTGGTACTTCGAACATTGATACACCAGTCATAAAGATATAAATTAAGCCAGCAACTAGTGCTGGCTTAACAAGTGGGAATGCAATACTTTTGATAGATTGGAACTTAGATGCGCCACTTATTTCGGCTGATTCCTCAAAGCTGGGGTCGATTGCCGAAAAGGATCCAGCTAGCATAAAAAATAGAACCGGGGTGAGCGCAATACCCTGTATAAATGACATAAACGGTATGTTATAAGGGCTTAATGGTCCTGACTCAATATGGATGAACAGCCTAAGCAATTGATTGATTATGCCAACTTTGGGGCTTAACAGCATTATCCAACCCATTGCTCTAAGGAAGCTCGGAATTAGCGTACTGAGGAACATTAGTGTAACGAAAAGACTCTTAAATGGTACATTGGTACGATGTACTAACCAAGCTAAGGGGAAACCAAAAAAAGATGCTACTATTACCGTTCCCACCCCCAGTATCAATGTGTTTAGTGCCACTTTAGTGGTCAATGGGCTAAGTATGACATCTGAGTAATTCTCCAACGTATACGTTGCTTCAAGCGCAGGCAAACCCTCAAAAAATGTTGACCAGAGAATAACCAATGTCAATAAACATATGAGCATTGCTACTACTAGCCCTACTACATAAAGAGGAGTATCAGGTCGTAAGAATCGAGAGATCAAAGATGCGGTTCGATAACGCAATTATGGCTCTTCCTCTGTATGATTTTCGCTCATATTCTGGGGATATTTTAAAGGATTTCGTCTCACTACGATGGATACATTGAGTATGAACAGGGCGTTGAGAAGCAATCTAGGAAGTAAACCAGCTATGAAAAGTTTGCCCCCGGGCTGCTCGGTAATTATTCTATAAAGGACAAAGCCCCTAATCGCTAGTATCAGGATACCAGGTAATACCCTCTGCAGTGACTGAGCCTGTAGCTATAAAGGATTATACGACCTCCGATGCGTCTCTGGCAGACTAATAGTACCCATAGTGCCGGCAGTAACTACACTTGAGCCACAGACGGCGGCAATATAAGCTTCCCCACAAGAAAAACTGAAGTACTATATGCCATAGTTTATCATTTTATGTTAAATAGTTTCAAGGAGTTTCCACCAAGTATTTGTGACTTTTCCTTCTCGCCAATATCCAAGTTGCGTAAAAACTCCACGCCCTTTAACAACCACGCCCCCCTCAGAAGACAAGAGCTTCCGAAAAGAATATGGTCGGCTGCCAACACTTTAACAGTGCACTCTAACTGCGTTTTGCCCCACACAGGAGCATGGGAAATATCAAAGTAAATATTCCTTTCCAGGTAACCTCTGATCTTATCTCCCGGGATATCGAAGCGCTCCACCTTTTCCCGTACCCCGGATTTCTTAGGCACCATTAAGTCTGCATAAGCAATGTGACCTACGATTACTCAAAGATTCCACAATCAATTCACTGGATTAAGGGGTTACATCAGTGACACTGGTAGTGTGACGTCGATACACCGTTTCGGGCACTCCATATAGCATATACCACAGTGCCAGCATTCCTCCTCATGCTCCACCTTTGGCATATCCATGGCTTTGTCCCAAATGTAAACGTCCATAGGACATATGTCATAGCATCTTCGGCAACCAATACAGCGATGGTAATCTATCTTTACAGGCATGCTACTTTACCTCCTTTTTATATTCCGGCTTTAGCTTTGGCATCTCTCTTCTTTCAAGCACTGCCTTTCCGTTCTCCATTCGCTGAATAGTCACTTTATCTAACGCCGGGTCTTCCTTGGTATAATCTGTCCTATAGAATTGAGCCCGTGACTCTCTCCTTTCAAGAATAGCCTGCATGTACGACTCAGCTAGGTCCAATATATTCCGGCACTCCAGACATCTCATCAGGTAGTGAGGACTTTTGGCCATTAGCTTGGGTAGGGCAACTCTTCTTAGAGTACCGAGTCGCCTCAACCCTTCCAGCAGCTTGCCCTCGGATTTGAAGAGTCCTGTATACCGCTCATTTGCAGACCGAATTGCTGTCTCAAGTTCCATTGGCTCCACCCCATCCTTCATGTGCAGCGGCGCTAACGCAATCTCTTTCTGCCTTATCAGTTGAGCCTTGTCCAGAATAGGTTCACTGGTTTTTCCGACGCTGGTGTGTATGGTGTTACCTAAGAGTAGGCCACTAATTGAAGCACCAGCACATCCGCAAAAACCAGTAGCACAGTCCCCTACTGCGTACAAACCTTTTAAGGAAGCTTTGAAGTTCTCATCTATTAAGATACCACCCCACCAGGTAAGATTAAGCGGCTTAGCATTTATTTCAAAACGATGGGTTCTAGGATTGAATCCTCTTTCCTCTGCTATCTTAAACGATATTGGTCTCTCATCTGCATAGGCAACCTCTACCCTCTTCTGATAGTCATCATTCAGGTTTTCAATACTGTAGTAGACCGGGGTTTCGCCGTTTCTCTCCAGTCGGTCATACGTAGCTGGTGATGGACAAACCAACTCTTTACCCTTCCAGGTGAAGACCTTGTTAGGGATTCCATCATTCATACGAAAGTTGCCGAAAGAAATTGATAAATCATCACGTATTCTAAAAACCCACGCGTTCATCTCCATATTGCCTAGTTCAGCACCAGCTCTATACGCTACTCCCAACCCGTCTCCAGAACCCCCAGCTGGGCAGAAGTGGTACCTCATCTTGTATTTCCCAGGCTGGGGATTTTCCGGCTCAAATATACGATTGACCCAGCCAGTCGCCAATATGGTTGCCTTTGACTTAATAACGATGAATTCCCCAGTGCGAGAGTTTATTGCGGTGGCTCCGACTACCGCACCTTTATTCGTGAGTAAGTCCACAACCATAGTCCGATCGAGTACATTTACGCCCTTTTTTCTCACTATCTGTGATAGTTGTGGTTTAACATTCTGCCAGTGGACCCTGAGAGCAACCTTCTTAGGCGGCAAACCCAAACGAGGCCAGGGCATCCAATAAGGTTCCCCATTTTCCCACTTCATGGTTACACCCATCTTATCCAATTCGTCTAACGCCCAGAAAGCATTATCCAT
Source organism: uncultured Chloroflexia bacterium (assembly GCA_963775935.1). Taxonomy (GTDB): domain Bacteria; phylum Chloroflexota; class Dehalococcoidia; order GIF9; family UBA5629; genus JBBIPA01. The sequence continues at coordinate 74,363 of CAVZKR010000006.1, read as the reverse complement.
GAGCTTATACGCAAGATTCTCATCTATGAAAGACCCTCCCTGGAGCGATCTATGCCACCGGTCGTGTAGTTTAAACAACTCTAATGTTGTCAAACCATCACGTGGGAACATTGAGCCGAAGTGGTCGATGCCTTGTCCAGCGCTCCCACTCCTCACAGTGGCTGACTTCTCAAGCAGGGTTACGTCTAAACCATGCTCTCTTGCCTTTGCTGCAGCGCAACAACCACCGAGGCCTGCCCCAACCACCAGTACGTCAGTTTCTATTATCTTTTCTGCAATCTGTTCCATAATTTTACTAACCTCCTTTCTCTCTCGGCGCCATGTCTACCATAATAACTTCCCCACCTGCGACTTTGCTCATTTCACTCCACCGCTCTGTTATGATCGCATTCTCAAATTCTTCATCCCCATACCTTATAGTTTTTACATATTCGGGGAGTACTTCATTCAATGCAATAACATAACTAGTATCTTTCTCCTCTGCGCGCCGCTTAATCATTTTCCATAGAGGAAACTCAAATTTCTCTTCATAATGTTTGTCAGAGGTTGGCTCTGCTCCTATCATTTTTGATCCTCCTTAATAAATTAAATTGAATATGATTCCTCTTATGCATGTCGTTATAATCGCACATACGATTACATATACTGATTATCTACATAGTAAACCTCCTTTGATAATAATAAATATACTTTCGAAATATAGGATATATGGAATATACAATTCCATAAATGAACATTTGCATATTAACATTCTTTATATTGCTTGTCAATACATTCAAAAGTAATATATGAATATTTACTATTGACAAATCAATATGACGGTGATAACATCGCTACAGTCGCAATTAAAACATTTATTAATGATATATCAAATAATGATATAAATAAATTTCCCACGACCTAACGGTCGGGGAATTAAGTTAAGAAGGTTAAACAAAATAATAACATTTGTTATCCTGGATCGTAAGTATTAGATCAAATGTGAAAATGTATGCGGTATTGCAGAAGCTGTTGATATGCGAGATACTGAGTTATGATCGCAAAGTATTGGCAGACTATTGGCGGAGAGAAAATTGAAGCACTGGTGGTTAATTTAATTAACATTAATAGTAGAGGAAAGTTTCTGCAGAAATGTAAACGAGGAGGAACATTGAGTATGGAAGTAAACCAAATAGATACAGTAGATACAGATGTATTGATTGTTGGAGGTGGGGCTGCAGGTATTTGGGCTGCTATAAGAGCGAAGGAGGTATGCCCAAAGGTTGTGCTTGTAGAAAAAGGTAAATTCGCTAGAAGCGGTGCCACTACTTTCATTCATGGTATTCTAGCGCCAGTGCCAGAAGAAAATCTATATTTATCCATGAAAGAGATAGTCGAGGAAGGCGAATATGCTTGCATCCAATCACGCCTCGAACAAGTCCTGAGGGAACACGGTGAGCGGATTAGACAAATGGAAAACTGGGGAGTGCCGTTCCTCAGGGATAGCTCCGGAAGGTTATACTCTCGAAAAGGTAAGAAGCATGTGGTCAATCGTGCCATCTATGCAGAGGGTATTCCGTTGTTAGAAAAAATGAAGGAACATGCTTTAAAAATAGGAGTGGAGTTCATCGAGAGGGTTATGATCACTGATCTTCTCACTTCCGATGGCCAACATCCGACTGAAGGGCGAGTGATGGGTGCGGTCGGTATCCATACCAGGACTGGTCAGTTTCAGGTTTTTAAAGCTAAGGCGGTTGTACTTACTAGCGGGGGAGCTAGCGCTAGGCTGCATATCGGTCAGATAGATAATTTGGCCGGAGATGGTATGGCCATAGCCTTAAGGGCTGGCGCAGAATTGTCTGGGATGGAATTTGGTCAGATGCCTTTTTTCCCTATAGTTGAAAAAAAGTTCACGTGTCTCCCGCCAGGGGCACTAACGACTTATGAAGCCGAGCTATTCAATAGGCTAGGTGAAAGGATTCCACAGAAGTATTTTCCTGGCCGAACGACCCAGATGCTAAACAGGATGCAGATCGGCCAAATTATGGCAAAGGAAAATTTGGAAGGGCGTGGGCCTGTTTATATCGACTTAAGTCACTGGAGTGATGAAACCATTGAAAGGCTAAGACGTCTCCTTCCGCAAGACTGGGCTGGCCTTGACGAACACGGCTTTAACATAAGAAAACAGAGACTAGAGGCTGATACTATAGTGCCTGTTTGGTATTCAAACGAAGATGGTGGGGTACGTACAGACCTTGATGGTAGCTCCAGTGTCTCGGGATTGTTTGCTGCAGGCTCATGCGCCCACGATGGTGTAAATCCGGCTGATAGTTCAGGTACGACCCAAGCGGGATGCTATGGTGCAGGCTATAAGGCTGGTCAAAGCGCAGGAAAACTTGCTTTAGATACAGGGGAAGTAAAGATTAATAGTGACCAAGTCAAATTGCTTAGGAAAGAAACGTTCTTGCCTCTGGGCAGAAGTAGCGGGCCAACCTCAGAAGATATATATTTGGCGGTCAATAAGGCAACCATACCTGCACAATTTAGTTATTTCAAACATGAGCGAAGAATAAGATATACATTAGCTGAGCTTAAAAGGGTGCAGGAAGAAATGATACCACGGGTGACGGCACGTGATATCCATGAGTTGGTTAAAGCCAATGAAGCTAGAAATTTTGTGTCCACACTGGAAGCTGCTTATAAGTGTGCCCTAGAAAGGAAGGAAAGCAGACGTTTCCATTATCGGGAGGAATATCCTTACCGTGATGATATTGAATGGCTGAAATGGGTTATCATCAAGAGGAGTAAAGATGGGATGACAACGAGGTTTGATCCTATTCCAATTGACGACTACCCGATAAAGCTAGATAAACGTACAAGAATACCCGCTGCGGTACAATTCTCCTGGAAGGGATAGAATAAATGAGGAGGGTACTCTAATATGACTGTAAAAAGTATCAATAAGCATGTATGTGCCAATTGCGGGTTACGTAAGGAAAATAATTGTCCGGTCCCAGATAGTTGCCCTTCAGATGTTTTTAGGCAGGGTAAGGACGGGGCCCCGTTTGTAGCCTATCCAAATGACTGTCAGCATTGTTTCCTATGTGTACGGGACTGTTCTCTCGGAGCGATCGTAGTGTCGTCTATAGGAGATTGGCCTATTCTCGCCTATTGACAGGCAATATGATCTAGAAAAAGGTAGTGATAAGCCGGAAGACTTTGATCTTTTCCAGCGATGGCATTTTTCTTACTTGGATGAAGAAATGTTAAGACAGCACTTTAGGAAAATAAACCAATTAGGCATACCTGTTGCCATTCATCATGTTATGCTACCTGTTGAGTATGATTCTTTCACTAAATATACAAATCTTCGCCGTACCTACGGACGGTGTGTGGCTCAAATGACAAATCAGCACAAAATCTACTTCATTGAAGGTAAGCTCGTGACATTTTTGCGGGAAGTTAGCTTTAGGATTGAGGAGGGAGATGTATACACTCTGCTTGGGCCCAGTAGTTACAGAAAAACTACAATCCCTCGCTATGTAGCAGGTCTAGAGAAACCTCATGAAAGAGAAATTATTTTAGGTGATACAAAGAAAAGGTTTGTCTAGGGTAAGAAATTACTATATGAAAGGAGGCATAAATAATAAACACATGATGGAATCAAGGTACGAGAAATACGTGGTCAGAAAGCTGATACCACCAGACCTCAGTATCGCCTGGGGAAGACCTGAGTTGGGATGGGTAGCACCATTTTGGTTTCTGAAGACGACTGGGCCAATAAAAGAAGCCAATACAATGATTGAGTTTCTCTGGATAACGACGGACTGTGCTTCTGGAGTCACTCCCGATAAACCACCGCATAAACACAATTGCGACGAGATCTTTATTTTTCTGGGTAGTAATCCTGACGATAGAATGGACCTAGGGGCTGATGTCGAGTATTGGCTGGGTGAGGGAGAAGACACAGAAAAAATTACCTTCAAGACCACAACTTTGATCTATGTACCTAAGGGATTATTGCATATGCCAATATTTTACAGGAACGTTAAGAGACCATCTCTACGTGTGGTAATTGGACTCAATGTAGGTGAAGCGCTTCATAATGCCACAAAATATCCTGTCAGAGGGGTATAAACTCAGCTTTTTGCACTAAATCTAGATTCAAATAGACAGGCTCCAAATAAATAGTTATAGTGCTCTAACTTGGAGTCGATGTGTATTAACCTTTTCCGATAGAGCTATTGATAAGGAGAAACCAAATGTCTGAAGTTGAGATTAAAGCAATCAAAGCTGGTAAGTTAATTGATGGAACAGGCGGAGTGCCTATAGAAAATGCAACTGTAATAATCGAGAATAAGAAGATCAGGACGGTGGGACAGAATATCAATATCCCAAAAGAGGCAGATATTATAGATGTAACCGGGAAAACAGTCATGCCCGGTATGATAGATGCACATATGCATCTAGCTGGCTCAAAGACCGATGACACATATCTAGAAAAACTTTCGCGTCCCAGGGAAGTCAGATTGATCAAAGCAATTTTTGATGCCAAAGATTATCTGTCAGAAGGCTTTACCACAATTAAGTCTTGCGGCGGAATAAATGGGGTATTCCTGAAACAGGCAGTAGATGAGGGTATTTTAACCGGAGTGCCTCGTATAGTGGCAGCAGGTTATATGCTGCAAAATGCACTTGGAAGTCCATATAAATATATGCCTCCAGAATATGTAGATGGACGGACAAGCAGGCTTTTGGGTAGTCAGTCGGGGCAAGCTATCTTCTGTGACGGTGTAGATGAATGTATTAAGGCTACTCGCTACACTTTGAGCCGTGGATCAGATTTTGTCAAAATATGGCCAAGACGTGGTTCCATGTTTAACCAGGACGAATTAAAAGCCATTGTCCAAACGGCAGCACAGGTCGGCAAATTTGTTACTGTCCACTGTGAAAGTTCCAAAGATTCAGAGTGCGCAATACTCGGCGGGGCTAAAACAATAGATCATGCTTATGGGGTTGAAGATGAAGTGGTGGAAATGGGGAATAAGGCTGGTGTTATATTTGTTTCTAATCTAAGTTGTTGGACGTCAATACTACTTCACGGTGCCGAAGTGGGAAGACCGCCCAGTGAGATAGAAATGGGTCATAAGAGAGTTGAGCAAATGCCAAAGGGATATAAAAGAGTTCGTAAGTCAGGTGGCATTCTTTCTATCGGGACTGATTCTGGTGGTGAAGTCTTGGTGCGGAGACTTGGCAGTAGTGCTGTTGAACTGGAGCTGTTGGTCAAACAGTGTGATTTTACACCAATGGAAGCCATCGTGGCTGCCACTAAAAATGGCGCAATAGCTAGTTTTATCGGTGATAAAACAGGTACGATAGAACCAGGGAAATTCGCCGACATTATTGTTGTGGACGGTGATCCTCTGACGGACATTAAAATCCTACAAGATAAGAAGAAAATAAAAATGGTTATCCTGGAAGGTAAGGTTGAGATTGATCGACGATCTTCATGAATTTCTACTGACACGAAAGGCAGGCAACCATTGCATTTCAAGCAATGAATTATTTTGCTTGAAAAAAGCGTAGCTTTGTATCAAGAGTACCTTATCAGTAAATAATAGAGTTTATGAGGGTTTGCAATATCTGTCTTTTAAAAACTGATGTATATGACTTGTAACATAGTTAGCTAAGTCTAGAGACAAGTATAAATGCTTAAGGGGGAGCTAGAAATGCCAGACGATAAAGATGAGGCTAAAGCTCGTGATGAGGCAGAGAAAACAGTCATAAAAACACTTTCCCTTGGCGGCGGTTACACAGGCGGAAATGCCACCGTAGTTGACGTTAAGAATGGCAGAATAATAAGGATTAGGCCATTACGCTATGATTGGAAGTATACCAAGGAGGAGTTGAGTACCTGGAAGATTCAGAGGAACGGCAAAACCCTTGAACCACTTATGAAATCGTTGCCAGCTCCTTTCTCACTGGCTTACAAAAAGCGAGTGTATTCTCCGAACAGGATTAAGTATCCCTTAAAGAGGATTGATTGGAACCCTAAGGGGGAGAGGCACCCTGAGAACAGGGGTAAAAGTAAGTTCCAGAGAATCTCGTGGGATCAAGCTACAGACCTTATAGCCAGTGAGATAAAGAGGGTGCACAAAAAATACGGACCTTATGGAATACTGGCACAGGTAGACGGACACGGAGAATGTAAGACTGTACATTCCAGTCATGGCTGTCCCCTGTTGCTTCTTGATAAGATGGGAGGGTTCACGCTACAAATGCGGAATCCGGATAGCTGGGAGGGCTGGTATTGGGGCTCAAAACATGTGTGGGGAGAGGGGTCGATCGGTATGATGGATCCCTCAGATAATATTGTCAAGGATATGACGGACAACTGTGACATGGTTCTCTTTTGGGGATGTGACCCGGAGGCGACACCCTGGGGATTTACCGGTCAGTTTGCCAGTCGGCTTTGCTACTTTTGGTCTGAGGCGAAAATAAAACAGGTATACATATGCCCTGACCTGAACTACGGAGCTGCTGTTCATGCTGATAAATGGATTCCGATACTACCTAATACAGATGCTGCGTTGCAACTGGCCATAGCTTATGTCTGGATCAACGAGGAGATCTACGATAAAGACTATGTAGTCACCCATACCGTTGGTTTCGACAAGTTCAAGGACTATGTTCTGGGTGGGGAGGATGGGGTTCCCAAGACACCTGATTGGGCTTCTCCTAAATGCGGAGTGCCAATATGGACAATCAAAGCCTTGGCAAGAGAATTTGCTTCTAAGACAACATCAATTGCCCACTATTTTGGAGGTTCTATGATACGCGGAGCCTACTCTCATGAACCTGCTAGGCTGGAATGTATATTACTGGGAATGCAGGGGCTGGGCAAACCAGGAGTCCACCAGTGTCAAATAACGTATAAAGGGATGCCCAGAGTCAAGGGAGGATTAAAGGACATAAGCCGTGTGTTGCCTGGGATCAATCCTGCATATAAACAATGGAAGGATTTGGTCCCCAAAACCGCAAAACAATTTATTCCCAAGACTCTAATTCATAAAGCTATCCTTAATCCACCTGTTACTTTTTGGGGTAGCACAGCAATCAAAACACCGGCTGAAGATCAGTTTATTAAATATACTTACCCTATACCAAAAGAAGAAGGGGGCACTGAGATACATATGGTATGGAGTGATACCCCCTGCCGGACTACCTGCTGGAACTGTGGCAATGAGACTATTCAAGCCTTTCAAAGTCCCAAAATAGAATGTATTGTAGTACAGCATCTGTGGCTTGAGAACGATACTCTTCTTGCTGACATAATCCTGCCAGTTAGTACTACATTAGAGCAGGAAGATATAATGACAAACCTCAGGCAGGGAGTGCAGATTCATACCGGGGTGCTCCAGAGGCAAGCTATCAAACCAGTAGGGGAATCTAAAACCGACCTTGAGGTAGTCTGTGAAATAGCCAAAAAACTGGGAATGGAGGAGAAGGTTCGGGAAGGTAAGACTCCTGAGGAATTGATAAGAGATACTTTTTACACTCTAAACATGAATGATTATACCACCTGGGAAGAATTTAAGGAGAAGGAATACTTCATATATCCATTGGCCGAAGATTGGGAACGAGACCCAGCTGGTTTGATAAAGTTCTACAAGGACCCTGAGGTCAATCGATTGCCAACACCATCAGGTAAGCTGGAGTTTTATTCTGCCAGGTTAGCCAAGCTCTATCCCGATGATAAGGAGAGACCACCGGTACCACACTGGATTGAAAAAAGCGAAACGCATGATGAAAGGCTCTCCAGCGAAAGGTCGAAGATGTATCCTCTACTCATGATGTCTAACCACGGCAGGTGGAGGGTGCATGCCCAATGCGATGATATATCATGGACAAGAGAAATCCCGACATGTAAGGTAAAAGGTCCAGATGGATACATGTATGAGCCTCTTTGGATTAACACGCAAGATGCTGAAAAGCAGTGCATTAAGACTGGAGATATAGTCAAGGTGTTCAACGAGAGAGGTACTGTTCTTTGCGGAGCTATTGCCTGGGAAAGAATAATGTCTGGCGTAGTATATGTTGACCACGGAGCCAGATGTGACTGGATAATACCCGGAAAGCTCGACAGAGGTGGAGCGATTAACCTCATATCCCCAACGGGAATAATTTCTAAGAATTGTGGCGGTCAGGCTACCAGTGGGTATCTGGTTGATGTACAAAGGGTTATCGCGGCTGAGATGGAAGAGTGGAAAAAACTATATCCCGAAGCATTTGAAAGAGAATATGACCCGGCTTCTGGGCTGCGCTTTAACGCTTGGATGGAGGTTAGAGGTTTGCGGCATCATCAAATAAACAAAAGGTGAAGTATTCCATTAAATTTCTAGTGCGTAGCATGGCAGGTTGCCTTTGCCATACGTCAGGCTGAGTCAGAGACACCCGCCCTGAAGTTTATGGAAGACGAATACTCTTAAACGGACATTCTATCATTGGAAGAAGAAGGTTGGTTAGAAGTGAACTGAAACTTCGAGGATAGAGGCTCAGAAGAATTGTGGCAAAAGAAGTTAAATAATATAATTAAACGACATTATAAACAATGGGAGGTAGTGAGATGTGAATGCATACAGAAATAAATAGCTGACCTGGGTTGAATATAATAACAAAGGAGGAAAAAATGAACAAGAAACAATGGATAATTATAGTGACTATTCTGGTTATTGCAGTAGTTCTTGTAATACCTGCCTGTGCCAAACAGGCATCTGAGCCGCCGTCGACAGTACCAACACCAGTATCAACCTTAACACCTCTGGATAAAATTATTGAAGGGGCAAAAGCGGAGGGCGAAGTTAACGTATTCGCTGATATCCCATATTATCCTGAACAATTAAGAAATGAGATCAAGAAAATGTTTGGTGTTGACATTAACATCGTGGTTACCTCTGGCGTTATGGCAGAGGCTGGAACTAGGGTAAGGCAGGAGTTTGAAGTTGGAGTAACCCCCTCCTATGACCTTATGCACCTTTCTAACACTCAAATTGCACTTCATGGTCCGTCTGGCATATTTGAAAAGGTTGACTGGAAATCAATACTAACCAAGGATACAAACCCTGAAAGTATAATACCGACTTTCAATACTCCTTTCACTTGGGGTTACGCATCTCTACTAATTTATAACTCGACAAAAGTATCTGCTCAAGATGTGCCGAAGAGCTTCAGTGAACTGGCTAATCCAAAATGGAAAGGGAAAATTGGCATATTTACTTTTCCCAACTTGTGGGCGACTTATATCCATACTCTGGGTGATGAGAAGGGCAAGCAAATACTCCGAGACATAGTAAAGAACGAAGCAGTGAAAGATACTTATCTAAATCTCCAAAATAAACTCCTACTGGGCGAAAGTTGGATGGCAATTATGGGTAGTCAATATCTGTACAGAATAAAGCAAAAGGATAAGGATTTCCCGATAGCATCTCAAAACCTAGATTTTGTTGAGCTTAATGAGGCCGGTACGCCAGTTTTAGCGAGGGCAAAGCATCCAAATGCAGCTAAGCTGATTGTTATCTTTCTTGCCAGCCCTGCAGGTGCAAAGTTTTCCCAGGAGGTGCTTGGTTATGGCAACTATCTTTATCAGGGTAGCAATGAATATGAAATAGTGACCGAAGCAAAAAGAAAAGGTATTCCAATTTTGTGGGGGAGCCGTGATACCAAGCTTGTTGATTACCAAGCATCTAAAGAATTTCAAGACTTAGTAAAGGAAGTTAACTTGATCCTCAAAGGACAATAAAATGTGATTCATTTTCTGTTAGTTCTATGCTTTTCCCTATATATTACTTAGTTGTCAGAATAATACATATGATCAAATAGGTTGAGCTAATGATTGCCTAATTGATATTAGATTGACTGGAGGAATCAAATAGCTTTCAAAATATATTTTGTGCTAAGTCTCTACACAAAGCAGTTTCGATGTGATCAAAATAATGGGGGTACAGAGTACTACTCTACGATCAGGTATAAATATAATTAAGGAGTAAAGATGATTGTCGATGTTCACACCCACATGATCCTATGCCCCTAGAATCAGGTCATCTGTAGAAATCTGCCCTTCGTGTTATTAGAAATACTATTAATGGAGGTTTTTTATGATCATAGATGTTAATTCACACTGGCTTCCTAGCCAACTCTTTGCTGACCAGTCCATACAAAACGCGTTCATACGTTGTATTCCCCGTGCTTACGGAGAGCATGTTGAAGTGACGAACGTACCTGGATCAGATATTAGGCAGATAATTATATCTAAGCCAAAAGGCTGTCCAAATTTGAATATGACCATGAGACGGGTTGATAATAAAGATCGCCTAGATGTTATGGATCAAGTCGGAGTAGGTAAAGCTATTTTGCGACTGGCAATTTGGGAGGAATGGCTAACCTTGGAATTGTGTAAAAAGATTAACGACTGGATGGCTGAAACTGTCAAAGAACATCCTGATCGGTTTCTAGGCTTGGCAACCGTGCCTCCATGGGGTGACACCGACTGTCTTTATGAACTAGAACGCTGTATTAAAGAGTTAGGTTTTGTGGGGATTGAGATGCCTGCGCATTATGGCAACCTTTACCTGGATGAGGAAGTTTTCAGGCCGCACTTTAAGAAAATAAACCAATTAGGCGTACCTATTGTCATTCATCACACCATGCTGCCTGTTGATTATGATTCTTTCACTAAATATACAAACCTTCGCCGTACCTACGCACGGTGTGTGGCTCAGATGACAAATTTAATGAGAATACTTTGCAGTGGGTTGCTCGATGAGTACCCAAATTTGAAGTTCATACCCACTTTACTAGGTGGAGGATTCTTTGCCTACGCTGATATATTAGCATTATCGCGTAGAGAGTCGGCAGTACAAGAAGATTTCGAGTACATCGATCAAATAGCGGACAAGGTAACGAGCTATCTGAAGCAGAATATTTACTTTGATATCTCGCATGCTCCGCCATGGGGCAAAGCACAATTAGAATGTGCTGTCGAAGTACTTGGAGCAGATCATATTGTTTGGGGAAGTTCTTATCCCCTCCATCGCGAATGGTTAATTAAGGGTGTTGATTTCATTCGAAATTTGGATATCACAGAGAAAGACAAATTGTTAATTTTGGGGGAGAATGCCATGAAAATTTTTAATATAAAGTCCTAGATTTTGGCATGAATTATTAATCTTGTAGATAAGCCTGAAAAATAACCCGCTATCCTATTTCAAAAAACAGAATCGAAGGATCAAGACATAAAAAAACTAAAGGAGACACGGTCCATAATTTAATGCCAGACTAGCCCTGGGAACATTAAGGTACATGGAAGAGCAAATCATAAACATGCAAACGCATGGCCCAATGAGGATTATTATAATAACGAATGCTAATGAAGGATAATAATTGCTTGGTTGCAAATTGATACGGGAAATACCAGTTTAAATCTGTACTGTCCCAACAGGGGAAGATTGAAAAAAGAATAAAGCCGTAATAATTTAGCTTATAGAAATGAATGACGGACTAGTAAATTACCTTTACACCTTAGTGAATCGCTAGACGAGGAGATAAAAATGCCACAAAAAGAGAAGCCTATAGAAGGAGAAAAAACGGTCATAAAAGCACTTGGCCTTGGCGGTACGCAAGGTGGTGGGGCTCCCTGTGCCGTTGATGTCAAGGACGGGAAAATAGTGAGGGTCAGACCTTTAAAATATGACTGGAAATACGATAGGAAGGATTTCAATCCGTGGAAGATTTGGCGGGATGGCAAGGCCTTAGAACCAAAAATGAAATCAATGCCATCCCCTTTCTCTCTGGCATACAAAAAACGTGTTTATTCTCCAAATCGAATTAAATACCCCTTGAAAAGAGTAGATTGGGATCCTAATGGACAGAGAAACCCACAGAACCGGGGAAAAAGCAAGTACAAGAGAATCTCCTGGGATGAAGTTACGGATATTATCGCCAGTGAGCTAAAGAGGGTTTATAAGAACTATGGTCCATTTGCAGTACTTGCACAGGTAGACGGACATTCAGAATGCAAACATTTGCATGCTCCGCATGCCAGTCCATTACTGCTATTGCATCAGATGGGAGGCTTCACAATACAAATTAGAAACCCGGATAGCTGGGAAGGCTGGTACTGGGGGGCTAAGTTTGTCTGGGGAGATGGGAAAGTCGGTATGATGTATCCGATAGCCAATACCTTAAAGGATATGACCGAGAACTGCGAAATGGTCCTTTTTTGGGGATGCGATCCTGAAACAAATCCCTGGGGCTTTAGCGGGCAGGATGGCAGTCCGCTAAGCTATTTCTGGTCAGAGATTGGTATTAAACAGATATATATATGTCCCGATTTGAACTATGGAGCCGCCATTCATGCTGATAAATGGATTCCCATTCTGCCGAATACAGATGCTGCCCTGCAACTGGCTATCGCTTATACCTGGATAAAAGAAGGGACGTATAAGAAAGATTATGTCGCCAGTCATACGATCGGCTTCGAGCAGTTTACCGACTATGTGATGGGCAAAGAAGATGGGGTAGCTAAGACCCCAGAATGGGCATCACCCAAATGCGGTGTCCCAGTTTGGACCATCAAGGCTCTGGCAAGGGAATTTGCAAAAAAGACAACCTCTATCGCCCATTATTTTGGAGGAGGTATGATACGAGGGCCGTATTCACACGAGCCAGCCAGGTTGGAAGTGATATTACTGGGGATGCAAGGTTTGGGTAGCCCCGGTGTTCACCAGTGCCAGATAACATACAGCGGTATGCCCAGAAGTCAGGCACCGGCAAATACGATGAGACTCAACGAGTCGATCTCTCATCCTCTGAAACACTGGAAAGACCCACGGCTTACTGAGCTCCACTCGGCAATGGCAAATTGCATCACCAAACAGAATATTCCTAAAGATGCTTATACACGAGGCGATTGTAAATCCACCTATTACATATTGGGGGACGGGGTCAACAAGAGCATCTGTTAAAGACCAGTTTAACAAATATACGTATCCCATTCCTAAAGAAGAAGGTGGTACGGAAATCCATATGATCTGGACGGATTCTCCCTGTCTCACTACTTGCTGGAATGATGGTAATAAGATTGTGGAAGCGATGAGGAGCCCGAAAATAGAATGTATTATAGCCCAGCACCCATGGTTGGAGAATGATTGTTTGCTCGCTGATATAATACTTCCAGGTAACACCACCATGGAGGTAGAAGATATTGTACCAAATACCAGAACTGGCTTGGGAGTTCAAAGCGTTGCGCTCCAGAGACAGGCCATTAAACCCATTGGGGAGTCTAAGAGCGACTATGAAATAGTTCTGGAAATATCTAAAAAATTGGGATTATATGAAGCAGTTTCGGAAGGCAAGACGTTGGATGAGTGGCTAAAATATTTCTTTTATGACTATTTTCAAGTTGGGGATTTTATTAGCTGGGAAAAATTTCAAGATAAGGAGTACTTCATATTCCCAACTGCGCAAGACTGGGAAAATGATCCTCCTGGATTAAGGCTTTTCTACGAAGACCCAAATAAAACCCCTTTACAAACGCCATCAGGTAAATTAGAATTCTATTCAGAAAGACTGGCAAAACACTTTCCAGATGATAAGGAAAGAGGCCCCATACCACGCTGGATTGAAAATACTGAGGACCATGAAGAAAGGATTTCCAGCCGGAGAGCTAAACAATATCCTCTGCTGATGATGTCGAATCATGGTCGATGGAGAGTGCACGCTCAATGTGATGATATTTCCTGGACCCGCGAAGCACTCACCTGCAAGGTCAAGGGATCTGATGGTTATATGTATGAACCTCTGTGGATACACCCTTCAGATGCCAGCAGGAGAAGCATCAAGACAGGAGACATTGTAAAAGCCTTTAATGAAAGAGGTGCAGTACTCTGTGGTGCCCTGGCATGGGAAAGAATAATGCCCGGGGTAGTGTACGTGGATCATGGAGCTAGAGTAGACTGGATTATTCCGGGAAAACTTGACCGAGGAGGTGCCATTAATTTGATATCACCAACCAGAATAACTTCTAAACATTGCCCCGGCATGGCTACCAGCGGCTATCTGGTTGAAGTTGAAAAGGTGACCATGTCTCAGATGGAAGAATGGAAACAACACTATCCGGAAGCATTTGAAAAAGAATACGACCCGGCTTCTGGACTGCGTTTTAACGCCTGGGTAGAATAAGGAGGTGATAATATAGAGAAATAGTTGTCAACAAAACGCCATTCATTGTATCTGGTTGTTAATCCTTTATTACAAAAAGTTTAATATTGTTAAGTCCTAAAGTAAAAACACTAGTTAATTAAAATTTAATATTAATGGGAGGTGTGTTACCAATGGTAAGCAAAGTATTAGCGGGTTTATTTATCGGAATATTAATCGCTGGTGTAGTTTTAACTGGCTGCGCAGCCCCTGCTCCACCAGTACCAAAAACAACACCAACACCAACACCAACACCAGCGCCAACTCCAGCCAAAGTTATTGAATTAAAGTTTGCCCATTCGTCGGCAGTTACAAATCCAGACGTAGCAGACTTCGCAGTTCCCTATGCAAAAGAAGTAGAGAAGCGAACCAATGGACAGATTAAGGTGACTGTTTTTGGTGGCGGAGCTCTGGGTCCTGGTGCTGCGGCTTGGGATTTGATTAACAATCGCACCTGTGATATAGCTTGGTTTGGCCCCTATGCTTACGCCGGCAAAGCCCCTCTGGCTGATTTTGTTACCCTTCCTGTCGGCCTCAGAGCTGGTGCAAAGACTCAAGATGGCAAGTACATCCTCGATGTGATTGCAGATAAATACCTTACAGAGAGTCATTTTAAAAATCTGAAGGTACTCATGTACGCGCAGTATGCCATGTGTGACTTTGTTTGGACCAAGAATCCATCAAAGACACTGGAAGATAATAAGGGTCGTATCGTCGGTTACACGGGAGGCGCTAATTATGCAAAGCTGTTACCAATACTTGGACTGACTCCAGAGAAAGTCCCTTTCACTGACATATACACTTCCCTGGAGAAAAAGATAGTGGATGGCTTCTACACAGGCCTGCAGGGGGTAGCATCTTACCGCATAGTTCCAGTAATAAAGGGTATTACCATGAACGCTGAGCTCGGTACTGACCTCTGTCTCTTAGCTATGAACAAAGATGTATGGAACAGCCTATCACCTGAACTCCAGAAGACGATGGAGGAATGCAATAATTGGGGAAAAGAGATTTATTATGCGATGGTTGCAAGAGAAAATAGCAGAGGCCTCCAGATGGCGAAAGATGGCGGTGTAGAAATCTACGCTCTGCCGGAGGCTGAGAGGGCGAGATGGTTACAAGCTGCAAGCAGCATACCGGATGAATGGGCAAAGGACATGGATGGAAAGGGGTTACCGGGAACGAGTCTGCTGAATGACTTACGTCAGCTACTAGCCAAAATGAAGTAAGGTTAACCTTTCCTGGATAATTGCACACGTTTTTATAGTCAAGAAAGCTGTCCCACTATTAAGTAGTCAGACATATGCACACTACTTAAGATAGGTGTGTACGATTGTCTAAAGCAGGAGGTTATCTATGAAACCAAGCAAGCTTGGTGCGGTGGCTATTAGATGTATACATCATATAACCATGTTCTCAGCCTGGATTTCAAGTGGCATTGTTCTTATTATTATATTGCTCGTTGTAGCTAACGTTATTGGACGCTATGTATTTCGCAACCCCGTTCGTGGCACCGTAGAGATGGTAGAGTTGCTCACGGTAGCGCTGGTTTTTTTTATACTTGCCTATACCGAGCATAAAAAAGGGCATGTTACTGTAGAGGTGGTTGTCTCACGTCTCCCGAGGCGTGTCCAAGCCGTACTGGGATATATTGCGGGTGTTTTTGCGGTAGTGTTTGTTGCTGTTATCTGTTGGCAGGGCGTGCTTCTTGTATTGTCGCGCATCTTCCCTCTAATCGAGACTAGTCAGACCTTGTCTATTCCTATTTTTCCCTTTTTGATTTGCCTGGTCTTAGGAAGTTTCGTGTTCACCTTAGAGCTGCTAATAAGTTGTTTCCATCCCTTGCCACCCAAAGAATAATTAGAGGGAGGTAAACTAAATGAGTCCCGAGCAGATAGGTATTATCGGATTAGTACTCTTTTTCATACTCCTATTCGCTAAAGTACACATAGCTGTGGCGATGGGCATGAGCGGACTTATCGGTTTGCTTTTAATTGGTGGTGTGAGGCCAGCCGTGGGAAATGTGGGGATAAGCGCCTTTCACACCACCCTTTCTTATACTCTGTGTCTTATCCCCATTTTTCTGGTTATGGGCGAGTTTGCCTACCATTCAGGATTAAGTGGAGATGCTTATACCGCTACACAAAAGTTGCTGGGGCATCTGCCGGGGGGACTGGCTATTGCTACTATTGGGGGATGCGCTGCTTTTGCTGCTGTCTGTGGCTCAAGTACAGCCACTGCCAGCACTATGGGTACCATTGCTCTACCGGAGATGCGTCAGCGTGGATACGACCCAGCCATGGCGACTGGTTGTGTCGCTGCCGGGGGCACACTGGGTATCTTGATACCTCCAAGCAACGCCTTTGTCGTTTATGGAATAATTACTGAACAGCCAATTGGCAAACTTCTCATCGCTGGGATACTTCCTGGACTGCTCCTCGCCACCCTATTCATAATTGTGATATTTTTCATAGCCAGACGAAATCCTTCAAAATATCCCCCTGTCCCTAAGTCAAATTGGCGAGTGAGGGCGGTTGCAGTTAAAAATAGTTGGGGAATAGCAATGTTATTCCTGATGGTAATAGGGAGCATGTACTTTGGGATTTGCACCCCTACCGAGGCTGCATCGTTAGGTGCCTTCCTTGCCTTTGTGATAGCCTTGGTTAAAAGGAGGCTGACTTTGCCAGTTCTCACCACCTCAATAATGAACGCGCTTAAAACCACCGGTATGATTTTTTTTATGATGATTGGCGTAACTGTTTTTAGCGTTTTCGTTGCCATAAGCAGGCTGCCATGGCAGTTAACAGAATTAATAACGACTATGAATTTATCACCGACGGTCTTTATGATAGCAATCGTTTTGCTTTTTTTCGTACTGGGCTGCATTATGGAGATTTGGGGAGCGATGCTACTTGTGGTGCCCATATTGGTTCCTTCTGTTCAAGCCATGGGGTTTGACCTCATCTGGTTTGGAGTAGTAATGGTGATCATGATAGAGATGGGGCAGATTACTCCACCAGTGGGTTTGAATGTGTATGTTATTGCTGGTATTGCCAGAGATGTTCCTATATATACCATATTCAGAGGTATCTGGCCATTTGTAGGGGCTATGTATTTGTGTTTATTTATCTTGATGACATTTCCACAAATTGCTACGTGGTTACCCAGCACTATGTAGGATATGGTCAAATGAGGTTTGTTTGAGTTTTATTCAAATTTAAATAATTAAATAGTAATTCTATGATCACTGATCTCAATAACATGTTGTTTCCTACTGTCCAAGCTATAGGGAACATACAAAGGAGGTAAATGAGGCTTCTAAACATTGTGGGAACAAAGCATCCAAAAAAAACTTCAAAAAAGAGGATTTTATAAAAAGAGACAAACGCAAGATTACGCTACGAGGATATTTGAAGGAAAGAGGTGAGATAGTGAATGCAAAGATAGATGAAAAGATGAACGAAGTCGAGGCAGATGTGCTGGTCGTAGGAGCTGGAGGTGCGGGTCTTTGGGCTGCCATAAGGGCTAAGGAGGTGTGTCCAAAGGTTGTGCTTGTAGAGAAAAGCAAAATAGCTAGGAGCGGCGCCACTACGTTTACTCATGGTGTTTTGGCGCCAGTGTCAGATAGTGATGTATATCCAGCAATGAAAGACTTGGTCGAAGAGAGTGAGTATTTATGCAACCAGGCACGCCTAGAAGTAATTTTGAGAGAACAGGGTGACCGGATTAAGCAAATGGAGAGCTGGGGGGTGCCATTCCTAAGGGATAGCTCAGGTAATTTGTTTACACAGCATGGTAAGATGCACAGAGTCGCTCGTACTTGCTATTCACAAGGTATTCCATTGGTCGAAAAGTTGAGAGACCATGCTAGAAGTATAGGAGTGGATTTCGTCGAAAGGGTTATGATAACCGATCTCTTGACTTCTGATGGCCAGCATCCGACTGAAGGGCGAGTAACAGGTGCAATTGGTCTCAATACTAGAACTGGTCAGGTTCATGTTTTCAAAGCCAAGGCAGTTGTACTCTGTACAGGTCCAGTTGGTACCAAGCTCCATACTGCACAGGCGGATAATTTGACTGGTGACGGTCAAGCCGTAGCTTTGAGGGCTGGTGCAGACATGGGTGGGATGGAATTTGGTGAGCATCCTTTCTTTCCTATCTGGCAAAGGAAGTTTTTGGGACTCCCGCCAGGGGCGCTACTTACCTATCAAGCTCGGCCTATAAATGCTTTGAATGAAAATATTGTCGATAAGTATTATCCTGGCAAAACTTCGCATGAGCTGACCAGATATCAGATGGGATATGCTATAGCAAAAGAGGTGCTGGAAGGCCGGGGACCCGTTTATTTCGACCTGAGTCACTTAAGTGATGAGACGCTTGTGAGGTTAAAAACTGTCATTCCACAGGACTTGCGGGGTATCGAGGAAGGAGGTATTGACCTAAGAAAACAAAAGCTGGAGGTTTTTGCCATAGCGCATACTGTGATGTGGGCATCTACGGGGGGGGGTATAAACAAGGATCTCAATGGCAGTGCCAGTATCCCAGGATTGTACGGCGCTGGTTCTTCCGCTCACGAAGGAGTAAATTACTCTGATAGTTCAGGCCTAGCTCAAGCAATGTGCTATGTTGGTGGCTATAGAGCCGGTGAGAGTGCCGCAAAATTTGCTTTAAATAGTGGGAAAACAATGATTAATGCTGACCAGGTTAAATTACTGAAGGAAGAAATGCTCTCGCCTTTGGGCAGAAAAAACGGACCAAACCCCGAAGATATATATTTGGCAGCCAATCTGGCAACGGTGCCTGCACAATTTAGTTTCTTCAAACATGAGCGGAGAATAAAAACTGTATTAGCTGAGATGGAAAGAATACAGAAAGAAATGATCCCGAACGTGAGGGCAAACGATGTCCATCAACTCGTTAAAGCTAATGAATGTAAAAATTCTGTACAAGTGCTGGAAGTGCACCATCAATGTGCCCTGGAGAGGAAGGAGACTAGGTTTACTCATTACAGGGAGGATTACCCTTACCGTGATGATGTCAACTGGATGAAATGGATTATCGTTAAGAAAAATAAAAAGGGTATGACAATAAGGTTTGACCCAATACCAATCGACGATTATCCGATAAAGTTAGCTGAACGTAAAAAGATCCCATCACCCTTACAATTATCCTGGAAGAAATAAAACGAGTTATTGTAGGAGGATACTATACTATGCCAGTCAAAAGTATAAATAAAGATGTATGTGCCAGTTGCTCATTACGTAAAGCAAAACGATGTCCGGTACCAGATAGTTGTCCAACAGATGTTTTCAAGCAGGGTGAAGACGGTTCCCCGTTTGTTGCCTACCCAGATGACTGTCAGGAGTGCTATGTATGCGAACGGGATTGTCCGCATGGAGCAGTCTGTGTCTCGGCTGTAAAGGATTGGCCTGTTCTTTCGTATTGAAAATATAGAATGGCTAAGACCAAAAAAGATTCGGGTTCCTGCGGATTCTCCGAATATCCGTTGAACATTTGCCTGTTCTGTGTGATGTAATCCTTGTCAATAGCTACTTTATTTTCTCCATAGATTATCGGACCACTTGCGGTGTTCTTCACCAGCGGTCTTGCGATATTTAGCAGTAGTACTAAAGCTAGCATGGCCAAGATGTTCCTGAAGTAATCGTAGCACATCGCCTGTATCATCAATTTTAATCGCCTCACCATATGAGAGATAATATATTCCAAGATAGAACAGTTATCATGTTTGATAGTAAAGGAGAGATAGAATGTCAGAATCTGAAAAAACAGTGATAAAATCGCTGAGCCTTGGTGGCACTCAGGGCGGCGGAGCACCTTGCTTCGTTGATGTCAAGGATGGGAAAGTAGTAAGGGTCAGACCCCTACACTACGATTTGAAATATACCAGAAAGGAAATAAATCCCTGGAAGATGCAGAGGAATGGGAAAACACTGGAACAGGTTATGAAATCGATGCCTTCCCCTTTCTCATTGGCGTATAAAAAGCGAGTTTATTCACCCAATCGAATCAAGTACCCTTTAAAAAGGGTGGATTGGGACCCTCGAGGTGAAAGAAATCCACAGAACAGGGGAAAGAGCAAATACAAAAGAATTTCGTGGGATGAAGCCACAGATATAATAGCGAGCGAACTAAAGAGGGTACAAAAGAAATACGGCCCTTATGCTGTTCTAGCCCAGGTTGATGGACATTCTGAAAATAAACAACTGCATGCACCTCATGGTTGTCCTACGTTGCTCCTGGACAAAATGGGTGGATTCACGGTACAAATCCGAAACCCTGATAGCTGGGAGGGTTGGTACTGGGGATCCAAACACGTATGGG
This sequence comes from uncultured Chloroflexia bacterium, assembly GCA_963775935.1. Taxonomy (GTDB): domain Bacteria; phylum Chloroflexota; class Dehalococcoidia; order GIF9; family UBA5629; genus JBBIPA01. The sequence continues at coordinate 53,786 of CAVZKR010000006.1, read as the reverse complement.
GAGATGGAAGCGTTGGTATGATGGCTCCGGCGGATAATGCCTTGAAGGATATGACCGACTACTGCGATATGGTTTTGTTCTGGGGATGCGACCCTGAGACAACGCCGTGGGGATTCAGCGGGCAGTCTGGCAGTCCCCTATGCTATTTCTGGTCAGAAGCAGGAATCAAACAGATTTATATCTGTCCTGAATTGAATTATGGTGCCGCGGTTCACGCCGATAAATGGATCCCGGTGCTCCCGAATACGGATGCAGCGCTGCAGCTGGCAATAGCCCATACGTGGATAACCGAAGGTACCTATAAAAAGGACTACGTTGTAACCCACACTGTTGGTTTTGACAAATTCAGTGATTATGTGATGGGAAAAGAGGATGGTATTCCTAAAACGCCTGCCTGGGCATCGCCAAAGTGCGGTGTTCCAGAGTGGACTATCAAAGCACTGGCGAGGGAATGGAGTTCAAAGATAACATCAATAGCCCATTATTTTGGCGGAGGTATGATACGTGGTCCCTATTCCCACGAACCCGCTAGACTGGAATCAATTTTATTGGGGATGCAGGGGTTGGGTGGTCCCGGCGTGCATCAGATCCAACTCACCTATATGGGCAAGCCCAGAAGCCATGCGCCAATAAACACTCTCAGGCTTAATGAAACAGTCCTCGATCCAACAAAAATGACTAAACGACCAACTCTACCAACACTCAATTCAGCGACGGTAATTGGTTTTAGTACGAGGCAACGTATTCCAAAAACGCTTATCCAGGAGGCAATTTTAAACCCTCCAGTGAGCTACTGGGGGACCGGGTCAATCCGAGCTGCTGTTGAAGACCAATTTAGAAAGTATACTTATCCCATTCCTAAAGAACAAGGTGGTACGGAAATCCATATGATCTGGACGGATTCTCCGTGCCTAACTACCTGCTGGAATGATGGCAATAAAACGCTAGAAGCCATGAGGAGTCCCAAGATAGAATGCATTGTGGCACAACACCCCTGGCTGGAGAATGATTGCCTCATTGCAGATATCATCCTGCCAGGGAATACCACATTCGAGGTAGAAGATATAGTGCCGAATACCAGGACTGGCATAGAAGTACAGATCGGTGGGCTCCAAAAACAGGCGGTTAAACCCATCGGGGAGTCCAAGAGCGACTACGAAATAGTGCTGGAAGTGGCCAAGAAGCTTGGATTATATGAGGAAGTTTCAGATGGTAAGAGCATAGCTGACTGGCTAAGGTATTTCTTCCGTGATATTTTTCAATTAGACGAATTTATCAGCTGGGAGGAACTCCAAGAGAAGCAATATTGCATTTTCCCAACTGCGAAGGATTGGGAAAATGATCCTCCTGGATTAAGGCTTTTCTACGAAGACCCAGATAAAACCCCCTTGCAAACACCATCAGGTAAATTAGAATTCTACTCAGAAAGACTGGCCAAACACTTTCCCGATGATAAGGAAAGAGGCCCCATACCACGATGGATTGAAAATACTGAGGATCATCAGGAAAGGATTTCCAGCCGGAGAGCCAAACAATATCCTTTGCTTATGATGTCGAATCATGGTCGATGGAGAGTGCACGCTCAATGTGATGATATTTCCTGGACCCGCGAAGCACTCACGTGCAAGGTTAAGGGACCTGATGGTTATATGTATGAACCTCTGTGGATACACCATTCAGATGCCAGTAAGAGAAACATCAAAACAGGAGACATTGTAAAAGCCTTTAATGAAAGGGGTGCGGTACTCTGTGGTGCCCTGGTATGGGAAAGAATAATGCCCGGGGTAGTGTACGTGGATCATGGAGCTAGAGTAGACTGGATTATTCCGGGAAAACTTGATAGAGGGGGCGCTATTAACCTGATATCTCCCAATGGTATAGTCTCCAAACATTGCCCTGGCATGGCTACCAGCGGCTACCTGGTTGAAGTTGAAAAGGTGACCATGTCTCAGATGGAAGGATGGAAACAACACTATCCGGAAGCATTTGAAAAAGAATACGACCCGGCGTCTGGACTGCGTTTTAACGCCTGGGTAGAATAAGGAGGTGATAATATAGAGAAATAGTTGTCAACAAAACGCCATTCATTGTATCTGGTTGTTAATCCTTTATTACAAAAAGTTTAATATTGTTAAGTCCTAAAGTAAAAACAGTAGTGAATCAAAATTATTTTTAACGGGAGGTGAGTTAGCAATGATAAGCAAAGTATTAGCGGGTTTATTTATCGGAATATTAATCGCTGGCATACTTTTAACTGGCTGTGCAGCACCAGCACCAGCGCCAGCACCAGCCAAAGTTATTGAATTGAAGTTTGCCCATTCGTCCGCAGTTACAAATCCCGACGTCAAAGACTTCGCTGTTCCCTGGGCAAAAGAAATAGAGAAGCGAACCAATGGACAGATTAAGGTGACTGTTTTTGGTGGCGGTACTCTGGGTCCGGGGAGTGCGGCTTGGGATATGATCAACAATCGCACCTGTGATATGGTTTGGTTTGGTCCCTATGCCTACGCTGGCAAAGCCCCTCTGGCTGATTTTGTTACCCTTCCCCTCGGCCTCAAAGCTGGTGCTAAGACTAAAGATGGCAAGTACATCCTCGATGTATTTGTGTCTATTTATCCTGATGATGTTTCCACAAATCGCCACGTGGTTGCCCAGCACTATGTAGGATTATTGTCAAATGAGCTTTTGTTTGAGTTTTTTCGGTGAGACAAATGAGGTAAATAATATAACACCAAGTATTGTGGTGTCCGAACTACCAGAAGACTTCACTATACTTTTCTCAGAGTTGAAGTTTTAATACGAGACTAAATTAATTAAGGAGGGATTTTACTATGATCGTTGATCTTAATAATATGTGGCTTCCTGAGAATCTCTTTACAGACGATTCTTTGCTGAATTCGTTTTTACGTAGCGTTCCTCGTGGCTATGGTGAATACGCGAAGGTTACTACCATCCCTGGAACAGACAGGCAGCAGATCGTTATTTCTAAACCAAAAGGCTATGAAAACCTGAATTTCACTGAGCTTTTTACTGATTCGAAAAGCCGTCTAAAGGCTATGGATGAATCCGGGGTAGATAAGGCTGTCCTGCGGATACCGTGCTGGCACGAATGGCTCAGCCTGGAAATGTGTAGGGTAGTCAATGATTTGCTAGCTAAATCTGTGCGTGAGCATTCTGACCGATTTCTGAGTTTAGCTATCGTGCCTCCATGGGGCGATGATGATTGTCTTGCCGAGCTGGATCGCTGTATACATAAACTTGGTTGCGTTGGAGTGGAGTTATCAGCGCACTACGGGGACCTTTATCTGGATGAGGAAGAGTTTAGACCCTACTTCAAGAAACTCAACCAACTAGGCGTGCCGATCTGTGTCCATCACACGCCTCTACCTGTAGAATACAACCAAATCTATAAATATACCAATTTACGCCGTTCTTATGGTAGATGCATAGACCTGATGACTTCTCTGGGCAGGATACTTTTCAGTGGGCTCTTAGAAGAGTTCCCAAATTTAAAACTTATATATACACAGTTTGCTGGAGGATTCTTTGCTTATACGAATCTGTTAGCGCCCGAGAAGTTAGGAGTCCAGGAAGAGATGGAACGTTTTGACCCTGCAGCGGATAAGATCAGGGATTATCTGAAGCGGAATATTTACTTCGATATTACATCACCTCTGCGGTGGACCAAAGTACAATTGGAGTGCGCGGTCAAAGAGCTTGGATCAGATCATATCCTGTACTCTAGCTGCTATCCGGTCAGGCTAGGCGGTATATTCAAGGGCGTTGAGTATATACAGAGCTTAGACATAGACGAGAGGGAAAAATCGCTCATTCTCGGTGAAAATGCAATAAGACTCTTTAATATAAAGGCATAGCTGGTTCGGGCTTAAGAGGCGTATCTAATATTTATGAAGATATTGTAAAAATTGCAATAGTTGGTACTTATTTCGTCAGAAATCCCAAAAAGATGTACCGATCGCAACGTTGTTGAAACGATAGTAAAGAGACTATGAAATGGATGAAATGAAAATTAAAGTAATCAAGGCTGGCAAGTTAATTGATGGAACAGGAGTAGCACCTGTTGAAAATGTAACGGTGCTAATTGAGAATGCAAAGATTAAGGCGGTAGGGCGAAATATAGATATACCAAAGGAAGCACAAATCATAGATGCTAGGGGCAAAACAGTCATGCCCGGAATGATTGATGCTCATATGCACTGCGAGGGCCCGAAGGTTGATGACACATATATGGAAAAGGTCTCTCGCCCCAGAGAAGTCGGATTAATTAAAGCAATTTTTGATGCCAAGGATTTCCTTGCAGCGGGCTTTACAACAATCAAGTCTTGTGGAGGCACAAATGGCGTATTCCTGAAGCAGGCTATAGTTGAATGTATTATTACCGGACTGCCACGTTTAGTAGCGGCTGGTTACATGTTACAAAACACATTGGGGAGTCCCTATAAATATATGGCTCCGGAATATGTAGATGGACGTACAACTAAGCTTGTGGGTCGCACCCGGGGGAGAGGCTATTTTCTGCGATGGCGTGGATGAATGCATTAAAGCTACGCGCTATACCCTGGGTCGTGGATCAGAGTTTGTCAAAATATGGCCTCGGCGTGGTTCTATGTTTAACCAGGAAGAATTAAAAGCCATTGTGCAAACGGCAGCACAGGTTGGTAAATTTGTTACCGTGCACTGTGAGAGTTCAAATGATTCAAAAAACGCAATACTTGGCGGGGCGAAAACCATAGAACATGCGTATGGGATTGAGGAAGAAGTCGTGGAAATAGGGATCAAAGCTGGTGTTATATTTACATCAAACCTGAGTTGCTGGACGTCAATAATACGTCACGGTACTGAGGTTGGAAGACTGCCCAGTGAGATCGAAATGGGTCATAAAAGAGTTGAGCAAATGCGTCAGGGATATAAAAGAATTCGCAAACTGGGTGGCATCTTAGCCATTGGGGACGATTCTGGTGGCGAAAGTTTAGTACAGAGACTTGGCAGCAGTGCCGTCGAACTGGAACTGCTGGTCAAGCAATGTGATTTTACACCCATGGAAGCCATCGTAGCTGCCACAAAAAATGGCGCACTGGCTAGTTTTATTGGTGATAAAACAGGAACGATAGAACCAGGGAAATTTGCTGACATTATTGTTATAGATGGTGACCCTCTGGTAGATATCACCATCTTACAGGATAGGAAGAAGATAAAGATGGTGATGTTGGAAGGAAAAATTGAAATTGACCAATCATAACCCTGGCAAATGGCATAAAAAGGAGGTATAAAGAAATGGCAGAATCGAGATACGAGAAGTATATTGTGAGGGAACCAACTCGATCTCAGCATCGTGTCAGTGTGGCAGCCTGGGCTACGGTAGAGAATAGTAGAACTGCGCCACCATATATGTTTTTAGAGGCGGGTAAGCCTATCGAAGGGATCAACCATATGGTTGAATTTATGTGGATATGGAAAGACACTGCTATGGGAGCGACTCCAGAGAAGCCACCGCATAAACATGATTGTGATGAAATGTTTCTTTTTTTGGGGACTAATAAAGATGACCCAAATGACCTGGGGGCTGACATCGAATTTTGGCTAGGTGAGGGAGACGAAGCTGATAAACTTACATTTAGCACTTCATCGCTTATCTTCGTCCCGAAGAATTTGCAGCACATGCCGGTAATCTACAGGAACGTTAAGAAACCGTTATTACTGGTAGTAATTTCGCCCGAAGCAGGTGACTTACGAAAGAAAGTGGTTAATTGCCCAGTACGAGAGTTATAAACTCAGCCTATTGGCATAGGTGTCCTTGAAGTCAACTAGTAGCTCGCATACAATATATTTTACAAATTTCACATATTCGATGGTGAAAGAGATGGAAGATATCATAAATTGAGATTAACTAGCTGGTTTTAGGAAACTAAACTATTAATAGCGAAGAATTAAGGACAGGTGAAGGATAATATAATGTCTGTTGAGAATCGAACGGTTTATACAACATGCCAATGTAATTGTGGTGGTAATATGCAGTGTGTACTTAAGGCTCATGTCCAGGATGGAAAAGTTGTCGCAGTTGAGCCGGATGATCGCTATAACACCAATGTAGGGCGCGAAGACGAAGTATTATCTGAACAGGACCTCCTGAAGATCCGCCTACAGAGAAGGCCATGCACTATGGGACTGGCGTTTCATCACTATATTTACCATCCTGAACGCATTCTCTATCCATTAAAAAGGGAACCTGGTAGTCAACGCGGTGAAAGGAAATATGTCAGGATATCCTGGGACGAAGCCTTGTCCACTATCGCTGATACCATGAAGAAAACGAGAGAAAAATATGGACCTTATTCTATCATAACGCCATACTCGTCTAATGACACTTTGGAACGCCTTTTTTCCTTCTGGGGTGCTGGAGTTGGTAGCTGGGGCTGGTGTTCCTATGATGCAGCTAGATTGATGGCACATCTCATCGCAGGAGAAAAAGGGTGGGACCTGGAGCAATGGTCATCAAGTTCGGCAGCAGACATGCTCGCTAATGCCAAGATAATTGTGCTATGGGGTTGTGACCCAACGGTGGGACATCAGGGACCTGCGCATCAGTTTGCCTGGTTTATAAAACTTGCCAGGGAAAGAGGTAAACCGGTTATCATGATTGATCCCAGGTACAGCGTTGCTGCAGAGGTGTTAGCCGACCAATGGATACCGATAAAACCGGGGACTGACCGTGCTATGTTCATGGCAATGGCATATGTTCTCTTCCAAGAAGAACTTTGGAATAAGGATTTTGTGGCGAAATTTGTGGAACCTGTGGGCTTTGAGAAGTGGCAGAGATTATGTGCTGGGGCTTGAAGATGGCATTGCTAAGACGCCGGAATGGGCAGAAGGCGAGTGTGCGGTCCCTGCGGAAACTATCGAGGCATTGGCGCGATTGATCGGGACAATGAAACCTGCCTGGCTATGGGCACACTGGAGCCTGAGCCGCAAGAGTGATGGCGAGCAGACCGTAACCACGTTTGCTGCACTGCAGGCTATGATGGGCTACTGGGGTACTCCGGGAGCTGGCCCAGCAATGCATCCAGGACCCTCGCGTGTTATTCCGGTCAGTTCATATGGCTCCTCGCAGGGACCTCCGGAGCCCGTACCGTGTACCTAAGTTATACCGTGGCCACTATTGGGCTCAAGCTGTGCTTCTTCTCGATAAGGTGAGGAGAGGAGAACTAGACGAAAAGGAGTACAGGAGGATGGTGGGGTGGAAAGCTAATCCATCATACCTCAATGAATTTAATCCCAAGATGGTTTTTTGGGGTGGTGGCAGTAAACCTCATGGTTCCGATCATCTTGTCACGGCGTGTGACTCTTCAAATGACCAGGTAAAAGCATTTGAAAAGATGGAATTTATTGTTTACATGCATAGTATTATGACAGCTACAGCAAAATACGCCGATATTATTCTTCCAGCGCGAGACCCGATGTGGGAAGAAAAAGCGATAACCAGAAGTGCACCGTATGGCACCTTCGAATGTATAAATTACTGCCCTGGTGTAGTTAATCCGCCGGGCGAAGTGAAGTCCTGGGACTGGGTTTATCTCAAGCTTGCTGAAAAGCTAGGCATCGATCCGCATCAATTATTCAGCTATTACACGAACGACGATAATTTGGAAAGCGATTGGGAGAGATATCTGAAGGATACCTATCATCGTGTGGTTGACTATTATAAAAAGCAGGGTGTCGATGTGGCACCATGGGAAGAATTCACCAGAGGGAAATTTATCAACTGCGATGAATAGGATGATAAGCCGTTCACAGGATGGGACGAGCAGATTAAAAGAGGTAAACCTTTCCGAACTGGCTCAGGTAAGATAGAGCTCTACTCTCAGCTATGTTGCTGATGAAAACAATAGGGGCAAGGGCGAGCATTTTGATTTCCTCGGCCGTTTATATGATAATTTACCGGCTGATTGGGGTGATATGACACCATATCCTACCTACAGGGCAATGGCAAGGGGTATGGATGATTCGCTTACCAAAAAATATCCATTGTTTTTGCTGACTTCCCACTCGCGGTACCGCGTGCACTACCTTTTCTGGGAGCATTCATGGTTACGGAACCATGTTTATCGGCATCGGGTTTGGGTAAATGTGGTCGATGCCAAAGCAAGAGGTATTAGGGATAATGACCTGATTCTGGCTTACAATGATAGAGGCAAAGTAGTTATGCCTGCGTATGTTACCCAGAGGATGATGCCGGGGACGGTTCTTATTCATGCTGGGGGGGGTATTATGTTCGATAAGGAAGGTATTGATTTCGGTGCTTCACCATCAACATTGCTTGGTGGTGAGTTCGACAGTTGTCTGGCGCCGGCGAGGGCGACCAATCTAGTACAAATAGAAAAATATAAAGGCAAAAGACCGTGAAACAGTTCGGTTTTTTTATAGATTTAAGTCGCTGCATTGGTTGTCAAGCCTGTGTTATTGCCTGCAAGCAATGGCACAATATATCACCGAGCCCTGTGAAGTGGTTAAGGGTTTTTCAATGGGAGAAAGGTTCCTTTCCTGATATCAGGGTACACATTCTACCGATCATGTGTTTGCACTGCCAGAATCCTGTATGTGTTAAAGCTTGTCCTAATGGAGCTATTTATAAAGAAGAGAAGTATGGTGCGGTTCTGGTCAATGCTGGCAAGTGCAAAGGCGAACGGAAATGCTGGCAGGCATGTCCGTATGGGGTGCCGCAATTTAGTGGGGAACAGCTTGGTTTGACAATGTCAAAATGTAATATGTGTATTGACCGTTTAGAGGATGGGAAGAAACCTATTTGTGTTCTGAGCTGTTCATTGCGAGCACTTGAATTCGGTCCTCTTGATGAACTAAGGAAAAAGTATGGTGAGATAGATCGCGTTGATGATATGCCTGATTCTTCAATTACCAAACCATCTGTTGTTTTCAAGCCTTCTGATTCTAAGAAGCAGATTGTGCCGTGGGATTGGAAGAGAACGCTGGAACTATGGCGAGTGAGAATTTCAGACGATAACGACTTGCTACCTGATGTTTTTAGCAAAGTTACTGATGTGACGCAGGTACCTGTCGAGAGTATCGGCCGAAGCAAACTCATACTCAAATCTACTGATTTTGAGCAGATGACCCTTAATACTATGGATGACGAGTAACTCCAAATCATGGAGCAATAATAAGATGAAATAATGTAGAAAAGGTATAAATTGGAATATACTATAGTAGACAGGACTTCATCTGACAGTGGCAACCTATCTGACAGTAGGATCTTCGACCGCTTGTAACTTATCCAACATTTTCTCGTCTGCTAGATGTTTACTATCCAGAAACGTTTGCCATAGTGTCTTACCAAAGCAGTATTTTCCCGAGTGTGTGCGCTCCGTATTATACTCCTCGATCCACTTGTCAGCATCTTCCTGTATCTCTTCCATGCTGCGGTATATCTTCTTGCGGAAGGCGATAGAATAAAACTCATCCAGTATCGTCTTGTGGAAGGATTGAACCTCTATATAAAATCCACTAAAACCGATCTCCTAAGTCGTCATATCAACTAGGTCACACTGTGCTCACACTAATATCACACAATTTGCAGATTTTCAGAGTTGATGCAATAATAATGACAAGAGGAGTAATTATAGACCTACTGCCTAGTTGATGAGCAGCTTCAGGCTTTGACTAGGGCATGAATCTGTTGTCAGGCAAAATACTCAGCGTGCCTTTTAATCAGGGTGTCTAGGGTTCGATTCCCTAACGGCATACCAAATATTTCCCCGCGTATAAGTCATCAAATTTACAAATTCTGTCTTACTTATTGTATTTCTACATTTCAAAAGACAAGGCTCATCAAAAAAATAGTGTTGGAACAAATAAGTAAAAATTTTACTTTTGAATTTACCATTCGATATACTTAATCTATCAGGTTTCTCCTGACTATAATTCGATTGTGAGTATTCTACGAGGGAAGTGAGTTATGGCTAAGATTTACATTATAGATGTAACAAATCGCGATGGAGTGCAGACGGCAAAGCTCGGTCTATCCAAGCTTGCCAAAACGATGATTAACAAGTATCTCAACGACATGGGGGTCTTTCAATCTGAATTTGGTTTCCCCACCACGAAACACGAATCAAATTACCTGCAGGCTAATCTGGAACTTGCCGAGATGGGTGTCTTGAAACCAATCCGATTGGGTGGCTGGATACGAGCAGAAATCAAAGATGTAACCACAGCTTTCAAGCTTGCTCCAACCATAAAACATCTTAATCTCTCCATCTCCACTTCCAATCAGATGATACAGGGCAAGTTCAGGGGGAGAAAATCAGAGGACGACATTATTAAGATGATGACCGATGCCGTGGATGCTGCAGTATCGCTCGGTGCGGAGAGCATAGGTGTCAATGCTGAGGATGCGTCGCGAACAGAGCTGGAATATTTGATTAAGTTCGCCTCAGCAGCGAAAGCACACGGTGCACATAGACTTAGATACTGCGATACTCTGGGCTATGATAATCCCTTCAGCATATATGAAGCCGTCAAAGCTCTCGCTAAAGCCGTAGCCATGCCCATAGAGGTTCATTGTCATGGTGACCTTGGTATGGCGGTAGCTAATTCCATAGCGGGTGCAAAAGGAGCCATAGATAGTGGACAGGATGCCTACATTAATACCACAATTAATGGTATTGGCGAGAGAGCTGGAAACGCTGATCTTGTAGCGACAATTCTAGCTTTACTCAAGTCTAAGAATTTTGCCCAGAACTATCAACTCGATATGACTATTGACCTCTCCAAGGCATGGAAAATTGCCAAATATGCGAGTTATGCCTTCGGAGTTCCCATTCCCTTAAACCAGCCTGGTGTCGGAGCCAATGCCTTTGCCCATGCCTCAGGCATTCATGCCGATGGTGTATTAAAAGATCCCAGTAATTACGAGCTCTACAGCTTTGAAGAATTAGGCAGAGGCGAACCTGATAAAGTAGAGACTGGTAGAGAAATATGTTCCGGCGAATATGGAGGTATATCTGGATTCAGTCATATAATGGGGAAAATAGAGATATCATTCAAAGATGCTGCCGAAGCAGACAAAATCCTGGAATTAGTACGATTTGCTAATGTCGAAGCGCAAAAGCCATTGGTCGAAGAGGAACTGCTTTTCATTGCTAAATATCCTCAAATCGCCAGAAAACTATTGACATTAACGCCACCGTAAAAAAGTTTGCGATACTCATTATGAAGATAAATATGCAGACCAATTGGCACTGTCAAAAACAGCATCAAAGAACCACAAGAAGGCGATTGGGAAACAGTTGTCTCAGAAATAATAATTAATAAAGAAGTATGAACAGGCACTGGAACAGATAGATGGCTTTTCCCATATCATTGTCCTCTACTGGATGAACCAGATTTTGCCATCAAAGCGAGCAGTGCTGAAAGTCCACCCCAGAAAACGAAAGGACCTCCCTCTGGTCGGCGTCTTTGCCACTCGTAGTCCAGCACGTCCCAATCCCATTGGCTTAACCGTAGTTCAAAGTACTGGAGTGCCACGGCCAATGTTATAAAAGTTAAAGGACTTGATGCCTTAGATGGAACTCCTGTTCTTGATATCAAACCTTATATCCCCTATTCTGACTCACCCGCAAAAACTAAAACACCAGCCTGGATAAAAAAGCTTCATACTTAACTCCATTTCAACTTGACGACAACCTGAGTGAGATATTATGATTACTCGATTATTTAATGACAGCAACATTGAACTTAAACCGTGAAACTCTTAGTTCTATTGTAGTCAGATGTAACGATGAAAAAACTACTCTCCGGTAATGAAGCTATAGCTTTGGGTGCTTATCATGCTGGCGTCAAGGTAGCTACCGCGTATCCGGGCACGCCAAGTACCGAAATATTGGAATCATTTTCCAAATTTGAAGGCGTCTATGCTGAATGGTCGACAAACGAAAAGGTAGCTATGGAGGTTGGGCTGGGGGCTTCTTATGCCGGTGTCCGCTCTATGGTATCGATGAAACATGTGGGGCTGAATGTAGCCATCGATCCTTTTATGGCTGCTTCAATTACTGGCGTCAACGGCGGAATGGTTATTGTCTGTGCTGATGACCCGGGAATACACAGCTCGCAGGATGAACAGGACAATCGCCTGTATGCCAAGTTTGCAAAAGTTCCCCTGCTAGAACCCAGCGACAGCCAGGAAGCTTACGAGCTCATAGCTCTTGCTTTTGATATCAGCGAGCAGTTCGATACTCCGGTACTATTGCGCACTACGACTCGCATTTCACATTCCAAATCCGTAGTCGATGTAAACAAGAGCAGACCTATGATAAAACAACCTGTATTTAAACATAACGTACAGAAGTACGTGATGCTGCCCGTTTACGCTAAGCTCAGGCGTCCAGTAGTCGAAGAGCGATTGGTCAAATTAGGAACTTATGCTGAAACCTTTCCTTATAACCAGATAATATGGCAGGAACAAAGCCTGGGGATTATCAGCAGTGGAGTTGCTTATCAATATGCCCGAGAAATTTTCCCTAACGCTTCATTTTTAAAACTCGGCATGGTCCATCCCTTGCCTCATAACCTGATTCACCAATTTGCTGAAAAAGTAGATAAGCTTATTGTTATCGAAGAACTCGACCCATTTCTCCAAGAGAGTATACAGGCTATGGGAATAAAAGTAAGTGGAAAAGAGTTTATCCCAAGGATTGGAGAGCTGAATCCACTTATCGTTGAAAATGCAGCAGTGGACTATGGGTTAATACCTAAAGCTACTCAACAAAAACAGGTAATATCTATGCCAACCGAACTGCCAGCACGACCTCCACTTCTTTGCCCCGGATGCCCTCACACCGGAGTATATTTTGTACTAAGTACTCTGGGACAAAGAGCAAAACTGCTAAACGCAGATAGCAAGGCGCAAAAAGAATCTAAATTGATTATAACCGGAGATATCGGTTGTTATACATTAGGTGCCTTTCCACCACTCTGTGTACTCGACACAACAGCTTGTATGGGTGCTGGCATCGGGCAAGCGTTGGGGATGGAAAAAGCAGGCGTAACAACCAAAATTGTTGCAGTCATTGGAGATTCAACATTTATACATTCCGGCATTACCGGGGTAGTAAATGCAGTTTATAATCAGGGACAGATAACAATCGTCATCCTTGATAACGGCACCACCGCCATGACCGGACACCAGGACCATCCTGGTACCGGTGTTTCGGCACAGGGTAAAAAGACAAAAGCAACCATACTGGAGAATCTAGTCCGGGGCATTGGTGTGAGTGATGTTAAGGTAGTGGATGCTTTCGATATGAAAGCTATCAGAACTGCGCTAAAAAGCTCCCTCGACAATCCTGAGCTTTCCGTTATCATAGTTCGAGGCGATTGCTCGGTACGGTTGAAGAAGCGCACATCTCCCAGCGTCATTGATGTTGAAAAATGTGACCAGTGCGGCACGTGCCTCATGCTCGGATGCGGAGCTATTCAAAAGGAAAACGAACATATTTGCATTGACACTACTATGTGTGTCGGAGATGTGTGTACCATTTGTCAACAGATTTGTCCCAAACGAGCGATAAGCTCAGTATCGAACTCCGAGATAAAGAAATAACGATGAAGAAACAAGACATACTGCTTGTAGGTGTGGGTGGCCAGGGAATTATTCTGGCAAGCGATATACTGGGCGCAGCGTCGATTGCTGCTGGTTATGATGTTAAGAAGACAGATACCATAGGCATGGCACAACGTGGGGGCAGTGTAGTAAGCCATGTCAGGATAGCTGATCGTATCTGGTCACCACTCATCAAAGAAGGCGAAGCGGATATACTGGTGGCATTTGAGAAACTGGAAGCGGCCAGATGGACACCGTACCTCAAATCTGGTGGCTTAGCGGTTATTAATGACCACGCAATACCTCCGTTATCTGTAAGTTTAGCAACTAGCCACTACCCCAGTAATATAGCTATTGAGAAAATACTGAAACAGCAGACAAACAGAGTCCTTTTTATTGATGGAACAAGCAAGGCAAAGGCTCTTGGTGACATTAGAACATTGAATATATTCATGTTGGGATGCATATCATCATTCCTGTCTATCGGAATTCAACTATGGCAGAATTGTCTTGCGAGCATGCTGCCAGCGAAAATCCTGGACGTTAATAGCAGGGCTTTTGAACAGGGTAGGAAGGAGTCTCCTCATGTCAATTTCTGAGAATGTCCAGAGGAGGATGGTTGATGGTTCAGCGATAAGGAGGATGTTCGAAGAGGGCACTATCCTCAAAAAGCGCTACGGCGAGGACAAGGTTTTTGATCTCTCCATTGGCAACCCCATTATTGAACCACCACCTGAATTTAAGGTAGAACTGAAAAGTCTGGCAAACAGTCCTATAGCAGGAATGCATAGATACATGGAGAACGCCGGCTATGCTGACACCAGGGCTGCTGTAGCCGCACAATTGTCAAAGGAAACTAGTATTAAATTCACCATGAATAACATCGTCATGACCTGTGGTGCTGCCGGAGCTATCAATGTGATATTAAAGACCTTATTAAATCCTGCTGAGGAGGTCATCGTCTTTTCCCCGTATTTTCTGGAATATGATAATTACATCGATAATCACGGCGGAATCACAAAAGTAGTACCTACAGATGAAAAGTTTATACCAGATCTTAATGCACTGGAAAAGGCTATCACTGCTAAAACAAAGGCAGTTATAATAAATTCGCCAAACAACCCAACCGGCGTCGTCTATAGTGCAAAGTTCATTGGTTTATTAGGCAAACTGCTCCAGAAGAAGGAGAAAGAATACTCAGCGACAATTTTCCTGATAAGTGACGAGGCATACCGAAAAATTATCTACGATGATCTAATTTATCCTCAGGTTTTCCATCATTATACTCGGAGTATAGTTGCCTACTCTCACTCCAAAGACCTGGCACTTCCCGGGGAACGTATCGGTTTTATTGCCATCCACCCCAATTGTATCCAGCATGATGAACTAATAGGAGGTTTTATCTTCAGTAATCGAGTTTTGGGGTTCGTCAATGCTCCAGCTTTGATGCAACACGTTATTCGCAATCTGCAAGATACAACAGTCCCCATATCTGATTATCAAAAGAAGAGAGATTTTCTCTACAGTCGTCTCAGCGAGATGGGCTATTCCCTGGTGAAACCACAAGGCGCTTTCTACATGTTCCCTAAATCTCCTCTCGAAAACGAATTAACATTTACCAGAGAACTACTAGAACATAATGTTCTTGTTGTACCTGGACGCAGCTTTGGCACCCCTGGCTACTTCCGTATTGCCTATTGCGTTACCGGCAAAACTCTGGAAGGTTGCATAGCTGGCTTCAAGAAAATTGCACGGAAACATTCACTGTATTAATTTTTAGTCGAACGCGATAAACATCGTACTAGAAACATGGAGTTATACGAATTTGCAAAAAGAAAATAGTTCTTCTGACAACGTAACAATACTTCAAGTAAAAGCGAAGAAAGAACCAATTGCTTCTTTTCTGAAGATGAGGCTGGTTGAATTATCGCCAGGTTATGCCAAAGTAACGATGAAGCTCAGGCCTGAGTACATCAATTTCAATGGACTCATCTTCGGTGGTATTATCATGGCTTTAGCAGATGAAGCTTTTGCCTATGCCTCAAATACAATAATAACCCCCAATGTTGCCTCCCAGTTCAATATCCATTTTATTGCCGGTGCTCAGACGGATGATGAACTTGTTGCCGAGTGTAAGGTAGTAAAAAGTGGCAAACGGGTTTGCATCTCTGAAATGGTTGTTACCAATCAAGAAGGCAAATTAATAGCCAAAGCTACAGGTACGACAATCCCTTTGGTTTAACTGAGACATTTCTTGACCCGTATTGCGTCAAATTAAACTGTTACCGAAGACCTTCTTATTGCCTCATAATTCCGGTTACCGAGCCAGGACGCTCTGCTAGCCGCCACAATTTCTCCAGATTGTCGTTTATCTGCTTCAGAAGGAGTACGGGGTTCAATCCGTGGTAAGTAGCTGCCAGCGCAGTCTGCTTAGCTTCTGTAAGTATACCTGATTGCACCAAGCGCTGGTAGGGAGTCCGAGCGGTATCATAGACTTTGCGGACTTTGGCCCCGTGCCTGGTCTTAGACACAAGCTTCATAGTTGGCTGAAAGAAGTTAATGTACAACCGAGCCAGGTCATATACCCTCCCCAGACATTCAAAAGCGGCTTTAGAGGCATACCGTTCGTATCCCACCAAGCGGCGTACCACATTGCCATTCTTCTGCTCAACGTGACAGCTATCATTCTTCTTGTAGGAACGAGACCTCGTGAAGGTGATCTTCTCATCACGGCAATAATTATAGAAGCAGCGGTTAATGAACTCGCTACCGTTGTCCGAGTCTATTCCCAGTAGAGGGAAGGGAAGATGCTGTCTCATCCGGTGTACCGACTGCCGTACCTTCTCTTGCCATTTACCCCACACTGGCAGACATTCCGTCCAGCCGCTGGCAACATCTACGGCGCAGAGTGTGTTCAGGTAAAAGCCCTCCGCGCTCTCCCCGCAGTGAGCTACGAGGTCTGTCTCCATGAATCCAGACTTGTTCTCTTGCCAGTCGGCAAATGTCCTGATAGGTATACAGCTCTTCAGCAGGCTGCCCGGCCGAGTAGTGGAAAACGACTTCCGACCTCCAATCTTTCGATATGGTCGTAACAATCGGTCTATAGTGGACGGGCTCATCTGGCAGAGTTGCTCTTCTAGAAAGGCATTTATCCGTTGCTCACCATATTGCCTGAGCACCTTCACCATCTCTGGAAGGAAAGGCTGAAGACGTTTGGAGCATAGCCGGTCGCTAACTTCCCAGACTGCTTTCAGCATCCCTGCCACATCAGAGGCGTATCTCCTTGGTCGACCGCGTCCTTTGCCTATCTTGGGCTGGTTTGCTCTGTTTAATAGCCTGATAGCTGCTTTACGGTGCCGACCTGTAACTTGCGTAAATTCGTCCAATATCTTACCTTTTTCTGCTTTTGACGCCCGTGAGTACCGGAGCCGTAGTGCCTGCACATATTCCAATATACTGCGTCGTGTCACCTTTAACCTCCTTCGGTAACACTAATTTTGACGCAACCACTCCATTTTCGGTAACTTTAATTATGAGTCAATGCGTGACGTTGACATGCTTTACTAGTTATGCTATCATGCCAACTTGTGAACATTGAAATGCACTCTCAGGCTACTATCACCAACGGCTTCTTCTTTTTCTTCTTTGGATTTACCATGCCTTTGGGCAAGCCTGGGAGGGCACAAGACTAACAAAGAAAAACAAAGGAATACCGACCAAAAACCCTCCAAGGCAGGAGGGTTTTTTATTATGGTGAAAAGAATGGATAATTTGCCCGGAAGTTTATGGAAATTATTGTAATAAAGATAGATGTTTTATGACAGCAAGAGAAACTATCCCTCAAATTATTAGAGGTGATCAGGAAAAATGGGGCTCCGGGGTTGCTATGTGCGTAAAGAACCGTGGCATCTGGCAAAGATATAGCTGGCGAGAATACTATGAAAAAGTGAAATACCTGTCCCTTGGGCTGATCGACCTGGGGCTACAACCAAAAGATGTGGTATGCATTATCGGTGATAACGAACCGGAATGGTTTTGGGGGGAATTTGCTACTCAAGCAGCAGGAGGTATCACTACCGGTATCTTTGTTGACTCTATCCCCTCAGAAGTAAAATACATCGCTGACCACTCCAGCGCTAAATTCGCCATAGTCAATGACCAGGAACAAGCTGATAAATTCCTTGAAATTAAAAACGAACTACCACTACTAAAAAAGGTTATTTACTGGGACCCCAAAGGCCTAAAGCAGTACGATGACCAATTGCTCATCAGTTTTACAGATGTCCTCATATTGGGTAGAGAGTATGAAAAAACGCATCCCAATCAATTTGAGAAGAACGTGGATATGGGGAAGGCAGAAGACCCTGCCTTCATCTACTATACTTCAGGGACTACTGGCCTACCTAAGGGGGCTATCCTTACCCATAAAGCTTTGATAACGACAGCAGAAGCATTCGTTAGTCTGTTTCCACTGGATGAACATGATGACCTCGTCTCCAATTTCCCGGCAGCATGGGTAGGTGACAGCTTCTTTGCCAGCATTCCACACCTCCTCACCGGGACAAGGCTTAATTTTCCTGAGGAACCTGAAACGATAGCAGATGACACTAGAGAAGTTGGACCCGATTTTGTAATTTACGGACCACGTCAATGGGAAGGACTAGTCAGTGATATCCAGGTGAAAATTACCGATGCCCATCCCCTCAAGCGTTTCTTTTATCATCTTTTTATGCCCGTAGGCTATAAAATCGCTGACATGAAATTTACTAACCAACAACCTGATTTATTCTGGCAGGCATTGCACGGAATTGGAAAGGCATCCTTATTTAGACCTCTAAAAGACAAACTGGGATTAAGCGAAGTCAGGTTTGCTATTACTGGTAGCTCAGTGCTGAGTCTGGATACATTCAGATTGATCCACGCTATTGGTATTGAACTGCGACAAAGCTATGCCAGTACAGAGGCTGGGTTTATCTCATCACATAGTAAAGGGGAAATCGATTTTCAAAGTGTTGGGCGACCAGCTATCGGTACTGAGGTAAGAGTGGCAAATGATGGTGAACTTCTGGTGAGAAGTAGTTGTATTTTCACCGAATACTATAAGGAAACTGAAAAAACAAAGACAGTACTGGTAAACGGCTGGTGCCGCACAGGTGATGCTGTGAATATTAATGATGATGGACATCTCATATTTATGGATAGACTGGAACACATGGGTGAGTTGGCTTCAGGTGCTAAATATGCGCCACAGTATATCGAAGGTAGGCTCAGATTTAGCCCCTATATAAAAGATGCCATGGTCATCGGTGGCAAACAAAGAGAATACGTATCAGCAATAGTAAACATTGATTTTGCCATGGTGAGCAAGTGGTCTGAACATAAGCACATTCCATTCACTACTTTCGTTGACCTGTCCCAAAAAGAAATTGTAGCTAATTTAGTGCAAAAAGACCTGGTACGCGTCAATAGCTATTTACCGGAAGGTTCTAGAGTGCACAAGTTCGTCTTATTGCACAAGGAGTTTGACGCTGACGAAGCTGAGCTAACCAGAACTAAAAAGCTTCGAAGAGATTTCATGGAGCAACGCTATAAAGATTTAATAGAGGCTATATATAGCAATAAATCAACGGTAACCGTAGAAGCACCAGTTACATATCGAGATGGAAGAAAAGGTGTAGTAACCACCGACATGAAAATTAGAAGCATCAACAAGGAGTAGGTAAAGGTGGCTGAATTACTTCAATACACAATAACTGGTATCGCTGTAGGTATGGTTTACGCCCTAATTGCACTGGGTTTCGCCTTAGTTTGGAAATCCAGCAGTGTAGCTAACCTTGCATTAGGGCAACTTGTATTGATTTCATCATGGTTTACTTACGGCATGCTAGTTCAAGCAAAATTGCCATTTTGGTTGGGATTCCCTATAACCATCCTCTTTGCTCTATTTCTGGGATGGGCAATAGAGAGATTTACATTACGTCCCCTTATTGCTCAACCTATTCTTTCTCTCATCGCAGTTACCCTTGGAATAGCTTATTTCCTCGAGGGTGTAGTGACGTTTATCTGGCCCATAAGTGTGGCTGGATTGCCAGACATCTTTCCCAAAGAGCCGGTTTATATCGGACCAGCGGTAATTTCACAGGAATATATCTGGGCGGCAGGAATATCTTTAGCTCTCTTCGGTCTGCTATCGTTATTTTTCAAATATCACAAGATGGGTATTGCCATGAGGGCAACGGCTGATGATCAAATGGCAGTTCAGGCTTGTGCCGTTCCCGTAACGAGCGTTTTTTCCACCTCTTGGATGTTTGCCTGCATAGTAGCTGCAATTGGTGGTGTTCTTATGTCAAGTATCGGCGGTGTCACCTTCGGCCTCGTGGAGACAGGTTTCAAATCATTCTCTGTGGTAATACTCGGCGGACTCGACTCCTTCATTGGCTGCATGGTAGCCGGACCAATAATAGGTTTATGTGAAAATATTGGTGGCGGTTATCTTACACCGCTAACGTGGCCAGGGATAAAGGATATAATCCCCTTTATTATTATTATGATTGTCATGTTCCTCAAGCCGTATGGCTTATTTGGAGAAACTCGGATAGAGAGGATATAGGAAATGGATTTACCCTGTGGTACCCGTAATTACGACTATGCCAGGGATATGGCAATTCTCCGCACCAAAACACACTGGGCACTTTTTATTTGCTTTCTACTTATACTATTTAATGCGCCTGTATACCTGAGCTCTAGTTGGTTAAGTGTTATTAATCTCATTAGCATTACTCTCATTGCAGTTATTGGACTGAATATATTAGTAGGATACTGTGGTCAGCTTTCAATTGGTCACGCTGGTTTCATAGCGGTCGGCGCCTATACTACCGCTATCTTAACTAATAAACTTGGCTTTCCATTATTTGGTGCATTAATATGCTCTGGCTTAACAGCTGGTATAATTGGAATAATCTTTGGACTCCCATCAGTCAGAATAAAAGGGTTTTACCTAGCAATCACAACTATTGCCGCTCAATTCATCATTATCTGGATTATAAACCACTGGTCAGCAATGACAGGGGGATTTCATGGGATTAAGGTGCCACGTGATGCTATTTTGAACACGATCCAATCTATTGTAAAACCTGTTCTCGTTCCAGTTCTTGCAATAACCAATGGAAGATATACCGATGAAATCAACAATTTCTACCTTATAATTATAATCACCATAATCTGTGTATTTCTTGCAAAAATCTGGTGAGAGGTAGAGTGGGAAGAGCATTTATAGCGATAAGGGACAATGACCTGGCTGCCGAAGTTATGGGTATTAACCTTTTGTATTATAAACTGCTCGCCTTTTTTACCGGCTGCTTCTTTGCTGGCATAGCCGGTTCATTGTTAGCTCATTGGGTAGGTTTTATGAGTGCTGAGAACTTTACCTTCACTGATTCCATCCTGTATATAGGCATGGTTATCATTGGTGGTTTAGGAACTACTCTCGGCCCCATCTTAGGAGTATTGATAATCCGTCTCCTACAGCAAGAAATTATTTTTATTTCACCAATTTTAGAGAGAACCTTTCCTTCATTACCAGCTGGTTTCACCAGTGGTATTGCGCCGATGGTATTCGGTTTGGTAATTGTATTATTCCTTATTCTTGAACCACGGGGATTGGCACATCGCTGGGCATTATTAAAGTCTGCGTATCGTTTATGGCCATTTTCATATTAATGAAACAGGAGGTACTTGATTGATGTAGTGGAAAGGAAAATTACTTTGTTGTTAAAAAAAGATTTAGGAGGAATAAATGATTAAAAGATTGTCGACAATATCATTACTCGTATGCCTAGCAGTGATACTTATAGTACTGCCTGTTATCACTGGCTGTACTACAACCCCTCAGTCAAAGCCAGGTCAAGTGCTAAAAGTAGGCATGATTACACCGACAACTGGTCAGGCAGCTGAGAAAGGTAGCCCCATGGGGCATGCCAATCTTGATGCCATTAATTATGTCAACTACAGAACTAGGTGGTGCTGAAGGATATAAAATTGAAGTTTCGTGGTATGATAGTCGCTATGATTTGCCCAACATGGTAACTTTGGTAAAAAGGCTTATGGATGAGGGCTGCTTAATGTTTACTACATCTTCATCAAAGGAGATGGAAGCTGCTATGGAAACAGCGAACAGAGAGGAGTTTCCGGGTATGTCCTGTTTTAGCTCCACTAAAATGTTAAGACCTCCACAACATATGTATGGTCAAACCCCCGATTACGGCGATAACTGGGGAGCCTTTGCCAATTACTATATGAAAAATATCTGGAAAGGTACAGGCAAGCCAAAAATGGCATTACATCTGCTCAATAATTCCACAGGTTATGGCGCTCGAGATGCGGCTAAGGCATTAGCGGATAAACTGGGGATTGAAATTATCTCTACCGATGAGCATACAGCAACTACCACTTCAGAAATAGAATCTTTGACCCGACTGAAGGCCAAGAAACCTGATGTTTTATTTATTTCCAGTACGCCAGCACCTACGGCAGTTATTATCAAAAATGCCAAAGAGCTTGGTTTATATCCAGGGATAACTATTGCTTGTGCGAGCGCCAGCTTCACGAAAGCGCTTATTGATCTGGCTGGAGCAGATACTGTTGAAGGTGTTTATGGTGTATCTGCTACTGTAACTTGGGGGGATAATGTACCCGGTATGGCGAAGATGACGGAATATTGCCAGAAACTGCATCCTCAGGATTATGGCAATATGGACTATATCGCCGCATGGGCACAAAGCTTGATAGTAACCGAAATTCTCAAAACAGCGATTAAAAATGCTGGTTATGATGTCCTAGCGAAAGGGAATGTGGAATCCTGGCGGGCTATTGAGACTAAAGGTATACAAAAGTTAAAGGATTATACTGTTGGTGGTCTCCACGGTCCTGCAACCTATATCGCTGGAGACAACAGATTAGCAAAATCACTGAGGCTCTTCCAGATAAAGAATGGTGCAATCACACCTATCAGTGGCTGGACTGAAGCACCTCTGGTAAAATACGAGGAGTTCGACTGGTTCGGTAAGTAGTCACAATAGAGCAGTGCCTCCAGTTGGAGGCACTACTCTTCTTAATCATTATGTTAAAGTTAAATAACATCGAAGTTGTCTACCTGAATGTAGTCAAGGTTCTTCACGGTGTCTCCATCACCGTAGAGGATGGCTCTGTCGTTGCCGTTCTTGGCGCCAATGGCGCTGGTAAAACCACTACCCTAAAAGCAATATCCGGTTTACTCCACGTTGAGGAAGGAGAAGTGACCGATGGCAATATTGAATGGAACAACGAGAGGATCGATAAAAAAAATGCAGTAGAAATAGGCAAGCTTGGTATTGTCCAGGCACTGGAAGGACGAAGGGTCTTTGGACATTTAACGGCAGAGGAAAATTTACTGGTTGGTGCACACAATCGAAAAGACCGAAGTGCCATTAAGGAAGACCTCTCTATGGTTTATGACTATTTCCCACGTCTCAAGCGTCTAAACCACAACATCGCCGGCTATCTATCCGGTGGTGAACAACAAATGCTCGTCATAGGTCGTGCCATGATGTCTGCTCCTCAATTGATGATGCTCGATGAACCTTCACTAGGCTTAGCGCCAATGCTGGTTGAAGAAATCTATGAAATCATCAAACGCTTCAATACCGAGAAAAAAACTTCGGTCTTGCTTGTAGAACAAAATGTCAGAATTGCCCTTAGCATTGCCCATTATGGATATGTTATGGAGAATGGCAGAGTCGTACTTGATGGCAGTGCTGACTTCTTGCGAAATAACGAGGATGTAAAAGAATTTTACATGGGGCTATCTGCAGTAGGAGCAAAGAAGAGCTATCGTGCTGTAAAACACTATAAAAGACGCAAGAGATGGCTATAATACCATTAAATGAGACCGCGTCCGCTATGCTTCTTTTCCCAAATAGGCAGAAATAACTTGAGGATTTACTCGAACTTCCTCAGGTGTACCTTCCGCAATCTTTCGACCGAAATCAAGGACAATAATCCTGTCTGCAATATCCATCACCACACCCATATCATGCTCAATCAAAACTATACAACTTACCCCATTGCTTAAAACAGGCGTATCCGGGTAAGTAACTCCCTGCCCCTCAAAGATATCGATAATAAACCGCGCGATATCTTCTTTCTCTTCCAAATTCATCCCAGCCATCGGTTCATCGAGCAAAAGCACCTTCGGCTCAAGTGCCAGAGCCCTTCCCAGTTCTACTCTCTTACGCATGCCATACGGCAAACTACCAACTACCTTCTTTCTGATCGGCTCTATTTCCAAGAAATCGATGATATCTTCAACCGTTTTACGATGGCGTATTTCTTCCTTATGTGCCCAACCAAAATACAAAGCGGAGCTTAAAAAGTTCTGCTTCATCAGAACATGCCGTGCAGCCATAATATTATCCAGGGTACTTAAACCGGAATAGAGTTCAATATTTTGAAATGTCCTGGCTATACCGCGTTGTGCTATTTTATCTGGACGCATCCGTGTAATTCTTCTGCCCTCAAAATATATTTCACCTTTCTGTGGCTTGTAAAATCCATTGATACAATTCAATACGCACGTCTTGCCAGCACCATTCGGTCCAATAATAGCCAAGATCTCATTATTTCGTATCTCTATATTTATACCTTTAAGAGCCTCAACACCACCGAAAGAGAGGTAAATATCTTCTATTTTTATCTTCACTTTGTTATCGCTTGTCATCCCGCTTATATAATCTCCATCGGAAAATACCGCTGGTCATGGTATCATTGTTAGATCGATAATTTCAATTCTTGAAGAAACCTTGCCAAATGAAAGGCGCTCTAGGCACTCTTTTCTTGCTGGGCATTTAGCCATTTGTGCTTCTGGACAATTCTTACAGATTCATTAGTAGTTTTATACCGAGTAAGAAAATCATCCCTGAAATCAGCAAAAATACCCCTTTGTATGGCTGTTCGTATGTCACATATTAGCCTCGTAATAAATCTGAGGTTATGAATAGTTGCCAACCTGTAAGCTAACAATTCGCTACACTTAAAAAGATGGTGCAAATAAGCTGCTGAAAAGGTGCGACAGGTATAACAATCACAGCTCTCATCGAAAGGGCCCTCTTTTGATTTAAAGCTAGCCCTATCGATATTTTTTCTCCCCTCATTAGTAAAAAGCGCGCCGTTACGAGCCACTCTCGTTGGCAACGCACAATCGAAAATATCAATGCCCCTACTCACACCTTCGATTATATCCTCTGGTGAACCAACTCCCATAAGATACCTGGGTTTATTTGTCGGTAAAAAGTCCAATACTGTTCCTACCATGTTCCATGTTATCTCCTTAGGTTCCCCCAAACTTAGACCGCCGATGGCATAACCAGGGAAATCCATGGCAGTAAGAGCTTTCGCTGACTGTTGACGCATTTCTGGAAATATTCCACCTTGCACTATAGCAAATAAAAGCTGGCGACCACTAGAATGGCGCTTCAAACATCTCTCTGCCCAACGGTGAGTCCTCAACATTGCCTCTCTAACTTTTGTTTTATTATCATTGACGGAAGCACATTCGTCTAATACCATAATCACATCAGCACCTAGTCTCTCTTGAAATTCAATAACCGACTCTGGAGAGAAACTATGCTCACTCCCATCGATGTGAGAGCGAAAAATAACACCTTGCTCATTGATTCTGCACAAAGGTGACAGGCTGAAAACCTGATAACCACCACTATCAGTTAGGATTGGGCTTTGCCAAGCCATAAACCTATGTAACCCACCAAGTTGCTCGATTGTATCGATACCCGGCCTTAGATAAAGATGATAGGTATTACCTAAAATCATGGTTACTTCGATATCACGAAGTTCCTGAGGAGTTAAAGTTTTCACTGTACCCTGACTACCCACGGGTAAAAAGATTGGTGTCGATACCACACCATGAAGTGTACTAAGCTCTCCAAGGCGTGCTTGAGTCCTCGAACAAGTATTGAGTACTTCAAACATTTCAATTCATCTCAAAATTCATGCATCGAAGGTATCAGTAAGAAATAAATTAGCTTGGGTATGAGGTGACATCTACGCTATAACACCAAAGTATCCAGGCACATAGCAAGAAACATGATGCCGAGATAAGGAAAGCTGGACAATTTGTAAACCTGCCATGCGGCGAACGAAGTTGTGGAGAAAAATAGCCTGGCATTTGCCATAATCATCGCTATACCGAGTACATTAGCAACAACCAGATATAGCAATTTAAAATCGGAGAATAAGTAAAGCAAGATAGATGTGAAATAGAGGCATATGGATAATGCAAAAAGAATTTTGACAATATTCTTCACCTGCAAGTTCAACGGAAAGTAACGCAAGCCAGCATCCAAGTAATCATCGCGGTTGGCAACCATCACGCTCCAGATGTGGACAGGAATCCAAAAGGCTACCAATAAACAAATTAGTGAAATTTTGATATCAAGCTCCGGTTTCAAGGCAAACCAACCAATAAGCACCGGGCTGCAGCCAGCAACAATGCCGAAAAAAGTACATGAGACTGTCTTACGCCATATCGCCGAGGCAACCGTACCTATCAACCCAAATAAGAAACAGAGTGGATTAACCAGATAAGCAAGGGTCAGTGCCACCACAATAAGCCCAATAACCAGAGGTAAAACCTTTTGTGGTGGATGAATACGATTTGAAGGCAAAACTCGATTACGGGTTCGCTTTGTTTTAGCATCAACCTCGCGGTCTAAATAATTAGTAAGCCCATTGCAACCAGCACTACCCAGAGCAATGGCCATTAGAGCCAGGGTAAAAGTCTCTACCGTCAAATTCCCACGAGCAGCAATAATTGCCGCACATGCTCCAATGAAAATAAGTAAACTGGTCTCTCGGGGTTTCAGCACCTCTATATAGGTAAGAAATGTGGGTCGTCCATCCAGAGCAATTCTCAAGCTTTTATCACCTCTTTAAGAACACCCAGGACACACTCCTGTGGAACATCGTTACGCACAACTGCCTTACCGATACACTCCAATAAAACCCACTGAATAGCTTTATTCCGCACTTTCTTATCCCATTTCATCGCAGTCAGAACGTCATCGATATCTATTCCTGAGCAACTTACAGGTAGATGAAATTTCTCAAGGAGTACCTGCTGCCGCTGCACTGTATCCGACGGTAATAAACCCAATCGCTGACTCAGCTTCGTAGCTGCCATCATGCCAATAGACACTGCCTCACCATGAAGAAATACCCCGTACTTAGTAGTTGACTCAAGCCCATGAGCTACCGTATGTCCATAGTTTAAAATAATACGCTTGCCAGTATCCCTTTCATCTTCACTAACAACACTGGCTTTAATGCAGGCACAATGAGCAATTGCTTTAACAGTAATATCGGGCTTTAAACAAACTAGCGCTTCGACATTCTCTTCAAGATTTTTAAAAAACTCAGCATCCAAAATTAATCCATATTTAATGACTTCAGCCCACCCCGAAGTTAGCTCACGCGGGGGTAAGCTAGACAAAGTCTGAACATCGGCTAAAACAAAACATGGTTGATAAAATGCACCAATTAGATTTTTACCACGCGGATGGTCAATTGCCACCTTGCCACCGATACTGGCATCTACCATTCCTATAAGACTGGTCGGCACCTGTACCCAAGAAATACCACGCAAATAAGTAGCTGCTACAAAACCAGCCAGATCCCCGATCATACCACCACCTAAAGCTACAAGCACGTCACTTCTTTCTACCTGTTGTTTAATGAGAAAATCATAGATTTTAACAGCTTCGTGAATGTTCTTAGAGGATTCACCAGGAGACACTAGGAAATAACTAACTTCAAAGCTAGCCTTTTCCAATGTTTTCTTAGCCTGCTCGCCATAGATAGCAAAAACTAATTCATCGCTTATTATCACTGCTTTACCCGATAATCCCGATTCCCTCATTTTTTCCCCAAGCTTAGACAATAGACCCCAGCCAACAAAGACAGCATACCGCTTGCTCGGTGTCTCTACTACACAAGCAATATCGGTTTCGCTATTCTGCTGGGCATTTATGCCTGAGCGCTGTATGTAGTGCCAACCTCTTATCACCTCGCGGCTTACCTCTTCAATGGTCAGATTATCAGTATGAACAGTCCAATCAGCAATAGAATAATAAGGCTGCCGATAATTTTTTAACTCCGTGATACGTTCTCAGGGAGTCTTCTCCAGCAAGGAGCGGTCGCACTAAAGGACTAGACGAATAAAGAGCATCGCGCAGCAAGCGCTGGTAAATTGTCTCAATCCTTGCTTCCAAGCAAATAATCACGCAGGTCTTCTGAAGTATTTTAACGTTTGCAGGATTAAGGATAACCCCTCCCCCGGTAGAAAAAACGACTTTCTTCCTGCGACAGATTTGTTCTAGCACTTTGCACTCTAGCTGTCTAAATGTATCTTCACCATCCTGCTTAAATATCTCTGGGATGGTTTTACCACCGACCTTGACTATTTCATCGTCGGTATCTACATGGTCCCAGTGAAGGTATTCGGCCACCTCTTTAGCTACTGTTGACTTACCGGTGGCTGAGAAACCTATGAGGGCTATGTTTTTTACATCTTTATCGCGGTGCATATGATTTTTATTAAGAAACGGATTCCATGTAGTGTTGATAATTAGCAAAGGTTTCCTTCAAATGGTCACCACCAAATTTCCGCAGTATGGCATCTGCTAGCACTCCAGCTACCATAGCCTCACCGATAACTCCCGCCGCAGGGACGGCGCAGACATCGCTTCGTTCGTAATGAGCTTTCACCGCCTGTCTTGTTCTGAGATCGATAGACAATAATGGTTTGCCCAGAGTAGAAATCGGTTTCATCGCCGCTCTGATGACAATTGGCTCTCCATTACTGATACCCCCCTCAATACCACCCGCCCGATTAGTAGATCGAGTCCAGAAAGGAGTATTGCCCTTATTTGGTTTGATTTCGTCGTGAGCTTCAGATCCCATTAAATTAGCTAAAGAGAATCCACTGCCAATCTCTACGCCTTTTACAGCGTGAATACTCATTATTGACTGGGCGATTTGACCGTCAATACGCTCATACCACTGAACATGGCTACCCAGACCAGCAGGCATTCCTGTTGCAATTACTTCAAAAATCCCACCTAATGTATCGCCATCGGCTTTAGCCTTGTCAATAGCTGCTATCATCATCGTTTCAATTTTGGAATCGGCGCAGCGTACTGGTGAATTCTCAATTTGCCTCCAATCAACCTTTATATTGTCAGGCACTCGATATTCACCAATACTGAGCGTATGGCTATGAATAGTAATGCCAAATTCTTCAAGAAATCTTCTGGCTATCGACCCAGCAGCAACTCTGGCTGTTGTTTCTCGAGCGCTGGCTCTTTCCAAAATAGGACGAATATCTTTAAGTCCATATTTAATAACTCCAGGTAAATCAGCATGCCCGGGACGAAAAGCAGTGATTGGCTCTGCCATTTTATCAGAAGTACCCACGCTCATCGTCTCTCTCCAGTTGTCCCAGTCACGATTCCAAATGAGCAAGCTTATGGGACTACCTATCGTAAATCCGTAACGTACTCCAGATATTATTTCTGCCCTGTCCTGCTCGATAGCCATACGAGGGCCACGTCCGTAGCCAGCCTGCCGCCGTTTAAGCTCATTAGCTATGTAATCTTCATTAATTGCCAAGCCAGCAACCATACCCTCAATAACCGTTACCAAACCCTTACCATGAGACTCGCCAGCAGTGACAAACCGAAATTGCCCCATATTATTCATACCTCTTCACAGTCTACCTAAGGCTGCATTTGCAGCTGAAAACATTACATCGACCGGAGCTTTTTTACCTGTCCACAGTTCGAAACCAGCAGCTCCTTGATAAACTAACATATGCAATCCGCCGAGAGTCCGTGCTCCCGCTTTTGCTGCCAGCTTCAGAAACGGTGTTTCCGAAGGATTATACACCAAGTCATAAACTAAAGCACTGGGAGGAATTAAATCTATTTCGACAGGAGATTGACCTTCCAAAGTAGAATATCTCATACCCATGGTAGTGCAGTTCACTATCAAATGGCAGTCTTTTATTGTTTCACTAATCTTTAGCGAACTCCAAGGTAGAATAATAACTTTTGCGTGTAGCCTTTGATCACCAATATACTTTATTAAAGCCTCCTGGAGTTCCTCTGCTCGCTTTACAGTGCGATTCGCAATAGTCAATGAAGCTATACCTTCCTGCACAAGAGCAAAGCTAGCAGCTCTAGCAACTCCACCGGCGCCAATGAGAATCACCCGCTTCCCCCTTGAGTCAAATTTGCCTTCTTTCCGTAAAGCCTCAATAAAACCATAGGCGTCAGTATTAAAACCTATTAGCTTGCCATCTCGATTGACTATGGTGTTTACAGCTCCAATAAGGTTGGCATAGTCATCAATTTCATCCAGCATGTCTAAAACCATTTCCTTATAAGGCACCGTCACATTAGCGCCAAGATTTTGATGATGCTTGATCTGTGTCAGCACCAAAGGCAATTCCTCTGCCTTAGTTTCCAAAAGTCCATAGTGGACATCGAGTTTGTAATGATTCAAGGCAGCTTGCTGAAGGTCTGGAGAAACGGAGTGTTTGAGAGGATAACCGATGAGATGAATGTATTGTGTCATCAACTAGAAGCCTTTAAACTATCCAAATATCCCTGTAGAATAAAGGCAGCCGCCGCAGCATCACGTTGCTCTTTTCGTTTTTGACTTTTTTTGCCCGCCTCCATAAGCAAGCGTTCAACAGCTACAGTGGACAGTCTCTCATCCCTTAACTCAATTTCCGTTTTGGTATGTTGAGAAAGTTTGTCCACAAAAGTCTTTACTTTAATGGCTTGATTGCCCATATTACCACTCAAAGAGTACGGCAAACCAATAATAATCTTCATAATTTGATATTGATCGGCCAGATTAATGATAGCACTTATCGCCTGGTCGTCATCATCACGAACGATAGTTGTCAGCGGGCTAGCTAATATTTGCTCCGGGTCGCTTATGGCAACCCCTATCTTTCTATCCCCAATATCCAATCCTAGATGACGCATATTTCTAACTAACTTTTTCCACAATGGTCTTCACTAATTCTAAAGCATCACCGATTTTGTTCTTGTCCTTACCACCAGCTTGAGCCATTTCAGCTTTACCCCCACCACTACCTCCCGTAACGCCAGCTACCTGTTTCACTATTTCACCTGCATGCAATCCTCTATCCACTAAATCTGGGGTTACCATGACCACAAAGCCGGGCTTATCGTCATGAATGGTGCTTAAAACAATGACTGCGCTCTTTAGTCGTTCGCGTACTAAGTCACCCATCTCTCGCAGCGAAGGTATCGAAGAGGATGATATTTGAGCAGCTATAACCGTTATTCCGTTAATATGTTCTTTACGCTTTAACAGGTCATCCACCATATTTTTAGAAAGCTTCTTTTCCAGATTTGCTATACGTTTGCGCTCCGCAGATAGCTCAGCAATGAGAGCTTTCACCTTCTCAGGAGCCTCGGAAGTTGAGGTTTTCATCTGCTCAGCTATAGTTTCCAATGCCGCAATACGCTCTTCAATAAACGTTTCCGCTTCTCTCCCTGTAACTGCTTCAATTCTGCGCAATCCTGTACCGATGCTGCTCTCGCTAACAATGTAAAAGAGACCGATCTCGCCAGTTGACTTAACGTGAGTGCCACCACAAAGCTCGGTACTTATGGGAGGCTCACCAATAGCCAGTACACGGACAGTTTCTCCATACTTTTCCTCAAATAAAGCCATAGCACCTTCCGCAATTGCTCGCTTATAAGGAACCACTTTGCTCGTAACAGGTAAATTCTGGTGTATTCTCTGGTTAACGATTTGCTGAATTTCAGTGAGCTGTTTTTTATCAATGGCGGTCGAGTGGGAAAAGTCGAAACGAAGTCTATCAGGTTCAACCAGGGAACCTCTCTGGGATACATGACTGCCTAGCACTTGACGCAGAGCTGATTGAAGCAAGTGTGTTGCCGTATGATTACGCGCTATGTCAAGGCGACGTTCCATATTTATTTCGACTGTAACAGTATCACCAGCGGATAGACTGCCTTTGCTGACTTCTCCTATGTGGACAATTACACCTTCCGCTATGTCCCCAAAAGGTGACCATATAGTATTGTTTATAATCATCTCGCCTGAGTCAGAAGTCAGTATACCAACATCACCTATCTGACCTCCCATTTCTGCATAAAAAGGTGTTTCATTGAGGACAATAGCTATTTTTTCACCTGTATTCGCAGATGTTATCTGAAAACGAGACTCCTGATTCAAAATATGGATTACTTTGGAATTACTCGTTACCTTTTCATAGCCGATAAATTTAGTTGGCGGCAGCGTAGTTTTAGTACCAGATACCTTTACCTCAGTCCCAGTTGTGAATTTATGACTAGCCCTGGCTTTTTCTCGCTGTTTCTCCATCTCAAATTCATAACCCTCAAGATCAACAGATAACCCTCTCTCTTTCGCTATCTCTGCTGTTAAATCGGGAGGGAAACCGTAGGTATCGTAAAACCGAAAAATCTCTTTACCCTTGATATGGTCATTGCCTCGACTCATAGATTCAGTAATTGTTTTTTCGACCAGGTTTATTCCCGCATCCAGAGTGGCAATGAATTTTCCCTCCTCTGTCTTGATAACATCCAATATGAAATTATGTCCATTCTTCAACTCAGGATAGATATAGCCCATTTTGCTAATAACAACCTCAGCTATATTACCGAGGAAAGCTCCCTCGATGCCAAGCTTTTTGCCGAAGAAACTCGCTTTGCGTAATATTCGCCGCAAAACATAACCCCTTCCCTCATTTGAAGGTAAAACACCATCGGCAATCAGAAAGGCAACACCACGACTATGCTCAGACACTATTCTAATAGCCTGATCCATAGCCTTGTCTTTTCCATATTCATGGCGAGCTAAATCACAGATTGTATCTCGCAAGGGTAAAAAAAGGTCTGTATCATACACCGAATATACACCCTGCATCACAGCCGCAGTTCTCTCTAAGCCCATGCCAGTATCTATATTGGGTTTAGGGAGAGGAGTACGTTTGCCATCACGGCCTTGGTCATATTGGGTGAATACAAGGTTCCAGATTTCAGAAAAGCGTCCGCAGTCACATCCTGGTCTACAACTCTTCTTACCACAACCAAACTTCTCTCCAAAATCGTAGTGTAGCTCACTACAGGGACCACAAGGACCCGAATCACCAGCGGGACCCCAGAAATTATCCTTCTCACCAAGCCTGAATATTTTTCTTTCTGGGAAATCGAGGTTCCTCCAATAGCGAAATGCCTCATCATCGTCCAAATAGACAGTCACCCAAAGCCGCTCTGGATTGATTTTGAGGCGCTGGCTGACAAATTCCCATGCCCAGGCAATTGCCTCTTCTTTGAAATAATTGCCAACACTAAAATTTCCCAGCATCTCAAAAAAAGTTAAATGCTTGGCATCACCGACCGAATCTATATCAGTAGTACGAAAGCATTTCTGACAGGAAGCTAAGCGTGGATTTGGTGGTACAGCCAATCCTAAAAAATATGGCTTTATCTGCACCATGCCAGCAGTGGTTAACAACAAGGTCGGGTCGGCATAAGGCACCAATGATGAACTCGGAATAATCATATGTTGCTTCTCTTCAAAGAAACTGAGAAATAACTGCCTGATTTCGTTGCTATTCACCGTATTCATTACCTTTCTGGATTTTAGTAAACCAATAGTGTTATGTCAATTCACACAATTGCAACTTCCCCTAACACCCTTCAAAGATAGAGACGGCTGCACCAACAATACCTGCATTATCACCCAGGCGAGAGCGCATTATACGTACTGTACTCGTAGGTAATTTGAATGCCCTTTGTTTCACCACTTTTCGAGCTGGTTTGAGAAGCATCTCGCCCATTTTCGACACGCCACCACCAATGATCACCATCTCAGGATTGAAAATATTAACTACGTTAGCAATGCCAACACCAAGATAATAAGCCGTTTTGCTTACAACCTCACAAGCCATAGCATCGCCATGTTTGGCTGCGTGGGCTACCGTCTCTGCAGTGATACCGCCTGTATTTATAGCAAACTCGATAAGAGAACTCTTTTCACCAAGGGCAACACGCTGACGCGCTTCTCGAGCTATCGCTGTTCCTGAAGCCATGATTTCCAGACAACCAAAACTGCCACAATTACACTTCGGCCCGTCGGCTTCAATAATCATATGCCCTATCTCACCAGCACAACCATCACTGCCACTATAGAGCTTTCCGTCAATAATAAGACCTCCACCTATACCTGTGCTCACCGTAAGATAAACCAAGTTATTTAATCCTTGCCCAGCGCCAAAACGATGCTCACCTAAAGCCGCTGCGCTGGCATCATTAATTAAATATACATCTATTTTCAATCTCTCATTTAGTATATTGCGTAAAGGTATATCCCGCCAACCGGGCAAACTGGGAGACGCAGTTATAATTCCATTCTTTACATCTAGAATACCAGCAGATGCTATTACAATACCATTTAGCTCATGAATCTTCAGCCCACCCCTCATCAGAGTATCTTTTATTGCAAATATAAGTCTTCTGATCACTTCCTCAGGACCTTTAGCCGCTTGGGTGGGATACTTTTTAGAAGACAGTATTTCGCCATCAGACAGCACAATAGCTGACCGTATTTTTGTTCCGCCTAAATCTACTGCCAGTATCTGCTTAACCTTAGTTTGAGGCACAATCATTCAACTCCAAAAGTTTCTTATAAACCGCCTCATATTTTCGAGCTGAGTTTTGCCAAGAAAAGTCGAGAGACATTACTCTCTGCATAATTTGTTGCCAGACTTTCTTTTGTTTATACGCATTAAGTGCTCGCCGCATGACTAACAGCATTGCTTGAACATCGTGCTCTTTAAAAACAAAACCACTTCCTATGGCCAAATCAGTAGACAAATTTTCAACCGTGTCCACCAGGCCTCCGGTATATCGAACAAGAGGAATTGCCCCATAGCGCATAGCTATAAGTTGTCCCAATCCACATGGCTCAAAACGAGAGGGCATTAGGAAGACATCACAACCTGCATAAATAAGATGAGCTAAAGCATCACCGAATTCATTAAAAACTGCCAGCTTTTGCGGATACCTATCGGCTGCTTCTCGCAATAAGTACTGATAGTGTTCCCTCCCCCTCCCAAGTATAATCATTTGCACATTCATCTGTTCAAACAAAATAGGTAAACTTTCTATCACGATATCAAGACCTTTCTGTTCATCAAGTCGAGAGACCATTCCCATAAGCGGTATAGTGCTATCTTCGGGCAATCCCGCCTGCTTCTGAAGAGTCGTTTTATTTATCAATCTTCGCTCAAGACTTGTACAATCGTAATTCGCTACAATAAAACGGTCAGTGCTCGGATTATATTCCTCATAGTCAATACCATTAATTATCCCCATCAATCTATCTCGTCTAAAGCATAACAGATGCTCCAAGCCTGCACCATATTCAGGGGTTACGATTTCCCTGGCATAATTTTCACTGACAGTTGTTATCATATCTGCCCAGACAATTCCCTGACTCATAAAATTGAATGGCAGCTCAGATACACCAATATTATCAGGCTTATCACACCAATCTTGAGTAAGACTAAAGCTAGACAGGAAACTATTATCAAAAGAACCCTGGTATGCTAAGTTATGAATAGTAAATAACAAGACACCACCCCAATGAGCCTTTTTGAGCCACATCGGAATGAGGGCAGTATGCCAATCATGACAATGAACTATATCTGGTTGCCAATCTAATCGTGGTAATATTTCTACAACAGCTCTATCAAATAAAAGAAAACGTCTCGATTCATTTGCACCGTACACATCTTTGGAACCAGAGAGTTCTTCGTAATTTATTAGATACACCTTTATCTCATCATTATTACCAATCACTGACAGCGCAAACAGCTCCGCAATCTGGGGCGCTTTTCCATTGCTACTTCCAAACACAGATGACAACTTATACTGAGCAAGATCAAGCACCTTATAATAAGGCAGTATCACTCGCACATCATGCCCCAATCTATTCAGGGCTTTCGGCAAAGAGCCCACAACATCAGCTAATCCACCTACCTTAACTAACGGACTCATTTCAGCAGCTACGAATAGAATTTTCACAGTCTTAAACAGTATCCAGTGTTATTGAGTTAATAATACTCTGAGATAAGTTCTTTTTTGTCACGCAGGAGCAAGTGCACAGAGATTTACATTGGGTGGACTCGAGGATTTTGAGGACTTACGCTTTCTCCACTCTGGACAAACTGAAAGATGAAATCAGTAGGTTCTATCCAACAACCGACCTTGCAATTACGCCCCATCTTCAAACCGTTGGGCAATTTAGCTCCCTTGCCCACCACAGTAATACCCGTATTTAGATAGTCAGGTTCCTCCTTATTTATCGTATTCTCGTCTCCATATCCAATAACACATCCTGTACCAATCCAGACCTGCTTGTCAATAATAGCTCGGTCAATAACAGCTCCCTTACCTATCGTAGTATCATTAAAAACAACTGAATCTTTCACAATGGCACCCTCTTCTATAAAAACTCTGGGAAAAATCACTGAATTATCCACTCTCCCATTGATAATAGCGCCATTGGAAAGCAAGCACCTTGCTACGCTTGCATTTGGTCCACATTTTGCTGGGGGTAAGTTCTCATCAACAGTCCTTATTTCAGTTTCCAGATTGTAGAGATTGAGAGCAGGCAAATCAACTATTAAATCCATATTCGCTTGCCAATAGGATTCAATAGTGCCCACATCACGCCAATACCCGTTAAATTTATAGCCGTATGTTTTGTACCTTCCAATGATATCAGGCAGAATATTTTCCCCAAAGTCATATCTATCTTTTTTCTTTTTATTCTCCTCAAGACAATCGATAAGGATATTTTTATTGAACACATATATTCCCATCGAAGCCAATCTACTTTTTGTAACTTTGGGTTTTTCTTCAAACTCAATAATTCGCTCATTACGATCCAGGCTAATAATGCCATATCGTGAAGTTTCTTCTATGGGAACCTGGGTTACGGCTACTGTGATATCAGCTTTCCGATTACGGTGAGTTGCTATCATACGATCATAACGCATAATATAAACATGGTCACCGCATAAAATTAAAACCTCGTCCACCTTAATATCTTCAAGAAAATAGAGGTTCTGATATACGGCATCAGCAGTACCTTTATACCAATCCCGCTCCGAACGACTCAAAAAAAGGCTGAAATACGACAAGTCCACCTTTAACTCTATCTAAGTCCCATGGTCTTCCTACACCAAGGTGTCGCGCTAGTGAGCGAGGATTATACTGTGTTAAAACGCCTACATTATTAATCGCAGAGTTTATACAATTGCTTAAGGCAAAATCAATAATACGGTATCTGCTGCCAAACGGCACTGCTGGCTTGGCTCGTTCTGTAACAAGAACACTGAGCCTCTCACCAACACCCCCAGCTAAAATCATAACGGCTACCCGATTCATAAAATATCAGCGACTTCTCTGTTAAATTCCATTTTAGCCAAACATCAGTCTTCTTGTCGAATAAAAACTATGAACGCGGCTCACACAAATCCATCACCAGCAATTCTACCGACAAATCATCATCATATTTCCCGGTTTTTATAGCCATATCAGCTTCCAAAATCTTGTGATAAGCTCTCTTTATAGTATCTATAGTATATAGTTTTGCCTGTTTTAATAATCTATCGAACTGGAAATCCCTGCTAATACCTAATCTACTCATAGCTTCTTGCCTGGATGCTGGACTTAATTCTTTAGCCATAAGTATCAACCGAAGTTGCCTGGTGATCATAGTTAAAATATGCGAAGGATTCATTCCCTCTGTAAACAATCGATGAAGCAGTTGCTGCGCCTCTCTTCTTCGTCCCTCAAGGACGGCATCCACCAAAGCAAAAATATTAGCTTCACTATTATAGCTTGTTACCTGTCTCACGTCGTCTTCGGTGATAAGTCGCCCATGTCCAAAAGCGATTAATTTCTCAATTTCACTATTTATATGCCATAAATCATTCCCCGCAAGCTCCCCAAGTAGGTCAATCGCCTTGGCTGATACTTTCCCACCCCTTTCAGCTATACGTGTTTTAATCCAGTAGTTAATTCTTTCGCCTTTTAGCTGTGGAAATCTTTTTATATTTGCTATTGGACTAAGATGCTTTAATAAAGCATTCTTCTTCTCATCTAACTCGCCATCGATAAATATAAGCACTGTTGTTGCAGGCATCTTTTCGATATAGTCTGCAACTATCCGCCAATCTCTCATTTCATCATTCGCTTTCGACTGCACTTTATTGGTACGTTTCCCTGTTTTTTTTTCAGAATCAAAACGTCCCAATAAACCTTCAACAATGACCAATCTTAGCTGATGTAAAAAAGGCATGGTATTGCAGACATCCTGGAACTGATTCAAATTTATCTGCTTCCCATCCAACACAGTTGTATTGATGGCAAGCATAGCAGGATCACCCAGTTCCGCCTTTATTTTCCCTAGTTCCCCCTGCAACGAGAAACTATCTTGTCCATACATTATGTAAAACAACTATTTCTTTTCCATCCTTATTGTAGTATATGCAAAACTACTTGATTTTGCTACCCGCAGAAGATATACTCATTACGTTCTCACCCTAGAAAAAATCTCTGCCTTTTATTCAGGTCGCTGCATCCAAACCTGTAGTCAAGCTTTATTGAGGGGGGTTAAAATGGGGTCTTCGTATCAGAAGGAAAAAACTAATGAAATTCAATACGACACTGAACTGGACTTACAGATACTGCGTGAGGACCTCGCAGCAGAATTACTGGCAATCAACCAGTACCAGGAACACGTAGAATCGTTAACCGACGAGGATGCTATAAGAGTTTTAAAACATATTAAGGATAAGAAAAAAGAACATGTGTCGCAATTGTTTAAACTAATTAGGAAATTAGATAGTGTTCAATCCAGAAAACTAGCGAAGACGGCATTACGATAATGGCATATAGACCAAAGCTAAAAGTCATAAAAGAAGAACAGTGAAAAAGCAATAAGTAACTAGTACCAACGTACAGACTAAGGTAAATTATTGAAGATATTAGTTATTGGTAGCGGAGCTCGAGAGCATACCCTGGTCTGGAAAATTGCTCAAAGTCCAAAATCCAGCAAAATCTATGTAGCGCCTGGCAATGCAGGCACATCTGCCATTGCCTCCAATCTCAAAATACAACCTACCGATATACAAGCCCTTAGTTC
Organism: uncultured Chloroflexia bacterium; assembly: GCA_963775935.1. Classification (GTDB taxonomy): domain Bacteria; phylum Chloroflexota; class Dehalococcoidia; order GIF9; family UBA5629; genus JBBIPA01. Next base: position 14,800 of record CAVZKR010000006.1, on the reverse strand, counting down.
CGCAGTCGAGGAACTAGGAATAGACTTAACCATCGTGGGGCCAGAAGCGCCTCTTGCAGCAGGCATTGTAGATTATTTTGGGCAAAAAAAGCTACCGATAATCGGTCCGACAAAAAATGCAGCTCAACTTGAATCAAGCAAAGTATTTGCCAGAAGACTGATGCAGAAATATGCCATACCCTGTCCATCAGGTGAAACATTTTCCAATTATTCCCAGGCAAGGGAATACCTCAATTCCCAGCAGTTACCGGTTGTCATCAAGGCAGACGGATTAGCAGCCGGCAAGGGAGTAATTATCGCTAATTCTAAGGAAGAAGCCACTAGAGCCCTGGAAGATATTATGGCAGCCAGAGTATTTGGCACTGCAGGTGACCAGGTAGTAATTGAGGAATACCTTCAAGGTAAAGAGGTAAGCCTCCTATCTTTTACCGATGGAAAAACAGTAATACCCATGATACCGGCTTGTGATTATAAGAGGGCATTTGATAATGACCAGGGCCCGAACACAGGAGGGATGGGAAGTTATAGCCCACCAAATTTTTTTAATGCCGTTTTGACCACGCGAGTGAAAGAGACCATCATAGCCCCAACTGTCAAAGCAATGGTGAAAGAAGGCATACCTTATAAAGGCATACTCTATACGGGTTTGATGCTAACATCGAACGGTCCAAAAGTGTTGGAATTCAATGCCAGATTTGGTGATCCCGAGACTCAGGTCATTTTACCTCGCCTGAACAGTGACCTTCTGGATATTTTCCTGGCAATTTATGAAGATAGACTTAATCAGATACAAATAGAGTGGAATAGTAATGCCTGTGTTGGAGTCGTCATGGCATCAGCCGGTTACCCCGGTAGTTATCAAACAGGCTTTCCTATAGATGGACTGGATAGGGTTGGTCGTGATATCATGGTTTTTCATGCTGGCACCACGCAAGATGAGAATTCACGAATACTTACAGACGGAGGGCGTGTATTGACCGTAACCGCGGTTGGTAAAACTATTGGCGAAGCCAGGGATAAGGTATATAAAAACCTACCTACCATTCATTTTAATGGTTGCTTTTACCGCAAGGATATTGCAGCACGTGAGGTGAGATAAATGGCTCTAGTAGGCGTACTTGTAGGGAGCAAAACGGATGAACCTTTCATGAAACCCGCGCTAGAACTTCTAGAGCAATTAGGCATTAAATATGATTTTACCGTCATCTCAGCACACAGAAATCCAGAGAAAGTTCGAGAATACGGATTAAAAGCCAAGGAGAAGGGACTAGAAGTTATCATTGCCGGCGCTGGGGCTGCTGCCCATTTACCCGGTTCATTAGCTAGCTGGACTTCACTGCCTGTCATCGGAGTTCCTCTGCCTACCAGCGAGCTCAAGGGCATAGACTCCCTTTACGCTATCGTCCAGATGCCATTCGGCGTTCCTGTTGCCTGTGTTGGTATAGGAGGAGCCAAAAATGCTGCACTCCTGGCAGCGCAGATCCTGGGGATAAAACACAAGGAAATACAAGAACGTTACGAAGAATATAAGCATAAATTATCCCAAGCCTAACGGTGAGCTACTACTATGATTGAACGCTATTCCCTGCCTCAAATGAAGAAAATATGGTCTGAAGCTAACAAATTCGATAAGTGGCTCCAGGTAGAAATCGCTGTCTGCGAGGCATGGGCAGAATTGGCTAAGATTCCTAAGAAAGCAATACCCAAAATAAAAAAGGCGCACTATAGTTTGGAGCGTATTGCCGAAATTTTAAAAACAACACACCATGACATGACTGCTTTTATCAACGCAGTTAGCGAGAGCCTGGGAGAAGAATCACGCTACATTCACCTGGGTCTTACCTCCTCTGACGTTATGGACACCGCCCTAAGTCTTCAGCTAAAAGAAGCAACGAAGATATTAACTGAAGATATCACAAAACTTATCAACGTGCTGGAAAACAAAGCTATTCAACACAAAAAAACCATAATGATAGGACGTACCCATGGTATTCATGCCGAACCTATTACGTTCGGTCTCAAAATGGCTCTATGGTCGCAAGAAATGCGACGTAATAGAGACAGACTTAACGAAGCAGAGAAGATTATCAGCATTGGCAAAATCTCAGGAGCTGTGGGAACATATGCCACGGTGCCACCCGATGTAGAAAAAATAGCTTGTGATAAATTGGGTATTACTCCAGCACCGATATCAAGCCAGATTGTACAGAGAGATCGCCATGCACAATTTGTTACCACGCTTGCCATTATAGCCGGTTCATTAGAAAAGTTTGCCACCGAAATCAGGCACCTTCAACGCACTGAGGTACTGGAAGCAGAGGAACCTTTCGCTGCGGGGCAAACTGGTTCTTCTGCAATGCCCCATAAACGCAATCCAGAACTCTGCGAACGAGTCTGCGGATTATCAAGGCTGGTAAGAGGTCATGCCCTCACTGCTATGGAGAACATTGCATTATGGCATGAACGGGATATCAGCCATTCTTCAAATGAACGCGTCATCCTGCCCGATTCATGCCTTGCTTTAGATTACATACTCAACCTATTTACTTCGGTGATGAAAGACCTTCAACTGCATACAGAGAATATGCACCAGAATCTGGAATTAACCAAGGGACTGGTATTTTCACAGCGGGTGCTTCTTGCGCTGATAGATAAAGGTTTAAGCAGACAGAAGGCTTACGAACTAGTACAACGCAATGCGATGAAGGCATGGAAACAAAAGACGAGCTTTTCAAGTTTGCTTAAATCAGATACTGAGGTAATGTCTCAACTAACCAGAAAAGAATTAGATGCCATCTTCGACTACAATTTCTTCCTTAAGTACGTAGATACTATTTTTAAACGATTGGGATTAGAACAGACAATAAAAGCTACTACAACTAGAAGCAGCGTACGAACGCCGAAGGCGCTTTAGTCGAGAAATTACCATGTCCGTTATATTGGAAACTAAGCTCTCACTTCCCTTAGCTTATAGGGGAAAGGTGAGAGATACCTATGATTTGGGCAATGCCCTATTGCTCATTGCAACAGACCGCATCTCCGCTTTTGATTGCGTCCTGCCCTGCGGTATTCCGGATAAAGGGCTCGTGCTCAATCAACTATCTGCTTTTTGGTTCTATAAAACCAAGCATATCATATCTAACCATCTTATAACCTCAGTTGATACCACTGATTCGCTTAAAAAATATCTGCCAGATGGAACAAATGCACCGGCATATCTGGCTGGACGCTCAATGATTGTAACAAAAGCCGAGCGTGTACCAGTAGAGGCTGTGGTACGCGGTTATATCTCAGGATCGGCCTGGTCCGAATACCAAAAATCGGGCACGATATCCGGCCTACCACAACTAAGCGGAATCAAAGAAAGCCAGGAGTTGCCTCAGCCGATGTTTACTCCAACCACCAAAGCTGATACTGGTCATGACATGCCACTTAGCAAAAAGGAACTGGAGGATTTAATAGGTAAAGGCACTGCACAGACAATCGAAGAAAAAAGTCTAGCCATTTACCGATTTGCACGCGATTATGCCCTGAGCAGAGGCATTATAATAGCAGATACCAAATTTGAGTTTGGTTTCATCAACGGAAAACTATCGTTAATAGATGAAGTACTAACGCCAGATTCAAGTCGTTTCTGGGATATGGCCAACTACATTGTCGGACAGTCACAGCCTAGCTATGATAAACAACCTGTACGTGACTGGTTAACTGTCTCAGGCTGGAATAAACAACCTCCAGCACCGATGCTTCCTCAAAAAATAATCGAAGAGACCTCCGAACGATATAGAACAGCTTACAGGAAACTCGTTGGTAAAGAAATCCAAAAAACTAGCCAAGACGATTAAACTACAAAGGAAGGGACTATGTATCTGGCGAAAATCTATATTACCCTAAAGCCAACAGTTAATGACCCTCAGGGCTTAACCATAAAAGGTGCTTTACATCACCTCGGATTTACTCTGGTAGAAGATGTCCGTGCTGGTAAATATATGGAACTACGGATTAACGAAGAGGACAATGACAAGGCCCATAAACAGGTAAATGAGATGTGTCAAAAACTGTTAGCTAATCCAGTCATTGAAAAATACCGCTTTGAGCTAGAAAAAGTCTAACTATCCCCTTCAGCAAAGCTCTTCATTACCAAAAAATAAAGGCTACCCTGCTAAAAGTAGCCTTTATTATGACTCAAACACTGGCGTCTTGTATTAGCCTTCGACCAACTTATGCTTTATGATAATTCCGCCAGACCAGTCTTATCTTATCACTTAGAGTTTATAAGTAATCGTAAGCGTCGTACCACTATTACTAAATTTAATCTGATCGGCTGCATTATCGGAATTAGACGGTGTATTGGAAAAATGCGCTCTTATTTGGAATCTGGTCTTAGATGCACTAACTGCGGATTGCACCTGTGATGTCACATCGACGGTTGTCGGTTCGGCATGATAGATAGAGCCAATAGGTGCACTGGAGAGAGTATAGTCTGACGATTGGAGTGGTCCTGCGCCATAGTTAACAGTGCCGACCCAAAGCCCAGTTAAATCTGTAAAAGGGTTACCTAACTTACTTAGTGTCACAAAAGTCAATTTAGCGCTGGTAACTTCTTTTCCAGCCAGGCTGGCAATATCATAGCTGAAATAGGCACGAATACCTTTATTGTTTGGCGTATCACCTGCTAATGTCACTGTAGTCGGGCTATAGGTACTGGAATACACAGCGCCTGTCTCTGAAGGTACTGGATTCAGAATAACGGTTTTCACCAGCATTGTATATACTGGTAAAGGAACAAATTTATAAGGAGTAGCAGTAACCACTATTGTCTGAGTGACCCAGCCTGCAGCATTGCTCGCTGTTAGCGTGTAGTTTGTAGTTGCAGCAGGAGATACTGATTTTGTACCTACCAAACTCACACTGCCGATTCCATGATCAATCGACAAAGACGTAGCCCCGGCAACATTCCAGCTTAAGGTGGTTGAACCTCCAATAATGATGCTCGCCGGGCTGGCGTTAAACGAATTGATTACCGGCAGACCGGAAGGCAATGCAGCACTTACATCACCTGTGTTGTCGCAGTAATACTGCCAGCAGTATTCGAGGCTGTCAGTATGTAGCTGGTCGTTGCACCGGGCGATACTGATGTGTTGCCGTTAGCAGCAACATTGCCCACTCCGCCGTCTATGGATACCGAAGTAGCTCCCGACACATTCCAACTTAAGGTAGATGAATTACCAGCTGTTATACTTGCCGGGCTGGCAATGAATGTATTGATGACAGGAGGTGTTGCTGGAGGAGGAGTCGCTTCCCCAGCAACAATTTTAATAGAGACTCCTTACCTCATCTGACCAAATGCCACTATTATCCTGCACTTTGAAGTAAATAATATGGTCACCAGCATCCAGCTTAGTATCGAACTTGGCATCGATGCTCAAATCACCACTTATACTGGAGCGCCAGCGGTAGGCAACTATCGTGCCATCAACATCAGTACCATGCCCGCTCAAGGTAATCTTTTCCCCTGGAGCAGCACTGGATGGTGTAATAGCATCGATATATGCAGTGGGAGGACGACTCGTTTCCGATGCAGTTTCTGGAGCAGCAAATCCACTGGGCATAAAATCACAGCTCATAGTGAATAATAGTAAAACCACAACGACAACAAATAAAATCTTTTTCAACTATATTATCTCCTTGTTGTACCAGTTAAAACTCACCACTTGCTAAAATTGTTTATACCCTTACAAAACCATATAAACTTTATAAGAGCAGAAGTCCCCACAGTGTAATTTTAACAACTAATGGCAGCTTGACTGTAGATGCGTTATTTGTAGTGAACGACAAGCTTAGCTTTACCTTTTACAAAATCTAAATAACCATCTTCAAATAGCGGAAACGGATAGTACTTTTTTTCGAATTGCATTCTGATTTGAAAGCGGTTAATTTTATTATCAACTTTTTTCTGTACAGCATAATTCAATAGTTCAGAATTAGGTAATAGATTTGGATCAAAAAATAAATAATACAGCATTTCTTTCGGGAAGCTAGCCACATAATCACTATCATCTAAGACCCCATACTGGTGATCAAAAATTCCCATCGCTCCGAGGTAGGTAAATGGATAACCGATTGTAGAATGGGAAGTGAGATCGAGAGAAACAGACGTAATAATAGCTCCATATGGTATCATCGAAACATCAAAACTAAAAAATGCTTGCATCGCCGCATAGGATTTAGTAAGCCCTACCCTAGCCTCTGACCCTATGTTGTGATTACTATCTACATAGCCTTCCTCCGCAGCGATGGAGAACAATTCGACAATTTTTTCTGTTAGAGGACTCACTGTCATCTTGAGTTCCTCGGTTACCGAGCCAGCTTTGTTGGTAACTGTCAATGTATAATAAGTAGTTACTTTAGGCGATAGCAACCTGGTGCCAACCGCAGGCACATTGCCAATATCGGGAGAAATAGTAACCGTCTGTGCATCGGAAACATCCCAGCTTAAGGTAGCAGACTCACCTGCAACAATACTGGCGGGAATAGCTTTGAACGAATTCACCGATGGTTTAATCACGCCTGGAGGCAACACATTGACAATACGATATGGTTCATTAGACCAGGCACCCTTATTGTCCTGAACTTTGAAATAGATATAATGATTCCCCACCGATAATTTAGAGGTACTGAAGCTTGCTGACGCACTCAAGATGCCATCCTTATCAGAGCGCCATGAATATGCCACTACTGTCCCCCCTTTATCAGTGCCATGTGCCATAAACGTCACCGTCTGCCCCTCGGTAATAGTAGTAGCGGATAAGGAGTCTATCTCTGCAAGAGGCGGCTCATTAGGAGGAGCAGGAGGTGGTTCAATAATCGGCACACATCCGATAACAAACAATAGAATAAGCATTAATGGAATCAGCAATTTCATCAAATTGGCACCCCCTAATTAACTATAGAACATAGCATGGTAAAACTCAATACCCAACTTCTACTTTACCAGATTATTTTCTAACTCTCTCGATAACCCTTGACATTATTTCACCAGCATTACTATGAATGAGCACTCTTGCATGGGAATCAAAGGGGGTCGCCCCCAAATTTACAATAACGAGCTTTGCACCAGATTCAAGAGCATATACTGGCATATTAGCCGCTGGATATACAACAAGTGTAGAACCAATAACAATGAAAAGATCGCTCTTTCGAGAATGTTGTGTTGCAAGTTCCAATGTTTTCTGAGGAAGTGGTTCACCAAAAAAGACAACATCTGGCTTCAATATACCTCGACAGACGTCACACTCAGGAATTCCCTGAGTTTTTAACATCTTCATGATATTTCCCATAGGAAATAACTTGCCACAGCCTATGCATTTCGCCCTCTGCATATTGCCATGGAGCTCAAAAACTTTCTCTGGAGAATTACCCGCTTTCTGGTGCAGATTATCGATATTCTGTGTAATTACACAATCGAGCTTGCCTATTTTCTCCAGTTCGGCAATAGCATAGTGGGCAGCATTCGGCTCAGCGTTTCTGGTAAGTCCACCTTCAGTAAATAAGTCCCACTGTTTTTTCCGATTTTCAGCGCTGCTTAAAAACCTCTGAATCGTGAATTCTTCAGGGTCGTATCTGGTCCAGAGACCATCCGGACCACGAAAATCAGGAATACCCGATTCCGTGCTGACTCCCGCTCCAGTAAAGACAACGGTTCTTTCCGAGCCTGTAATAAGAGTAGCCACCTGATCTATAGCGCTATCTATATCACGCAGTTGCACGATTACACCTATTTGCTTTTTTCAAGGTATGCTAATTGGCTTGGTAAAAATTGTCAAGGTGTGTCGTAGACACAATATCACTATATAGTTATACTTAATCAGAAGTTACCAAGCGGAAACATCAAACAAAAGAATTTCTAGAAACCATGCACGATGATATAGAAGGCTTCCTTAAAAAACACCTGAATGCTAGCTTCGTCGGCAAGCAAATATATTACTACGAATCCGTTACTTCCACTATGGAGATAGCCAAACGCCTTGCCAGAGAAACCGCCGTTGAAGGGACTATTATCATTGCTGATAAACAGACAGAAGGGAAAGGTCGCTTAAGCAGAATCTGGCTATCACCAGAGAACAACCTCGCCATCTCTATCGTGCTCCGTCCTACACTCAAGACTATGCTCAAACTTATAATGGTAGCTTCGGTGGCTGTGGTACGAGCGATAAAAGAGGTAACTGGTATAGATGCTCAGATTAAATGGCCAAATGATGTCATGATTAAAGGGAAAAAAGTCTGCGGCATTCTTATAGAAAACGAATTAAAGGGTGACAAGCCGAACTTTTCTCTTATAGGTATCGGAATAAACATCAATCTCAATCCATCCATCTTCCCTGAAATCGCGTCACTGGCTACCAGCTTATCATATGAGACTGGCCATGAGATACCAAGAACCGAACTCGCCCGTGCCCTGTTATTGGAACTTGAAAAACTTTATCTGCAAGCTCAGGATAGTGATTTGGTATACGAGGAATGGCAGAGAAATATGGAAACGTTAGGTAAAGTGATAAGAGTAAAATCGGGGGACTCTGTTGAGCAAGGCAAAGCTGAAACAGTCACTAAGAATGGAAACCTTGTTTTGCGTCATTCAGACGGGAGTACTTCGGAAATAGTTGCAGGTGATGTTACCAGTCTAAAAGATTGATTCTCACTCCCGGTTTCGTCAGTACTATGGGAGTGAGAATCCTATCATTTCCAGTTTTATTCTTTCTTCTCAGCGCTGCCTTTACCCAGCAAAGGTCCAAGTAAATCTATGGGAAAAGGAAATACTATCGTATTTGTCTTCTCAGTAGAAATATTCGCCAGAGTCTGAAGATAACGAAGTTGCAGGGCTGAAGGTTCAGTGGCAATAACTTTTGCCGCATCAGCCAGCTTCTGCGCAGCCTGAAATTCGCCATCAGCATGGACAATCTTGGCTCGTCGCTCCCTTTCAGCTTCAGCCTGTGCCGCCATAGCACGCTGCATTGTCTCCGGTAACTGAACATCCCTGACCTCTACCATGCTAACCTTTATGCCCCAGGGTGCTGTCCCTTCATCAATAAGTTCTTGCATCTTCATGTTAATCTTATCTCTGTGTGCCAGCAGATCCTCTAATTCAGATTGCCCTACGACATTACGTAGAGTGGTTTGACAAAGCAATGAGCTGGCTCTGATATATTGCTCTACATTAAGAACAGCCTCTTGTGGCTTCATTACACGGAAATAGACCACCGCATCCACTTTCACAGTAACGGTGTCCAGAGTAATACACTCCTGCGTCGGCACATCCATTGTTACCACACGAAGGTCAACCTTAACCATCCTCTCAATAAAGGGAATTAAGAAAATAAGTCCATAGAACCGTCCGTATGCCGTGTATGACATGTGACTTGTTGGTTAAAGTCCGACTGTGGGAATTCGGCAGTTCACCCACATAGCTTGAGGGAGATGTTAAGGGTAACCTGAAGCATTAAGTTCCCTGACAAAGGCTGTGATAGACAGTCGAGCAAACTTGCGGGTTGTAGCGAAAGCGAACCTATAGGTAGCCTCGTTAACTAAATAGAGTTGCTGACCCTGTGGACGGTTGGGGAAGGCTGAAACACCTATCCTAACAAAAACTGCCATAACCGATAGGAAGGCTCTCGGGGTAGCAGGGGCGACACGCAAGGGAAGCCATATGGAGTAGCACGGGAGACCCTTGCGGGAGCTGTGCAGGACAGCAACTGATGGATATAAGTAAACGAAATTCCATCGGGTCTGCAAGGGAGTCGGAGTTGCCCATAGTACCGATGGTATTTCAAGGACAACAAAACCTTGGAAGAGGGAAGGGGCAATGCCTTCATCGAGTTTCTGAAGAAAGGAAGGAAAGGAGATTGCGATAATGCTGGAAACTCCTGAGAATATCCGGGAACTTCAGAGGAAACTATACCGGAAAGCCAAACAGGAAAAGGAGTATCGATTCTATCTTCTCTATGACAAGGTGTATAGGATGGACATCCTGAGCCAGGCCTATAGACTTATCAGAGCAAACAAAGGGGTATCTGGAATAGATGAAGTAACCTTTGAGAGCATAGAGGAGATGGAGGGTGGAGAACAGAGGTATCTTGCAAGCATAGCTGATGAATTGAAGAATAAGATATACAAAGCTATGCCAGTCAGAAGGGTATACATTCCAAAAGCGGATGGTAGCAAAAGGCCGCTGGGGATACCAACCGTCAAAGACAGAGTAGTACAGATGGCGGTAAAGATAGTAATTGAACCTATATTTGAAGCTGATTTTCAAGAAAACTCCTATGGATTCAGACCAAAGAGGGATGCTCATCAAGCTATGAATGATGTATCTTTACAGCTTCGTAGTGGGAAAACTCAGGTAATAGATGCAGACATCTCGAAGTATTTTGACACCATACCTCATGATAAGCTTCTTAATCTGGTAGCAAAGCGGATAGTGGATAAGAATATACTGAAACTAATCAAGATGTGGCTGAAGGCCCCTGTGGTAGAAGAAGACAATGGTAAGAAGAAGTATAAAGGCAATGACAAAGGGACGCCACAGGGCGGAGTAATATCTCCGCTGCTCGCCAACATATATCTCGATGTACTGGATACGATATGGAAGCTCAAGAAGGTACAGGAAAGATTGGGGGCAAGACTCATCAGATATGCAGATGACTTTGTGGTATTGTGTGAGAACAATACAGAGAGGGTATTAAGCGGAATAAGGGCAGTGCTTAACTCTTTGGAATTAAAGCTCAATGAAGAAAAGACAAAGGTAGCTGAAGTGAGGCAACAAGACATTACCTTTCTTGGTTTCTCCATTGGTGTAAAGAAGAGCATAAGGACTGGCAGTGAATTTCCCCTAATACGACCTTCAAAGAAGGCTTTAAAACATATCAAGGCGGAGATAAAAAGCCTGACTGACAGGACGAACCTTGCATTACCGACAGAGGTGGTTATCAGGAAACTTAATGAAGTAGTAAGAGGATGGGTTGGGTACTTTCGCTATGGAAGTTGTAGTAGAGACATGGCCAAGCTGAAGAGATATCTTGAGGAACGAGTGCAAACGTATCTGAGGCACAAGCATAGGAAGAAGGGAAGAGGATTCATGGTGTATCCCTACCACTATCTTTATGAGAGACTTGGGCTTTACAAGATACCGACGACTGCTCCATATAAGATCCTGTGAAAGCCGCAGGAAGAAGATGATTGGAAAGCCGTATTCGGGAGAACTGAATGTACGGTTTGATGAGGGGGAGCTGGAAATAGGGCAATGCAGCCAACTACGCCAGCTCTCTACTCTACCTTTTTATTTTCCTAAAGTAAACTTCGAAGAAACCCTAACGACTTACTCAAGCCGACCCGGATAACGCTGGTTTGAGTTTGCAAAGGTCTGTGGCCGGGCAGCTTACTTCAAGCGTTAGCCCTAATATTGTTAGTTCCCATAGGAAACTTCATTGGATGGGAAGGAAACACGTAAAAATATAAAAAAGAGGAAAAAGAGATGAAAGCAGAAACTAAGGAAGAAAAAAAAGGATGGCTACCAGCTGGACTTTATATCGTCAAACTTTTCTTAGGTTATTGGGGCCTCATGGTGGGTATTGGCGTGGCTATTTTAGTGCTAAATTTTGCTTATGAGAAATTCGGGATCATTATCATTTTGATACCATTGTTTATAGCTTTGTTGTGCTACCACATCTGGTTGAAACAGCAGTTACAAATACTGAAGGATGAGGTGCGGCATCTGAGAAATGTCGATACTTGGCCGAAAGAAGAAAGACAACATTTTTTGCAACGGCTGAAAGAATAAATATGAAGGCGAAGAAATGAGCTATGGTGAGCAGAATGATGTCACTGCGGGATTTGCAATTACTGAAAAAGGAAAATCTATTCTTAACAAATGGTTTGCCTAAAATCACTCCGGCGGATGGCAAACAGCCGCAGCTAATTTCTGTCGTTAGCAGTGTTTCTACCGATAATCTTCATTGATGAGAAAGCTCTTTGAGTAAAGACTCGTAGGTGTCACTGAGAGAAATTATATGCGCCCTTTGGGGCGAAACATTCACAGCACCCAGAGAGGTACGGAAGGCAACCCTTCTTCCTGAAGGAGTTAATCTAAATCCCGTCTTATAAGTACAAAATTACCCTTGGAAATTAACACACTAAGTATAGATTGAATTATTTTAAAGACTTAAAATAATAAACGATCACTGTCACGTTTGAAGCGCAAGAGATATCATGAAAATAACTTATGTCTTAGGAGCAGGATTTTCAAAAAGAGCTAAACTCCCTTTAATAGATGAATTTGGGTCAAAACTGGCCGAACAGAAAAATAACATAGTGCGACGTTTTGGTAATACTACATATAAGGAATTTGTGAGAGTTATAAGTCAGGCTGATTCAATAGAAAAAGGATTTATTGCACTCTCAGAACGAGGAATTATAGATGATCTTCATTTAATGGAGAAAGCTATAACCTATATTCTTGTCGCATGCTGTGAATCTTTTTTAAATTCATCAACCTTATTTGAGCCTTATAGAAAGTTTTTGTTATTGGTTAAAAACCAAAACGCTTCAATCATTTCACTTAATCAGGATACAGTGTTAGAAATCACATTAGACAAAAATTTCCATCAACAAAGAAAGATAAATAATGAGCAAATTCGTTTTGATTATGGAGTCCCCGGTTGGAATAAATACTCCGCAATAGGTGATTTCAAAAAAAGCGATGTCTTTTTTAAGTTTTACGAATATTCCATTTTTGAAATTACATGGAGCTATAAATTTTTTCCGTTGTCAAGAACACGGCTGGGCATTCTATGCTGATACAACCAACAACACATATTCTGGAACATGTCCTATTAATTATCTTGGGAAGCCATGTGGAAAAATTGTTGAACCTGCAATTATACCACCCCGAAAAATCAAGAACATTACTCCCTTTAAAGGGTTGTGGACTAAAGCAGAAAATATTTTAAATGAAACCGATATTATCACTCTGATTGGTATTAATCTAAACCCTGAAGATGCAGATTTTAACGGATTGATCAATAAAACAGTTTAGTACATTTGTCGTCTGATGTCTCAGCTTGAATTGCAGTAAAGAGCGGCTTGTGCTTTAGCGGTGTCGCAAGTCAGGAGAGTTTGCAGAAATTCTCTTGGATGCCGACCCTGTCGCATGGCGGTAAGCAAAAGACTGGGCAAGATGCTGTGTGTCCTTAATCCACTTTCAGAGCGTGTTCCGAACATGATTTTACGAAAGATCACAAGAAAACGGATTGATTGTTCTGCCTGATTGTTTGTTGGCTGCACACCGGGATGTCGAAGGAAAGTGAACAAATGCTTTTGATCCTTTCCGATAAGTGAAGCTCTTAAAGTTTCAGCAGGATTGTAACTGAGCTTGCAGGCACAAAGCTTTTTAAGATCCGAAACGAATTGTTTTTCGATAAGAGACGCTTGATTCCATTGAAGGGTACCGGAGAGAAGTTCCTGTCCTACCGCGCAAGCCTCTGAGAAAAAAGCAGCGATTTTATCACAAAAGGCTTCTGCCTTTTTATCACGGGCTGCATCCTCTATGAGCAGAAGCTCCCGGGTAATTTCTTTGGCTTTAGTCATGAGATGGCCCAAACATGACTGCCGCGCTTTCGCATTGGCACCGTTATATGCGGCATAACGATCGGCAACCAGAACCCCGCCGAAATCTGATCCGAGGATGGATTGTGCCACTTCCGTTGACCGATGCCGGTCAATCTGGAAGAACGCCAGATCGGTATTGCCCGCATACCATGCAAAATGGCCTATGCCGTCATTTCGCCATGAAGTTTCATCTGCATGAATGACAGCGGAAGCCTTGATCTTCTCTCGCAAATCTTCATAAATCGCCGCACCCTTTACCGCTGCTTGTCGGTCAAACCCCACAGCAGAGGCTGGCACAAATTGCAGGCCGAATAAATCCCTGAAAACCTCCTGGACTTTTCTATATGTCATGCCCATTCGATACCGCAAATAGATAGCAGCAGACTTCGCAACCGGTCCGATAGGGGCATTGAGAAGCTCATCCTTCTGCCGCTTGAACAACAGGACGGTTACAATGACCGCAAAATGCCTCACGATGCAGATATCGGGTAACAAAGGGGCGGGGCTGAAGGACAATATCTTCCTGAAGATGTTCCTTAACACCCTTAATCGGCGTGAGATTGTGGGATTGGCAATGGGGACAAATCCTCGGGGCGGGTACTTCCACGGTTTGGTCCACATGTATGGGTTTGTGTCTAAACCATCCCGAATGGCCAACCGGAGCGCCACGCCTCTTCTTCCCCCCATCTACTGGTGTTGAGGCATTCTCTGCATCCCTGCCGTTTTCATCAGTATCTTTCTTTTTGTTTGCCTTAAATTGCCTCCGATGTAAAGCAGTATTCTTAGCCTTCAATTCTGCATTTTCCTTCTCCAGTGCCTGGATTCGTTTCAGTGCAGTATTCAACTCATCGCCCATTGTATCTATGATCCTCAGATGTTCTTGGTACGTTTCACCGGCACGTCGATACTCACCCAAAACCCACGTCGTGGACAGCCAATCCAAATAAGGACAGTTATGCTCATAAGGACAGGTAAAGTCAGGCGGTGGATAAGAGGGGCGAGGCATACTCCTTATTCGTTCTCCAGGTTTAGAATCTCCCAGTTGACCTTGGAGAGTTTCTGCATGAGTAGCCACATTTTACTGTACCGTCTGGCCATTTCCTGCGCTTTATTTACTATGCCTTTTCGCACATACAGAGAT
>CAVZKR010000005.1:0-279905 GCA_963775935.1 uncultured Chloroflexia bacterium | reverse complement strand
TTCAAGCGATGATGGTTTTAATGCTACCAGCGGTACTGGTGATTTCCCAATGGGCGGCCCAATGGGTGGACCACTAAATGCACCACCAGGTCAAAACGACTTCACCTCTTCCGGCGATAACTACCTTCATATCAACGGTGGATATATTGCAGTCGATGCTAACGGTGATGGTCTTGACATAAACGGTACAATCACTATGACCAAAGGTGTTGCTATCGTAAACGGTCCTACAAGGAACGATAACGGTGCTCTGGATCATGTTGCTTTTAAAATGACCGGCGGTTTTCTGGTTGCAGTCGGCAGCTCCGGTATGGCACAAGCTCCCGATACATCATCAACCCAGTATTCAGTGATGCTGAATCTCTCATCAGCACAGTCGGCAGGCGCTATGGTTCACATTGAAGCCAAGGATGGCGAGGAAATTCTTACGTTTGTACCGACAAAGGCATATCAGTCAGTAGTGTTATGCTCACCCGAACTAAAAAACGGTTCAACCTATATTGTTTACTGTGGAGGTAGTTCAACAGGTACAGTTGCTGACGGTCTATACTCTGGTGGAACATATACTGGCGGTACTCAAATTACTAGCTTTACGATTTCAAGTATGGTAACTGGTTTAGGCTCATCCAGCGGCGCTTTCCCTGGTGGAAGACGGTAAATCAATGCTCAATTGCAGGAGCGAAAGCTTTTTCCGTGACCTGCGCCCCGAGAGCGAGTCCAGTTTGATTTAGGCTTTCTTATTGCTTTTTACCTGTACTTATCGCTATCAGGCTCTGCTCGATTTTGTCACGAAAAACAGGATCGGTTGTTAGCTCTTCAGCTTTTCTAAGATCAATTATTGCGAAGTCGTTCATATCCTCAGCTATGTGAAGCAAACCCCGATAATAATAGGGGAGCGCTGAAGCAGGCTCAAGCTTTATAGCCGTGTTCAAATCTTTCATTGCTAATGCGTTTTTCTTCAGGTTGTAATACACCCAGCCGCGATTACTGTACGCTTCGACCAGTGATGTATCGATAGCAAGAGCCGTGTTCAAATCATCAAGCGCCTTACTAAATTCATCACTGCTTCCGTAGGCTACGCCCCTGAGATTATAAGCTATGGCAGATTCCGGTTTAACTTTAATCGCTTTGGATAAATCGGCAATAGCCAGGTCTGCCCAGTTGTTGAAGGTATATATCCTGGAACGTTCGATATATGCCTCGGCTACCTGATATTCCAGATTGATACATTTGCTCAGGAAAGCAACGGCCTGAATATTTAGTCCTTGTTTTCCGTAAGCAATACCCAGTCGATAATATGCCAATCCCAGGTCAGGCTCAACTTCTGCAGCTAACTTTCGATCAAGATTCAGCGCTTTGTCCATATCCGCTATGGCTAAATCCATCTCATTCATAAGGCTATATGTTAGAGCACGGGCGGCATAAGCCCTAGCAAAATCAGGCTTCAATTCAATAGCCCTGGTCAGGTCGGTGATAGCCAGGTTATAGGTATTACTGCTTCGGTAAGCAATACCTCTTTTATAATGCGTTTCGTCGATTCCAGGACTTTTTTCTATGGCAGCACTATAGGCAGTAATGGCTTCTTTCCACTGGTGCTCTGCCATGAATCTATCTCCACTATTAATGTGCTCTTTGGTGCTGTCGGTGCAGGACACCAATAAAGATGACAATACTGCGCTCGCTAGCAGCACTACTCTAAAATCAACTTTCATCATAATGGATGTACCACATGACTAGTTTAAGCTTTTGGACTGGGTAAGGATACAATAAACAAAAGGGAAGATTCAAAAGAGAGGAAGTAGCCTGAGGGCTAAGCGAATGAACAATACAAAAACAACTGGGCGTAGAAAACCGCTATAACAATTCCACGCCCAGTAGTTAACCAAGTGAAGGATTGGTTTTTAGTAACAAAGCGACGGCAAATAGCTTTTATTAACTAATCTCCAGGTTTGCCCACAGACCAAAGAGCCTTTATTGCTGCAATAATCGCGGCTGGTGCCATTAAGGTAGCTACGTAGCTAAGCATACTGCCAAGAATTTTGCCGATATCTAATACGGTAAGGGGAGCGAATACATTACCGACAACAACCAAAGCTATTGTCGCTACCAGGAAAAGCATTATCTCTTTGGCAGTTATGTTTAAAAAGCCGATTATGATACCCAGGATAACTAAGACAATAATAATGATTCCGTTCTGAGGGAGCACAATGCCCGCTATGACAGCTATAATCAGACCGATAATAAATGCCCAGAAACCAATCATAGATAAAACATTACCCTTTTTCATACCTAATTACTTACCTCCCTTTTTATTTACTTGATGATTAACAATTGTATCACATTTACCTACCTACTTCATGCTCAATTGAACTAGTCTTCATAATGTGCCCTTTTATGTTATCCATCATGGCGGGCTAAGGATGACTTCGAGTACCTTAGCTTGTTGTCACAAGATCAAACTGAAGCGGTTTGATGGACTTCTTTTAGCTTGCGGAATACAATATATATCATCAGGAACTGTTGCTTGCCATTCAAATATATGGTGGAACTATGGTATCGCTCGGGAGGCACAAGCTGGGATGAGAGGTCCGGATAATCTCACCTTAACCTATATTTACCTGGCAATAGGCTGCGGATCGGTGGGAGTAATATTCACGTTTATTCTACTTTTTCTCTGTCAGTATCTGGGTGTTGATATATCGAAGAACATGTGGTTGCTGGTGCTCCCTGTAACAGGAGCGGTGATACTGAATATCTGTATTATCGAGCTGTATCAGAAGTATAGGAAAAAATAATAGACTCGTCACGGCACTATTTCTGACTCGGCCCTACGGTCTCCCCCCCATCTACGGCGATAATCTGCCCGGTAATGAAGTCCGATTCTTTAGAGGCAAGGAAAATAGCGGTTCCCACCAAATCTTCCGGCTGTTCTGACCGGCGGAAGCAGCGATTTTGAAGCAGCATTTCGTCTATCCCTGCAGGTTTCCCCGGCATCTCCATCGTCGCCTCAGTCATGGTATAGCCTGGCGAAATACAATTGACGTTGATGTGGTGCTCACCCAGAGCCCGTGCCATAGACCGTGTAAGGACGATGATTGCTCCCTTTGAACACGTGTAGGGAAGAATTGTGGTGGCTGCTAACATGGTAGTGCCAGAGGATATATTGATGATTTTTCCGCCGCCCTGAGAGATCATATAAGGAACAACTGCTTTTACGCATAACCAGCTCCCTTTGACATTGACAGCGAACATTCTATCCCAGTCCTCTGGCAGCCAGGCGTCCCAATTTTTATTCCCGACCCCATAGAATATAGCAGCATTATTCATCAGGATATCGATTTTACCGAACTGCTCTATGGTCTTTCTCGCCATTTCTAAAGTGCTGCTCTCACTGGAGACATCGGTACCGAGTGCTAACGTTTTGCCGCCTTTGGCTTTTATTTCTTCAGCTACTTTCTTGGCATTTTCGAAAATAATATCAGCTACTACAACTATAGCGCCTTCCCTGGCAAATCCCAGTGCATAGGCACGCCCTATACCCCGCCCTCCTCCAGTAACGATGGCGACCTTCTCTTTTAATCTCATATCTTCTTCTCCTGCTTTTAATGGAACTCTACTTTAGTGCATAAGCCAAGTCTAATTTCTCAGCATTGACAACTAAGGCATTGGGAAAAAGGTGCTGAACAGAGTAAACATTAACGGAATGGAAACGATGGAAAAGACAAAGCTGGCTAAGATAAACTGATTTGATATGGAAACATTACCACCCTCGCGTTCCGCGACAACAGGTATTGCGGTAATCGGAGGTACGGCACTTTCCAGCATCATAATAAGCGCTACATTGTAATCGGGACGTATCAACACCATGAGCCCAATAAACACTAATGGGAAGATTATGTTTTTAATAAACACAAATTTTAGTACTTCTATCACATAAATCTTACCCTTTTTCAAAAAATCTATATACAGGCTACCCCCCAGAATAATCATAATGAGCGGCAATGTCATACCACCAAGGATGTTGAGCATCTGGATAATAAAATCGGGAATATACACTTCTAGACCGGCTAATCTAATGCCGACTGCCAGCACCGTTGCCACCAGCACCGGATTGATGAGTCTCTCCAGTCTCATCTTATGTTTTTTACCGTCGTCAGCTTTTTTCCTGAAGAACAGGTGAGATGTGCCGAAAAAGACTACTGGATGGAAAATACAGAAAATGAAGAGGTGGACAATATAGATTGAACCAGCGCCGAAGAGACCATTTATGACTATGAGAGGGAAAAAAAGCCCATTCTGGAAATACATACTCAGGGCAAACTCACTGCGTGTATCCTTCTTTGACAGAAACATGGTGATGACGGTTATCGCCAGAGCCACCACTGCGAACAGGACCCACCATAAAGGCAACTGCCACCAATCCGGGAATTCTTTAGGAGCAAAATTTAAAAATGTGCCGGCAAAAACCACACAGGGAAGAGCTATATCAATGGCGAGCCTGGAAAGAAATCCGATAATATTCTGGGGGATAATGCCTCGTCGTAATATCCAGAACCCCAGCACACCAATACCGATGAGAGCTAAAACCGACTGGAAGACAATACCGAATATACTCATAGCTTCTTTGTTCCTCTCCTATCGATAGTCATAACAATAACAGCATGTTAGCCTTCTACTAAATAATTATACAAAATAACTTCAGACGCAGTACCATATGGGAGCTCACAAATCAATTATCAACTATGATAAAATAGACGCTCTAAAAAGTAAATCAGGTTGACACTATTGTTGCTCTTGGTTCTGATAGAGAGAAAGGAAAATTAAAATGGGCACCACAGGAACAATGCGTTTAAAAGACAAGGTGTCCATTATTACCGGAGGCGCTGAAGGTATTGGCAGGAGTTATGTTCTGCGTTTTGCTGACGAAGGTTCCAGGGTGGTAGTCGCTGATATTAATATCGCTGCCGCCAACACTCTGGTAGAGTCATTGAAAAGAGAAGGCAAGGATGCCATGGCGGTAAAGACCGATGTATCGAAACTGGCAGACACTCAAGAAATGGCGAGAAAAACGATAGAACAGTTCGGAAGGATCGATATCCTGGTGAATAATGCTGCTGTAGCCGGTAGAGTGGCGTTACCAAGAACAACTGTCGTTGACTTAAATCCGGACGAATGGGATAGAGTGATAGCGGTGAATCTGAAGGGGACGTTTCTTTGTGCCAAAGCCGTCCTACCATCCATGATAGCGCAAAAATCGGGCAAGATAATTAATATCGCCTCTGACCTGGCATTTGATGCAGGCGCACCAAAAATGACTTCTTACATAGCAAGCAAAGGTGGCGTGATGGCTTTCACCAGGGCATTGGCGAGGGAAGTTGGGGACTATACTATCAATGTTAATTGCATTGCTCCCGGCTCGACATTGAGCGAAGACCCCGATAATAAGGAGGCATTAGCTAATCGCAATATTGTCATACCGCTTCGCGCATTTAAACGTTTGCAATACCCGGAAGACGTTGTCGGCACCGCAGTTTTCCTGGCGTCAGCAGATAGCGACTTTATCACCGGGCAGACTATCGTAGTCAATGGCGGAATCTTTATGCACTAGGTAAAGAGAACTCCACTCCTGTGCTACAGCTAATACATCCAGTCTACCTGCTCGATAATGCCCAGAAAAGAAGACAATCATATGACAGATAGAGTTCGTCGCTCCAATGGGTACAGGGTGGTGATAGCCTCCTTTTTCATCATGCTGATAGTCGTCGGCCTGCATGTTTCTTTTGGTATCCTTTTTAAACCGATGATAGCAGAGATGGGGTGGACGAGAGCGGTAACTTCAGGCGCCTTTTCACTCTCCCTGGTTATAGGTGGTCTCCTTTCTATTGCTATTGGAGGTTTGAATGACAGGTTCGGTCCCCGGTTAGTGGTGACAATCTGTGGTTTAGTTTCCGCTATCGGCAATATGCTCATCTCACAGATTCAAACTGTCTGGCAGTTTTATTTATTCTACGGAGTGCTGACTGGTATTGGCACCTGCGTCTGGGTGCCGCTCCTGTCTACGGTCTCACGGTGGTTTGTCCAAAAAAGGAGTTTGATGACCGGTATTATTATCGGAGGTTCTGGCGTGGGCTCAGTATTAACACCTCCAATAATGAACCAGCTTATTGCTGTTTACGATTGGCGTACAGCCTGTCTGCTCATGGGTATTATAACTGTTATAGTGGTGGTAGTGGCTGCCCCATTCTTAAAACGTGACCCCGTACAGGTGGGACAGGTAGTATACGGTAAAAGCACCACTGCAAATCCAGGCTTGAAGATGCTTACCAAAGCCTTTTCACTTAAGGAGGCGGTGCGCACCAGGCAATTCTGGATTTTCTTTACTATGATGATTTTCTATGGATTTGGCATTCTCGCTATTCAAGTGCACATGGCGCCGTATGCCACCGACCTGGGAATTTCAGCAGCAAGTGCCGCTGCTATTTTAGCCACCGCTGGAGGAGCGAGCATCATTGGACAGATGGTACTCGGCAGTATCGGCGACAAAATTGGTAATAAAAAGGCTTTTATTATCGGTATCGTACTGGTATCACTGGCTATAGTGGGATTGACATTGAACCATGAAGTATGGATATTCTACCTGCTTGCCGCTATTTTCGGACTTGGCTTGGGAACGTGTGGGACACAGGAGTCACCTCTCGTGGCAGGGCTCTTTGGGCTAGCGTCCCATGGCCTGATTTATGGCATTTTATGTTTCAGCTTCAGCGTCGGAGCCGCTTTTGGACCTGCACTATTTGGTTATATATTCGATGTAACTGGCAGCTACCACTTCGCCTTTTTGCTGGGTATTTGCGTCTCTATTGTTGCTATTCTGTTGGCCATCTTCCTGAAGCCAACAACCGCCTCATCCACTTCAAAAACGGCACAATAAAAAAATAGCTAAGCGAACATTGACGTAAAATGAGCCGCGACTATCATGGATATAGCATTGTTCTTCGGTGCGTTGCTGATTACTAAATCAGTTGGGACTCCCTGAGCCTTATAGCCAGATTTGCGCCTGCTTCCTCCGGCGTTCCACCTCCAATAATATCGCAGTGCACTTCTCTCTTGGGGATAAACAACTTGAGCAAAGTAGCTCGCTTGCTCGATAGAGGTTCAATTCCGAGTTCCTGAGCCGTGATCGTTTTCATCGGCATCTTCTGCGCAGCTATGAGCTCTTTCATAGCAATAGAACGCAACTCTCCAAGCTCATTGCTTACGGTGACCAGGGCTGGTAATGATGTTTCAACTACTTCATGACCATCGGCGAGCGCTCGCTCCACTCTTAGCTTTCCGTCATTTAACTCTACTTTGCGAGCAATAGTAATGACTGGAATACCCAGGAGCTCGGCGATACCCGAGCCTACAACACCAGCATCAGTATCTGATGCCTGCCTGCCGGTGAAGATAATATCGTATGCCCCAATCTTTTTAATAGCAGCAGCAAGTATTAAAGCCGTGGTGTAACTGTCTAAATCACCGAAACTGGCATCTTCCAGAAGAAACATCTCATCTGCGCCGGCAGCCAGAGCCTTCCTCAGCACCGGCTTAGCCAGAGTTTTTCCCATGCTGATCACGGTTATTTTACTTTGATGAGCACCTTTAATCCGCAATGCAGCCTCAAGTGCATTCTCATCAAAGGGATTGAGCACTGGAGGCACTCCTTTTAACTTGACCTGCTTGGCTTCACTGTCAATCTCGAAAGCTGAAGCTGGAGACTCCGGGTCAGGTACCTGTTTTATACAGACAATAATGTTCATCATAACTCCTTACAATATGGTAACTATCTGATTATATGGGCTTGCATGGAATTTTTCGGGAATATACATCACCAGTATTCGAATGGCATAACGCTCAATAGTGTACCACAGGCGATAAAAGAGATGGAAATCACCCTTAACTACAGCATGCCAGGGTGCAAATGTATTTATTGTCCTTGAGCAGGGTGAGATACTCTACGTCTTATTGCCTGGTTTCCAGCGATGAGCAGCCACAGTCCAGGTTCGGACTCGCTTGATGAAATCTTTGACTTCTTCATCAGTTCTAAAATCTTTTTCGCCACAGTAATCGTAATGAATCATGTTCTCTTTACCTTTCAGCAGCTTTTGTCTTGGCTTCACCTCAGAATATCCCACCGCCATCATATCGTAGACTTCCATATCTGCCGGTATTCCCAGAAAGTCCTTTATCAAACAATGCACCACTGGGTCACAAACCTGGGATACCCACTGCGAAGCAAGTCCGAGACTCGCTGCAGCCAGATGCATATAGAGGAAAGCATTGGCCAGTCCTGAGTTAAACGTCGACTCGAATTGTCGGTCGTCATATCTTAGATACATAGGCAATCCCGCCCTGGTTCTGGTATCACCGAAGAGGAGTATAAACACTGGAGCGACACTGAACTCTGCCAGCTCCGTGAGTGGTGGTTTCCAGGCAGATCCCTGCCACTTTTCCCTCGTTGGTTCCATCTTCATCTGGCGAGCACGGCATTCAGTGACAATGTGCGCAATTTTGCCTTTCAGTCTTTTTTCTTTCACCACCACGAATTCCCATGGCTGTAAGTTGAAACCTGATGGAGCCCAACGAGCTACCTCGATAATTTTCTCAACGTAGTCATCGGGTATCGGATTCGGCTTAAATTTACGGACGCTCCTTCTGTGCTTTACCAGTTCTATTAGTTGACCATAATTCATGGTAACCTCCTTTTGCTGTGCTACTTTTTTCTCAATACCACAGCTACCACTTCGATTTCTACCAAATATTCAGGCCCGCTGCCGATTTGGGGTACATGGATGAGAGTGCTCACCGGTGGCTCCTCCAGAAGAAGTGGCGCATGTTTTTGATAAAACTCAACTTCGCTGCGGCGCATCACGGTATAGTCAGTCGGATTTTTAAGTAATATCAGCGTTTTGATGACATTATCCATGCAGCTACCGGCTTCCTCCAGCGCCATCTTGACTTTAGTCAATGCCACATTCATCTGGCTGGATATATCATGTACCATGACCACACCGGTCTCCGTGTCCTGTGCAGTCATCCCGGAAACAAAGATAAGATTGCCCACCGCTATTTCCTTAGCATATATCGGTGATCCGGGCGGCACATTGGAGCAGACCTGTTTCACGCCGCGATAGTACATAGGGTAATGCTTCACTTTCGATGCCATATAATTAAATCCCCCTTCTCGAAGTTACGTATTGTTCACTAGGAATTCCATTCCCCTTAACACCAGTGAACTATTAACTTTTTCCTCACAATTCTAGCACTTCTTGAGAAGTAGTTGATAGTACAAGGTGTGAAATTTCGCATAGTGTGAAAATTCTCTCATTGTAAGCTTTCGAATAGCTAACATCACCAGAAGAATCTATACTACTCTTAGTCGAATGATTTACATCAGCCTGAAAGGAGAATTACTATGATAAGGGTCATTATAGAGTATTAGGCTAAGAACGCAGAGAAGCTCATCGACGTTATCAGTGTAGTGAGAACTGCGACAGCTTATATCAGAGTATCATACCAACCTTTCCCCTCCCGTTGCAGGGAGGGGAATATTATTTAAGCGAGCAATTCCTGGGGTTTTCTGTTACGCTAAATGCTATAATAGCGCTTACCACCACAAAAGCGGGAGCAGGAGGCAGGAATGAAATCGATTAAAAAGGCTTTGCTTTTCTGCTTAAGGAGCAATAATGTCTGACAAAGCATTGACCATCACTCAGATTCCGCTAGGAGATTCCCGGTTAAAGGACTTCGTTAAATTCCCCTGGAAACTATACAAAGGAGACCCCTGCTGGACGCCACCTCTTAACGGAGATTTGCTAGGCAATAAATTGCTGGGGCTGAAAGGATTGCTGACGCCAAATCATGCCTATCATCGGCATGCGGAAGTAACCCATTTTATGGCATGGAGGGGAAAAGAACCCGCAGGTCGTATCTCAGCAGCGGTGAACAGGGAGTATAACGAGCATTATCATTCCTCTTTTGGTTTTTTCGGATTTTTCGACGTGGTCAATGACTACGACGTGGCACGCACCCTCTTAGACCATGCTCGCAACTGGGTGGTGGAGCGTGGCATGACAGTGCTGCGGGGACCGGGGGAATACTCTAATGCTACACATGAACGCCAGGGTATTCTTATCGATGGATTTCAATATCCGCCAACTGTAGAATTAACCCATAACTACCCATACTATCAGGAATTTATTGAACGCTACGGATTCCAGAAAGCAAAAGACTACGTTGCTTATATAGCAGATAGGGATACCGCTCAACTAAAGTTCATCAGGAGATTGGCGCAGACTGCACGCAAGCTCATTAAATATGAAAGCCGCGCCGTAAATATTAAGGAACTCAGGGCTGAGGTTCAACTAATCGTCCATATCTACAACGAAGCCTGGTCGCAAAACTGGGGCTTTATGCCCTTAACAGATGAAGAAGCGGATTCTATTGCCGATACCCTGCGTCTCATAATCGACCCAGCTCTGGTACGTTTTGCCTATATTGATGGCAAACCAGCCTCGGTTATGGGAGTTATCCCCGATCCCAATTTTGCCCTTCGTCCCCGATGGCGCTGGTATGGTGATTCAGACCTGGTGCGGGTAGCGAGACTACTTTTGATGCGCCGCCGAATACCACATTTACGAGGTATGTTCTTCGGTATTAAGCCGGAATATCGAATGACGGGGCTTCCAGCCATCCTTACTGCTGAAATCGTAGAACAATGGCTGCAAAAAAATTATTTCAGCTGTGATGCATCACTGCTGTTGGAAGACAATGACCAAATTATCAAACTTGTCCAGATGTTTGGCGCAAAATACTATAAGAGATGGCGAATATACGATTTGCTGCTTAAGTAATCCCGTTCCTTACCACTCCTTATTCGTCGAGGCAGCTATTGCCCTGGTCAACTTCTCGCGGCTTTCGGTAAGTCGCGAACTTATCAACATACCTAAATTTCTCATTATGATATAGCCGGTAGCAGGGTCTTTCTCGAATAACTTGAGCAAATCCACACCTTTCAGATAAATCTCCTCAACCTTCCCTGTACATTTTGCTGATGCTGTGAAAAGATAGGGACCAACAAGGGCAGACCAGCCAAAGACCTCGCCAGGCTTAGCAGTATGGACGACAACCTCTGTGCCCCAGGGTTCATGGATTCTGACCACGATATCAACTCTACCACTATGGCATAGATGCAATTCCGTAGCCTGATTGCCCTGGCTGAAGCAGAGTGCTCCGTCGTTCAACGTACGCTCATGGCAAAATTCTGCTATCTTTGCCAGCTTGCTGGCATCCAGACCGTCAAAAAGCGCAAACTCTTTAAGAACCTTCTCAGCTATCATCGTCAACCCCCCTTTGCCTCTGTAATTACTACCTGTAGCTAACGCCATGATAGCATCGGAACATGTTCAAATCAATAGAGTAAAGACCTGTTTTTAAGCAAGGGAATCCCCTCCCAGCCTGTGTCCCACTTGCTCTACATTCCATTGACATTCAATATGCCTCGCATTACAATGTGCTTTAGTTAGTTCGTACTTAAAACGTGGCAAAATAGGAGCAGCAAAGTGCTCGAGGGAGTTCAGACAGCCACGTAGTCAACAAAGCGTGTGAAGGAAAATACAAGCATGGCGGATGTAGCCATTATCACCGACAGCACAGTGTGCCTGCCCCCCGAGCTGGTAGAGAAATATGGGATTGACGTTGTACCCATGGAATTTATCTATAAAGACAAGGTATATCGTGACGGGGTAGACATGAGCCCCTCTGACTTTTACAAGCTTCTCGCCAATGCTGACAAACTACCCACCACCTCAGCGCCATCACCAGCAACCTATTTTGAAGTTCTTAAAAAGACCACCAGGAGAGCCGGAGCTATCTTGATAATTGCTCCCTCTGCCAAACTTACCCACGCTTTTAATTCCGCCATGGCTGCGTCGAAGATGGGAAGAGAAAAGCTGCAGGCTACTATCGAAGTGCTCGACAGCGGTACCGCTGCCGGCGCTCAGGGATTGGTGGTGCTGGCGGCAGCCAGGGCAGCGGCGCTGGGGGAAAATCTAGAAAAAGTACTCAATGCTGCCCATAAGACAATGCCCGTAGTTCACCTCGTGGCATTTATCGACACGCTCCGTTACCTGGCAAAGGGAGGCCGGGTCCCCTATATCGCCGCCTGGGCAAGCCAGTTACTCGAGATTAAACCAATTTTCGAGCTTCTGCCACTGTCAGGAGGAGCCATCCCGCTGGACAAGGTCAGAACCAGGGCAAAGGCCATTAAACGCCTCAGCGAGATAGTTCTGGAACGTACCGATAAGAAACCGATGCATGCCATCGTACTGCATAGCGATGCCCTCCAGGAAGCTGAGAAACTCAAGGAACATATCACTTCAACGTCTAACTGCGTTGAAATCTATGTCCGTGATTTCACTCCGGTCATGGGGGTGCATACAGGTCCCGGACTGCTCGGTATTGCCTTCTATTTCGACAAAGCACCCGTAGACTCTTCCAGGAGCTCAGGCGGATAAGAAGAACACACTGCAATGTCGGATTTTCACAGCTATTGGGCGAAGGTGCAGGGGCTTGATATCCACTATAAATGTCTGGGCGAAGGAGAGCCGGTTATTCTCCTCCACGGTGCTGCCAATGACTGGCATGAGTGGGAAAAGAATATCAGCTCTCTATCCAACAGCTTTCGAGTTTATGTTCCCGACCTGCCAGGCTACGGTCTCAGCCAGATGCCAGAATTGCCAGTGGCTCCCTCCTGGGGTGCCGACTTCTTAAAAGGTTTCCTGAAAGCCATGGATATTCAGTTCGTTCACCTCGTGGGACATTCTATGGGTGGTATGGGGGCTCTTTCCTTTGCCCTCGACTATCCCGAAAGGGTGAAGAAGCTCATGCTGGTGAACAGTGGAGGACTGGGAGAGCTCAGCCGTAAGGGCACATTGATTCTCCAACTGACCAGCGGCATCAGGAGATTAGCAGGGAAAGAGAGGAAGTTCACCTACGCTGAGAGCAGTGCAGATGACTGGGTTTTCCTCAATCGCCTGCCGGAACTGAAACCAAAGACGATGATAGTCTGGGGAGATAAGGACATTTATTTACCTGTCTCACAGGCAAAAAGGGCATACAAGCTGATACCGGATTGCAGATTGCATATATTCCCCCACTGCGGCCACGCCCCTCAGCGGGAATACGTCGAAGAGTTCAATAACCTCGTTTACAAGTTTCTAACTGAGTGACTCTTCCAGCACTTTATTACCCCTTCTCCCAAACATAAAGTATGCCTAGAGTATTGACAACCTTAGTTCACTGCCATATACTGCCTTTTAACTACATCTTTTCACATAGGGTTTGACGTGAGAAATATTCGCTTAGTTGTGCTGTTCTTGGTTTTACTGCTAATGATTTTTCCTTCCTGCACTAAGCAAGACGCTTCTGACATTATGGACAGGTTTATACCTTCCTGCGCAATGGGAGTGAAGGAGGCGAAAGAAAAACCTGTTAGAGTTAAGTGTTGGACAGCCACAGATACATCTGTTTATGGATATGATGAGAGTGGTATAAGACGCTCGGTATTCGTGGGTGGAGATTTACTCGAATTATCGTATGGGTTCTTTAGAAATATGTGGCAGGTTACAAATTATACCGAAGACCGTAGAAAACCTAATCCAGAAGTCTATATTGAAATAAGAAAAGGAGAAGTTATTTATGTTCTGGCCCACGTCAGAGATATAAAAACAGGTCACTTAAGATCTCAAACAAAGCAGCTAACTTGGGATGAGGCACATAGTAAATCTACTTTGGATACGAGTAATGATATACTACAATGTTCTCATGTCTTTAGATTTTATTTTAGGTTGGATGAAGATTTTTTTAAAGAGACAGAAACCAAATGAGAGAGAAAAACACCCATCATAGTCAGCGAGGTTAATCTGGTATTATAAGGTATAATTTTAGCAAGGAAACCAGGAATGAAAAAATTCTCTATTCCAATAACAATTCTCTTCATTTTTTTAAGCATCGGTATGTTCCCGACTACCAGCGTTAGTGCCAAGCCAATTATATTAAGTGTAGACGTCTGGACCAGCAAGGGTGGACAGGGGGAAGGTAAAACAGGCGGGTCCTACAAGGTAGGTGAACAGGTAATACTCTACCTGCATGCTTCCGTCGAATGCCAGGCAAAATTAACTCTGACAGGTCCAGGTGGACCCACTGTTAGTCAATTATCTTTGCCAACAAATTCAACACAAACTCTTCCTCTGGGAACGGCAGACCAGAGTGACATAGGCCTATGGCAGGTCAGGCTGGAAGGCTCAGGCTTCAACCAGGTCAAGGCAGATACGACTTCCTTTACGGTCACTGGCACGGTGATGCCAACACCACCCCCTACAACGGTAATTCCATACACTACCCCACCGGTTACACAACCACCAGTGATACAACCTGTGATTCCACCGGTGACTCCGCCTGTAACAACGTCTCCCCCGGCTACCACACCCCCGGTAAAGAGTGGGAACATACCCATTACCATTGATGCCAATACTTCCAGTGAGCTGATGGCACTGCTGGCATTGAAAATAGCCGACGGGAAACTGGCCTCTGATTCGAAGCTGGATGCTGATAAAAATGGTAAAGTCGACATGACGGATGCCCGTCTCTTTCTGAAGCTGGCAGTCAAGAAAAAATGAATCCAGATGTACAGCAGTGAACTGGAGTACCTGTAACAGGATACTGGAGTAAAGTATAGAGATGGCTGATGAACTAAAGAACCTGGCAAAAGCCTTCTTTGGAAAAGAAGATACCGAAAAGTTCCTGACCAATCTGGAGAAGCTCAAAGCCGACGGCTCGCTCACACCGGATATGTATTCCAGTATGAAGGCAGAGTATGAACAGAGGCTGAGTTCCTCCAGATTGGAGATAGAGCGGCTCAAGAAGGACTTCAGCAGGCAGCTCGCAGCGGTGCACCAGGAACACGAGACCTATCAGCAGGAGCTGACCAGGCTTGAAGTAAAATACAAAATCGGCGAGCTTTGCGAGGACTCCTACAGTAGCTCCAGGCAAAAGATACAGACTTCCATAACACGTCTGGAACAGCTCAGCGGAGAACTGAATGGGCTTATTGCCGCCAGGTCTTCCGCCGACCTCGCTGTTCTGGCTGAGAAACTACCCGCCCCCACCCCTCCAGCACCACCTCCTGTCCAAAAGGGACCAGCGAAAGCACCGAAGGCTGCCGGCAAAACAAAAGGCAAAATGTCAGGCAAAAAACGGCTGGCAATTATCGGAGGGTCTGTTGTGGTTGTGGCTTGTGTCCTGCTGGCAGTTTTTTTACTTAAACCCTGGGAGCCCAAGGAGGTAATGATACCTATAGATGTTGAAGGTGCTGCCAATGTCGGCAGTCTCTACTTCGAGCTGGTCTATGATGACAGCACCCTTATTGCTCTGGATGTCGCCGAAGTGACATCAGAAGGGAACGCTCTTATCGAATACAATATTGATACCCCGGGCAGAATACTAGTGGCAATGGTAAGCAGCAGCGGTATCAATGGGGATATTCCCATCGTTATTGTACGATTCCAGGTTCAGGGCTGGGAACAGCAACTCTATGACTTCAGCCTGGAGAATGCCGTTGCCTACGACGGTGCCAGCCTGAGCAAGCTGTCTGTAAGCACCGAGGCTGGCGATTATACTCCCAAAGACAAATCGTTTCTATCCCCAAAACTAATCTTCACCGCTTCGGGAAAATAGTCCACGACATATCATTTTTGATGGATTACCCAACCGCAGATATATCCCGCTGCAGCGCACCATTCCAACAACTCCTACATAGCAAAAGTGGTACAATTGCGGAGATACGGGTCGAGTACAGGGTATTGCATCAACCTCAGTAGTATGAAGAAAAAGTCGATTATTATCATTGGCGCAGGCATGGGCGGGCTGACATCCGGCATCTATGGACAGGTGAATGGATACCAGACCCAGATCTTCGAAATGCATACCTTGCCCGGTGGTCAATGCACGTCGTGGAAACGCCAGGGATATACCTTTGATGCCTGTATACACCACCTTTTCGGCTGCGACCCGAGCACAAAAATTTATTCGCTCTGGCATGAGCTTGGAGCAATGCCGCGGGAACTGGTACGTACCAATGAATGTGTCAGCGTTCTTTCTCCTGAGGGTAAGCTTTTTCACGACTACTACGACCTGGAAAGATTGGAACAGCATCTCAATGAGCTATCACCTGCCGATTCTAAAGTTATCAGGGAATACATTAATGCCATTCGACATTTAACCAAACACGACCTCTGGGGTAAAGTGATGCTGGGAACTGCCCGGGAGAAAATCGAGGTCGCCCCCACACTCATTACTTCGTTAAAATGGTTTGCTTCCAGTATGCAGCAATTTGCCGGGCGGTTTTCTGACCCTTTTCTGAAACAGGCTTTCGCTCTCCTGGTGTATTCAATTCCCATTGTACCGTTCTTTGTGCATGTGGCCAGACACGCTCACGGCTACCGGGGTGATATTCAGTGGCCTGCGGGTGGCTCAATCGGGTTCGCCAAATCCATCGAGAAACGGTACCGGGAACTCGGAGGAGAGGTGCGCTACCACCAGAAGGTCGACCGGATACTGGTCGAAAACAGGCGGGCAGTAGGAGTACGACTTGCCGATGGCAGCGAACACCGGGCGGATATTGTTATCTCGAATACCGATGGGCGAAAGACGCTCACGAATATGCTTGAAGGCAACTACATGAACAACCGTCTCAGAATGTACTGCGAGGAGCCGACAGATGTGACCAACTGGGCAGTGCATGTATTCCTTGGAGTCAACAGAGACCTTTCTCAAGAGTCATCCGCTCTGGTAATGCTCCTGGATAAGCCGATTACCATCGCCCACCATGAGAACGAGAGCCTGGAGATGCAAATCTACGGATTCGATAAGACCATGGCGCCCTCAGGCAAAGGAGTCATAAAGGTCGAGCTTGTCTCCAGTCACTCCTACTGGAAGAAGCTGTACAAAGAGCGTCAGAGATATAAGGAAGAGAAAGAAAAGGTTGCCGAGCAGGTTATTGATGTGCTCGATAGCTACTTCAAAGGAATAAAGAGTCAAATCGAGGTAATCGATGTGCCCACACTTATGACCTGGGAGCGATTCATGGGTGGAACACATGGGTTTGCCAACTCTCCCAATAAAACAACAAGCCTTCTTTCCAGCCTGTTTGGCAGAGAACAGGAGATGACTGTTCCGGGGCTCTCCAACTTCTACTTTGCAGGGCAGTGGATGACTTCTTCAGGAGCACTCTTTGCTAATGCATTGTCAGGAAGGAAAGTCATCAAAGCAGTCTGCCAGAAAGACCGCAGAAAGTTTACCAGCACGCCAGGCTAATAGTTTTGCTGCATTTTTGTGAGAGCTATACGCCGGCAGATTTCGAGATCATAACCCGAAGGTCGCTGGTTCAAATCCAGCCTCGTGGCCACGCCTATTGACTAATCAGCTCACAGGAAGTATCGTATAGAGAGAACATCTTTGTTCGGTTTTCCAACAGCGGTTTTCTTCCCTTGCAAATGAAGGTATGTAGACAGGTGGTACGGTATGACTGATGACAGGGCCAACCTTATTGAAGCTCTCACCACAGCCGATAAATTGAGAGGGTTCCTGGCCAACCTGGACAAGCTCAAAGCTGACGGTTCCATAACCGGCGAGCAACATACTGCCGTCAAAGCAGACTATGATGGAAGGCTCGGCGCAGCTCTATCAGAAATAGCCGGGATAAAGGGCGAGCTCAAGAAACAGTTAGAAAAAAATCAACGGGATATAGAGGCCTCTGCGTACGAGCTGCGCAGGCTGGAAGTTAGATACAAGATAGAGGAACTGCCTGTGGAAGAGTACCTGGCAGCCGACCGAAAAATGCGGGCTCAGGTCAATACACTTGAGGTAGAAGCTCAGGAGCTTAAAAAGCTCATCAATGCTCAATCCTCGGCTGATATCGACACAGAAGTTAAGAAGCCGGTCGCTGTCCCTTCCAGAGCAGCAGTACCATCTAAAATAGCCAGCGTACTACCGGTAGCTGCGCCTTCGAGAGCGGCATCGCCATCTAAAATAGTCAACGTCCTAAAAGCTGGCTCCCTGTATATAACCAGTAAACTGCTAAACCGAAAACGAATGGTAATAGCTGGGGCAGCCGGGGTGGCCCTGATTATAGTTGTCGGGATAGTCCTGGGAGTTACCCTGGGAAGCGGGAGAGAGATACCGAGGGAAGGCAAACCTGACCTTACCTCTGAAATTATCGGTGATCTGGAAGCTCAGATTAACACCACGCAGCAAGCAGTAAATCAGCGGACAGACAAAACAAAGGCTCTTCTAGTTTCATCTGGATTACCTGTTACGGGAATTTATTTCGAGCCGACAACTCAAGAAAAACAGGTACTCCTCATCGCTCTCGATTTTGCGAAACTGGAGGTAGGCTCAAAGCCGGGCTCCTTTATCACCAGCGCAGTACAGTCACTGGTTAAGATAGCAGGTATAAAAACGCTCGACCTATCAGGAATTACTTATGTTACCGTCGTACTAAAAGACAGCAAAGGACGTATTATCATTAAGGCAGGTGCGCAATCATCGGACATTGATGCCTTCCGCACTGGGAAAATCGCGCAAAAGGAATTCATCAAAAGAAGTGTGGCACAAGTAGAAGATCGCTTTGCTGCCTTTGATGCCATGAAAAAATAATTTGAAAATGAAGAGGACATCGCTAATGAACCGAACCCTTAGTGTACTGGCTATACTTTCTAGTATCTTGCTTATACTGAACTTTTCCTCATGCTGTGGGGAAGGAGCCCCAAGAGCTGGCACGACCAGGTCAGTAGAAAATGATATTGAGAGCGAAATGGAAGTGGATCTGGATAATCCGATAGAAGTTGATCTGGCTATTTTAGGAGCCAGGACAGTGGGAAATGATGATTTGGCAGATGCTCTTACAGTAGTAAGAGGCCTGCGACGTGCTGATTACGAGCAAAAAGCAGATGCGGCAAAGAAAAAAGAGGATTACAGAGGAGCTGCAGAAAACTATAACGAGGCACTCAAATGGATATCTGCTGACGATAAAGCACAGCAACCTATCAGAGATAAGATATTAAAACAAATGGTCGTATGCTATTGGAATTTAGCCGATGATGATGATAATAATCTTTCCTATAAGGAGGAAGCTAAATATAGTAATCAGGCTGCGGATGCCATGATATGGGCAGCCAGATATGAAACCAATACTGATACAAAAGCTGAGGACTATTTTAGGGCTGCTTGTTTTAAGTATGATGCTGGTAAAAAATCAGAAGCCTGTAATCTGTTGAATAAAGCATCAACAACAACTGCAAGTTTTAACCTAAAAGACCAATTCTACCGATCAAACCTGCATGGATATTGTAAGAAATAGAGCAATACCACATTCCTTTTACAATTCTTCAGCTAGTAAATATGTTTACCGGTAAAGGATAGGTATCATATTTCATCACGAGTAGTTAATTTTTCAGTATTCCATTTTGGCGCCATCGTTTTCTCCTGATGAACAATAGCGGTATGGCCACCAGTACCATGATGACATTCACTATCTGCTGAATTTGAATACCGATGAGGACGGCATCCGGCTCACGAAAAAGGCGAATAATAAAATCGCCTGCAGCATAGAACATAATAAAAAGCAGGTAGAGCGAGCCTGTCGGCTGCAATTTTCTTCTCAATACCCATAGTACAGCAAAGGTAACTATGCCCCACAGTACCTGGTAGAGCTGGACGGGATAGAGTGGTACATTGGGCGGAGCTATGGTGTTCTCTCCGGTATACGTCACTGCCAGCCACGTCACCGGGCATTCCAGCCCATAGCAGCAGCCGTTAAGAAAACAGCCAATCCTGAATATGGCATACCCCAGTGCTGCTCCGGGTACGATGGCATCACTGATACGCCAGAAGGAAAGTTTGAATTTCCAGCAGTACAGCAGCTTCACCAGGAAAAAGCCAGCGAAAATTCCGGCGACACGCATGCCCGCCAGACTGAACATTTTTTCCGGCTGGGTACTGTAATACTCGGGACGGCCAATGATGTCGGTTATCTTGGCCAGAATAAGACCCGCAGCAATGGCAATCGCCAGCAGCCTGTACATATGTTTTAAAGGTATGCCGAGTTGTCTGGCTTCATAACCGGCAAACCCCAGAAACAATGCAATAGTCAGTACCTCCGTCAGGTGATACCACCGCACGCCGAAGGAGCCTATATAAAAAATAATGGCATCAATGCTTATTTCAAACATGCAAGCTTACTATCCGTATAGTGTGGATAATCTTAACGTTACAACATCACAGAAATCGTTGCAAATGATCAACATCCAGGCTGACCATGCCATGCTTCACGCTGTCAGGGCGGTTGGATTAGTATTGCTCGTTTAGCATAGGCATCAGTTAATCAGGGAGCGCTGCCACCACTGCTATTTCCATGACCTTATCCGGTGTGCCACATAGCAATTTGCTCGCTCTGCGGCGAGCAGTGGAGAACATGTGATGCTGAGTAGAGGATGGTAGCGCCTGATCCAATCGAGCTCATAACCCGAAGGTCGCTGGTTCAAATCCAGCCCCCGCTACCAAATCTCAATTGTCATTGCGAGGAGCGAAGCGACGTGGCAATCTCGGAGTTCAAGGAGGACTCCGACTACCTTATCTTATTAGTATATTAAAGGCAGACCAGAAATGCCCTGCCTTCGTTTCTATAATAAAAAGCACTATGCCCGAATTGATGCTAACTTCATGAAATCATTACCTGTGAAATTGCCTACATCTCGATGTATAATATAGAAAAATAGTTGTAAGCATCTTTCGTGAAAAGAAAGGAACTTGTCCGCTATCTTATCGATAATGGCGCTTTTCTATTGAGAGAGGGCAGAAGACATAGTATCTACAAGAAAGGGAAATGTAGAACTGAAGTCCCGCGGCATAGTGAAATTGTCGATGAGCTTGCCAGAAAAATATGCCGGGACTTGGATATTCCGTTTATGGATAAGGGGGTTCGCAATGCAATATAGAGCAGTAATTAAAAAAAGTGATGACTGGTGGATCGGCTGGCTTATTGATTTGCCAGGAGTAAACGCCCAGGAAAAGAGCAAGGAAAAGCTAATAGAATCATTAAAAATTGGCGCTGAAGATATGCTCAATACACCTTTTGAGATCAAAGATAAAGAGGAATTGGTAAAAATCGAAGTGTGATTTCTCGCACGTGCGCTGGTTCAAATCCAGCCCCCGCTACCAAATCTTGAAAAAGGAAGCCCCCGGTTTCAACGCCGAGGGCTTTTTCATTTTCAAGGTTTTATGGTCTAACGATTGGCTGAAGGTTCGAAACCTACCGAGCCCACCACCTAATTCAAGACTTCCGGCGCCCGCTGTGAAGCGACCTCAAGCCTACTACAATTGCCCTATATCGCTTATAGATACTAACGCAAATAAAATGGTAGTGGATCTAAGCCAAATAGTAAGTTTGGTGTCTCATATATTTGGATAATATCAAAGTTTATCCCGATACAGCCGATCACAGACCATCCAATCCCAAAGAAAGAATGTAATATTGGGGATAATGCCTTCTAAAACATGCCCCTATTCTGCTGCTTTGAAAAATTGCATCAAGTATACATTTTTAGAATATCTATATTGATATGTCTAAACTAGATGATAGAATAGGCATAAAAGGAGGGACAGTGGAATGGAACTCATAGGAATTATAGCTGAACACTTTAAAAACATTGGCATAGGACTTGCAGTTTTTTCTGTTAATCTATTAATTCAGGGAATAGTTACATCAAGACAAGAAAAACTTATGGAAATAGAAAATCAAGAAAAATTAAGAAAAACACTTAAAATACTATCATATGTTATATTCATTGTAGGTGGTTTGCTTGTATTGGCTGGGATATGTTCAATTCTATGTTTGAATTACGTAGGAAATTGGTTAATTTCGGCATTCACACTCTTCATTGTTGCAGGCATCTGTACAGTCTGGTCAAATAGGCTAAGCACCAAAGATAACAAGGAGTTTGGGAAAAAGAAAACCAAATTAGCATGGATTCTTTTTGGTATATCGGTATTCTTATTAATTATTGCTTATCCTCTTCTGACTGCAGCAGTAGCCTTAAACTGGATTAGTTAAAACATTACCTGAAAAAAGGCGACATTCTAAGAGTCCAATGGCTAACCAGGATGACCTTCGTTGTTGGAGGTCAGTACATTTACCTCTCGGGAGTTTAGTGCTTAGTTCTGGAGTGACCTAATGAACTTGGATCCTATACAGTCACTATTTTGAGAAAGAGGAACAATAATTCATTGTATAGTATTCAGATATTATCTAAATTCTGAATACCTTCCTCTGGAGCGACCGCATTTTTATCCAAATAATTTATGGCAGCTTTTTCCATTGTTTCCTTGAATTGAATACTATCAATACCGGCTTCCCCTAGAATCGATAGCATCTTATCTTTAACAGTCTTTATTTGTTCTTCTCTGCTAGCTCCGTAAACGTCTCTGGGGACTTTTGTTCCCAGTGGCCATATGTTGTTTTGAATAAGATGTGATATTTCCGCCTCCGAGACCTTCTCTTTCCTCATCTGGTGGTCTTCAGTATCTCCCCAAACTGTAAGTGGTTGTCGTTTATACGGCTTTATTTGCTCATCCAAACCAAGTAATACACGACAAAATGCCAAGTGTCCGTTAAATATATTTTCCAATCGATCATAATAAGCAAAAGCCAAAGATAAGTCCATGCAAGGAATTACTAGTGCATCTCCCTTCCTTTTTGCTGATACAGCCACAGCAATATCCGCACTCCAATCTTTTCCCGATCCAGAATAATCGAGAGTACGGAATGACTCGATATCTTCAATAATTTGTCTGATAGCAGAATGCAACTCAGATTCTTTTAGACTACCAGTCGTATGATCGAAAATTAAAAATAACCCTTCGTCTAGAGCCGTTTTGATAATTTTTGTACTTAAATCATTTCCCCTTGTCCTTGTAACAAGTGCCATACCCAATGATAAAGCCAAATCACTCTTGACATTAACGTATTTATCAATATCAGCTATTGATATCTTCACTCGTTCTCTTACTTTGCTTATAAAATGATGAGGCAGCCATATGCTAGTACCACTACGATTTGAAATATGTGCAAGATTTGATAGCAATTCTGATAACAAAGAATACCGAATTAGCTTTTCGGAAAGGTTTCTGCCTAAGTTCATCTTTACAACTAAAGATTGCATTAGGTCATTGAAATCATAAAAACGAGTTAGAAAATTAGGGGCACCAGCAATGTTCGGATTTTGAATTTCATTAATAAATGATTTTAGATGGTCTGAATCATCAATATCTGTTGTTGATAGATCATGTTGATTACTTTGTAGCGCCATTTCAGTTTCACGGCGTAAATAAAAGAACAATCGTGGTCGCTTAAGTGACATAAAAGTACTTCTCGCAATCCTATATTCTTGGCGCGTTATAGAAATTCCATCTTCAAATAGATTACCCTTTTTATTGCCCACAATTAGTATGTAGAAATCACTATTGTTAATGTTAGTAAAACATTCTTCGATTGCAGAACGATCACCTTTTACATCAAAATCAGATGCTTCGGATTGATACACAGTAAATCCTTGTTCACGCAAAGTAAAAGCTATTGCTGAACGTAAGTCACGAAATTCCTTGACATTCGATGAAATGAATACCGAGGGTTGATTACTCATTATCGGCACCTCCCTCCAATAGCCTCTATAGTTATGATATCAATTTGTTGTTACTTCGTACATCCATTGCATCCGATACATAAAACCTCATTACATGCTTTAGTATAAGAAATTTAGCTTATTATCGATACGGCTTATCCTAGGTCTCCCACGGCTCTCCAAGGCTGACCCCCGACCCAGGGGCCTATAGGTTTGGCCTCATGGGGTAACAACTGCGAAGATGGTATCCCTGTATACATAGGCTTTACTTTTTAGACATGGGTGGATAGCCATGAAATTCACCCGGTTCACCTTCGCATAAAAAGACATCCTCAATTTTTACATTAAAAAGATTGGCGATACGGAAAGCAAGCGGCAGGGAAGGATCGTATTTACCATTTTCGATGGAGACGACCGTCTGCCTGGTCACGCGTAATTGATCGGCCAGCGCCTCCTGTGTGAGGTCGTGCATGGCACGAAATACCTTTAGCCTGTTTTTCATCTGTTGCACCCTATAGCTTCCGGCTGAAATAGGCGTAAAAACACATATGCAGTAATAATGCAACACAGATAAAATAGCCCATGATAGCACCAAAAAAAACAACGTTTTCCGGCAACTGGCTGCGGAAAAGGGCGATGCCCAATGAGGCGACTGCCGCCAGTATAAGCACGCTATAGAAAGAAGCAGAAGCAGCTTTCCCGCTGATCTGCGAGATTCGCTCATCCCGTACTATCTCTTTGTTGCTACGTTCCAGAATAAACGCAAGTACAATAGCTACAACAACCGCCACCAGCGCGATTATGGCGGTGTCAGTAGCAATCGCAATTGCCACAGCAATGCCCAGCCCGCCCGCTATGATCGCCTTGTAAATACGAAATTTACTTATTTGCATTCCGATGCCTCCTGTATAGTTTACTGTACTAATTGTAAAGCTTACTATACAATTTATCACTTTGTCTAAAAAGTGTCAATTCTGACTTGCTTTTTGTGCAACCGCATTTTCTGCCCAAAAAGTATCACTAATCCCCAATTCGTAAATTGACTGTATCAATACGCAGATATTGTGGCAAAGTACCTTTAATAGCAATTCGTTTACTTGCGAGACATGTCCTCTGCTTCTTATGGCATCACCGAACTTCATTTTAATCATGGCAAATGTTGATTCCACATTGGAACGCTTGTGATAATGTTGCATGAATTCCTGTTGATGAAACATGAACATGTGATACATCTTCGTCCAGATTGCAGAGCCAGACTTTCTAACACCACGACCAGTAGAACCCCCCATTTTAAAAGGTATGTATGGTACAGAACCTGCATCATTGATGATATTAAGGTTATTATCGCTGGCATAGGCTTTATCGGCACTTATCTCAGCTAAATTAAATCGCTTTACTGTATTATCTACTAGCGGCTTAAGCATTACAGAATCATTTACATTACTTGGCGTGATTTCAATGCTAACCACTGTATTAGTGGTAGTACCGCACATTATGTGAGCCTTGAGCCATTTCTTCTGGCTTCGTTCTTTTCCATATTTCGTATCATACCAGCGGTCAAATTTGCAAGTGGAAAACCCTGTTGAATCTACAGCAAAAGATGTCTCAATATGCTTTAGTGGATTACTCGTTGATTCAATCAGTCTCTTTAATAGTGGAGTTAAGCTTTCATCTTCAAGATAGTTGAATACTGAGTTGTAATGTGGTAACTGGCAGATATAACCTTTTTCAAAAGCAGTTTCCAAGTCTGTCATAAAACGTCTGCCAGATACCGTTGAATATACTTTCAAAGCTGCACAAAATACCATATCGGATAAAGGTAATCGTGGTCTGCCAAAAATATATTCTGGCTGTGGTATGGTCTGGCATAAATCGTATAGAAGTCTCATAAACTCTTTCTTCTCGTTACGTTGAGCCATATTGTATACTGGCCATACTTGGCTATAAGTTATTCTCATTGATTTAGTGCATGTAGTAGTACCATCCTCTCTTGTTTCCTGTTGCTCTATAAATTCGATAGCGTAAATATGCTGGCATTTTTCATGAGTCTCTTCAAAGTGCTGGCAGGTACAGAATGGTTCATTATCAATATTAACAATATACGTTCCGTTGCCAGATTGTGAAGACACTTTCCAACCTAATTTATTTTTCTCTACTTGATTCGATTCAGCTATTGCTATTCCTCTTTCCTGCCATATATCCATTTCACTACTCCATACTTTATTCTGTATTTATAATAACATACACTGTATAGTTTTGTCAATAGGTTTCGGGTATATTTTCAGAAAAAATTGCAATTATTTTTGATTATTACGTATTGACAACAGCATACAGAGTATGTTAGTATGGTAGTAATGACTGAAATACAAGATAAGCTTGCCGAACTACAGGAAAAAGGCTGGACATTAGCAGCATTAGCAGATGAATTAGGAGTAACAGTTAATGCTGTACAGAAATGGAAGGTTAGAGAACGCAATCCGAATAATTCAAAATCAGTTCTCAGTCTATTAGACCAGTTAAGTAAAAGAAAACGTATCCCGAAGAAAAAGCGGTATAAGAAACCAAGAAATAAGCTAAAATGACAAAACCCTACTTGTAATAGTAGGGTTTCTTTGATAATATCAGTTAAAAGAACAGTTTTATTTGTCTTAGGCTCTGATTATGATTTTAAGTTATTGGTACTAGCTTAAAATACCCTCCATCAGTAGATATTTTATCATGTCTGGAATAGGAGGGCAAATTCAAAATGAACAAGTCTTTCAACAAAAAACCGCTTCTACGCTTTAAATTTGAGGGTTCAGCTATTCGGAACAATACAATTCTATTTGACGACCTATCGACTTTTATATCCAATATAAGTATTGCTATTGACCGCTTAATTCACAAGTCGTTGCAAAAAGATACTGCAACAAAAAGGGGAAGACCAACCAAGGCAATGCAAATATTGTCTGCATTGGAAATTGTTTCAGTCAGGCGTGGATGTTTCCGTATAGGGTTAGACCTTCGTAGAAATGGGCAACAATTTCCACAATGGGATATTGGTGAAGAGGCTACAGACAAGTTAATTGTATCTATAAACGCAATCGCTAAAGACAAACAAGTACCAGATGAAGTTGACCAAAGTATATTAATACCATTACGAGATGCAGGTAAAATTATTGATAGAGGAGTAGATAATATCTACATTAATTCAAATAGCAGCTTTGGACACCGAAAATTGAAATATGAGTCATCTGTAAGAGAAAAGATAATAAATAGAATTAATAGATATCAATTTTCTTATACTACAGTTGAAGGTAGATTATTGATGTTAGATGTAGAGGAAGACAAATTAAGATGCCGCTTACAACCTTCAACGGGAGAGCCTATCGGTTGCACATTTGATGAAGATATAGCAGAACAAATAATGCGATATCCGAGACAATTTATAAGGGCTAAAGGCGATGCCAAGTATGATTTTGATACTGGTAAAATGGCATTATTACATGTTAAGGATGTAGAGCCGATTGCACAACTTTCGCTTACTGATATTCCACAAGTTCCATTGTCATCATTTTGGAGAGAGAAAACATTTGAGGAATTAGCTAGGGAACAATCTGTTTATCCTGTAGGTGATTTGCACGAGATGGCATCCGATTGGCCTGAAGACACTGACTTCGACACATTTTTTGAAGCAGTAAGAAGTTCACGTAATTAAGAGGTAAATTCACTTTGGCAGACAATAGAATAGTAGTTGATACTGATGTAGTTTCGTACATTTTTAATCGACATACGCAAGCTGCCTATTTCCTCCCACGTTTATCACATAGAAGTTTAGCTGTGGCGTTTATGACAGTTGCACAATTATATTACGGTGCTTACAAAGCTATGTGGGGGAATCAAAGAATTTTTAAATTAGAGAATCATTTAAAAAATTATGTAGTACTACCTTATGACCATTTGGTTTGTTTGAAATGGGCAGAGATTAAATGTAAATGTGACAAAATGGGTTTTACTATTGAGTATGCCGACTGTTGGATTGCTGCATGTGCCATAAGGCACGAATGTTCATTAGCTACTAATAATGGAAGGCATTTCCAACATATTGATGGTTTAGATTTAATTGCTCCAGGTTTTATGTAGGGAAAAGGAAACCTCCACCAGTTTAGGGGATTATGCGGAGAAGTAATCAACTCTTAGCCATTATCATATTGATAGCAATCCTTGCTTTTATTGCATGGTTTTTTATACCAGGTGCTTCTAATTGGATAAGTAATAATCTAACAATACTGTTAACGGTAATCGCCATCATTATCTTAGCTTTTGTTGGTATTCGTTTTGTAATGGAAAAGGTAAGTACGGCATCAAGAAGAACAGCAGATATAGTTCTCATAATTATAGCCTTTGGTTGTCTTTTTGGGATTTATGTAGTTCCGTTATTACCTGCATGGATTAAACAGAATTGGATACCAATTATTATTACTATTGCTGCTATTTGTGCAATTAGTATTTTAGCTTGGAAAATTATAAATAGGGTACTAAGGAAAAGTAATAAAAATGGCAAAAAAAGCCGTACACCTATACCAGTTGAAATACAGAGACAAGTTTTTTCAAGGGCAAACAGTAGATGCCAATGGAAAGGTTGTGATAAAACAAGTTATCTGGAAATACATCATATAGACAATAATCCAGCAAACAATAACATTAATAATCTTATTTGCCTTTGCCCATATCACCATAAAAAATCACAAGGAAAAGCAGTGCGGTCGTGGTTATTGCATGATTGGTCAAATGGTAAATATTAACTAGGTTTATGTATCATATAAGCTCATGGGATTAACACAGAAAAAGGGGGAGGTATTTAAGTAATGACAGAATACATTAATGGGGTTGCACAAATGCCACCAGAAGAGAAAGAAATACTGCTAAAATTAAAATCGGAATCAAAGAGAAGTTATAAAATAGCTTTAGTAAGC
Source organism: uncultured Chloroflexia bacterium (assembly GCA_963775935.1). Taxonomy (GTDB): domain Bacteria; phylum Chloroflexota; class Dehalococcoidia; order GIF9; family UBA5629; genus JBBIPA01. The sequence continues at coordinate 251,179 of CAVZKR010000005.1, read as the reverse complement.
TTAGTTCTGGCTGCTATCGCAATAATAATTTCTGTGATTTTTATATTTATTGGGTGATAGACAACAACTACATAGTTAGGATAAGGCAGGAATTAGACCAGTAGGAGTGAAGTAAAATATGTCTGACTTTATTAAAGTCCCACATGGAACTGAGGTAGAAGAAAAACGTAGAATCCTTACTCTTGCACAAGGACGTTGCATGTGTATTAGTTTTCAACACGACCACAAGCATCCTTGTAAACGTCTTTTGCATAGTACATATAAGTTTGTTAATCCTCATAATGATGGTTCATCTATTAATGCAAACTCTTGGATTGCTGTTTGTTCAGTCTGCACTCGTTACATAAGGGACGTAGGATATTAACTAAATCATTTAAATATTGCTTCTTAACATTTATCCATAATGTGGGATGGTATCTAGGATTCCATTCTAAAGATAGAGTGACACATTCTATCATTCCAGCAGGAACACTACCTTCAAGTTCCGAATTCTTAATTGTTTCCCATAATATATCGGCAAATTCTACTAGAGCGTGTCTATCGCATTCGTCAGTATCATAATTTACCCCATAATCCAATAAAACACGTGCAGGGATTACAGTGTTACCTTCACAACTTTCGATGGTACAAACATTAGGAATTGTATTTAATACTTCTACTAATTCCTTAATACCTTCATCTACATAAGCAGTAACTTTAGCTGGAACTTGCCTGTGTAATTTGTGGACTTTTTGTGCAGATTTTTTACTTTTTGTGTAATTCATACTTTTTAGACAAGTTCACAATTTATCAAGTATACTATGGGGCTATTCCGTGGGAGTCACCATCCCTGAAGGTGAAGAATAATCTCAAACAAGGACGCGAGCTTATGTAATTGAAGATATAGCGTTTTCGATTCTTCGGAGCGCTTCTTCCAGCGTAGCACGGGGGCAGGCGATATTGATTCTCTGGAAACCAGCCCCACCTGTTCCGAAGAGGTATCCGTCATCAAGTCCCACCTTAGCCTTTGTCCTCATAAAAGTCCTCAGCTCCTCAGGGCTCATGAACAAATCCCGACAGTCCAGCCAGACCAGATATGTTCCTTCCGGGCGGATAACCTTAATCTTCGGTATTTTCTTTTCAAAGCAATCCATCAAAAATTCCAGGTTTGCCTGAAGGTATTCCAGCAGCTGTTCCAGCCATTCATCACCGTACCGATAAGCAGCCTCCAGGGCAACATACCCAAAAACATTCGGGCTTGATTGAATGCCTAACCTGGCAGCATTGAATTTCTCCCTGATTTGACGGTTAGGTATGATGATTGAGGAGACATTCAGCCCTGCCAGATTGAACGTTTTGCTTGGTGCCATGCAGGTAATGGAGTTCTGTTCGAACTCCTTCGATAGACAGGCAAACGGTGTGTGCCTGGAACCTTGGTAAAGTAATTCACAGTGGACTTCGTCAGAGACCATTAAGACGCCGTGTTTTAATACGATTTCCCCCACCCTGGTCAATTCTTCCTTAGTCCAGACTCTCCCCACTGGATTGTGGGGACTGCACAGAATCATCAGCCGGATACGAGAGGGCAATGGCATCATGCCATCCTTATGTACTCGAAACTTTCTTTCCAGGTCCTCAAAATTCATCCGGTAATGCCCATCAATAAGATTAAGCTCGTTGTTCGCTGCCTGGCAGCCGCAGTTCTTTATTGATGACCAGAAGGGATAGTAGACCGGTCCCTGGATGATGACCTCATCGCCGGGATGGCTGAACGCCCTGATCGCGGCATGGAGGGCAGGGACCACTCCTGGGGTAAATACCACCCATTCGGGTTTGATTTTCCATTGGTATTTTTTCTGTACCCGGTTTACCACTGCCTCGATTGTCGATGGCTGCGGCAGCGCATAGCCGTATATTTGGTGTTCCGTCCGTTTCCTGAGAGCCTCGGTTATCGGCCTGGCAATAGGCAAATCCATGTCAGCAACCCACATCGGCAATACATCTTTGTCACCGAATAACGTTTCTACTTTTCCCCACTTTGCCGAATCGGTGTTTCTGCGGTCGATTACTCTGTCAAAGTCGTATTTCATGGTTGCGTCCTTCGCTTCTCTTGCTATTGTACCGAAAAGACGGTAAAAGATGGAATTACTATGAGGTAGGAAGTGACCTGCGCCTCTTTATTTGGGGTTAACTGATTTTTTCCGCTGGTAGTACCAGATTAACTCGTTAATTGCTTCGGCTGCCTTATCCACTGTTGGGAAAAACGGCACCCGTTCTTCAATTAAACAGGTTCTTATCTTGGCAACTTCCCGGAAGAACCAGTGGTCCATATCCGCTGTTCCCAGCGGGCGGTCGCTGCAAATAGCGAAGAATGGTTTCGGGCTTTCCTTATGTAGTTTGATATAGCCATCAACATTTGAGGCAACCCAGTATACAAACGTTTCCTGGTTATACGGATGGTCCTCGGCGGCGATATTGGCGCAGATGAAGTCATAGTTCGGATGTTTCGCCATTTCCATTAACAGTGCCGGTATGGTAAAGGCATCGCCGGGAATGGTGATGGAACGGTCGGCAGGGTTATCCAGACAGTCCCAGAGCAGAGCGCCCCGCTTTCTGAATTCCTCACGGATTTCCTGGGGTAAGGGGACAACTTCGAAACCTTTTGATTCCCATTCATCAACGGAAACGGTATTACGACCGCCACCGCTACCACCTGTTCCTACCCTTCTCCCTTTAATCGGCGGAATGAAATTAAAAGCTACCGCCACATTAACCAGATCATCGATATCCCGGACGGGTATTCCGCCTGCCTGCCTGATAGCGGTGTTCCAGACCAGTGATGACCCTGCGAGCGAAGCGGTATGAGACATGGCGACTCTAGCTCCAGACCGGCTCAATCCGCCTTTGCAGACGATGAAAGGTTTCCTGGCCGTGGTCTTTCGTACAAGCTCCAGGAAGTCCCGTCCATTTCCTCTTAACCCTTCGATAAAAGCCACAATGATTTTGGTCTCAGGGTCGTCACTCAGATACTTCAGCAGGTCCATTTCATTGATATCGATAGCATTGCCATAGCTCAACAGCTTGCTGAATCGCAAACCCCGCAGAGCACCATACCTGGTAATATCAGTAGAGCTACCACCACTCTGTATCATAGCGCCGACATTGCCTTTTTCTTTAGGAAAGTCGGTACTGAAGCTGAAGCCGGACTCTGGACAGTAGACGCCCATGCAGTTCGGGCCCAGCAAGCGAATGCCATACTCTCTGGTTTTTTTCTGAATGTGGGATTCCAGTTCTATAGCGTCCGCACGCCCGGTCTCGGCGCCGCGGGCTGAGAAGGCATGAATAGACTTCACTCCCTTTTTAGCGCAGCTATCCAGGAAAGCCGGCATATTTTCCAAGCCAATACAATAGATGACATGGTCAACGGTATCCGGGACGTCGTCCAGAGTAGGATAGGCTTTTATTCCCATAACTTCGGGGCTTTTCAGGCTAATAGGATAGATTTTACCCTTATAGCCGAAGTTAATCAGGTGCAGCATAAAATCATAGCCGCGTGAGTTCGGATTATTGGAAGCGCCGGCTACAGCCACGGATTTCGGGTAAAACAGAAAGTCCAGCTCCCCTAAATTACTCCTGTTATCATAGACCCGGGATTCCACCCGGGACTCTTCTACATTAATGCGGGCATCGACAGCTATAACTCCATCAGGATAAGCCAGTACAGGATTCAGGTCTAATTCCTTTATCTGTGGGTTCGCCTCGATGAATTGCGAGACTTTGACCAGCATTTCCTCCAGAGCAGCAATGTCCACTGCAGGCTGACCCCGAAACCCAGTAAGGAGTGTATATCCTTTGATCTCCCGGACCATTTCGGCGGCTTCTTGCCTGGTCACAGGGGTGACGCGGAAAGAGACATCCTTCAGGACTTCCACAGAGATACCACCCAGGCCGAACATTAAGGTAGCGCCGAACAGCGAATCCTTGATCATACCTATGATTATTTCGGTACCTGGGGGTGCCATATGCTGAATGGCTATTCCACGAATATTAGCCTCAGGGTATTTCTGCTGTACACTGGCTATAATATCGTCATAGGCATGCTCCACCTGTCTTGAGGTTTTCAATCCCACTTTTACACCGCCGGCATCGCTCTTGTGGATCACGTCCGGTGAGACTATCTTCAATACGACGGGAAAACCGATTTCTTGGCTTAAGGTAACCGCTTCTTGTTTCGAGGTGGCAAGTCGAGTTTCGGCGACGCTGATGCCGCCATCTGTCAACAATTGCATGGCTTCTATTTCATTCAGGAACATCTTGCTCTCCTTATTAGAAAGAAGTGGTCAGTTTGCCTTCCATTTCGGTGGTGATACTACCATCAATGATATGTTCAGCAATCTCATCATCACTCATCTTCAATAATTCCTTGAAGACGTATTCATTATGCTCACCGACGCAGGGTGAAGGCATGGAGATAGTGCGTGGAGTCTTAGAAAGAATAAAGCATGCCTGAGCTTCGTATTTCTGCAAACCCATGAAAGAATGCTCCATAGGGGTAAAATAATGGCGGCTTTCCAGTTGCGGGTCTTTATAAATATCCGAAGGCTTCTCTACTACATTGGAAGGTATACCAGCTTTCTGCAATATACCTTCTACCTCTTCAGCGGTGTGCGTGAGAGTCCAATTGGCGACTATTTTATCCAGAGCATCCTCATTCTTTTTTCTTTGCTCCAAATTAGCGAAGTTTTTTTGTGCTGCTAAGTCCGGATTGCCGATCGCCTGGCAGAATTTCGGCCATTGTTCTTCATCCATCACGCCTAAGGCCACCCAGTTATCATCACCCTGGCACTGATAAACCCCATGCGGCGCAGCTGTGGGTAAACGGTTCCCGTTTCTTCCCAGTATCGTGCCATTAATCTGGTAATCCATAATGGGTGGTGTGAAAAATTGAATAGAAGACTCGAATTGGCTTTGGTCTATATACTGTCCCTTGCCCGTGCGGCGACGGTATTCCAGGGCTGCCATAATAGCAAAAGCAGCAAAGCGACAGCTTACATAATCGGTATAAGCGCCATAGGGTGGAGAAGGCAGCCGGTCCGGCCAACCGGTAACTTCAGAAAAACCGCAAAAGTTGACGGCATTCTGACCATAACCAGCATAAGCAGTATGGGGACCCCCTCTACCCTGCATGCTGGAGCTGAAATAAATGACATCGGGTCTGACTTTTTTGATATCCTGATAACCCATTCCCCATTTCTCCATGGTTCCTGGAGAAAAAGACTCGGTAACAATATCCGCCCATTCAATCATCTTCCATGCCAGCTTCTTGCCGCCGGGGCTCTGCAGGTCAATGCTAATGCAGTATTTGTTTGGGTTATGTTTGCCGTAGAACATGCTGCCGTCAGGTGAGGGTACCCCACCAATGAAAGGCCCGTTGACGCGGTTGGTATCCAATCGTTTATGAGATTCGACTTTTACCACAGTAGCTCCGTGGTCTGCCAGATAACGGGAGGTGGAGGGGCCCACTACTACCCAGGCAAACTCGGCTACTTTTATTCCTTCAAATACTTTTTTATCCATTTTCATAATCCTCTCGATTTTAGATTATCGCCTTGTCTTTCAAGGTTTTCAATTCAATCTCTTTTAATCTTAATTCGTCAATGTAAATTTCTTTATTATGTTCCCCGATTAAAGGAGCCCGTCTGTTGAATTCGATAGGTGTTTCACTCATACGTACAGAAGGTCCGCAGTAAGGCAAGGTCGTTCCCAGTTCTGGATGTTCCAGATTTACCCAGAAGTTGCGGCCTTTAAGCTGAACATCTTCACTGATATCCCTGGTGCTGGAGACCGGCGCTATCAGTATTTGCTTGTATTTGCCGAAAGCGCCAATTTCATAGAGTTCGTCTTTCGTCTTGGTAAGCGTAAATGCCTCGATAGCCTGTCCGACTTTATCGGCTAAATCCTGCTTCAGCACAGCGGCGTTATAATCGGTCCACCAGTTTACTTTAGCCAGCCATTCAGGACACATACCTTCGTCCTTCATCCACTGAATAAGGTGTTCCGAAGAAGTAGTATAAGGGTCGTTACCACCCAGGGCCAGAATCATGATATAACCATCCTTGCATTTAAAATATATCGGCTGTTTCACTCTGGTAGCAGCCACAAACGAAACAGCGCCGACACGGCGGAATTCCACCTTATTCACATCCCACATCTGTAAAGAATTCATATTCGATGAAATAGTGGATTCCTGAATTGATACATCCACGAACTGACCTTCACCGGTATTCAGACGATACCACAGGGCGGTCATGGAACCGATCGCTCCTTCAGCCCCACCGAAAAACATGGCCTGAGGGTAACCGATCCAGACTGGAGCGCGGTCAGGATCACCACACGCATTCAGGAATCCTCCGCTCGCCCAGAGACTGAGTTCATTGGCATGGTAGCTTGACTTAGGACCATTCTGGCCGAAGGGAGTGATAGAGGTATAAATGATATCCGGTTTAATCTGGCAAATATCGGAATATCCCAGCTTCAACTTGTTCATATATCCCAGGCTGAAAGACTCCAGGATAACATCGGCAGTTTTTGCTAGTTTCTTAAATAGCTCCTGGCCTTCGGGCTTTGTAATATCAAGGGTAATGCCTCTTTTATTGGAGTTATAGGCAAACCAGAAGAGGCTTTTCTCGGGATCGGCGATGTTCTTATAATACGGTGCAATGCGCGAAAGACTTCCCCTGGGAGGCTCTATCTTAATGACATCGGCTCCCATATCTCCGAACATCCTGCCTCCGAGCATACATCCACCCTCAGTTAAATCCAGGACTCGAATGTGTGGTAGGGCTGATTTATTTTCTTGTTCTTTCTTCATCTGCTCATCCTATCTAAAAATTATTGCTTAATTTTATGCCAGCATTAGCTTCAAACTTGTGCCATACGTTCCGCGTAATCAGCCATTTTGAATAATGCCATAGCAGCCCTTTTAGCTTCAGAATACGTGGGAATATGCTGGCTTAGCAGCAACTGGGTCTGCTCTTCTGCAAATCCCCGTATGTCGAATATCGCTACGGCCAGAGGTTTATGTATTTCTTTGGCTGCGTCGGCTATGCTTTTCACGCTGAGCGGGCTCTCAGGCGCGGTGACGGCAAGCAGCATGTCAACACTCTCATCCTCAGCCAATATTTTGATAACGTCACCATAAATTTGCGGGGTCATTAACATCCCCACACCTACATCCACTGGATTACCCACTGCTGTTCCAAAGGCAGGTAGCACTTTAGTAAGTTTCTCAGTAGTCTGTTCGCTTAATCTGGCAATCTGAAGCCCCATCATGATGCAATTGTCAGCCGTGCCAACGTTAGTTCCCCCCATACCCGATATTATTGCCACCCTCTTTCCTTTGGGTAACGGCAGCCAGGAGAAGGCTAACAGACAATCGACCATCTCCTCGAAGCTACTGACGCTGACGACACCAGTCTGCTTGAACACGGCGTCCCAGACCAGTTTGGAACCGGCTAAGGAACCGGTATGGGCCAGAGCTGCTCTGGCGCCGATTTCCGTACTACCGCCTTTCCAGATAACGATAGGCTTCTCTCGGGAAATAGTCTTTACAAGCTGGTAAAATCTTCTGCCGTCCTTAACACCTTCAAGATATCCGGCGATTATTTTCGTTTCTTTATCTGCTCCAAAGTATTCGAGGAAGTCGACGGCGCTGAGGTCTGCTTCATTACCACAGCTAATTACCTTACTGAACCTGATGTTTTTGCCGATGAGGACCTGGGTGAGATAATCGCTAAAAGAACCGCTATGGGAAAAGACGCTCAATGCCCCGCTTTCGACAGGCAAACCGCCGGCAGTCTGCGAGCCGGGGAGAGTAAGCAAGCGAGCTGATGGGGAATAGAGGCCGTTACTATTGGGGCCGACAAGCCGGGCGCCACTGTCCCGAACAATTTGAGCAATCTCAAGCTCTGCCTTTTTGCCCTCTTCGCCTTTTTCGCGGAAACCGGCGCTGAATAACAAAATACCTTTCACATGCTTATCGGCACATTCTTTGACTAATTTCAATGCTTCACTGGGTGGCGTAAGCAGTATCGCCAGGTCTACCTCTTGCGGTATATCCTTTATAGTGGGGTAAGCCTTCAAGCCGAGCAGCTCTTTCTCGCGCGGATGTACCGGGTAGATTTCTTTAAAACCCATACGCATAAAACCTTCCAGAAACAGACGGCCGAAACTTCCTTCCCTGTTCGAGGCTCCTATAATAGCCGCTGACCTGGGATGGAAAATTCTCTCTATCTGTTCTAGCTGGTCAACCATTACCTGAACTCCCCTTTTGCCTTATTGGACTCTATCAACTCACTCCAAAAGACGATATCTTATATGAACTGCGGTAATAGGCGTTTCTACAATAAACGAATGCTTATTGTACCATTTCAGGCATGGCAAATAGAAGTGCTATACCTTGTAGATTTTGCACAGCATGGTCTTGGTAGGCGCCCCGCCAAAGCCGGAAGAGCTCTGACATCCCATAGGTATAAGTTGATTCACGTTTAAATCCCAGATTCCATAGAAATTGGGGGCTTTGCCATCGGTTTCCGGCAGCCACCACCCGTGTAATGCATGTACCATCTTCGGGTGCATGACACGAGTAAGCTTAGCCTTCCTCTTACATTTTCCTCTGACACCTTCAATCCAGACCCAGTCGCCATCTTCGATGCCCAGCGATTTTGCGGTATCCGGGTGCATCTCAACAGTCGGGTCGGGCTCTATCTCGCGCAGCCATGGAATTTGACGGTGTTCGCTGTGGAAAAACACTCCACAGCGTCTGCCCGTTATCAAAATCAGCGGATATTCCTTCCAGATTTCAGGGGTTTTTACCGGGCTTTCAACAGGTTCCTTGTGATAGGGAAGCGGGTCCAGCCCATAGCTTTCAAAAACAGTGGAGTAGAGTTCAATCTTACCGGTTGGTGTACGGAACCCCGGTTTTCCATCAGGACGCAATAATCCCTTTTCATATCTTCGATAGGGTGCAGTGCCGCTGGAATGACCTTTGGGAGCCAGAGCCCACGGGCTCTGACACAGCTCTTCAAAGGTCAGCCCTGAGGGTTTGAGCCTGGTAGTAAAAAGCTCTCTGACATTATTCCAGGGTACTGCATCGGGGCTAAGCCGCCTCGCCAGTTCAAAATTGATTTCCCAATCCGACTTACATTCATCGACCGTTAACACCTTATAGATGGCATTGAGGGGGATGCCAGTAGTAAAAACGGAGTCCTTCTCCGGGAACGAAGCTGCTGGCAGCACCATATCGGCAATAGCTTGAGCCGTGGGAGTCATGAAGGTATCAACGACCACGTTGAACTCCAGCTTGCGGACAGCTTCATAATGCCGTCTTGGGTCCTGTGCTGTGTTTGCCATAAAGTTATTGGTCTGGCACCACAGCCCTTTGATAGGATAGGGCTTTCCCGTTTCCATCTGTTCGAGGACCATATCGGACAACGCCCAGGCTCGGAAGTTTTTGACCAGTGGATAGCGGTCCGCGCCAATACGTTTCTTATTCAGATTGGTGACAAACTCCTGACCGTAGAGCTGGATGACCTCCTGGGTGGAATAGGGATAAATGGTGACACCATAAGGGGGGCGAGCAGATAACATTGCCACCGGGCACATCCAGATTACCGGTAATAGCCCAGAGGCAGTTGAGTGCATGGATAACGCTGGTGGCTTCAGCATTGCTATCGAGCGGCTGCCCGAAGCGAATAGCTGACGGCTTATTGGTAGCATAGAGACGTGCTGCCTTAATTATCTTTTCTTCTGGTACCCAGGTAATCTCCGCAACTTTTGACGGAGGATACTCCTGCACTCTCTCCTTAAGCTTATCGAAGCCGTGAGTCCATTTGTCCACGAATTCCTTATCATAGAGGTTTTCATTGATGATAACATTGAGCATGCCCATAGCCAGAGCGCCATCGGTCCCCGGCCGGATTTGCAGCCAGAGCTCAGCTCTGGCTGCTTCCCAGGAACATACCGGGTCAATAACTATCAGCTTGGTGCCACGCTTCATCATATCTACCACCCAGTGACCGGTGAAATAGTGGTCGGTGCACTGGCTGCCGCGGAGGTTTCTCGCCCAGGAAATTAGGTATTTGGGCGCTACCCATTCAGGGTCATTGTAGCGAAGAGGGAAGAATTGGGCGGCATCGGGGAAGGTAGCATCACCTTCAATAGTATGCATTGCCGCTAATCTGGGAGTGAAGCAGGCGATCCCCGATAGCCCGAACAGAGTCCAGTTGGGGCTTCCATACGCATATGCCAGGAAGATTATCGGTCCGCCGGAGTCACGGCCAGTGCCCTGACCAAAGACTATGGACTCGGCGCCGTATTTATCTCGTATCTCCCGCAACCTGCTCTCGCAAGTATCGAAGGCTTCGTTCCAGGAAATGCGCTGCCACTTATCTTCGCCTCTCTCACCTACCCGTTTCAAAGGGTACCTGAGGCGGTCGGGATGATAGATATACTGTTTCAGCGCCAGAGCCCGTGGGCAAAGTCGTCCCTGAAGATAGGGGTGGTTCTCATCTCCCTCTATCTTGAATAGCTTGCCATCCTTAACGAATATCTTAACCCCGCAACCACCATGACAGCCCGGTCCCGGCGACCAGGCACCCATCTTATATACCTGTACTTCACTGGATTTGTCTGCCATTGGCTACTCCTTTCACTATGTTCAACTCATAATCATCAAAGTAGAATGCCTGAATAAACTAAACATGGCTTGTCCTGCAATTTGCATACCGATAACGCAAAGGAAACGAGCAGCAAGGCTACGGTATGACAAGCAGGCGCATCGTTGAACTACTTTGCTAAGATGGCATTTTACAGCGCGTATACCTCTTGAATCGAGCAAATTATCCGATATGATAGTAGCAATTTGCCGTAATTTACGCAAGGGCACGCGCCCTTCCAATTTTCCCTTTTACTCGTCTTTATACGATTCCGTTCAATACAAAAATCTCATGTCTGCTTTGTAAAAGAAGTGAATATAGGTTATAGTATAGGGGAGAGTTTCAAGTTGGATCATCATACTTATATGAAATAGTTCCCTTTTCCGCAACTAATTCATATAAAGTTGGGTTGTTAGAACACCAAGATACCATTTGAACCCCTTTAATTCCAGCCTGTATGCTGTAGGAGTTGCTTCGATAGGGGCTAAGCTAAGCAGAGTCTGCTCTTGTGAAGACTGTACACAGACGAGGTGGTGCCGAGCTTCTGTATTTCGCTGTTACTTCCTCCGCTGATTGTTGCAGACACTATGAAAAGCAATATGATACGCACAGACAAACAGGAATCCACTGACCTTGCCAGAGGAAAAACAGATTTGCCAGCAGGTGCAGTCAAATCTACGGCCGTGCCTCATTTTATCCCTGATGTGTATGATCCGCTTGACGATCCGATTCATATATATCTCCGAGGAATTGGAAGAGTCTCATTGCTCACTGCTATGGAAGAGAAGACATTGGCCAGTAAAATAGAAGAAGGTCGCTATTTGAAAAGGATCGAGAGCCTTCATTTTGAGCACATCGACGGGGTGTCTCCGGAGGCTCATGCTATGCTCTATTTACTGCATCACCTGGTTACAGTCCGTTACGTGATCAACACTCTTGTCCACCGACTCGGACTTGCCCCTGAGAATGGTTTTAACCGCACGATTCGCAACCCCAAACTGAGATTGATTATTGATGGCGTCATTGGAGAGGAACTAATAGAATCTATTGCTGAAGATAATGAAACAATCGTTTTAAAAGTTTGGCAAGATTTAATAGACCTGTCTATTTATAGTCGCCTGTTGCCCTCGAAGTTATTCGATATTATCGGAGATAAAACTTCTTGGGATGAAATCGAACGGATGGTGACCGATCCCATTAATCCCGAGTTTCTGGTAAAGCTGCAATCCACAAGCGAGTATTATAGAACCCATGCCAGAAATATAAAAAGTATTGCGGGGCAATCTGAGAGACACCTTATCGAGGCAAATTTACGATTGGTGGTCAGCGTGGCGAAAAAATACGGTTCGAGTTACATGCCACTGCTTGATCTAATCCAGGAAGGAAATATTGGTTTAGTCCGCGCCGTGGAGAAGTTTGAACACAGAAAAGGATATAAATTCAGTACGTATGCCACATGGTGGATCAGGCAAGCTGTTACCAGGGCAATAGCTGACCAGGCCCGAACTATTCGTATCCCGGTGCACATGATAGATGCTATTAACAAGCTAAAACGAACCAATTACCAGTTGGCGCAGGAATACGGATATGAGCCAAGTAATGAAGAGATAGGTGAGGCACTGGCTATTTCTTCGGAGAAGGTATCTGAAATCCGAAAATTATCAAGGCATCCTCTATCTCTGGAGACTCCGGTTGGAGAAGAAGAAGACAGCCGCCTTGTTGACTTCATTGAAGATCAAACCAGTCTACCGCCATCTGAAGCTGCCTCAAGAGGATTGCTTAAAGACCAGTTGAGCAAAGTGCTTTCTGAGCTTAGTGACCGGGAGAGGAGAGTGGTTACTCTCAGGTTCGGCTTGGAAAATGAGCGACCAATGACGCTGGAAGAGGTGGGTAGTGAGTTTCACGTAACAAGGGAAAGAATTCGCCAGATTGAAGCTAAAGCGCTGCGCAAGTTACGCCACCCCAGCCGCAGCCGCAAGCTAAAAGATTATCTGGAATAAACTGGTATTTCGCTGATTTGATACCAGCCTCTCTTATCTATTTTGGAGCTTTGAAGAACCATACAAACACAATTATTGAAGGCAGGTCAATTTTTAGAGGCACTTTGTGCTGCATATTTTGTTCTATTGCTACCAATCCGCCCGTGTCTAACTATACGTTGTTGTGATTGACGAGGAGAGCGGACATAGTGGGTATCCGGCGTAGTAGGAGATGCCGTATAATCAAAGCCTTGCAGCGTTCGTCGCTCCAATTTTGTCTTGAGAATAAACTCAAGAGACTGTACCATAGCTGTGTCCGCACTTGTCACAAATGTCAATGCATCACCGTTTTTATCAACCCGTCCCGTACGGCCGATGCGATGAGTGTAGGCATCCGTGCTCTCGGGTACATCGTAATTAATAACGTGCGAAATATGCAGCACATCGATACCACGGGCGGCAATGTCAGTTGCCACCAGGATTTTATATGAGCCATCACGGAAACCATCCAATGCAGCCTGTCTCCTGTTTTGGGACAGATTACCCTGCAGTGAAATTGCCTTTAAGCCAGCTTTTTTTAGCTGCTGTGTGACGCGTTCAGTGCGATGTTTAGTACGGGTAAAAACAAGTACCGACTCCGTTTTAGTATGGCGCAGGACTTCTATCAGCAGCGCAGTTTTGAGATGTTGTTTCACAGGGTACAGCGTATGCGATACCGTGGTTGCCGGTGCAGCGCGTCCGATTTGCACCGTGACTGGATTGTTCAGGACATCCTGCACCAGATGACGAATATCATCAGGCATAGTAGCTGAGAAAAGGAGTGTTTGTCGCTTATTGAGCAGGCATTTCAAAATACGCCGAATGTCAGGCAGAAAGCCCATGTCAAACATTCGGTCCGCCTCGTCGATTACAAGAACTTCCAGATGTGACACATCGATAGTGCCCCTCCAGATGTGGTCGAGCAGGCGGCCTGGACAGGCAACAGCTATTTCGCTCCCATTACGAAGTCCCCTGATTTGTTGATCCATGCTCACCCCACCGTAAACAGCGATACTCCGCAGTCCAGTTTGCTGACCCAATTTACTAATAACCTCGCACGTTTGCTCAGCCAGCTCGCGCGTGGGAGAAATGATAAGGGCACGGAGCTGCCCCCTCTGTCCCTTCAGCAGACGTTGCAATAGTGGCAGTACGAAAGCGGCAGTTTTACCGGTTCCAGTCTGGGCGAGGCCGATGATATCACGGCCATTCATAATTGGAGGGATCGATTGAACCTGGATAGGTGTGGGTTTCGTATATCCAAGCGCCCGCACGCCGGACATAATGCTCGGATGAAGATTAAAGATTTCAAAACTCATTAAGACTCCTTAGTAGTGTAATATAAAGTATTGTATGCTCAATTTATGGTAAGCGATGGAACTTACTCCTGATACTTCGCTGTTTTATTCTATTAAAACGGTTACCTCTTCTGGTATCGAGGGACTCTCTTTCTGTACGACCTGAAACACAAAGGGATTCAACAACTTCAATAATCCGTCCTTTGATTGTTTTACCTCTAAGACTGGTAACCGCTGTACTGCCTTCCGACTTCAACGTCATTTCTACAAAACCATATCCACACGGTTGTCCGCTGCCGATGTCCCTGTCGTTCATGATAGTTACAGATTCCACCTGTCCGAAAACCGAGAATTCTTGCCGCAGTTCATCCTCAGTCAACTCAAGTGATAAGTTGCCTACGTAGATATTCATATGAGAATCCCTTTGTGACATTGCTCAACCTTACTGCTTAACTGTCATCGATATACGTTGCGACCTTGTATAAACTTCCTAGCGCACTCCTGTATTGCCCTGATTTCTTCTGCGTCTGGCACTATTTTTTGCTTTAAGACGGGCAGCATCTCTCTTCGATACAAAGTGGAGGTTAGCTTTCGCCTCACGCAGAATTCCACTCACCTGCACCATGCGCTGAAAGCGACGAAGTAGAGAATCCTGGGATTCACCTTTATGGAGCTGTACTTCTAATGGCATAACACATCAATTAATTTATCTGGAGCATTTATGGATACGCATACCTCTTTGATACGATTTAATGAGTTGAGGTAGCACTACCTATACAGTTTGACTGAACGATAGCAATCTCTACAGTACACTCGTCTTCCAGCACGAGGCTCAAAGGGTACCTCAGTAATTTTGCCACATTCGGCACAAGTTGCCCGAAACAATTGGCGGTGGGTACCGTTGCTGTAGCTGCTTGCTCCGCATCGTGTTGACTTCCGTGCCTGGCTGCATGAGGGGCAGTGTTTGGGCTCATCAGTACAGCCCCAGATCTTAAAAAACTCCTGTTTCTCGGCGCTGAAAGTAAATTGAGCCCCACAGGCGGAACAATAAAGCAATCTATCCTGAAAACTCATCGGATAACCTCTTCTCTTCTTAACTTAGTTAGAGTTTGGTCATCCAATACTTGAAATAAATCTGGATGGATTCAAAGAAGCTTGTAATAACCTAAACTGGAACTATATGAAGTATTATACCCTAAAGGAAGCCTTTATGTAAAATATGTTAATTTTTTGGCGTTTTTTACGGTAATGGATTAAAGTGTAACCTATGTACCAGTTTGAACAACAACAGTACAAGGGGAGAGCTATCTTGGGGAGGGTGTGCAATAGTCTAGATTATTTCTTCAAATAGGCAATGAAATCGTCAGCTTTTTGAGCCGGTAAGGTCATAGTCTTGAGCGTACCCCTGGAACCAAGCTCAATGGCGACCTTGGTTACCAGCTCATTGCTGGGAGCGTCTAGGATATTAACAAAGTCATAGGGGCCCATGACGGCATACTGAGCCAGAATTTTTACTCCCATCGCTTCAACTTCTTTATTGACTTCCTTGATTCTCTCGGGGTTTGTTTTAACGGTTTTCCTACCCTCTTCCGTCAGGGTCGTGAGCATAATGTAGATAGACATGCATCCACCTCCCAATTCTTTTTTTCGCTCTGGCACACCCTCCTAAAGCCAAGTTAATTCTAAACGCATTACCGCAATACTTCAAGGGGCTTGGAGAAAAATAGTACATCATTGGTAAGCACCCTCTATTTTGCTAGAATAATCGTCGATATGAAAAAAATCATTTTAGCCTCAAGCTCCCCTAGGCGAAAAGAGCTGCTTGAGAAAATCGGCTTGAAGTTTGAGGTCGAGCCGAGCAATCAGGCAGAAGATATAAGTTCCGGGCTAGACCCTCACGAGCTTGCCAGGGTACTTTCACGCAACAAAGCCCTGGCTGTCGCCAGTAACCATAAAAACGCCATCATTATCGCTGCCGACACCTTTATCGTTTTTCAGGGCAGCATTATGGGTAAACCGAGCACAGAAACTGAAGCCAGAGAAATGCTGACGAGGTTGAGTGGGAGGTCTCATGCAGTCATCACCGGATTCACCATCCTGGATACAGATGACAATAAAACGGTGTCAAAATCAGTGGAAACAAAGGTACATATGAAGAAACTGTCTTCGAAAGAAATTGACGATTATATAAACTCTAAGGAGCCATTAGACAAAGCTGGAGGTTATGCCATTCAGGGACTGGGGGCTATCCTCATAGAGAAAATCGAGGGCGACTATTTCAATGTGATAGGGCTTCCCCTTTGTTCCTTGACTGAGAGTCTTAAAGAGTTCGGTATAGATGTTATGAACCGCCATACTGGTAACAGGCATTTCTAGGGGCTCACCTGAGGGATCGTCACGTCACTTCGTTCCTCGCGATGCCAGAAACCACGTCAGCTTTTTTCAGGAGCAATACAAAAAGCAGCGGCATGTTCACCAGCACTGTAACCCGTGGAAAAGGCAGCAGTAAGGTTGTAGCCGCCAGTGTCAGCATCGATATCCATCACCTCACCGCAGAAATAGAGCCCTTTAACCAGGCGCGATGCCATAGTATGTGGGTCTATCTCCTTGAGCGCAACGCCGCCGGCAGTGACCATAGCTGTAGAGAGCAGCGATGGCTTCTTAATATTGAAACGGAATGATTTCAACAGGCTCACAAGGTGCTTCCGCTCGGTAATGCTCACCTGGCTGGCAAGTTTGCCCACAGGAATACCAGCTATCTCGAGGAAAGGTGCCACCATCCTATGTGGCAGCATCTCGGAAACGATACGTTGACAGCTCTGCCTGCCGTGAGAAGCGAACTTTAATTGTAGTATCTGATGGAGCTGTTTCTCAGTGTGACCAGGTATCAGGTCAATGGCAACACTTACTGGTCCTTCTTCAAGAGCATCAACCACCGCCAGACTCATCTGCAACGTAATCGGACCACCGATACCAGTATGGGTTAGCATCATGTTGCCCAGCCGGCTCTCAATAACAGGATAAGGAGCATACTCACGCACAGTACCACGCCCACAGTCGTTGGTAGGAAACGAGGACAGCGGAATCTCGTCCGCCCTGCATCGATAGGCTGTCAAGCGTACCTGCTTCAGGCTGACACCCTGCATATTCCCGGCAAGCTGAGTCTCCTGGACGACCAGCGGAACTAGGCTGGGACGCAGCTTCACGATAGTATGCCCCACCGCCTCAGCCATCCTGTAACCATCGCCTGTGGAGCCGGTGCCGGGGTATGAAGCGCCGCCAGTCGCCACCACCACGGACACAGCGGGGAGTACACCGTGCTCTGTGCCGACACCTAGGACACATCCCTCCTCCACCATCAGACGGTTCACTCTGACATTGGTACGTACCTGTACGCCGTGGTCAGCCATATAGGTTTTGAGAGCTCTGACCACATCTCCAGCATCATTGGAGGCAGGAAAAATTCGACCATCGCTCTCAATTTTTGTCCTGACGCCATAGCGCTTTAAAAATGCCAACAGCTCATCTCTGAAGAATCGGTTAAAGGCGCTGTACAGAAAATGCCCATTGTTACCGTACATGGCAATAAAATTGTCCAGGTCCCTGGTATTGGTCAGATTACAACGCGTCTTGCCACTGATGAGCAGCTTATTGCCTGCATGCTCCATCTTCTCCAGGAGAAGCACAGACGCCCCCGACTCCGCTGCCCGCCCCGCAGCCATCATACCACCAGCGCCAGCGCCAACGACAATAACACGCTTACTAGCTGAGCAATCTTTAGCCATCATCCGAACACTCTTATCATATCAAATGCGACACATCCGCTAACACTGGACGAGTACGCTGAGCTCGCCTGTATGAAAATACTGCTAGCAGCAGAGGGATTTGAATTCAGGCTGAGGCAGATTACTAAGGAAGTTCTCCTCGAAGTAGTCCATACACAACAGCAGAGGGTTAATGTGGTTCCAAGTGTTCCCTTTTATACAGGATACCAGTATAATTAAAAAGTACCTGCATGACTTTATCCGGTGATAAGGGGGTTTGCGGTGAGTAGACGATTTATCCTGCGGATTGTTTCCCTTCTGGTATTAGCAATCATATTGCTCAGCTTCCTCGTTCATTGCACGTCTGAAAGCGACATCAGGCGTGAGGCCATGACCGTCTTCATAGCTATGAATAAGACGGGGATAACTACCATTGATTCTGAATTACAAAAAATAGATGAGCAGCGGTATGCCACTGAAATGAAGCTGCAAAAGCTGGAGCAGGTCGCATCGCCAGCATTGAAATGGCTGGAAACTCAGAAAACAAGGGATTTTAAAACGGGCAACTGGCTGGTGCGGGTTACACCAGAGGGATTAGCCCAGCTCAAGAACGACCAGTACCGGGTAACAGAAGTAGAGTTTTATATCAGCCGAGCTGGGTCTTCTGCTCAAGATAGTTCTTTCACGCTCAAAGTCATTGATTTAACCACGGACAGGATAGATAAGTGCGAAGAGTTTAAGAATTATCTCGAGTCCACTATATCCTCACTGAAGCAACAGTGGCAGGAAAAATTTAAAGATAGAGAATTAGCAATTTCCACGCTCAATAGCCTCATGGAAAACTGGCGAAACTGGAAGGTGAAGAAAATAAATCAGACAGCATACGAAATCACTGGTAGTGCACTGGGCTGGGCAGATAAGCTCACCGTGGGGACATGGACCTATTACAGGGATAAGAAGGAACTGAAGCCTTCTGACGAGCCCGGCAGAGTTTTACAGAACGTGCTGCTAGCGGAGTTTTAAGGAAAGCAAAAAGTTAACTAAGGACAGCATCTAAAATGTGGGCGAAACCCACATTAGCGCAAGGCTCTTAAATATAAAGATACCAAGAGCGGCGACGCTATTGCACAAGTTTACAGGTATTAACAATGATGATGGTTCCGGTGAAAGTACCGATCCGACCTTCTACTTTGACTGTCTCCCCCACGTTGAGCGCTGAGATATTTGCTTCTTGACCTTGCGAGAAGTTACATTGTATTTCTAATGTACCTGCGGCACTATCCTTGAGATAAAGAAATGGTGGTGCTGAACTATTCGCTTCCGATATAGTACCTGAAATAGCGTATTCATTCCCCTGATATTTTGCGATTGCAACGTTACCATCAGCCGCATAAGCGGTAACCAGCTCCGCGGCAGTAACCGGAGTAGCTTGTGACGCTGGATACTTCGGCGTTTGTGGAGGAGGTGTGGGCTCTGGTACCGGCGTGGTGGATGGTGGTGTCTCTGCTGGTGTGGTGGGAGCTGTTGGCGTCGGCGTTTCGCTCGATGAGAAAAAACTCCCATTTGTGGCTAAAGCAATTCCACCAATGGTAACCACAATGACACACAAGATTACTAAATAGACGAGGTTGCGCGAGGAGATCTTTTTTTGAGGCACAGGTCCTCGCTGATCATACATGTTTTGCTGCTGGTAGGGGGGAGGGCCTCCCCACCCCGGCGTTTGATTATACGGGGGAGGTTGATTCCAGCCAGGTTGCTGATTATAAGGCGGCTGTTGCTGCCCCCATGGTTGTGGTTGAGGAGGATATTGAGGGCTGGGTGGCGGAGGTGGTGGATTCATTTGCAATGTATTACCACAATTGCCGCAG
The DNA here is from genome assembly GCA_963775935.1 of uncultured Chloroflexia bacterium. Taxonomy (GTDB): domain Bacteria; phylum Chloroflexota; class Dehalococcoidia; order GIF9; family UBA5629; genus JBBIPA01. Next base: position 231,540 of record CAVZKR010000005.1, on the reverse strand, counting down.
AACCGGCTGCCATATTCAACCGGCACACCACACCTGGGACAGGGATACCTCTGCTGCATAAAACTTATCCCCTTTCTAAAAGCTTAATGAGCTAGTTTTTTGTATACGACAAATAACGTTATATGCTCATTATATCACTAAAATGTGAATGAAATATTAACGATTATGTATAGATGGTGCATTACCCTCTAATAATCAATTCAACTTCGTTCACGGTAGGAGATATTACCTGAATGGTGGGCGATACAGGATTTGGACCTGTGACCTCCTGTGTGTAAGTCTGTAGGCTGGTGTCCCAAAGACTAGTTATACGTTCAAAGTAGAACGCTTGTATCAATGATAAAAAACCTATTTTGTTCGCAGAATACCAAATAGAAATAACCCGTTTCATTTAGTCCGTTAGCTATTTTCTAGCTTTGGTTTGAGTTCACAAACGCAGACATACACCTAGTCATGTTTGGATCAGAACTCCACCGTGAATAATCTTGATTTGAATCTCTTATGTACTTTATATAGCCCAGCCAACTATTAATCCAAATTACAAACCGCCATACCTTAAGTAATCATTATATTATTTATTGATACCTCAGACTAATGGTAAGATCGAAAGATACCATCGTACACTTAAAGGCGAAATCAATCAGGTGCCATATCAGATGCCGAGTGAACTGAAAGAGGCGATCAAATCCTTTATTGAATACTATAACTATCGGCGGTACCATGAAGGATTGGGCAATGTTATGCCCTACGATGTTTATACTGGTAAGCATCTTGAAATACTGCAGAAAAGAAAGGAGGAGAAAGTCACAACATTACAGGCAAGAAAGGACTATAATAAGACAGCTAGAAATATGAGCAGTGACCTCTAAGATGTCGGTTATTTTTGAGGTTTTCTTGTCTCATTGTCGCTGACTACATACAGTTGCTAGTGAATCCTTTACGTTAGAAATACACAATGAGCGCAGTTATGAGTCATTGCGGTAGGATATCGTCATTGTTCCACAGGCAAAAACCTGCTGAAGCATCTCCCAAAGAGATTCGAGAGAACGAAAGAGTGATTGAGGCTTATCTAAGTAAGGGATAAGAATCGGTAATGTGATTGACGAAAATAATTTAAGCGTATACTCTATACGCTATGATACGGAGAAAAGCAACTTGGTAAAACCGATTTCACCAGAGGAAAGACCAGAGCTATCATACTTAAAAGGCATGTCATTCTGCTCTTTTGGCCATGGTGGGGGACTAGTCAGGGTTGATGCTAAAAACGGTAAAATTGTCCGCATAAGGCCGTTTCACTATGACGAAAAATATTCAGCGCAGGAAATTGGACAATGGAAGGTCGAAGCACGAGGAATAGTTTTTGAGTCAAAACTGAGGACCCTGCCTAACCCTCACGTTCTGGCTTATAAGAAGCGTATATACTCGCCAAACCGGATTAAATACCCCCTGAAAAGAGTCGATTGGGACCCCGATGGTGAAAGAAATCCACAGAACAGGGGAAGGAGCAAGTTCAAGAGGATTACCTGGGACGAAGCCACAGACATAATCGCCAGTGAAGTAAAAAGGGTGCGTGCAAAATACGGTCCTTATGCGATATTTCTGCAAGGTGATGGGCATGGAGAGACCAAAATCGTGCATGCCCCTCACGGCTGTCAGACCCGGATGTTCGACTTGCTAGGACACGGGAAGGAAAAGGGGCAGTTCACCCTGCAGATTAGAACTCCGGATAGCTGGGAGGGGTGGAAGTGGGGTGCCACTCATATGTGGGGTATGCTTCCTATGGGTACATTCAAGTATACCGCCAATACCTTCAAAGATATCGCCGAGCATACCGAGATGCTCCTGCACTGGGGAGCTGACTGGGAGACCACCTCCTGGCAGGGCGGAGGGCAGGAAAGCAGCCTGTGGGCTTATTATTACTCAGAGTTAGGGATAAAACACATATTTATTTCTCCTGATTTGAACTATTCCGCCGCAGTCCACGCCGATAAGTGGATTCCAGTATACCCCGGTACTGATACTGCTCTAATGCTGGCTATTATCTACACCTGGATAAATGAGGAGACGTACGACAAGGAATACGTAGTAACACATACTCACGGTTTTGAAAAATTTAAGGAATATGTGATGGGGCAGGAGGATGGAGTTCCCAAGACCCCCTCGTGGGCTTCTCCACTTTGCGGTGTACCGTCAAGGACAATAAAAGCACTGGCAAGGGAATGGGCGTCAAAAGTAACTACGTTTGCCTCTGGTAGTAGTGGTCCCCTTTGTAGAGGACCATATTCGACTGAACCTGTCAGAATGCAGATTGCGTGTTCCGCTTTGCAGGCGTTGGGGAAACCGGGGACTAACCGGCCAAGCCATATAATAATGCCAAGAGGCAGAGTACAGCTAAATCCCTTCCCAGCATTCCGTGGTATGGAAGAAGCCAGGATGGCCTCTTTAAGATGGTACCCGAAGCAGTTCATTCCCAAAACTAGAATTTGTGATGCTATCCTAGAAGCCAGTCACGAAAAACCAATGAAATTCTATAGTACCGGTTCATACATGATGCCCGCCGAAGACCAGTTTAACGAGTACCGGTACCCCGTTGAAGGTTGCTCTGAGATACATTTGATATGGTCGGACTCGCCTTGCTGGCAGACCTGCTGGAATCAGGGCAATAGGATAGATGAGGCTTATAGAAGTCCAAAAATAGAAACTATAATCATTCAGCACCCCTGGCTGGAAAATGACTGCCTGTATGCCGATATCATTCTACCAATCTGCACCAAATACGAGACGGAAGATATTATGATAGGCACCGACTCTTTCTGCCAGTCTATCTATTTAGAGGGAAAGTGTATCGAGCCTGTTGAAGAAAGCAAGAGCGATTACGAAGCCGTCCTCGAAGTAGCTAAAAAGCTGGGCCTGTACGAAGCATATACTGAGGGCAGGACGGTCCAAGACTGGATGAAGTTCGGGTTTGAAAATAGCAATGCCCAAGACCTTGTTAGCTGGGAAGAGCTGAATAATAAAGGTTACTACTGCGTCCCTCCGGCTGATAACTGGGGGAAAGACCCTCCTGGAATGATAGAGTTTTATGAAGACCCGGACTCTCATCCTTTAAAAACCTGGACCGGTAAAATAGAGTTTGAAGCCAGAGATTTGCTTGAACATTTTCCCAATGATGAAGAAAGACCTCCGGTTCCACACTGGATACCCTTTGGTAAGACGCATCAGGAAAGCCGGGAACATCTGAGGGCTAAGAAATATCCTTTGCTTATTGTGTCAAACCATGGGCGGTGGAGGGAGCACGCCCAGCTTGATGATGTTGCGTGGTTAAGGGAAATCCAGACCTGCAAAGTCCAGGGCTGGGATGAATACAAGTATGAACCTGTGTGGATTCATCCCTCGGAAGCGGCAAAAAGAGGGATGAAAACCGGAGATATAGTCAAGGTTTATAACGAAAGAGGGGCTGTCCTCGGAGGTGCTTATGTAACTGAGCGAGTAAGACCCGGCGTTGCCTATATGGACCATGGGTCACGGGTTGACCCGATTATCCCTGGCAAATTAGACCGAGGGGGAGCGATTAATCTGATTACTCCGGCAAAGACGATTTCGCCAAATACCCAGGGACAGGTAGTCAGCGCCTTTCTGGTTGAGGCGGAAAAGGTCACTGAGGCTCAGATGGAAGAGTGGAAGAGGCAATATCCAGAGGCGTTTAACAGAGAATACGAGCCGGCATATGGGCTATGCTTCAATGCCTGGGTCGAAGGAAGTGACGGTTAATTGAAAGCCTTCATCTCGAGTAGTAAAGCAGGATAAATATGGAAAAACCACAAGTGATAACATCTCCCGATGGAGACATACAAATAATTAATTACGAAATATCTACAAGTATGTTTGGCGATATGTTTGCCGCAGGAACCGTGAAAAATATCAGCTCGAAATCAAACCTTACTGCCGTGGTTAAAGCCGATTACTACGATGCCAGTGGTAACTATATCGACTCAGAGACCGATACCGTAAGGCGATTAGAGCCGGGGAAAACAGGTGCTTTTGAAGTCGTGTACTCTGGCCAAATACGTTATCGCATTAAGAATTTAAAGCTCTCAGTGGATACAATAACTCTTTAAAAGTCACAATGTGAGTAAAAGTAAAACTACTACTTTGTAGATTCTGGCATGGCTGGCATTGAATAAAATTAGTTACATATTTTCGGCGGATGTGAAATTTGAAACATTAACTCTGCATGCCTCAGGTGGTAGTATTTCTTGAAACCCCATAGTCCATCAGCTTTGAAGACGCAATTTAGGAATACACGTAAATTTAAAAGCACGCTCTCAGCAGGTAGACTCTTATAAAAAGACCCACCGGAACGATAGGCCAAATCATCCTAATTAATGTCAGATTGGAGATTAGTTGGAACTGAATCAGATTCTACTTCAACCTTAGGCTAGAATCTAGCCGTAAAAAGCCTTAAAATGACTTCTTCGTGTACTTTATATAGCCCATCCAACTATAAAGCAAAATTTCCAATTTGATTCTAATATAAAAGGATGATGACCTTGTATTTAGCCACCTAGACGGAACTCCATTACGACCAGATAGTATTACACACGCTTGGGGCAAGCTGGTTAAAAGAACTGGGCTCAAGTATATTCGGCTGCACGATGCAAGGCATACTCATGCGTCATTAATGCTGAAACAAGGAGTACACCCAAAGATTGTGCAAGAGAGGTAGGACATTCCAGTATCCAAATAACTCTCGATACCTATAGCCATGTCGCACCCGGTCTTCAAGAAGCTGAGCTGCCCGCTTTGACGGAGTTTTTGTAGCCACACCTGAAAACGGGCTTACCAGAAATCTTGGTTAGCTATCCGTTAGCTATTTGTGAAAAAGTAGCCTAGTAAAATTTCTAATTGGCGGATATTAGCTTCAAAAACTGGTGGGCGATACAGGATTTGGACCTGTGACCTCCTGTGTGTAAGACAGGTATTTGGTTTAGCTTAAAACCTCCCCTCTTTCGAATCTGAGCGGCACCACTTTCTGAACCGGCTCAGTAGGTCACCTTGAGGCTCACCTAAGTCATATTTTCGCTCAAAGTCATAAAAACTGCAAAAACTGTGAGGTGAGTGTGATATAAGGTAGCAGCACTTGTTTGAACTATAATCAGAAAGATCTGGGTTCAGCATTCAATCCCGGCCTATCAGGATATTTTTTGGAGATAGCAAGTACAGATGGATGAGATAGAACGGTCAAATGCCCGTGATCATGTATAATTGTGTCACCTACACGAAATGTTGCTGTTCGTATGTCCCCGGTACAATGCATCCAATATGGATAATTTGGGTTTGACGGTGGGGCACCAATATGAACATGAATATTACATGTATGTGAATGTTCTATTAAGCGCCGATAAAGAATATTCGGACATTGGTGTGCTCCCACATTTGCTTGTGGATGGACCCCAAAATGCAAAGCATTAAAATCATAAACACCATTACCTAATCGCGCTGCCATCATATTCAAAAATTGCCGTAAAGCCGTAGCTTCTTCACCGCCTGCTATATCAGTAATACGGCAATTATCAATGGTTAACCGAATAGAGTTCTCGAAGAAAGGTGAAATACCAATATAGCGAGACCACCAGCTTAACATACTGTTAAAAATAAAAATACCATTAGTATTAGAAACTCTTATAGGTGGATGCACCCATTCTGGCCACGGTCGGTAATAGCCTGCCTCTTCACGTCGCGATGAATAAGTGGGGAAAAAGGGGTCGTCTAATGGCATGATAATGCCTTCTAGATGAGAGCCGTTTTCATCAGTCAATTGCCATTTTGAACCTGCTTTAATTGGTAGAGACGACTGGTAACGGATTTCACTTACAAGCTCATGGGGGGTTTGTGCCCAGGCAGTACACAATAAAGGTGCCGTGGTGGCAAAATTACGCACCATGGGTATTCGCCTTTCCCTTATATACTGTCTAAATTCCATTATTTCTTCGGTCGTAATATTAAAAGAGTGATTTATTAATACATCGCATGCTGACATAGCAGCTTTAACTATAGGAGGAAACCGCCACGCATGGGCTTTTCCAGGTTCATCAATCCAAAGAACTGACGCATGAGCACCACGAGCTTGTATTGCATTTTGAATCCAAGATATAGCAACCTCGTCAATTAAGTTATCCCCCCCATAAAGACCATCGATATGGCCTAGCAATAAGACTTCTTGACCTTGCTGAATTTTTGCGCAATTATCAAGTAAGTCGCTGATAGCAACGGAAGCACCTTTTGGCATACCAATGTAATTGTTCATATAAAAACCGCCCTCCAAAATAATATAAATTATATTATGATAAGAATATTCTCTATTACGCCTATAAAATTTTTGGGTAGGTTTTAGCTCTTCTTAATCAAATTATTATTAAAAGTAACGTACAATATAGAACTTAAATTAATGGGAATATACGTCTTCGATTGGCTCTTGCATACATACACTACTTTAATACCATAGAAATATCTAGCGCAGTTTGTTTAAGCAAGGTGGTCAATTCGGATATTCGTTCTTTTGTAGCTCGAGAAGAAGGTAATAAAATTCCAATTGCCGCTACAATTCGCCCAACACTATTCTTCAAAGGAACCGCAATTTCTATGATTCCTGTAATATATTCTTCCTGGTCAATAGAAACGTCGTTTCTTCTTATTTTTAAAAGGTGTTTTTTTAATCGCGGAAGCTTGATAATTGTAATAGCTGTGTATTTATTTAAGGTGCCTTGTTTTGTAAAGTATCTCTCAAGTTCTAAGTTTGTCATGTGGGATAAGAATATTTTCCCGATTCCAGTACAATAGAGTGGAAATTCCGCATCTGTACCCATCACAATTCTTAACTTCTGAGTACCATGTAAAATGAGTTTACAGATAGCTATTTCTCCATTAGAAGTAGCAACTTGAATGCTTTCGTCGATAAGATCATGTAGTTTTACCAAATAGGGCTTTGCTATATTTTGAATATCTAATAGACCTCTTGCAAGGTTTCCAAATTCTAAAAATTTGGGACCAATAGTGTATTTGCTGCTCTTAGTTTGACGGTTGATGTATCCTTCTTTTCGCAGAGGCAAGATGACCCTATATAACGTACTGGCCTTCAGCCCGGATAATTTTGATAATTCACCAATACTGATTGGCTCTTTATAATCTAAAAAGATCTGTAAAATTGTGATGATTTTATTTACTGTAGACATGGATAATATTTTAAGACTGCCTAAATTCGTAGTCAACAATGGTAAATTAAGTTTTTATTATATAGTAATTTCCATATATTGACAATAAAAATAATTATTGATATTATGCAAAATATATTTATTATAATCAATTGGGGGTTGTTTGTGAGGGAAAAGATTTTCACAAATTGTCTCATTAGCGGTCCCGTTTCGGTTTACGTTAATAACGGTAAAATAACCAGGATACGTCCCCTCCAAATCGACAAACAAGACCTCAAACCCTGGACTATCGAGTCTAACGGTAAAAAATTCTCACCTCCAAAAAAGATCAAAGTTAACCGCTATATCATGGCAGCAAGGACGCAGATATATTCTAAAGATAGAATTCTTTACCCGATGAAACGGGTTGATTTTGATCCTGCTGGCAATAGACACCATGAAACAAGAGGAAAATCGGGCTATGTCCGTATCAGCTGGGATGAGGCACTCAATATCGTCTCCAGTGAAATGAAGAGGATCAGGGAAAAATACGGGCCTTCGGCCATCGGAGCGCTCGATCAGGACCATCATAACTGGGGAATCGTGGGTTACCGATTCGGCGGATATTTTAGATTTTTTAATACTATTGGTTTTACTGAAGTTCTGCATAATCCGGACAGCTGGGAAGGCTGGCACTGGGGCGCCACTCATGTTTATGGGTTTTATTGGAGGCTGGGAATGTCAGAGCAGAACGATCTCCTCGAAGATGCTTTAAAAAACTCGGAGGTGATAGTTTATTGGGCGATTGACCCCGATACCACTTGCGCAGCTTACTGTGGGATGGAATCCAATATCTGGTGGCAGTGGCTCAAAGAATCGGGCAAGAAGCAGATATTTATTGACCCTTTCTGCAACTATACGGCATCGATTATGGCTGATAAGTGGATACCGTTGAGGCCCGGAACCGATGCCGCGTTGGCGTTGGGGATTGCTTATGTCTGGATCAAAGAAAATACCTACGATAAGGACTATATATCAAAGCGGACTATCGGGTTTGAAGAGTTCAGTGACTATGTAACCGGAAAAAAGGATGGAAGACCGAAAACAACGAAATGGGCTGAAGAAATAACAGGCATATCTCATCGAACAATAGAGGCGCTTGCCCAGGAATGGGCATCGAAGAGGACTATGTTTGTTGGCAGCGGGTTGGGTGGAGCATGTAGAGCCGCTTACGGTCATGAATGGGCGAGGCTATGCGTATTGCTCCAGGCTATGCAGGGTTTGGGCAAACCGGGGGTTAATTTATGGGGAAACGAGAATGGTGCCCCGCATAATTGCAATGTATTTTTCCCTGGTTATGCCGATCTTGATGGCATGATGAGTTTCACACGAGCAGCCAAGAAGAAGGCTATCAATCCTGTTGAACAGCGCCTCTACCGGATATTGCTGCCGGACTCCATCTTGAAGGACAAGGTTGAGTGGATGGGAGAAGGATTCTGCGGTCAATCGATAGAGCAGCAGTTCAAAAAGTTTGTTTATCCCATGCCGGGTTACTCCGAGATCAAAATGCTCTACCGGTACGGGGGTCCTTCTCTGGGGACCATGACTGAAGGGAACAAGATGGTAAAGATGTTTCAGAGCCCGAAACTGGACATCGTAGTAACCCAGGATTGCTGGTGGCATACCGAAACCAGGTTTGCCGATATCATTTTACCTGCTTGCACTAACCTGGAACGAAATGATATAGCGGAATTTGGAGAAACAGGAGGCTATGTAAAATGGAATAGTAGTGGCTGCAATTACCAGGTTGTCGTTCTGGAGCAGAAATGCATCGACCCCCTTGGTGAATCGAAATCCGATTACTGGATATTTTCTCAACTGGCGAAGCGATTGGGTGTCTGGGATGAATTTTCTGATGGAGGAAAATCGGAAGAAGATTGGATCAAGGCATATTTTGATATTTCAGACCTTCCGAAATATATATCCTGGGAAGAATTTAAGAAGAAAACGTACTATGTTATTCCGCTCCAGGACAACTATAAATCGACACCAGCATTGCGCTGGTTTTATGAGGGCAGGCCATGTGATACCAGCGATAGCAACAATCCCAAGTTAGGTACAGACAAAGCCCATGAACTGGGAACACTCAGCGGGAAAATAGAGTTTGTGTCTGAAAGCTTGAAGAAATTTACTCCAGATGATAAAGAAAGGGCACCGCTGCCTCAGTATATTCCAAGCTGGGAAGGTCATACATCTGAACTGGCAAAGCAGTATCCGCTCCAGCTGATTACACCACATCCAAGGTATACCTTCCACAGTCATTTCGATAAGGAAGGTTCCTGGGTGAATCATATACCAGGACATCGCATCCCCAATAACGGATATTACTATTGGACGGTGAGAATTCATCCAAAAGATGCCGAAGCCAGAAAAATCAAAACTGGAGATATTATCAGGCTTTATAACGATCGTGCTTCTGTTCTGGGAGGAGCATTGGTCACAGAAAGAATAAGGCCGGGAGTAATACACAGCTATTGCTCCTCTGGCAAATACGACCCAGTAGAACCCGGCAAACCATACAGTATGGACCGGGGAGGCTGTATGAATATGCTTACTTCTGACCGCCTTATGTCCAAAAATGTTCCTGGTATGTCGCCCAACTCGTGCCTTATTGAAATCGAGAAGTGGGATGTATAAGCGATGGCGAAATATGGATTGCTGATAGATGAGAACAGATGTAATGGCTGTTATGCCTGCTTTTTAGCCTGCCGTGATGAATTCTGCGGCAATGATTATTTGCCATATTCTGCTGCTCAACCGTATTCGGGGCATTTCTGGATGAGGGTACTGGAACACGAACGCGGGACATTTCCTAAAGTTAAAGTTGCATATACCAGTATTCCCTGCATGCACTGCGACAATGCGCCATGTATTCGACCGGGAGATGACGCTGTTTATAAACGTCCTGACGGTATAGTGATAATTGATCCAGTGAAGGCGATTGGGCGGAAAGACCTGCTTTCTACTTGTCCTTATCAGGTAATTTACTGGAATGAGCAAAAAATGTTGCCTCAAAAATGTACACTCTGCGCTCACTTGCTTGATAAAGGGTGGCAAGAACCGAGGTGCGTTGAAGTATGCCCAAATAATGCTCTGATTTTTGGGGATCTCAGTGATCAGAATAGTGAAATCTCAAAGCGGCTTGAAAAAGATAAAGTAGAAATACTACATCCTGAGTATGGACTCAAGGAGCGAGTTAAATATATCGGTCTACCAAAAAGATTCATTGCCGGGAGCGTAATTTTTGGAGATACAGACAAATGCGCCGAAAATGTAGCTGTGACTGTAACAGGTTCAAACGAAAAGAGAACTACTTCCACAAACAATTATGGCGATTTTGAATTTGAAGGATTGCCAAAAGAGACTGAATATATAGTCCAAATAGAACATTTAGGTTACCAGACAAGAAAGATAAAGGTTCGAACAAAATTAGATATATATTTGGGCGATATTATATTATCTCGAAGCTGATTATAATAGTGTGCTGGTTCTGAATTTCTGATAGACTAAAATGGATTAAAAGACTAATTGAATAAATCGTATAAATAAATTTATTATGGGGGGTGAGTATGTAAAAAAATAGTTGACTAAGGTCAGATATAAATAAAGGAAGGAGCGTAGTAAAAAATGAAAGTGGGATTTATGAAAAAAACGGTTTTCACATTATTGCTAGTAGGATTGATCGTCGTAATCATGCTTGCAGGTTGCGGAGCGCCGGCATCACCTTCATCAGCAACACCGATAGAGCTTAGGGTAGCCGTTCATTTCCCTGGGCCAAGTGCTATGTCTCAGAACATAGATGGCTTCGATAAAGAGATTGAAAAGCGCTCCAACGGCAGAGTAAAGTTTAATTTCTTCCCAGGTGGAGCGTTGTTAGAACCAGGCAGCATGGTTGATGGTGTATCAAAAGGACTAGCCGATATTGGTTATATGGGTCTGTCGTACACTCCGGGGCGCTTCCCTGTGATGGAAGTAGATACGGTAGTCCTCGGTCGTCCAGGCGCCTGGGTATCAACCCACGTGGCAAATGACTTTTATGCCAAATTCAAACCGAAAGAGTGGGATTCATTCCACGTACTTTTCATTAGTGCTAATCCTCCCACGGGTATTTATAGTAAAACACCTGTCCGGAAAATGGAAGATTTAAAGGGCAAGAAATTGAGATGCCAGGGGCGAGAGGCTGACATAGGTAAATTGCTAGGCGCTGAAACTATGGCTACGCCTTCCGGAGAAACCTATGACGCTCTATCTAAGGGCGTACTTGACGGTGCAATTTACCCTTTTGAAGCAGCCAAGACATTTAGGGTCGCTGATGCGACTAAATACTTTACCACGAGCTGGACGGCACTTACTGGCGCTGATTTTGTCTTGATTATGAATGTGTCTGCCTGGAATAAACTGCCTGGAGATATAAAATCGATTTTTAATCAAGTTGCCATTGAATGGGTGGAGAAAGCGGCTATAGCCTGGAACGATCAAGATATAGTAGGATATCAGTACTGTAAAGAAAAAGGGGTAGAAATTATTGACCTATCAGCCGATGAAGAAGCAAGATGGCAAAAAGCAGCTTATCCCATCGTGGATACATATATTAAAGACATGGTGGGCCGTGGTTTTTCTGAAAAGGAGGCCCAAAGCTGGATTAATTATATTAAAGAGAGAAGAGACTATTGGCTGAAAAAGCAGATAGAGAAAGGTATCAAATCACCGAATGGGCCAAAAGAGATTCGATGATGTATCGGTAGCCGGGTAAAGAAGGTCAGTTTAAAAGTATCACTAATATTCAAGCTTGCAGAAAGAGTAACAATATAAAAAGATACTGGGGCAAACTTGCCCCAGTATTGAGATCCTGCGAATGCAATTAGAAACCGCAAAGTAGTGGTAAACCTGAGATCAAGGGAGAATGATGCTGGGAAAATTTGAGCGGATTGTCCGACGATGGAGCAACTGGTTTACGGGTTTAGGCGTACTATTACTCCTGGCTATTCTGGCCATGACTTTTATTGATATTATTTTTGCGAAATGCTTTAACTGGCCTATACGCGGTTCGATAGAAATTGCCGGTCTTTCGCAAGCTATAATTGTTGCTTCTGCAACAGCAGTAACCCAGCTAAGCCAAAAGCATATCAGGGTGGATATTCTCACTCAACGATTTCCCAGGAATATTCAAGCGACACTAAACAGCTTTATTTCGTTGATTTTGACTTGTCTCTTTATATGGATTATTTGGCAGCTTTTTGCCAATGGCCTGGAAATCCAGAAAACAGGTCAATATACCTCTGATCTCCATCTCCCAATTCACATCATTATTTATCTCACAGCTCTGATGCTGGTACCTGCTTGTTTTGTATTCATCATAGAGTTTCTCCAATCAACTCGGGAGGTCAAGAAGAGATGATCCCATCCTTGGAAGGAATCATAGCTGTTGCCGCTCTTCTTATAGGATTAATTATTGGAATGCCAGTGGCTTTTTCGATATTGCTGGCTGGTTTTGTTGGCATGTCACTGGTGGTATCGCCACAAGCAGCAATGGGGTTTGTGGCTATGGATATATTCGAAAAATTCACTTCTTACCCCTTAAGTGCTGTACTCACATTCGTGATGATGGGTTTTTATGCTGAATTGTCCGGAATGACGACCAACATTTTTAAAATTGCTTATATTTGGGTAGGTTCTATACGTGGAGGATTGAGTGTGGCTACTGTCTTTACCTGCGCCCTTTTTGCTGCCATCTGTGGCTCCAGTGCAGCCACTGTGGCTACCGTAGGCAAAATAGCTTATCCGGAAATGAAAAAACATAATTATGATGATCAACTGGCTACAGGTTGTATCGCTGGCGCCGGCACACTGGGACCTATGATACCGCCCAGCACTGGTTTAGTGATCTATGCATTGTTGGCTGAACAATCTATCGCACAAATGCTAATATCTGGTTTAATTCCTGGAATAATACTGGCTATCCTAATGGCGCTTACAGTATACATTATATGCTGGCGCAATCCCAATTTAGGACCACCCGGCCCCCCAACCAGTTGGAAAGAGAAGTTTAAGGTACTGCCAGCATTGCTAGAGGTAGCTGGTTTATTTATATTTGTTATCGGAGGTTTATTCGTCGGTTTGTTCACTCCCACTCAAGCTGGGGGTGCCGGATGCATAGGAGCTCTGTTAATTGGGTTCATCCACAGAAGAATTACCTGGGAAGGACTCTGGAGCACGACTAAGGAAGGGTTGAAAGTATCCTGCATGATTTTTTTCCTGATAACTGGCTCGGTAATTTTTGGCCATTTCCTGAGTATGTCTACTCTGTCACTGACATTCGTGGAATGGGGAAAACAACTTCCTATACCTCCAATTGGTACCTTCTTGCTCTTAGCTGCGTTTTATATCATTTCCGGTTGTTTTGTCGATGCCATGGGTATTTTAGTTCTTAGTGTCCCGATAGTCATTCCGATATTCTTCGACCTCGGATTTGATCCCGTATGGTTTGGATTAATGGTAAACATCTTAACCGAAACAGGCGTACTTACACCTCCTGTAGGGGTTAATGTTTATGTAATGAAAGCTATAGTTCCAGAGGTTCCATTGCAAAAAATTTTTGCTGGGGTTATGCCCTTTTTGGCGGCTATGATAGTATGTATAGCCCTGCTAATATGCTTTCCTATTCTAGCCACTTGGCTGCCTTCTATGGTACGTTAACCTTTCGACAGTAATAGATGGTAGTGCATTATTTCTAACATGCGGAACGTAACGCGACAAAGCTCTTTGAACAATTATGCCAAAGGGTACCATACGTTCTTTGCCGCCTTTGCCCATGACTTTTAGACAACCATCATCGATATTGACATCATTCACCTTAAGATTTACCAATTCGCTGCATCGGATGCCTGTGACCAGGAGAAGCAATAGAATTGCCTGGTTCCTGCATCCAGCGTAGGTAGTAACGTCAAGGTAAGAGAAGATAGTTTTTATTTCATCTTGGGTCAGTATTTGTACGATTTTGGATTGGGCTTTTGGGGGCCGTACATTGGTCAGCCTGTTTTCGCTTGTATAGCCTTGCTTATGGAGCCAGTTGAAGAAAGCTCTGACCGCACGTATATATGTTTGGATACTGATAGCTGCAGATTACCTTGTTTCTTCACCATATAGGGATTATCCTGCCATCGGGTCTTTTCCTGGAGGTACAGGATAAATTCCCGGACATCGCTTTCCCCAATATCGGCCAGTTTTGAAGATTTTTCGCTAAAAAGTAGAAAACGATAAAACTGCAACAGTGATTGATTGTACCACAGGATTGTTTTGGGGCTTTTGCCCTCAGTCTTATTATAGAGCTCAAAGTCCTTTGCCAGTTGTAGCAGAATCTAAAGAGTTCGTGCTCACTTCTTGCCACCGCCTGTTCTTTCGGGTCACTTCCATTGTGCCGGCTCCTTTTTCTCTGGTCAAAAAACCGTGACCAGAGCGTGATGTTAGTGTGAGCCTGGTGTGACCTAGCTGATGTGACGACTCAGGAGGTCGGTTTTATGGGAATTTATGGAGGTCAGGCATAAAATAGATACGAAATGGGCGATACAGGATTTGGACCTGTGACCTCCTGTGTGTAAGACAGGCGCTCTAACCGCTGAGCTAATCGCCCCTCATGGCACGCCTGGTGGGATTTGAACCCACGACCTCAGCCTCCGCAGGGCCGCGCTCTAATCCACTGAGCTACAGGCGCATTGGTGCCGAAGGTGGGATTTGAACCCACACATCCTGTACGGATACTACGCCCTGAACGTAGCGCGTCTGCCATTCCGCCACTTCGGCGTGGGCAGTACTGGATTTGAACCAGTGGCCTCTTGCGTGTGAAGCAAGCGCTCTAACCGCTGAGCTAACCGCCCTCTAGTGCGAAGCTATTGTAGCCCAAAAAACCTACTTTGTAAAACATATTTGCTCTTCTTAATATATATGAGGCAACAAGGTTACTGCACTTCTCTTGCAACAGCCATTATCAAATAAATACGTTAAGGAGCCGAATTATTTCAGTCAACTGAAATTGACAAACAAATTGGCACTGTACTAATATAATAAAACCTGTTTTCATATTTTATATGTTTATCCCTTGTAATAGAGCCATATTCTAACTACGCCAAATTCTAGAGTCGTGTTAACTTATATCGCTTGTGGAAGTTGTACTTACTGGGACAACGCATTTATCAAAACAATTCCGGTCGAGCATATACCTGTAGAAAGGAGTCCAAAGCATGAATGGGGTAAAAGAAAAGCTGCTGGGGATAGTTGGCAAGGGGAAAGTCCTGGATGACAAGGAGACACTGGAGGCTTCTTCGCGAGACGAGAGCTTTGCCTTACCGCTGAAGCCGTGGTTTGTGGTCAAACCTCAGAATGTAGACCAGGTGAAGGAATTAATTCAGTGGGCTAACCAGACGAAAACACCTCTGGTGCCGGTAAGTTCAGGGCCGCCTCATTTCCGGGGTGACACCGTCCCCTCTGCTCCAGGAGCAGTCATGGTAGACCTCAGCGGTATGAAGAAGATTGTTCATATCGACCCCCGCAACCGCATGGCCCTTGTCGAACCAGGGGTCACCTATACCCAACTCCAACCGGAGCTCGCCAAAGTAGGATTGCGGCTCTCCTCACCCATAATGCCCCGAGCCAACAAGTCGGTTATTGCCGCCTTGCTGGAACGGGAACCCATCGTCATACCCAGATATCAGTGGGCAATGCTCGACCCACTGCGCTGCCTCGAGGTCGTCTGGGGAGACGGGCAAAGGATGACCACTGGTGAGGCAGAAAGCGCTGGCTCCCTGGAAGAGGACTGGAAGAAGAAGTTCGCCCAGGTGACACCAGCGGGTCCGCATCAGACCGATTTCTACAAGTTCACCTCCGCAGCCCAGGGGAGCATGGGCATAGTGACCTGGGCTTCGCTGAAATGTGAGCAATTGCCGCAGATTCACCGGCTGTTCTTCGTGCCCTCCCGCAAGCTGGAGGACCTGCTGGATTTAGCTTACGATATCTTGCGTATTCGCTTCGGCGATGAACTCCTCCTCTTGAATAACTGGAGCCTCGCTTCTCTCCTGGGCAAGGATGCCAGCCACATAAAAACGCTCTCTGAACAGCTCCCCCAGTGGATGCTCCTCGTAGGAATAGCCGGAAGAGATATTTTCCCCGCGGAGAGGGTAGCCTATCAGCAGAAGGACATCGCCGAGATGGCTCAGCGCTACGGCTTGCAGTTAGTTCCCGCCGTCCCCGGAGCCAGCGGCACCGAAGTGCTGGAGGCCATCCTCAATCCTTCCCCAGAACCGTACTGGAAACTAACCTACAAAGGAGCCTGCCAGGATATCTTCTTCTTAAATACTCTGGAGAAAGCTCCCCACTTCGTGAAAGACTATGTATACGGTAGCCGAAGCACATAGCTATCCCACCTCCGAGATAGGAGTCTATATCCAGCCAGTTCATCAGGGGGCGAGCTGTCACATCGAGTTCGACCTGCCCTTCGACAGGAACAATCCCAGAGAACTAGCCCGCATGAAAGAGCTCTATACCAGAGCCAGCGAAGAGTTACTGAGGCAGGGAGCCTACTACTCCCGACCGTATGGTATCTGGGCAAACATGGCGTTCAATCAGGATGCCCAGACGACAGTAGTGTTAAAGAAGATAAAGGGCATCTTCGACCCCAACAATGTCCTGAATCCTGGCAAGTTGTGTTTCTAAGGTAAAAGAACGACAAGGAGGATACTAACGTGGCACTAAAAGATTATATGGCTGAAGCCGAGCGATGTAGCCAGTGCTCATATTGTAAGTGGATTCCACTTCGACCACATGAAAAGTGTGAGGTTTTCTAAAGGTTGCCCCAGCATCGCCTACAACAATTTCAACAGTTACTCTGCCCGGGGCAGATATGCGGTCACTCTGGCACTGATAAATGGAAGCATTACGTATAATGAAAAACTTCTCGATATAGCATACCAGTGCAGTACCTGCGGTAGCTGCGACGTCACCTGCAAAATCTGCCGCTATAATCTGGAGCCTTTAGATATGATTCGTGAACTACGGGCTAAGCTGGTAGAGGATGGTCAATTGCTGCCGCAACATAAACCTGTCATCGATAGTCTTCGCAAGGAAGACAATATGATGCTGAAGCCCAAGGCTGAGCGGGGCAAGTGGGCGGAAGGGCTGAATGTAAAGAACGTCACCAAGGAAAAGGCTGCGGTTCTGTTTCATGCTGGCTGCCGCATAAGCTTCGACGAGGAATTGCAGAAGGTAGCCAGAACAGCGGTTACCCTGCTCAAAAATGCCGGCGTCGATATCGGCATTATGGGCAAAGATGAGCTATGCTGCGGTGGCAGAGCTTACAGTATGGGATACCGGGAAGAGTTTGCCCGCTGTGCTAAGAAAAATATGGAAGCCTGGACTAAAGCAGGCGTCAAGACAATAGTAACCTCATGCTCTGATGGTTACCATGCCTTCAAACGGCTCTACCCCACCGTAGGCTCCAAATTTGAGGTCCTCCACACTGTGGAATACCTGGACAAGCTTATCAAAGAAGGTAAAATCAAGTTCTCCAAAAACATCCCCCTCAAGGTCACCTACCATGACCCTTGTCACCTGGGCAGGCAGGGAGAACCCTATGTACCCTGGCAGGGTAAAGAGAAGAAAATCTTCAATCAAATCGTGGTCTACGAACCCCGTAAACCCAGATACAATGGAGCCTGGGGTATCTACGACCCACCGAGAAATGTGCTCAAGAGCATCCCTGGTATAGAGCTCGTCGAGATGGAAAGAATACGAGAATGCGCCTGGTGCTGCGGCGCCGGCGGAGGAGTCAAGGAAGCCTATCCCGAGTTTTCCAACTGGACGGCTACCGAGAGGCTGGAGGAAGCAAAGGAGACCGGCGCCGAGGCTATTGTGAGCGCCTGCGGCTGGTGTGAGCGGAATTTCCTTGATGCTATCAAGGAAAACGGAGACAAGATGAAAGTCCTGGATGTGGCCGAGCTGGTGCAGCAGGCAATCTAACGAAGGAGGAATAAGAGACATGGCATTATCGAAAGAAGTTTATCAGGCATTAGAAGATATCGTCGGACCGAAGAATGTCTCCAATGACCCGGCGGTGTTAGTTTCCTATGAATTCCCTCTTGCTGTCACTTCCATCCACCTGGGTCCTCATTACAGGACTAACACTCCGAGGGGTGGAGCCGTAGTATTGCCGGCCAGCGTGGAAGAGGTTCAGTCTATCGTCAAAGTCTGCAACAAATACAAGATTAAATTCAAGGCATCCAGCACGTTTTGGGGTGCTATGGGCTATCCTTCATTCGATGATGTCCTCCAAATCGATATGCGACGGATGGATCGAGTCCTGGAAATTGATAAGAAGAATATGTTCGCCGTTGTTGAGCCTTATGTAATAGGAGTCAATCTGCAGGCTGAAGCCATGAAGGTAGGGCTAAATACCCATATTATCGGTGCCGGCGGTAGCTGTTCCCCCCTTGCCAGTGCCACATCGTATGCAGGACCAGGTTGTGATACCATGTTTATGGGCTACGGTAGTGAGAATCTGCTGGGACTTGAATGGGTTATGCCCAATGGCGATATCATGAGAGCAGGCTCATTGGGTTCGGGACTGGGCTGGTTTTGCGGTGAAGGACCTGGGCCGGGTATTAGAGGCATTATCAGAGGGTCGCTTGGGATGAGAGGGGCAATGGGCGTCTTTACTAAATGCGCCCTTAAGCTTTATCCATGGCCAGGACCAACAAAGCTACCAATCGAAGGTACGACACCTGCCTATAAGGCAGCGCTGCCTGACAATTTCAAGTGCTACACCCTAGCCTTCCCATCCTGGCAAGCATGGGCAGATGCCTGTCATAAAATCTGGAATGCTGGAATCGGATACCTCGCTCACCGACAGTTCAATATGTTCGGTAGAGACCTTAAATTTGCCATGATTAAAATACTGACCGACCCGACCAAAACTCTTTCCGATTTAGAGCAGCTATCCAGGGATCCTGAAATTAATAAAATAAGCGAAGAAATGAAACGTGAATTCCAGTTTATACTGGCAGGGATGACTCCGAGAGACATCGAATGGCAGGAGAAGGCACTGGACAAGATACTCACTGATACTGGCGGTTGGAAGGTCAAGGCGATGTTAGACTCGGATATAGCAAACTGGGCTATGGTCTACCTGCTGAGGCTGGGACATAAAAATCTCAACCTTGTTTTTGCGGGTGGCTACGAGGGTTGTTTCGGAACATTTGGCCCACCTGATTATGGAACATCAAATGTTGAAGAGATAACAGCATTCAAGAGGCAATGGGAACAGAAAGGTGCCATCGTGGCAGCTGGAGGGGATTGTATGATGGGAGGATTGGGAGGCAATGGGGGAGGAGCCTATGTTATGTGGGAGAATTTTACCTGCTGGGACCCACATGATAAAGCATCCGTAGATGGTACATTTGAGTTTTTCGAGAATTGTGACAAATTTGCCGCGGAAAAGAAATGGGGAAAGGGTATGGAGAGGGCAAATGCCATTGTTAGGGGAGCGGACGGTAGGGAAACTTTCAAAGAGAAACGCGAGCAGATACTTTCTCAATCACCACAAGCCTTTGTACTTCGCTACCAGCGGAAGATTAGAGAAGCCTTTAATCCTAACGATCTGGGCGACGCCCACTATATGACGCTGGAAGACCCCAAAAAATAACAACCTTAATTTGTGAAACGAAGCATTAATGAGAATGCGACTGTGTTCAGCAATCGCATTCTTGAATTGTTAGCTCTGGATAACGATTAAGCCCAGTTCTTCAAATCGTAATAGCCCATGGCAACTCTATAGCGAGAGATTTGCTGCCCTCCAAGCACAAGCTGAGCAATTTTCACATCCCTCAGACATTTCTCGTAAGGGAAGTTTTCAGAAATAGACATTGAACCCAACAGCTCGGCACCTTTGTTAGCTATCTCAACAGCAGTATCTGCGGCGAATACTCTCACTGCAGCCGCTCTGGCTAGGAATTGCGCCGACCACGGCGGACCATAGTAATCTGCATGGTCAAACATATAAGCCATGTTGTAGATGCTCGCTCTCATCATCTCAATGCCAATAGCCATATCGGCAATTATTCCAGCAACAATGCTATGCTGCCTCACCGGCTTAAATCCTCCCATCCGGGTTCCTGTGTAATCCAGCACTATCTCAAAAGCACGCTCCGCAACCCCCAGAACCATGGCTGATTGAGTACACCCTCCTCCCGCGTTAACCAGCGAGCATATCCTGGCATCCATCCCGGGACCGGCAATCCGGTATTCTTTCGGTACCCTGACATTATCATAATAGACGGCGCCATTTACCACCGTCCTAAGTAAATACTTCTTTTCAGGCTTACCAAATGATAGCCCCGGTGTACCCTTGGGAACCATAATCAGAGCGACTCCATTATCTCCTGCCTTGGGGTCGGTATTGCAAAACGTTAAATAGCATTCAGCTATCCCAGCATGCGTCGGCCACATTTTATTGCCGTTTATAACGTATTCATTGCCTTCTAATCTGGCGGTTGTCTTAATTCCGGTGCCGTTGAGCAGAGGATTCTCGGTATCAGCTCCTCCTGCCTCGTCAGTCATTGACAGGCAGGCATACGCCAATTTACCCTGACAGAAGGGAGGAGCAAACCTGTCCATGACAGCCTTATTCCCACCAGCCCCTGCCAGAATCGAGCCACTATTTATGGACGTAGACAGGCTGATGCCAGCATCACCCTTTGCCAGTTCTTCGTTAATAATACAGTCTGCAGCAAATGAACGGTGACCACCACCACCATACTCAACAGGATAGCCAGATGCCTGAACCCCCATATCAACAAGCTTCTGATGGACCTTTTCTACCAGCCCATAGTCTGAGTCTAATTTCTTGGTAATTGGTATAATCTCTTTCCTGGTGAATTCCCTGAGTGTATCCCGCAGTTGACGTTCCTCTTCGGTAAACAGGTGCTCTAAATGCATAACTACTTCCCTTCACAAACTTAGCTAAGTTAACTTTCAGTGTGCCAGCAAATAAAAAGACATGATAAAGAGAATGATACGTTTTTATTCACGGACTAATAAATTTCTTCGCCAAACAGGCTGTGAAGATCCGTTACCATCGGCCGAAATTTCGCTGCAAACTCTTGGAATTTTTGCGACTTCTCATCCCTCTTCTGCAATCCCTCCATGTCTTTTATATGCATGATGCCTACATATTTGAAAGGAATTTTCCCTGTGTTAGATTCCGTTATCTTTACACACTCATACTTCTCGACCGATGCAAAGCTTTCCATTAAAGGACCCTTCTCTTTGGTAACGTACTCCTTGAACTGCTCATCCGTCACGTGCGGCGCCAGATTGTAGAGAATAATTTGTTTTGGCATTTCTAAATACCCCTTTCTTAATTATTTTTTGGTGTTATCGCACACCCTCGTTTCAAGACATATACTATAATATCACCAACGTTCGTGCCGGTGTTTCCCGTGACAATGATGGAATTACCCAGTTTGCTGAGCAGGGTATAGCTATCGCAATAGTCCAGACATTGTTGTATATCCAGGTCCTTACTTCTCAAATGACGAAGTGACGTAGTATCAACTATGGCGCCAGCTACATCAGATATGAAATCTGACCCATCTGTTCCCACACTCGCCATAACCCATTCACCTTTATATTCCTCCATCGCCAGCAGGGATACCACAGCATAATGCTGATTTCTGCCTCCTTTTCCTACCTGGCAAGGTAACTTCAGTGTCGTCTCACCGCCCAGTAGTAATACATCATAAGCGGAGTTTTCTGCATTCTTAATGTCGCGGGCTCGTGACCAGGCGATAGCGGCGGTATCTCCTTTTTGTTCGGCAGTAATGATGTGCGGATGAAGTCCCATTTCGCTCGCTTTCCGTACCATAGCCTGTAAAGCCAGGTTATTATCTCCAATGATATAGTTATGACAATTCTCCAGCGCTTTCGGCGTTTCGGCTACCAAACCCCGGCAGCCCTTCTTCAAGAACTCTACTACGGCAACTGGAGCCTTTGATAGCAGGTCGTATCTCTTTAATACCTCATAAGCATCGGCAAACGTTGAAGAATCGGGAAAGGTGGGACCAGAGGAGATAACGCTTAAGTCATTGCCAATAACATCGGACAATATCAAAGAAATAACAGTTGCCGGCGCGTAAAATTGCCCCAACCTCCCCCCCTTGACTCTGGAAAGGTGCTTCCTCACCGCATTAATTTCACCTATCTCGGCTCCGCTGGCGAGCAGTAAATCGGTTATTTCTTGCTTGTCACGAAGGCTAACGCCGTCTACCGGGCAGGGCATCAATGCAGAGCCCCCTCCTGAGATTAAGCATAACACCAGGTCGTCCCTGCCAATAGCGTACTGATCTTTGAGACTCAGCATTTTCTGGACGCCAGTGGCACCCCTCTGGTCTGGAATGGGATGACTCGCCTGGACTAGTCTTATTTTTCTGGTCTTAAAGTGATTGGCCTTGCAGGTCATAAAGCCATCTGTTATGTTTTCATACCCTACCAGGTTTTCCAACTCTTCCGCCATGAGACCGGAGGCTTTGCCCCCACCAATAACGAATATCCTGCCCCTGGAGACAGGGTAAGCATCGCCACTAACAGTTAAAGTCCTGTGGGCGCTGTCATAGCTTATAGCTGACCGCATAATGCTGGTGGGAAGAACCCTTGTTATCCCTGCTTCGACAATCTCCAGAGCCATTTTACGAAGCTCAGTGGTAGCCAGTTCGTCTTTATTCTTAATAATCATGGCGCAATGCTACCCTGATGACCAGCCACTATTGCCGAGAAGAGCAAGCTAAATGGTAGTAGCCATTTAGCTTTAGCTAGTGTTTTACATCTCCGCCATCAACAACCAGGGTCTGTCCTGTAATAAAATCACTATCAGAGGAAGCGAAAAAGATAGCAGCCCCGACAAGGTCTTCGGGATATTCCACCCTTTTAAGGCTGCGAAATGCCGCCCGGGCCTTACAGCCTTCTAGAGCCTCCTTATTATCAGGGTCTTCATTTAAGGTCCTGCCCGGCGCTATACAGTTCACTTTAATGTTATACTGGCCTAACGCAGTAGCCAGGCTTCTGGTTAATCCGATAACACCACCTTTACTGGCTACATAGTGCGGAATGGGGGCTGGACCCGAGAAAAAGGTGCCTGAAGCAACGTTGATTATCTTACCATCACCCCGCTTCTTCATATAGGGAAAGACAGCCCGAATACACAGGAAAGGACCTTTAAGGTTAACCGCTATGACTCTGTCCCACTCAGCCAGATCAAGCGTTTCGAAAGAGCCCCAGGTCAGCTTTTCCCTGAAATTCACGGCCGCATTATTAATCAGTATGTCAATTTTCCCGAAGCGCGCTGCCGCCTTCTTTGCCATTTCCAGGGTTTGCTCGGGTATGGAAACATCCGTTTTCACCGCTATAGCTGTGCCACCCTTAGCTTCGATTTCTGCTGCGGTTACCCTGGCTGCCTTCAGATTGATATCGGCAACCACTATTTTAGCTCCTTCATCAGCCATACCCAGGCAAAAAGCACGGCCGATACCGTAGGCACCACCGGTTACGATAGCAACCCTGTCCTTCAACCGTAATCCTTTGTTCTTTGACTGTGGCATTTCTCTCTCCTGTTCTATTGGGTGTTTTTATACGGGCAATTTTTCAATTAATTCAAAAAATACGCCGCCGCCTTTTTTTTCAGTATCGAGGAATGCATAGCTTACACCGGGGCGCTCAGCAGCCTGGACCACCGGTATTCCTTCTTTGGCCAATTCTGCAATAATCCGCTCCTTTTCCCCTTTTTGAACGATGAAACCAAAATGGTGAACGCCTTCCCTGCCTTTGTCCAGGAACTCAGAATGCAGAGATCTGCCCTCGGTAACCTGGAACAACTCAAGCTCAATGGGTCCGAAATTAGTCCAGGCAACCTTGGTCTTACATGAGTAGATTTTATCACGGACTTTTAACTCCCGATATTCTCCCTCTTTTACTACCCATGGTCCGATACCGAAGGTCAATGAGTAAAAGTCCTTTACCTTATCGAGGTCTTTCACTATCATGCCAACCTGTGATACTGGTGGTAGTTTTACTTTCCCGACGATTTCTTTACCCATTTGCAATACCTCCTTTAATGCGCTACCCAGCCACCATCCACCGCCAGAGCATGACCAGTAATAAAAGAGGCGGCGTCTGAACATAGCCAGATTACAGCTTCAGCTACTTCTTCAGGATTGCCCCTGCGCCCCAGGGGCATATCCCTTTTGAGGAATTCGGCTAAAGCCTTAACTTCAGCTTCATTTACATCTACGCTTTGCCCCAGCATCGGCGTGTTGATGAAACCGGGACACACCGCATTTACCCGAACACCGCCCTTGGCATATTCCAGTGCTGCCGCCCTGGTCAAGCCAATAACACCATGTTTACTGGCATTATAGGCAAGGCTCTGCGCAAGGGCTACCAATCCAGCGATCGAAGAGGTGTTAACGATAGCTCCCTTGCCCAGTTTAAGCATATGAGGAATTTCGTATTTCATGCATAGCCAGACGCCTTTTAAATTAATATCGATAACGCGGTCCCAATCCTCTTCGCTGCAATTAACGGTATCCGCCTTATCGCCTCTGATTAGAATTCCGGCATTATTATGGGCGTAGTCCAGACGACCATATTTTTCAATAGTCTTATTAATCATTGCTGCAACGTCAGAAGATTTAGAAACATCAGTTTTAATAAAAAAAGCGTCACCACCGGCTTTTTTAATCATCTGCTCTGTCTGCTGACCACCTTCACTACTCACATCAGCTACTACTACCCTTGCTCCATTTCTGGCAAACGCTAGAGCAGAAGCCCTGCCGATACCTGAACCTCCCCCTGTAACCAGGGCTACCTTCCCCTCAAAGATATTAGGCATAATTAAGCTACCTCCTTTAAAAATAAAAGTAGAATACAGCCGATTTAAAGCTAGTGAATGGCTACTTATCTGCACAGGGGGTTAAACTGGAAACAGCTTAGCCCCCTGTGGTTTTTCAGGTAGTACTGTCATAACTTATACATAAGACTGGGTAGGAACGTGCTGATAATAGGAAAAGTGGCCAGTATAATAAGATTAACACAATCAGCGTAAAGGAATGGCATTACTCCACGCATAATCGTGCTCTGGGGAACATCAACTACGATACCCATTGCAAACAGGTTGATGCCAAAGGGCGGTGAAATATTTCCTATTTCGATAAGCCTCACCATGAGCACACTGAACCATATCGGATCCCATCCTAACTGGCGTACTGCAGGGTACATAATAGGTACGGTGAGAATCAATACAGCATAGGAGTCCAGGGCAGTTCCCAACACAATATAGAAAACGAGAATAATCATGAAGGAGGACGTACTTCGATACCTGTAAAGACAGCATCCACTCACCGACAGCAACTGGTAACTGGCTTATTGCCATGAAGCTATTAAACATAAAGGCACCTGCCAGCACCATCATCATTGCAGCCGACATCTTCGCACCATCCACCAGACAATCAAACAGGTGTTTCCCTTTTAATTGCCCCTTAGCCACGCCGAGAACGAGAGAGCCAAACGCTCCGATACCAGCGGCTTCTGTAGGCGTAAATATGCCAAAATAAATACCTCCCATTACCAGCAGAAAGATAAGGGCTATTGACCATACTTTATTCACGGATTGCTGCTTTCTCTTTTAAAGTCGTCTTAACCGTGCCTGGAGCTACATTTGGATTAACCTTGGTCCAGATAAAGATGGTGATGATATAAGAAATAACCACAGTAAGGCCAGGCAATATTCCGGACATAAGTAGTCTACCGATAGATAAGTTCGTGAGTATCCCGATGAGAACAAATGCCATACTTGGCGGTATTAAAATGCCCAGGGTACCCCCCGCCGATATCACGCCACACGCCAACCGATCGTCATACCCCAGCTTTTTCATTTCTGGATGCGACACCTTACCAAAGACCAGCGTACCAGCCATACTGGTGCCACAGCAGGCGGCAAACAGGCCACAGGCCACGGTTGTAGCCATAGCCAGTCCACCTTTTAATTGTCCAAACCAGGCACGAGCTGCTAGATATGCTTCAGCACCTATCCCACCCGCAGCGATAAATGAGCTCATGAGCACGAAAAGGGGCATCACGGAATATTCGTAACTGGTCAATTTATCAAACGGCAGTATCGCCAGGTTGCTGAAAGCCCCAGTAAATCCACTTATGAGTCCATAACCTGCAAATCCTACAAGAAGCATGCAGAAACTAACATGTACTCCAATCATCATTAAAAGGAGGAGAACGCCCAAGCCAATGAAACCAATTACTGTTGGGCTCATCTTTTCAGTACCTCCCTGATAGCATCAACGAATTCTATGAGCAATATTATTACGAACCATGCGAAACCTATCACAAAGATGGCATGAAAGGCCACCACGGAAATGCCAGAATCTCTGTTACACCACGTGGGTTGAATAGATAATCTTGGACCAGCCTTAAATACCCTTGCCAGGCCACCATGGCGGCTCCCCCTGCACATATGATGCACGTCACAGCCTCCAATACAGCTCTCGCTTTCGGGGGAACCTTGTCATTAACTATAGTAACCCTGATATGCGCCCTGGCAAGTTGAGCATAGCCCAATCCGAGGGTTGCGGCTATGACCAGTGTTGCCGATACAATCTCTTGAGCACCAATCAGTGGCCTAAGGAATAGATAGCGGCCAAGGACATCGACAACTCCAGTCATCATCATGACAAAGAGAGCTACAGCCCCAATAATTGACATCCACTGGCTAATGGACTTTATTACTACATTTGACCTGGATGTGGGACCACTCAGTTGATCCATATACCCTCCTCTCGCAGCATCGGAATGGTGAGAAACTGAACATCCGACATTGATTTTGTTCTATATCGAAACAAGCTATTTTATCTAGTAAGTATCACCTTGTCAAGGAGTTGTTTTTTCAGTACCTTAGTGACACATTGTCTCCTGTTTTTTATTTTATTGCTGCAAAAATTCATATGGAGTATGATAGTTGAGACTCTGATGTGGACGAACCGTAGTATTTCTCAAAAGAAGCTTTTAAACAATCTGGTAAATCATCGTATTTTATCCAAAAGGTCCTGTAGGATGCCTTTTAAGTTATGAACGTGCTGAGGCGCTTGCAAGATTTAGTTTTACTGCAATGGAGGTTCAGGTTGGATATTCTCTCGGTTGATCGAGGTAATATATCAATTTAAGGAGGTACCATGTCAGGAAAAATTGTGTTGAAGGTGCTAAATCCTGCTAGTGATGCCAATGTCGCGAAAAGAACCGGTGCCCCTCGCGTTGGTTCGCTTGATGGTAAAAGAATTGGATTGATCTACAATCAGAAACCGCAAGGAGATGTCCTGCTGCAGAGGACCGCAGAGTTATTCAAAGAGCGATTTAAGCATGTTGAGATTACCTGGTTTTCCCGACAGTGTTGTGAACCGCCACCCGAAGGATATATAGAAGCGGCAGTAAAGGGAAGTGATGTGGCCATAGGTGCTGCGGGAGACTGAGGGTCCTGTACATCGTGGCTTGTCCACGACTGCATTGCTTTAGAAAAACAGGGAATACCTACTGTTATATTTACCGACACGTCATTTGCCGCCTTGGGAAGAGCTGTGGCAAAAAGTGAAGGAATAGCAGCATTGCCTGTAGTTTCGGTACCAGCTCCTTTATGGGCTCGAACTACAGAGGAAAATAGAGCCAGTGCCAGCGCTGTTTTCGAGGAGGTTTGTCGTGCCTTGACCAACCCATTACCCACAGAAGAAGAGGCAATAGGAAAAGATACTAGAGAAGAGCTATTTACAATTGCGGGTAATGATTACGCTGAAGCTATCCAGAATATGAATGCCCTGTTCATGGAGAAGCACTGGGGAGATGGGCTGCCATTATTACCACCTACGGTGGAAGCTGTCGAGCAGATGCTGAAAGCGACGAGCCATTCTCCGAATGAAATAATAGGTATAGTCGAACCTAGGCGCGGTGTAGCTACTGTTAGAGTAGTCGCGGCTAATGCGGTGATGGCAGGATGTAAACCGGAATATTTACCAGTGGTGTTAGCAGCGGTTAAAGCGGCACTGGATCCAGCCTATAATCTCAAAGGGGTATCAGCGACCACAGGACATGCTATTCCTTTACTCATTGCCAGCGGGTCAATATGCAGCGAATTGAATATCAGTACCCAAGTAGGCTGCATGGGTCCAGGCTATACAGCGAATGCCACTATAGGCCGTGCTTTCAATTTAGTTTGTACTACTGTGGGAGGGCGATGGCCTGGGACAATCAGTATGTCGACGTTTTCAGACCCAGGCAGATTCACCTGGTGTATCGGAGAGCATGATGCGGCACTCCCACCTGGATGGGAACCTCTGCGTGTGGAGAAAAAATATAAACGAGAAGAGAATACTATCTCTGTAATGGGCGTCTTTTATAGATACGGTTTCGGTAGCCCATACTTCGCACTAACGCCAGAAGAGGGCATGGATACAATAGGCGATATTATGAAGCATAGTTTTCACACGTGGTCAGGAGAAAGTATGCTCATATTATCGCCAGACATATTGCAGAAAATAGTCAGTAGAGCACCGACGAAAGATTTTCTCAGAAAACAACTGTTTGAGAGAACGTTAACAACGTGGGGTGAGTCAAAGAAAGATCCACATACCGCTGATATGTACCCGGAGGAGCTTGCTAAATCTCTTACCGACGACAGTATCGTGTCATTATGCTTTACTAAGCCCGAAGACCTTGATATCATCGTTACGGGGGGGGCAGGGCACCACGCCTACTTCTTGGTGCCGTGGGTAAAGACCAAAACAGCAACCGCGTCGATAGACAAGTGGCGCTGACATACCGAAACATTAGTTGGGAATCAAACTCGGAGACTTAAGGGGATCTGACCAGGTGCACTCCAGATTGATAGCTATGATAGCTGCCGGAAGGTAAAGTACATTGGCGCAGATTACACCGCTAAAGTAGTCATTATAGCTGGGGGTATGGAGCGACAGAAGTTAAGTATACCCGGGGGAGACAAAGTTAATAGCGATTATCATCAAGTCAAGCATATCAGGCAGGAGGTTAGGTACATGCCGAATGAGACCAGAGAATTGGTAAGATTTGGGGTAGAAACAGATTTTGAGGATCTCCCTCATGAGGTGAGGCACGAGGCGAAGCGAGTCTTTCTTGATTCAGTGGGCTGTGCACTCGGTGGAACAACGGTTGATAAAGGTAGATTTTCCATCCAGTTTGCCAGAGGATTGGGCGCAGGTACCGAATCGACTATACTTGGTACGGGTGATAGGGTTTCCAGTGCCGCGGCTGCTTTTGCCAATGGAGAACTAATCAACGCCCTGGATATGGATGCTATCTTAGCCCCGGCTCACGTTTCTCCTTTCGTAATACCAGCGTCTTTAGCTCTGGCAGAGAGTAGGGGAGCTTCTGGCAAGGATTTAATCGTGGCTATTGCCTTGGGTCATGAAATCTCAACGAGAATAGGAAGAGCCTTGGTGACCATGTTT
This sequence comes from uncultured Chloroflexia bacterium, assembly GCA_963775935.1. Taxonomy (GTDB): domain Bacteria; phylum Chloroflexota; class Dehalococcoidia; order GIF9; family UBA5629; genus JBBIPA01. The sequence goes on along the minus strand of CAVZKR010000005.1, from coordinate 201,716 downwards.
GTTGACAAGAATGGAGAATTCAAGCCGGCTGAAGTTCATGGATTCAGCTCTGCTATTATTGGAGGGGCAATCGGGGCTGGAAAGATGTTGAAGCTTGGTGATGAGAAAATGCTACATTCGGTGGGTATAGCTGGCCATATGGCTCCTGTTGCCGCAGAAGCGAAATGGAGGATGACCGCCCCTTCAGGTATGGATAAATATCTTTCGGCAGGATTGATTTCCTTTGCCGAAGTTACGGCTGTGTTACTTGCAGAAATGGGTTATACCGGTGACCCCACCGTATTGGAGGGGGATTACGGATTTTGGAAATTTTTTGGCGCCAAAGCCTGGCGGCCACAGAACCTATTACAAGAATTGGGAGAGGAGTGGCTATTTCTAGAGACATCCTATAAACCGTATCCCTGTTGTCGGCTTGTACATGGGACTTTGGATTGTTTTCTTGAAATCATCGAGGAGAATCACCTTATGCCTGAAGACATCCAGAGCGTTGTGGCGTTAGGTCACCCGCTGGCCATTGCCCCTGTTTGGAAAAACACGGAGCTAGCAACTCATGTTGATGCTCAGTTCAGCTTACCGTATGCTTTTGCGGTAGTTGCTCATAGGATACCCACGATTGATTGGCAAGAAGCTGGTACAATGAAAGACCCCCACATTTTGGAATTTATGAAGAAAGTAAGCTTTGATTCCCACCCGGATTTTGGCAGGGCCTGGCTTCAAAATCATCAGCATAATCTTTCTTCAATTGAGGTGGTAGCTAAAGGACAAACCTTTAAACGGGAGAAGTTGTGGGCGAGGGGCGATTATTTTTTGGAAGAAGCGAGGATGAAAGATAATGAGCTCGAAGAGAAGTTTCGAACTAATGCTTCCAGAACATTAAGACCAGAAAATATTGATAAAGCGGTACGAGCCGTGTTCGGATTAGAGGAAATACACGATATTTCAGAGTTGTTAACCATGTTATCTTCATAGGATGAGTAGACAAAGTGATGGCATCAGGTTTTTTGACATCTAATTATTCCAATTTGTTGAAGTCAACAACTAGATCTTGTAGAACTCTAAACTTGGGATGGGGCTCTATCTTCATGCTTTTACTTGCTGGTTCCTTACAGGCAAGCACAGGTTTTCCATTAACAGAAAGCACACAGCACCTGCAATATGCTTTGGTGCATGCCCACCTAAAAGCTAAAGTGCTGTCTATATTATCGCGAATATGAATCAGGACGTCCAAAACCGTACGCCCCTGGTATGGAGTTTCGAACTCATCGTATCTGTGCTCGATATCCAATTCGGGGTCAAACCGAAACACTTTTACTTTAGCCAGAGCATCTTTAGCCATATCCATCCTACATGCGTACGTATAGTGGCTCCGCTTTCCACTCTTTGTACTCTCTTATCTGCACGCCCCTGCGCCACGGCTCTCCCAGCGAGCCTTCTTCAGGGTGCCAATATTTAAATTCGACTGGCGTTGTCCACTGTTTTAACTCACCATCTACCAATCTCAAATGGATGTTTTTATACCAAGACGGGTCTGGGGTAGTATAATCTAATCTGTCGTGCAAGCCACGGCTTTCAGCTCTTGCGAGTGCGTTTCTGATAATACATTCAGCCACAAGCACAATATTCTCAAACTCCAAGACATTGAGCCACTCCGCATTAAACCTCGCTGATTTGTTTGAGACTCCTAGCTTAGGGATGACTTCCCTTTTATATCTCTCCACTTCGCTAAGTGCGCCCTTAAGCCCTTCCTCAGTCCTGCCGTAGCCGATTGCTCCGACCACGATATTCTGTAGGAGAGGCCTCACCTGATACACTCGTAGACCATTCTTACGTTCTAACGGTGCTGCTGCTCTTCTCTGGAGTTCCTCTACTCGGGCAGCATCTATTTCCGGCATTTTTTCAGTCTTTATCCTTTGTGTTGCCTCTCTCCCGGCAATGATTCCCATAGCCATACAATAAGGTAGGGCATTGGCCATCATTCGATCGGCTCCATCCTTGCCACCAGATGCTACCTCTCCTACGGCGAAAAGTCCAGGTTTATCAGTCTGGCACTTAGCGTTTATGTTGCAACCACCCTGGCAGTAATGTATAGCATAACCGGTTTCGATATAATCATTAGACAAATTGATGCCATACTGTCTCAACGTATCGTATATGGCTCTTGTCTCAGCCATCTTCTCCAGTTGTTCCTCGATTAAATTCTCTGGCTGGTGGGTGACACCCACATAAATGCCACCATGAGTTGATGCCTTTCCAGCATTGATTTCATGGAAGATAGCCCGCGATATGACTGCCCTCGTACTGCGTTCCATTTTTACCGGATTCCACTTCGTCATAAACCGTTCATTATAACTATTATACATATGCCCATCCCAGAGTATCATGCCGAACGGAAGCAAAGACCCCGCGATTGCTGGAGGCCACAGCGCGACGGGAAGAGTCTGGTTAAACTCGAAATCCATCATATCCACGCCAGCTCGCAAAGCTATTGCTTGCCCATCTCCGGTTAGTTGGTGATTTGCCGTAGTAACTTTATACAGGCCTTGATAGCCACCGGTAGCCAGTACTGTCGCCTTTGCTTTCAACACCTTAAACCTGCCTGCCCTGACATCGATTCCTGCTGCACCGACGACAACATCCCCATTGGTAACTAAGTCAAAGATAAACATATCCTCCAGGACGTTGATCTTTCTCATCCTCACTAACCGTGGCAATATCTTTGAACAGAGGTAACCATGGCCTCCATGAGGCGGGCAGATACTTCTTCCCTCTGAAGTGCTGTATCCAAGCGTCCAATCTGTCGCAAACTGGTAATCTCTCATTTTGTACCGTCCACCCCATTTGAGGAGCTCCATAGCTGTATCGGGCACATGTGACAGAAAGGTATATACGTTCTCTTGATTATTCAAGAACCAGCCACATCTAATAGTATCTTCGGCATGCACATCAAGGGTATCATGGGAATAGATACCCCAGGTCTGATAGCCGTTACCAGCCATCCAGGTTGCAGCACCATCCCTACCAAACAGCCCTTTTGTGGTTAATATTACTTTAGCACCTGCGTCGTACCCCTCGATAGCAGCTCTACAACCCGCAATTCCAGCCCCTATTACTAAGATATCAGTTTCAACAATGTCTAGGTCCATTTCCTCTCCCTAATATGCTGTAATTGCACCACTCCAGCACTGATACTCACAGAGCCGGCATGACTCCCGACAACAACTTGCTTCATCAACCATAATGGGTACCTTTTTCCTCATTTTTAAAGCCCTCACAGGGCAAATGACAACACATCCACCACAGCCATCACACTTTGTTGGGTCGACCTGCCATTTAGTTGGGGCTACAAATTGATGATTCATCCAGATAAATCCAGTCTTTCAAAGCCCGGTCACACTGCTTGTGGGCAACGATACAGCGCAATAGATATCGGGCGGCCTATTGAACTATGACTCGCTTTTTACACTTACTAATACCTTTTTCTCAGATCTGTAAAGAATAAACCTGGTCTCCTGGTATACTCTTTAGCTTTCTCACCATTTGGTTCATCAAAACGTTAAGCAGTACTCTTCTATGAATGAAAGGCTCTAGCTATCTCTGGAATTGCCACACAATTGTAATTCTATCAAGAAAAGCTGTCAAAATCGTTGATAATTTGACAAAAATCGTAGAATGAATATAATGTCGTCACCACCATAATTTTTCTGAATATATAATTCACTGAGTCAAACAAAGGAGGTGACGTAGTGTGAGTTGACAGCCCAATTCATGGATATAGTAAGCTAAGTTCAATAAAGGAGGAACAATGAAAGGTAGACACGGAATTATTTTAATAGTAGCTTTAGTCTTGATGGCGGCACTGATACTCCCTGCCTGTGCGCCAGCGCCAACTCCCACTCCCACCCCAACTCCAACCCCAACGCCAACTCCCGCTCCAGCACCTGTCGTAGCCAAGACCTTTAAATTTTCTTACACTATGCCCAAGGGGGCTTCGGTAGGAAAGGGATACGAGTGGTTTGGAGGCGAGTTCGAGAAACGGACACAGGGTCGTTATAAGGTAGAAGCCTATGCAAGTAACACATTAGTACCCTTAACAGCCGCTTTGGACTCAGTAAGAAAGGGTGTCGCAGAGATTGTGATGACCTCCTGCGGAACATTCCCCAAAGATTTCGCAGTAAGCCTGGTTACAGGGATTCCTACATTAGGCTTCCCTTTAGGAGATAATAAGCAAGCCTACCTAAAGGCAAATCAAGCCTGGATGGAATTGTACAATACATCACCGGATATCCAGGCTGAGTTTAAGGGCTTGAAATTTCTTTCACCTATGGTATTAGACCCATATAATCTTATCACCAAGAAAAAGGAAGTGCATTTCCCCAAAGACTTCCAGGGCATGAAAGTCGGTGGCAGTGGTGCCAAAATGGATATGGTAACACTTAATGGTGGTGCACCGGTACAAATGATACCACCGCAATCATATGAAAATCTCGACAAAGGTGTTGTCGAAGCCGGCTTTCTTACCATCGCCCAAGTGTTTGATTACAAGCTCTGGGAGCTCTGCAGTTACTATTATCTGGGGGACTTCGGCTGCGGTCAGCATGTAATTTTGATGAATATGGATGCATGGAATGCCATGACGCCAGCGGACCAGAAAATAATGATGGATACCTGGGTTGATGTATGGCCCGTGTCAGCAGATGGTTCTATGGAGAACATTGCAAAGGGATTAGATGGACTTACCAAAGCTGGATATAAAACTACAAAGCCGACGGCAGCTGAAATAGCTGAGTGGGAAAAGGCTGCTGTTCCTATAGTTGAAAAGTGGGCTAAAGATGCCCAGGGGGTGGGTATTTCCGCTGAAACAACCGCGAAAGTGTTAGACCTTTGGAAAAAGATAAGGCCGAAGTACCTCTAAACTAGGTTCTCTGGCTTTACAGTTGTCGAAAAAGCTTCGGCAGCGATTAAGCTGCCGAAGCTTTTTGTTTTAGAAGCATGCACTGCAATTGATAGTTGACGCTTTATGTTTTGTAACTGTATTATTACGGAATATGGTGAGAGCATGCATATTTGTCTGCATGCAGTGGTAGTGATAGTGGGATTAGCATTCATTTGGTTTTACCAGCGACCTGGCAAGAACGTCGACATAAAGTACTAACAAATTCTATCTTTAGGAGGGTGATTATCTATGCAAGATCCTTTACTGGTGGCAATGGCTGACTTGAAGGAAGAGGAAGCTCTAAGATTATTGAAAGAGAAAATGGACAGGGGCGAGGACCCATATAAGATATTAGGGGTAGCGAGAGCGGCGATGGCGATTGTGGGAGACCGCTTTGCCAAGGGCGAGTATTTTATCCCGGACCTGGTATATTCGGGGGAGATTTTGAGAGAAGTTTCTTTAATAGTCAAACCAAAACTCACTAAAGATATGGAGATTAAACGCATCGGCAAGTTCATCCTGGGCACGGTAGCTGGTGATATCCATGATATCGGCAAAGACATTGTTGCCTTTATGCTGGACGTCAATGGTTTCGAAGTCTATGACCTTGGTATCGATGTCCCTGTGCAAAAATTTGTTGATAAAATTAAGGAAACCAATGCGCAAATCGTGGGATTGAGCGGCTTCCTGACCCTGGCTTTTGACGCGATGAAGGAGACGATCGATGCTATCAAAGCCGCTGGGTTGAGGGATAAAGTCAAGATTATGATCGGCGGCGGACAAATCGATGAGGAAATAAAGAAATATACCGGCGCTGATGCCTATCGGCCAGATGCGGTATCGGGAGTGCTGCTGGCTAAAGAGTGGATGGGGGGCAAGTAACATTGAACAAAACAGCTGAACAGTTGTATAAGGAAAGAGCGAAAAGGATAGAAGACGCTATCCAGTTGAAAGTGCCGGATAGAGTACCTACCGTACTTAATATTGGCTATTTCCCGGCAAAATATGCCGGAGTAACCTGTGCCGATGCATTCTACAAGCCAGCAGTATGGAAAAAGGCTGTTGTTAAAACTGTAGTCGAAATCCAACCAGATTCTTGCAATGTTACCGGACCGATGTCAGGAAGTGCCCTTGATGCACTCGATTTTAAACAGATGATATGGCCTGGTGGTTCTGGAGCCTCTCCCAATCATACCCATCAGTTCGTCGAAGGTGAATATATGAAGGCTGATGAATATGATGCCTTCCTGGAAGACCCTTCTGATTTTTTAATACGAACCTACTTGCCGCGCGTCAGCGGCGCATTGGAATCTTTCCAGCACTTACCTCACATGAGCATTTTGCTCTTTGGGCCGACCACCATACTCGGCTTGCCCGGTCTGGATAACACGGTAGCAGCATTATCCAAAGCCAGACATGAAATTCTGAACTATAATGCGGAAATGGAGTTACTGGAAAAAGAAATAGAAAAACAGGGTTTCCCGACATTGTCCCGGGCAGCCACTTTCACACCCTTTGATGTCATCTCGGACCGGTTAAGAGGCATGCGTGGGTCGATGCTGGATATGTATCGCCAACCCGCAAAGCTTCTGAAAACCTGTGAAAAACTGCTCCCGATAATGCTCAACGGCGCCATCGCCCGTGCCAGGGCAACAGGCAACCTCAAGGTCTTTATTCCTCTCCACAGGGGAGCAGAGGGTTTCATGTCAGCAAAGCAGTTCGAAACATTCTACTGGCCTACGTTTAGGAGTCTCCTTCTAGGGCTCATAGATGCCAGCTTAACACCGATGCCGTTCTTCGAAGGCGACTATACCTCACGTCTGGAGTATCTCCGTGAACTACCCAGCGGCAAGATTGTAGGGCATTTCGACAATTCGGATATTAAAAAGGTAAAAGAGGTAGTCGGCAAAACCATGTGCATCATGGGGAATGTACCCTCCTCCCTATTGCAGACAGGCACCCAGCAGGATATAAAAGATTATTGTAAAAAGCTCATCGATGACGTGAGCCCGGGTGGAGGTTTTATTCTGGCACCGAGAAGCGCCATCGATGAGGCAAAACCCGAAAACATCAAGGCAATGATTGACTTTACCAGGGAATACGGCGTATATAAATAGGTATTTGACGGGCTGATAGTGTAATACAACTTGGGGTAGGGAGCATGTTAACCAGGTCAATTCTGATAATACGCTACTTCCGCTAAAACCCTGAGAAAAAATATGCCTGTAATCTGTGATATTTCCCTGAACCTCAAAATTGGGGAAATACTGCGCCGGGCAAGGATTCAGGGGAAATTCCCAGATAAAGCCAGAAATAAAAAGTATACTTTTGGAACAGATCGCTATTGTGAAAAATGCGCATCTCTTGGAACCGACAATAGCCTATGAAATCTATCCCATAACGGAGACGAGCTACAAAAAATTATCCCCTGGGGATATCACATTGTGGTCAATATTGTCGTTGGATTCACTGTTACCGGATGCCAGAGAGTTTGCAGCTATAGTCGGCACCATTGGGTCTAAACTGGAAAAACAGGTAACAGAGTACAATAACCAGAGCGAGCCCTTGCGTGGATTGCTCCTTGACGGCATAGGGAGCGCCGCTGTAGACTCACTTTCCCAGCTAGCCTGTAAATTCATAGCGGAAGAGGCATCAGCCCGTGGTTATCAGGTGAGTAGTCCCATCAGTCCAGGTATGCCCGGTTTACCGATCACTGCGCAGCAGCAATTGCTCGAAATGGTGTCAGCAAAGGAAATCGGAGTAAATCTGACTTCTTCAGGCATGATGGTCCCCCGCAAATCAGCTTCTATGGTCATTGGTATAGGGCCACAAATGCCAACGTGGACAAGGGTTGAAGTCTGTGCCCATTGCAGTCTCAATAAAACCTGTCACTATAAAATACAACGGTCAGCGGAGAAACAGCATAAAGCTGGGACAGGAGGATAATGACCGCATACACCATCAATTTTGAACCGCTAGGGCGAAGGGGAGAGTGCCAGCAGAACGAATCCCTGCTCACTTGCGCTCGCCGTCTCGGTATTGGTATTAACAGCATCTGCGGGGGCAAGGGAACATGCCACTCATGCAAAGTGCAGGTTCTCAGTGGAACTGTCTCGAAACCAACGTCCAATGAACAAAAAGCATTTACACCTCAAGCCCTGCAAACAGGCTGGCGTCTTGCCTGCCAAACATATCCTGCCAGCGATTGTAAAATAACGGTACTACCCGAATCAATGACCACAACTCAGCGAGTTCAGGTGGAGGGATTGGAGATATCCGTTTGCCCGGAGCCACCGGTGCAATCTTACCGTCTGCAGTTAACCATCCCTTCCCTCTCGGAACCACGCGCTGATGCTGACAGCTTGCTCGAAACGCTCAACCGTCAATACCAATTGCACTGTGATAAAATCGATTTTCATGTCCTGCGTATCCTCTCGACACAGCTAAGAGCATGGAATTGGAAATGCCAGGCTATAGTCCGCAATGAGGAAATAATCGCCCTCCTTCCCTGGCAGAGCCGCCAATTGGGATTAGCCATAGACCTGGGCACCACCAAGGTCGCTGGTTATCTTGTTGACCTGAGCAATGGTCGAACCTTAGCCGCCAGTGGAATTATGAATCCCCAGATCAGCTATGGGGAGGATATCATCAGCCGCATCACCAGCACTATCCATTCGGCCGGTGACGGTGTATCCTTACAAAAGCTGGCAGCAGACGCTATCAATGACCTCTGCGCTGACCTATGCGCTAAAGTGAGTGCTACTACAGAAGAAATTGTTGAGACAGTAGTCGTCGGCAATACGGCGATGCACCACCTGTTCCTTGGCTTACCAGTGAAGCAACTCGCGGTTTCTCCTTTTATTCCTGCAGTTAGCAGAGCATTGGAGGTTAAGGCTGACGACCTTGGTATACATAGTGCTCCAGGGTCATATGTGTATCTGCTGCCTAATATTGCTGGTTTTGTTGGTGCCGACCACGTAGCTATGTTGCTGGCAACAGAACCTTTGCTGTCTAAAGAAACTATTGTGGCTCTCGACATCGGTACCAATACCGAAGTCTCGCTGGTACACAACGGTAAGGTTACCGCCACTTCCTGCGCCTCCGGGCCAGCTTTCGAAGGCGGTCATATCAAGTTTGGCATGCGGGCTGCTGCAGGTGCTATTGAACACGTACGAATAGACGCTGATGCTGTCCAGTATCAGACTGTTGACGAAGCGCCGCCCATCGGGATTTGTGGGTCGGGTATACTCGATGCCCTATCCCAGCTATATTTGGCGGGAATTATCGATGAAGGCGGCAAAATAACGGACAACCATGCTCGTGTTCGCAGTAGTCAGGGACAACGCGAGTTTGTGATAGTGAGCGAGGAGGAACGAGATGGGCAGTCAGCCATCACTATCACTCAACAGGATGTGAGAGAGTTGCAGCTGGCGAAAGCAGCTATCCGTAGCGGTATTCAGGCGCTGCTGGAAGCACAAAGCTGCTCTGAAGATGAAATACGACAGGTGATCGTTGCTGGAGCCTTTGGCAGCTATATCGACGTGTCCAGTGCAGTGACAATTGGTATGTTGCCCGCAGTGCCCTTGAACTGCTTCTATCAGGCGGGGAATGCTGCCGGTATGGGAGCCAAACTGGCTCTGATTTCCCTCAGCCAGCGGTCTGAGGCGCAGGCTATTGCCTCCAGAATCAAGTATATCGAATTAGCCAGTGCTCCTGATTTCAATCAGACTTTTATCCAGGCAAGTTACCTGGGACGGTATAGGATCAAGAACGGTAGAAGGGAGAGGATAAGCTAATGGAAACCAGTGTGTCAAGCAATACAAAAGAAGTAATCATCGGTGCCAGCTACCCCACTGTGCTTATCGGCGAGCGTATTAATCCTGCGGGCAGAAAAAAGTTTCAGGAAGCATTGAAGGCAGGCAATCTGGATATTGTTCGCAGCGAAGCACTGGCACAATCGCAAGCCGGTGCGGACATTCTTGATGTCGGGGTAAGCACATTCGGTGTGGACGAGGTAGCCTTACTACCGCAGGCAGTACAGGCAGTGGTAAATACGGTAGATATACCTCTATGTCTCGATAGTACTGACCCTAAGGCTCTGGAAGCTGCCCTTAAAATCTACAAAGGTAAGCCACTCATCAATTCGGTTTCTGGTGAAGAGCGGTCTCTATCAGCCATCTTACCTCTGGTCAAGGAATATGGAGCAGCGGTTATTGGTCTGGTGCAGGACGATGAGGGTATCCCAAAGGATGCCGAGCGGCGGCTAGCCATTGCTGGGAAGATAGTAGAGCGTGCTGAGAAAATCGGTATTATACGTGAGAATATCATCATTGATGTTGAGACTTTCTCTGTAGGTGCCGACCCAACCTCTGGACCAAAAGTTATCGAAGCTATTCGCCAGATTAAGGCAAAACTGGGAGTAAATATAACCCTGGCGGTCAGCAATGTTTCTTTTGGCTTGCCCGACCGTGACCTGCTCAACAACGCCTTCGTCGTTATGTCGATTGCCGCAGGTGCCACCTGTCTCATAGTGGATGCAGCTAAAGTACGTCCCATTGTTCTGGCTACAGAACTTGTTCTGGCAAAAGATAATCGCGCCCGGCGATATATCGAAGCTTTTCGGCAACGCCAGAAAGCATAAGTTCATTCAAGTAGTAGCTAAAGCTACAAATAAGCTATGAATAGCTAACCTTTTCGGTAATGAAAGGTTCTAAGCGGTTTTTGCCAGAGCAGTAAGAGGTATCCTGGTTGCTGGCAACTAATAGGTAAAAATGATACAATTTTCGAGTTTAATCATTGTTTTTTATTGGCTATATCAACAAGTCTTTCAATCTATCCTAATGTAAGGGAGGTATAATAATGGCAGATCGAGATTTGCGAGCCTGGATGAAACTACTGGAATCCCAGGATGAGTTGAAGAGAATAAAAGCTAAGGTGGACTGGAATGATGAAATATCTCAAGTTATACGAAAGGTGGACATGCAAAACGGTCCGGCGCTTCTCTTTGAAAATATTAAGGACCACGAAAAGACATTTTCTAGAAGGTTATTTACCAACAGCCTATCGACCGGCGAACGAGTTAACCTCTCGATCGGTTTACCAAAAGATTCACCTCGTACCGAGACTATTCAGACAATTAAAAGCCGGATTAAGAAGCCTGTAGAACCGGTGAGGGTTAAAACAGGGCCGGTGAAGGAGAATATCCTCAAAGGTAAAGATGTAGACCTCTTTCAAATACCTGTTCCCAAGTGGCATCCGCTAGATTGTGGGCGTTATATCAATACATTTTATGGTGCTGTTACCAAGGACCCTGAAACTGGTAACAATAACTCGGGTATTTATCGAGGCGTAGTATTAAGTAAGAACAAGATAGGCGTATTACTTATACCGATGAAAGACTGGGGCGTTACCTATGAGAAGTATCAACAGATGGGAAAGTCTATGCCCGTAGCATTCGTTTATGGATATGACCCGGTTTTCGAAATGGTTTCTGGTGCCCCGGTTAATGGAATCGAATATAATTTAACAGGTGGAATCAGGCAACAGCCTGTAGAGCTTGTTAAATGTGAAACCTCAGATATAGAGGTCCCCGCTTCCGCCGAAATAGTAGTGGAAGGCTTTATCTCACCCGACCCCAAAAGCTACGATGTAGAGGGGCCATTTGGTGAAGGCTCGGGATTTTATGGAGAAGCCAGAAAAAGGCCGGTGGTGGAAGTGACCTGCATTACTCACCGAAATGATGCCATTTTCCGCGGTGGTTTAATCGGTACGGGTGGTGGTGTTACCGATGAAATCAAGTCAGCAGTAAGCATCATGATGTCTGTGGTCACCTGGAATACTCTGGAGATGCAGGAAATCCCTGGCATACTCGATGTCAGGATAGGCCCGCTATCGGCAGTGAAAATTCATAAGACGTATCAGGGACAAGCGAGACAAATAGCCGCAGCTCTATGGGGCTCGAAGTTCGCTGGGCATTTCTTCAATGCGTTAATAGTGGTGGAAGAAGATGTCGACATTCACAATACTATGGCACTGTTAGGTGCTTTTCATAGCAAGGTGGACTTTAAGAAGGGTTTGGTCGTCTATCCTCTGTACATAGGATCACCTATTGATGTCAGTGTGCCCTACGACTTAAGGGCTGAATTAGAATACGGGGCTGCCGTAGCGAACAAGTTGCTTATCGATGCCACCACGGACTGGGAGCTTCACCCAGTGCGTGCGGAGTGGGGTAATAATAGATTCCCACCAAATTGCCACTATTCCCTGCCCGAAACTGAGAAATTGGTGGAAAAGCGATGGAAGGAATATGGCCTCTAAAAACAAGCTAAGATAGCTTAATATAGTAGTAATAGCAGGGGGTATACGAAGAGAAATGTCAGGAGAACTAAATAAACTTTTTAACCTCAGCGGTAAAGTAGCACTGGTCACAGGGGGAGGCAGTGGCTTGGGGCGTGAGTTTTGTGATGTACTGGCTGAATTTGGGGCGGATGTTATCTGCCCGGACATTTACAGGGATCGTGCTGAAGAGACCTGTGAAATCGTCAAGAAATACGGGCATAAAACACTTGCCATGCAAGTCGATGTATCCAAATACGACCAGGTTCAGGCTATGTTCAGACAGGTGCTGTCTCAGTTCGGCAAGCTCGATATTCTGGTGAACAATGCTGGTATTGCGCCGCCTTCGGTACTCATTGACCAGATAGAGCTGGAGGATTGGCACAGAGTAATCGACATCGACCTTCATGGGGTTTTCTACTGTTTGAAAGAAGGTCTGGGGATTATGAAGAAGCAAAAGAGAGGCTCAATTATTAATATCTCCTCAACGCTCGGATTTTCGGCACATGAGCCTGATATTTTAGCGCAGGCTCCTTATGTCGCTGCCAAGCATGCCGTTATCGGTCTTACCAAACAAGCGGCTGCAGAATACGGGCAGTATGGTATTCGAGTGAATGCTATTGCTCCTGGGTTTCACCGGGGGACGAGGCTTCCTGAGAGCCTTAAGGTTAAACCAAATGAAGAAGAGGGCAAGAAGCGGTATGAAATAATAATCGCTAGGACTCCGCTGGGGCGAACTGCAGAGCCAAAAGAGCTTAAGGGCTTGTTATTGTATCTTGCCTCGGATAGCTCCAGCTTTATGACTGGTGAGGCTGTTGTTTACGATGGAGGCATCACTATCTGGTAACTCAGATAGCAGCCTCCATCAGTTTCATCGTTTTCCTAGTATCTTTACTTAATTAATAAGCGCCATCAACTGTGGCTTACGCGCCTCAGTTCTTTTCCTGGCGACCATGTTAAAAGCTCTGGGAACATCTGCCAGGAGAGGCTTTGATTGCTCCGCTGCGTCCGAGTAGAATTTCATAATCGTATCTTCAATGGCGAGAGCATGTTTTACACTGTCGTTAAGGGTTGCACCATCTGATACCTTCGTTTCTAAAACATATTTGTCGGTATCGAGATTGAAAGCAAAACAGCCCTCGATAGCATCAGAGATAACTCCAAAATACGCCCTTTCAATTTGAACTATATTCTTTCTGTTATCCTTAGCAAACGATAGGAATGTCTCCGCCTCTTTGGTATATCGCTGAGCCAAGTCCTCATAGAACTTCGCTGAGTCGTTCTCCAGTTTTTTCATCAGGGTTATACCCTCAGATGCTGTATGTAATATCATCTATAGATTGCCCCCTTTATTAGAACCACCGTTGAATAACGACTTTACTCTCGGTGAAAAAGCGAACTGCTTCCTTACCCTGGGTGTGTAACACTCCGAAGAATGAATCCTTCATGCCACTAAAGGGGAAGAAAGCCATTGGTGCTACAATACCGATGTTAATGCCCACATTGCCACTGACGATACTATACTGAAACTCTCTGGCACTTTTACCATTTGAGGTAAAAATAGAGTGACCATTACCGAATTTATTGGCATTGCTGATTTCTATTGCTTCGGCAAGGGTTTTTGCTCTCATGATGCTCATTACTGGTCCAAAAATTTCTTCGGCACCAATCTTCATAGTTGGCGTCACGTTTTCAAAGATGGTTGGACCTAGAAAACACGTGTCAGGATAATTACCTGCAATATGGGCTTTTCTACCATCCAGTATTAGTTTTGCCCCTTCCTGCAAGCCACTCTCAATATACCTTAAGATATTTGCCTTTTTATCTTTATCACGAACAGGGCCCATCTGCACTGATTCGTCGAGCCCATAGCCAACCTTAATCTTTGAAGTCTGATCGACCACTTTGTCTACAAAATTCCTGTAGAACTTGTCGTCATTGCCAACAATAACGGCAACAGCCGCTGATAGACATCGCTGTCCTGCATTACCAAAATATGACGTCATCATCGCCGCAATAGTCCTGTCGACATCGCAGTCAGGCATAATTGTCATGAAGTTCTTGGCTCCACACTGAGCAATAACTCTCTTGCCGGTTTCTCCGCATCTCTTATAAATGACATCCCTACCGGTTGGGGTAGAACCCACAAAGGTTATACCAACGATATCTTTATGCTCCAGCATACCGTCGACGACCGACCTTCCGCCATTGACCAGATTCCAGACACCTGGTGGAAAACCAGCCTCCTCTGCCAGCTCAGTAAGTCTCATCTGGCTGAGCGGGACTTCACTTGATGATTTAATAATGACACAATTACCGGTAGCTACCGCATACGGGGCTGACCACAGTGGAATCATAAACGGGAAATTGAAAGGTCCTATAATACCAAAAACACCCAGAGGTGTCGGAATTACCCATTCATCAATGCCGCTGGCGATATCCTCTGAATGGTATCCCTGCTGTAATGTAGGAATACCACAGGCGACCTCAACGTTTTCAATGCCACGCCTTGTTTCTCCCCTTGATTCATCGATGGTCTTGCCATGCTCCTGCGTTTGAATCCTGCTGACCTCTTCGAAATTCTCCTCTAAAAGCTCCTTTAACCGGAAAAGACACCTCGTCCTGGCTAATGGGGTAGTCCTTCGCCAATCGTGGAATGCCGCTTTGGCTGCCTCAACAGCAGTATTGAGCTCCTCTTTGGTTGAAATCGGGACTTTGCCTATTGTTTTGCAGTTAGCAGGGTTAACCACGTCCACAGTTTTACCCTTAGACTCTACCCACTCTCCATTGATGTAGTTTTTAATAGTCTTTACCCCTTTAATGGGTTCTTCAAGAAGTGCCATCTTTAAATTTCTCCTTTGTATTTTATTTTCTACTGGTTAGCTGCTTTTTAGGCTTTTCATTTTCCACGAGATAATCTCCAACCGCTCGAATATGCAAATGCATCGCCTTTTCCGCTATCTGCGCATTGGCATTCTTAAGGGCTACATAAATGCTACGATGCGCCTTCACTGTTTTGTTGGAAAAATTAATGTCGGGCGACAGACTCCTCTTTTTGTAACTTAAGAGGAAATCATTGATGTAGCTTATGGTGAGTGCCAATATGGCATTATGTGTCGACTCCGCAATAAGTTTATGAAATTCCACATTCCGTTCTTCGATATCGATGAAATCTTTCTGAGAGAACTTACCCTCCTTTTTTCTTATTTTGGTCTCGCAACTTTCAATATTGTCTTCGAGTTCTTTTAGCTCGCCGGCAGTGATAGCAGTAGCCGCAATCCTTGCTGTTGCTGGTTCGATAATTATCCTCACTTCATTAATGTCATTTGCCGGTGGCTTTCGAATACTTAAGAAATTATACATCACATTATCGACGAAGCTTCTCTCAGCCTGAGCTACAAATATACCACCATCCTTACCCCGCTTTTTTTGAATAATACCGAATGCTTCCAAACCTCTCAGCGCTTCTCTGACCGTGACAGTACTGACCCCAAACTGTTGGCTAATCACTTTTTCAGTTGGCAACCTGCTCCCTGGTTTAAGTTCACCAGTGAGGATGAGATCTTTTATCGATCCTTCAATTACCTCAGAAAGCCTCCGAAGTCGAAGTGGTTCGAATGTAGTTCTTGTCATATTACCCTAAACGATGATATAAGATTATAAACTATGATAATAGGTTTATTATAATAATATACTTATGGCTCGGTTGTCAAAGGATTATTACTCCAATTCCTCATAATACAGACCAGTTCAACATCACCAGGAAAAGCATAGTACAATAACTATCAACACTTCCTGCTGGTAGTGAATAAATCGTTTGTCCTCACCAGAGTCGCCGCTGGTAAAAAAGATCATTACAGTTCACTACCCAAACTATATCAGCAATGCCAATCTTGCTTACTCAAAGGACAGAAAAAATGCTTTGCTACGCCGTAGCGGCTGTGCTATAGTAGATTTCATCATTAATTGAGGGGGTAACGATGTCAGGCGAAGTTCCAGTTCGGGTTCAGTCAAAAACTCTCACAGAATTTTGCGTGCGCGTATTCCAGAAACTAGGCATTCCGGAAAATGATGCTCGTATCACCGCTGATGTGCTGGTAGTGGCTGACCTGAGGGGTATTGATAGCCACGGTGTAGCACGGCTTCGCAGATATGTGGATGGGTTGAAGACCGGGGTGATGGTGGCAAAGCCCACTGTAAAAGCAGTACGTGAAACTCCAGCAACAGCCCTCATCGATGCCGGAGGCGGCCTGGGACAGCCTGTTTCCCACAGAGCAATGCAGAAAGCCATTGAAAAGGCGCAAAAGGTAGGTGCTGGCTTTGTGGCAGTATACAATTCTAATCACTATGGCATTGCCGGCTACTATGCCATGCTGGCGCTGGAGCATGATTGTATTGGCATGTCCATGACTAACGCCGACGTGCTGGTGGTTCCAACTTTTGGGAAAAATGCCATGCTGGGCACAAATCCTATTGCGGTGGCGGCACCTGCGAACAAGGAGCGCCCATTTGTGATGGATATGGCCACAAGTACCGTACCGCGCGGCAAAGTAGAAGTATACGACCGCCTTGGTAAGTCCATGCCTGCTGGTTGGGCTACTGATGAACGTGGCGTGGGCACTGAAAATGCCCAGAAAGTTCTGGATAATTTGAAGAACCGACGTGGCGGTGGACTGTTACCTCTGGGCGGCGAGGGTGAATTATTTAGTGGCTATAAAGGCTATGGACTCGCTTTATGGGTAGATGTCTTCTGTGCAGTCCTCTCTGGCGCTGCCTATGCCACTATGGTGTATCCTAAGAGCCCCGATGGAAAACTCCTACCAGCTAACCTCGGCCATTTCTTTGGCGTCTGGAGTGTGGATGCCTTCCGTCCAGTCAGGGAATTTAAAATGGCAATGGATGATTTACAGCACATGCTTAAAAATACCCCGAAGGCAGAGGGGCAGGACCGTATCTATATTCACGGTGAGAAAGAGTACGAGAAAGCAGAGCTTTATACCCGTGAGGGAATTCCTCTCAATCCCAGAGTCGCTGCAGATTTGAAAGCTATTGCCCAGGAGACCGGCGTAGATTACGATTTAGAAAGTAAGTAGCGCGCTAAACCTAAATAGCGATATGAATTATTAGCGTAACATGGAGAACGTCCTGCCTGCGTTACCGTTTCATTTATCTCCCAATACGGCAACGACCAGCAGGTTAGGGCCGGTGTGAGCGCCAATAACGGGGCTGGTTCTGGAGCGGAAGACTCGCTCTTTGGGAAACTTGGTGTTCAGTCGCTCAATAAGACTCTCGGCATCATCGGCAGCTTTAAAGCAGGCGACTGACATTTCCTCGATATTTTTATATTTCATAACAAAGTCGTACATATAATCGAGCGCCTCAGTTCGCGAACGTCTCCTGCCCATAGATACTACCTCACCATTCTTCATGCCTAGTATAGGATGGATATGCATTAGGTTACCCATCAATGCTGAGACCTTGGAAATACGCCCACCTCTCTTGAGATATTCCAGCGTGTCAAATACGGAGCAGGTGGCAACACGGTTAATGTTTCGCTGAACTAATTTCACGATCTCTTCAAGCTTGGCGCCCTGGCGGGCTGCTTGAGCCGCTTTCATGACAATGAATCCTTCTGCCATGATTACCCACTGGGAATCAACTACCTCCACCTGGCATTTCTTTTTCATGAGTTCAACTGCCGCTTTTGCTGCCTGGTAAAGTCCACTCAACTTGGAACTGAGCGTAATTACCAGAATCGCATCTGCCTTTTCTGCTGCTTGCTCATAAGCTCTTACGAAATCAGCCGGCGGAGGCACCGCTGTGGTGGGAAATATCTTGCTCGTCTCCAGTTTCTTATAGAAGTCTTCAGTGGATATATCGATTCCATCACGGTAGACTTCGGTGCCGAAGCATACATGTATAGGAATCACGGTAATATCCAGTTCTTTAACGATTTGAGGTGGCAAATCGCAAAGGCTATCAGTTACAATCTTTACGGTCATTCCCAGCACCTCCTCAAGGATTTTATGAAATCGCTTTCTGGGTTTTTTCCAGTTCAGCCCTCAGCTTGTCGACGAAATCAGTTTCTAGTGCCGTAATGGTATTCTTAATAGTGCCGACAATTTGAGCAGCGCGGCTATTGCCGTGAGCCACCGAAGCTACACCATTGACGCCTACCAGCGGCCCACCACCCATTGCTACTGCCGGGCTCAACAGTCGGTACAGTTTCTGGCTCGTCTTTTCCAAAACCTCAGCAGGGATTGTGTCCTTTAGCTCCTTAGCCAGCCAACGGCTGAGTGCGTGGCCTAGACCTTCTGAATACTTAACCAGGACGTTTCCTACAAAGCCATCGCACACAATGACATTGGCTTTCCCGAAAACAATGTCCATGCCCTCTACGTTGCCAATGAAGTTGAGCCCGCTTTTCTTCAGCAGAGAATAAGCTTCCTTCGCCTGCGAATTGCCTTTGCCCTCCTCGGCACCGATATTTAGCAGACCGATTGTCGGATTCTCAATGCCACGAAAGACTTTCGCGTAGACGCTGCCAGCAACAGCAAAGTTTACTAATGAAGCAGGTTTGACACCTGCGTTGGCGCCAAGGTCCAACATCACAACGGGCGATAAACCAAGAAAAGCACCACATGCCATAGGACGCTCCACGCCAGGCAGTGTGCCCAGATACTGGAGAGCAC
This sequence comes from uncultured Chloroflexia bacterium, assembly GCA_963775935.1. Classification (GTDB taxonomy): domain Bacteria; phylum Chloroflexota; class Dehalococcoidia; order GIF9; family UBA5629; genus JBBIPA01. The sequence continues at coordinate 182,756 of CAVZKR010000005.1, read as the reverse complement.
TGACCATGCAGGCACCAGTATTGCCAGCACTGACTACGGCATCAGCCTTGCCCTCCTTGACCAGTCTGGTAGCTACACCTACCGAGTTATTTGGTCTTCGAAATACAGCAAAAGCTGCTTCTTCGCCGTCCCGGATAACGTCAGTTGTTTCTACAATACTAAACTGCAGTCCATTGGTATCCAGGCCATTGAGCTCGTTTTCCACCTCTTTCATGGCACCGGTGAAGATAAGGGCAATACCAAACTCTCGCGCTGCCTGCACGGCACCTTTCACTATCTCTGAGGGAGCAAAATCGCCGCCCATGGCATCAACAGCAATGGTTAGTTGTTTTCTACCACCATCTTTACTCACAGGAAAAAACCTCCTCGTTTGGATTTTCAACAGGGTATACCTAGTAGTGCTAGGTATTATCTAATTTCGCATGAGCTGTTGTCAATACAGGTGTTTGAGATTGTTTGTCTCGTTCTCCCGTTATTTCCCCGAGCAGACGAGCATTGTTAAAGAACTTGAGCATTTTTCTTGACGATATTTGCCATATATGATATAAGCAGCGTAATTCTTGGGCATGTCAATTTTCATTAATTACTCCACCAAAGAACTTTGCTATGAAGAGTTCTGAAGCCAACCAATCACCCACAGTAAAAAACCAATTTTTCTACGGTTATATCATGGTCGCTATTGCATTTTTCATCATGGTTGTCATGTATATTACACGTTCTGCCTTCGGTGTCTTCTTTAAGCCAATGCTAGCCGATTTCAACTGGACCAGAGCTTTAACCTCAGGCGCTTTATCATTGTCAATGGTCGTACAGGGCTCATTAGCAATTATTATGGGGGGACTTAATGATAGACTTGGATCACGGCTTGTCGTAACACTGTGTAGTTTGGTTGTCGTTGCAGGCTGTTTACTGATGTCGCAGATTAATGCTGTCTGGCATCTCTACCTTTTCTATGGGCTGCTCATAGGTATTGGTATGAGTGGCTGTCTTGTGCCCCTTCTATCAACCATAGCCAGGTGGTTTGTTAAGAGACGAAATGTAATGTCTGGTATTGTTGTATCTGGATTAGGTGTTGGCTCGCTTATTGCGCCACTAGTGGCTAACTGGCTCATCTCAATATATGACTGGCGATTATCGTATGTTATGCTCGCTATTTTAATAGTAATCGTAGGTACATTGCCCGCCCAGTTCTTAAAACGTGCCCCTGCCCGTGCTCCACAGGTAATAGGCAATGACCAGAAAAACATACAACAGGTGTCAAAAGAAGAAGCTAAGAAATTTCCCCTTAGAGAGACGATTCGGACCAGGCAATTCTGGATGCTGGATTTACTGTTCTTCTGTTTGGGATTTAGCTATTTGGCCATCACGGTGCATATTGTGCCACATATAACCGACCTGGGTATTTCTGCCACTAATGCTGCCAATATTTTGGCGGCAATAGGAGGGGTAAGCGTTCTGGGCAATGTAGCATCCGGTAGTATCGCCGATAAAATAGGAAACAGATACGTTTGCCTTATTGGTTTCTTCTTGATGGCGATAACAGCGCTCTGGTTGGTTTGGATGACAGAAATATGGGTGTTCTACCTCTTCGCCGTGATCTATGGTTTTGCCTTCGGTGGCTGCACTACGGCAGAATCGCCTCTGGTAGCAGAGCTTTTTGGGTTAAGGTCACACGGTTTACTTCTGGGGGTTGTAAGCTGCAGTTTTACTATCGGAGCCGCTATTGGCCCGCTGTTGACCGGCTATATATTTGATGTCACAAACAGCTATGAAATAGCCTTTTTGCTCTGCGCTGCTTTTGGGCTTGCCGGCGTCGTGTTAGCTAAATTCTTAACGCCAGTTACCCCAACCTCAGTTAAAAGATAGGAATCGCCTCCATCCTTATGTATGCATCATTATAAGCTGCAATATGGCATAATTGGCGGAGGTGTATAAGGAGCACAGCTAGGTTCGTATTTTATAGCTAACAACAGTAGTACAAAGCGTGGTACAATTATCGGGAGAAGGCTATTAGGCCATACTACTTCAGGAGCAGACATCTAGAGTAATGAGCTTACAATTTACTGTGGAGAATTTTGATTCTCTCTTCGATGATTGGTCAAAGCTGCAAGCGAAGTCACCAACCAGTCATATTTTCTCTACTCCTGAATGGTCAGAAGTATGGTGGCAGCACTTCGGCTCTGGGGCGACTCTGTATTTAAGAGCCGTAAAAAAAGCAGGGAAAGTGGCCGGAATAGCCCCTCTCCGAATGCATAATGCTACCGCCTTATTCATCGGTGATGCCAATGTTTGCGACTACCTCGACTTTACCGTTGAACCGGGGGAGGAACAGGATTTCTTTAACCTTTTACTCGATGATCTGGCAATGTCAGGAGTCAAGCGATTAGAACTGTTACCTGTAAGAAGGGATTCTGCGGTAGTCACCAGTCTTGTTGATATTGCCCAACACAGAGGGCTACAGTTCCTGTGCACTGAGTTTGATATATCTCTTGAACTGCCTTTGCCTGCCACCTGGGAGGAATATCTTCAACTGCTGACAAGCAAACAAAGGCATGAGCTGAATCGCAAATGGAGAAGACTGGAAGAAAGCGGCGAGGTACATTTCCGCACCAGCACTGATGCAAATCCTGAGGATACCAATGTATTCATACAACTATTTCGAGAAAGCCGACAGGATAAATCCGAGTTCTTAACTCCGTCCATGGAATTATTCTTCAGGTCGCTACTGAGTAGCATGGCAAAAGCAAAACGATTGAGACTAAACATATTAGAGTTAAATACAACACCCGTCGCAGCTACAATTTGCCTTGATTACCAAGATATTGTATACCTTTATAATAGTGGGTATGACCCAAAATTTAGCTGGTTAAGTGTCGGACTCATTTCCAAAGCAATGTGCATCCAGGATAGTATTCGAAGGGGTAAAAGGCGTTTCGATTTTCTCAAAGGAGGAGAGCAGTATAAATACCACCTCGGCGGGCGTGAAATAACATTATATACATGCTCTCTGTCATTTAAGGAATAGAGTCACTATTTTTATTATGTCTGAACAACTAAAAATAGCTATTATCAGTTTTCACAGTTGCCCCCTTGCCAGGCTGGGATTTAAAGACACTGGAGGTATGAATGTTTATATCCAGGAATTGGCGCAGGAGTTAGGGAAAAGGGGGCACATTGTAGACATATACACCAGGGCTCACCCGCATGAACACGGATTGGAAGTGACTCTTGGTCACAATGTCAGGCTCATTCACATCCAAGCCGGAGCATATGAAGAGATGCCTAAGGTAGCTCTATATACTCAACTTTCTGATTTCATCTGCGGTATCGAGCAGTACAGGAAATCTGTTAAGACCAATTACGATATAATTCACAGCCATTATTGGCTGTCAGCACTGGCGGGCAAGCAACTTCAGGTTTGGTGGCATATCCCCCACTTAGTTATGCTCCATACTTTAGGTGCTGTTAAAAACAGTATCGGCATTGACATGGACGAGCCGGAGCTACGAATAGAAAGCGAAAGAGAGGTAGTGCATGCCTGCGACCGTATCATCGCTGCCACTGCCAGAGAAAAAAACGAGCTTGTCCAGCACTACAATGCTTCCCCTCAAAATATCACCGTCATCCCTTGCGGAGTAAACCTTGATTTATTCAAGCCGCTGGACAGGGAAATGGCGCGAGCAGAGCTTGGTTTAGATCACCAGAAAATTGTGCTATTTGTCGGAAGGCTCGATCCACTAAAAGGTCTGGAGCAACTAATTAAAGCACTAAGTCTTCTTTCTCGCAGCGAGATACCTGAGCTTATAATTGTTGGTGGTGATGAACGAAGCCAGAGCAGGGTACAAGCGCTGCAAACACTGGCAATAGAGCTTAACGTGCAAGACAGAATTCGCTTCCTTGGCTCTGTCAACCAGAAAAGGTTGCCTCTGTTTTACAATGTGGCTGATATCAGCGTAATTCCTTCGTATTATGAGAGTTTCGGTATGGTCGCTTTAGAATCTCTGGCTTGTGGCACGCCGGTACTAGCTACGGATGTCGGAGATATGAGAAATGTTATTCGTCAGCCCGAAGCGGGATATGTTGTAAAGGATAATTCACCTGATCTCCTGGCATCGAAGATGACTAAACTTCTTTCCCGCAGAGAGAATCGAGTGAGAGATATCGAGACAAGGCGGTCTGCAATAACAAGATATAGCTGGAACACGATAACTAATATGATACTCAATGAATATACGATGGCACGCAAGAATTACTCTCCTGTGATCAAGGTATAACCGGAATTTTACAGAATATCTTGTATCAGGTACTATTAGCTTCATTTATAGCATGAGCATACCTTGCTCGGTACGAAAGTTACGGAGGCTTAAAAAGACAATGAAAACCTGTTATGCAATGGCAATCGCAGCGCATCCAGACGATGCTGAATTTGGAATCGCTGGTACTGTAGCAAAATGGACAAGCGAAGGTAAAGAGGTAGTCTATGTTATATGCACCAATGGGAATAAGGGGACTGATGATCCCGAGATGCTACCTGGGAGATTAGCAGAAATTCGTGAGCAGGAACAGATGGCTGCCGCTAAAATGCTGCATGTACGTGATGTCGTCTTTCTGCGACACGACGACCAGGCTTTGGAGGACACGCCGGAGTTCCGCAAGGAAATTGTGCGTGTTATTCGAACCTATAGACCAGAACTTGTAGCCAGTTGTGATCCTTACAGGCGTTATATCTGGCACCGTGACCATCGTATCATTGGCCAAGTAGTGCTCGATGCTGTTTTCCCCTATGCTCGTGATTATCTGGCATATCCGGATCTTGTTAGCGAAGGATTGAAACCCCACAAAGTTAAAGAGATACTGATGTGGGGCTCAGAACAGCCGGATTACTTTGTTGACGTTACAAATACCTTTGACGTGAAGATGGCAGCCTTACGCTGTCACAAGAGCCAGGTCGGGAAAATGTCTGCTGAATGGGAACTACGCTTGCGAGCACGACACCAAATGGCACCTAAAGAATTAGGATACTCACTGGCAGAAGCCTTTCACAGGGTAGAGATACTCTGGTAGATGATGGCAAGACCTGAGTAATCTGTCACGATAGTAGTAAAGGGCCTATAAGGGATACTCTAGTTATTACCTGATAATAACACTTAACGCATCAATTCCTAATTAAATAATCAGGACGCGCCAATATATGAGGCTGCATAACTGTGCTCGCTGGTGGTTCTACCGCTAAACAGGGAGTGTATTGCCTAATCTTAATGATTTATCTATTAACCGGGAAGATGAGTGTCAATGCCATCAACTTCTATATTACACTATTTATTCTTTTCGTTGGTCTTAACATTACAGCCAGAACTAGACCAATAATGCCCATGGCACCACAAAGGATGAATGCTGGTTGATATCTGCCGGTCAAATCAAAAATATAACCAGTAATCAAGGGGCCAAGCGCTCCTCCAAGAGTAAAACCAAATTGAGCCATCCCGAATATCGAGCCGTGTGCTTTCAATCCGAATATCCTGGCCAGTATTGGTGCTTGAGCTGATGCGTTGCCACCATGGTTAAAACCAAAGACAACGGAAAAGACATAAAACATCCACATCTCACGAGCCTGCACTAACCAGAACAAAGCTGCTGACATCATGATAAAGCTGATAATAAAAATTTTCCTAGGGCCAATCTTATCGCACACAGTGCCCATCACAAAATTACCGATAATACCTATACCGCTGATACTGCCAAGTATATAAGCAGCGCTAAACGTAGGGATTCCCAGTTGGATAGCATGGGGCATGATATGAACCAACATTGAGAACGTGTAAAAGGCTATGCAGAAAAATATGGAAAAAATAATCCAGAACTGCGATGTTCCAATAGCTTCTTTGAGAGAAAAACTTTGTGCTGTTGATTCCAAGTCTTTTTCTGGCACATTATTTTTACCAAAGGGGAGTTGCTTTACCTGCGCCGGATCGCGTTTAAGAAACTGAGCTGCTAGTAATACTACTAACAGTGCAAAGCCTCCCAGTATCAGAGATGAATTTCTCCAGCCATAAATATCAATTAGCCTAGTAATTATCGGCGGACCAATAAACGCACCTAAACCACCACCCGATATTACTATCCCAGTTATCAAACCTCTCCTCACAATAAACCACCTGGATATCAGTGATAATAGAGGTGCCCAGATGCCACTCATGCCAATTCCAAATATGACTCCGTAAAACAGATATAGCTGCCACTGAAGCTGCATCTGAGACATCAGTAGAAAACCAACGCCCAAACATACTGCACAAATCGATAGTGCAAGTCTTGGACCGTACTTGTCGGTAACAATACCCATGATAATAGCTAGAGTGCCCATAAGGACAAATGATAGAGAATATGCCCCTGAAATTATGGCTCTTGACCATCCCAAATCATTCAACCATGGGTTTATAAAGACACCGTAGCTATCAGAAATGCTGAAAGAAACCAGGTGGATTATAAAGGCAATGGCAACAATGACATAACCATAGTACAATTGTACCTTGGGTTTACCGTGCCGCTTCAGGTCTGTTTCCGATTCCAAGAAAATTTCTCCCTGTTGGCCTTACCCTATTTTACATTAAATTACTACTAGTTTTCTCGAAAACAGTGACCGTCTCCACTCCCCACAAAACTAGCATTTAATGTGGTCTAGTTTTTTTGGGGTCAGCTTAGAAATTTGGGGTTATTCTGTACTGCAGAAAACAAGTATTATCATTTGTGAAATTCACAAGTAGATAGTTGTAATATTCGATTACGTCTGTTAAAATCAACAAGTTGTACAGTACATAAATATTTACTGCTTATTAAAAACTGAAAACCCTGTGAGGAGATTAAAATGAAAGTAAATTTGAATGAAATTGAGTCTTTAGCCAATAGCCTTAAAGGTCAGCACAATGATGTGAGGGTAGACAACTCATATGATCTTCTACGCGCATCGGCAATATTGAATAACTACCTTAGTATTGGTTACCGTAAGACTAAGCTGAAACAGAATCACGTTATTCTTATAAGTTTTTTGTTAGCCAATGGTGGTATGATGACACCGACTGAATTGAAACGTAAAGTATTCCGGTCTAACAATGCTATTTCCAAATCCTTAGATGGCCTTGATAAACTAGGCCTCACAAAAAGTTCCAGGTCAAAGAGCGACCGAAGGCTAAGGAGGGTTGCCTTAACGGAAAAGGGCTTAAGAATAGTAAAGGAAATTCTGCCTGTTAGGCGTACTCTTTTTGTTAAGGCTATGAATTGCCTGAATCAAGAAGAAGGGGAAGTACTTCAATCTATTTTAGAAAAACTAACAAAGCATTTACTGAGCATTACTGGGAAAGCACCTAAGTCCAAAACAAAGAAGTTCTACTTCTAATATGTTCACTGATTGGTTTGGGCAATAGCATCTTTCTGGCAGAAACGTTGTTGGTGTTTTACTGCTTCAGCTTGTTGAAAGGCTCGTCTATCTGCATTAAGCTCACTTTTTCCTCCTTAAATTAGCCAGAATGCGTTCTAAGAAGTTTTTTTAACATCCCAGTTTTGTAAACAGTGACTCAAAATTTGAACAGCTCAAGCGAGAAAGCAAGGATTTCCTCTCACTGTCTCGTACGACGTGCATTTTGATGAGGAGAAAATAGAAAATGCTTTGTTTTTATTTCCAAATGGAGACAGAAACAACAATGATCTGCCAATCGAATTGAGAGCAACTTTCTGAAATACGCGAAGGAATTACGGCAAATAAAGGAGTGAAAATGTTCTTCAACTCGGTTGTTGATAAGTACTTAAAAGGTTTAAAATGTAATTTATGGATTTTCATAAATTCCCCTATTGACAAATTTATGATAGGGGTTATAAAATAATCTCTTGATACTACTTTGTGAACTTCACAAATGGTAATATTGTTTACTGCGGCATAGTTAGTAATTGTAGCTATATTGTATACATTGATGATGATTAATATGACTAGATAATGGAGCAGTGGCTCCTTAACATTGCTAGCGACAATGGTCAAGTATTCAGACTCGAAGAAATAAATGATTAAGGAATAAAGGAGCAAAAGTAATGTTTAAGGTTTGCGTGGACATAGGGGGGACTTTCACCGATTCAATATTAATTGATAAAGAAGGAAAGATTTCAGAATATAAAGTCCCCACTACTCCTCATGATTTCTCACAGGGAGTAATGAATACGTTGAGAGAAGCGGCGGTTGCCTACAAAAATTCTTTCAAAGAGTTTATGGAAAGGCTCGAATTAATAGTCCATGGTACGACCGTAGCCACAAATGCCCTGGTCACCAGAAATGTGGCAAAAACAGCGATGATTACTACCAGGGGATTCAGGGATATCATCGAGATGCGCCGTGCGTTAAAAATCGAAACTCATTCTATGTATGAAGCTTACATTCCCCCATACAAGCCGATAATACCACGCTACCTCAGATTTACCATTGATGAGGAAACCAGATATACAGGAGAGGTAACGAAACCTATTGACGTCCGCGAACTCAAAGAGGTAATCGAAAAGCTAAAGAAGGAAAAGATTGAGGCGGTAGCCATATGTCTTATCAACTCGTATGCCAATCCTACAAACGAGAGAAAAGCTGCTCAAGTCTGTGAACAAGAACTAAAAGGGGTTTTTATTACTTACTCGAGTGATATTCTTCCTAAGATGGGAGAATATGAGCGAGAAAGCACCTGTGTTATCAGTGCCTGTGTTGGTCCCGTGGTATCAAAATATATGGCGAGCCTTGAGGGAAGGTTAAAGAGAGCTGGTTTTAAGGGGCAACTCTTGATAATGCAGGCAAATCAATTTACGCAGTCCATTTCTGCAATAGCCAAAAAGCCTGTGTACTTGTTTGGTTCCGGTCCAGCGGCAGCACCTCCTGGTGGCGCCTATTTAGGAAAGCGTATCAACGAACCCAACGTGGTTACGGCAGACATGGGTGGGACTACGCTGGATGCGGCTTTAGTCAAGAATGGTGAAGTAGTTCTGAAAGCTGGTAGATGGTTTAATGATGACAAAATCGGTATCAAGGTGGTAGACGTTAGTAGTATTGGTGCAGGCGGTGGCAGTATCGCCTGGTTTGATTCTCTTGGCTTACTCAGGGTAGGACCTCAAAGCGCAGCGGCTGATCCTGGTCCGGTCTGTTATGGAAAAGGCGGCACAGAGCCAACTGTCACCGATGCGGCAGTTGTATTGGGCTATCTGCCAACAGACTTTTTCTGTGGAGGAAAGGTTGCTCTCAACAAAGAATTGGCAAGAAATGCAATAAAAAAGATAGCTAACCGTATGAAGGTGTCTATCGACAAAGCTGCCCAAGCTGTTTTCAGTACTGTTAATGCTAATATGGCAGATGAGATATCGCGTATCACAACAAGGAAGGGCTATGATATCAGAGATTTCAGCCTGGTAGCCTGTGGCGGGGGAGGTGCGATGTGCGGAGCATTCTGGGCAGAGCTGCTGGGTTGCAAGAAGGTGATTGTGCCGAACTATGCCTCTTCTTTTTGCGCCTGGAGTATGTTTACGCTCGACATCGGCCGTGACTATTTACGGTCATACATCTGTCATCTTAGCAAGGCAAAGCCGGCAAAGGTCAACTCATTGTACAAGGAAATGCTTAAGGAAGCTCAGGTTGAGTTGAAAGCATTTAACGCATCATCCGAAAACTTGCTGATTACTCAATCTGCTGACCTGCGCTATGAAGGTCAATACCATGAGGTTGAGGTAGAACTGCCACCACGAGAGATTATTTCCAAGGATCTTGAAGAACTGGCAAAGAAATTTCATGACAAGCACCGGGAGCTTTATACGTTTACTTTGGCGTGGGTTCCGATTGAGATTCGAAATCTTCGATTGATAGCCAGGGTAAGAGGAAAGAAAATTGAGTTACAAAGAATACCGAAAGGAACAAAAGATGCCTCAAAGGCATTCAAGCGAAAAAGAATGTGTTTCTTCAGCGACAAACAGGTTGAGACTCCAATCTATGACAGTGAAAAAATGAGAGCGGGTAATACCATAACAGGACCTGCAATAATCGAGGTCCCGACTACTACCGCGGTCATTCCCCCTGGTTATCAGTGTGAGGTTGATGAGTACAATAACTATAGTATTACGAGGAGGAAATAGGTATGCCTCAATCAAAACGGAAAATCCAGGTTGATCCCCTTACTATTGCCACCATATGGCACTACTTACAGAGAGTCTGCGTCGATATGCGCGAGATGATGGAAAGGACCGCTACCAATGTCCTTGCCACCTCGCTCCATGACCTGGCTTATGGAATATGGGATGCGGAGGCAAAAGTAATTGCCATTCCGGAAGGTTTTCCCCCGCGATTGATATCCAGTACCTATCCCATCAAGGCAGTGAAAAGGATATTCGGCGATAAGATTTATTCTGGAGACGTGTTCTTGACTAATCACCCTTTCCTGGCTGGAGCTGTGCATTTACCAGATTGGGTATTCATACGTCCGATATTCTATAAGAATGAGCTGGTATTTTTCAGCTGCATGGGTACCCATGTTCCAGATAATGGAGGAGCTCGGGCAGGCACCCATTTTCTGGCCAACGATTCTATTGCTGAGGGCCTGAATATTCCACCGGTGAAAGTGATGGAAAGAGGCCAGATGAGGGATGACGTAGTGGAACTGATTCTGAGTAATAATCGACTCCCTGACATGATGCGGAGAGAGATACAGTCTCTCATAGGCAGTACCTCGTTGGCGGAACAAAGGCTGATAGAACTGCTTGATAAGTATGGCAAGAAGACGGTATTCGCCTGCATAGACGAAATGATACGTCGCACTGAAAAAGCGGTACGTGCAGAGATTGCCAAATGGCCAGACGGGACCTATTACTCAGAGGCGCAGACGGATGACGATGGCAAAGAGCTGGACGTACCGGTGGCCGTCAGGTGCAAGCTGACTATCAAAGGTGATGAGGCTACCTTTGACTTCTCGAAAAGCGATGAACAACGTCCAGGCTATATCAATGCCGTCTACTCTGTTACTCAAAGCAACACGCTGTGTACTGTTTTCCTGTTCCTGGGTACTGAGCTGAGCGCCTATCACAATGAGGGAAGCTTGAAACCCATTCACGTGATTGCTCGAGAAGGCACGGTGGTGAATGCCAGACCCGGGGCACTGACCGCAGCCACGCCTGGAGTAACTGGTGCTCTCATTATCGAATGCGTTCTTGCAGCATTATCCCAGGCTTTACCAGAGCGTGCTATTGCCCCGTATGCCAGGCAATGCGGTCCTGGTCAGAAGGTTGGCATCGACCCGCGAACCGATAAACTGTATGTGTACACCACGTTCGGCGCTAGCGGTGGTGCTGGTGCAGTCTATGGCTATGATGGCTACCAGTGCTGTTGCGATATGGGCACGCTGGGTGTCGTCAGTAAGACTGATGCTGAGGAAGAGATGGTGAGATTCCCCTGGCGAGTGAGGAGATATGAATTTATCACGGATTCACCGGGTGCAGGAAAGTGGCGCGGTGCCCCGGGTATCTGGTTGGAAAGTGTAAACGAGGGTGCTGACTGTGTTACCATCGGTGGTGCTTGTAGTGGATGGCGGGTCCAAAGCAAGGGACAATTTGGTGGTTCGCCCACGCCATTGAACAAGCATTATATTGTACGAGGAAAGAAGAAGCTTCCATTTGGTAATCTTCACGTCGTCCATGATCTCGAGGCTGGAGATATACTTGTGAGCAATAGTGGTGGTGGTGCCGGTGTAGGCCCACCAGAAGAACGTGATCCTGAAGCTGTAAAAATAGATGTAAAGAATGAGCTGGTTTCACTTCATTCGGCACGGAATATTTATAAAGTCGTTCTCGACCCTCATACCCTGGAAATTGATGCTAAGGCAACGAAAAGATTAAGATCTAAGCGCTAAGCACTGATGTAGGAACTCACTAACTATTGACAAACTAAAATCTAGCTAGTATCATGAACATCTCTTAGTATTCTATATAGAAGTTCTATATCTATTGCTATTGTAGACATAATGGTAGTACAAATAACTAAAGGAATATAATTTGTCAGCCAAAGAACGTGATAAATCCAATAAATATTTTGAGGTCTGGGAGTTATTAGCCCGCACTCAGCATGCGATGTATAATGCCCGAGAACGGCAACTCAGGGGATATGGTATTACACCAGATCAGTCATATATTTTACTGAGAGTCCATCAGTTGAAGAATAAAGCAACACAAGCCCAGATAGCGTATTTTATATTTAGAAAACAAAATACAGTTTCTGTTAATGTGAAACGTATGGAAAAACAAGGGTTGTTGAAAAAGGACATTAATCGAAATAGGAAAAATGTTGTAACGTTATCTCTAACTAAAAAGGGAGAGGAAATATATAAAAAAACGCTTGATCGAGAGCCAATTAATAATATCATGTCAAGCTTATCGACAGAGCAGATTGAACAGCTAAGTTCTTATCTTGAGACTTTGTTTACCGCAGCAGCGAATGAATTAGCTAAGTTTAATACTGATTCCTTCCTGAAAACTATACTGAATAATTTACGTCGAACATAAAAATTGAAAAAGGAGGTATGACCTGCTCCCCAAAGACTGAGCCCCCAAATCCGCGATTTATGAAAACGATTAAGCGTCGTGACAAAGTGATGATGAATGAAGAAATCGCATATTCTGGTGAGCAGATTGCTTTCATTCTTAGATAGGCTGAGACAGGAACCGTGGTTCCTGAATTCTGCCATAAGGTGGTCAGGTGAGAATAGGCCTTCTATCGATGAGAGAATAAGTATCTTGGGATAGGTCTAGCTGATATGAAAACTAATACTTTTTCCGACGTAATGCAAAAACAGCAAACCATTTATACCTTTCTGCAAGGAATTTACGAGAAGGAGCTTCCTAAAAAGCCCATTAATGAAATGCCGAAAAAGATGAAGCCGCTGCTGGCTGCTATTGAGACACTCTCCAATTCAGAATCCAGAAAAGCGGTTAAGGAGCTTATCGAGTTTACCGATTCCATTCCTCAGCAAGACATAGATGCCCTTGAGACCACGCTCGCCGCCGACTATGCCAGGCTGTTCCTCAGCATAAACAAAGTCCCGCCTCACCCCTCAGAATCGACCTACCGGGAGGGCGTCATGATGCAACACCAAAGAGATGAGGTACTCAAGACTTACTGGAGCTTTGAAATAAGTGCTAAAAAGGAGTTCACTGAGCCCGAAGACCACATTGCCACCGAGCTCAGCTTCATGGCATTTTTATGTAATAAAGCCAAAGATGCCCTAAACAGTGGAGACAACAAAGAGGCGAAAAGGTGCATTCGAGCTCAAAAAGACTTCCTCGAAATGCACCTGGCAAAATGGGTGCCCGGGCTGGTCAGGGATATCTTAAACAACGCCCGAACTCCGTTTTATAAAGGCATCGCCGCTCTGACCAAAGAATTTATAGAGATGAATCTCTCTGCTACCGACGATATTCTCAATCAACTGAAAGGATAGGAGGGCAATCTCATGGCTGGTGTTGTTCCTATAGTTCCTCCCCGTGCGGGATCGATGGTGGGTAAGCTGGATGTTGAGACCGAAAGGTTCGTAACCTTTGACGAGCTATGCACCCATCTCCCTCAGATTAAAGCCTTTTTTGATGAGCTTGATAAGAAAGGCTGGTCATTTTTATTCATAGATTGTCATTGCAGGGTAATAATGGAGTTGGATATAGCCTCAGCACCGTATACCTGGCAGACATATGAGGCTCCGCGTGGTGGTTATGCCTACAAACTTGCCTTCGACTTTGGCCGCTCCTTGCCAAAGTTGAGCCTAAAAAAAATAGTCAGCTTTGACCGATGTGTGGTCAATATTCGCAGCCGAGATTATGCCCGAGGTGTCACCATCGACCTGACCAAGAATGAGATCACCTACGTACATGACTCGCTCTGGGTATCAAGGGGAGAAGGGTGCGCCGAGAAAGCAAAAGATGTACTTGAAATTCTTCGATGGCTGGTCGAAGATAAGAAGTGCAAAATCGCCGTCAGCGGCGGTGAAAGACATTATCGAGATCTGGTATCTCTTCTGGGAGGGAAATAATGGCTGTCACAACGAATGGCTACTTGAAATTAATAGATGTACTGAGTGAAGTGTTTGGCTCCTTCTCCTCTGGAGATAGCCTGATGCGGAGCATCAAACAAGAAGAGATTAAAGAGATTGAGAAGGAGAAGTCCTTTGTTGCCTGCACCCTTGGTGGTGCGGCGTCCATACATGTAAAAAATGGCCGGGTTATAAAAACAGAGACATTAACCATCCCTGATGATGTCCGGCACTATAAGATTGAAGCCCGGGGTAAGGTCTTCGAACCGCCACGTAAATACCTTACCGACATGGTGGGGCATAGCTACCGAAGGTGGATATATGATGCCAGTAGGCTGAGATATCCTCTCAAAAGGGTGGGCTGGGAGCCTGGCGGCAAAGGAAGATATGATAATAGAGGTAAGTCTGAGTTCGTAAGGATAAGCTGGGAAGAAGCTCTAGATTTAGTCAGTCAAGAGATAAAGAGAGTAAAGGAGACGTATGGTCCCTCTGCTCTATGCTATCAGGATACCTTCCATCATACCTGGGGAACCATACATGGCATGGGCACAGAATATACGATAGCTCCCAGGTTCTTTAATCTGCTTGGAGGTTTCACGGAGTATGTACCTGGTACCTGTAGTTGGGCTGGCTGGGCCTCAGGTGCTACCTTCATGTACGGTTACTGGTGGACTAACGGTACATCGGAAGGGACAGACAGTCTTGCCGATACCTTGCAGAACAGCCGGATGGTCGTCTACTGGGCTTTGGACGCCACAAAATCTACCAGAATGTATATTGGGCATGAATCGGAGATATGGAGGCACTGGGTCAGAGAAGCTGGCATCAAGACCGTTAGTATCTCTCCAGAACTTCACGATACAGCAGTCACACACTGCGATAAATGGATATCGGTTTATCCGGGAACTGATGCTGCCCTTGCCGCAGCTCTAATGTATACATGGATAACCGAAGATACCTATGATAAAGAGTATGTTAAGACTCATACGGTTGGCTTTGAAAAACTTCGAGATTACCTCCTGGGCAAGGAAGACGGCATACCAAAGACGCCGGAGTGGGCGGAGAAGATATGCGGCATAAATACAGAGATAATTTTAAATTTAGCTAGAGAGTGGGCTGCGGGACCGGTCAGTATTAATTGCCATGTTGCTGCCGCAAATCGTGGGTGGTTCGGTCACGAATTTACCAGGATGATGGTCGCCTTACAGACCCTTCAGGGCCTGGGAAAACCAGGGGTAAATCTTACATCTTGGGGGCAGGTAGGAGGGGCGCCTTTTGATAAAAGCATACGTATGCCAGGTTATGCCACAGGTATAAATCCTGCTGCGGACAAATTGTATCCAAACCCTGTCCCACAAAAGATTCATACTCTTGATTTTGCCGAAGGTATTCTTAACCCACCCGTGAAGTGGAGAGGAGGAACGACCGGCGCCTGTTACTGGCAGGAGGAATCCTTGATGGATTACTCTTATCCCATGAAAGGTTACTCAGGGATCAAGCTGTCATTCAGATGTGGCGGCGGACACTTCGCTTCTTACTCCAACGTAAATATGAGAGCCAAGGCATTCATGTCTCCGAATTTAGAGACGACGGTGGCTACAACCCTGTTCATGGAGCCATTAATGAGATGTTTTGATATCATACTGCCCGCCTGCTCAGATCTTGAGCGCAATGACATCAGTATGCCGTGTACAGGAGGGTTATACATCCCATATTCTGGGAACTGTAATCATCAGATGTCCATATACCAGGAAAAATGCATAGAGCCATTAGGACAGTCCATGCCCGACATGGAGATATTTTACAATCTAGCCAGGAAGCTAGGCATTTACGAAGCGTTATCTGAAGGTAATACCGAGGAAGACTGGATACGGAAACTGTTCCAGGTATCCTCACTCCCCGAGTTCACCACATATGAGAATTTCAAAAAGAAGGGATACTTTGTATTTCCGATGCCAGAAAAGTATGAGTCCACGCCTCCCCTTAACTGGTTCTACAAGGAACCATCTGGCCTTGCCACACCATCAGGTAAGATAGAACTATATTCCAAGGTACTCGCTGACCGCTGGGGAGAGAATAACCCTGAGATTGGGCCTATACCGAAGTACCGTGAGCCGAAAGATGGCAGGAATAGCAGTGTAGCTAAGAAGTATCCTCTGGTGGGTTTCTTTTGTCACCCGAAGTTCAGAATTCATACCATGATGGAGAATGTCACGTGGATACGTGACCTCCACAAGATACGAGATTCTGGCGGACGAGAGTATGAGCCTATCTGGATCAATACGGCGGATGCAGAGGCGCGGGGGATAAAGCACGGAGATATAGTGAGGGTTTCCAATGACAAAGGAAAGCTCTTAGCCGGTGCGTATGTGACCGAGAGGATAAAGCCTGGAACCACCAGGATGTACTATGGCTCCTTCTGGGAGCCTGAAGATGCGAGGGAGCCAGGAAGCCTTGATAGGGGCGGATCTGCCAATATCCTGACTACAAACGAACCCATGTCCTGCCATGCTCACCTGCATAGAATTGAGCACATGATGGTCGAGATATGTAAGGAGGAGGGACAGAATTGAAATACGCCATGATAATCGATATCAACCGATGCAGCATCTGTTACTCTTGCCAGGTTGCCTGTAAGGACGAATTTGTCGGGAATATTTATCCTCCGTACAGCTACCCCCAGACCGATAGAGAAGAGGCGTGGATAAAAGTTACGGAGATAGAAAAGGGAAACTACCCACACGTCAAGGTTTATCCAATTCTGCTTCTATGCATGCACTGCGAAAAGGCCCCGTGTATAAATGCCTGTCCCATCCCTGACTGCATCTATAAAACCAAAGGTGGTGTGGTAATTATTGATCCGTCAAAGTGCAACGGATGCAAGTCCTGCATAGATGCCTGCCCCTATGGGGTGATATTGTTCAACGATGATAGGAACATCTGCCAGAAATGCACGCTATGCCAACATAGATTGGAGGAAGGTAAAGAGCCAGCCTGCATCGATGCCTGTCCCTCGGGTGTATTCTATTTTTGGTGAGGAGTCGAAGGTAGTGGAGGAGGCAAAAAAAAGAGGCGCCAAATGGATGCACCCGGAATACAAGACCAAGCCAAGAATATACTACCTGGGCTTGCCCTCAGTATCTTTGGCTGGGCATTTGATAGATGCCCGAAGGCTGATGGATGTTACCGGTGCTGACGTTACCATCACCGGTACCAAGACAGGATCAACTATATCGCTTAGAACCAACGTGTCAGGCAACTTCCTGGCTGAAAATCTCGATAAGGATAGCGCTTATACTGTCAAGATAGAGCATCAAGGATATCTACCCAAAACCATTAATGATGTGCGTATAGACATAGAGTATAAGCACCTTGGAGATATAAAGCTGGACAAAGTCTCCTAGGCAACAAAGGAGATTGAGACAGAGAATGGTACAGCCTGTGCGGCCTGAAGAGGTCATCTGACCAATGTAAGGGCCGTCGAGGTCTGTCCAGAGTAATTCGAGCTTGCAATGGCAGTGATATATGATGAGACCGGATATCAGTAATAATTATAGACTCCCAAAAGGAGGATAATCTAAGTGCCACACCAAAGAGATGAAAACAAAGCTCACAAAGCGACAGAGAAAACGTTCGTAAGGTCGCTTGGCCTTGGCGGTGTACTTGGAGGGGGAAATCCAGCTGCAGTTGATGTTAACCATGGGAAAGTAGTCAGGATTAGACCACTGCACTATGATTGGAAGTATAACAAAGCGGAAATCAAACCGTGGAAATTTGAAAGAAATCGCAAAACCCTGGAACCAAATTGGAAAACATCGCTTGCTCCTTTTTCCTTGGCCTATAAAAAGCGAGTGTATTCTCCCAACAGGATTAAGTATCCCTTAAAGAGGATTGATTGGGACCCCAAAGGTGAAAGGCACACCGAGAACAGGGGTAAAAGTAAGTTCCAGAGAATCTCGTGGGATGAGGCGGCAGACATAGTAGCCAGTGAGATAAAGAGGGTACAGGAAAAGTATGGACCACTTTGGCATCTTGGCACAGGTAGATGGACACGGGGAGTGTAAGACTATTCATGCTGCTCATGGCTGTCCAACTCTGCTTCTTGATAAGATAGGAGGGTTCACGCAACAAATGCGGAATCCGGATAGCTGGGAGGGCTGGTATTGGGGATCAAAACATGTGTGGGGAGAGGGGATAGTAGGTATGATGAACCCGTCAGATAATATTGTTAAGGATATGACCGAGAACTGTGATATGGTTCTGTTCTGGGGATGTGATCCAGAGACGACACCCTGGGGATTTACCGGGCAGTTTGCCAGCCGGCTATGCTATTTCTGGTCAGAGGCTGGGATAAAACAGGTATATATCTGCCCCGACCTGAACTACGGAGCAGCGGTTCATGCTGATAAATGGATCCCGATACTACCCAATACGGATGCTGCGCTGCAACTGGCCATAGCTTATGTCTGGATAACCGAAGGAACCTATGATAAAGACTATGTAGCCACACATACAGTTGGCTTCGATAAGTTCGAGGACTATGTTCTGGGCAAGGAAGATGGGATTCCTAAGACACCTGAGTGGGCTTCCCAGAAGTGCGGTGTCCCGGAATGGACAATCAAGGCACTGGCGCGTGAGTTTGCCGCCAAGACGACATCAATTGCCCACTATTTTGGAGGTTCTATGATACGGGGAGCGTACTCACATGAACCTGCCAGACTGGAATGTATATTGCTGGGAATGCAGGGGCTGGGCAAACCAGGAGTTCACCAGTGTCAGTTAACTTACAAAGGGATGCCCAGAAGCGAAGGGTTAAAACAGCGCTCTTTCTTTAATGAAACATTGAGCGAGAGAATACGTAAAGCCTGCTAATGCTTACCGCAGTAAATACTTCAAAGCAAATTATTCCCAAAACTCTCCTCCATAAGGCTATCCCTAATCCACCCGTTAGTTTTTGGGGTAGTGGGGCAGTCATGGCGCCAGTTGAAGAACAATTCATAAAATATTCCTATCCTATACCCAAAGAAGAGGGTGGCACAGAAATACATATGATGTGGACAGATTCACCTTGTCGGACTACCTGCTGGAACGGTGGCAACGAGACAATAGAAGCCATGAGAAATCCAAAGATAGAATGTGTTGTTGCCCAGCACCCGTGGCTGGAGAACGATTGTCTATTTGCCGATATAATTCTGCCAGTCAGTACCACATTAGAGGTAGAAGATATAGTGACTAACATCAGGGAGGGGGTGCAGTTTCAAAGCGTGATGTTACAAAAGCAGGCTATCCAACCCATAGGTGAGGCCAAGAGCGACTTTGAGGTAGTATGCGAAGTATCCAAGAAGCTGGGGAAGTATGAAGAGGTTACTGAGGGTAAGACTGCCGAGGAATTGGAGAAATCTGTTTTTGATAGTATGGGTTTAGCGAACTTTATCACGTGGGGACAATTTAAGGAAAAGGAGTATTTTGTTTTCCCGGTCGCTCAAGACTGGGAGAAAGATCCGGCTGGTTTGATAAAATTCTATGAGGACCCCGTGGCGAATCCCTTGCCAACACCATCAGGCAAACTGGAATTCTATTCAGAGAGATTAGCTAAGCACTTCCCAGATGACAAGGAGAGACCACCGGTGCCGCACTGGGTTGAAAAAAGCGAAATGCACGATGAAAGGCTTTCCAGCAAGAGAGCAAAGAAATATCCTCTGCTGCAGATGTCGAATCATGGAAGATGGAGGGTGCATGCCCAGTGTGATGATATTTCGTGGACCAGAGAAATCCCAACGTGTAAGGTCAAGGGTTGGGATGGATATATGTATGAGCCTCTGTGGATGCACCCATCGGATGCCACGAAAAGAAATATTGTGAATGGAGATATAGTTAAGATATATAACGAGAGGGGCGCTGTCCTCGGAGGTGCTATTGTCTGGGAAAGGATAATGCCTGGAGTGGTATACCAGGACCATGGAGCCAGGGTTGATTCCATAATTCCTGGAAAGCTCGACCGAGGGGGTGCCATTGACCTTATCTCTCCGGACGGAATCATCTCCAAGAATTGTGCCGGTGAGGCCACCAGTGGTTATCTGGTTGATGTACAAAAGGTTACCGCGGCTGAGATGGAAGAGTGGAAAAAGCAATATCCGGCTGCCTTTGAAAGAGAATATGACCCGGCTTCAGGACTACGTTTCAATTCTTGGGTTGAATAGAACATTGAGTAATCTACAAAAAAAGGAGGCTGAGATGCCAGAGGGTAAAAAAGTGTTAAAAGCTCGGAGTAAAACAATACGCTCACGAGAAACAATACAGCCGACGTCTAAACTTGGTAAGACATCCATAAAATCCATTGACTGGCATGGCGATACTCATTTCAATGCTTCCGCGATCGATGTCATGAATGGCAAGATAATTAGGGTCAGGCCACTGCACTATGACTGGAAATATCGGCCCGAGGAATTCAAACCATGGAAAATGGAGGTGCAAGGGAAAGTCTTCAAACCGCTGATGAAGACCTTATTGCCTCCTCTTAGCCTCGCTTATAAGAAACGTGTTTATTCGCCTAACAGAATTAAATATCCCCTAAAGAGAGTCGATTGGGATCCGAAAGGTGAAAGGAATACGCAAAACAGGGGTAAGAGCAAATTCAAGAGGATTTCCTGGGATGAAGCCACTGATATAGTGGCAAATGAGATAAAGAGGGTTCAAAAGAAATATGGACCTTTTGCGATCCTCGCCCAGGCAGATGGACATGGGGAAACAAAAGCAGTTCATTGTGCGCATGGCTACCAAACATTACTTCTCAGTAAGATGGGGGGATATACCCTTCAGGTTCGAAATCCTGATAGCTGGGAAGGATGGTACTGGGGAGCAAAACATGCCTGGGGAATGGATACGCTTGGTTTGATGACTCCGCAGGGCAATGTCTACTCAGATGTTGCCGAGAACACTGATATGCTTCTCTACTGGGGATGCGACCCGGAAACTACACCGTGGTACAGATCAGGACAGGCGGCCAGTCGGTATAGCTACTGGTTCCGTGAGGTCGGAGTAAAATGCGTATATGTATGCCCGGACCTGAACTATGGAGCTGCGGTACACGCTGATAAGTGGGTTCCAGTGTTGCCGAACACCGACGCCGCATTACATCTGGCTGTAGCCTACACCTGGATTACTGAAGAAACGTACGATAAGGACTACATCACCACTCACACAGTCGGCTTCGATAAATATAAAGACTATGTTCTGGGTAAAGAAGATGGGATTCCCAAGACACCTGAATGGGCTTCTCCGAAGTGCGGTGTCCCCGTATGGACAATTAAAGCGCTCGCCAGGCAGTGGGCGTCTAAAAAAACTTCGGTAGCCCATTTCTGTGGAGGCGGCTACATAAGAGGGCCGTATTCCCATGAACCAGCCCGTCTGGAAGTTTGCAACCTGGCTATGCAAGGTTTGGGTAAACCGGGGATTCACCAATTCACGGTGATTCCTCCTATTTTCGACCCCCTTTCTTCTACAGCTTCAGTTATTCCGAGCGTTTTATCGGCACGCCCGCTGGGTATGCAAATCCCAACAATAACAGAACCGTCTAAAATTCCCAAACAACATATACCAAAGACTCTCATACATAAAGGTATCTCTCATCCACCTGTCAGTTACATGGGCACTGGCGCCATTGCAGCACCGACTGAAGACCAGTTCGTGAAATATACATATCCAATACCAAAAGAAGAAGGTGGCTCTGAGATACACATGATCTGGTCTGATACTCCATGTCGCACAACCTGCTGGAACTGCGGCAATGAGACGATAGATGCCATGAGAAACCCGAAGATAGAATGCTTTGTAGTCCAGCATCCATGGCTTGAGAACGATACTTTATTCGCCGATATAATTCTGCCGGTAAATACCAAATTTGAAGAAGAGGACATAGGGATAGATGTCGGCAGTTTGCAGTATGCTCTCATTTTCCCTGAGCCGAAATGTATTGAACCCATAGGGGAATCGAAAAGCGACTACGAAGTTGTCTGTGAAATTGCCAAAAAGTTGGGATTGCTTGAAGCGATAACCCAGGGTAAGACAGTAAAACAATGGATAAGACAGGGATTCGAGAGGTCGGGAGTGCAGGATAAGATAACATGGGAGGAAATTAACAAAAAGGGATATTATGTTGTTCCTTCAAGAGCAAACTGGCAAAAAGATCAGGCTGGTCTAATAGCGTTCTACAAGGATCCGAAAGGTAACCCTCTCTCAACGCCAAGCGGCAAGATAGAGTTTTATTCCGAGAGATTAGCAAAACACTTCCCGCATGATGAAGAAAGGCCTCCCGTACCGAAGTGGATCGAAAAAAGTGAAATGCATGACGAGCGAATTTCGAGTGAGCGTGCTGCGAAATACCCTTTGCTCGCTATTTCCAACCACGGACGATGGAGAGTACATGCCCAATGCGATGATATTTCATGGTTAAGGGAAATCCCAACGTGTAAGGTCAAAGGGTGGGATGGATACATGTATGAACCTCTCTGGATACATCCTACGGATGCAGCTAAAAGGGGTATAAAAAACGGAGATATAGTAAAAGCGTATAACGAGCGAGGCTCTGTCCTTTGCGGGGCTCTTGTCTGGGAGAGAATCATGCCCGGTGCTGTATATGTGGACCACGGATCAAGGGGTGATTCGATACTTCCCGGAAAGATTGATCGTGGAGGCGCCATCAACCTGATTTCTCCGGATGGAATCATTTCCAAGAATTGTGTCGGCCAGGCCACAACCGGCTATTTGGTGGAGGTTGAAAAGGTAACTATGGCTCAAATGGAAAAATGGAAAGAACAATATCCTGAAGCATTCGAAAGAGAATATGACCCGGCTTCTGGACTACGGTTCAATGCCTGGGTTGAAGGAGGTATGGACTAAATGAAAGTCTTTGTTCATGATGTTTCTATCTGTAATGGTTGTTACTGCTGCCAGATCGCCTGTAAGGATGAACATGTCGGTAACGACTGGTCACCCTATGCCAAACCACAACCAGATACCGGCCAGTTCTGGCTGAAGCAACACGAGTTCATCAGGGGAACAGTACCCAAGGTCAAGATGTACTACCGTCCGGTTCTCTGTATGCACTGCGATGAAGCTCCCTGCATCCCTGCTTGTCCCATAGAAGGTGCCATCTACAAAAGAGATGACGGGCTGGTTATCATCGACCCGGTGAAGTGCACCGGCTGCAAGAACTGCGTTGACGCCTGTCCCTACCATGTCATCTACTTCAATGAAGACCTGAACATAGCTCAGAAATGTACTGGCTGTTCCCACCTTCTCGATAAGGGACAATCGATAAAAGTACCAAGGTGTGTTGATGCCTGCCCCACGGAAGCACTCAAGTTCATGGAAGAATCTGAGGCAAAGGAGCTGATAAAGAAAGCCGAAGTGCTGCATCCAGAGTACAAGGCTAAGCCAAGGGTATACTACCTGAACATACCCAAAAAGTTTGTGGCTGGAACCATCTATGACCCGGCAGAGAAAGAGGTGATAATAGGCGCCACCTGTACGCTCAGTGCTAACGGAAAGAAGCTGACGGCAACGACGGATGGCTTTGGCGACTTCTGGTTTGAAGGGTTAGATATAGGCAAATATTCATTGCAGGTAGAAGCGAAAGGATTCGCCACCAAGTCGATAGACTCAATAAGTACAGAAAAGGATGTGAACCTGGGAGATATACCTTTATTGAAGTAAACCTGGTATATTATAAAACAGGAGATAATCCAGGCAGCTAGCGAGAGGTTATTATTAATAAAGGAGGGAAAAATGGCTCAAAGAAAGTTTAGTTCTACAACTGCCACCCCGAAATTGGCGGACTACAAGAAGAAGTTCGCCGAGCACCTTATTTTTGAACGCAAAAATGGAATCATCCAAGTGCGCATGCATACCAAAGGAGGCCCTTTGAAATGGTGTCCCGAAGCTCACCATATGCTGCTGGAAGCCTGGAATGTAATCGGCAGTGATCCCGAAAATGAAGTTATGATTCTAACATCAACCGAACCTTACTGGATAGGAGAACACGACCATGATGCATTCAAGGCTTGGGATACACTTGATGATAAAGATTTGAGGTACAACGGGCTGTACCGTCCTATGAAGTCAGTCGAAAATTTAATCTACGGACTGGATATCCCTACCATTGCAGTTATCCCGGGTCCAGGTAGTGTCCACTTCAATTTTGCAGTGCTGTGTGATATTACACTATGCGCTCCTGATTTTGTCATCAGAGATGATCATTTCAGAATGGGTATGGTTCCAGGCGACAGCCAGTCCCTCTTACTGCAAGCGTTGATCGGCATCAAACGAGCTGCATTTTCCATGTACATGGGAGACAACATCGATGCCAAAACTGCTCTGGAACTGGGAATAGTCAGCCAGATCCTTCCCAAGGAAAAGCTCTTACCGCGTGCCTGGGAAATAGCTGAGAACATCATGAAGCAGCCCCGTTCGGTGAGACACCTGACACATCAGCTTGCGGTTCGTCCATGGAAACGGTTGCTTAATGATGACTATCAGATCCACATCCTTAGCGAAATGTACAGCTATGCTCTGATGAAAAGCAAGCACGATTTCAAAGTAATCGAAGAAGAAGAGAAGAAAATCGCCAGAAAGGCAAAACGTTAGCAGGAAATAGTTCATGATTCAAACCGATAAGCTTATTATAATCGTGGCTCCCTGCGGTAGCTTTCTGACTAAAGAGGCTAACCCTAACATTCCTATTACACCCGAAGAGATTGCCGAAGAAGTGTACCGCTCATGGAATGAAGGGGCTTCCATAGCACATATTCATGCTCGTGACAATGAGGGTAAAGCTACTACCGACCCGGAGGTCTTCAAGAAGATAAGCCGTCTGATCCGCGATAAGGGTTGTGACATAATTCTCGAATTCTCCGCCTCTCCCGGAAGAGGGCCTACAGCAAAGGTTGAAGATGGCCTTCAGGTACTCGAAGCTGAACCCGAAATGGCATCGGATGATATAGGTGTGGTCGTTTTCATGCGTGAGGGAAAGGAACAGGTCACCCTCTGGACACGCTCTTTCGCAGAGAAACTCACCAGAGCCATGGTAAAGAAAAAAGTTAAACCGGAATTTGAGGTATATGGACTGGGTGGAATAGTGGAAGTTAATCATTTGATAGATTCTATACCGGGACTATCCAAACCCTACTGGTTTGATTTTCCTCTTGGCATGCAAAGAACAGCACAAAATGTAACACCCTTTTCGCCAAAAAACCTGCTGCATCTGGTTGAACAATTGCCCCCGGATTCAAGTTTTATAGGTATGGGGGTTGGTTTCGTGGAGACAGCGGCAGCAGTCCAGTCGATTCTACTGGGCGGCCATGTCCGGGTAGGTTTTGAGGACAACTATTACTACAGCAAAGGCGTTTTAGCCAAGAGCAATGGTGAACTTGTAGCACGAATTGCGCGTATTGGTGAAGATCTTGGACGGAAGGTGGCCAAGCCAGATGAAGCCCGCGACTTTTTATCAATTACTAAACTAAAATAAATGGATGAACATTTTTAATAAAATAAAAGGTAAATAAGAAAAAAAGGAGAATTTTAAAAATGAAAAAACATGATGACATTTGGTTAACACCCTACAATATGGCCGATGAAGTAAGAGCACAGTTTACGTTGCCCAAAAAAGTACGTATCCACGACGTTACTATCCGCGAGGTGATGCAGAGTCCACGCTTATGCCTCCGTCCTGATGAGAAAATCAGAATTGCCAAAGCTCTGGATAAACTGGGTGTGTACAGTATAGAAAATGGCGCATATATGACAGAAAAAGAAAAAGAAGTGACCGCCGAACTGGTGAAAATGCATAAAAGGGGTGAAATAAAAGCCAAAATAGTTCCCCTGGCACATCACCTTGAGAAGGACATTGATACTGCACTGGAAACCGGAGCGGATAGGGTCATGATCTCCACAAATAATAATCCGTGGGTCCTTGAAAATATAGATGAAATTTCGCCCGATGATGCCATAAAAAGGTTGACCAGAGTGACAGCTTATGCCAAGAAACATGGCCTTTATGTCACTTGCATGATTTACGATACCTACCGGTCACCACTCGACTACATAGAGCGCATGCATAAGAGCGTAGTCTACGAGGGTGGTGCCGATGCCATTGCAATTAGTGATACGTTTGCGCAGGTTTTGCCCTGGACGGCAACCTATATGGTTCGCAAAATAAAAACCTGGATCCCGAAGGCTACCATTGAACACCACGGGCACAATGATTTTGGTTTGTCTACATCAATGATGTTAGCTGCTGTTGCTGGTGGAGCAGAGGTAGTCCATACTTCGATTAATTGCCTGGGTGAACGGTGTGGGAATGCTGCCACTGAGGAAGTAGCCATGTGCCTGGAACTGCTCATGGGCATCGATACCGGTATCAACCTGGAACAGATATATCCAACAGCCGAGCTTGTCGCACAATTGACCAAGATGCCGATACATCCGACCAAGGCAATAATAGGAGATAACGTATTCCTTCAGGGATCAGGAATGATAGCCTGGCATCAATTCAGGCTCGAGAAGGCAGGCAGGCCCTGGTATAATTTCCCATTCTCACCGCAAACTATTGGCAAGGACAAGCTTGAGATAATCCTGGGTGTAGGCTGTGGCAGAGGAATTGTGGAACACAAGCTTGCAGAAATGGGTATTACCGCAACCAAAGAACAGATGGGACAGATTGCCGATAGGGTCAAAGAGGAAGCTTACATCCGTAAATGGTCTGTTCCCGATGTGCAATTCAATGAAATAGTAAAAGAAGTACTTGGGAAGTAAGCTAGGAGCATGAGTCTATACTTAATCTAAGGTATTAATAAGGAAGATGTGAAGACTTTAATTGAAAAAAATCTGGTCAAACCACCTTTCATTTTTTAGCTTCAATGGTGAGTGATTCAACCTCTTGAAGAATAGTAATTGTAGTAATAGACTAGGATTACTATCTAAATGAGATATTCACAAATGGTAATATAGTGGTGTACAATCGACCGAGATTGTATAGCGCAAGGAGATGACAGGCGGGATATAGTCAAGCGATTGCAACATGACTAGGGCTATTAAAATGAAACATGTTATAACAGGTTTCATATAGGATGAGAAAGGATACAAAAATATGGCAATAACATCTGTTGGAGAGGTGCTGATGCAGCTCTTTCGTAGTGAAGGTGTGGAATATATTTTTGGACTTCCTGGCCTTACTGAAGTAAGGTTTATTGATGTTCTTGAAGATCACCCCGAGATTAAGTATGTAATGGGGCTCCACGAGAGCGTATGTGTTGGAATGGCGGAAGGCTATGCCAGAGCATCGGGTAAAGTAGGTGTGGTGAACTTACACACAATTAACGGCATAGCATCAGCAATGGGTTTACTGAGCAACGCTTATACAGGGGGTGTACCTTTATTAATAACAGCCGGGCAACAAGATTCACGCCTATTTGCTCAAGAGCCTCGCCTATGGGGTGATCTGGTAAGGATGGCAAGTCAATTTACAAAGTGGAGTACTGAAATAACATCTGCTGAAGATATTCCAAGAATTATTCAACGTGCTTTCAAAACGGCGCTTCAACCACCCACCGGTCCAGTCTTTGTATCGTTACCCCAGAACCTGTTTGAGCAAAATATCAATTTTGATTTTGCTCCAAATACTCCACACTTTCCCCAATTACGTCCTGATATGAATGCTCTGACTATAGCCTGCGAACTTATTAATGCAGCTCAAAACCCGGCTATTATGGTTGGACCTGGGATCGCTAAATATAACGCACTTTCAGAAGTGGTGGAACTAGCCGAATTGATTGGCGCTCCTGTCTTTGAGTGGTGGATGTCTGATGTGAATTACCCGGTACAGCACCCCCAATACCTTGGAGATTTATTAGGACAACCTAAACTCATAAAAATGGTGAAGTCAGCAGATGTTCTCATAGTAATAGGCGCTCCACCGTACATTGCAGCCTTTTATTCGCCGGAGCCACCTTTTCCAAAAACGACCAGGATTATTCAAATTGACGATAATCCCAATGAAATTGGAAAGAATATTCCGGTAGCCTCAGGTGTACAGGGTAATATTAAATTATCTGTAGCTGAATTGATTGATATTTTACAAAATAAGATGTCGAACCAGGAACATCAGAAAGCCAAGAGCCTGGCCGAGCATGTTTATGAGCAAAAAGCGCTCTTAGATAAATCCTTTTTCCAGAAAAGTGAACAGGAAAGAGAAAATATGCCCATTTCTGTTTCCCGATTAATGCAAGAACTACGTGATGCACTCAAGCCAGGAACTATCGTCGTGGATGATTGTTGGAGTTCATCATTTACATTACGGCGTACATTAAACCTTTCGGAACCAGGAAGTTATCTTCGCGCTCGTGAGGGTGGGAGTATTGGGTGGGGTATTTCAGCAGCGCTTGGGGTTAAGCTTGCTGTACCGGATCGCCCGGTAGTTGCAGTATCCGGTGACGGCAGTGCTATATGGAATATTCAGAGTCTATGGACAGCGGCTCATTACAATATACCGATTATAAATGTGATTTGTTGTAATGCTTGCTATGGTCAAGTTAAACTGAGCAAAGCTATGATACTTGGTGATAAAGCGAAGGGCAGGTCTTTGGGTGAAAATCTGGATAATCCCAGAATTGATTTCTGTCAAATAGCGAAATCAGTAGGCATTGATGGCAAGAAGGTAGTACGTCCAGACGAGCTGGGCGATGCACTTACGTCTGCCATCGAATCAAACAGGCCAGGATTAATTGAAGTATACATAGAAACTAAACTTTAGGTCGCTTGTTATATGAAGGGGAGAGATAGTTCAGTAACGTAGGAGCTTGGGTCACCAATCGTAGTAAAAGGAATAGAGTCCAGCAGTCTCAATAATATTACTGTCTATGCAACCTAAGTCCATACCTGGGACAAGCGCATAGATAGGAGTTGAAAGTGATTGTGACAGTGTATAAACCTTATGCCATCGACACTTGGTATCCTTCCCTCTTCGCTGGTTTGATTTCAAGGTGCCGAAGGATAAGGTGCACGTATGCACGGAGGTAACCGAGCACTTAGACATTAAGTCAGATTTGAAATCGTCTAAACATAAGAATAGTAGTACCTCACTTACAGAAAATCTTCTCCTTGGACTGAGTCATTGTTTCTTTATAAGTAAAATACTTCAGGAGAGAATAATAAGATAAAATGAAGCTTTTTGAATATGAAGCCAAGAACATACTGAAGAGATATGGTATAACGATCCCCAAAGGCAAAGTCGCTAGGAATCCGAGTGAAGCAGCATGCGTTGCCAAAGAAATTGCTAAACCTGTATTCTTGAAGTCACAGATTTTGGTTGCAGGCCGAGGTAAAGCTGGTGGAATTTTGCTAGCAAACAGTTCGCCTGAAGCACGAAAAATAGCTGAAAAATTAATTGACATTAAGATAAAAGACATTTTGGTCTCAACTTTACTTGTTGAAGAAAAAATCGATATAGCAAAGGAATTATATGTTTCATTGGCGGTTGATAGGCAAGCTAAATCATTTGTAGTTCTTGCTTCTGCTACTGGTGGCGTTGATATTGAAGGACTTGCTCTCTTTTCTCCAGATAAAATAGTGCGGCACTGGATTGATCCTATTTCAGGCTTAAACGAGAGAGATGCTATGAAAATAGCAGCTTGTTTGGGGCTGAGCAAAGACAAAGCCAGTAAAGTTGCTCAAACAATTATGACTCTATATCAAGTAGCTATTGAATGTGACGCTGAACTCGTTGAAATCAATCCCTTCGTTATGAACCTATCAGGTGAATTCGTAGCGGCTGACGCCAAAATGATTATTGATGACAATGCCATTTTCAGGCATCCAGAGTTTGTTGATAGGAGTTTCCACAGGGAAGAGGATACTCCCAGAGAAGCTGAGGCTAGAAGACTGGGATTTGCTGCATATGTAGACTTAGATGGTGACATTGGTATTATTGGCAATGGAGCCGGCTTGTTAATGGCAACACTTGACCTAGTTCAGATCTGTGGTGGCAAAGCGGCAAATTTCTTGGATATTGGGGGTGGTGCTCGAGTAGAGGTAGTTAAAGACGCCATGATGTTTGTCATATCAAAGCCGGAGGTTAAGGGCGTACTGATAAATATTTTAGGGGGGATTACCAGATGTGACTTTATAGCCCAGGGTATAGTGGAGGGACTCAGAGCATCGGCTGTACAGAAACCTATAGCCGTTAGGATGATGGGGACAAAAGAGAAAGAAGGTGAAGATATTTTGCGGCAAGCTGGAATTGGTATCTACGCCACTATGGAAGAAGCCACCAAGGCAATAATTGAAGTCGTTGAGGAGACGTCATTTGAGCATTATAGTAAATAAGGATACGAAAGTTGTAGTTCAGGGTATTACAGGTAAAGAAGGAAGTCTCCAAGCAGCCTCAATGACGACATATGGTACTAACATCGTCGCTGGTGTTACGCCAGGTAAAGGTACACAGGAAATTGAAGGTGTACCTATCTTTGATACTGTTAAAGAGGCAGTCTTAAGGAAAAATGCGAATGCATCTATAATTTTTGTCCCCCCTCGTTCTGCTAAACAAGCTGTTCTAGAAGCCATTGATGCTGGAATGAAGGCAGTTGTTATCATCACCGACGGTGTTCCACAGATCGATGCAATAGAGTTTATCGCTAAAGCGAATAAAAGAGGAGTGATTATTGTGGGACCAAATTGTCCCGGAATAATAAACCCTGCCCAAAAAATAAAGATGGGCATTATGCCCAGCCATATCTTTAAGCCAGGTGGTATCGGTATTGTTAGTCGAAGTGGGACGTTGACCTACGAAATTGCATGGCATATTACCAACGCTGGTTTGGGACAAAGTACATGTGTCGGCATTGGCGGTGACCCGATTGTTGGATTGGATTTTATCAAGGTGCTCGAAATGTTTAAATATGATGATGAGACTAAGGGTGTGGTACTCATAGGTGAGATCGGCGGCAATGCCGAGGAAATTGCAGCAGAATATATTAAAAAAACCAAATATCCGAAGCCAGTGGTAGCCTATATCGCGGGGCGAATATCACCATCCGAAAAGCGCATGGGGCACGCTGGCGCCATTATTGTAGGTAACAATGGAACAGCCAAGTCCAAGATTGATTCATTCACTGCGGCGATGGTTCCAGTGGCTGAGAAACCGAGTGATATCCCCAAATTGATAAAATTGCGTAATTGCTGAGTGAAAAACAATGAACAACATCGGTGATCTGTGATACCCACGAGGCACTGTAGAGATACTCCAAGGGCATATCAATGTTCTACCCTATTTCTCGTAGAAAAGCCTCCCTGATACGTGACGTTAATAAGGTCCATGATACAGTGGTGTAGTAGTCTAGACTTTATCTGATATTTCTAGTAAAGTAAACAAGATATAGTAGTTGTCTGGTGGAAGTTGAGAAAGTAACCATAGCTCGGATGGAAGCAATAATATCCCGAAGCTTTTAAGCGAGAGTATGTCATGGCTTCAGGACATCGCTTTAATTCCACGGTTATTGAACAGCGAGTTATGTAGAACGACGTTGTTATCCCTAGATTCAAATGATAATGCTAAACAAATGCACTATTAAATATGAATAAATGGTGATGTAAGTAGATCTGTTCAAAGAAGTTGTTTAATTTTATCAATAGGAGGATATGTAATATGACTAATCAACTCGGAACACCAAAAGGAGCTATGGTTGCTATTAGCGATATGCTTGATCATTGTGCCAAAGTGCTACCAGGTCAGGAGGTCCTGATACTCGCAGAGATTGAAGGGCTGTTTGGTGGAGATAGTCTTGTGGACCAGGAAGCTATCTCCTGGATTCAAGCAGCCATACAGGTGCGGGGTGCCAACCCTTCGGTACTCTGGATAGATGAGTCGGCAAAAGCGCATGCATGGCGCTTTCCGCCCGTAGTCAAAGCAGCTATGTTAGGCTGCCAAACCCTTATTAATCACTCATTCAACCTGGTGACCGAAGAGATGACGGAGTTCAGGGAATTCATAGCAGAGCATAAAATAAGAATGGTGCGCAATTTTGCCAGCACCGCGCCTCTCCTTTGCACTGCCTGGGCGCAGACGCCGTATGAGCTGGTAAGCCAAATCCGCTACCAGGCCGCCCTTCCTTTTAAGGGAGGCAAAAAGTGGCAATTGACCGATGATAATGGGACACATTTGGAAGGTACTATCCTTGACCCCGCCAGTAGACCTGGGGTTCCTGGAGGGACACCTTATGCAGCGCGTCGTGAGGAAGCAGGCTACTACCTGCCATGGCCAGAGTGGGTACATCCACCAGTGAGATTGGCGAATACTTCCGGTATTTTCATTTTTGACAGCATGCTGAGCTGGTGGTCACGGTATATCGGTATATCCCCCTATTTCAGCAAGTCCATTCAACTTACCATCGACAATAACCGCATTACAGATATTAAAGGAAGCGATGAGGCTGATGCTCTACGCCGTTTTCTGGCTTCAATGGTTGACCGTGTGGGCGATGGCGTTTATGATTTCAATACCTTACATTTCGGCGTCCATCCACAAGCAAGTGTAGCCCCACATCAGTGCCCCAACATCCTGTTTCGCCGGATTACAGACCATTCGCATAGTTGTAACATTCATGTACATATTGGGGCTCCACCAGCCATTCCATCATATCCTTACTGGATGCATTGTACCGGTGATATCAGAACAGCAACATTTCGCGTTGGTGATACTCTGGTTCATGATCGTGGTCACCTTACTTTTCTCGATCACCCTGCGGTTCTTGCAATAGCAGAAAAATATCCTGGCCGTCCCGGGATATATCCGAAACCCACGTTTTATTAAGATTAACTTGAATTTAACCGAGGCATGAATCAAAGCCCTTTGGTCAATAGTAGCTAAACAAAATACCTTGTAGCAATAAAAATACAGTAAAAATAAAGGGCACAAATCAGCAAAATTAATCGCAATATGCACTATAATTGCTCGAAAGGTGCCGAGGAAACCAGGTAAGAAACCCTAATATCAAATAGTAAACTCAGGCATTCCTACGAAAAAGTCTAAGAGCATTCTCTCACAGGATCTTCCTTTTAATCTCATTTGACACGTCCATACCTTCAATCGCAGCTAATGTAAGATTGATAAGCTCTCTTTTAAATGGATAATCTGTGCCAAACATAAGGTGGTCATCAACTCGTTGAAATGCGAGCATAAGTGACTCCGTATCTGAGAGCGCTGTATCATAATAATAGTGCTTGAGCAAGAGGCAAAGTAGCTCTAACAACGCCACAAAATTAACTGCCAAAAAACATGGTACTTAACTTTGGATTGACAGAGTTAGTATTGGCAAATACTATTCGCTTTTTGTGCTATAGTACCATACAATTATCGTAATACTCTACAAAAGGAAACTCACATTATTTGCAAAACCTTGAGGAGGCATTATGACTAAGGCAACAGTTTGGTTTATGGACGCACGGGCAAGGCGTTTTCTGGAATCCACAGCTATAAAAGGCCGCCAGATACTCGAACACTCCGGTTGGCTGGACAATCTTAAGCCAGGTGACATTGTAGCTGTCAAGACTCACATGGGTGAGGCGTATAATGTGGGCTACCTCAGACCAATTATTGTCAGAACACTCGTAGATGCTCTTAAGGAACGAGGTTGTAAGCCATTTGTCACCGATACGACGACAATGCCTTACCATCCATGGATAAGTCGAACTCTGGCTATTGACCATCTGGAGACTGCAAACAATAATGGTTTTAACCACTCCTCCATGGGATGTCCCGTAGTTATCGCCGACGGATGGCTGGGAACAGACGACGTAGTTGTCGATCTCGAAGGTCGAGGAAATTATTTAAAGAAACAGTTCGTAAGCAGAGCGATTGCTGATGCCGATGCCCTGCTTTCAGTAGCACACTTCAAAGGGCACCCCGCTGGTGGCTACGGAGCAGCCATTAAGAATATCGGCGTAGGAGGGGCAAGTAAGCGGGGGAAAATGAATCTTCATGGGGCTCTCGCTGGCGATAAGCCAGTGGTCGATTCCAAGCTCTGTCCCGGACGTAAGTGCGAGTGGTGGCAGACCTGTGAGGACTGTTGTCCAGAGGGAGCCATTAAGGTTACGGAAAAAGGACTGGAGATAGACCTGGAGGCTTGCGTATACTGTTTTGCCTGTGCCAATTTATGCATCAATATGGCTGGAATAAACGCTATAAAGCGCTTTGATTACTTGCCGGCACTCGGACGCCGCATTGCTGACTCCGCCCTCGCCACTATGCTGACCAAGGAGCCAGGCAAGATATTTTGCATGAACTATGCAGTGGACGTTACACCATGCTGCGACTGCTATGGTTGGACTGATACACCATTCGTAAACGGCTTGGGTATTCTGGCATCTCTGGATGCAGTTGCTGTAGATAAGTCTTGTATAGACCTGATGAACGAAGCGCCAGGACTAATTAACTCCGCAGCTGAAGAGTATGGCGCTCTGGCGCCTGGTTCCAAAAAACTCCATATCATCAAGGACAACGATATAGAAGCACAGATATATGGAGGTGTGGAAAATGGGCTGGGCACAGCCGACTATGTCATTAAACCGGTTGCTCTCGACCGCAGCCAGGCGGCTATTGCCCGTTTCTACCCTGAAGTCAGGGCTAAAAAGCTCAAACCTATGTACGCTAAGAACCACCCTCTATCACATCTGGATACTGCTTCTTTTGGCCGTACCACCGAGGGAGTAAAAAACCCCAAGCACCCAAAGAAATAGCAAAGGCTGCAGCGAATATCTGCATAAAAATCTGTGTACTGTAGCACATACTTCTTGTCCATTGGCTACTGACTGAACAGACTATGTTGGTTATGGCTGTTACATTTCCAGCCCTATCATTTTTCCCACTTTTCGATAATTTTCTGACGGTGGGCTCTCTGGTCTCATGGCATATTTGATAGGGTAGCCAGCACCCTCCTCATCAAAATGTCTGATGCCAACCATCAAATCTTCCAGTTTTTCTCCAGAAACCGAAAAAAATCGTCTCGTCATCTTGAGCTAATGCCAGACGGCAGTCACCCATGCACGGCACCGTTACCTTACATTCGCCATTAAGTAAGACTGGCACGGTAGCATTGACGCAAGCGCCACCAGGTTCAAGTGTCGTAGTAACCTGATATCCATCCTTGTATCGCATGCCTGCAAGCAAAAATCTTAACTGCGCTGGATTGCAATAGATAATTATCAAATCTGGTTTAAAAGGAGTCGACTTCAGTGGAGCTACGGCTATGCCAACATACTTCCCGTATTCCAGATGAATAGCATTTTTAGCAGTGTTTTTAGCTGCTTCCAAATTCGCAATCCTGGCAGGATAATCCATTTTGCCCTTCAATATGTAATCAGGGGTCTGGGCGTGTCCCAGAGCTATAACGGGAACATAACACCAGTGGTCTTTCTTAAGCATAGCCACCACAGCACCATCACGTCGCGCCATAGCAAATGCCTGGCAAAGAGCTAAATGATGTCCCATGTCTTTTTTAGGTCTTACCGCTCCCTCAGGAATTTCTATTTCCTTTTTCAGCATCTTTACGGCTATAGGGTAACTTTTCAATCGCAACCGCTCCCTCATCTCCTCTCCATAACTACGGAAATCGCGTAACGATGTCATAAAATGAACCTCCTGCACAATTTTATGCTTGATTTGCATTCACAGTGGCTGTCTTATCACCTGGGCGTAGCTCAGCAGTATAAACTGTCTCGATTCAGGGGCTGATTATCGATTTAACACTGGTTATTATACTACTTTCGAAGTCAACAAAGATAATGGGTAGCTGCGGAAAAACCTCCCAACCATTCAGTAAATATTCGACAGGTGACTAATACGGTAAGTGGGCATTGGTACTCTTGTGAGAAATAGTACTGTGTACTATAATTGCCGAACAAGAAATCATAATCGTAATAAATTCTCACCCACCTTAGATAAGGTATAGCAACGCTCTATACAAATGACGATGAATGAGCTGAGAAAGTAATCCGATACAATTGATATCGCACGCTGGTAGGCCTTCAATATAGTTCCTTTTATGCGATTCTACAGGTGATATTGGTGCTAACTGTTTGCCCCTGTAACAGTATTGAAAAAGAACTGTACTATACCCAATAGTTAAGCTGTAGTTATATGACAGATACTCAAAATAAACATTATATTCTCCTTGTCGCAGCGTTAACATCATTTTCAAGTACAATGATGCTCAGTGCTGTGGTTATTGCATTGCCTTCGATAGGGAATGACCTGAACATAAACGCGGTTCAGTTAGGGTGGTTAGCACAATCATTTGCATTGGCTACAGCAATTTTTGTGCTACCATTTGGACGATTAGCAGATATCTGGGGGAGAAAAAAGGCATACACGATAGGTACAGTAATCGCCACAATATCCGCACTCTTGTCAGCATTATCCCCTTCCTTTCTAATGCTCATTATTTTTCGATTACTGCATGGGATGGGAGCGTCAATGGTTTTCAGTACCGGAATAGCGCTATTGGCTTCTGCATATCCCCCTGCTGAAAGGGGTAAAGTACTGGGAATCAATGTTGCTGCCATCCACATTGGTTTATCACTCGGGCCTACTATAGGAGGGATATTGACACAGAATCTAGGCTGGAGAAGCGTCTTCATTTTATGTTTTATCCTTCAATTACCGGCGCTGGTACTATTATTCACCAAAATCAAAGGGGAATGGGCAGAGGCAAAAGGTGAAAAATTCGATATCATCGGATCAATTCTGTTCTGCGTTATGCTCTTTGCAATCATATATGGATTTTCATTACTGTCGACAACGCAGGGTATCTGGATAATTTCAATTGGCATTATAGGGCTGGTCATATTCATTATATGGGAGCAGAAAGTGGAAAGCCCCATATTCAATATTCGCCTTTTTACCAAAACCAGGCTGTTTGCTTTTTCCAACATTTCGCAAATTATGTATCACATTGCCATATTTTCCGTAACGTTCATTTTGAGCCTCTACATGCAGTATATAAAAGGACTTAGCCCGCAAGATGCTGGTTTTGTGCTACTGGCACAGCCAGTTATCCAGGCGGCCTTTTCTCCAATCGCCGGTAGAGTTTCCGACAGGGTTTAACCGCGGATAACCACCACCCTTGGCCTGGTTGCAGTACTGGGCGCGATTTTACTTCTCCTATATGAGACCGATGTTGCGTCTCTATCATTTATTATAATTGGACTGGTTTTACTCGGTTCCGGAGCTGCCTTTTTCGGAATACCCAATACCAGTGCTATTATGAATTGCGTGGAGAAGAAGTTTTATGGAGTCGCTTCAGCTATTGACTCAACAGCAAGGAATATAGGCCAGACATTTAGCATGGGCGTAGTTATGTTGCTGTTCTCGCTGTATATGGGAACAGCGCAAATAACGCCCGAGTATTATCCAGCCTTTCTGCAAAGCATTAAAATGGCATTTGTAATCTATGCCGGATTAAGTTTTTGCAGCATTATTTTATCTGCATTACGAGGCAAATTGACTTCCATGCAGGAATAGTGACCTGTTTGCGATACTGGAAATACCATCCGCCATAATTGTATCCACGCCGATAGTTACCAGTACATAATTGTCTAAAAAGGCGGGTGTGCAAATGCCCCGAAGTGCTGGTGATAGAGAGATTAGTTTACTCCAGACCATATCGCTCCTCTAATTTGTCTAATCGTTCGAGGCGGGGTATCATTACTATATCGTGATATGTAGCATTATTCTAGTGATATAGAGGGAAGTGGAATGATGATTAGTACTAGTGGCTTAAAGAGAAGACAGGTCAATGCACTCTGGGAAAAGGCTCAAGAAGCGCTGATTCCACAAAGTGACTTCTTCGCAATTATTAATCAAGGCGGCGCAACCGCTCTATTGGGAAAATACCTGGAAAAGGGTGTTCTGGCTCTATCCAAACCTGCCCGGAATGAGATGAGTTTTGAACTTATGGCGAATCAGGAGTATTGCACGTCTAACTCATTATTTTTTACATTCAGTCATAGCTCGCCACCCTTAGTTGACGTCAGGAACTGGACATTGACTGTTGAAGGTAACGGAGTCGAAAACCCATTGTCAATGAATTATGATGATTTGCTGAAGTTACCCTCTACAACAGTCACGCGTTATCTGGAGTGCGCCGGTAACGGTCGCGCTTTTTACGCCGAGCTGTTGCATAAGAAGGCAGAGGGTCAGCAATGGCGTTTCGGCGGATATGGCATTGCGGAGTGGACTGGTGTGCAGTTTAGGGAACTGCTGAAATTGGCTAAGATCAAGGGCAACGCCGTTGATGTTATGCCCGTTGGATTGGATAGCCCGTCTGGAGAAAGACCAATGCCCATGGCAAAAGCCATGGAGGAAGACACCATTC
Source organism: uncultured Chloroflexia bacterium (assembly GCA_963775935.1). Classification (GTDB taxonomy): domain Bacteria; phylum Chloroflexota; class Dehalococcoidia; order GIF9; family UBA5629; genus JBBIPA01. The sequence goes on along the minus strand of CAVZKR010000005.1, from coordinate 144,265 downwards.
TGGCATATATCATGAACAGCAGCATACTGCCACCGGATCATGGTTTTCCATTACGCGCTATAGTACCTGGCTGGATTGGAGCAGCCAGTATCAAATGGGTAAGTCGAATAGTCGTATCCACTCAGCCAATTCAGGTAGTGAATAATACTGAAAAGTATGTGCTTATTGGACAGGATTATCCACCACAACCTCTCGCTAAAGGACCCGTATTAACTACTCAACTCGTAAAAAGCGCCTGCTGCCTTCCCTGGCCAGCAACATTACACCGAGGACGTCAGAAAATCGTTGGTTACGCCTGGTCTCCATTCGGCACTATTGCCAAAGTCGAGGTCAGTATTAATGGCGGAAAGACCTTCCATCTGGCAGCACTCACTGGGCCCAACATTGAGCGGGCTGGAACTCGCTGGGAGCTCTCCTTTGATGCCATGCCCGGCGTTATCACCATTACCCCGCGCGCTACTGATGATAAGGGTAACACGCAATATGAAATTGCCCGGCAGAAGTGGAATCAGCTAGGCTATCTTTTTGGGGCTATGGTTCCGCATCCGGTGACTGTTTCGGCACATTGTTGCGCTGAAGATGCGCATCCAGATTATTCACTGGTGATTCCCCCAACCAGTGGATGTTGCTAAATACGAGTAGTCGTTAAGCAGTAAACAGGATAGCGTAGTTCCAGATTAACACTGCTCTATAGAGATAGATGACACTGATAGCAGCTCTCCTGGCGATTTTTAGGGAAAACTTGGTGAGCAGATAAATCAAAAATACCGAGATAATGATACTAACGGTTTTTTCAGGTAGAAACATCCCATTTTTAATCAATGGTACCACGAGGGGATTACCTTCGCTGACATACCCACTGCTCACGTATATCTGAGTTATAACCGCATCCCATAACTGAAATGCTGCTGTAATAATAACCAGTCAGTAGTCATTATCCTGGTTTTACGAAGGGAAAATACAGAGGATAAACAACGAGGCACGCATTCCCTGAGCCTGAACAGATTGACGATTTACTGCTCCTGTGCTCTATGATATACTCAAAGCCGCTTTTTATCCTGAAGCGCCACAGCTCCACGTTAATAGATGTAAGGTAACAGTACTAATATGAAAATATATGGTGCTCCAGGGTATTAAACGAGATATTACCAATCGTACGTGATTTTCTATATCCTCATAGTACAAAATAATTTCTATGGCTGATGTTGAAAATAAGCGCCATATTCTAATTGTCACAGTCTTGACATCATTTGCAGGACCACTGATGCTGAGCGCTGTCACTGTGGCGCTGCCTACCATGGCAACTGAACTATCCCTGAATGCAGTGCAACTAGCCTGGATATCGCAATCTTTCGGGCTAGCTTCAGCAGTTTTTACTATCCCATTTGGACGGTTAGCTGACATCTTGGGAAGAAAAAAAATATTCACTACAGGCTTGATAACCACCACTATATCTACACTCCTGGCGGCATTTTCCATCTCTTTTCTCATGCTCATATCTTTACGGGTGATACAGGGGATAGGCATGGCTATGATGTATAGCACGGGGGTTGCATTGCTCACTTCGGCGTATCCTCTCCCTGAAAGAGGAAAGGTACTGGGAATAAACCTGGCTGCGGTCTATCTGGGAATTTCACTTGGTCCTACTATAGGAGGAGTACTGACGCAGAATCTAGGTTGGAGAAGTATTTTCTTCATGTCTCTCGCCTTACAATTGCCAGCGCTGTTACTGCTATTCGCCAAAATTAAAGGAGAATGGGCAGAGGCAAAAGGTGAAAAATTTGATATCACGGGCTCAGCGTTATTCTCAGTTATGCTGTTCTGCATTCTGTATGGATTTTCATCATTACCAGCGACTCAGGGTATCTGGATAATGGTCCTTGGAATAATTGGATTAGTGGCGTTTATCGTATGGGAACTCAGAGTGGAAAGCCCACTACTGGATATACGGGTACTGGCTAGAAACAGGTTATTTGCGGTTTCAAACCTCGCCCAATTTATATACTACATGGCCATATTTGCCATACCCTTCATCCTGAGCCTTTACCTCCAGTATATTCGAGGATTCACTCCACAAAATGCCGGCTTTGTACTCCTATCACAAGCAATTATGCAGGCAGCCTTTTCACCCCTTGCTGGTAGAATTTCAGATAAGATTCAACCGCGAATTATGGTCTCAGGTGGACTGATTATTGTACTGGTCGGGCTTCTGCTTCTGTTCAGGACTTTGGAAAATCCGGCTTTGCTCTTTTTAATCATTAGCCTGATTTTACTTGGCATTGGACATGCCTTTGTTATATCACCTAATACCAATGCTATCATGAGCTCTGTGGAAAGGAAGCATTTCGGAGTTGCTTCAGCCGTGGAATCAGTAACAAGGAATATAGGAACAACGTTTGGTATGGCTATCGTTATGTTGCTTTTCTCACTCTACATGGGCACAGCTCAGATTACACCAGAATATTATGCTGCCTTTGTGGAAAGTATTAGAATGGCTTTAGTCATCTTTTGTGTACTTGGCTTCTGCTGCATTTTTATATCCGCAGCAAGGGGGAAATTAGTAGTGACCCGTTAGCTCGTAGCTCCTCTGCTACTATTGACGTAAAGAGTTCCTCTTAACGCAGTATCCTGGCATCTACCCATGCTGCCCAGTCTTGCAACGGCTCTCCATTGGCAAATACCCGTAAGCTGAAGTCAACATCTTTTCCAAAATACTCGGGTGGTAGTGGTCCCGACATGGTTTTAATTCTGTAATCATAGATATCGTCTATGCCAGAAACAAGAACCACCCAATCGGTTTCACCATGGAGACGCATATAAACCCAGAACTGGACCTCACCTACTATGGCACCTTCTACAAGACCGACCACGCCATAGAAATGGTCGCCAGGTTTGACCTTTAAGCCGATGGTATAGTCACCAATAATCCAGCCGTTATAAATCGCTAAAGGGCGTGTCTCCAGCTCCCTGATAGGCACAGAGGTATCCTCCATTCTTTTGCCGGGTTTATGGAGCATCACCCCTTCCTTCTCAGCAGGTAACTCCCCAAAAATCACACGTTTATACGGATATTCAACTCCCCATATCGCACTATGGGTGCCGTCGATAAAATCAAAACTGGTCTCAACCGGATAAGAGACCTCCCGCACATTATTACCTTCGGCACTTTCTATCACATTATTATCAGCGTCGACAGAGATTTTTACCACACTTGTAGCAGGATTATAGAGCCAACCAGATACTGTCCTGGTAACAGAACCGCCTGCAGGCACCATTCCTAACGTATCCAAAGCTTGATACACACCGTTGGCATAGAGCCGGGTAATACTCGAGGGAGAGTCATTTACACCTCTATTCTCTACCGTATAGGCAATCTTGATGCCAGTGGTAGTCTCTACTTTGCTGATGTCTGCTACAACCAGGTCTGGTCGTCCTGAAGTCGCTGCTGCAGTAACCAGTAGCTGCGTTGTCGCTACGACAATACCGACTTGATTGTAGGCGGTTAGAGTGTATGACGTAGTTTTGGCAGGAACTATAGACACTGTCCCCACTGATTCCACGATACCTACACCAGGGTCAATCTCGGCAAATGCAGCATTAGAAACATTCCAGCTCAACGTTGCTGTACTTCCAACCGTTATAGTACCCGGGTCAGCAGCAAAACTGTTGATAACTGGTAAGCCAACTTTTACGGGCACCACGATGACCATGGTTCTGACACGAACGCTGGAACTCTCATTGGTGGCAATGAGATTATAGGTAGTGCTCAGCGCTGGATATATCTTGATAGTTCCTGTCATGGCAACGTTGCCAATCCCCTGGTCCAGATATACTGTTGTTGCACCAGACACATACCAGCTCAGTACAGTAGCATCGCCGAATCCAATCCTATCAGGTGTTGCCAAAAAATAATCTATGACTGGCGCAGGAGTAATATTTTGTGGTTGAGGTTGCGATTGTAGTTCTGGTTGTGGCGTGGGAGGTAAAGCGGATTGGGGAACAGAACTCGGAGTCTCCGAACTGCATTCTGTCAGAGTAAAAAGCAACGTTGCTACAACGAGCATAAATCTGACGCTGCGCATGACGATGTTCCTATTCTTTCCTCGACTAGCTGCCCAACTCTCTGAGTAAAGTCGACTTTCCTGAGCCGCTCTTTCCCATTACGTATACCATATCGCAATTTGCCACATGGAAAGAGACATCATAGACTGTCTTTACAGGGACATCACCTGTGCCGTATATCTTTATCAAATTATTGATTTCCAACATAGAAGGTAATCATCCCGAGTCGTATTACATTAATTTTACCAATTTACGATAGCCTTTTAAAAATGAACACTGGTACTTTACTACCACAGACTTGTCAGCTAGAATAGCACCATCGGTATTACAGTGGGACAGGATGACCATTTATTCCTTAGTTTGATAGTTAGAGGAGAATGATGGATATATTGCTTATTGATCCACCGTATATTAGCTTAAAAGGTATGCCTATCGATCGTGGGTACAGTATAGGTTTAACCAGTCTTGCTGCATATTTGAGCAGTGAAGGTATTGAGACTGCGATATTGATGGGTGATGTGCTGGTAGATTCACACCGTAGCCGAGTCAGGGGTTTGTTGCCCGGAGTAAATCAGGATGTCAAAAAATATGCAGCGGGACAACGAGCCTATGAGGGGATTGTAAATAATAAAGCTCATGCTGTCTGGAAAGACCTGGCTAACGCTGTGCGTGAAACCAATCCAAGATTTGTTGGTATAGCGTACATGACACCGTCAAAACATGTGGTTGAAAGAGTAGCCGGTCTGGTTAAAGAGATTAATCGAGATATAAAAGTTATTGTCGGTTCGTTTCATCCGACGTTCTGTCCTGAGGAGGTAATGCAAAATTCAGATATAGATTTTGTTATCAGGGGTGAGGGAGAAATCCCACTTCTACAGCTCGTCAAGGAATTGAAGAACAGTAGCCACAAATTAGAGACAGTGCCCAGCATCTACTATCGAGACAAGGAGGGGAAAGTACAGAGTAATCCTGGTGTGGGACTGTTCAATAATCTTGATGAACTGCCATTTCCGGCACGAAACCTGGTGTTGGATTGCGATTATACTATTTATCGGCTTCACAGTATTTCTACTACTCGCGGTTGCCCTTATACGTGTGCCTTTTGCGCCGATAGAAAACTCTGGGGTGGGAAGGTACGTCGTCGCAGTGTGGATAGCGCTATTAAAGAATTATCACTATTAGCAGATGCCTACAAGATCAATTATGTCGACATTGTTGACGGGACATTTACCTTCGACAGGAACTACTTGCAGGCATTCTGTAGAGCAATGATCGATCGTAAATTGAATATAAAATGGAGATGTACAGCCAGGTACGACAACCTCGACAAAGACTTAATCCAATTGATGAAGCAGTCGAATTGTCATGGGCTGTATTTTGGTTTGGAGTCAGGGAGCGATCAGGTATTAAAATCTATCGATAAAAAGATAACTGTGGAAAAGATTATGGAAGTGAGTAACCTGGTCCATGACAGCGGTATTCTTTCCGCAGCTTCTGTTTTGCTTGGCCTACCGGATGAAGGCAAGGAAGATATTGAAAAAACACTGGAATTGATGAAAAAAGTAAAAACTGATCTTCTGGATGTGAACACTTATATACCGTTACCAGGGACCCCACTCTATGATTCTATGACTGAAGAGGATAAGAAACTTGTAGATTGGCGAAAAGCAGGGTATAAATCCCTGGATAGCTATTTCTGTAAGCGTATACCACTTGATGATTTTAAGAAATATAGAGCTGAAGCGTATAGCATAGCGAATAGTGCACGGTTAAAAACTATTGTCCGTGTCGGGGCAAAAACACTATTTAACTCTTTTGCCAGGGCGTTCACAAAGCGGTAGTAATAACTCACCCGTCCGCACATAGTCCGTATTGAATGGTCTAAGCAGTGTTTACCGTCTTATCTCGATATCTTCCAGCTCTTCCCCCATGGTCTCATGTGGCTTGATTAGCAGTATAAAAACAATAGGGATAATCATGAACAAACCTGTAAAAAGCCAGAAAAATTGCATGTCAGGAAAAGCTTTAAGCAGAGCGCTCATAGCTAAAGGCGCCAGCACGAATGTGCCACGGCTGATTGTTGTTGTCCACCCCAGGCAACTGCCACGTATTTCAGTGGGGAATATCTCAGGTATATAAACTACTATCCATGAGTAATTGAACATGAGGAAGAAGAGTACCAGTGCTGGAGCAATTGGCAGTATTTCCCTCGGGAGAAAACCAGTGAGCACCAGGCTTAGAATAAGCCCGATACAGCTAAAATAAAATGCTTTAATTCGTCCCATTTTATCCATGAACCAGCCGGACGCCAATGCTCCAAGGATTGAGGTAAGACCTCCAATCCCCAGAAATAGTGACCAATCGCCAAGAGAAAATTTGTGGATGTCCATAAAGTAATAGCCTGCCCAGGTAACTGCTCTGGAAACAAAGAGCCATGACGCCCAAATAACGACCGATACCAGAATATAGAAAATATCTTTACGTTTGATTGCACCGAAGCCATAGGCGTGAATATTTTTTGTTCCTTGTTTCCTGTCTTCTTTTATCTGGTGATATCTTCCTGTTTCTTTCATAAAAGGCCACATCGCTACAGCTATAAGGGCAATAAATATAGTGATGCCGTATGTCCAGCGCCATCCCATCACCGGTATAATCAAGGGAGGTAGGATTGCAGATAAGGGTATCATACTGATGGCATACACTATCATAAGTAGTTTTGCCCGTGATTTCGCCGGCGCCTCCTCTGACACGGGGATAGTCCAAATGTTGGAGACCACAGCAAAATTGATAACACAATACATAACCATGAATGAATGGAATGTTGGAGTAAATTGAGTTATAGCAAAAGCCGACAATCCCATAATAAGGAATAGAATAAGTATCGTGTATTTTCGACCAATGATGTCACTAAGACCATTGAGCAGGAAAATGAAAAATGTTGGTATCAGGTATAGTGTTTCCCAGCCGGCGAACTTTGATGCTGATATGTTGAATTCCTGAAGTATATAAGGTTTTGCTGTTGCCTCAAGCATACTGAGGTACCAATCCATCATGGCTACAATGCCCATGAAGGCAACCAGGTATATTAAATAGCCCCGGTTCCTTATAAATGTTTTGGCATGCGTAGCTTCCAATACAGTTTCAGTCATTAAGCATCTTCTCTCTTTATGAAAATTCTACTCGTATAAGATTACGATAGGCTCGTCTATTATAGTTTATGGCAGCATGAAGTACAATTATTAAGAAAATAATTGCTCATATACTGAAATCTGCGGTATACGTGATCGGGGATTCAAATCCCTCCGTTGTAATCAGTCATAACATTATCATTGCGAAAAACCTTTGAGGGGAAGCAAGTATGGAGAACTCACAACGTAGTATGTACTCCTGCAGCAAATATAAGGATGCAATATCCTTTCTATTGATTTAAATGTTACCGGGTAATCCGGGCATTTTGGGGTATTGCAATGTATAAAATGATGGCAATTCAAACTTAAAAAGTAGTACAGTAATGGAGACAGATAAATACATTGTTAATTTATTATGATTAATTTAACATTTCATTAATAGTTGTGGATTACCATTAACCAGTGATTCCAGGAAGGAGGATACCAATGTTAGATTCACAATCAGCCCGCAATCACTCTAGGACTGGTCTAACCGTGCAAGGCATCAGTCGTCGTGTCTTTCTGAAGGATCTATCACTGTTCTCTTTGATGGCGCTTGCAAGTACAAGTCTACTCCAGGCTTGTAAACCTCCGCCAGCAAAGTCAAGTACTATGCCTGCCGACCTACCGACAGAAAAAATCGCTATAACACCGACAGCAGGGAGTCCAACTACACTGATGGAAGCGTTAAGAAATCGTAAGTCGGCAACCGCATTTCAAACACAGCCGTTGTCTAAGGAAATGCTTCTGGATTTGCTGTGGGCAGCATGGGGCATTAATCGTCCAGATTCAGGTAAACGTACTGCCCCATCAGCCATGAATACCCAGGAAATCGACATTTATGTCCTCCTCTCCGATGGGGTCTATATCTATGATGCTAAAGCAAACCAGATACTATCTGTATTGACTCAAGACATTCGGGCAAAACTGGGAACTCAAGGATTCATAAAAGATGCGCCGGTACAACTACTATTTGTTGCAGACTACGCCAAATACAGAATTGGTTCACAGTCACAGAAGGAGCTTTATTCTGCCTGTCACACAAGTTTTATCGGGCAAAATGTCTATCTCTATTGTGCCTCCCAGGGTTTAGCCGCTCGTTTTTATGCAGGTCTTGACCGCGCCGCTCTGAACGAAAGTCTAAAACTGCGAGAAGATCAGGCAATCGTCTTTGCCCAAGCGGTTGGATATCCGAAATAACAGAGTTCCAGTAGTATTGGGCAGATGCCAAAATACTACAGCATTCGTATTATTAAAACATAGCTGAGTGATATCAGCATTGACAATCGATAAACTAGCCATGATTCTACCTACCAAGTAAAAACGTTCCTTTGCGTTTGCCTGTGGTATAGCTATGTGAAGTCTAAATTTATGTACCCTTGACATAGTATGTTTTGTAGTAATATACTAGTTAGTTACATAGTACTTAAGTACTATTCGGAAGTGGAATATGCGCAAAATATCTTTTATTGTCATGGGTTACCGCTGTAAAAGATGCGGCCATGAATGGATTCCTAGAAGCCGGAAAGGACAACCTCGCGTCTGTCCAAAATGCAAGTCTCCATACTGGAGTAAACCAAAACGAAAACATTAATTAAGGATTATTTTTTTAAACTATAAGCTACTGACTTAATGGAGTTTAAAATAACAGTAATGAATTTATGCCAAGGAGCAAAAATTGTCAGATATTAGTGCACTGGTAAAACGGAAGCGTTATACAGAACTCTGGCGAATGTGCTGCGGCTTTCTTGATATCAGCCTCGATGAATTTATGATTATCCAGAAGCGCCTGCTTCTAGAGCAGCTTACACTGCTGAAAAGCTGCGAACTGGGACGAAGAATTATGCAAGGTGCAATGCCAGATACCGTTGAAGAGTTCAGAGCGCAGGTGCCGTTGACGACGTATATTGATTACTGTCCAGAACTGTTAAAACAACAGGAAGATGTATTACCTGCTAAACCTGATCGCTGGATAAAGACATCTGGCAGGTCTGGAGAATATCCACATAAGTTGATACCATTTACTAAAAAATTCTGGGATGAGGCTGGTATCGATTTCAGTGCCATAGCAATATTAGGCAGTTGCAGTAACAAGGGTGAAATCGCTTTCAGAAACGGTTTCAAGCTACTTCATGCCATGGCCAATCCGCCTTTTTTAACTGGCAATGTAGCTTTGAAGCTGGAAGAGGATTTAGGCTTTCAGTTTTTCCCACCCTTACTTAAATCAGGCGAGATGTCATTTGAAGAACGGGTAGAAAAAGGATTTCAGATGGCCTTTTCCCGGGGCATGGACGGCTTTTTTGGTTTGGCGGGTGTATTGGTAGCTACGGGTGAAAAATTCAGGCAGGGTTCCGGCAGCATTCGATTATCGCAACTTATGTTTCAGCCAGGCAAACTTCTACGACTTTTTCGAGGTAAGATAAAAAGCAAATTAGCAGGGAGGCCTATGTTACCTTCAGACCTCTGGTCGCTAAAAGTAATAGCTTCTATGGGAACCGACAGTGTCGTCTATAAAGACAGAATTAAAGCATTATGGGGCAGAGCTCCTCTCAATATTTATGGGAATAGCGAGACTGTTGTCGTGGCCACGCAAACCTGGGATTATGACGGTATGGTGTTTTTCCCGAACCTTAATTTCCTTGAATTCATACCAGAGGACGAGTATGTAAAACGTATGCTAAGGCCTTCCTATAAACCGAAAACAGTGTTGCTCGACGAAGTAAAAGCAGGTAAGAACTACGAGCTGGTTATTACTAATTTCCATGGCAGTGCTCTGGTGAGGTATAGACTTGGCGATATGATAAGGGTAACTGCTCTTAAGAATGACAAACTGGGCATCGCTTTGCCGCAAATAGTCTTTGAAAGACGCTGTGATGACCTTATCGATCTCGGCTTTATGCGTTTGACTGAAAGAGTATTATGGCAGGCAATCGATAGAACTGGTATCCCTTGTAAGGGATGGACTGCTCGAAAAGAGTTCGAGGTACGCGAAGTGGGGAGAACACCAGTTCTGTATCTTTATATTGAACTTAAGAACGGCACTACTATAGACGAGAAGGCTCTGGCCAATGCATTGTACGAAGAGATCAAGAAGGTAGATGATGGTTTATACGTCTATGAGGACATTGAGAGCTTGGAAAATCTGATTGACTTCAAACCAATAAAAATTATTTTGCTGCCCTCAGGTGTCTTTGATGGTTATAAAGAGCATCGCAAAGCTGAGGGTGCTTCGGCATCTCATCAAAGGCCACCCCATATTAATCCGCCAGATAATATACTTTCTTTATTAGGAGCTAAAGTAAAGGCTCCCTTCAATTAATTACGAAACTACTATTATCTTTAATAACACGGCGGCTTAAGTAAAGCTGCCGCTGCATTTCCTGCTGGTGATACCCTTCTCCCGGTATTTATGGGGCTATTTCACCCACCAATAGTATCAATTTTCCCCTTTTGTCATGCATTTTAACCATTTTACTATTTAAAGTGACCCAGTTGGACACACAAAATCTATTGACTTCACCTGAAGCTACAGACATAATGATGAAGCCATTCAGAAAGCGAGTAAGAAAGAGCGATATGGACATTAAACCTTTGTTCCCTTTGATAGCTGGTAGTATTTATGTTGTACTGCTTTGCGTTACCCTTTTCAATCATGCCGACCAGAAGCAGCAGAAATTATTTGCCGTCTATCTTGCTGCAGCTACCGTGTGGAGTTTTTGTGATTTCTTACTTCGCAGCGATTTCTTTCCAGACCATAAGCTTCTTCTCTTTCGTATTGTTATTTTTGGTTCCGTATTATGGGCTGTACAGCTCTATTGCTTTTCCAGGTCTTTTCTCAGTTTACCCGGTGGACATGCCATGTTGTTTGGTTATGCTTCATTGGGTATCCTGGGCATTCTTATTATTCTAGGCTATGCTCCACCGAGTATTACCTACACGGACGGCCATGTTAGCCCCGAGTACGGATGGTGGTTTATCTTCTATGTCGTTCCTCTGCTCGGGGTTGCTGCAACTGGAGTCTATTCGCTGGTAAAAAAATTACTCACAGCAAATAGCATGGAGGAACATAATAAAATTGGTTATCTGATTATTGCAGTAGCCGTGCTTGTTATATTTGGTTTCGTCGGTATCACTCCTTTGGCTGAACGGATGCCAGTCGGCCATATAGGGAGTGCACTTGCTGCTGCTATATTGACCTATGCCGTAGCCAATTATGAGCTGGTTAGTATCAGCTTTGTACTGAGGCGTAGTTTGGGTTCATTCCTTCTTGTCTGTTTCGGTTTCGTTGCCAATTTGCTGCTATTTTTTCTCATTCATTTGCTGGTTGGCTTTGAGCTCAGAGTTGACACAATGCTTTTCGCATCGGGAGCAATGTTGGCTGTATCATGGCTACTATATTGGACACGCCCCATTCTCCTTGGGACAATCGACCAGATCTTCTTTAAGGATAAATATCAGCATCGACGTGAGTTGCTTCATTTTGTCAGTCATAAGATGGGAGAGGTATTCAGTTTGGAGGAGCTTTGCCAGGGACTGTTACCACCGCTGGTTAAGGCGCTGGATTGTCGAGGGGCATATGTATTACTACTGCAGACTAATGGCGACTTTATGGTGGAACATTCAGAACCAAAGCAGGAACTACCGAATAAGAGATATCGAATTAAGCAGGATAGTCCGATGATTACCTGGTTAACAAAAAAATATCTGAGTGACGACAGCATTAATATTTACCCCCAATTTCGTGGATTATGGAAAGAGGAGCGTGATGAATTCAAAGCTTTAGGTATAGAGCTTCTCTTCCCGCTGGTGAGTCGCTCTCATATGGTGGGCATTCTAGCACTATGCCAGAAAAACACTAGGCAATACTCCATTGATGATTCTAACCTGGTGGAGAGCATAGCCAGTCAAGTTGCAATAGCTATGGATAAAATATACTACCAGGAGGAAATGAAAAAGCGCGAGAGAGAACTTAGTTTCATCAACCGTTTATCAAGTGTCATAGCATCAAGTTTGAATATTCAGGAGGTTTATACTACTTTCGTTGATGGATTGAGAGAAATCATTGATGTTGATTTTGCTGCTATTGCTTTAATTGACGGAGGGGAACTCAGTCTCGTGGCTATGTCCACTTCAGCTTATGTGACACCAATTTGGGCAGTCGACCAGAGGATGCCCCTCAAAGGGACGGCTACAGAATGGATTGCGACTCATAAGAAAACGATGGTCGAGCAAAATTTAACCCGAGATAGAATGTTTACCACTAGTAAAGCGTATTTAAAGATGGGAATACACTCAATCATTTATCTACCGTTGGTTACGAAGGACGAATGTATTGGTAGTCTTATTATTGGTAATCGAAACCCGAATGTATATATGGAAGTGCAGATTACTCTCCTTGAAAAGTTAGCACTACAGATTTCTACATCTGTGGTAAATGCTAAACTTTATGCTAAAACTGCGGAAAAAGCCCGTATCGATGACCTCACCGGGTTATTCAACCGTCGTCATTTCGAAGAAGTCATGCAGCAAGAGATTGACCGTCATGCTCGTTATGGAAGTATTTTTTCACTGGCTTTCATGGACCTTGATGAATTTAAGAATTACAATGATTCACTTGGACATGTTGCTGGCGATAGCATCTTGGAGCGTATTGGGAAAATAGTCCTTGACTCCATACGAAATGTCGATTGCGCTTTTCGCCATGGCGGTGATGAATTTGCCGTTATCATGCCCAATACCACTATTGAAAACGCCTCAGCAGTGACCGATAGAATCCGACTGCGGATTGAGAGTGAATTTGGAGGTATGAAACGAATCCCAGTCACTGCAAGCTTTGGTCTGGCATCTTGGCCCGGCGATGGACTTACCAAAGACCATATTGTAAATGCTGCCGATAAGGCACTTTATTATGCGAAACGGACGGGTGGCAACAGGGTATGCCTTGTTTCTCAAATGCTCCCATCATTATCTGAACCAATTGGAAAGATGGCGGAAAGCGACAAAGAGGTTTTGAATATTATTTATGCACTAGCATCTACCATTGAAGCGCGGGATACCTATACGTATGGTCATTCCAGGAAAGTGCAGTTTTATGCAGTAATACTAGCCGAAGCTTTGAAATTACCGGCTGAAAAAGTAGCTATCGTGAGTCATGCAGCCCTGCTCCATGATATTGGTAAGATCGGTATTTACGATGGGATTCTGAACAAACCTGGACGCCTGGACTTTCAGGAGATGGAATTAATCAAGACGCACCCTGACCTGTCACGAACCATTGTTGGCCATGTAGACAGTCTTACTCCATGTCTCCCCGCTATACATCAACACCATGAACGATGGGATGGCGCTGGTTATCCAAGCGGTCTAAAGGGCGACGCAATATCTCTCGAGGGGCGGATATTAGCTTTAGCCGATGCCTTTGATGCCATGACATCCAAGCGGCCCTATCGTGAACCTCTTTCCACTAAAAAAGCAATACAGGAATTGAAAAATGGCGCCGGGACACAATTTGATCCCGAACTTGTTGAGGTATTTATACCGATAGCCCTGTCAAGCAGTACCGATAACCTGGCTGTTTTGAGTCACTATGAAAAAGCGTTAACCGTCTAATAAAGGGATAATTTTACATAATATTACTCTGTGGTGGATGGTTCTTTGTTGGTATCATCTCTAAAAGGTTCAAATCTCTCCGCTGTTCCCAATAACAATGTTGTTGCGAGGCATGCAATGATCTCTTGATAGGCAATCTTATCAAAGTTTATATTGTGCTTATCTATTTACCGACACCGATAAGTGTAAGAAAACGATTGTAGAACTCAGCTATCTCTTCATTTCTGATTTCGCTGGCCGCTTTAATAAGAGGTGATGAAACCGCCAAGTGCAAGTGTCCATAACAATTGGTCGTCAGGGGAATTATTATCGAGACCTGAAAAAGTATTTACAGAACCAAATACTAAGGGCTAACAACAGCATCAATCTGACGCGGAAGAAACGCTGTTTAATTTTGGCATAGGTAAAGTTACCCGCCGCCGCGTTACACAGATACTACTCTATATCAGCACCTTCTGATTTGTTAACAAATGTGTTACTGCGCAGTCTTACTTGCTCGGGGTAAATATGCTAATTTTAGGTATCAGGAATATATACTTGCCCTCTAAGGTAAACGGAGCATCGTTCATATCGGAGCTGAGGATTGATTTATCAGCAGCGCGAGCGGTAACTTTCACATAGCAGGTGGACGATGATACACTTGGTATCTTCCAGCTATATTTACCCGAGTTGGTAGTATTGGTGATGATAGTCTTCCAATTTTTACCACCATCGCTTGAATACTCCAGATCAATGCTGGAAATCCCCGTTCCAGTAGAACTCCAGTTCAGGCTAACCGTCTCATCGACTTTAAATTTCGTGCCTCCCATGGGGTTGGTAACTGTTACCGTTACTTTGACGGCGGGAATATTAACTGTAAAAATACCCTCACTCAAGCCCTGTGCCAGTTTCTTCTTCTCTGCCCCTTTAAGAGTTACACGCACTAGGCAGTTGGAAGACGAAGTTGGAACAACAGGCACCGTTATTTGATAGCTGCCGGAATTGGCTACATTTTGAGCCAGAAATAGCCAGGTACTACCGCCGTTAAGAGAAATCTCCAGGTCTACAGCCTCGATGCCACGTCCCTCAGCTGTCCAGGTAATCGTTTGCTTGGACCCTACCGTCCAGGTGTCAGCATTCTTCGGCGATGTTACCTGAATTTCTACCTTGGAAAGAAAAATCCAGGCGAAGTACGCAGCAACCAGGACAACGGGTATGAGGAGAAGCCATAGCCATTTTAAGTTTCTCCCCTTGGGATATTCCAGTTGCCCATTGAGTACTTTCGCTTCTCTTGAAGGCACTTTCATTTCCGGTGGTCTGACGGTAACCTGAAAGCTGTATAACTTTTTAGGTTCACCTTTTTTAGGATGAACTGCGACGCTTGCCTGAGCAATTCCTCCCGGTGGTACTTCGAGCCTGTCATGGTCGAAGCGGTAGACGAGACCTTCTTCAGGGTCTTTGGCCTCGAAGACGACACTGGCATCTGCATTACCGCTATTGGTAACTTTAATCCGGTAAGTGCCACTGCGTCCGGTGATTTTAGTAGGGGACATTTCAGCTTCCCACGAGGAAAAACCGCGCAGAACAAGATAGGCATCAAGCGTGGTAACCTCCTGGGTATTTGCCTGCGAGATAACCTTAATCTGGAAAGGATAGCTGCCAGCTTTGGCTTCAGCTTCTTTAGGAGGACGGAGGGTCAGTTTCGTCTGATCCTGGTCCCCGGGAAAAAGAGAGACGCTGGAAAGAGAGAGCGACCACCAGGTGGGGTCAAGCCCTTCAATTTTAACCAGGAACTGGTCAACGATTTGACTCTGGTTTTTTATCGATATGGCTGTTTCCACCGACGCACCAGCCGCTGCCTCCAGTTTTGTTGTTGAGAGAGTCACTCCTATGTTAGCAGACATGGCATCCTCCCGAAATCATACTACATGGACATACTTCAAAGACATTATATATTATAATTGTCCCTCTTAAAATATGCGACATTAGTTCGTTCACTGTGCAAATGATACCATTACGTTTAATAAGTACGATGTAAGGTCTAATGCATACTGCTTACAACCTGATAGCGAACAAAACGATGGATTGGGATTGGCATTTCAGGGGTTCTTCGGCACAAATGGTATTATAATTGGTTGTATCGGCATGATCTCGAGCTTGGCAAAGATCTTGAATGTACCATCGCTGGTATCCCCAGATAAGGCCTGACCAGTTGGACCAAATACGGTAGCTTTGAGCCGACAAGAGGATAATAAATTGGTTTTAAAGTTGTCCAGAGGGGAAGGCACCTGCCACGTAAACATGCCGATGTTCGCAGTCTCCTTGGCGATCGGAATCCATGTTTTGCCATCATCACCTGAATATTCGAGGACAACGGTTGACTTGGCAGCAAGATCGGGATTGGTGACTTTCCAGGCAATGTTAAAAGGCTTGCCTGCGTCTAATGTTTCACCTCCATTGGGTGCTATAATCTGAATAGATAGGGTTTGTGGTACGACAGGTGGTTGTGGCTGTGGGGTGACAGGTGGAGGTGTTGTTGGGGGTGTGGTAAGGATGGGCTCAAGGACCATTTTCCATGCCGCAAACCCGGCAATCAAAACAACCGGTATCAGCAAAAGCCACAGCCACTTCAAGTTTTTAGTTTTAGGATATTCGAGCTGCCCACTAAGTACTTTAACGTCTCTTGAAAATGCTTTTGCTTCCGGAGGTTTGGCGGTAACCTGGAATGTATATAGTTTATTAGGTTCACCTTTTTTGGGGTACACGGTAAGATTCGCCTGCACGCTGCCACCCGGTGGTACCGATAACTCATTACGATCGAATCGATAAACCAGGCCTTCTTCTGGGTCTTTCGCTTCGAACATAAGATTCGTATCTGCGTTCCCGCTGTTAGTTATCTTGATTTTATAGGTGCCGCTGCTTCCAGTGACTTTGGTAGGGGACATGTCTGCTTCCCAGGCAGAGAAACCACGAATGACGAGGAAACCATCAGCGGTAGTAATCTCCTGAGTATTAGCCTGTGAGATAACCTTGATCTGGAAAGGATAGCTGCCAGCTTTGGCTTCAGCTTCTTTGGGAGGACGGAGGGTCAGTTTCGTCTGGTCCTGGTCTCCCGGGAAAAGAGAGACACTAGAAACAGAGAGTGACCACCACATAGGGTCAAGGCCTTCCACTTTGATAACAAATTGGTCAACGATTTGACTCTGGTTTTTTATCGATATGGCTGTTTCTACCGACGCACCAGCCGCCACCTCCAGTTTTGTTGTTGAGAGAGTCACTCCTATGTTCGCAGACATGGTATCCTCCCGAAATCATAATACAATGACATTATATATTATAATTGTCCCCATTGGAATATATTAGTACCTATCTCAAAAGCGCTTCTGATAACTTCTCGTAATAGTGGTGAGCCAGGGCGTCCACCTTCCCAGGCACAGCCATAATCGCTGCCGCTATAAATCATTCTGGGTGATGCCAGCAGAATGCTTTCAGGATTGGCTCCAACAGGAACAGAAGAAAAAATAAACGTTTGATTGAGGAGCGGATGTCCCTGCCCAACCATTTCTAATCGGTATCCATTTTCGCGTGCTATTTGGTTAAATGATATGCCGAAATCTCTGGCACCCTGTGGGTCCTGGACGCACGCTTCGCCAACGATGACACCTCCACCCTTGAGAAAGAGGTTTACATTTGTTTTCGATTGACTATCGAGTTCAAAACGTTTTCTACCGGTTATATATAACACGTTACAATTGGTGATCGTGCCGCTGAGTGTGCTCACTGTATTGACCACGGCTTCAATATCGGTGAGCCGGCTCATTTCACGAGCTAGATTAGCTAAGCCGAATAAATGTGTCTTTTTCTCCGGTTCCGTACTGTAATGCCATATGGTCACGGTGCGCTTAAGCTGGCCTATAGAATGATGGCGGAAACGATTGTCGATTTGATTTGTCTCCGGCTGGTAGGGATTGCTGGCATTGGAAATTGCCTTGTTCCCTGGATTAAAATCAATGCGAGCCAGCTCTAAATACGGCTCATCCGGCAAATTGTTTCTTTCCTGAATCCGATATGCTTCAAGAATCCTGGTAGGTTGACCTCCTTCTGGAGGTTGATATGGTCCCGTAGGGATTTCTCTGAATTGTATGATAATATAAATCGTACCAGAATCCCGGGTCAGGATTTGATAGTTCTGAGGTTTGGTAACAATGATAGTATTGCCTTCTGGGTCGATGCCTATGCCCGGGTTAATGATGATTGATAAATCAGGAGACTGATTGGCAATAGCTTCCAACCCAGCGATAATACCTGGACCATGAATAGCTAGGCTATGCAATCTCTGGTGGTTTCTGTGATATTCATGAGAGTCTCTCCAGATAGCATCATCTATAATTAATCCCTGGAAGGGATTCACTCTTATTAGGGTTAATTTATCAATATTTTTCGGTATCATGCTTCACTCTTTTCCTTTGTTTTTTGTATGATGTTTAATAAATATGCCGTATGTGCTGGCTTCTGAATTTCTATAATAGAACGAACCATATCTGTATCGACATCAGATTTATCTGGCAATTTTAGCTCCACGGTAAAGCAAAAGACGCCGCCTTTGCCACCTATTTGCATCGGCGTGCCCAGCTTGCTCGTGCCTCCCAGGCGCATCCCTTCTGCGGCTCCATGCTCGGTTATCGTAGGCGTTATGCCTGTGTATAGTTTTAAATATTCGCTTAAGCCCCGCTTGGTACCACGCCAGCGGTACAGCTCTACTGCTGACCCGACCAGTTGGCGTCTTTTTATTTCAGGCCACCTCTCATCCAGGACAAGTCCTAGCCATGAAGCGAGCCAGGGCAAAAATGATTCTGGAGTGGTGCCAGGATCAAAATAAAACTGGATGGCGTCTATGATGCCTTCGATTGAATGAAAAATGTCTTCGAAGATATGAAGGAAACGGCCGGTGAAATTATCTTCCCGATAGAATGCAGGCAAGTACTGCAGATAACTGCTCTGCTCTTCAATCTCTGTGTCCTGTGGAGCTGGCATACTATACCTCCTTTCTTAAACTAGACAACGACAACGTGGTGCTGATGCGAGCAGGGTACCTGCTCGGGGCTCAAGGCTATTTTGGAAGCTACCTCACCCTTCTTTCCTGTTTCGATATCAACGGGGAAGAGTCTTATTTCTTCAACATAATCGACCCCATCGATTTCCTGGACAGCGGTGAAAAGATCGGCAGCGAGTATATCTCTACCAAATGGCCAGCCTTTGCCGTCGGCACCACCGGTTATCGGATTGATAAATTGATAAAGCTTCTTTTCGATTTCTCCTCGCAGCCGTCTTTGGTCGATTTTACTTCTTGCCTTAATATTTGCTTCAACGGATATCCATCGATAATCTGGCGCACTGACAACCAGTTGAGCAGTCAATAGACGCCGCTCATCGAGGTAGGCAGTTACCGTCTGTTTGAGATGTTCTGAAACCATGAGTTGTTCTTTCGGAATTCCCTTCGTTCCATCCACTATGAGCGGAATGATAAGGACGCGGACTGTTCCAGGTTGGACGCCCTGTTTCTCATCAAGACCAGCGGGAGCCAGGCATTTCGCCCGCGATACTTCCTTAGTGGCTTCCTGGGCAAGAAACTCATAATCGTCAGGCGTTACCGCACGTATTCTTGTTTTCAGCACGTTGGGAGTGCGTAGTTTGGCATGGTCCAGGCTCTCGAATTCAGTGCCGCCATGTGCTGCCTCAAAATTGGTAACCCAGGCTACATAAGGTATCGAAGATTTGAGGACATTCAATGTTTTTTCGCCAACGTTTCCCTTGATGCCACCTCCACATCGATAGCTGGTGAATCGAATGCGACGCCCTTTACTGGGAACAGCGCCAAATTGTCGTATTTCTCCATGAGGCTGCCGAATCCGTGGGCCAAACTGGATTTCTCCAGAAGCACTATCACAGGTAAAGTAGAGATCTTCGGGACCGGCAGATGAGAATTCCGTGGTTTCCTGCCATTTATCCCATTTACCTTCCTTGTTTTCTACTTCAACCATTTCCCCTTTCTCTCGTGGTAGAATGGGCCGGTTCTGAAGGAAGAAGACCTGTCCCGGTTCGCCATTGCTTCTTCCAAGCGTCTCATTTTTTATTATGAAAGAGTGGCTGGCAGGTACGGTGCCGCCGATGCTGACAGACTGGACACTCTGTACCCGTGGAGATGCCGTATAAGCTGGTTGGCGAGGACGTGGTTTGATGGCACGACAGCGAATCCAGAACGCATCTCTGCCATCCACATTGGTGGACTGGCAGGTGTAGGGTACATGGAGAATTATCTCTCCATCTCTGTTTAAACCACCGGTGGTGTCAGATTCCAGCCTTAAGCTTGCCCACTTATTATCTTCACCATTCCAGAACTCCCAGGCCAGTGGAGGATTGCTGGGATCAACACCGATGCCTTCAATAGTTGTTTCAAAGGTAAGTCGCAGGGTATTCCCCATGATGTTTTCTGAATAACCTAGATAGAAGCTGTCATTCTCCTGGGGAACCTTCTGGAATATTTCCATCAGTTCCCGCTTCTTAAGTATCGGCATATAGTCGTGAAATACAGTACCACCCCTGCTTATCAGGGAATAGGTCAATTGTGGCACCACAACGGTAAGCTCCCGATCGGTGGTGAAGGTGATTGCCTCCTGTGTTTCAGTTCTTACGGTGGCAACTTCAGTTCCCCGTGGTATGATGACAGATGCTTTTTGCGGTGCTGATAAACGGAAGGTTATATCAGCACTGGCTGGCTGCGCAGGCAATAGTTTTATGCCGATAAGGTCTAAAAACTTGATATAGTTTTTTTCGGGCACACGGTTTACCCGATAGAGGAGTGTATCCATCATCCAGGCGAAAAGTTCAATAAATGTTATTCCGGGATCGCTCAGATTATGGTCGGTCCATTCCGGACAATACCGTGGAATCAAGCTTCTTGCTTCGGAAACAATATCTTGAAATTTACGGTCATCTAGAATCGGTGCTGGTAGTGCCATATTTCACCTCCTGTTCCATTATTAACGGGATATATAAAAAGGATAAACCAGACTTCTTTCATTGTTGGTACCTCTGATCTTATATTTAATGGTAATGAGTAACCGTGACATATCCCTCGTATCAGGATGGACATCTACATCCTTGATATCTATACGTGGCTCCCACCACCCCAAAGCTTCTTCCACATAATGTGCTATTAAACTCCAGGTTGTGCTGGTATTGGGAGCAAATATCAGATCATGAATGTTGCAACCGAAGTTAGGTCGCATGCGTCTTTCTCCCTTCGGTGTGCTCAATATAATACGAATGGACTCTTCAACATCTTTATCAGCAGATGACAAAGCAACCCCACCTCTCCCGCTGACCTCTAGAGGAAAGCGCCAACCGCTGCCGATGATATCTGTGCTAATATTATTTTCATTTGCCATATTCCTATCCTCACATAATTTATTGTTAAATATGCGTTTATTCAATCATCACGGTAGGGCATCCCATGACAATAGAATTCGGTGGTCCAACCTCGGTAATAATGTCACCCTGTCTTGCGGCTGGAAGGTTATTAATAAGGACTGTAACACTGCCCATGGCGATGACGCCACCCACATGAGGGACAATGCCGGTGACAAGAGGGCAAGTGTGCATATCAGCCCCAGCCCTCCAGGCAGGCATATTACCAATTAACACATTAGTACTTCCAGGACCAGGTGCTAATGGCGTTCCGTGAGCGGTCATATCTCCTACCCTAGCTGCTAATGGCATATCATCCCTTTTCCCTTTAATTGATCTTGACCAGTGCACCTTGAATAGTTAAGGTGCCACCAGCCTTTAGCGTCATCATTCCCTGAGCCTCGACCTCTATAAGTTGGCTTTTTATATTTAGCTTCATAGTACTTTCTATCGAAATAGCATTCTGGACTGAGTCAACTTTAATAATGTTGTTGCCTGTCTTGTCTTTAATTTCAATCTTTTCCTGTCCCGAAGAATCATCCAGCAAAATCCTGTGTCCAGCATTAGTATGTATCTCTAATTTTTCCCTTTTTGCAGTTTCATTATCGTTAAAAATAATTTCATGACCGCTGCGGGAACGAATTTTGCGGATATTGTTTTGCCCGTCCTGGTTTTTTTCTGGTGGCTTATCAACCCCATTCCATAATGCCCCCAGCACATACGGGCGATTCATATCACCCTGCTCAAAAGCCACCAGCACCTCATCGTTTACCTCAGGGAGAAACACCATACCCCGCTCCTGCCCTCCCATTGGAGACGCTATCCTTGCCCAATTGCTCTCAACCCCATCAGCTAACCATGGAAATTTAACCTTCACCCTGCCCATTTGATCAGTGTCCTGGTTATTAGTAACAATTCCCACCACCACACTATTGTTTTTGCTTCCATTTTTACTACCGCCGCCTCCGCCACTATTCTGCTGGCTAACCAGCTGTCCCAACGTATTGTCGTGTCGACCGCTGATAGTAAAACGAGTGGTATAACCTCCAGCAGTATAACGGTGAAGACTATGGGTTATACGGTAATGTCCAGCAAAGCGATCACTGAGACTCTTTAATTCCACCATAGCTCCTGCACATACTTTGGGATTCCCGGCACACACTCCCTCCGCCTGGATAAAATCGCCTCCCATTTCCTCACATATTGATTGAGCTAAGGTATCAGCTTCTGCTTGAGTACCTATAGTATGATTAACCACCACTTCCTTGCCACCAGTTCCGAAAGCCGCTTCTGCTACTTGTCCACCCTGACGTTGTTCACCAACTTCAGGCATATCCTGGGCACGAGTGGCTCTGCCAACAATTTCCCTCTTTGCCTGTGGATCCCAGCCTCGGACCTCTACTTCAGAAGCCTGTCGTGAGGTGGTGAGATGTGCATTGAATTCAGATAAATTGACACCAAACTCTAAAGTGGGAACCTCATCTCCTTCATCTGGAATACGCTTGAAATTGAGAGTATCGGCTTCAACCAAAAGACGAAACCCGATCCGTTCAGCACGGCTCTGGAGAAATTCAAGATTAGTCTGATTATCCTGAAGAACATACTGATAAACTTCAGAAGTGGAGTCAATTTCGGTTCTCAGCCCCAGTTCACGGGCGATTCTGGTGGCAATGTCACTGTCAGTTACCTGGTTAAACGTTTTTGTCTGCCGACCGCGATTAAGACGATGGGATTGGTCGTAACCGCGCACTACTAAAGTTGCCCCAGCACCAGACTTGAAATTCGTCTCCACTGCTGTGATTTCACCGGTAATGAGTTTAACCTGGCCGCTTTCTCCGCCTGCTGAGATTTCTATTTCCTTCCCAATTGCGATGGTTTCAGAATCAGTCCACTCCAACCTGGGGTCACGCAGATGAATAGTAAACATATCGGGCAGATTAAGGCTATCATCCACTTCGATAGAGATTAAATTATCCATTATTCCTCGGGGAGCATCATCCCCGTCGATTTTTATATAAAATTGAGAAATCAGTTGTGCCTGTGCTGGCATAATTCTCCTTTACCGTGCAGGTTTTATTGATAGCACCTGACCGGGAATCAGTTTCATCGGATTCTCCAACTCATTGGTTTCGGCTATAATTCTCCATAATGTTGGATCGCCATATTCTTCATGGGCAATCCAATCAATAGATTCACCCTCCTTTACCACTCTAACTTTGTAGCCAGGTTTACTGCTGGTGGTGGGATTTTGGAAGGGATATCTGCCAGCTTTTTCTGATTCCTGAAAGGTGACAGTCATAGTAGCCCTAACAGGAGTTCCATCAGATTTAAACATGGTGAATTTCTGATTAATGTTTGTGATTACAGCTTTGAATGATTTAACGGGACCCCATTGAAACTGGCACATGGGTGGTCTACCTTTGACTGTAGTCCTATCAGTTAGGTCAGAATCTATTGCCATTAATTTCCATATTTTGTTAGTGTAGTCACGGACGTCCTCATCTTTTTCATAAGTATCAAAAAAGAGTTCCATAGT
Source organism: uncultured Chloroflexia bacterium (assembly GCA_963775935.1). Classification (GTDB taxonomy): domain Bacteria; phylum Chloroflexota; class Dehalococcoidia; order GIF9; family UBA5629; genus JBBIPA01. The sequence continues at coordinate 120,445 of CAVZKR010000005.1, read as the reverse complement.
GAGACTTGAGGCCGCGCCACCTTTGAACTCTAACTGAGGCACCTCTTTACCCTTAGCTTCACCAGGCTCCCATCTATTCTGCTTGGTGACGGTATACTCTTTTGGACGGAACATACATTCAATAGTCTCGCCCTGGTCAGCGCCGTCAACAACACATATTTCTGCCTTGGCATATTCGCCACTTGATTCTGGCATATCTAAATCCTTCCTTTATCTGATCCCTTGAGCACGTTCTTTTTCTATAAAAAGTTTTCTTTTTAATATATCGTATACTTCTGTGGCTAAAGCCTCATAATCTGGAGCCGTTGCCTCTTCAGCCTGCGTGCGGCGTTCTGTGCCCTGCTCCCTGGTCGATACTGCTTCGCTGGCCTCATTGCCACCCCGAGGTCGTCCTACCGGTGCTAATGCTAACTCTATTCCCTCAGTCGTGTGATATCCGCTAACCTTGCTTTTCCCCTGATTGCCTATCGCCTTAACTATTGCATCTGCTGCGTTGGAAGCCATATTTTTCTGAGAGTGCGGCGTCCTTCTATTGAAATCTGGATTTTCCTGAAAATAAGGCGTTAGTGAAATGCTATTCCTTATCGCCAACGGCAGATCGCCAGCGGTCTGATTCATCGCCTGCTGAAAGTCAATAGCGAAAGGCGATAGATAGGTTGAACTTGGAAGTGAAGTTTGCTCAAAATTATATTGGCTTCCTTTGTCGACAGATGTAGTCGGAACATCTGGTAGTTCCTGTGACAAAGTTGTATCTGTTGCTGATGTCTGAGGTGTATATATGTAGAAATTTTCTCTTTTCTTATCGGGTAATAAATCCCCTATGACTGAGTTCGTCATTTTCTGTTCAGGTAGCATATTGAATGCAGCTGGGCTTGTTTTATTTTCGGAAAGCCACTGCTGCAATCTCGTTGTGAGCCAGTTTGTCAATGGCAAAGACCTTACCTGATGAACAGGGTGAGTAAAAAGGTTGGGAGATGAACTCATGAAAACTCTCTGATATGCTGGTGCCTGTCTGTCTCCAACGACCTGTGAAAGTTTTCCTAGCTGTGTTGGCCAGAAGGGTGACTCTTCTTCAATAGTCTGGTTCCTCGTCACTAAGTTGATCAGCAAAGGTAATGGGACTTTGCTTGAGAACGCATAGGGCTGAATGAACCTTATAGGTGAGTTCATTTCCCTATGTGGAGTCTCGGCATATATACCCTCGATGACGGATGCTGGAGAAGGAGTCGAGGCGCTTCTGTCATTAGCCAGCCAGTGAAGCATGTCAATACTATCAGAGTAATTACTGCTGATCCTGGCGGTTGGCGCCAGATTACTTATAATCATGCTTTCCTTTTGATGACGGGACAAAGGGAACCTGCTCTTAATAAGGGACGGCAATCGTCGCCTGACGAAGTCGGAGGAGAAGCAAGAAGTAGTAATCTCCTCCTTTGTTTCCTCACTGTCGTCCTCTGGATAAAAAGGCTCGAGGAAATCCTGTACCTGACCCGGCGGTGATGAATCATTGTATCGAAGAATGGTTTCAATTATATTTTCTTCTGGTCTTCGGGCACGTTTTCTTCTGCGTCTTCGCCATGTCGGGTCGAACCAGGCTAAGGAAAGCGGCGAAAACAAAGGACTAGTCAATGGATTAAAAAGCAATGCCAGAGATGCAGGCAATAGGAGCAACTCTGATAAAAAATTATTTACCCAGTCTAATTGCTGGAAACCGGGCAGGTCATGTCCTGATGACCTTAGAAATGGTTTCTGGCTGCTCAATTGAGGGATAAACGAAATCACCGATGATAGCTCATGTAACAGCCACTGCATGCTTCTGGTAGCCTCGGTACTAAAACCAGTGTTTGCTGGCAACCAAAGTGCGTTACCTCCGTTTTGCCTGGTTTCGTACATATCTGTGAACATGTAGTTTGCGTACCCCTCTACGATAATTTCATGCCTTCATGTACAAGTTCCAAAGTCTCAACAGCGACAGCGTTCTCCTCTGATTTGAGGCTTGGCCCCGCCCACTTCACAGGATAGGCTCGTTCGAAGCTCCAGCGCTTCACCTCTGATGCTTCAGAGTCATAGAGCACTATTGATACGTTTTTACGCTCAATCTTGCCCTGAACTACATCGGCATACCAATCCCAGAGAGCACTGGATTCAGTAACACCGCGCTTAAGACTGACGTTAGGGAATTTAGTTCTCCCGGGTAATTTATGAGGATGGTCATTTACCCCTCCCTCCTCATAGGAAAAAACCTCTGTTTCAGCTTCCAGACCCTGGCATTCTCTGAAAAATGCTTCCTCAATTCCTTCGATTTCAACATGAAACAGAGAGGTTATGTAGGGATCAACCCTTCTGCCAGTCTCAGCCATCAGTCTTTTACCTCCTCGTTCGGTCCTTTTCCAGTAGTAATTTCCGCTGCATTAACCGGTAGACATGATCAGCTAACTCGGCAGTATCTATTGCCGCAGCCTGTTGATCACCTGCCCCTTCTGTTGTGCGGTTCGAAGCCTGCTCGGCATTTACCGCCTCAGTTTCCATTACTGCCGCTTGTGTACTATCTCCAGCAGATGATGAAGTGCGTTGAGCAAACTGAGGAGAGGGGACGTGGGGAAGGTCAACGGGTTGAGGATGGGTTTGTTGTGCCACGTGGGTCAACTCGTGAATAAGCAACCCCCTTCCTTCTCTGGTGGTGGGGTTAAATCTTCCCTCGGCAGCAAAGATATCGGAACCAATGGTGAATGCTTCCGCGTCGAGCCGCTGTGCCAATTCACCAGCCTGTCTCGTCATGTGTACACGAACATCCCTGAAGTCATAACCCAGGGCGTGCTCCATTTCGTGGCGAGTTGACTCATCAAGAGTCTGCTCCACATCGATTATGCCTTCAGATTTATCGCTGAATTGGAATAATTTTAGGAACTCCATCTTCAGCTTAGCCCAGGCTAAGGCGTTTTGTCCGGCTACACCGGCCGTGCTCGACATTAGTATCTCCTCATTCTTTCTACATCATGCACTATACTTTTAGAGTTGCCTCGGTTAACTTCCGGTTAATATTCGCGATTTCTTCTGCCCAGTGTCGTCGTTCCTCATGCTCCAGTTCCAAAATCTCCTGGAGCGGCCAGTGGAAATAGTAAGCAATATAGGCTACCTCCTCATAGAGTTGGTCGAGGGGGTAGCCTGCTACCCCCCCAATTGACTTAAGTCTACTCCAAAGGTTTTACTACATTCCGGACACGTTGCCGGTATTGTGCTCTGCCCATTTTCGTTGATCTGGCGGTAGAAGTTCTGAAGATATGCCAGGTCAGCCGAGAAAAGTCCTTCAATGACCTTACTATTAACTTCTGCCAGCTCACCCAGTTTGGTGATGACGCGAGAAAGCAGGATCACTATCAGGTATGCCTGATTAGCTTTTACCCTGGGGTCTTTCAAGGGGAGGATTTCGTCTGCAGCTGTTGCCAGACGCATCCTCCCCTGTTTATGCAGGTTGCCGTCGCTATCTACGTACCCTCGGGGCAAAGTGAACTCGAACTCAGTTTGCAACATAGGTCTTTACCTCCGTGTGTTAGTGGTCTCGGATAATTCCTTCGTGAACGATCTCCATTTCTTCGATGCCAATTTCGTTATTCTGCGCGTTGAAATTTGGTCCCGAGACCTTACGTGGCCAGCCATTTACAAAGTTCCAGCGAGCTACTTCACTATTGGTCTGGTCATACATGATGATAGAGCCGTTTTTTCGTGCTCCCTTTACATCACCTTGCTCTACCTGCTTGCGCCATTTCCAGATATCCATGGAATCGGTAATGCCCCTCTTCAGGCTGATATTTTCCCATTTGAGTGCTCCGGGTATCTTCATGTACACCAGTTTTCCTTTATCGGCTTCTTTGGCTTCGACTAACTCCGTCTCAGAACCCATCCCGGTGCATTCTCGGAAAGTGCCCACCACCGTTCCCTGAATATCGACATAGAAACTAAAGGATACTAAAGGGTCTTTACGTTGTCCTGTTTGTGCCATGTGTTATTACCTCCTTTATCCATTATTCTGCGACTGCACCGCCACCGGCCCATTGGCTAATGCGGAAAATAACGAATTCTGCCGGTTTCACTGGTGCCAGGCCGATTTCAATAATGACCTGACCAGCATCTCGTATTTCGACCGTATTGAGTTCATCATCACACTTCACGAAGAAAGCCTCGTCCGGTGTGGCACCAAAGAGAGCTCCGTCTCTCCAAACCCTCGTCAGGAATGCCCTGATATCTCGTTTAATTCGCTCCCAGAGGTCACGGTCGTTTGGTTCGAATACCACCCATTGGGTACCCAACTCAATCGACTCTTCCACGAAGTTAAACAGTCGGCGGACATTGATATAGCGCCATTGAGCATCGCTAGCTAATGTACGTGCTCCCCAGACGCGGATACCACGTCCTGGGAATGGCCTGATGCAGTTGATGCCGACTGGATTGAGGGAATCCTGCTCGCTCTTGGTGATTTTTGTTTCCAGCCCAATAGCACCCCGCACTACCTCGTTTGCTGGTGCTTTATGAACTCCTCGTTCGGTATCACTGCGAGCATAGATGCCTGACATATGTCCACATGGTGGCACAAGTATGGTTTCATCACCACCCAGAGGGTTAGTTACTTTAATCCATGGGTAGTAGAGCGCGCCATACTTTGAGTCATAACCAGCTTCCTTCATCCTCCAGTCTTTTATCTGCTGCGGGTTCAGCCCTGGAGGACAATCGATAATGGCAAAGCGATCTTTCATATTGGCACAGTGGTCGAGCATGGCCTGCTGTACTGCTTTGACGCCGTCCATCGAGATTTTATTCTGTTGATACAGCGCCATAAGGTCAGGAACACAAACCATGGTAACGTCCTCGGCTGCCTCAAAACCGGAGACTCCAGACCGTTCTGCAGCATTACCAACGATAATGTCTGCCGAGACCGGTACTATGGCGGTGCTTGTTGTTGCTGCCAGAGAGTATTTCCCAGCTGCTGGCGATCGCTCAGCTACACTTAAGGTTGATTCCTTTTCTGCAACGTGTACCAGCTTGGATTCCTTGTTTACCACATCGACGACATTGCGTACGCCCCTTGTCTTTTTCAAAGTGACGTTCTCATAAACCTCCTGGGTTCCTCCTCTGCGTACGATGAGTGTGAACTGGTCTTCAGGGGCATCTGCAGCAGCACTGGTAACCTCAACTGTTATCTCTCCTGCCGGTATACCAGGCTCGAGAGCATTAATAACCAGACTGGAGACAGACGGATCAGCTTTGGTAGGAAGAGCAGCCTGTGGCGCTCCTCCCTCATCAGACCCTTCAGCTCCTGGCAATCTGGTGACATAGCAGCTACCACCGCCGTTGTTAAAGTAACCGTAGACAGCATGTGCCAGATAGCCGCCAGGCAGAAAACCACCGAAAGTAGCAGTAAACTGGGTCCAGTTAGCAATAAACGTCGGTTTATTTGCTGGACCTCTTTCAGCGAAACCCACGAAGGCAGCCACTGCAGTGCCGACACCTTCGATGGGTCGTGCCCCCCGTTCAACTTCTTCGACATAAACGCCGGGGGACAGATATTGTGGTGACATAATCGCCTCCTCATTTTTTATTTTGTCGGGCAACTGATAAAGCTTGTTTAATCCAGGACTGCCCTCTGCCCGGCAATGGACGGCAGTCCACGATTACTTTTTAATCTTTTGTCCTATTCTCACCTCCCTTATAGCTCGATATTGTAGTTCTCACTGGGAATCTCCAGCTCTATTTCCCTGGCTGGTTTTCCCCGTGCTGAAACTTCGAAAGTATGTTTTCCCCTCTGGAGTTTATTGAACGTGTAGCGACCATCGGCATCGGTTTCTGCCGTCCTGCCTGCTTCCCTGGCTACCACACTAACATGGGCGATGCCAGCATCAGGTTTATCTTTTTTATGCACTCGACCACCGATTTGTACCAGTTCCTCAATAGTATCCCTTTCCATCTCTTTGACCTCGATGGTCTTTGTCCAGACCAGAGGTGCAGTGAAGGCGATATCAAGGTCTATGGGCAGTGTGACCACATAGTTGAGCGACGGCTTCAGCTGATTATCAAGACTGGTCCAGAAATCAGCCGGATTTTTAAATAGTCCATCGGGCTGGGCTGCTGTGGTGTGAACAGGGTATTCAAGCCCCTTCAATACTCCCTGGAATAACTCCGCGGGTAGCATGGGGTAGTGCATGAGAGCGACCAATATATGTCCCAGCAGCCTGTGCTCGTCTTCGATATCTTTGGTCCATACGGTAATTAAATAAGAAAGATCAACACGTAACGGCGCCTTTTTCCTGGTGGCTGTTCTATTTTGATTACGTTCAACAGTCCACTCATAGCTCCGCAGCTCATGGTTTTCCCGGATGTCGTAGAGATACAGGTTGACCGTAGGCTTGGAGCGCGATGCCGCCCATTCCCTGTTGGGGGTTTCGAAATTGATGGTCACCTCTGAAGGTTCCAGGGGGACTTTCTTTACCAGCAAATTCTTCAAGGTTGCATCAAGGTCGCTAATCATTATTCCTCCCACACGGACTGTTCTTCACCTTGCGGTTGCTCTGCCTCCCAGGGCCGTTCTATCCTGGCCGCAGTTCTGAGCTCAAATAGTGCCTGGTCAGTCAACCCTCGCATCCCCCGCAGCAGGCCATCTCTGGTTCTAAGCAAGGTCGCATGAGCTCTGACGTAGGACTGAATCCCAGGCCAGGTTACCCGAAGCAGTTTGAAGGATTCCCGCCTGACTCCGCAGTTCTCTCAGGATGTCTACCGAAGAGGCCGTCAGCGTGTCTAATGCGCCTTGTGTCCGACTTAGAAGTCGACCGAACTGCTCACCAGCGATATCTCTTTGTAATGTTCCTGCTGTCTTGCGGCGCATGATGTCTGCGAATGCTTCTGCTATCTCATTGAAGACAGTTTCATTCGGGACCCTGACACCGAGCGCCCTGCCTGCAGTATCGGTGAGGCGCTGGCCGTGTTTACCGACGTCCTTAATTGCCGCAAATACGTCAGCCGCGCTTTCGGCTGCGCCAGATTCTCATTCTGCTTACAGAACTGAATAATCTCTCTGCTGATTCGTCTATAAAAGGCAACTCGTTGAGGACAGCAGTGAACTGGTCGGTCGTCAGCGTTCTCAGAGTTTGCGGTGCTCCTTCGACGTGTGGGATGGGGGTAACCTCCCCTGCCCGTTCACTGACCCATTGGCGTACTGAGCCTCCCGCATAGTAACCACCAGGCTCGGAAGCATTGATTAATGCCTGTCGATTTGCTATATCTGTGGCCAAACGTCGCTGAACTGCGACATCGGTACCTTGCCTCGCTGCCTCAAATTGGGCATGCAGTGAGTCTAGTTCCCGGTTCAGGCTCTGGATTTGCCCTGGGCTAAGGGGGCGATAACGCACTTCGCTTACACCAAGTGCCCTCATTTGATTGCGTATTTCGCTGATTAAAGCAGGATCTCCCAGTTGTTGGGCATCGTACAAACGCCGGTTCCATACTAGTGGCTGTTCGAAAATTGCCGTCTCTCTTGCCACCTGTTCCCTAAGTTCAGGCGCAAATATGTCGAACAGGTGCATGCGACGCGGGTCGGTGAACAGTTGCATATGAATAAGTCCCCTTAGCCTGTCTGGAGTTGTTCCAAGTCTGCCAGCAAGGAATGACATTGCTCTATCCCTGTTGGCAGCGGCATTGGGGCCCAATAAAGTCATATCCATATCACTACCGAAGCCCCTGGTACCGGTACGTCGGACAAGCTCCTGTCCCTCCTCGGTGGTTACCCGGCCGACAAGATAGTTTTGCAGCTCGTCATATAATGATTGTCGCCACGCTTCTAGTTGCTGCGCTGCCGTGGAGTTAGCTGGTATCATTCCAGATAGTCGCTCCCAGCCGCCGGCCATCTCTACTGTCCGTTTCGGCCCGAAGGTACCGATTGCTTGCTGAACAAGATCAGCCCTTCTCTCAGCTGCCTCCGCGGCAAGGTTGCCCAACCGGGTGGAGATGTCCTCTGTTGTTGTTACGCCGGCCTGGGTCATTGCCTGTACTGCCTGCTCATGCGCCCTCAGTTGCCTGCCGGCTGGAGTATCTTCACCTACAAAGGTAACCAGTTCCTCCAGACTCTTACCTGTTCGGCGACTGGTCTCTTCCACGCCCAGTTCGGAGATAGAGCGCTCTACAAGTGCTCTGGACTCGGCACTGGCGATATCAATCGCCTGCGGTATCGCTGCCCGTTCAGTACCGGCGAGAACTGATTCGGCAATGATAGGTGCTCTCGCGGTTGCACGAACAGCACGGGCACCGACACTGTAAACATCCAGGAAGGCGAATACGGTATCCAGAACAGCACTGAGAAGAGCACTGCTCACCTGCCCACTGGTGACCAGAGCGGTCTCATCGCTGATGTTGGTTTCAGCAGCCTGAGCCAGGTCAGCGTAATGTTCCCAGCTCATTCCCGCCTGCAGTGCGCCAGCCCCGATGCCGGCACAGGCAAACAGGGTAGCCCATCCTCCCGTAGCTATCTCAGCAACGATGAAAGCCACTGCTGCTATTCCGCCCAGTATGAGAGAGGTCCACATCTCGCTCGATTCATAATCACTCATGGTCTGTTCGATGACCCATCTCGCCAATGGCTGGTTCCAGCTCACGGCAGTTGTTACCTGGCCAGCCATGAGCTGGCCATGAATAGGCCTGAGATCACGGTAGTCAAGGTCATCGCCGATTTTAGGTATGGTATCGTCTATGTTTTCGAGCAGATGGTGCATGACCTCGCCTATAACTACACGTGCCTGCCCCTGGTCAGTTGCCCTGGTCAGTTCTTCAACCCGGTTCTCGCGGATTAACGCATAGATGATAGGATAGCGATTGGAAAAGCCAGTGAGAAGGTTATGCACGGTGTCATATTCTCTCTTGGTATCCTCCCATGAGGCCATAGGCGGCTCCTCGTCGCCATGCGGTGGTCTCTGAGGTCGGTTATTTGGATCAAAGACAGCATGTTCAAATTGCCCCAATTCTTCCCCATAACTATGAAAAGAATGCGAGCTAACCCAATTGTAACCAACCGGGATATGGCACAATCTATCCTCAGCCTCCTGGCAACGGAGAACCTTTGCTGCTACCTGTTGTATTTCCTGCGTTCGTGCCGTTTGCTCCGCAGTTATTGGGCGGGCGTGAGGAGCAGCCATGGTGGGGGTCTGACGATCAGGAGATGCTTCGGAAACACCGACGCGCTCCAGCTCGCTGATTACATGACGTCGGTTGGCGTTCAGATAGTTTCTGGCAATACCTATAACATCCCATTTAAATTCATTTTGCAAGTCTCTCACCGCCTGCAATTCTGCGAGGCGGGAATCACCAAGGAGTCTAACAGAATTTTGCCAGAGTTCCATATTGTTGCCACCGACTTCGAGCAATTGTGTACTGGAGAAGGTGCCCCAGATAAGTTCAATATCACGGAGGCCCTCCATATGGGGTCTCATTGCCAGTCGAATCAGAGCTATGCGGTCGTTCACAGAAGCCCTGCTGATCTGGTCTCGATTGAGCCTGGCAATAAGGTCCGGATCATTGTCTTCCAGCACCTGTGCTACCGAATAGGTTCGTATGCGAAGGGGATCCCAGCGATAGAGGCCCTCAGCCAGATAATCGGTTATTGCTTCTCCCAGACCCTGAGGCTGCCCGAATGCTGCTGCTCCTGCTACCGATACTTCCTGCCCATGGCAGACCGATATCCTGCCTCCCTTGCTTCCCTTTCCAGGTCGATGTCAGAATCAGGGGGATTGTTCGTAGTGGTCTGCTGAACGAAATGCGCCAGCTCATGTCCGAGTATGTGACGCCCCTGCTTTGTTTCAGGGTTATACTTCCCCGGGGCGAAATGAATCGTCTCACCAGTAGTAACAGCAAGGTCGCCGGCTGATTTGGCAACGCCGTCGCCCTCGACGACCTTTACGCTGCCTAAATCCTTCCTGAAAGCGTTCTCCATCTGGCTGCGAATATGCGGCTCCAGAGGCTTTGCCCCGGTGTTTAATTTTGCCCCACTGAAGCCTTCTCCCGGGTTCATTCTGTCATTGCCCTCAGCCAGACTTGTCATGTAGCTATTCCCGTAGGTTTGCTGGAGTGCCAGTATTGCCTCAGCCTTCTGGGTACCCACCAGTCCAGAGCCGTTTAATAGTGCGGACTGTTCTATAAATGACATTCCGCTTAAAATCTCGCTCAACTGGCTATATTCCAGGAGGCCGCCCTGTTTCGATTGCTCGGCCACTGGTTGCGTCTCCTGGCGACGCCTCGTTTTTTCCTGCTCTGCTGTACTCTTGGTTTCACGTTCCGCCATAGTGATTTCCTATCGATACCGTGCTTCCTAAACTGTAACCTTCGGCTTCAGGTCGTACATTGCCTCTAAAACTGCCCGCCTGATGCTTTGCAGCCACCAGTCCCAGTTATTCAAGTTCTCTGCTTCATTTGTTTTCAGAAATAGTGGATTAAGCTCCCGGGCAGTGAATCGACGCCATTCGCTATAGATATCTGTCCATGATTCTGCGGGGATTTCCCTCCGCAGTGAATCCAGACGTTCATATACATTCATGAGAAAATCTAAACAGGGATGGAAGTCCAGCTCGTCTGGCTCACGTTGTTGGGCCGCGGCGTTCCAGGCGGCTATCACAAAAGCATAAATGGAGAACTCCATATCATGACGCCCCAGTTCCTTCTGCCAGAAGGCCGCATCGACCTGGTTATGTTCCCAGCTTCCCTCCGGGCATAAAGCCCAGGGTTTGACCATGACTTCTTCTCCAAAGAATGCAATGGGGTAGGCGCGGCAGCCGATGGGACGAAGGGGATAAATGCCGCAACGGACCTGGTGGCCAGGTATGTCCAGGGTGAAGACGCAGCGTCGGCTACCATCCTGTAGCTCTTTCATATACAGCGCCAGACAGTATGAATTTCCGGAGCTGTCTAGATTGAAGTTATAGGGGCTTTCCTCATTGAACCCGGCAAACGCCACAAAATCGGTAGGCTTCACATGTAGATTTGTGGCAATCGACCAGACATCAAAGCCGCAGACATTAATCACGTTATCTGAGCAGCAATAGCCCGGGCAACCCAGGCAAGGGTTTTGTTTTGCCGCCTCCATGTACCGTCGTGGCTCACTTTTGTGGTTACTGTCTTTCAACTCATGCTGTGCCATGTATTATTCCTTGATGGTGCCCATTTATGTCTTTATTAGCTTTATTTTGCCAATTCTTTGCGTCGTTCTTCCGTAGCTGTCTCAGCTCTTTCTTTCGCTTCGAGCCCTGCGAGAGCACGTTTACGCATTCTTTCTTTAAAGTCTAATTCCTTAGCTTCGACCCATATGTACTTTTCCTCGAATGCCCTTACCATATTCTTGTAAACGCGAAGTTGTATTTCTCTGGCGCTTGCTGCGCTGGGGATACCATAATAATTTTCAAGGCGCTCATTTAAATCAGGAGAGCCTCCGTAAAATAACAGCACCATCCTGTGCTGTGCTTTTGTCAAATATTTGAAGCCGTTCGCATCCAATTCATTTCCGAGTTCCTTAACCGCGCGCCCAAACTCCTCGTGCACTTTGGTAGACAGGCGTGTAGCACAGTCCTTCGCTCCTTCGATTGCTTCGTTTACTGCGCTTTCCAGGGATTCAGAATCGGTCTTACCCTTATATGCCAGAGCCTTCTGAACCTTGTCCGAAAATGTCTTATCAATCGTCTCCTGTGCTAATTTCCAGTTGGTTTCCCCGGTTTTCGCTTCGGCATATTTCTGAACTTTCTCTATCAATCCCTTATATTCCGTCTTTAGCATACCGAGACCCGCATTGAGGAGTGCAGAGAGCAGTTCACCAGCTGGAAATTCGCCTTCAGATAGTTTTTTTATCTTGCTATTAGCATATTTTTTAAACAAATCACATGCGCGATTTACTTCCAAACTAAATGTATTGCAATTAGTTTGTGCTCTTGTTAGTGCTCCACTTAAATCACGTTTTATATCATTAATTTGAGACTTTCCCAGTTTCTCTACCTTGGTCTCTTCCTTCGTCGTCTTTTTCTTTTTCAGCCATGAGGGCACTTCCTCCTCGCCTTGTTCCGGCGCTCGTTGAATTGCAATTGTTGAAGCTTCAGTGATCCTTGCCGGTGCCGAAGTAGTGGTAAAAGAGGCGGAAGCTATATTTGAAGCTTCTTTTTCGGCGGCATCATTCGGGTCAATCGTAACCTGGTCTGAAAGTCTACTGTCATGTTTCTGCTGGACTACATGCGTCAGTTCATGTTTCAGTAGCTTCTTACCGGCTTGGGAACCGGGCTGGTAGGCACCTCTATTAAAGAAAATATCTCTGCCCGCTGTGAATGCGTCTGCCCCAAGTTCCTCAGATAATTTTTCCGAAGTAGCGTCAGTATGAATATGGATATGCTTGAAATCCTCACCGAAGGCGCCTTCCATTTCAGTACGAACTTGAGGTTTCAAGGGTTGCCCGGTACCTTTTGCGGCTTCGATTCGTTCGATGAGTTGCTGTACATAGGCATTGCCATGCGATTGCTGTAGCTCTGTGATCAACGAGGCAGGTCCTTCAGCAGAATGACTATCCATAAGGAGAGGGCTGTAATCACTATTTAATATGTCTTTGCTATGTTCGGAGACATTCTCATCCTGAGCTTTAAGCTGATCATAGATTGGTTGCTGCCCCTTTTTCCTGCGGCTGCTCTCCTCCTCAAGTTCCCTTTGCCTGTCCTCGTCTGACCTCTTATATCGTGCCATCCATTACCTCCGTTGTAGCTTACGCCTTCACCATCTCAAAATAGTGAGCGAAGTCGGACTCTGTACATAGCTTGCCCATTTTCTGGAACTCGCGCCTGGTAGCTAAAATGAGATGTTTCATGGTGATAGCGTGTCCGTTTTCAGCAGCCAGAAAAGCAGCACTCAGCGCGACATTCTTGATATTGCCGCCGGTAATACGAAACTGCCGTGCCATAAATGCCAGGTCGATGTCTTGTGCGAGCGGCGCGGGTGCGGGAAAAGCTTTTTGCCAGATAAGAAGGCGGTCCTCTTCTTCTGGCAGGGGGAATTCCAAGCTGAAATGCATGCGCCGGGCAAAGGCTTCATCCAGATTCTTGCGGAAATTGGTCGCCAGGATGACTATACCCTGGTATTCTTCCATTTTCTGGAGCAAATAAGCGATTTCAATATTGGCGTAGCGGTCATGGGAATCCCTTACCTCGGAGCGTTTACCAAAAATAGCGTCAGCCTCATCAAAGAAAAGAATGGCGTTGGAGTCTTGGGCTTCCTGAAAAATCTTGTCCAGGTTCTTCTCTGTTTCTCCAACATACTTGCTCACTACCGTTGCCAGGTCTATCTTGTAGAGGTCAATGCCCAGTTCATTGGCGGTAATCTCGGCAGCCATGGTCTTGCCGGTGCCTGAAGAGCCGGTAAACAGGGCATTGAGCCCTTTACCTAAGGCCGATTTAAGGGAAAACCCCCATGTGTTGTAGACGAGGTGATGATATTTCACATAGCTGCAGAGCTCCTTAAGCTGCTCAAGTTGGTCCTTGGGCAACACAATATCGCCCCAGATATACTTTGGTTTGATTTTACGTGCTAACTGAGTGAGCTTCTGATTCGATTGCTGCCGGCAGGCATGATATAACTCATCGGCAGAGATACTTCCACCATTGCGCCATTGCGCCAGATTGCGGGCTGTAGCTAATGCAGCCTGAATTTGCCCCCCGCTCAGTCGGAACTTGCCAGCCAGCGCATTGATAGGTGGCTGGGACGCTGTGGCCTGACCATTCAAGAAGGCTTGCCACAACTGCTCACGGTGGTGATACTCAGGAACGGGGAATTCGACCGGGATGAGAGGCCTGATGTTCCATTTATGTGAGATGTTCCGGGCTTCATTGCCGGCAAAGAAGATTATCCCCCTGTGGTTCTCCGTCTGCGCAATAGCGACATCCAGTTGAGCAGCAAAACTATCGGTGAGCAGCACATCGAAGTTATCCCAGTACATGGCCGCATCTTGAAGTAATGCTTCACGGCAGAGGAGCCTTACTGCAGTCTCAAAAGAAAGTTCGCTATGAAGCATACGGCGTGTATCTGCAACGAGAAACCTGAGGCCAGGCCGCTTGCAGAGTGCTTCAGCAGTGCTTTGTTTCCCTGTGCCTTCCGCCCCATAAAAATACCAGGTGAGGTCCTGTTTTCCCTCCTGGTACAAATCCATGAGGCGAGTCAACCCGACTTTTTTCTCATCTGGTAAAACCATTTCCTCCATTGCCTTCTGAGGAACTACTATATGGGCGAAAGAATGGAGACTGGCATCTATCTCATTGGAACCAAGAAGATACTCGCAGATTCGATCATTAATTTTCAACGATTGAGCCAGGAGAGTAGCTTGCTTCCTTGGCGTATCATCGTGAAGATGAAAGAGGTGGTACCTGATGGAGGGAGAGTTTGCTGAAAATGCTTGCCGCTTTGCTACTTTTTGTGCTGGTGATGGACACAGCATGTCGAGTGCCAGAGCCACTGACGGCTTTCTCCGGGTGACATCATCCAGAATATAACCAAAAATCCTTTCGTAGCTTGGGTCGAGCTCAGGGAGCAGACATAGCAGTAATACGTCTTTCTCAAACGATGTTAGCCCAAATAGCTTAACAAGGGTATCCAGCCTGGTGATTTCATCAGGTGTAACCCTATTCTTTTCCAGTTGTTCTGTACTTGCTGACTGTGAGTTATGATAACCAGCAGAACTGCAATGAAACAGCTTCTCCAGATGATTGGTGTTCGCCAAATCAGCACTCTCTGTTTCTGAGATATAGAGACCACGTGGTTTATCGCTCTGCCAGTAATTATCGCGAGAATGCGCCTGGCGCACCTGCTCTTTGAGCATCGCGTCAATTCGACCAAGCTCAGTCTCAAGGTACTTTGAATCACTGGCAGGTGTAATATCGAGGATAGTATCTGTCATCCCTGCTCCACCGCCTTCGTATCAAGTCGTTGTAACTCCTTATTCTCTGGCACCTCTGGATTGATGTGCCAGTTAAGATGGTTATTAATAAAATCAACCATTTTATCCCAGCTGGTAAAATAAATACTTTCCTGTGTCCCTACGTGCTGAACAGACCCTCTTACTTCGTTGTTACGCTCGTCCGTCCAAACGCGGAGCAAAAACGAATTATAATGTCCCACCTGATTATCCTGAGGCAATATATTACAGCTGTTAAAGAGGATAGCAAGTTGCAGTAAAGTTGAAGTAAAACGGCAGTAAATTGCTGGTAAAAAATGGATACTGCGGTGGAGCTTTTACAAGCTTATTGAAGAGATTGGAGAGTATACACGAAACAAGGCTTGATTTTATTGTTAGATTGGCTCCTTGTTAGCCAACCTTTTAAATAAGGCTGTCGTTTTACGATTTGGCGTGGAGTCAAGTTCTTTTTTAAGCGTAATAACGCAAAGACTATACCATTGCTGAGCGCGGTGACGTTGTCCCAACCTGCTATAGCATCGTATAAGCCATTGGTATGCCTCTTCATTGCAGGAGTCCTTATTCAGGATTTTCTGGGAGTAGACAATACAATTTTCGTAGTCTTCTGCTTGGAACGACGAGTTAATGAGCTTGAGTAAAATTGCCAGGTAGGTATCTTTCAGCGCTTCCCGGCGTAATAACGTCCATTCTGCATAAGGTTCATCTTCCAGGTAATCTCCACGATAGAGCTCTTCAGCTAATCGGTAGTGTCTGATTGCCTCTTCTACTTCACTGGCTTTCTCTAACCTGCGTCCCGTGAGCCAGTTGAATTCAAATTCATCCAGGTCGACCCATAGCACTACATTAGGGTCAATGAAATAGTGTCCTTCTGAGAATATAATGATTGAGGAATCAACCAGTTTATCGGTTTCACCTTTTGTGAACATCTGCCGCAATGAATAGACGGTACTTTTTAGATTATTGCTGCCTGATTCAGGGTCACACTCTGGCCACAAGGTCTCAATAAGTACGTCTCTGGGTACAGGTCTATTTTTATGTGCCACCAGGTATC
This sequence comes from uncultured Chloroflexia bacterium, assembly GCA_963775935.1. Taxonomy (GTDB): domain Bacteria; phylum Chloroflexota; class Dehalococcoidia; order GIF9; family UBA5629; genus JBBIPA01. Next base: position 104,435 of record CAVZKR010000005.1, on the reverse strand, counting down.
GCAGCAGGGACTTGGCTTTCAAACTATGCCATCTATCATATTTTTTCCAGTTAAACTGTACCTCGAAATTTCCTAAACAATACGCTCGTAAAGAATTTACATGGCGAGAAGTTCTTTTAGAGGTAGTTCCCTGGTCAGCAGGATTATCTGCTATATGCTTTTCAATTAGCGAGGAAGTTTCTGCAAAAGCTGGGATCAAATGACGGAGATGACGATTAGTCGCTGTTTCTTTTTCCGTGAACTGGTGACAGAGTAAATCAAGTTGACTCTTAGCCTGTGAATAATCACCCTGTACTTGTTCTAATATGCGAATAGCTTCAAGCCACGGATTTCTAGATAATTCTTGTTCACAATAGGTTTGTTTCTTCCCCATTCTGCTTCCTCCAAAGGCACACTCAGCTTACATAAGGGAAAGCTTTACGAATAAGGCAAATAGGCTTAGTATCTTATACAGAAAATAACATCCACATCCCGCATCCCAACTTAAGAATTGAAAATAGACATACCAAGTTTACTATTAAATCAACCGACTGTCTACCGTTTTTTCGATATATTTTTAAAATAATTTGTCTTTTTTTGAAGGAAATAATGGAAAACCTTATTTAAGAGGTCGGCAGTACAATCTCATCTTAGTCCACCAAAGGAAACGATACCGATAACAGGCAGAAAATGACAGAAATCAGGTTTTGTTGGACATTTATAAGGCTGTTGGCATGTTTGGTCTGCCAGGACGAACCTGGTTTTAGGCTAGTGGAAGTTCAGAATTTAATGAAGCCTTATTATCTCGTTTATCGTTATAGCTACTTATTCAATGTCAGGTAATAGGCGTCGCCCAGGTCATTGGGATTAAAGGCCTCTCTGATTTTTTGTTGGTAACGGAACGCTGCCGATTGTCGACTTTTGGAGAGAGCTTGCTCTCGTATTTCCTGAGGGGTTTCTTTTCCATCAGATCCTCGGCAAAGGCTATTCAATCTCTCTATTCCTGGTGGCCACTTTCTGTCCGCTGCAAATTTGGCAGCTGCATCGAAATAGTCATATGCTCCCTCTGTGGATGTCTTATCATACGGGTCAAAATGTACGAAGTTCTCCAGGCCGGTAGCGCCTCCACCGCCGACACCACCCAATCCTCCCATTCCACAGTCAATGCAGATATTCATTATATTAATCATAAAACCTAATGTCAAGTAATATAAGGTAAGGTTACATTTATTTATCGCATAAAATGTGCTATAGTGAGAATACATTTTAAGGAAGCGACGGAAAGCGTAGAAGTAAGAACACGCATCGATAGACTTTCTATACTTTGGAGATAGACGAGCTATGAAAGAAATAGAATTTAAATCGCTAAAAATAAAACGAGCCACAGATGTGATTGAGAACCGTATCTCAAATATCATTGTCAAAGGAACCATAAAACCTGGAGAGAAACTGCCCACAGAAAAGGAATTATCGTACCAGTTCGATGTGAGTGTTGTGACTATCCGGGAAGCTTTAAGAGGGTTGGAGGTCGCTGGTTTGATAGAAAAAAAGAGAGGCAAGGGTGGGGGAATATATGTAACAGAAATCAATAATGATTCCGTGAAGAGAGCCCTTCATACCTTCTTGAAGAGAAGGGAGTTCTCAGCCCATCATCTTGCTGAAGTTAGGTTGACTATTGAGCCGACAATTGTCAAAATTGCCTCAACCCAAATGACCGCCAGTGAACTTACAAGCCTTGAAAACAATCTTATCACCTGTGAGGAGAAGATAGAGAAATCAAAGCCCGGTATTCAGCTAAAAGACTATCATTTTATTGGGGAAAAGAACCTGGAATTCCATAGATTAATTGGGGAAGCAACGCATAATCCGATATTTGTACTCACCATGGATTATATACTGGACTTTATTTCTGATTTTAAGAAAAGTTATTTCACGCCTGACATTGAGCTCTGTACCAAGGTTGTGGATGACCATCGAGATATCTTTACTTCACTCAAGGAAGGTAATACTAAAGAGGCAGAGGCCAAGATGCTATCACATTTGAAATACCTTGAAGTTTATCAAAGGGATGAGCGTCTCTAACGCACTATATGTTTATCCCATCTTTGTTCATGGGCTTTCCAATATAACATCGAGTACAGCAGGTTTCCCGTTACGTACCTGTTCAAGGGCGTTTCTTATAGCTGGCTGGATGCCCTTGGGGTCTTCCACTGTCTGCCCATAGGCATGGCAAGCTCGGGCGATTGCAGCATAATCCGGTGGTGGTTTAATATCAAAACCTACCCACTTATTGGTCTTCTCAGAAAAACTTTCAGCACCTAATGCCTGACGGAGAGTGAGTTTTGGAGCATGGTATTGCATATTGTTGAGAATAATGGCGAGAAAAGGAATATGATACGTGCTGGCAGCCCATAGGGTTGCGGTAGGACAACCAAAAACAAAACCACCATCACCTACGATGGTTACCACTGTTTTATCAGGGCGGGCGAGTTTGGTACCCAGTGCTGCCTGAATCCCCCATCCTAAATTGGCGCCACTGCTTCTGAAAAACGTCCCGGGCTTGGTACGGTGAATTTGCCGAAAAAATGCCGCCCGGTTTGTCAATGTCTCCTCAAGAACTACGGTGTTTTCATCTATTGCCTCATTTATACAATGGCAAACCCATTCGGGAGAGATCGGTTTCTGAACAGCTTTGGCTTTAGCTAAATGAGACCAATTTTCTCGTATCTGCTCATGTTCATTCTGGATCTGTTGAGATCGAGCCTGGCAACGAGCCTGCTGTGCAGGCGTTATTTTCTGGCGAATCATCTGGCAAAGAAGAGGTAGTGCTTTATTTGAATCAGCCTGGATAAGCGCATCAGCAGGAAAACCCCATAAGGGCATGTCCTGCCTCAAGACATCTATATCGATATGAATAATTTTAGTATCGGGTTTAGGTTTAACCTTTATCGGGACATACGGTACGTCTCGATCAATTACCAGTATCACATCTGCGTTTTCCAGATATGGATTAGGCTCAAAACCGCCACAAAGAGGATGCGTTGTAGGGAAATTCATCCTGACTTGGGAAGTAATGACTCGTGCGCCTACTAGTTCGGCTAATTCTACTAATGACGCCACTGAGTCGAGATGTCTGCCTGAATACCCGGTGATTATGAGTGGCATGTCAGCCTCAATTAACGTCGTCGCCAGTTCAGCCAGCAGCGTAGTATCAGCCTGTGGCGCTGTAACTGCTGGATGTTTGGCTACTGGAGGGATAACCACATTGGTTATCTTTTGTGCAAGCAAGTCCTGAGGCAGTGAAAGATACACGGGACCGCAAGGCTCACTGGAAGCAACTTGAAAAGCTCGTTGTATCACCTGGTGAATATTCTCATTGGTTCGCAGCTCATACTCCCACTTAACGTAACTACGTACTGTACTGGCCTGATCATATTGCTCCTGGAGCCATTGAATCTCATTGAGTTTGTTTGAAGTAACTCGCCCCGAACACAAAATCACACCTATTCGTCCCCGCTGTGCGTTATGCAATGCTCCTCCCACTTGCTGGAGACCCAGGTCTGTGTGCACCAGAACTACTTGAGGTTTGCCTGTGACCATGAAATATCCATGGGCCGCAGACATGGCCAGCGACTCGTGGAGGCAGAGTATTACTTCCGGGGTCCGCTTGCCCAATGCCTTATATTTAGCCACGGCTTCTTGGACATCATAGGTATCGGTTCCTGGATTCAGGAAAATATAGTCGACGCCATTAGCACTAAATAACTCTAATAATGCTTCTGCTCCTGTCGAGACATTGATTATCTGTTCCATGGCTCCTGCTTTCTCAAGAGCATGCCTCTGACCATATTAAAGTCAAGCTGCTCTCGACTTCTTTACTTACTTCATAATCAAAGGATTATGTTTTCCGTTAGGTTTTTTAAACGGGTAAAACTGATAGTAGGTTCTTCGCTAACTCCTCGGGCGCCGATATAAGTGGCATATGACTGGTATCCATAGTAATAATTCGTTCACACGGCGTGTCGGTGTACATCTGTTTCTGCGCCGGTGGGAGAATTGCTTTATCGCGCAAACATTCGATATAAATCCTCGGTATCCGCCCGTAATTTTTGCTGGTGATATGTATTGTTGTACCGGCAAGCTTCCCAGCTGGCGGCACCAGGAGGGCTCTCATCCACCTGGCATCCGCATCGGAACAATCTCCACACAAAAGCTCTTTAAACTTTTCGTATGGCGCATTTATTGGGTCATGATGCCCTCCTCCTCTCGAGTGCAAAGATTCACCATCTTTAAGTAGAAAAGCGCATACATATACCAGCTTCTTGATTTTATCAGGTCTGTATTCTGCAGTTTGCGAGACGATCATACCTCCCATACTGTGTCCGACAAGAATTACTGGCTCAGATTGCTTATCCAGAACCTCTGCAACACAGTCTACATATGTCTGCAGGGTAATTTCTTGAACGGCTGTCATTTTATTTTTACCATGACCGGGCATATCAGGTGCTATAACTGTATGCCCCGCTTTTTCCAGGAACGGAACTACTTTGCACCAGGTCCAGCCCCCACTGAACGCACCGTGAATTAAGACGAACGTTGCCATAAACGGACCTCTCTTTCAGCTTAAAATTGCAGCGTTGCTATTATAGCATTTCTTAATTACCCAATTCATAAAAACTATACCTTAATGAATTTATAAAGAATTTAGTCATATCTCAATAGTTGAGGCACTGATACTTAAAGGGCTTGATACATTTTATTGTAATGCTCCTCCTCTATATCACTTATCGGCATGAAGGTTGAAAAAGGCAGCCCTCGTTGTAAGCAGGAAATGCTTTTGAGTCAAGACCTAGAATAGCAAAAGCGGTCGTGCTATTATATGCGATAGTACCATGGATTATAGGGTGAATCCATGACTCGAAATAAGAGCATAAAGAGAGGAGGTAGTAATGATCAAAGACTTCAAAGAGTTCATCATGCGCGGCAATGTACTCGACATGGCAATCGGTATTATTATCGGTATTGCCTTTGGCGCCATTGTCAGTTCTATTGTCAATGACATCATCATGCCACCGATTGGTGTATTGCTGGGCAATGTCGATTTCTCCAACCTGTACGTCAATTTATCAGGTGGTGATTACACATCGCTGGCAGAAGCGAAAAAGGCAGGCGCTGCTACTGTTGCCTATGGTATGTTCATTAACACCATTATCAATTTTCTACTGGTGGCTGTGGTCATGTTCTTCTTAATTCGTGTATTTAACCGATTTAAAAAGAAACAGGAGGCGTCACCTAATACCAAAGATTGTCCCTACTGCTTCACGAGTATTCCTCTTAAGGCGACTCGCTGCCCGCATTGCACCTCTGAACTTAAAGTAACGTAACGTATGTAAAGCAACAGACTTCACTAGAAAATTAAGGAGGCGGAAGATCATGGGATACTTTCGAATACTGGGGGCAATACCGGGATTCTTTCTGAGCGCGTTTATCTTTATGCTGCTCTGGGGAATCATCGCACCGAAGGTTGGACTAGAAAATATAGACTATCCTATGGCTATGCTCATCACCATAACATTGTGGCTGGCAGTGGCGCCCCTGGCCGCAGTAGGTAGAAGATAGGACAGGTGCAGTTTTTATCGCAATTGGCATCATCTGTTACGCAGGATAACAGAAAATCCCTCATTATTGATTACTGCAATAGTTAGCTAGAAACTCAGGTTGCCCCATTAAAGTGCAATCTGATATATCTCGCGCACTTTACATATTCTCGCTCGCCAGTGATAAATAACATGCTTCCCCTCACTTCCTGTGTGCTCTCCATGTACATCAACGAAGGGGTCGCTGTTGTTGTGTACCTGAGGCTGAGGGTTTCTTCACAGGATATTACTAATGATGTGTCATTTACACCGATAGATTCGTACGATTGTATAGTTCCTAGAGGCAGCTAGTCTTGAAAATATAGGGAGGCAGGAAAATATGGTCAATTGATTTAACTTGCCGAGGCGAACAAAAAGCAAAGGTTTATTAATGGATGGAGGGAACACAAATGATAAACAAATTTATGAAAGCTATGAGAAACCTGCATAAGGACGAGCGAGGTATGACGAGACTCGAAACCGCCATTATCCTTATCGCATTTGTCACTGTAGCGGTGGTTTTTTCCTATGCCGTATTGAGCGCTGGCCTTTTCTCCGCTGAATGTGGGAAGGAAACGGTTTATGCAGGATTGCAGCAAGCAAAAAGTAATCTTGAGTTGTCTGGGTCTGTTATGGGGATGAGTAGTGATAATCTTACAGTTAAATACATCAAAATCACTGTTCGAAATGCCATAGCTGGAAATCCAATAGATATGACACCATGTAGCAGTACCACCGGTGCTGAGTTACTAGAATCTTTATCTTAGTGTATCGAATTACCTGCCACCTCGACCGCCGCCACCGCCACTGCTACCAGCTCCGCCAGTCTCTGTAGTACTGCTGGGTAATTTGTCTCCATCTATAAGCTCTGGTGGTTTTTGTGGAGAGCCTTGCGTCGCGGGTGGAGGTTGTTCGATGCTGGGAACAATTATCTTATCGCATTCAGATGAACCACAAGTTGAGCCACAACTAGAAGGTCCGTAGTTTCGGGAGCATGAGCTAGAACTGAAAAAACCAGTAGTTTGATTGTCAGCTAACTTGAGCGGCGACTCGCAGCTGGGAATGGTGATGACAATCATACATAGAATAAAAATTTGTACAAACACACCGAGCACTGTTATTGTAAACTTGGTTTCCATTCAACACCTCCCAACTTAATGTTCATTGTAGAATAGTATCAGCCTGCAGTTAATGGTAATAAAGTATGTGGTCATTGTCAATATGGATAAATCCCTTGTTTAGAGACGCTTAGTAGCTGCGAATTCGGGACTTGATATTTGAGCACTACATATGGTTTCATTTCTAGAAATCGCGCTTAGGTAAAATCCGTGGTGGGATTTACACTATAATTTATTTCCGGAGGTATAGCTATGAACAAAAATAAAAAAATAGTGATTATTGGTGGAACAGCCTGTGGGCCAAAAGCTGCTGCGAGAGCGCGTAGATGCGACCCATATGCCCAAATAACTATTATTGAACAGGGAACAGAAATATCTGCGGCTACGTGCGGATTTCCCTACTACATTTCCGGTGTTATCAGAAAGCGGAGTAGCCTGCTGGTTCGGGGGCCTGACTATTTTAAAAACGTGATGAACATTGATGTCCTTCTAAAAACGAAGGCGCAGAAGATTAATCGTGTTGCACATACTGTAGAAGTTATCAATATGAAAACCCGACAAACTTCCAGCCTTGAATACGATAAATTAGTTGTAGCTACTGGAAGTATGCCGTTTGTGCCTGATATTGAAGGGAAACAACTAAAGGGCATTTTCACGCTAAGTCGCCTGAAAGATGCCGCGGCAATAAAGAGATATATCAAAGCCCATAAAATCAGGAAAGCCGCTATCATAGGCGCTGGTTTTATAGGTCTGGAAATGGCGGAAGCTTTTGTTGAACTTGGAGTTAAGGTGGAGATAATCGAAGCACTGGATTGGATTATGCCGGCATTTCTGGATTTTGAAATGGCTGCCTACCTTGAGAAACATCTTCGCAGTAAAGGGATACGGTTACACTGCGGCAAGCGGGTAACTGGCTTTCGGGGTAGTAACCAGGGCAGAGTAACTGGAGTTATTATGGACAATGATACACTGGATAGCCAGATGGTGCTTTTAGCTGTCGGCACTCGACCCAATGTTCAACTTGCACGGGACGCCGGTTTGGCCACTGGTGTTCGAGGGGGTATTGAAGTCAACGGATACCTGCAAACGAGTGACCCGGATATCTATGCCGGCGGTGACTGCGTGGAGAACGTTCACCGTATTACTGGTAAGAAAGTGCTTGTTCCCCTGGGCTCGACTGCAAATAAACATGGTAGGGTTATCGGGACCAATATCACCGGTGGCAATGAAATTTTTCCTGGAGTTGTGGGAACTGGTATTGCTAAGGTGTTCGACTTTAATGTGGGAAGGGTGGGACTTACCGAGCAGGAAGCTAGGGCATCGAGTTATTCAGTAGTAACTAGCCTGGTGTTGGGCAATGAACACGCTACTTATTATCCCGGTTCTAAACAGTTCTTATTGAAGCTTATTGTTGATAAGGAGAATAACAAGGTTTTAGGTGGGCAAATGGTTGGACCAGGTGACATAGCCAAACGTTTAGATGTGCTGGTAACTATGCTGTCGTTTGGCGCTACAGTGAGCGACCTGGCAAATCTGGACCTGGCTTATGCTCCACCCTATAATGGTGCCATAGACCCAGTCCACCATGCGGTCAATATAGTTCATAATAAGCAAAGTGGATTAGCCAAAGCAGTGACAGCGGCTGAAGTCAAAGCGAGATTGGACAGAGATGATGATTTTATCCTGCTCGATGTCCGGTCTGCCGCAGAATGGAAAGAAAGCCATATTGAAGCTCGGCAAACAAAGCTAATCCCATTGGATATATTGAGAGAGAAAACAGATGATTTGCCACGTGATAAGGAGATTATCATAGTGTGCCGTTCTAGCGTACGAGCTTATCAGGCACAGAGGATACTGGACGGTGCTGGATTTAAGAATGTAAAATTCATGGACGGCAGTATGGTTGCCTGGCCTTATGAAACCAGCAAATCCAAACCAAGAAAGGTAACTATCCCTTAATAATTGTACAGCCTTTTGTGCTCCGTTTCTATTTGCTTGATTCAGCGTACGCCGTTGCCGTTTTCCCCTGAGTTTATTTAAATTTTTCTGGTGTTACGAGGCTGATAAAATATCGATAGCTCCTGTCGATTTTACTGTTCAGCCTTGTAAATAGTGCATAAGCCGCCTTTAAGCAAAGTACTGCCGCAGACAGGGTCATAGGGTGGGTCCCAGGACATAATGGTATTTATGTTCGGCTCGAACCAGCTCTTCTCATTTTCCGTCTCCTCAGGATACCACCACATGTGCTGTGCATGAATAACATTGGGATGAATACCACAGGTAAGGCATGCCTTCTGTTTCACCCTGCCTTTGCCGCGCGGTGTCTCAATCCAGACCCAGTCACCATCTTTAATACCGAGCTTTCGAGCAGTTTCGGGGTGAATCTCAACCACAGGGTAGGGGAGCAGCTCTCGCAGCCATGGTACGTTATGACCTGCTGAATCGAATGAGGCGATGTGGCGACTACCGCCGATAAGTATAAAAGGATAATCCCTGGTTAACCTGGGCGAAGCGATAATGCTTTCATGCGGTTCATTGAATCCAGGTAGCGGGTCCTGCCCCATTTCCTGCAAACGCTTTGAATACAGTTCCACTTTACCGGAGGGTGTATTGAACCCTGGTTTTCCGTCGGCTCGCAGTTCTCCATGCTCATATTTCCTTTCCGTAATTTTTCCGTAAACGATGCCCTTTCGGCAAAACTCGTCGAAATCTATACCCAGCTCTCTTAACTGGTAATTCAGGAGGCTGCGATTAGAATCAATATCGGGAAGGGGGAATTTCAAATTCATTTTCTTCAGCATGGCGAAGGCGATATCATCGTCATCCATGCATTCGCCAAGTGGTTCTATAACTTTGGGGCGGGCGCAAACGAAGCCGTTGTAGCAAAAAGCGTCAACGACATCTTCTCTCTCCAGCCAGGTAGCTGGCGGAAGAATATAGTCCGCCAGCGCCGCTGTGGGTGTGATGAAGAAATCGGGAACGACCAGTAAATCAAGTTGCCTCAAGGCAGCCGCTACGGAGCGGCTGTCCTCAAAAGTTATCACATTGTTAGTAGTACAAATATATGCTTTTATGGGATAGGGCTTGCCGGTGAGCATTGCCTGGTAAACCATCGGCGGATGTGGATAGCCGCGCAATGATTTAGAGCCAGCAAGAAGCGGAAATTCTGTTATCCCTAATTGCTTATCCTCGGCTGCGGCTGAAGGGCGGAGCAGTTTCCTCATGTTCATATAGGGTATCATTGGCGGGTAATGCCAGTTGGTGAACATGTTGCCACCTTTAACGTCAAGGTTGCCTGTTAATGCTGGCAATATGGCGGTGGCTCGGCTGGCGTTCAAAACATTAGGACCATACGAGGTGCCATTATGGGTGTGCAGGTGAGATGGTCGCTGGGTGCCATAAAGGCGAGCTGCCTCGATAATTTTTCCCACAGGCACCCAGGTAATCTCAGCTACTCGCTCTAGTGTATACTCTTGCGCCCGTTGCCGTAGTTCCTCGAAGCCAATACACCATTGCTCGACGAAATGTTTATCGCAGAGTTCCTCTTCGATAATAACGTTAATCATCCCCAGGGCTAGCGCCGAATCAGTCCCAGGACGTGGCTGCAGCCAAACGTCAGCCTTGGAAGCAAATTCAGTAAACCGTGGGTTAATGACCAGCAGTTTGGTACCCTGCCAGTGAGCTTCGAGTATGCGCTTGGCGATACCGGGGAAACTGGCAGCAGGATTCCATCCCCAGAGGACGACAAGCCGGCTATCTTTAAAATCACTGGGATAGCCAAGCTCGCAGTGATACATGGTGCCGGCAGTGAGGGTGGCGCCGATAATATGTGGAGTATAGCAATAGTGAGCGTTAGGAACAAAAGTACCCGGGCTATCAAGTGCACCCAGTAAGCCTATGTAGCTCGCAATGCCGTTTTTACCGGGGAACGTGCCGAACGAATAGAGGATAGCTTCCGAACCGTATTTATTTTTTACTTTAAGTATCCTTGATGCAATATCATCGAGCGCCTCGTCCCAGGAAACTCGTTGCCATTTACCGTTACCCCGGTCGCCGTCTCGTTTGAGAGGGTAGAGCACCCGATTGGCGTGATAGACTACCTGGAGAAAAGACAGACCCTTGGGACACATAAATCCCTGGCTCAGCGGATGGTCAGGATCGCCTTCTATCTTCACGGCTTTGCCATTTTTAACATGTACCAAACATCCGCATTGGGACATGCACGCATCGCATATAGTTCTGATGGTTTTTTCATTCTCTAAGGTTCGCTTATTGAACCGCGATGTTTTAGCTACCATTCCGCACCCCTCTTTCCTTTCTGCGCTGGAACTCCTCCCTGGTTCCAAAGAACAGGTCGCCACCCATACAATGTTGCAGGCAGAAAGGAGCCAGACCCTGATCGAGGCGGTCTGCGCACAGGTCACAAATTTCCGCCCAGTTCTTGTGGGGATTGAACTGAATAGCATTATAGGGACATACACTGGCACAGGACTGGCATCCGGTGCATAAAGAATGCTCTATAAAAACAATGCCGTCAGCTCTCTTCTGAATAGCTAAGGTTGGGCAAACCCGGGCGCATGGCGGATTGGGACAATGCTGACAGGCAATGCGTTTAAAACTGAGCGTAAGTTTACCATCTGTCAGATTGGGGCCCTGGGTCACAATGCGTACCCGGTTTACTCCAATAGGCAGGTCGTGTTCCGCTTTGCAAGCGACTTCACAGGCGTGGCACCCCATGCAGCGGTCTGCGTCATGGTAGAGCAACTTTCTGTGGGCGCTCACAAGCTCACCTCCTGATCATTCGGTGATACGAGCGGATAGTATTAGTGCCGAATACACTATACTACTTCTTTCGAACCTTATGTTGCAACGTCAAAATAGACTTTGTCAATGATGTTATTTGCGGGGGTGAAAGACGCAGCTATGACAAGGATAGTTGTTCAGTCAGGATTACCATAGGTCCACAGCGCGGTAGAAGGCTCTCCGTGGTGCAGCTAAATGATAAGCGATAGCTTGAGCTTTGCTCATCTGCATTTCGGGATTATGCTGGGAGATAATGGGGAATATCTCTCCTTTAATGGTATCATCAACAGTGAGTATTCCATAGCTCCTGCGATAGGCGGGAAATCTGCCGGCGGCACTTCCTGGGTTGAAGTAGAGGACATCATCCACTACTCTGTTTCTGGTGACGTGGGTATGCCCGTAGAGAATGGCGTCTATCTTGTCACCATTAAAACGTGATTTCAGCCCGTGCTTCAATCCACTGGGCATGGAGCAACCATGACCGTGGACAAGTCCTAATTTCCTTCCGTTTACTTCCAGCACATCCTTATTTGGCAATACTGCCCGGATCTTGGCAAAATCATGGTTTCCAGTGACACCCCAGAAATTCCCCAGCTTCTTTAATTCATTTACCAGTTCTATCGTGTCATAATCACCCAGGTGAACAATGATATTTACCTTCTTCATCACGCTTATTAGCGCTGGCGGTAAATCCTTTATATGTCGAGCATGAGTATCAGAGATAACACAAATCTTCATGAATTACATACCATCCTGTTTATTGAGAAAATAGGTGCCTTGCATTGTGACAAGCTGTGGAGTCATTGGCAGTTTCATATGAGGTGTACACTATTATACCTGAGCTTTTGAAACCAGTCTAATTTTTGCTCAGGTAAACAGCATACAGTTTTTGCATGTATCACTTTCTTATTCTTCTGAACTTAATTATACCGTTAGCTGTCAATGCCTAGTTGTACGATGTAGACATTTCTGGACAAATTCAAGTAAGATGTATCTAATTTATTGGCAGATGTCATTTCCAGATAACATCCCCGTACGCTTACGAACAAGAAAATGAAAAAAGCGCTGATTTTTATTGGGCTCACCTTCTTTTTTAGCTATCTGCTAGCAATCCTTTATTGGGCACTGGGTGGGAAATGGAACACGACCAGCGCCACATTCATTGCTGTAGCCTATATGTTCATCCCTATGATTATCGCTATCGTTGTCCAGAAAGGTATTTACCGCGAGCCTTTGAAAGAACCGCTGGGAATATCATGGAAGTTCAACCGCTGGTGGTTAGTAGCGTGGTGGCTGCCTCCCATCGCCGCCTTCGCCACTTTTGGAGTAAGCTTGCTCTTACCAGGCGTTACCTATTCGCCGGAAATGGCAGGTCTCATAGAGCGATTCAAGGATACGCTGACTCCGGAGCAATTACAGCAGATGCAAGGCAGCGTTGCTACTCTTCCGATTCACCCTATCTGGATAGGTTTGCTCCAGGGTCTCATTGCCGGCATTACTATAAATGCGGTGGCTGGCTTTGGCGAGGAATTAGGCTGGAGAGGATTTCTCCAGAAGGAACTTGGTAATCTGGGTTTCTGGAAATCATCAGCGCTGATAGGCGCGATCTGGGGTATATGGCATGCGCCTTTGATACTCCAGGGACATAACTATCCGCAGCACCCTATAGCTGGTGTGTTCATGATGATTATATTCTGCCTGCTCCTTGCCCCAATTTTCAGCTATGTTCGCCTGAAAGCAAAGTCTGTTATTGCTGCTGCTATACTACACGGTTCGCTTAATGGTACCATCGGTTTATCAATCATGTTGGTCAAGGGCGGCAATGACTTACTTATCGGAGGCACTGGCCTGGCTGGTTTCATTGTACTTGTCCTGATTAATGCTGGCATATCTGCCCATAAGCGTTCTGCTGAACCAAAGGTAGTGTCGTAAATTCCTTATCCATTCATATTGCAGTCGCTCCTCTTGGCAAAATGTATACCTCGCTGCCCGTGATTTTATATCATAGTTAGGAATATAAGGAGACTGGGAGAAATTCTCATAATAGTGGTATGATAGATTCATGAGTAGATTGATATATAATCCGGTTATATCGGGGGAAAGAATGACGATCGTATGTTTTGTTTCTGGTTCAGGTACTAATTATAGAGAGATAGTGCGAGCGAACAGTAGTCATAAGTATATTGTATTCACCAATCGACCAGGTTGTAGCGGCATAGATATCGCCAGAGAAAACAAGCATGAGGTAATCGAACTCAGCCACCTACCGTATCTCAAAGATACTAAGGTGAGATATGGTTCGGGGAATGTTCCTAGAAATTGTACGGAGAGAGTAAACTACGAAAAGGAAGTGTCTAGGTTACTGGAGAGCAGGATCGGTAGAGAGCCTGATCTGATATGTCTGACTGGTTATGATCAGTGGCTCTCGGACTGGATGGTGGAGAAATATTATCCCAGAATCCTCAATGTTCACCCGGGAGATACTACAAAAGGCTATGATGGTCTGTACTGGGTACCGTCAGCCAAGGCTATATTGGCTGGAGATGAGGCAATAAGATCAACACTATTCTTTGTCGATAAAGGAGAAGATACGGGACCTGTGTTGGTGCAGTCTCGACCTCTTACCATTGCTCAAGTATTATGTGAGTCAGGATTGAGGGGAATAGAGGGATTAAATGCGGTAACGAATTTTACCAAAACACATGGTATTAAAACGTATGAAGAGTTTCAAAAGAAAGCAGGAACAGAATTGTTTGAAATAATGGAGCGTATATGTAGAAACTTGCAGGATATGCTTAAAGTGAGAGGTGATTGGGAGATCTACCCATTTGCTGTGAATATGATAGCACAGGGACGGGTAGGGTTAGAGGGTAGGACGGTTTTTATAGATGGGGAACAGCTGACCCGATGCGGATACAGAATGGATGAACATAGCTAACATTAATAATTCTTAGTCTGCCAGTATTAACCCGTCCTCTTCGCCAGAGAGCTTGCTACCAGCTTCTGGTACGCCTGTGACAAACGAATAGTAAGAGTCCCTGGTTTCCCTGAGCCGATTGGTTTATCACCGACATAGGTCAACGGCAATATTTCAATGATGGAATTGGTACAGAAAGCCTCATCAGCTTGCAGAAGTGCTTCTGGTGTTATTTCTGTCTCAATTGCCCTGATTTCGAGGGTTTTTGCCAGTTCCAGCACAGTCTCACGAGTAATACCAGGAAGAGCGCCACAGTTTAGTGAGGGAGTGAGAAGTATATCTTTGCTGGCACAGAATATATTGCTGCTGCTGCCTTCAGCGATGAGTCCTGCCTCATTGAGCAAGATACTTTCAACGGCTTCTGCCAGTTTCATTTCCTGTCTTGCCATGACATTTTCCAGGTAACAACTGGTCTTAAGACGCGACAGCGGTGACTGGCTATTGCGGCGTACTGATGAAACTATTGCCTTGAATCCTTTCTCGTAGCTTTCGGGAGGCATAGGCACCAGCTTTCGCGCGACTATGAAGACGGTGATTTTTTTACAGGTAGACGGATTCGGTATGATGTCGCCTTCGCCGGCTGATACAGTGAGCCTGAGACGAGCGTCGGTGAGATTATTTGCATTCATGACATCATAGCAAGCTTTTTCCAGGTCAATGGGGAGAAGCTGAGAGTGTATCCCCAGTGATTCAGCTGCTTTATATAGTCTAGACAGATGGCGTTCCAAACGGAAGATGACACCGCCATAGGAGCGCATCGTTTCGAAAAGGCCGTAGCCGTAGAGAAAGCCATGGTCGAAAGGAGATATAGTCGCTAATGACGGAGGAACGAGAATCCCATTCAGGTACACAATCTCTTTCATTTATTTGTCCTTTGGCCAAACTGCGGTCGAGTAGCTCAGGAAATTGCCAAGCAAATCGTGTCCCGAAGGAGTGAGGATTGATTCGGGGTGCACCTGGATGCCCTCGACCACATAATCTTTATGCCGTACACCCATGATTTCCCCTTCATCTGTCCACGCGGTGATGGCAAGGCATGGAGGGACATTGTCCTTCCTGATAACGAGGGAGTGATATCGGGCGGCGGTGAATGGATTTGACACTCCCCGATATATAGTTTCACCATCGTGGTGAATAAGTGACGTTTTACCATGTACAGGCACCAGAGCTTTGTCAACGACACCGCCATAGACATGACCAATGCATTGGTGTCCCAGGCAGACGCCAAGGATGGGAATTTTGCCGCCGAAGTTAAGAATTACATCATTAGAGATGCCAGAGTCCGGTGGTGCTTTCGGTCCTGGTGAAATAACGATGTGGCTGGGATTGAGTGCCTGGATTTTACCCAGATTTATTGCATCGTTACGGTAAACCTGCGGCTCCCAGCCCAATTCACCAAGATATTGGGCAAGGTTGTATACGAATGAATCATAGTTATCAATGATTAGTATCATTTTGCCTGCACTGCTACTTTCGGCGCCAATTGAAGCGCCTGGATTAGAGCCTTAACCTTGTGCAACGTTTCCTCATACTCAGCCTGTGGGTCTGAATCATAGACAATGCCGCCGCCTGCCTGGAAGTAGGCTCTTTTCCCTTTTATTAGAAAAGTACGGATTACGATGTTGAGGTCGAGGTTGTCACTAAAGCTCAAATAGCCAATAGCACCGGTATATACGCTTCTTCTTGTCGGCTCAAGTTCATCAATAATCTCCATAGCCCGTACCTTAGGCGCACCGGTAATAGACCCTCCGGGAAAAGTAGCTTTTAGTAAATCAATACAACTGATTCCCGGTTTCAGCTTGCCAACAACGGTAGAGGTCAAATGAAAAACGGTAGGGAATGTTTCAAGTATAGCAAGCTCGTTAACTATCACCGACCCGTACTGGCAAACTCTGCCTAAATCATTCCTTTCAAGGTCGACAATCATCACATTCTCAGCTTTGTCCTTAATGCTGTTTAGAAGTTCCTGGACTAGTCTGGCATCGTGTTCTGAGTCTTCACCTCGGGGTCTGGTGCCTTTTATGGGTCGTGTCTCTACCTGGTCACCATCAACTCGCAGAAATCGTTCTGGTGAAGCACTTATTACCGTTATCCCATCAAAATTAAGATAAGCAGAGAAAGGCGCCGGATTAATTATCCGCAGACGCTGGTAAAGCTCGTAGGGTGACACGGTTAGCTCGGTCTCGAAGCGCTGAGAGATATTTACCTGAAAAATATCACCGGCGATAATATATTCTCTGGCTTTTTCTATAGCTTTTAGATAGTCTTCGTGTGTAAAATTAGACTTAAGCACGGCTTCGATACCTGGTTCAACACGAGGACTATCTTTGGAATAACGTGCTGGCGGCGAACTGAGTTTTTTCTTCATTTCATCAAGACGCCGCCTGGCTCTTTTAGCTCTCTCGTCTTCGTGGAGTTCGGGGAAGCCAGTAGAAACAATGTATGTTTTCTTCTCCAGGTTATCGAAAGCGAGGATAGTATCATAAAAGGCGAAATAGCTTTCTTGGAAATTCAGGTCATCCTTAGTGGTTGAGGGCAGGCGCTCGATAAAATGGCACAGGTCATAGCTGAAATAGCCAATGGCACCGCCTAAGAAAGGAACTGGGACTGGTGTGGTGTCGAGTCTGTAGGTTTCCAGTAATCTACCCAGTACATCAAAGGGATTTCCCTGTTCAACCCTGTGACTATCGTGCTCCAGGAGGTTAATTTCGTTACCCCGACTGCTCATAACCAGAAATGGATTAATTCCAATGAATGAATATCTGCCCAATCGCTGAGGGTCCATACCACTATCGAGGAAGCAGCAATTAGGCTCATTTTGGAACAGCTCAAAAACCACAGGTGGGTTTAGGGCTGAAGTAATTTCTTCAATAAGAGGGTGTCGGCTCATCTCTTATTGCTTCCTCTGACGCTTTCCAGAGAATCAATACGGGAAACTGCCATGCTATAGCATTGACCGGGAGAGCACCACTTGCTCTGGAAAGGCTGCTTTTGCCGGAGAAGGTAAGGTATGGTGTCTTGTGGCTTATCTGGTTACCCCTTTATTACTATGCCCCTTTGAGGCAGGATTTCAAAGACGTGGTCATTGAGGTCTGAAAACGTACTCCGCATTTTTCTGATGGAAAGCGTGCGAAAACGATAGCCATTACAATTCAGCATACCCAGAACAATAACACCCTCTGCAACAAATTCCTCAACACCGTAATGAGAAAGAAAAGTGGAACCTGAAGATATGCCGGATGTAATCAATATTGTGCATCCAAGGTTATCCTCAAGAGTAAATACAAGGTTCCTCACGTATTCCTGGATATGAGGGAAAAGTTCCTGCCCGAATACGAGGGGGGCTATTGTGTCAATAACAATACGTTTGGCTCCAAAATCTTTGACACACCTGGCAATATTGGTTGCCACAGAGGCAACATCAACTGATTTTCCCTTACCCATACGCATATCGGTAAAGTGTGCTGATATGTCCAGTAATCCCAGCTTCCGTTCCTCAATGTACTTTTTAAAGTTCCAGCCTAAGGACTCAGCATCTACAATAAGGTGAGTAGGGATCTCGTCTCCTGAAACATAAATGCCGTTTTCACCCAGCATGAGCCCTTGATAGAGGAATTGCATGCCGAAAACAGTTTTACCGGTGCCTGATTCACCGCTGATTAAATAGACTTTCCCTGCAAAGAAGCCTCCACCAATAAGTGGGTCAAGTCCACTTATACCGGTCAAGACTCTGTCGGGCACTGCTATATCTACTGTTGTTTTTTCTTTTGCTTCTTCTTTAATCTCTGGCTTCACTACCTCTGGCTGTACAGCCGACTCTACTCTTATCTCTTCTCCTGTTACTTCTTGCCTTGATTCCTCCTCAAGTTTCGTTTCTTCCTTCGATTCCTCTCTCGGTTCTATTGGTATCGCTGCTTTTATTTCAGCCATCGGTTCAGCGGCGGACACAAGGCTATGACCGCATTGGGTACAATACGTGAATTGGTGAGGATTAGCAGCACTGCAACTGGGGCAGTCTTTAGCCAGCCTTAAACCGCAATGGCGGCAGAACTCTGCATCATAAAGGTTATCTGTCTGACACTTAGGACATTTAATTGTGATCATCATTTTTCCCCTCCCTCATACTATGTAACACTGCTTCTTCCTCCTCAGCCCCAGTGCAATTCAAATGGAAACGTTATTGAGAGTATTTTCCTAATACTACGATGCGGATTTCTCCCTTGTAAGCATATCATATTTCATAATGCATCCTTAGTCAATAGGTTCATATAGCACTTGGAGTGTGAGTTTTATTCCCGGTGTTTTACTATATCCACATTGTTAACGCCTTCTATTAGTAATCTCGTATATATCATAATAAAACAGAGGAGGAGCGAAAACTCCCCCTCTCAAAGCTACGAGCTAAAACTAAGCCAGCGCAGTGCCCATTATCCCATTACCAATGAGCACGTGCTATAATTCCTGTAAGTACCAGCGACGGTGGAGGTTTGGTAGTTTGGAACAGAGCGCCAAAGCTACAATTTTAAGAGGCTGTATCATCTTCTCCAGCCTCAAGGATAATGAACTGTTTGAGCTTGCCGGGCTCGTCCTTGAGCGACGCTTCAACGCTGGCGAGTATATATTCTGGGAAGGGGATGCCCCCGACTGGTTTTATATCATCGCTGAAGGTCGTATCAAGGTCATCAAACATGCTTCCTCAGGCAAAGACTTCATAGTTGCCTTCTTTGGCGAAGGGGAGATGTTTGGCGAAGTGGCTGTTTTCGAGAATAGACCGTATCCGGCTTCATCCCAGGCTGTGACTGGGTTAAGGGTGTTAGGGATTAAGAGGGAGGATTTTCTGACGTTTCTGTCAGAGCGTCCGCAGGTGGCATTGAGGATTATCAATGTTCTGGGAGGACGGCTCAGGGAAGCGCAGAGTCGCCTTTCTGATTTTGCTGGTGAGCGGGTGGAGCAACGGGTCGCCAGAATACTTCTTATGCTCCATGCTAAAATAGGCTCGGATTTGCCATTCACCAAACAGGAAGTCGCTGATATGGCTGGCACCACGACTGAAACAGCAATAAGGGTCATCAGTCGTTTGAAATCGGCAGGGATTGTCCACTCCGGTCGTGGCAAGATGGTTATCCTCGATGAGAAGAGACTCACGCTGCTGAGCCAGGGGCCACCACAGGTATAGAGCGCCTGCAAACATCACCCTATCACCGTAAGCGAAGCGTGGCTATTCCTGTACAATCTCATAATACTCCCTCAAATAAATCACGCTATCGCCTGTTAAGTAATCCCCGTTTCTATGGTTACATGATTTAAATCATAGTTCTAGTTGTTTTTTCGGTTTATCATAGAATAAAAGATAAATATGCAAGGAGTAATAATAGTAATGAAAGGTCATCTCTGTGCTGGACAGAAAAACAACTTGAGATTAGGGCTTTATAGGTGTCCTGAATGTGGTGCTAAGATGGAAATATTTTCCGATGAAAGCGAGATAAAGTGCTATAACTGTGGAGGGACGGTCTATCGCGAGAAGCTGTCCCCCTGTATCGATTGGTGCGTTTCTGCCCATGATTGTACGGCAAGGAATAAAAATCGGAAGAAGGAGGTGTAGCCATGTTAGATAAGTGTCCAGGAACCAAGACGATCTTGCAGCCGACGATTAAGCTTAAGACATGCCCGAAATGTGGTGAAGAGGTAGAGATGGTATCCACCGATATGAAGGCAGATTGTCCCAAATGTGGATTCACCATCTACAATGACCTGAATTCCTGCATTCAGTACTGTGAATATGCCAGGGAATGTGTTGGCGATGAAATCTATGAAAGGTTGATGAAAGAGAAGGCACAAGTAACGAAAGAAAAGGAGGGTAACTAAATGGCAAATACGACCACGAAGACCACAAGAAAAGTCGTCCACATAGACGAGGAAAAATGCAATGGTTGTGGACTCTGTATTATCTCCTGTGCCGAGGGAGCGCTCAAGATTATCGAAGGTAAGGCGAAACTTATCAGTGATAAATATTGCGATGGACTGGGCGCCTGTCTCGGTGAATGTCCGCAAGGGGCTATTACTATCGAGGAGCGGGAAGCCGAGGGATTCGATGAGGTGGCAGTGGAACATCACCTTGAAGAGAAAAGGAAAGCTGAGGCGAATCTCCCCTGCGGTTGCCCATCGACTACTGTTGTTGATTTAGGAAAACGGGAAACGCAAGGAACTGCTTCTGGTCATGCTGCGAGACAGGAATCGACGTTAAGCCACTGGCCAGTGCAACTGAGGCTGGTGCCACCGACTGCGCCTTTCCTCCAGGGAGCAGACCTTCTGCTGACGGCAGACTGTGTGCCTTTTACCTATGCTAACTTTCACTCGGACTTTCTTGCTGACCATGCGGTGCTGGTAGCCTGCCCCAAGCTGGATGACTTTAATGCGCACCTGGATAAGCTGATTCAGATACTGCGTCAGGGAGGGATAAACAGCCTTACTGTGGTGCACATGGAAGTCCCCTGTTGCTCGGGGTTGGTCCATATGGCAAAAGAGGCAATAAAAGCCAGCGGTAAACACATTCCCTTAAAAGACATTACCATTGGTGTTAGAGGCGACTGCTTACCAGATAAACAAAAGTAACAGATACTCTTTCAATTAAATATTCTTACTTCTCAAGTTCCCTCTCTTTCGGAAGAGAGGGAACTTGCTTTAACAAGGATAGAAGTGTCAACCAGCGGCTGATAGTCGATGAAACGTGGCAGAGCTATTTCTCGATAACTTCTATCTGTGATGGCTCTTTTAACACTATCTCGGGAGTGCCAGAGCCTTTAGGATATTCCTCGATTAAGCCTTTGACGCGGACGCGTTTATTGAGAAAATAAGTTTCAGGATTAGGTGGGAACTGCTTGATGAACTTGCTGCGGTCACTGTCCCAGATAACGCAGGTGAAGTATCCCTTGTAGGGCATGTTGAAATTAAGGAATGTGATTTTACCTTTTGTGTAGTAATTAGTACCCACGATCACTCCCTCGACCAGTTTGTTCTGACTGATATAGCTGGCAGCTTCTCTCCAGTCGATAGCAACAGCGCCTTTAAGCTTAATATAGGCAGGTTTGGTAACGGCATTGCTGCCACTGTTGCCACTTACCGCCAGTGAAACGGTGTAGTCGCCACCTGAAGCATAGATATGGATGGGTGTTTTCTCATCGCTGAACTGACCATCGCCGAAATCCCAGTGCCAACGGGTAATTTCTCCAGTAGCAACTGGTGTGAAGGTAACCTTAAGTGGCGGTTGCCCCTCTGTAGGATTAGCGATAAAGTCAATGGATGGGGGTGAGCTTGTGGGTATTGTGCTGGCTGGAATTATGGTAGAGGTAGATGGTTGTTCAGGAACCGGCGTTGATGGCTGAGCACAGCCTATCAAAGCTAAAAGCAAAGCCATAATGAAGCAAATATAGGTAAGTTTATGTATCAACCCCACACCTCTTTATTCCTTTATAGGCCAGTGAAAGTAAGGCAACCTTCCTCATTGGCTAAAACGCTATTTGCCTTCAATAAACTTGATGCCTTGCTCGGCAACCTGTTTCAGATTAGGGTCACTGGTCAATTCCAGGGTCTTCTTGAAATCAGCCAGAGCCAGGTCGTATTTTTTCTTGGTGTAATGCACCCAACCTCGATTGCAGTATGCTATAGCCGTCTTGGGATCGAGATAAATTGCCGAATTGAAGTCGTTAATCGCTGATTCGAAGTATTCCACCTTAAAATATGCCCAGCCACGATTACTGTAGGCGGTAGCATTATACGGGTCAAGTCCAATCGCCGTGGTGAGGTCGGCAATAGCCTGGTCATAT
This sequence comes from uncultured Chloroflexia bacterium, assembly GCA_963775935.1. Lineage (GTDB taxonomy): Bacteria > Chloroflexota > Dehalococcoidia > GIF9 > UBA5629 > JBBIPA01. Next base: position 82,099 of record CAVZKR010000005.1, on the reverse strand, counting down.
TGCCCTATGTCGCTGTAAGCCGCACCTCGATTACTGTAGGCAATAGCCAGCTTGGGGTTAAGCTTGATGGCGGTATCAAGGTCGGCGAGCGCCAGTTTAAGCTGTTTGGTGCTGCCATAAGCGAGGGCACGTTCATTATACATCTCGGCTACCGATGGTGACAGTTCGATTGCTTTGGTGAGTTCAGCAATAGCCAGGTCGTATTGTCCCTTACCATTGTAAGCGATGCCTTTTTTATAATAGAGATCGGCTCGTCCAGGTGTAAGCTCAAGGGCTTTAGTGTATTCAGCGATGGCATCGTCCCATTTGCCCTGCTTTGTATAAGTGTCACCTAAAGCTAAGTGGTCCGAGGCGTTGTCGCAAGCTGACATTGACAATGAGATGATTAGTATCCCCATCGTTAGCAGTATCCAATTAATTCTCTGTGCCATGTGGATCTTCCTTTTCGCCTTTTATCTCATAGCTTTTTAACCACGAACAACAGGCGACAAGTGACAGTCAACGGCTTACGTCCACCATAGGGCTAATAGTATTCCCAGTATAGCTCCGCTTACGATTTCAAGCCGCGTATGACCGATGAGTTCTCGAAAACGCAGTTCAAATTCCGGATGGTCTTTGAAAAGCTCATCCAGTATGCGATTGAGCACTCCGGAATGAGTGCTTACTGTTTTGCGCACCCCGGCAGCATCATACATAACTATCAGGGCAAAAAAAACGGCGATGGCGAAGAGAGTTGAGTTGAAACCATTTTTTATACCTATCGTTGTCGCCAGCGAGCAGACCGTGGCGCTGTGTGCACTGGGCATGCCACCCATGCTCACCAGGTAATTAAGCCGCAGACGCCTGTCTTGCACCGAGTAGATAATAACTTTAATGAGTTGCGCTATCAGCCACGAAGCAGCGGGAATTATTACCACCTTATAGCTTAGAAAGTTGTCCATAGTCATAGTTATTCCCAAAATTATATACTAATCGGAGTTTTTGAGAAAATAATGCTTCTTCCCTTGCTTCCAAGCTCCCCCCCCCATGATTGCCAGAAATGAACCACTGATAGCTCTATAGCTTAAACAACGTCGGCGTTTTGCTTTTTCCCCTTTTCTTGCTTACCGGTTTCTTCTTTGCCGTTGCTCTTCGTTCCTGTCTTTTTTCAGAGGCATGAGCACGTTTTTCGCTGAGTTCTTTAAGCCATTTAATTTCAGCTTTGATATCATCCGGGTCAGCGCCTTTAAGGTTACTGGTGACCATATGTATCGCTTCAAGCATACGCACCGTGAAGAAGCCGTCTTCGGTGGTCAGGCGCAGCTTAGCTATTTGTCTTTGCTTCTTAATCCAGGACAAATCCTGGAATTGCTCCGCCTGACAAATTGGTTCGTCGGGATACCAGATTCCGTTCTTTACTGTGATTACCTGAAGCGGACATAAAGGAGCTTCCGGGCTCTCACATGCTTCAAATAGATTGCACAGTCTTTCTTTCATGCTTCCTCTGCCACTGCCAGCGCTAGTTTAGCAGAAAAAAGTAGAGATTCATATACTCGCCTTGTAGTTTCTCAGCCTTGTCCATTGCTCCTCTCAGGATTTCCCCGCCAGCTTGCCAGTTACTTGCCTCAGAAAATTGCTATTCCAGTTATCTATTTCATTATCCTGGGCTGGTTTCCCTTCTGGTGGTTACACCGCTGTAAGAAACCAAAGCCATCGCTCGCCATCGGTCAGTTCCTGTTATTTCCCAGGGAGGACTACTGGCGTATCGGCGGACATAAGGCAGTGAAGGGAAGGATATTGGAGGACGTCTGGCTTGGCGTTGAGACAATCCGACATGGCGGCAGGCATATCGCCATTGACCTGTCACCGGTGTTTTTTTGCGATATGTACCGCAGTCTGAAAGGAATGAGCGAAGGGGTTATCAAGTGGATGTATTCGGTAGCCTCCCTGTTCTCGGCGGCGCTGGTAGGGCTGATGGTAGCTGGCTATGTATTTTACCTGGCGCCGTTCTACTGGCTATGGCATGAGCTCTTTATAGTTTCTGCTCCCACACCGATGCTACCTCTTATTATTTTTCAGGTGGTGATAACACTGGGTATGCGACTACTTATCGATATCCGTTTTAGAGAGCCTGCTATTTCCGCCTGGCTGCACACCTTTGGCTTTTTCTATATTCTATTGAGTGCAGTGTATGCCGCAGTCCGACAGGTAGTGGGTAAATGTGTGAACTGGAAGGGGCGGGTATACAGCCGTGGGTCAGGTGTGGAATAGGCGGGTTGCTGGTTCATATCCAATGAGTGCTACCAACTGAATTTGAAGAAGGCTCAGCCTATAAGGCTGGGCTTTTTGTTTTACCAAATCGCTTACTACTGATATGATAAGATATCACATGAGGGTTGACATAGACTTGGCATATGGATGAAGAGATAACCGAAGACGCAATAACAAAAAAACGAACACCCAAAGAATTGATTATGTGGGTGGAAGAGAAAATAAAAACCACTGATGAGAAGACTATTAGATTACGTCAAGGTCTTGCCAAACAGCTTGTTGAAGAGGCCTATCCCCTGGCGATCTTTGCATTCAAGAAGTATGGCGAAACTGAATCAGTTTGTGTTAAACCGGTGATAGGCAACCAGAACTATGATGCTGTGTTGATTGATAATTCCCATCCTCCTGCTTCAGTAAGCTATATCGAAGTTACTCAAGCCCATGAAGGCGAAGACGAATACCTTCGAGCCTTTCTTCTTCAGAAAAACGGATACGTGCCTGTTACTGGATCAATTCAGAAAGAAGGCACAAAGAAGAAAGGACTTAGAGTCTCGGCGCGACTTGAAGCTGTATCTGTCACTGAAGTTGCTGAGTCTGAATTGCGGAAAATTGTGGATGCTATTTTACGAAAAGAAGGCAAGAACTACCCAGTCGATACCTGTTTAATCGTCAAGTTTGATGATGGGTATATGTTTCGCCACGCTGCTGATAATATAACAATTGATAGGATCGTGCATGAAAATATTTTAGGTCATAACCTGCATTTTAATGAAATCTATCTCGTCGGCAAGTTCAAGAAGATCTTTAGACAGTATGCTCTTGTTCGCAATGGTGGACAGGTTACGCGGGTTGTAACTATTCAGTCTTCAAGCTAAGGGCACCCATATTGAATATGACTTCTATCTACCTATGAGTAATTCGTGGGAGTCATCCTTCCCTGAGGTGACCTCACGTAGCGGTCACTTGTGGGCAAGTGACTCGCACAAAAAAGATTGGACGGGCGACGAGCGACTGGTGACGAAAACCGCCTGCTTGACTGGCAATCTGGAAACCAGCTAAGCTAACATCTGTGGCTATAGTTGACGTCGTTGAAGCTAAATTCAAGGAGTGGACACAGGGAAAGACCCCCAGAGAGGCGCGTATAGCCATATTTAACAGGATAAGAGATATCCCTTATGCGGTAATCCCTGAACTCAACGACCTCAGAAACTATACAAGGATACTGGAGCTTAACCGGGGCTCATGTACTCCCAAACATTTTTTACTCTGCGCCATGTTTCAGAAGTTGGGTTTGAAGGTATGGTATGTGGTCTATCACTATCGCTGGGACGAGTTTGAAGAGATCTATCCACCAGAGCTGAGGAAGCTGGCGAGAGAAATGCCACCCGGCTATCACCTCGCTTGCAAGGTGGACATAGATAGCAGGCTGGTACTGGTTGACGCCACACTTGATCCGGCGCTGGCTCTGGTGGGTCTGCCGGTAAATCAAGTCTGGGATGGTGTCAGCGAGACACTGTTACCGGTTAATCCCTGTAGCGAGGAGGAGGTGTACTATCCCTCCGAGGCGAATCTGATGCAGGCTCAGCAGGTGAACGACGTTACCAAAACCTTCTACAATGGTCTTAATGCCTGGATGGAGCTGTTAAGAGTTAAAAGCTCTGAAGGGATATAATGACGAGGCGATTGCTTCGCTTCGCTCGCAATGACATGAGAATAAGGCTCGCAATGACAGGTGGGGATGGTGGTATCAGTGAGATTGGCTGTGTAGGCTGGTGTTGCGCTCGCAATACCAGGTGAGAATGGTAGGAAGCAAGGGGTAAGAACCTGAGCAGTCAAATACAAAAACTCCACAAGCGAACCGGCATTTTTCTGCCCTGCTTTGACGGTCAGCGGCTGGCAGATTTCCCTCAGGCGCTGAGCGGCATCCTGGACAAGGAGAATGTGTTTTATTACGATGGCGTATACCAGGGTGGAAGTAATTTCTTTTTTCTTAATGCAGTGCCTGACGAGGTGCTGTTTCGGGTACATACCAGGGACATGGTAGAAGAGGTGAAGAGGACGGGATATTATGAATGCGCACTGTACTCAGCAGGTGCCACAGTGCAGGCTGCAGAAGAGCTCTATCTAGGTAATATCGATAATGCCTTTACTTTCACCGGCAGTGGTGACCACCATGCTGGGCGAGACTTCTTTGGTGGTATGTGCTATTTCAACGGTGCTGCCTTGGCCATCGCTGCGCTGAGAGAGAAGGGCATGAAGCGGTTTGCTATCGTGGATACCGATAGCCACCACGCCGACGGCACCAGGGATATCTTCCAACATGATAAAGATGTTCTCCATGTCTGCTTCTGTTACCAGGACTATAGTGATGAGTTCAATAATATCGATATCGCTATTCCCTATATCAACAGCGATGACTTCTATTTTCAGAAGATGAGGCAGGTATTGGTGCCTACAGTTATTGAGTTCCGACCCGAGCTTATATTCTGGGAACTGGGCTATGATGCCACAAGAGGCGAGTATGGCGACAAGGGATTGACCAGGGATTGTCATCTGGAGTTTGCCAGGATTATCAAAGCGATTGCTGATGCTACCTGTCGGGGCAGGTTGATAGCTATTCTCTGCGGTGGCTCAGGACGTGTCCTGGCAACGTATATCATTCCCAGGGTTATCGCCCACCTCGCTGAATTGGATTTGCGCAACGAATAAAGATATGCCAGAAGCTAATCTTATACTCCATAACGCCAATATTCTGACCATGGACGCTGATCATCCTCGCGCCAGGATGGTGGTAGTTCAGGGTGGCAATATAGTGGCAGTATCTGAAGCTGATGATGTTGGCTCATTTAGGAGGGCAGATACCGAAATCATCAACTGCCGGGGTATGACCGTACTGCCGGGTTTTCACGATGCCCACTGTCACCCTGTTGGTTTTGCTGAAAGCCTGATTTGCCCTGATTTGAGTGCTCCTGTGGCTCGCTCCATCTCGGATATTCAACGCAAAATTAGAGAGGCTGCCGATACTGCGCCTGAGGGAAGCTGGATCAGACCCAGAGGTTATAGCGAGTTTTACCTCGCTGAGCAGCGTCAACCCAATCGCTGGGACCTGGACAAAGCTACTACTAACCATGCGGTGAAGTTGACCCATCGTTCAGGTCATGTCCATGTGCTGAATAGCCTTGGCTTAAAGCTTGCAGGTATTTCCAGTGATACCCCGGATCCGCCTGGCGGTGTTATTGAAAGGGATGTGGAGACCGGTGAACCCAACGGCGTACTGTATGAAATGGGATCGTACCTGGCGGAGAGGATATTATCGCTGACTGATGCCGAGATGGAGTGCGGTATGAGATTGGCGAGCGACCGTCTTATTTCTCTGGGGATAACCTCGGTACAGGATGCCTCGGTGCGTAACGGCATACAGCGCTGGGATAAGTTTCAGCAATGGAAACGCAGTGGCAGTTTCACGCCCAGGGTGAATATGATGATAGGTTCGGAAGCTTTTGGATCTTTTCAGGAGCAGTGCTTTATACCGGTAACAGGCGATGACCAGCTACGGCTGGGTGCGGTGAAGATTATTATCCATAGAGCTACGGGGTGGATAACTCCCTCACAGGAAGAACTGAATGAAAAGGTGCTTTCCCTGCATCGGCTGGGTTTTCAAGTAGCCATGCATGCCGTCGAAGAAATCACCATAGAAGCTGCTTATCAAGCACTGAAAGGTGCATTGCAGACGGTATCCCGCGCTAACCATCGCCATCGTATTGAGCACTGCTCTGTATGCCGACCGACGATGGCAAAACGACTATCCCGACTTGGTGTCACGGTTGTTACTCAGCCAACCTTTATCTATTACAACGGAGATAGGTATCTCAAGACGGTACCCGCCGAACAAATCGAACATCTGTATCCTGTGGCCACGTTTCTTAAAGCTGGACTCAAAGTAGCGGCTGGCTCGGACTGTCCGGTAGTGCCGTCTAATCCGCTCAGCGGTATATACGCTGCGGTGTCCCGGATGACTGAAACGGGTCAGTGTATTGCGCCTGAGCAAGGTATCGCCATAGAAAGAGCGCTTTATAGTTATACTGAAGGCGCTGCTTATGCTTGCTTCGAGGAGAATAGCAAAGGCTCTGTAACGCAGGGCAAGCTCGCCGATTTGGTGGTGCTGAACGGTGACCCCACTAAGGTTAGTATCGATGAGATACCAGAGTTAGAGGTAAAAATGACCATACTTGGTGGTGTGATTGTGTGGAGGAAAGGTATTTAACCTTCTGTCAGTGCGAACCCCAATTGCATCGGGGGCGGCAATCGCTAGGTTGAAGGGGAAAACATTGCGATTGCCTCATGCCATCCCTCCCTTGTTCGAAGAAGAGAAGGGATGCTGCTATTTTCCTAATCGGATGAAGGTAGAGGTCGCGGCTCCTGAGATTCCATCGGTTTACCGCAACAGTTCACGGCACCCTGTCCACCCTTGGTGCAAAGCACCTCGGTGCCACAGGCGGAACACTTAAATCTTTTACCTAATTGATTCATAACGCTGTCTCCTTATAATACGCTCGTCAAATATGTGCTTGACAGCCCTATTTTTTGAGTTCCATTGGCTGACCACAGCAACTCAGGTTGCCACCACCAGCCTTGGTGACGATAAACTCTGAATTGCATTTCTTGCAGATATACCGTTTGCCCATTTCGTTAGCCATATCTCTATTTCAACCTCCAGAATACCTATTTTAGCTTCAAAACGTTAAAAATGCAAAATTTGAATGTTCACCAGTTCCACGCCGCTTCACCTGTATCGCCGTGTTATTGGTGCTCCTGGTAATGAAAGGACGAATTATGCCTGCCCATACTGCTCACGCAGCTTTTTATGCAGCACCTTGCCCATAGCGTTGCGGGGCAACTCGCTGACAAAAACCACTGACCGGGGACGCTTAAAGCTCGACAGCTTGGCGCGGCAATGCTCCATAATGTCTTGCTCTGTGGCAGTCTGTCCATTCTTAAGCACCACAATGGCTTTGGGGACTTGCCCCCATTCGGGGTCAGTCACGCCAATGACTGCTGCCTCCTCTACTTTGGGATGCGAGTGCAGGACATTTTCCACTTCTTCCGGTGCAATATTCTCACCGGCACGGATAATCATATCATCCCCCCGACCAGCCAGATAGACATAACCATCCTCATCCATCCATCCCTGGTCGCTGGTAATAAGCCAGCCATCAGGCGTGAATGCCTTCTTGGTTTTTTCCTCATCCTGCCAGTAGCCACTCATAATGCGTGGCCCCCTGGCTACAATGTCACCGATCTGTCCTGGAGGTAATGATTTTCCATTTTCACCTAATATTTTTACTTCGACATCAGGTAATGGTTTCCCGATTGATGATCCCAGCCTTTTCAGCTTTTTCTGCTTCTCCTCCTCGGTACCTTCAATGATGTGGTCTTCGGGGCCTAAGGCGGTAATGGTGGAAGCTGTCTCGGTCTGTCCGAACGCATTGATGAATCGTGCCCAGGGCAGCATTTTCATTGCCTTGGTGATAACTTCAAAAGGCATTGGAGATGCGCCATAGGTGATAACTTTCAGGCTTTTCAGGTCGTATTTTGAGAAATCGGCATTGTCGATAACGATTTTAAGCATGGTAGGCACCAGCATAGCGCGGGTGGCGTGCTCCTGCTGTACTGTCTTCATCCATTCAATGGCCTCGAACTGCCTCATTATTACCAGCGTTCTACCGCCGTAGACTGCAGCGAGCATTGCCTGAATACCAGCCACGTGATACAGAGGCACGGTGAGCAGGTTTCTCTCTTCCATATCCGGGTTGGCAGGATCCACATTACTCATCACGTAACTTACAAATCCGCTGTGGCGTAGAGGCACACCTTTAGGTCGTCCCGTGGTTCCGGCGGTATACATTAAGATGGTAACATCTTCATCCCCGATGTCAGCAGCGACTTCATCATCAGGGGCTGAGTTGATTAAATCGGCATATAAAGGCATATCAGATGCTTGATCCTCGAGAGAGATGTAATGCTTAACCTTGGGCAATTTGCACTGGATAGCACGAATCAGGTCCAGATATCTCTTTCCTGCCAGCACGACCTGGGCCTCTGAATGTTCCAGCATATAACATAATTCATCTTCCTTGGCTCTGAAGTTCAGGGGCACATAGATAGCTCCTATCTTGGCAACTGCAAAATACGTTTCCAGACACTCAGGACAATTCACCTGGAGCATAGCGACACGATCGCCTTTTTTAATTCCCAACCTGGTCAATGCATTCGCCAGCTTGTTCACACGCTGGTTAATTTGAGAGTAGGTAATCCTTTTCCCCTCAAAGACAATGGTGTCACGGTCGGGACAAATAGCAGATGATATAGCCAAAAAATCCGTTGTATTCATACCTCACTCCTAGCAGTATTTATTTAAGGGAAATGTTTTCCCGGACTGCCCCCAATATCCAGATGTACCTGTTAAAAATCCAGGTTAAATAATAATTGGAAGGTGGCGCTTAGTCAACTGCTCGCTCTGTTTCCGAAACTATTAATCTCTTCACAATGCTCTCTAGAGAACGAATATGGCGATGATTGTTCCTATCAACACAACATAGAGGATATCAATCTTGAACAGCAAGGCCAGCAATGATGCTGCTGCCAGGGCTATACGGACTGGTTCCCAGGGAACGTCAAAGGCAAAACGAAGGGTTACCGATAATAGTAATCCTACGAAGGAGCACACTATACCGGCGACCACCTTATTGAAATAGGGTGAATTTCGCATTCTGTTATAGTAGGGGACAGTGAGAACCATAATAAGGAAAGACGGCAGGAACATACCGATAGTGGCGATAACAGCGCCCAAAGGTCCATGCAGTATATAACCGATGAATGTGGAGGTGATAGCTACCGGGCCTGGCGTTACCTGTCCCAGGGCGATGCCGTCCATAAGCGTACTGCTATCCATCCAAGCATGAACTTCGACAACTTCGTGATACATAAGTGGAATGGCCGAGAAACCGCTACCGAAACAAAAAATGCTTATCTGGGACATAATAGCAGCAATGTCAAAAAGCTGGTGGTTGAGGAAGAAGAGAACCGTATAGGCTACTGCTGAGACAGCGAAAAGGAGTATCAGTTGGCGGGCAGAGTACAGTTTACTAGAACTTTTCTCTTTGATATCGGCCAATCTCTTTGTTTTATGAAGCAATAATCCCAGTAGAGCAGCCACCAGGATTACCAGGATTGGATGAAGTCTAGCAAAGAAGGCTACCGCTGCAATAATGGTGATAATGACGTCAGGATACCGCTTCAGTGACACGAGACCAAAGGATATAGTGGCATTGGCAACGATGGCAACAATAATAGCCTGAAGCCCGTTGAAAGCTGATACTATTGGTGGTGAGCTGTGGAAAGACAGATACAGAAATGAGAGTATTATCATTAGTACAAAGGCAGGTAAAATAAAAGCAACGAAGCATACGGCGGCTCCGGACAATCCACCCAGGTTTAAGCCCACGTAGCCAGCAGTTAAGGGGGCTGTTGAACCGGGAAGGCTCTGGCAGAGCGCTAATCCCTCGTGAAACATTGCTTCATCGAGCCACTTTTTTTGCTCGACAACCAGCCTGCGGATGTAAGCCACGATGGCTGGCCCGCCAAAAGAGGTAAGTCCCAGTCTAAAAAATGACAGGAATAAAAGACTGAGCGAAGGGCTTTTACCAACTTGATAAGGCAACGTCATTTCAATACCTTACATGCTTCAATCTCGGAATCCATCTTGGTACAACCTCACGATATGCAGAATATTGTGACCCAAATTTCCTCTCCAAGTTTGGCTCTTCATAATAGATGACGAAGAGATGGAATGCAACCCAGATTAAAATAGCGTAAATGACGAGAGTGAGGGAGACAAAGAAGATCGCCTCACCGAACAGCACCAGCAGTACCCCGATATACATAGGATTTCTGACTATACGGTACAGTCGCCCCGATACCAGCATTTTAGGTGGGTCTATCGGCGCCAGCGTGCCCTTGCCTGAGCAAATAAAGTCCCATATAGTCCAGATATAGACCGCAATACCCAGAACCACAGGTATAGTTCCAGCAAATTTCCAATATCCCGTTTCATAGACTAATCCTAAATTAGATGTCAGTAAAAGATAGGGTACTCCCACCGTGACCGAGCCTGGCATAAGAAGAGTGAAAAGTAGCGTTTTAAAGACGATACTTATGTTCATTGCTGAACCGATATCGCCAGCCTTCTTTCCATTGCTAACCCTTCTGCCAGCGGTAAATCACGTCCTCTTACCAGCGCTTGTTTGGCTTTCCTCACCGCCATTTGATTATATGATGCTATCTTTTCCGCAATGTCATCTACAGCAGGTAGAAGTTGGTCTCTAGTCACTATACGATTTACCAGTTTGGCTTCGCATGCTTCCTGTGCATTGAGCCAACGGCCGGTAAGTAACATGTCCAGCGCTCTGGCTCGACTAATAGTGCGGGGGAGAGTCTGTGTCGCCCCGGCGGCAGGGATAATTCCCAGGCTTACCTCGGGCAAACCGAACTGAGCATCCTCCGAGGCTATTCTCAGGTCACAGCAAAGAGCCATCTCCAATCCCGAGCCAAGCACATAGCCATGCAGCGCAGCAATGACAGGTTGAGGAATGCTCAGGAAAAGCCCCCAGACATCTCGCTCCCAGCGCACCTGCCGGGCGGTCATGGGGCTTGGTGCGGTGAGAAACTCGCTGAGGTCGGCGCCAGCGCAAAATGCCTTTTGGCCATTGCCTTTGAGCACCGCAACACTTAGTTCGGCATCATCTTTTATAGCGCTCAGAACCTGGTACAGCTCGTCCCTCATCCTGACATTGTAGACGTTCAGCATCTGGGGACGGTTAAGGGTAATATAGGCGATATTGTCTTTCTTCTCGTAGATTATGGTCTCAAAGCCATTCATTGCTATTCCAGGGAGTTTATTTTCCTTTGAATTTCGGCGGTCTCTTTTCTAAGAACGCCTTGATACCTTCGGTACGGTCTTCGGTAGTATGCAGTAAAAAATAGAGATCAGCCTCCAGGCGTAAACCCTGTTCCAAGGTCAGTTCCATGCCCTTATTGATTGCTTCTTTAGCAGCGCTCAATGCTAGAGGAGATTGTGCAGCCATTGACTGTGCCATACTTTTCGCTAATGGCATGAGTTCATTTTGCGGGACTACTTTGCTCACCAGCCCAATCCGAAGTGCTTCGCTGGCGCTGATAGTCTCCCCAGTGAGTATCATTTCCATAGCTTTAGCAATGCCAATCAGCCGTGACAGGCGCTGGGTGGCACCATCCCAGGGAATTACGTCCGCAGCGATATGCGGTAAGGCGAGATGAGCCTTTCTGACAGCAATTCTAATATCGCAGGCTAATGCCAGTTCTAAGCCTTGTCCCAGTGCATCACCATTGATAGCAGCGATAGTCGGGCATTGCATTGCAGCAATTGACGCGGCTACGGAAAACAATTCCGATTTCTTTCTAGTATGTTTGTTCAGGTCAGCACCGGCGGAGAATACTTTCTGCCCTGCGCCTGTGACGATGACTACCCTGACAGTTTCATCAAGGCTTATCTGACGGCAAACGACAGCCAATTCCTCAGCCACCTGCGCATTGATGGCATTACAGGCTTTGGGACGTTGGATGACTGACGATACCCACTGCATCTATCTTTTTAAAGATAAGGGCTTTATCTTTTATTTTTCCCCCCATAACGGCTAGCTACTCATACCTTTTAATAGCTGACAATTCTTGAACTTCGAAATGCCTCAGGCAGCAATAAACGCATGAAGTCCAGGTATACCATAATCAAAGTAAGAATGGTTGACTCAGTCACTATAGTTCTCAGCCATTCCAGAAAGGGATACGTCTGTATCAATAGAGCAAATATAAATAAACCGATTGCTGAATTGACCACACCAAAAATGCCACCGATTATGCCAGAAAGAAATCCTCCGCTCCAGATAGCTTTGATGATATGACGGGGCAACAGAAAGAGCACTGCCAGGATGACACTGACTACTACCAGAGTGATGAGGAAACCAAAAAAGTTCTCCCAATTTTCTCCAGGCAAGAATGCCAGCCATGATGCCACAAAACCGTAGAGAGCACCAGTGATGGGGATGGCGATTATGGTTGCGAGCAAACTGAATAACATGTTCACAGCTCCAGCCCTGATCCCACCGACAAAGCTGAAGATAAGTATCAGGATGACTATTACATCTACCCACATCGTCAACTTTTCCTTTGTACGCGTATATAGTATATACCAGCAGCTATTTTATCCTGTTGTCATATGTTTCACAATAGACGTGATGATAAACTTTCTGCCATCGTACGTCGTTTCTCAATGGATAGAGCAAGCAGTTGAAAAGGTAATTGGTATTTTTTATTCCTTGTATAGCTTCGATGGTGATGGAAAATATACTATTTAGGGAGCTTGCTTTTCCCGTACCCATTGCTTTCTTTAAACTTCTAGATTATAATCGTAGAAAATAGATTGTTGATAGCTGGCGGATTTTAAAGGAGGAAGGCGAAAGCCAGAGGAGTTATTATGCAGCAGATGGTCACATGCCCAAGATGTGGTCAACCGAATCAACCAGGCCAGAGATATTGCTGGCATTGTGGTAGTCCCCTAGCTGCTGGCTGTCCTAATTGTGGGGCTAGCCTTGATCCGGGCTCTCGGTTTTGTGGGAATTGTGGAGCACAAATGCCACCTCCACAGCAGCAACAGGCTGGTTGGGGACAACCACCACCGCAGCAGCAGCAAGCTGGTTGGGGACAACCACCACCGCAGCAGCAGCAAGCTGGTTGGGGACAACCACCACCGCAGCAGCAGCAAGCTGGTTGGGGACAACCACCACCGCAGCAAGCAAGCTGGAGTCCTCCCGGCGGTATGCCTCCGTCTGCTGGTGCCTGGGGGCAAGCAATGCCAAGGAAGTCAGGGGGAGGTGGACTGGTACTATTGCTTGTAGTCCTTCTTATCGCCCTCGGCGCTTTTTCTTATTTTGCCTTTTTCAGTGCTAATCCGCCCTGGGGTAAGACCGGCACAACAGGAACAACGACCTCCACCATCCCTATTACCACAGGGCCTTTTGTGTTTGTAAAATCATCTGATAGTGCAGCAAGTAAGGCTACGATGGAGATTCAGTGGGAGACGACTGAGTTATACAAGGGACAGCTGGAATATGGCGCAGATACTAACTACGGTACAAAAGCCCAGTTAGAGTCAGATTTTGTAAAAGCACATGTGGTGTCTTTGCCAAACCTGAATATGTCTACCAGTTATCATTACCGTATCGTATTGAAGAGCAAAGACGACAAAGAGTGGAAATCAGAGGATTACTCTTTTAAAACTCCTGCTCCCGCACAATAGCAAACTTCTATAAAACTTAGGTACTTTACTGGCAACCCCTCTCAGGAGAGAGGGGTTTTTATTTAGCGAAAGTCATTCAAACGCTAGAATTATTCCCGCAGGGTGGTGGAGCGATGTGACAGGACATCGTCATCGACAACGATTTCACTATTGATTGCCGCTATCTTTTCCCTTGAGCCATTTTTCGATCTCGTTGACCACGTCTGGCTTTTCCTGGATGTTTTCCAGCAGCTCGTAGATTTCACCGAACCTTTCTACGACATCGCGGGCAGCAGAGTGAGTCGCCAGGGATGCCATGGTGAGCTGGCTTGCCATGAGCATAACACTTTGTTTTTGCATTTGTTTGTTTGCTTCTTCCTGAGAAGCGCGCATGTGGTTAACAATACAACTCAGTACTTCTTCTGGAGTTAAATACTCTCTATTACATAAAGGACATTTCATTAAAGTAATTCTGCTTTCTCTATATTACCATTTTAGCTGTTCTTCTTAGCTAAAGTAAAGGGCAAAATAATATTGTGCAATCATATAAACACTGTTTCCAATAGAAAATAGTAGTAGAGGTTTATCTGATGAGAGCCAGTGCGAAATTCAGGTAGAGCTGTGCTGCTTGTACCACCTGAGAAAAAGGCACCGATTCCTCGGGGTTGTGAGCTTCTTCCAGTCGTCCTGGTCCTAAAATAATGGGGTCGACGCCGGCAGCCCAGAGTACATTTCCATCCGAATGACTTCGAAAATCCTGTGGTTCCCAAAGTAGAGAAGCCCTCTGAAATACTTCTTTTAGTTTTTTTATCAGCGGTCTATCCGCGGAAATATGATAGCCGGCATGGGTGTCAACAAATCGCAAATAGGCATCAAGCCCTTTTATTGTCTTGCCTGCAGTCTCCACGAGTTGCTCCAACTCTGTCTTCAGTACATCAATCCTGGAGTTAGGTGGCAAATGAATATCGAGCCACGCTTCACAGGTATCCGGTACGACAAATCCACCGGGGAAGCCAGATAGCTCTCTAATGTTATATACCAGACCGTTGGTAGCTGATTCAGTATATTCCGAGACCTTCAGCAGCAGTTTTAGCATACTGTCGATAGCATTTCGTCCCAGTTCCGGCATGGAGGAATGTGCTCTTTTCCCACGTGTGCGCAACAGCACTTCCAGATAAGCGTAGTGCCCCAGGCAAGGTATCATATTGGTAGGCTCACCGACAATAGCCCAGGGGAAATTATATTCTCGCATCAACGTCTTGGCGCCGAGGCTATCTTCTTCTTCACCTACCACCAGGGCAAGTCCCACTGGTGGGGATTTCCCTTTTCTTTTCGCCATCACCGTGTATGCTTCTATCATGGCGGCACAGCCTGCTTTCATATCCGCAGTTCCTAGCCCATGGACAAGACCTTCCTCCTCCCAAAAGCCATAATCATCTAGGTCATGGGCGATAACTGTATCCAGATGCCCCACAAAGCAAAGGTCTATCTCATCGTCCTTTTCAGGTAACACAATGAGGTTGCAGCGCCCATCGTCGACCTCCTGTCTGGTTACTGGCAGTCCCTGGTCTTTTAAGTAGGTCTCAGCGTACGCTATAATTTCCTCTTCTTTGCCCGGGGGGCTATAAATATCCACCAGACCTTTAAATAGATTCTTCAATCGCTCCGGCTGTATGTCCATCGATGTGCCTGAAGTTGTTTTCATGCTTAACCTCTCTGCTTCTTCTCATCCTCTCTTTCATGGTTAAAGTACATTGTATCCAGTGGATACCAGCACTACGAGAGGATAGCACTCATTATTTCTATGCCCCTGATGGCTGATTTGTTGTGTTATGGTTGTTATGCTGGTTCTCTTTCTTGCTGCGACGACGCAGCGTTTTAGCTAACCACTGGTGCTTACTGGTGAGTGAGAATTTCATTCTCTGGAAAAAGGCGATTGCCACCTCGTTATCAACGTCCGTGTCAACGATTATCATTCTCACTCCATCTTTTTTCATTCTCTCCTCGAGTTTTCGATAGAGGCGCTGCCCCAGGTTGGTCCTCTGGTAATCCTCGTCGACTCCTATCCAGCTCAGATAACCATATTTTTTCCAAGCAGTACCTTCTTTCTCAATGATGGTAGCCAGGATAAATCCAACGATTCTTTCTTCCGCCTCGGCTACTAGACAGTAGGTGGGGTCAGAGATGAAGGACTCGGTTACCTCAAAAGCATCCCACGTTCGGTATAGTGTGGGGAATTCTTCGCTGGTGAAAAGCCTCTCACCAAGGTGGTAGACGGAACCAATATCATCCACCTCCATTTCCCTGATAGCTGCTTCTGTTTTTGGCTTTTTATCGTCATCATCGTCTAATGACATTGACATATGCCCGTAGTCACTCCTTTCATTTTCTTCACAGGAACCAATATCATCTTTTCAGCTTTTCATTGTATCGAACTTACTATTGTATTGACAAATGAAGCATATAATGTGGAACAACTATAAGGTACTGTGCTAGAATTGATTTATAGCTTCTGTGCACCACAGAATGAAAAAAGCTTTTGAGGAGGTGTTTTTATGGTTGTGAGAACAAAGCAAGATGCTGCCAGAGTTCTTTCCGAAATTGAAGGGGATAAACGTTTCTACTGCAACGATGGGTGTATCATCAGCAATTTGCAGCAATTGGCGGAATGTTTAGCCCATATGAATGATGATTCCTTCGGTTATCATGTGACCACGGAAAAAAATGACTTCAGCCGCTGGGTCGCTGATGTAGTAGGTGATGAAAAGCTCGCCAGAGATATCGGTGGTGCGGTGAATCGTCTTGAAGCCGCCGAAATGGCAAAGACCAGAGTGACCTGGCTCAAGGCAAAGATGCAAAAATAAAAACTCAAGGCTGGCACCGATACGTTTCTAATACCTGTTTTACTTCTCTAGCTCCATTCCATCCCTGGACAGAATTTTTTCTACCCTTCAGCACCTTGTACATTGCAAAGAACCTTTCGATAATTACTAATATATCCTGGCAAATTTTCACTGGCCGAAATATTCAAAAACCACTATCGAACGTAAAACAGCTTTGCTAACGAAAAAAAATTTGCAGTTTGCGAAAATTTCTGGCAAAAATACTTGACATATAAGTAATTACATGTTATAAAAATATTGAAAAGAGACTTGCGAAAAAGGTTTCGTGGGTCTCTTTAAAAATACAGAAATAGAGAAGGAGCGTGAGCTTAATTGACAAAAGGAACAACCGAGATGAAGAATCGTCCCTCAGGTGAAGCCGAAGAGGAGCCTCCAGGCTTTACCCCAAATTGCAACGAGGTAGAAGAAGAACCTCCAAGTACTCAGCTTACCTATCGAGAACGGTTTTTCCCCCATATCCAGGATAAAGATTGGAATGACTGGAAATGGCATTTTCGAAATCGTATTACTAATGTTAAAGAACTGGCAAAGTATCTCCCACTTTCAGAGAAAGAGCAAACACAGGTCAAACTAGTAGCAACCAAGTATCCTCTTTCCATCACGCCGTATTACTTGTCCCTGATCAATCCGCACGACCCGAATGACTCTATCCGAAAACAGGCAGTGCCTTCTTTTCTTGAGGTAGCGCTTGGCACTATGGGCTTTGAAGACCCTCTTGAAGAGAAAAGGGATTCTGTTGTTCCCGGGTTAGTCCATCGCTATCCTGATAGGATATTGATGGTGCTGACTGACTTATGTCCCATGCTCTGTCGCCATTGCACCAGGAAAAGAGAATGGCAGCATGGAAACTGGGTGAGGAAACCGGCTGAGGTCGAGAGGATGCTCGATTATATCAGGAATAATAAAACCGTCAGGGATGTAGTTATCTCCGGCGGTGACCCGTTAACCCTCTCCACACAGCGACTGGAAGCAGTGTTATCTGCTTTGAGGCAAATAAAGCATGTAGAAATTATCCGTATCGGCTCCAGGTGTCCAGTGGTATTGCCACAACGCATAGATGCTGAACTGTGTGCTATGCTGTCAAAATATGGGCCAATATGGTTGAATACTCACTTCAATCATCCAAACGAGATAACACCTGAAGCAGCGGCAGCTTGCGACCGCTTAATACGGAGTGGAGTACCTGTGAACAACCAAACGGTATTACTGCGGGGTATTAATGATACTGTTGAGACGCAACTAAAATTAAGCCACTGTCTCCTCAAGATTAAGGTGCGCCCTTATTATCTGTTCCAGTGTGATGAGGTGCAGGGCACTGAGCATCTGCGCACTCCTGTGGAAACAGGTATCAGCATTATCGAGGGAATGCGAGGTCATACTTCAGGGTTGGCGATACCAACTTTTGTCATTGACTTACCTCAGGGTGGTGGTAAAATCCCGGTACAGCCAAACTATGTGCTGATTCAAACAAAGGAAGAGCTGATTGTGAGGAACTATAAGGACCGTATTTTCTGTTATCGAAATCCTCGAAGTTCAACCCCTTCAGGGAATGGTCATAAAAACGGTAATGGGAAACGAGTTACTGATCCAGTACGAGTGTCTGCGAGGCAAAATGGCAAACAGACTGTCGCTGTCGGAGCCGTAGATGAAAATAGGGCTGTCGTACGATCTTAAGGATTCAATCTGTCTGGGACAAGGGCATCCTGAAGATGCCCTTGAGGAATATGATTCTCCTGAGACAGTAAATGCTCTTGCTGCTGCTATTGAGGCACAGGGGCATTCAGCTGTCAGGCTGGGTGGTGGTAGAGAATTCCTTTCCAACATAACTCAATGCCATGTTGACTTTGTGTTCAATATTGCTGAAGGATTGGGCAATCACCTGGAGAAGAGAGGCACAGGTGCCTGCCATTTTGGAGATGCTGGATATCCCTTACTCTGGTTCAGACCCCCAGTGTCTGGCTGTCTGCCTGGATAAACCGCTCACTAAGAAAATCCTTGCTGCATCGGGCATTACCACGCCGCATTGGTATTGCATTGCTCAGATGAAACAGTTAGAGGAAATAGATTGGAGTAACTACACATTGCCTGCTTTTATTAAGCCGGCATACGAAGGCTCCAGTAAAGGTATTACCTCCGGTTCCATCGCCGAAAGCACGGATCAGGTGGCTGAGGTAGTTTCAGGGCTACTGGAACGCTACCGCCAGCCGGTACTGGTCGAGAGGTTCATCGCTGGTGACGAAATCACTGTTGGTGTCGTAGGCAACTCCCCTCCCAGGATTTTGGGAATTATGCGAGTGCTGCCCAGGCAACATACATCGAATTTCATTTATTGTCTGGAGGTGAAGAGGGATTGGGAACGATTAGTGGATTATGAATGTCCTGCTCGGCTTGAGCCGCGCATTTTACAGAAGATCGAAGACGTCAGCCTGAAGATATTTCAAGTCTTAGGTTGTCGGGACTTTGCCAGGATTGATTTCAAGATAAACTCCGATGGCGAGCCACATTTTCTGGAGATAAACCCGCTGCCTGGGCTTAATCCCA
This sequence comes from uncultured Chloroflexia bacterium, assembly GCA_963775935.1. GTDB lineage: Bacteria > Chloroflexota > Dehalococcoidia > GIF9 > UBA5629 > JBBIPA01. Next base: position 63,037 of record CAVZKR010000005.1, on the reverse strand, counting down.
GGAGCGGTGACCTCCCCATTATGGCTGGTAGAATGGGCTGGACCTATCAGGAGCTTATTTCAACGATAATTACTGCTGCTCTGGAAAGGATACCCGCAATGCGTCAGACGATAACTCTTATTTATAACCAACCATACCCGGACCATTACGGTATCATGGGTGAGGAAGAGGCGGTTCTGAGTGTCCTTGAATCAGTGAGAGCTGTCCATCGTGCGCTGAACGAATTGGGGTATTCTGTTGTCAGATTGCCGCTGTCACCACCGATGGAGCAAGCGCAAGATAAACTTCGAGAATTGAAAGCGGGTTTAATATTCAACCTGTTTGAGGGTTTTGATGATTGTCCCGAGACTGAGGCTGTGGTGGCACAGACGCTGGCTGAATTGGGATTAACGTATACGGGTTGCCCCAGTGATGTGTTAGCGCTTGCTCTGAACAAAGCCAGAACTAAGGCTATCATGGAGTCTGTAGGCATTGATACACCGAGATACCAACTCCTGAGCCCTGAGACATTATTTCTGTTTGATTTAAGCTACCCGTGTATTGTGAAACCCGATGGCGAAGATGCCAGCCATGGTCTCACTGAGGATAGTGTAGTCTTTGATTCTATCCAACTGGAAAGACAGGTCTCCAAAATAAGCCAGCTTTTCGGCGGCAAAGCACTGGTAGAAGAATACATTAATGGACGTGAGTTCAACATCACTGTATGGGGAATTCGTGAACCATCTACCTTACCAATCACCGAAATCGTATATTCTCTACCGTCTGATTTGCCCAGGATACTTACCTTTGAGGCGAAGTGGGATAAACAGAGCACCTATTTTAAGGGTACCAAACCAGTTTGTCCTGCAGACATCGGCACTGAATTACGAAATAAAATAGAAACTATCGCCCTCACGGTTTTTAAGGTATTGAATTGCTCAGGCTACCTCAGGCTGGATATGCGAGCAAATAGCGATGAGTGCCCCAGTGTTATCGAGGTAAATCCCAATCCGGACATATCACCGGGAACCGGCGCTGCTCGCCAGGCAAAGGCTACCGGCATGCGCTACAGTCAATTCATCGGTAAGATTGTGTCCCTGGCTTTGGAGAGGGCAGAGCTGGTACCTTCATGAAGCCCTCTATCAGGTGGATGACTACCAGTGATAAGCCAGCCATCATGAATATCCTGAGGCATACACCTGAGTTCGAGCCAGATGAGGTGGTGGTTGCCGAAGAGTTAATTGATTGCTATCTTCATGATTCCACTGCTTCAGGGTATTATATTCTGGTGGCGGATAGCGGCTCAATGGCGGTGGGGTATATCTGCTATGGAAATACTCCGCTGACGAAAGGCACCTGGGATATATACTGGATGGCAGTTAGCCCTGCCGAACAGGCAAAAGGTATAGGCAAGGCGTTACTCACGGCAGCAGAGGAAGATATCAAGAGAAAAAAAGGGCGCCTCATAATTATCGAAACCTCGTCAAAACCCGGATATGAAAAGACGCGACGGTTCCATCAAGCACGAGGCTATGAACTTCTCTACCGTATCGCTGACTTCTATTCCCCCGGAGACGATAAGCTCATTTACCAAAAGCGCCTCTGCTAGTTGGGGGAGAGGTTGGCACTTTTGACAATAAAAATCCACATGATGTATCATTCGCGGATAGTTCGATGAATTATAGGAATAATGCTCCGATTTGGGCAGGGGTGGAAACACTGGCTCTGGCTCTTATTTTTGCTCCTGAACCCTTTACTACCCCCATAGGCCTGGGATTACTGGCTTACGCTCGCAAAAAGCGCAAAGAGGAACAACAAGCAGTTAAAACCCGCTACCGCCCCCGGTATTCCTTCAGTGACTTCTATCATTACCGGGTGGGGATGGTACGGGGCTCGGCGATTGCCTATCATGTATCTCCTGTCAGGCAGGGACAGCTACCTCTTGCCCGTTCCACCATCTCCAAGCTCTATGAGAGCCGACGAGAGTGGGAATATTATCGCAGCACATTGAATGCGCGAGGTAGATTAAATCTGACTCGACCGCATGTCTTACAGCCGGCGGGACTTTTAAAAACTCCCTTTTTGCGGTATCAAATCACTTTGCCTGCCCGCAGGTACGCACCCTAAAAGCGAAACCAAGGAAACCGAGGACTTCGTTGCGCATAGGTATATGGATTCATAACATCAGCACATTGTTCTACAGAGTTTCCCCAATTTTTTAGATGGAGCCCCCTAGCACGTGTGAGGGATGGAACAAGGCTGCGTGCAATTTCCCGTTTATCGAAGTAAAATAGTAGTACCAACACGGAAATTATACCTGCGGTATGGAACAAGAAAATAGTCGGCGGGCAATGCGGCTGCAGGAAGACAATGAGCATAATTATGTCCAGCTACAATTGAGGTAGCCTGGAACTAAGCATTGTCACGCTGAAGCGGGAGGAAATGGTACCATGTTTGACAGAATGCTCGTATGTCTCGATGGCTCCAAACTTGCGGAGCAGATTCTGCCCTATGCTGAAGCTCAAGCCTTGTGTTTCGGCAGCAAGGTTACGCTGCTCCAGGTTGTCACCTTGTCCAGCGCTGAATTAGCAGGGGCCGGTTCATCCCCTTATGTCGGTCAATTAATAGCTGAACAGATGCAAATTGCCGAAAAAGATGCCAATACATACCTGCAAAGCGTAGCGCAAGCGCTCCGGGCAAAAGGACTGCAGGTCGATGTGGTGGTGCTGCAGGGAACTCCTGCGGGCGAAGTGATTATGAGCTATGCCTCCAAGAATAAAGTTAACCTCGTTGCTATTGCTACGCATGGTCACAGCGGACTGGGACGTATTGTCTTCGGTAGTGTAGCGGACTTTGTGCTGAGACAATCCGGTTTGCCTATCCTGGTGATAAAACCAAAGTAGATAGTGTGAAAACAGCCAGCCGAGGAACAACGAGCCCCGTTATTGGATATATGGGCAGGTTGCTTTACAGAGTTCAGGCTATGCTCTTAATTATGGATTTAATGTTCCTTGGTTCCTGTCGCTTAAATATGATGACTATGCAGGCGAGCTAGGACTGGTGGTCATTGCGTGAAACAGGTAAATTAAGTTACAGTTTATCTCGATATCCTTCCAGACGTGGCTGGAATACTCGTTTATCACAAAAGGTTTTACCATCCTGTTATCAAAAATTGCCTGTGGGAATGTTTCTCGGAGCTTCTGGACGACCGTACCAAAGTTGATGGCAGAGGTTGCGGCTCGTTGTGCTCCCAAGAACGAATAATCCATGTGATTTCGAAGCATCTCTATACAGGAATCCAGTGAGATCCGTTCATAGACCCTGATGAAATACTCAATCTGACTGGATTGCGTAATGGTCTTCTCTTCAACTTTGCGTCTGATTGGAATACCACCCATGAGTAAAGTCCCGGTCAAACTAAGTTTCGTCGTGGTCTTTACTGTCCCTACCTTCATAATACTTTGTATCCTCCCCTCGAGAATAAGAAAAACATTGTTTTCGTCTATTCTTTTCTCATGACCATTTCTATCTCGAAATAGAACTTCTCCCCCCCCGAATTCCAGGGTGTGTACCTTAAAGCTTTGCGAGGACTGGTGAAGCTCAGAATCCTTTAACGCAATTACTGCGAGACCCAGGTCCTGCAGTTTCTTCATCACGGATTCTGCCGTTTCTACGCTGCTGTAATGAGCGATGATTTTGGGAATCTCACCGGCCAGAAGAAGACGGGTATCATAAGGTCTTTTATTGATAACAGTCGACACATTTCCTACGAGATTTGCATCAAGGTTAACGGGTGGAGCTACAGCAATATGTAGTATCTCTTCATCAGCCACGAATGTCTCCCATATGGGCTAGTGGTTTTCCTTATCAATACTCATCTTATTATAACCCTTCCTGGGTAATAGTACCTCGTCTTGGGTGACAGCCAAAATCAATAATACAATACGATGGAATGTGCCGCAAGAGAAGAGTGACCGAATATCGATTGCACTGTGCACTGCAATTTCATTGTCCACGAACTATATGATAAGATTCAAAGTAATGCTCATATTTAATTATGAGACGTTAATAGACCCTTTGTTGAGCGATATAAGGGGATACATACCAGGATTCTCTGGCATGCGGCATGGGGACAAGGTATTGGATGTCTGTTGCGGCACTGGAGCGCAGGTTTTTGAGTATGCACGTCGTGGCATTATTACCACCGGAGTTGATATCAGCCCGAGCATGTTGAAGGTAGCTTTGCGAGATAAAATGAAGCAGAAACTGGAAAATGTTTTTTTATATTTAGCAGATGCAACCGAATTGCCGTTTGCCAATAATTGTTTCGATTACGCCTCAGTATCTTTCGGGTTACACGATAAGGAGAGATTAACCCGACACAGAGTAGTTTCCGAGATGATGAGGATAGTTAAGCAAGATGGAGCCCTTATATTTATAGACTATGCAGTGCCACTGGTAAAGAGTATCTGGGGTGGTTTATCACAGACTGTGGAATTCCTTGTGGGCGGTGAGCACTATAAGGGTTTTCAAGATTATCTTATCAGTGGGGGGTTAGAGAACATACTTAAGGTATACCAGTTACATGAGGATGATAGGAGTTACCTTAAGGGTGGCTTGGTACTCATTGTCAAGGCCAGGGTCATCTGACCGCTCATTTCTCGATTGATTGTTAGGCTATCTGCTAGAGTAGCAATTTGCTCGTCTTGACTACTGTTGCTATCTCTTATAAATTAGTGACATGTCTATGCCGACTTCTTTACGACCGCCTTACATAAAGAAGGTGGATGAGCGGGGCAAGCTCACACTCTGGATCGTTGATGGAAGCTATATTCGTGGTCACATCGATGAGGAATTTACTAACTTCGGCCAGCACTACCGATATCCCTATATTCCCTTGAATGAGCTCTGGATCGATCGCGAAGCCGAACACGATGAGACGCAGTTCTTCGTTGACCACTTACTAGTAGAGCACCAGCTCATGGCAAAAGGTATGCCGTATGATAAGGCTCTTGTTAAGGCTGACCAAGTGGAGCGTAGAGAACGCCGACGTACAGGCGATCTCAACAGGTTGACTCAGCATGGTCAAAAACTACCTGATGCTCAAGGTGTACATGAACGCCTGTGGAAAAAGTTGGAAAACGGCGTCAGCGTTTGGATCGTTAACGGTCGTCTTGTTCGCAGCGTGTTTGATATTGACTTCACTGCCGGTGGTCATGACCATGTCTATGAATTTGTACCTGAGAATGAGGTATGGATCGATGATGCAATTGAAGAGTCCGAACGCGGCTATGTTCTTTTACACGAACTTCATGAACGTAATCGCATGACGGAAGGATGGCCTTATAATAGAGCACATAGCGAATCCAGCCGTCTTGAATATCGCTGCCGCCACTATCCTGATGAACTACACGATGCATTAGCAAATGAGGGGTGGACTTAATGGCTGGGCTTCTTAAACCCCAAAATATTTATGCAAAATGTTTTCAAGAGGAAAGGTAATAGCTAAAAAGATAGAAAGCATCCAGATAATATCGTGTGAGTAACAGGAGCCTGAAAAGTTGTGCGAAGCGAACGTACTAGCGACACCTGCTAGGATAGCATCCTTGCGGAAAATATTTTGGGTGAAACAGGTGTATGCGGGTGAAGAAGTTGAAAAATTTGGTGATAAGGCTATACTGGAACTATAGAGGAAAGAATATAAGAAAATACTAATTGCGGGTGGTTGGATGATGACGAAGGCTGTCAAAGAGAAACTCAAGTGGTTCCAGACATTTATACCCCTTTACGAAAGATCTGAACCGCTTGTCCGGCATATCACCAATCTTGCGAAGCTTCAGGCTGGTGAATTACCCGTCAGTCCTGGCTTGCTTGTGGAAAGCAATTTAACGCTGCGACCGATATTAGCTGCTGTAACTAAGATGCGTAAACCTAAGGAGAAAGAGCTTGCTTCTATCCAGCATGAATTTGCCATAGCCTTATCTAATTGTATCAAGGCTTCTGAATGGGCAGACAAGTATCTCAATTACGACGGCATGGATAGGCAAATGATGCTTAGCATGGTTATCAATGCAACTGTACTAGCCCACGAGTATATCGAATCAGTCTCTAAGAAGTTGACGCCATACCTCAGGTAAGGGAGCAACTTGCCTGATTACCCTATAGAAAGTCGGTTCTCTACACTCTGAACACTGTGATTTATTGTGATATGACGCCATGGATGGTGTCTTTTTTACTAGCCATACTTGCTGGTAATAATGATACTATCTCTCGGTTACCTGTTTTCCCTTACTTACCTGCCTCAATTTTTTCCATAGCTTCTATATCCAGCAATCTTGTGGGATTCGCCAGGTAATTGGGGTCGAGCTGTTTTTTAATACTGCCTAATATTTTATGAACATTGTGAAAGGCCGGCCCCACTTTATCGACATTGAGTACAGCAGTCTGGTCAACGAGCGAAGCTTCCCTATCCTGTTTAAGTATATCCTGCAAACGCTTTTTCATGACCTCCTCGGCTTCCTCTGACTTTTCATGCAGGAGGTCAAACTCGGTGAATGCTGTGCGGCTGAAATTGCCCGGCCAGAATTTAATGGAATTTCCGGCATTACCCAGCGGCGGGCAATATTTGTTTTTAATTTCCAGGGCGCGGTCTCGCTGTTGCTCGACATTGCCAATGGAATCGTAAACCACGCCGATTACAGCAATACTGGCGCCGATTCTCAAGAAGCGTAAACGATGCGAGTCTCTGACACTATTGGGTGTTAATACTGAATCCAGCCACTGGTGGAAACACATTCGGAGCCTACAATCTCAGTCAGTTCTTTGTTCAAGTTTATATCCTGCTCCCTTCAGATTCGATACTATAGCTTATGAGGATAAGAGGTAAATCATGGATTGTCAGTGCCAAAGTTAAACCAACTGAATAAACTTTGTCAAGTACTGAAATTGCACAGTTCAGCGGAGGACTCTAATAGCAGTTATTACTATTTAAGGGGAGAATGTCATCATCAATGACTACTATCTATGAGAATCTATTTAACGTTGAGGTTCCAAATATTTCTTTAATTTTGCCGCATCGGTATGTGACTAACCTAAGAAGTAGTATAACTATTTGGAGCAGGTCATGTTGAATGTTTCTGTGTTATATAATATTATAAATGGCGATACGGGAATGATTACAGATTTCAATACCTTTAGGAAAGCACTTTATAGGGTTTTTGTTCGCGATCCCGAACTTGACAACCTTCCTTTACAAACGATTCTTAATACGATTCCAAGGGTTGATGAATTAACTAACATTACAACAGGCACACCCGTTCTATTACGGACCGACCTCGATATGCCTTTGAAGGATGGTAAGGTCGCAGATATATCTCGTATCGAGGCAAGTTCAGCAACAATCAAATACTGTCAGCAAAAAGGCTGGAAGACGATTCTCTTTGGTCATATAGGGAGAGATAAAAACAATACTGTTGCACCTGTGTGCGAAGCAATGAGTAATCATCTTCGAATACCTATACAATTGATTGAAGACTGGCTTGATGAGAAGAATGATCGCTTGCAGAATAGCTTTGTAGACATAGTAAAGAGCGCTAATTCTGGTAGTATTTTTATGCTACAGAATACCAGAAAATACGCTATAGAACAGGCTCTTTGGGAAGCTAATGAGGACTCATTTTCTGCAATTAGCAAGCGAATGTATGCCATTGGCATGGATATTCAACAAAGACTCACTGCTGTTGAAATCAATGAAGCAATTGCTGCATCGAACATAGATTTTTCTTCTTCAGGTATTCCTCTTTTGATGTCCAAGGTAGCTATGGGCTTTCATATAGCTAAGGAGACGAAAAATTATTTTCCAAAGGTCAAAAATGCAAATCTTGTCGTATTCAGTGGCTTAAAGCCTGATAAACTAGATGATCTTGAAGGTATTCTTGATAGGGGTAAGCTTCTTATGATTATCGCTGCTGGAAGTCTTGCCATGCCGATCCTTAAGGCTCGCGCCCAAATTAGTGGAACCGACTTTTTCATGGGTTTGGCAGAAACCGATTTTTCTTACAAAGTATTTATTCAGCCAAAACGTGTTGAACAGGCTAGGCGAATCGTCCAAAAGTGTGAAATACTCCAAGTAGACTTAGTACTGCCAGTTGATTTTGTACTCGACAATGGGCAAATAAGCAAAGTCATACCTCCGGGACATTCACAAATGGATATAGGACCCGAATCTAGTGCCCTTGTCACAAAGAAAGTAAGGGAGTATATTGAAAGAAATAAGACCAAATCAGATCCATATATTTTGTTTTTCAATGGGGTATTTGGAATGGTTGAAGACTCTCGTTTCCAAGAAGGAACTAGATCATTTATCCCTCTGCTCAGAGAAATGACTCAAGCTGGCATTTTGACTTATGTAGGTGGAGGAGAAGGGATGTTGGCTCTTCTGAAGTACGGCTCTATCAATGATGTGACCCATGCATTCACTTGCGGCGGCACCGTATTGAAATCATTAAAAAATAGGCATATTGCCTTTCTCAAAGCAATGTATCTTCAAATGTCTAAAGAGGGAGATGATGAGCACTCAGGAAATCAACTTGATAAGTCTCATGGCGGAATTCAGAGAGTGCCAGGACTTCGAGAGACTAGAAAAGTTGGCTGATATAATCGGCAATGCTGGTAACAAAGAAGCCATCAAACCGCTCCTCTATCGGCTTGGTGATGATCACGTTCAAGATGATCCAGACGTAGAAGATGCCGTCGGTACTGCACTTGTGAAGCCTTGGGGTAATGCGAACGATGGGTAACCTAAATTTCAGGTTCTTGGAGAAGTCGTTACTGCCCAGCGGTGTCCCTGAGCTCTTAGAGGAGTATATATCCCTAATTCCAAGGCAATATTTCAGAGAGTAATGTCATTACTGGCATGGTCTGAAACGGATTCAATCTTTCCATAGACATCACTGTATTGGTCGGTGAGTAGTGATAGTAAAATATGCCTGAAACCGGTTCCAGAAAGGATCCATACGATTGCTAGACTCCGACTTGGCGATAAATATTTTACTGATACAGTAGTCGAAGTTTCTTGAACTAATATCGGCCATTTTATCACTTTGCTAAGGCTTCTTACCAAAAGAATAGATAGGGCATATCCAGTATAGACTTTTGGTAAGTAGGTAACGATTCCTGTCTTTAAACAGACTTTCGGAACTTTGTCACCTTCATTAAAAAAGTAGTCCTCCAATTTTCTCTCCGAATAATCGAAGCGAACCACTTGAACTTTCTGAAGCTGCGATTAGTGGAAATTTAGTAATACGAGTAATTCTACCGTCTGACTATCGATCATATTATATCATCGTATTTACTAAGAGTAATGCCATGGTTGTTGCCTAACTGAGGTGCCGGGACGCCCGAAATTTTATCGAAACTCCGTTAACGGTACTTGTGAAATGCGTGTGGCTAAAATTTGGATTTCAAAAATACGTATATTGTGCATACAACTACGAATCAGTAGTGATATAATTTCCTTATAATCCTTACTATTACAGTGGAGGCAATGCAATTATGGAGACAACAGAAAGAATTGTGGAAGCATACTGTAGATACATTAAGCACTGGTTTACAATACCTAACGTTCGAGTAAAAAACAATGAAATTGATTTAATTGCTGTCGACAAAGATGGTAAAAAGGCACACATTGAAATAGGTGTATCGATATCTGGTAGTTTTTCGAAACTAAAAGACATTGAATACCAGAGTGGGGAGGAGAGGAATGGAGTAAACCAAGCTACAGCGAGAACTAAGCTTGGCTATTTTGAAAATAAAAAATTCAAACCATCTGAGATTATTAGTGGGTTGTGTAATGTATACGGTTTCGATGCAAATTCGTACAGAAAGATAATCGTGGTTTGGAGCGCAGAAGAAACGGCCATTAAAACAGCAAAAGAACATGGAATAGACGTCTGGTTATTACCTGAATTGATCCAGGAAATCGAGAGCCAATTTAGAGAAGAAAGCGGGTATTATCGTGATGATACAATAAGAACACTCCATTTAGCAGCTAAAACTGAGAGCCTTCAAAAACGACAAGAGGCCAAGCAAAATATGAAAAGTCCAAGATTACCTACTAAAAGCAGAGGAGTGCCAATAAAAGCTTGGGAACTTTTTGTATCAAATATACCCAAAAACGTTCAACATAGAAAATATAAGATCAGCGAAATTAGCGCAGCTCTTAACTATGATTTGGAAAGTGAAAAATCGCCTATAGGGTACAATGCGTATTGGCAAGGTAAGCATACTCATTCGGACCTTTGGCGAAAAGCTGGATGGAAAGCCAAACCAATACGTGATAAAAATTCAAGAAGAATAGTTGCTGTCAAATTTATTAATCTAGCACAGGGGAAATTCATTTAACCCCGGCTGAAAAATTCAGAAATTCAAAATTTAGCGATTTGCGGTTGTAACACTACGAGAGGGCAAATCTCAACACACTTTTTCATTTCCATCAAATAAGCGTGCCGATAAACAACTGGCCGAAATTCCCGCATTCTAGCAACGAATAACTATATTGCATGAGCCGGGATAGCGGAAAGGTTAAAAAAATTCGAATAGGATATATTGAGCAACGCATGTCTCTAATTTTGAGTTTTACTGGGTGTTGATGGACTGACTCGTTTCTGAGGCTGTTATGCTTGCAGTACTAACTTAAAAAGTGGTACAACTATTGTGGTCAGGTCAGCCTCAAATCTTCCAATTAGGTAGTTCATTAATAGAGCGTTTATTAAGGTCCAACTTTTAAAAAATGGAGTTCTAGTATGGTTAAGATAGGATAATACATCTTGATTAAGGGGCTAAGCATTGTATAATCGGATGTGCCCCGAGGAGTCAAAGCTGTATTTGGCAGACGGACGAGCTAAATCACAAAGTGGGTGTAGGCTGAAACGAGCTTGGGATTCCGACCAGGAACAAGGTAGGCATAACCCAACCAGCGAGGTTACTCGGGGCATTTTATGACCTTCCCTCCCGAAAATCACTTCCTATAAAAAAGCTATGCTTTAATATTATCCACTCGCCTATATCTCTTATGACTTTCCACCACACCTTTTCATTTTCATAAACATTGGCGTCCCAATAACCAACTGGCAGATTCTTGCATTTGGTAAACAATTAGGCCTGTTTCAATTGGCCTGCATCATCTTACATCACCAGTCTATCCACCACATTGGCTATAGACACAACCTGAAAGCGGTATAATTACAGGTAAGAGCTGTTGAAGGAAAACAGAATGGCTTGGTACGTTTATATAGCTGAGTGTAGTGACGGGACTCTTTACACAGGTATCAGTAATAATATTGTTAAGCGTATAAGAGAGCACAATTTGGGGATTGGTTCTAAATATACCAGAGGAAGGAGACCTGTTAAATTACTCGCCAAGTGGGATTGTGCCGATAAATCACACGCATCTAAAATGGAGCATAAAATTAGGGGACTTACTAGAGAAGATAAACTAAGCTCAATAATCAATGGTCAGGTTTAACTGGAAGTGTATCCTCCGGCCCATACTTCTTATGTTCCTGTATTCTTAATACAAAAATGGAATAGGGTCTTAAAATGGCTAGAAGAGTGTTTTTCAGTTTCGATTACGACAGGGATATCTGGAGAGTAAGTCAGGTTCGTAATTGTTGGGTGGCAAAACCGGAGAGAGAAACGGCAGGTTTTGTAGATGCTGCTTCTTGGGAAAAAGGAAAATGGAAGGGTAAAGAAGCAGTACAAAAATGGATTGATAGAGAGTTAGAAGGAACCTCTGTAACTGTTGTTTTGATTGGTTACAAAACTAGCAGTAGCGAGTTTGTTAACTATGAGATCAAGCAAAGTCGTTTACTGAGAAAGGGACTATTTGGAATTTACATTCATAATTTGAAAGATCAAGATGGGAAGACAGATTTGAAGGGAAAGAATCCTTTTGAAAATTTCTGTATTGAAGAAAAAGGTAAAATGACATATTTATCTCAGATTTATCCAACTTATGACTGGGTAGATAGTGATGGTTACAATAATTTCGCTGATTGGGTCGAAAGAGCAGTCAGAAAGGCGGGAAGATAAAGGGAAATTAAGCCATCTTCTTCCATTTTCATCATGGGGCGTACCCTTTTCTCAATGCCCAGATTCTTGCATTTGGTAAACAGATAGGCCTATGGTAGATGACATGCACTTTAACAAATTAGGGGCTGTAGGTGGTACGAGTGTTGGAGGCAGGTCACTTATGGACTTATAACTACTTTACCGCGTGTGACTGATACTATAAGACCGCAAATACAAAGACCAGCGAAGACGATGAAAGCTATACGAATGCTTTGCATGAAAGGCACGTAGTATTCAGGTGTAATTGCCGCGTTGCCAATATAGAGTGAAAACAATAGTATAATAACGCTCATACTGAATGTTATGCCGATATTTCTGGTTGTGGCTTGTGTTGCTGAAGCGACTCCATAGTGTTTTCTCTCTACGGAGCTCATTATAGCGTTGGTATTCGGTGATATAAAAAAGGCAGATCCCAAACCGAGTAAAACGAGAGCAATTATAATGTTTATCAGTCCTTGATTCTCGGTGGCATGGAACAGCAATAAAATCCCGCTGAGCACTACCACGATTGCAATCGACACATTTACTCGTGGTTGTACTCTATCAGAGATTCTGCCGGCTATCGGCGAAAAAATGGCCATGATAACGGGCGAGGCCAACAGGATAAAGCCTGTCTCCTGAGAACTAAATCCTTTTATATATTGTAGGTAGAGGCTCATAATAAATGTTATGGAAAATGTGGCTGTATAGAAGAGAAAGTGGGTAAAGCTGGTGAACGCAAACAGACGATTTCTGGTGAGGAGACTGATATTGAATATAGGACTTTTCACCTTTAATTCCCATAGAATAAATAATATTACTGCTATGACACCAATCACGATTATCAATATACCCGATTGGTTTGGCAGTAATGAAAAACCATAGAGGAGGCAAAACAACATTATTGATAGTAATATTGAACCGATAATATCGAACTTTTCACCTTTTGCATCAGCCCACTCGCTTTTTATTTTAGTGAACAGCAGGACTATTGCCGGTATTTGTAATATAAAGGCTGGAGCAAAAATGCTCCTCCAGCCGAAATTATGTATCAATAATCCTCCGAATGTAGGTCCCAGCGACATTCCTAAATATACTGCGGCAGCTGTCATACCCAGCATTTTGCCTCTTTCTTGTGGTGAATAGGCTGACGTTATTATAGCGGTGCTTGAGCTAACCATCATGGCGAAACCTATCCCCTGTATAAGCTGGAAGGCAATAAGCATATATGCTGAAGTTGAAAACGCTGTTACTGCCACAGCAACAGTGTTAATAATAACACCGAGTATGAAGATTTTCTTTCTGCCGGAGATATCGGCCAGCCTGCCGAACGGGAATATCAGAATGGATCCAGTCAATGAAAACACTGAGGTTACCCATCCCATTTGAATCGCGTTCATTGCCAGTTCCTGTGCCATAGCAGGTAAGGCAATGCTTATTGAGCCAAACAGCAGTGGGCCAGCAAAGGATGTTATTATAATAATCGTTGTAATATATCTATGTTCTTGAGCATCATTCATAATTGTTTGCCTTTAGTACCCGTAAACCTTTGAAAATAGCTATACTTGCAACTATTTACCAGGCGTTCTGCTACTTAGCTATATAAAGCTGAAAAACAGATTGGTCAAATAATCTCTGTTACGGATGGACATTACTTCTTATATCAGCAATTAATGCGAACTATTATATACCTATTGGCCTGCCCCAGTAATTCCGCGCATTGACTCATAATTAAAGTTACCGAAAATGGAGTGGTTGCGTCAAAATTAGTGTTACCGAAGGAGGTTAAAGGTGACACGACGCAGTATATTGGAATATGTGCAGGCACTACGGCTCCGGTACTCACGGGCGTCAAAAGCAGAAAAAGGTAAGATATTGGACGAATTTACGCAAGTTACAGGTCGGCACCGTAAAGCAGCTATCAGGCTATTAAACAGAGCAAACCAGCCCAAGATAAGCAAAGGACGCGGTCGACCAAGGAGATACGCCTCTGATGTGGCAGGGATGCTGAAAGCAGTCTGGGAAGCCAGCGACCGGCTATGCTCCAAACGTCTTCAGCCTTTCCTTCCAGAGATGGTGAAGGTGCTCAGGCGATATGGTGAGCAACGGATAAATGCCTTTCTAGAAGAGCAACTCTGCCAGATGAGCCCGTCCACTATAGACCGATTGTTACGACCATATCGAAAGATTGGAGGCCGGAAATCGTTTTCCACTACCCGGCCGGGCAGCCTGCTGAAGAGCTGTATACCTATCAGGACATTTGCCGACTGGCAAGAGAACAAGTCTGGATTCATGGAGACAGACCTGGTAGCTCACTGCGGGGAGAGTGTGGAGGGCTTTTACCTGAACACACTCTGCGCCGTAGATGTTGCCAGCGGCTGGACGGAATGTCTGCCAGTGTGGGGTAAATGGCAAGAGAAGGTACGGCAGTCGGTACACCGTATGAGACAGCATCTTCCCTTCCCTCTACTGGGAATAGACTCGGACAACGGCAGCGAGTTCATTAACCACTGCTTCTATAATTATTGCCGTGATGAGAAGATCACCTTCACCAGGTCTCGTTCCTACAAGAAGAATGATAGCTGTCACGTTGAGCAGAAGAATGGCAATGTGGTACGCCGCTTGGTGGGATACGAACGGTATGCCTCTAAAGCCGCTTTTGAATGTCTGGGGAGGGTATATGACCTGGTTCGGCTGTACATTAACTTCTTTCAGCCAACTATGAAGCTTGTGTCCAAGACCAGGCACGGGGCCAAAGTCCACAAAGTCTATGATACCGCACGGACTCCCTACCAGCGCTTGGTGCAATCGGGTGTACTTACAGAAGCTAAGCAGGCTGAGCTGGCAGCCACTTACCACGGATTGAACCCCGTACTCCTTCTGAAGCAGATAAACGACAATCTGGAGAAGTTGTGGCGGCTGGCAGAGCGTCCTGGCTCGGTAACCGGAATTATGAGGCAATAAGGAGGTCTTCGGTAACAGTTTAATTTGACGCAATACGTTCCGCCACATCTTTTCGTTTCATTGGGCGTCCCTTATTTCTAATGCCCAAAATCTTGCATTTGGTAAACAATTAGGCCTATGGTAGATGATGCGCGCTTCAACAAATTAGAAGCTAAAGGTGGTACAATTGATGGGAGCTGATCAGATATGCGTTACTAGTTTTATGTATTTTTCCCGTCTATTTTCCAGTGTAAAGTAACACTAACACCAGATGAGAAGTTTAAACTGACAGATACCCCTCCAAACTTCCACCTACGCAATTCCTCTTGAAAGAACTTTGACACACGGATTAATTCTTTCTGCTCTGATTCGGTCAGCACATTAGACAAGTTGCCATAAATTCCCTTCTTAGCGTCAATAGATACTTCTATCTGCTTTTTGATATCACCGCAATCAGGGCATACTTTGTCGTCACTAGTAAGTTCACACTTACAGTTTTGACAGTAGTATTTGATCTCCATTGTCATTTACCTCCTTTTCTGGTCATTTTCCCCGCTTTCCTATCTGATATATATCTAAATCATGAGAACAGCGTATTAGTAGACTATTCGAAAATTAAAAAAGGACACCATAATCGCCATCAAACAGCGATTCCAGTGCCCTTATTGCACAACCCCAACTCCTCCAAATTTAACTTGCTTTATTTGTGGTCTTGTTTCGCGTACTCTAACTTAGTATAGTTAGCGTACACGTACCTGTCAATTCCTAAGTGGAGAAGCTATATCTTAATATTATCAATCGGTGAATATAGTCTACGTGTCTCCACCATTCTTCAACCATAAGGTAGCAAACGTATGTCTCAACAAGTGAGGATGTATCTTAATACCTGTCTTCCTACGTAACTTACTAAATATCGTCTCCATTGCATAAGCCTTTAGCCCAGTACCATGCTTAGTAATCCATAGACTCTCACAATAGCCATTCAGTTTATCCCTGATCATCGTGTACTTTAGTAGAGCCTTTGCTGTGGTGAAACTAAATACTGATTTATGATATGATATCGACCTGAGCCGCTATCTAGTGGATGCTGTAAGGGGTTTTAATATGCTTGGCATAAAGGGCTCCCCTATAATTAGCCTAGTAGCAATATCATTCATAATAATTGCTATTCCAAATCTTGGCTGCGTCCCCAAACCGTCGCTACAATCTTTGCCTCGTACTTCAGCTTCTTTTCAGATCAGCAAATTATCTATTACACCGGCTGAAGCAAAACCCGGAGATAACGTGACCATCACTGCTGAGGTTAGTAATACTGGCGGTACCGAAGGTGGCTACACTGCAGTGCTGACCATTAATGGAATTGAGGTCGATAAAAAAGCCATTATACTAGCACCAAACTCTAGCATGACGATAACTTTCTCCAAGGTGGAAACCAAAGCTGGGAAGTATCTAGTTGGTATAGGAAATTTAAGTGTGAGCCTCCTAGTGAACGACGTGGACGGTTTATATTTAGAGAAGATTTATAGCATCCCCAGTTATATTAAGACCGATCCAGCATATGGTGGTTTTCCAGGCGGAGGAGAAGGATACTGTGTTCCTGTTAGTATATCCAACTCACTTATGTGGCTGTCAAATAATGGATTCCCAAATCTTGCGTCTCATTCACGCGACAGAAAAAAAGACCAACATGATATCGCATACCTTCTTGGATCATATAATTATATGAATACAAGCACAACCACAACTCTGAATAATCTTTGCCGAGGGCTCAAACGATATATATTAGAGAAAGGTTATAGTTATAAACGTCTTGAGTATCAAGGCATAGGTTCTGTTGATTCTGAGTACAGAACTGGGAAAACTATCCCTGATTTAGAATGGATAAAACTAGGCATAAGGGGATATGCGTCTGCATGGTTGCAAATTGGATGGTATACGTATAATCCCTCAATTGATGAGTATACAAGTATTGGTGGACACATGCTTACGCTCGCGGGGTACGGTCATGATGGAAAATCTCCCAATCCCAATTACCTTATTACACACGATACATCGGCACGAGCAGGCACTGCTATTGCAAATCAATATATACTGCCGGTAAGTATTCATAGTGGGCGACTTAAAGGTAAAATACCAGGTAATCTCTGGAGTGCGGAGGGCTTCTATAAGATGACGGGAGGACTATGTACTATGGCAGGCGCAGACTTTGGCATTCTTGATGGCGCCATAGTCCTCGAGATGCAGCCTTAAGGTATTTTCCAAGATATATTGATTATAGTGGTTACTGTTAAACAACAGTTGTGTTATGACCCTCACCAAAAACTGTCCAGTTTCAGGGGTTCACTCCAATCCTGATGCGCCCCCAGTAAAATCAGTATTTCCGGGGGACTCAGGTAGTGTACAGGAGCCGTATGGTGGTTTCTATCTTGAAGCAATGGATAGCCACGGTGGTTGGATAGCCTCTTCAATTGATCTGGTACGTTTTCTATCCGTACTGGATAGCGGTAAGCCCAATACAGTGCTTAAGCCTGAGACGGTTCGACTTATGGTTTCTCGCCCCTACTCGCCTCTGTGGGCAGGGGCAGATTATTATTATGGTATGGGTTTAAATGTACGCCCACAAAAAGACGATGCAAATTGGTGGCATACGGGCTCACTTTCAGGAACTAGTACTATCCTGGTCCGTACTGCAGACAGATATGTCTGGGGATTAATGTTTAACTCAAGGCCGAAAGATCAGGATACCTTTCTCCTTGAAGTAGATAGGGCACTTTGGCAAGCGAGACAAGAAGCAACTGAATGGCCAATCCATGATTTGTTTAAACAATACGGTTATAAATAAGTATTATTAGTCAGACGGACTGAATAAAGCTATATGGCGCTTGGCAAGTGTAATTATAGTATTGCATATACCTTTATTGCAGTATTAAACTAGGTAACAGGGGGTGGAATTATGACCGTTGAACAAGACAATTCAAATGTAGTAAAAGAACTTTTTGCAGCATTTGGACGCGGAGATATAAAGTCAGCATTAAATCTATTCGACGATAGCATAGAATTTCAGTCGCCAGTAACAAGAAATGCACTACCTGAGATAACATGGTCGAAAGTAAGACATGGAAAAGCAGAGGTTGCCGAATTTTATAGTGAACTCGGGGCTAAAATGCAGACTGAAGCTATGAATATAACGAGGGTCATTACTGATGGGGAACAAGTAGCCGTTGAGGGTATGAATCGCGGTACGGTTAGGGCGACAGGAACTAAATACGAGCATGATTGGGTGATGCTCTTCTCATTTCGAAATGGCAAAATTACAAGAAGTGTACATTATTACGATACGGCTGATCTTGTCGTTGCTTTTCATTAAGCATAAATATAGTTAAATAATACATGGCCTGGCCTTCTCAGATTCCCTTGTATGATACGGATAAATCTGCTCAGACTTTTCAGTTTTCATCAGATTGAGTGTACCAGTTATTAGATAGCGAGATTTCCGCATTGTAGCAACAAATAGCTATATTATCAGAAGCCGGGAGCATGGAAAAGTTAGAAAAACTTGAGCAACGGATATTAGGCAATACGTGTGGCAAAATTTGAGGTTTACTAAGTGTGGATGCACTTACTTTCTCCTGAGGCTATGGTGCTTGTGAACTTACTTAAGAGGTGGTATAAATATTGGAGGCAGGTCAAAATTTGCATATAAAAGAACTTGAACAAAGAAAGTCAGCTGAAAATGATTTAGGGGTTTAGCAAGGATGAAGAGATTAGTAGAGAGATTTGGCAAATTAATAACAGCTTCCTTCATCGTAATGGGGATTGGTGTCATTGCTTTCCTTCTTACCCCTCTCCTATATGGACTCTGGGGAATAGACTCAGACTTGCCAGGAGTACTCATCCTATGTATTGGACTTGTAATTTGTCTTATCGGGATAATTCGTAGAAAGAGACTACATGGATGGAAGTTAGTAGTTTTAGCAATCCTAATTGCAGTTCTGTGCCTGCCTATATTGTCCTTGATTGTATCCTTGATTTATTATCTAATTACAGGCAAACCTCTAGGGAGTTGAGAAACACATAGTGCTATGGCATATTCGACAAGTTTTAATGCACTATATCATTGCATTTGGCAAACGATTAAGCCTATAGCAAATAGCTTGTACTTCGACAAATTAGAATCTAAAGGTGGCGCAATAGGTTAGGGTGACTGGCTTTAGCTTAACCTCGTAGTTAAGATTGGTGAGTTAAAGTGAGGTTTGGTGGTCTTGACTGGTAGTAAATAACCAAGTACTATTATTTACATAATAGAATATTCGTAGGGGACGTTGAAGTACTATCTGGATTTGGGCACTTGGATAGTAGGGAGTCAATAGTGAAACCGGCCTGAAGAGGTCGGTTTTTATATTTTCAAGGGGGGTTGATGTATTTGGGTTTTTGAAAAGCCAGACTTTGCCGCGAGGAAATGATGAGAGGTGGGAAATGACCGGCCTGCGATGATTATACATTTTGGGAGCATCCCATTCCATGTAGGATTAATTTCTACCACAGAATTGTACATTATGGCGATTTATATCTAACAATAATTTTTTGAAAGGAGGTGATGCTTTCTGAAAGTAAAACTAATTTGCGAAACGGTAAATCAGGCTAAATCCAGTGAACTGATTTTATTAGAAAGGAGGAATCTTAAAGTGGAAAAGATGTTAAAACAACCAATAATAATGAACAAGAGAAACCGTAGTTTGCTATTCAATATTGTTCGTAGCACAGTAGTGGCATTATTGCTAGCTATGGCTCTAATGGTCTCGCCGATGATTCCTGCTCAAATAGCATATGCGCAGGGTGAAATAGAGTTGACCGAAAACTTCACTCTCACCTCCGACATGATTTTCCTTGGCACAGGATTTATCATTGGAGCAAATAATATCACTGTTAACTTAAACGGTCACACAATCACCGGAAGATACCCTCCGGCTAACCCTGACAAAACAGTTCCAGCTGAGTGGGGAGTTCAAATTGTGGGACATTCCGGCGTAACTGTAAAGAATGGTACAATTCGAGGCTTTTCATTCGGTGTTGGTCTTACGGGGTCTAACCAAAACACAATTCAAAATATAACCGTTACCAGCAATACGGGGAATGGCATTTCTCTTTGGAATGACTCTAATAATAACGTGGTTAAAGACTGTACCATTACAAACAACGGCCCAGGTGCGCTTCCATTCGTTGGAATCATGGTAAGCAATTCCTCTGATAATAATACAATAAAGAACACCATCATCACCAACAACAGTCTGGCGGGAATTAGCGTTGCTGGTTCTGATGGCAATTCTATAATGGGCAATACTGTGACTGGACATTCGAGTAGCGGTATCTCTCTGCATGCCGCTGGGGCTCCACTTCCTCCCGTAGCTTCTCACAACAATATGGTTAAAGGCAATACTTGCGCCAATAATCTGAACGGAATAACCGTTCGGGAATCTTCCGGTAATTCACTGCTAGATAACACTCTGACTGAAAACACTCAGAATGGCATTGTTCTGACTGAGGGAGCAGATAACAACACAGTTAACAAAAATCACAGCAATAGTAACGGACGCAATGGTATTGCCATTTCTAATTCAGATGGTAACTCCATTAATAATAATGCAGTAAATGGGAATGACGGGAACGGCATTGCTATTGTCTCTGGAGCTGATAACAACAAAGTCCAAGGTAATGACATTACTAACAACATGAGCAATGGAATATATGTCGGTTGGCCTCCTTTTATCCCTCCCGATGAGCCTATCCCACCGGTGAATAATTCAATAATTAAAAACAGTTTGTCTGGCAATACTTACCCTGATATATACGACATCACTACTTGAAGCGGCACTGCTGGAACTGCCAATTTCTACCAACATAATGAAGGTAGCTCAAGCAGCCCACCGGGTCTAGTTAGCTGACTCGTGAGGTTTGGAGTACAAGTGACAGGCAACGAATGTGGCGTCTGAATTCAGACGCCACATTATGTTACTTTTCACCGCATCCTCAAAATCTCCTTTATATTAAAGGACAATCTAACAGCCCCTTTCATTTTTCATCCCTTTAGGCATACCCTTAACCTAATGCCTAGATGCTTGCATTTGGCAAACGATTAAGCCTATAGCAGATAGCTTGTACTTCGACAAATTAGAATCTAAAGGTGGCGCAATAGGTTAGGGTGACTGGCTTTAGCTTAACCTCGTAGTTAAGATTGGTTAGTTAAAGTGAGGTTTAGTGGTACGTACATTGACAAGCTGCGGTCTTTCATGTAATTATGATGGTCATAACTGAATAATCCTAGGGGAGACGCTGAAACATCACCCGTAAATGGTCACTTGGGTGATGGAGAGTCAATAGTGAAACCGGCCTTATTGGTCGGTTTTTATTTGGGTAAAAAGGCTTCCTCTGGAAGTAATATATTACGAGAAATAAACAGTCCAAGTTGCTCTAGGTCGAGGGGTAAGTCGGTCTGCTGAAAATAGCAAAATAAAACATAATGAAGGGGTGAAAAATGAAAAAAATTCTATATATATTAGCTATGGTAGCTATGTTGGTAGGTCTGTCAGTACCATTGGCTACGCCGGTGTCTGCTGCGGTACCACCAGGATATACTCTTGTAGATACAGTTAGTGTGCCGGCATACAATACTTCTAGTGATGGACCTGTGGTATTATCAAATATCACCACGGTTAATGGTGGCCAGTATAAAATCGAAGCTAGCGGTACAGTTTACGCCGGTGGCAATTCTGCACAAGACATAGAATGTGATGCAGAGTGGTCGCAAGATGATTCGCAGACACCATCAGGTACATGGACAAAGACAATAAATAATTATTTATCGTATGAACCAGGACTGATGGACTTGACGATAGATGGGAACAGAGATATAGACTGGGGTGACTTTAATTCATTACATGTCTACACCCTCGATTACACCGGAACTGGAAGCAAAATCGCATTCAAGATATATGACATATACGCCCAAAATAACTCCGGTTCTCTTACTGTCAAAATTTACAAGTTCCAGCCAGCATATTGTGGTTATAATGGATTGCTGCCCCCGTATTCGGCAGCCAAAGCATATAAAATCGGCAGCAGCATACCTTTGAAATGGCAGTATACTGATTGTACAAATGTGGTTGATAGCGCAAACGCAAACCCATCCATTAGTATAGTCCGTGTCAGCGCGGATGTTTCAGGTACTCTCGTCGAGCCAATAAATGACCCTGGGCTAAGCGGTATGCGATATGATTCACTGACCATGACCTGGCAGTTCAATTGGCAAACAACAGGATTACAACCCGGCACATATAATATCTCCATTACCGAAGGGCTTACGAAGCAGACCATAGTACCATTCTTGATCACCTTGAGATAGCAAATTGTTAGCGTAGTCTAATAGGTTAAGGAAGAGAGCCAAGAATGGCTCTCTTCCTATTATCATAATAGTTACACCCCGATTATCCACTGGCCCCAACCTTTTATGGCTCACTATTGCATCGTAGCATCTCACAGCCCGGCAATACTATGTCTTATTTCTCCCTTTTCATAAGGTAGAATCTCACAACACTTTTTCATTTTCATAGATTTGAGCGTGCAGCTATTTTTATCGCGGGATTCTCGCATTTGGTAAACAAATAGCCTATTTATTTAGCCAATCTATCCACCGGACTAGCCAGCACATGTCTCTTAAACACATCATCAAATCCCAATACTGGTGAAACCAGCATAATAATTATTAGAGACACGACTGAGCCGAATTACTAAAACCTTCTTTTCATATAGCGTTAATCTATGCCACTTTATAAGTCAAGTTTTGTCTGACCTGAATGTTCGCTCACCGAAAAATACGTTTCGTGCTCAATGAGTTGTGCTGTCCTCTTGTCTATTGCTGAAACGTAGACGTCACCG
This sequence comes from uncultured Chloroflexia bacterium, assembly GCA_963775935.1. Taxonomy (GTDB): domain Bacteria; phylum Chloroflexota; class Dehalococcoidia; order GIF9; family UBA5629; genus JBBIPA01. Next base: position 40,075 of record CAVZKR010000005.1, on the reverse strand, counting down.
CTCTGGTCAATAGATACTGTGACTTCAATTTGTGGTATACCTTTTGGTGCTGGCTCTATGTTGGAGAGCACCGGTGTGGCTAACGGTATTCCCGAACGATAATTATCAGTTGTCGATAACAAGAAGTGAACATCCATTTTCATTTGATTTTCCGTCGTAGTGGTGAATAGCATCTTGCGGCTTAAAGGTAACCTGCTTCCTCGCTTGAACAACGGGGTAGGTTCATAATCTGGTAATAAGCCTACCACAAGCGAGCCTTGTGACAGGTCAACCTTGCCAATTTTCTTAGATAAAGGCTTAACCTGAGGGATAGAAGCTGACTGTTTAGTTCCTGGTTTTACCTGAATGAGTGGAGAGATTGAACCACCGTTATGTTTGAGTATCCCAACTGAATACAAAATTCCGATGAAACCCAAGGTTAGTATGGTAACAACAACAAACAATCCCAGTATGGCTGGAGCATCTTCGGTATTTGGTTCTGCCCACTCTGCTAAAGCAGGGGCTGTCTCAAGAACAAAACCCAGCAAAACGAGGATGACTCCCAATAATAAACTTAAAGTGACTCTGGCTATGCTCATGCCTAACCGACTCTCTCTTTTTACAGAGCTTCTTACCACCTGTATTATTTAGTTCAATTATCCATCACTTTAAAGACTAATTCAAAAGTCTTGGTTAGGTTGACCTCTCCCAAAAAGACTAGGCCAGTCATTAAGAAACTATATCCTAATATTATCCACTGGCCCAAACTTCCTATGGCTTTCAACTGCATCCTCGCACCCTATAGCCAGGCAATACTATCTCTTATTTCGTACTTTTCATAAGGTAGAATCTCACAACACCTTTTCATTTTCATGGATTTGAGCGTACTGTTATTTATATGCGCGAATTCTCGCATTTGGCAAAGGATTAAGCCTATTGGAATATGCTTGTGGAATAATCTAGAAATGTTATAAGTATTTAGCAGGTCATCGATATATAGCAGTATTTGTTTGGGGATAGCACGTGAAAGCACCAGGCAACTGGACAAAGGAAGAACTCTGAAGCCTGCTATGATACAATGCCATTAGCAATTTCATAAGCATATTTTCTTCGTACATCGCTGAAACAAAACTCCAAACAATGTTGATAAAAATGCGGACTGCACTATCTAAAATCCAAGAAAGACAATACATTTTTATTACCGTATTGTTGGCATCAGTATCGGGTCCGATATTGCTGAGTGGTGTTACCGTTGCACTCCCAACAATCGGAAACGAATTATCCATGAATGCTATTGAATTGGGCTGGGTTAACTATGCCTTCAACCTGACTCTGGTAGTTTGCACCCTTCCTCTTGGGCGTCTGGCTGATATAACCGGAAGAAAGAGAATGTATACAATAGGGCTCCTTTTGTTTGCGGTGTCGACGCTTCTTTCAACATTATCTAATTCTTCACTGATGTTTATATTGCTGCGGGTAGTACAGGGCGCGAGTTTAGCCATGGTTTGGGGCACCTCGACAGCATTGTTGAGTGCTGCTTATCCCCATAATGAGCGGGGCAAAGTACTGGGCTGGAATGTAGCCGCAGTATACGTGGGAGTGTCGATTGGGCCGACTATTGGCGGATTATTAACTCAAAATTTCGGCTGGCGAAGTATTTTTTACTTGGGTTTCATCCTTCAGTTACCGGTTCTAGCATTACTATTTGCGAAAGTGCGGGGAGAATGGGCTGAAGCTAAAGGAGATAAGTACGATATTATTGGCTCTCTGTTATTTGGTGCTACGCTCTTTTTCCTTATGTACGGATTTTCTTTATTGCCGTCAACGGACGGTATAGTACTTATTGTTGTAGGGATTGTAGCATTATCTGCGTTCATCGTATGGGAACTGAGGGTTGAAAGCCCTATGTTGAATATACGCGTGCTCGCACAGAACAGGATGTTTGCGTTTTCAGGCCTTTCACAATTACTTTTTCAAGGTGCAACATTCCCTGTAGCTTTTATTTTGAGCCTCTATTTGCAGTACATAAGAGGACTCAGTCCGCAGGATGCAGGATTTGTGATGCTTGCTCAACCTGTTATGCAGGCAGTCTTTTCACCATTTGCAGGCAAGCTTTCGGATAGAATGCAGCCACGTATGCTTGCATCGATCGGAATTGCATTAACACTGGTTGGCATTTTGCTCTTGTTTAATGCGACCGAAGGTACCGATCTTTTACCTTTTATTGTGAGTCAGGTTTTGATTGGCTTCGGTATAGCCCTTTTCGCATCACCTAACACAAACGCTATCATGAGTTCAATAGAAAGAAAATATTACGGGGTTGGTTCAGCACTCCAGTCAACTTCAAGGGATGTTGGTATAACGTTAGGGATGGGGGTACTGATGCTCTTGTTTTCATTGCATATGGGCACGGCGCAGATAGTACCAGAATATTATGGGGCATTTGTTGAAAGCATCAAGGTAGCATTGGTGATTTTCGCTATTTCTTCTTTCTGCTGCTTATTGATATCCGCCGCAAGAGGTAAAATAATACATCTGCCACAGTAATTAAAAATATAAGCTGGAAGGCAATAAGCATATATGTTGAGGTTAAAAACGCTGTCACTGCCACAGCGACAATGTTAATAATAACACCGCGTATGAAGATTTTCTTTCTGTCAGAGATATCGGCCAGCCTATCCCATTTGAATCGCGTTCATTGCCAGTTATCATATCTACTGGCAACCTAAACAAGATGTGCTGCCTATATATATTTGCGTGATAATTCTTACTATCCCATCTGTGAGGACAATCCTTCAAGTAGCCTAAGAAGCTTCTGATGGTAGTAGCGTCAATAGTATCAATGCCGAATTTGTTTAAGAACCATACGAACTTATCGAGGTTATTCTTGTAGAAAGATATTGTTTTGGGAGATTTGTTTTCTACCTTGCAGGATAGTACAAAACCTTCAATCAAGCGGTGTAATGGAATAGCTAATTGCGTGTAAGAATTTGAACGAGTCAAAAGGTGTGATAGACTAGTTTTAGCTTTGGAAGGCTTAATGGTGGAGCTAAGTGTACAATAGACAGAACTTTTAACCTCAGCTTCAGTCTCCCCAAGAAACAAACAACACTTCCTGCATTGTAGCTCACCTCTTCTTTTAGGGCAACGAGGGCATCATGTCTGGAGATAAAAGTATGAAAAGAGAGAAAATAGTGACCGTTCAAATGATGTTCACATCATATTCAAGTGGTATTCATAGGATAATCTAAATGGTGTTCATAACATTCAAATGTTTGGCACCGTAGGGGGTGTAATATATGGAGAAACTATCTTTAAGGAAACAGCTCACCGTCATCAGACTGTACTTCAGTGGCCTACCGTATAAGGAGATAGCGGGTAAGGCTGGTATAAGCACCGGTGCGGTAGCCAACGTCGTCGCAGATTTAAAGGCTGGCAATTATCCCGAGGTCGGTGATATATCTGAACAGGTAGAGATGCTCAAAGAGCTGGCCGCAGAGGTGAGGAAATCGAGGCTAACCGTGGGAGAAGCGGTGACCGGAATGGCTGTAGTCAACTGCTTGAAAGAACTGGGCTTCGAGCCTGGCGATATGCAGCAGTGCCTATCCCTGTATAAAACACTCACCCCGGGCGATGCCGAAACGCAGGCGTTCGTCAGGGCAGCTATGGAGTACAAAGAGGCATTGCAGAGGACCGGACTCGATGTTGAAGAATTAGAGGAAAAGGTTAGAAGCCTGGAGGAGGCTTCCTGCCAATTAGAACCGCTGGCGGCAAAAGCCCTCGACCTGCAGAAAGAGCTAGAAGACCTGGAAAAGAAGAGGAGAAGTCTCACCAATGAGGTGGCAGCTCTGGAAAAACGTCAACATACCTTAGCTGAGAGGGTAAAGGAGAGAGAGCAGCGTGAAGGGGACCTCTCAACTCGCATCGCGAATCTGGAGGAGAGACTTCAATCTGATGAAGAGCAGCTGGCTGTAGCGAGAAAGGACTTGAAGGCATTATCAACGATTGGAATGTCCTTAAATGAGCTCTCCGGCTTTGCCGAGCGGCTCAAAGGTGTGGCTCAGCGACACAGCATTGATTCTAAGGCTCTCCATAGCAGGCTATTGACCGAACTGGAGCGGCTGAACAAGGGATTGGGATTAGAGACGCTTGTCCAGACAAGACAACAAGAATTCAATAAGGTGGAAGCATCAATAGTCAAAGCGCAGGAGAAATCGGCAATGCTTGATAACCAGAACCAGCAATTGCAGCAGGAAGTATCCAGCCTCAAGGCGCAGATAGCCGACGAGCGACAGACCGTGTCCCGAGAAATGAAAGCTATGATTGCCGTAGCACAGAATACCGTGGCTGAGTTGAAGCAGGACTTAAGTAAAGGGATAGAGGAAGGCATTGATGAAATTGCCAGGTTAAAAAAGGAAGCGCTGGAAACCGGAAAAGAGCTGGGAGAGCTAGAGGCGACCATCAAGAATAATGTCTGGCTTGCAGATGCTTTGTCCCTGCTGAAGGGCGAAGACAAGGTTACGGCAAGCCAGGTACGAGTTATTGGCCTGGTAGTGCTCAAGGGTATGGAGGCCTGGCTGGAGCGCAACTTTTCCGATGAGCTGATATTCTACACACTAAAGAGGATGACCATCAGTTTAGTTGACGAGTTGGAGAAATGGAAACCGAAGGTGAAAACAACCGAAGGCTCAAAGAGCTTCAGTGCCAACTGAGAGGGCAAAAAGCTGCCTCTGAAGAGCTTGGAACAGTGTTTCATCAACGTGCTCAGGGTGTGCTCGGACATGACCAGGCAGTTATTCTTGACGAACTCAAGGCAAGGATTAAGAAAGAGGTGGATAATGCCCGGCTTATTGAGATGGTAGCCGCAGACAAATTCATCAAGGAAAAGTTTACCGATGGGTTAGTAGACTCTATTTCTGGTGCTCTCTCTTCACTCATAACGCATCGAGGATATCCGTTGTACGAAGGGGCCACCAGATTTAAATCCGCCCTGGGCAAAAAGGCTCCCTTTGACACTGTGCTTATTGCTATAGGTACGAGGGGTTTGCCTGAAGGTGTTGCGGTGATACCGTTATCGAAGTGGGCTCGGGATTACAGCAGAAGCGAAACAGAGATCAGAGATTTTTTTCGAAATCGTGGTTGTCTATTGATGACCCCTGAGAAATTTGCTGCACTGGTAGAGGATCTGCAACTCAGGGTGATTGATGGGTCGATGTCTTTGCCACTGAACATTGATCAGATAGCCAGTGAATTATCTCTGGAATAATGTACACCTTGACTAGTGTTGGGAGGCTGAAGGTATCAAACTGGTGCAACTGCTAAGTGAAAGCAATTTGGGCTCTATGTAACAATGCAGGCTTTAGTTCAATGAGAAGCTACCTTGATGATTCAGGCTTGCATAGTTTGCAATTGTCAACATACCTTCGAATTTTATTGGCAGCCGCCTGAGCTTCTATGTAAGTCTCAAATGGTCCGTGCCAAAATCCGGGATGGCTAGCCTTTGGACCCCTACCATTCTTGCAGCAACCACACTCTGCTTTGTGGACCTTGGCATAGCTCTGTTTTTTATGCTCCAGAACCCAAAAAGACAACATGTATTTCCTTTTTGACTACTTCGAAGGAACTCTAATATTCTATCAGTCTCTTGGTTGCTCTCACAATTTTTTACTCAGTAAGCACACTTAATTTTCTTCCACTCACTGCACATTCTGGACAATTAGTGACATCATTGGACCTTAAAAGTAACTGGCTCACTTAGGAAGAACTGAAACAATCTAAAGAACCGTAATTTGGCTTCTTTATTAGTGATTTAGGATTACTTTCCATGGATCGCACCCTTTGTACTGCTCTTCCTTGGCAATTACTTTAACAAGCAAATCTTCAACCCGATTCTTATCCCCTTGGGAAAGCGCCTTGAATTGAGGACTCTTGATAAATGTAGTGATTTCCTCCCGCAATCTCAAGAACTCAAACTTACTTTGGGCTGTCTTATCTCTGTTTTCGAGTTCTTCTACAGATAATTTCATATTCTCCTTTTGCATTTTAACTCTCCTTATAGGGGAATTATACGAGAGGGTGCTTTTAATGGCAATAATGGGAACAATAACACAATCAAGTTGAACTTTTCGCCCTTTAGTCCAGCCCGACAGAATTACTCTTCTTAGAGACGACAAGTGTGACATTTACTATGGTTACAAAGAGATCGATAGCAGTTAAAGGAGGCGATTTTGTCTATTGGTTCCCTATCGTGTTCAGAGCGTAGCTTTGCCTTATCGTCGCAGCAGGAGTAACAACACGAAGGTTGGTCATAGTCCTGGTGCTGGTGAGAAAGTTACGTTTGCATGGTTTCCTTGGGTGCTCTTATCATGAGCACCGGCACATGTCCTCCGCGTAGTACTTTATCAGTGACGCTCCCGAAGGCTAATCGGCTGAGACCTGACCGTCCGTGTGTTGACATAGCGACCAGGTCAACCATGAGTTCGTCAGCGATTTTAATAATCTCTTCAGCAGTATTGCCAGTACTCACCATAGTCTTCACAATGGCCCCTTTGCTTCTCAAGCCTTCGCCAGTCTTTTCAAGGTAATCTATGGCCTGCTTTTTAATTAGCTCCAGCTCTTTCTCGGTATAGGCAACGGGAACACTGGCCTCACCGGCGACGACATAGTGAGTTAGCGAGGATACTACCTGAAGGAGAGTAACTTCTATCTTTGGCTTTAGCTCGGATACCAGTTCCTCGACAAACGGCAAGGCTGCCTCACTTACCTTGGAGCCATCCAATGGAACAAGTATCTTCTCACACATTGCTTTTTCCTCCTTAAAGTTTAAGGATTTGTTGCTTCAGCCTTTCCAGTTTATCACTTAAATTGTAGAGCTTCTGACGTTCCTTTTCAATAATCACGCAATCGCCGCTAGTGCCTTGGTAAGAAAGGCTTGGTCATTTCAAGGCGGCCAACATCCAAATCAGCGGTCGGGAAGTCTGAAGTTGACTCTTAACCTGATATTTCACACATGTGGGCCACCACTCCAGCCCATATGGTATCGCTTATTGTACGAAACGCTATTTCGTTCACAGTTTGGTAAGCCCACTACCACTTCTTGTCAGCATATTATTAATACCTAATGCACTTTATGAATCTTTATCCTCCTAGGGGTATAACCTGCTGATAAAAGGAGAATGTCGGTTTCCTCTTGATTTATCTTGCGAGCTTTAGCTATTAAAATACGCTAAACGCTGTTTTTAATGTCAAATTAACCATCAAGCAAAGTAGACGTTCAGGTCAATATCGAGGTTCAGCCACTATATTCTCTTATGAAAGTAAGACAGCAATACAACTCAAGAACTGACCCTTTTCGAGACGAAAATCAATACCGGCCTCACCCTCGCAAATAATCACTATTGAGTCGTTAGCCATCTAGTGAGATTATTTGAACAGCTATTTACCCTCAGTATCCTTGTACCAGGTAAAGCTTACCGATTTAATCCAGGAAATCTTTAAGCCTTCGGCTGCGGCTGGGATGGCGAAGCTTCCGTAGTGCCTTAGCCTCAATCTGGCGAATTCGTTCCCGTGTTACGTGAAATTCTGTGCCGACTTCCTCCAGGGTTCGAGCTCTTCCGTCCTCCAAGCCAAATCTAAGTACCAGAACCCTTCGCTCACGATAAGTGAGCTCTTTAAGGACGTTTTGAAGCTGTTGTTTGAGCAGCGCCCCTGACGCCGCATCGGCTGGTGACATGGTATCTCGATCCTCAATAAAATCGCCAATATGACTGTCTCCATCTTCGCCAATAGGCATTTCTAAAGACATTGGCATTTGAGACAATTTTACAATTCCACTTACTTTTTCAGGGGAGAGCTCCATATCTCTACCGATTTCCTCGTAACTTGGCTCACGCCCGTATTCCTGGGTTAAGCGACGATTTGTCCTATATAGTTTATTGAGAGTTTCCATCATGTGTACCGGAATACGAATGGTGCGAGACTGATCAGCTAATGCCCTGGTAATAGCCTGTCTAATCCACCAGGTAGCGTAAGTACTGAATTTAAAGCCCATTCTGTATTGGAATTTCTCCACGGCTCGGAGTAGTCCAATGTTCCCTTCTTGAATAAGATCAAGGAGTGGCATTACATGATGGACATATTTTTTGGCAATGCTGACTACCAGTCGTAGATTTGCTTCAGTAAGATGTTTTCCGGATTCCTCCGCTGTTTTTTTAACCTTGTCAAAAAAAGATTTAAACTGTTGACTTTTAGATTGGAGTTGGGAAAGGAACCTGGGATTAATCGGCTCACTAACGATAGACCCCACCTTGCGCCATGAAGTTTCATCTCCAATAATAGTTAACAGTTCGGGAGGCAAAAGGCGGCTATTCAAGGAGACGCTGATTAATTTCTGTTCTACTTCAGAGATGTCTTCTTCACTGGTTTCTGAAATATCGTTAATCAACGTCTGGTTGATTACGCTATTGATTGCAGCTTCTAGCTTTTCGTTACGAATATTCCTGACAAAGCTATTTTCAGGAGGAAGCTCAAGCCGTTCAGTAAGAATGTCGATTAAGGGTTGAGCAGCAAGCAGATGCCTAAGCAAAAAAATTATGATAGCTTCTGTTGATGGATAACTATTGTATTGTTTAAAATAAAGCTCCTCGATCTTTCTAAGGTACGTGGCTTCTTCTAATTTACTGGCTAATACTTTCTCATCGTTTGCCGTGATAAGCTGGACCTTGCCTATATCGCGGAGGTATGTATGTAGAGGGTCATCCACTGCTTCCTGAACGCCTAGCCCTTCCTCTCGTGGCTGCAGCGCAGACCTGGCTTCTGGTCCGGGTTTGCCGAGCAAATCCTCTTCAGATTCCTCATTTTCCCAAAGAGAAGTTTCTCCTGTAATATGTTCTTCTAGCTCTTCATAGAGAAGTGACTCAGGTTCATGGTCGACGTCAAGTACGTCGACAAGGGCTAACTTATCGTTTCTCTTCCTATCAGGGAAAAAAGATAGGAGTTCATCATCCCACCGTAAACTCACTTCCTGCTCCCTTTCCGTTCCTTTACATTGCAGATTTGGCTGACCTGCCTCACATCATTGTACCATTTTTGAGTTATGACCCCCTGGACTTGCCCCCTTTTCTGTACCAGCCACGATAAGGACAGACTGGATTCCTTTGTTCAGCCTTTACCTCCACTATTAACCTCCCTTCAATTTCAGTCACCGTTCCTACCTTACACCCTTTAAGCCCTAATAGAATTGTGGTACCCTTTTCCTGGCTTTTAGCCATTGGTGTTAAGACCTCCGTCCTTTACTTTTCCTGCGTTCTGGGATTCTTACCACCTCATTTTTTCATAAAATTTTTCCACGACATTTATCATAGAGCCTTCGCGGGCCGCTTGAGCTAGTTCAGATAGATTGCGGACACTTATAATAGTGGCATTATGGTATACTTTTCACTGCTCCGAGTAGTTGAGCGAATACCGGGATTGTAGAGGAACCCGCGTAAGCTAGGCGCAAGCCGAAGGAGGCGGGGGACAAAGCAAAACCAGGAGCGCGAGGTTACTCGGGGCATTTGTATTTATGACGTATCTCTATAATATGTTCGACAAATAAGCACCACCGCCAATACGAAACGATAATGATTTCCTCCTTCATAGGAGTCAAAACGCTAGCCATCTCCTTTAGTTATTCCATATACTAAACGTCATTTCACTTGAGGCCACTATGCTCCACCCGATACCTAAGATTTCGGAGGCTGAGGTAACAAGAGGTAACAAAATGAGTATTTGTGTTATGGACCCTTACACCATTTTGACTTTTTACATAAGTTAAGAAATAATACCACTAAGTACTTCTGTACTAGTTCTTTTAGTCCTTTAGTAATATGTTATTGCTTTGAAAGAATGACTCCGCTAAGCAAAGCATTTCAAAAACTGAATATTCGGCTGCTGGTTATCATGGCAGTTGCATTTCAGTTGTGGGATGCGATTATTACTCAGGTGTATGTTGGCGGCGGGTATGTCTATGAGGGTAACCCTTTTATAGTGCTACTGTTCCGAAATGGTATGTTCCTGCCCGTAAAAATCTTCACTATTGCTGCCTCCATTCTTCTCATATATCTGCTACGCAGGTTTTCCCAGAAGATTGCCGCAAGTGCTGCTGCAAGTGTGATTGTTCTTTACGCTGTAGTATTGATCGGGAACTATGCTATCTTGTTCAATGCTTAGCAACATTCTGAACCCCTTTCTTCTAGCTTTCTGGCTTTCTTGATCATGATTCAGTAAATTTTGTTTTCTATTCCCCGTAACAGTCCATTCTTTATTGTTTGAATTGACCCGCCCGGCGGGTCTTCACATGCCAGCTCCCACTACTAACTATCTGTGAACTCCTGTATATAAGAGCAACATGCACAGGGATATGTCTCTGGCTTCACCTAGTGAGCGAGAAAGGAGCTAAAACGGCTGAATCACCAGTTATCTGGTGTCCTATAATTTCTCTTAATCAGAATGTCCCTTTCCTTAAGAAGGCAAGCTCTGTTATGAGATATCGCTTCATTGAATTGTAAATTCGTCCATGCCTTCGAGCATGCAAATCCATCACTGAAAAATGGGTCGTCGTAGTTGCTTATGTTTAATTTTTTAACCACTTCAGCCTTTTGTTCGGCCTTCTCCGTATCAAGTTCTCCATAAATAAAGGGCTTAAACCCAAGCACGTGAAACAGAACTCCAGCTGTGACGGCACAATGAAATGCAAGTAAAGATAATGGTCTCTTCAAGCTATCGATAATTTCACGGGTTTTCAGGTTTAATTCAGCGATTCCTTCCATTCCTTTGGCACAATGAATATGCAGGCATTCTTTGTTAATAAAACCAAATATAATCAGCTTAGTATCTATATATCGCCGAGTATCATCTACAGAGTAGAATCTGTTAAAACTTCCAATAAACTCTGTATCAATAATTGTTCCATTAAAATTTGAATTGATGTTTTCCTTGTGTTCTATTATCATCGCTACCTGTCCTCATCGGAAAGCATATTCTCTAGTCGATTATAAATTTTTTTTGCTTCCAGATGGCTTTCTTAGCTACTATTCCATATGCTAAGTGGGCGGCTTTCGGTAGCATACTAGTGGCAACGACCCTTCAGGAGGGTGTACAGTTTGTCGGACATCACGTTTTCTTCAAGTTGGCTATGAAGTCGTCAACATTGGTAGCCACCATTGTCATGGTGTTGAGGGTGCCTCTTGCGCTTAGCTCAACGGCTACCTTGGTTATGACGTCATTCCCAGGAGCATCTAAGACGCTCACGAAATCATACGGGCCCAGCACAGCGTATTGATCTAATGTTTTAACCCCCATCGCCTCAACCTGTTTGTTGACTTCTTTTATTCTCCCTGGTTTAGCTCTTATGGTCTTTCTTCCCTTTTCTGTCAGCGTAGTTAGCATGATGTAAATAGGCATTCCCGTTCACCTCCTAAGAGTTTTCAGCTCTGGCACACCCTCCCAAAGCTAAGGTTGACCTCAGCAGCACCAGACCATAGTTCACAGACACTCCCCACCGTAGGCTATCTTTCTTTCCTGGATGATATTCACCGCTCAAGTTGCCTTACCCTGTCAATAGTGTGGGCGGATTCTGCACCTCCCCCTCTAGCAAAGCTAAAGATGGATATTTTCTCCGAACCAATCAGCAAAGGATATATCCTGCTCTCTATTTCGCGACGCTCCGGCATAGTCTCCCATACTTTCCACAAGTCGACATCTACCCAGGTGCTGATCACCAGCCACAGTGAGGGGTCGCCTATTGACTTGAGCGTCTCTCCAGAGACGTAGCCACGCTGGCTCATGGACTTGGTCCTCAGCTCCAGCAACAGGCTCTCTAGTTCCGCTTCCCTATCTGGCTGGCAACGCCTTTCAACCATAATCCTTATCATTGTGCCCGCCTTCACCTTTTTACTTCGCAGTCAGACTTGACGCCACACCCTGCGATGCCGAGTCTTGTTCACCTGGAACTTGCCTCATCCCCTACTCTTCCGAAGGAACCACCGACTTCTCGGCCATCCATTCTTCGCCGAGGGCAGAGCGCCATTCTAGCATCTCCCGCCTGAACGTGTCGTAGTCTTTCCGTAATGATTCGTAGAGCCTGGCATTTTCCAAAGCAATAGCACCCAGATTGGCAATCGCTCCTACAAAGTAGATGTCATCTGTAGTGAATTGACGTGGCTCTGCAGTGTACACCCTAACTGCCCCAGTGATTTCCTCTCTGAGTGGCATTGGCACCGACAGGATAGATGTGATACCTTCCCTCTTGGCCTGTTCCTGATATTGGATCCGCTCATCCTTGGTTGCGTCTAAGACAGCTACTGGTTTTCCCTCCAATGCTTCAGAAATGCTCCTGTCCGCTGATACTGGGCCCTTTCGCACATACCAGTCGCTGAGCCCGCAGGCTACGGTATGTAGCAGTAGCTTTCTGTCCGGCGAAAGAAGCATAAGCGAGCAGCCTTTCGCCTCAAGGGCCTTTGCCACACTTTCAACCAAGGAATGGAGCACTTCCTCAGGAGCACGAGCCGAGTTCAATATGGCTGCCGCCTCGTATAAGGTCTCGTAATAACTTTTTTCTGTTTTTCCCATAGCCACACCTCCTCCTGTTTGATGGTTGACCGCCGGACTATGTATCTCGGTGTCAGTTTCTATCCTCTTCACTCCCTCACAAATAAAGAAGGCACTTCTAATCGCTACGTTATCGAACGATTAATCGTGCCTTTCTTTCACCTCCACACTGCCTCCAACCAATTAACTTTATTTTTTATGTTTTTTTATATTTCGACCCTCAAATCCATTCTACTCCTCCTGCGAATATTGTCAAACACCACGTGAGCCACTACCATCTTACTCATGTGGACTATGCTGGGGGGATATGTGCAGAAGGTGTTGCAACTTTTCCGAGGGAAATTAAGAGGACATTAGTCAGAAAACACCACTAAATTGGGGGAAACTTTCTCGATTAGTCCGGAGCAAGACTACCAAATCCATTGGAACATAAAACGTCATATTGTATCTTGAGATAGTCAGGTTTCCTTATGGCCCTCTATGATAACCATTCTTACGATGGCGGTTACTACAACGAGGTTCTTACAATCTCTGGTTGATGCAATAGCGTTTGATATTGGTATTGACACGTGCTAACATAATATTAAGGTACAATTTTATGTCAACTGGTGTCTATAGGCAGAAACTGCTCAACGCTTTGCTATTTTTCGCACAGAATATAAAGCACTTAAATCTGACTAAGCTTTCAAAGCTTCTCTATTTCCTCGATTTTAATCACTTCAAGCAAACAGGATATCCCTCTATTGGACTACAGTACTACGCATTTCAGAAGGGTCCCGTGCCAAAGGATTTATGGCTGGAATTAAGAGAGGGAAATGTGCCTCATGATTTTAACGGTAAGCTAGCATTGAGACCCAAAACCGATGATTTTGCCCCAAACTATAAAGAGTTGGAGATTCGAGCGATAGAATCGCCTGACATGTCAGTTTTTACACCTCGGGAAGCGAAAATCATGGAAGACTTGGCTTTGATATACAAAAATGCAAAGGCATGGCAGATGTCAGAGGTCTCTCATTTGCCAAGACAACCCTGGGACATCACGATTAAAGAGAAGGGATTGAATCAGCCAATAGACTACCTCCTTGCAATAGACGATAAATCAATAATTGGCTTAGACGTGGCCAAGGTTTCGCTTAAAGAACACTTCGAGGTTGTACGGAATCTAGGTATTGAGCCAACTGAGTAGTTTGGTGCAGATATCATGCCGTGCCCTGGACAAATTCTCTGCTATAAGAACTTTGAGTTTGAAGATGGCTTTAAAAGAGATAAACTCTTTGTTGTGTTAAATGCTGTGGATTCGGACTCGGTATGTCTTGTTCTCAAGACAACGTCTCAATCAAAACATTATGAAGGTGTAGAGAAAGGATGTAATCCACAGAAAAAAGTATTCTTTGTACCTACTGATTGGGAGAGGTGCTTTACATTAGATACATATATTCAACTGCCTCAGATTATTCAAATAACAGCCGATGAATTATTGGTAGGAGAGATCTCTCGTAGAATTTATACCAGCAGTTCGCTTTCAGTAGAATGCTTTAAATTGCTTAAGAATTGTCTTAAGCAATTTAGGGAAGATATATCGAAACAGCATTGGAAACTTATTTTCAAATAGGAATTGATGGTGTTCCTAAAGTTACCAGTCAGGGCTTACACAACGCTAAGGTATCCTGAAGAAAGTTACTATAGCTGGATAATATTCCCATTAATGACCACTCTAACCCTCTCCTGGAACCTATTCTGTCCTCCAAGAGGTATCTTACGCCCGTTCATTTTTACACGCCAGTCGGGTCATCACCCAAAACAAACAAAAAGCCATCTTGTGTAACGAGTCTCCATCATTTGCGATTCCCTGACAGATCTGAGTCCTCTCGATCTTTTAAAGCCTTTTCCCTTTTGACGAACTTAACCTCAGCCACGAGTTGCATCGCTTTCTGGAAGACTCGCCTTGACTCTTGAGGATACTTAACTAAATAGCCAGCAACCAAAGCAGTTATTGCTAATACCGTGACTACCAGAGGCGTACGCCAATCAGGCCAAACGACTAGCCAGAATCCAATCAGTACCATAGCGGCTAAGCATCTACCCACTATGTTGATCATTTTTGTAGATCTAGTACTCCATGAGTGTTGCCTTCGAAGTATAGGAAGCCACACACCTAGCAATGACCAGAGGACTATGCCCGACAAGACGAGCCATTTGGTATTAAAGAAATGTAGGATAATAGGAACAGAAATGAGGACGAAAATATAGAATGCCGTCAATGTGCAAGCAAATATAAAGTAGCTGTATCTACCAATAGCCATCCTTCGCTTTGCTAAAAACTGCGCTATATCTCGTGGTTTGACACCGAACCACATGAGTACACCTGGTACACTCATGATAAGGGTGGCAATCGTTAGAATCTGAAATAACAATGACATGGCAAAGAAAGTATACACTACCCCGCAGAAGATGTAATAGTTCCTAAATTATGACATTTGGGCCACCTGCGGTGTTGAACTTTACATCGTTTTGTTGAGCATACACATAAATATCAATAAATTGAAACGTTATCGATTGGATTAAATGTAATTATCTAGGCGAACTGAATACTGGTAATTTTAGCCACTTTAAATTTAAATTCATTATTTATTTATAGTAGCGGTTCGTATTTGTGATTCAATCTCATCAGCTAAATCAGGATGTTCTGTAAGATATTCTTTAGCATTTTCTCTACCTTGTCCCAGCTTCACATCATTATAGATATAGAATGTACCGGACTTTTTAAAAATGTTGAGGTTAGTTCCAAGGTCAATAAGATCACCCTCTCTGCTAATACCTGATTTAAACATCAGATCAAACTCAACAGAGCGAAACGGTGGTGCTACCTTATTTTTAACTACCTTCGCTTTAATCCTGATACCGATAATATCAGAACCATGCTTGATAACATCACCCTTCCTCAAATCTATTCTAACTGTGCTATAAAATTTTAGGGCTCGGCCACCTGGTGTAACCTCTGGGCTACCAAAAATGACTCCTACTTTCTCCCTCAATTGATTAATAAAAATTACAGCAGTTTGAGATTTATTCATTGCAGCCACCAATTTTCTTAAAGCTTGAGACATTAATCTTGCCTGTAAACCTAGGTGAGAATCACCCATTTCGCCTTCGATCTCAGCCCTTGGTACTAGAGCCGCAACACTATCAATTACTATGATGTCCACACATGCTTTCTTTATTAATTCCTCAGCAATGTCCAGCGCTTGCTCACCACAATCCGGTTGAGATATTTGTAATTCTTCCCATTTAACACCACAAGCAGCAGCGTATTCACAGCTAAAGGCGTTTTCAGCATCTATATAGAAAGCCTGTCCACCAAGTCTTTGTGCCTGAGCAATGATATGCAAAGCAAGAGTTGTTTTCCCAGAAGAATCTGCACCAAAAATCTCAGTTACCCTACCACGTGGAATACCACCAATACCTAGTGCTATATCTAATGCCGGCGAACCAGTTGGGATAGCTTCTACTGCCAGTTTTTTTGAGAGCTCTCCAAGCTTCATTACAGAGCCCTCTCCGTACTTCTTTATTATCTGGCTTATTGCCAGTTCCAATGCCTTTTGTTTATCAACATCCATAATTCCCTACTTCAATTTATAGAGGTATTATAACACAAATGTTCTATTACTGCAAGCCCCAATTATTCATCTATTAGACATTCGGAGGCAAAAGAGATAAATTACATTTGTGTTCGCTCCTTATCATTATTAAATCAAATTTTGCTTTTAAGAACTTTTTAGCTTCACCCCGCATTAAATACTTGTCAAGCATTTTGGCAATTAGATACTTGATAGTACCTTATCCTCACTTTACTACACTAACCAAAAAAATGATTATCCACATTGAGTACCGGTACTCTTCATTACTCAAGTAAGTACAATGTGACGGCCCGAGTCAACCTTGCTGTCCTGCTAGTAGTAAACAAAACATCTGAAAGTATGATCACACCTCCCGACGTTTTGAGCTCTTTACTATGATAAAGCAGCCAACTGGCCACCCTTATAGCTGCTCGAGAAGAAGTAAATTTACCTTAACTCGAATGCCAGAGTATTTCCTGTTAGAATTGAAGTATATTCAGGGTGGGAGCAGAGACCCCCGATTTTTGCGGTTGTTGGCAAGGAGAGGAAAATGAAAATGAGCTGTCTGCTTATAGTGCTGCTGGCGGTTCTGTTGCCATTGGCTTGTGGTCCGGTTATAATTCAACGGCCGCCAACAAAAGCAGCCCCGCCAACGCCAACACAGCCTATGACTATGAAATTGCCAGAACCAAGATTGGAGAGCAAAGTTTCTGTTGAGGAAGCATTCCTCAACAGAAGATCGGTCAGGGAATACGACAATGTACCTTTGACGCTTGCTGAAGTTGCTCAGCTTCTTTGGGCAGCTCAAGGGATAACCAGCGAATGGGGAGGACGCACCGCCCCGTCTGCTGGCGCGCTATATCCACTGGAAACTTATGTAGTCGTGGGTAATGTCGAGGGTCTTGGTACTGGTGTGTATAAATACAAACCGGAGAGACACGAACTCGTCAAAGTCAGGGATGGGGACGTGAGAGCAGAACTGGGCGATGCTTCCCTACACCAAGTGTGGCTTAGCGATGCTGCCATAGATATTATTATAGCCGCTGTTTATGAGAGAACAACCATAAAGTATGGTGATAGGGGTGTCAGATATGTACATATGGAGGCAGGTCATGCTGCCCAAAATATCTGCCTACAAGCAATCGCTCTTAACCTTGGCCTAGTGACTGTCGGCGCTTTTTACGATGACCAGTTGAAGGACATTCTGACTATGCCAGATAACGAGGCTCCTCTCTATGTGATTCCGGTTGGGAGGAAGGCTTAAGCTTAGCTACACAGCCCGTATGGGCAAGTCAATCAGTAACAAACTGGCTTTTTGTTGGACTTAGCAGTATTACGTCAGCCAATCCCTATTGCAGTCTCCTATTGGACTCGCCACGTCGCTACACATCTAGCCCCTAAATCTCCGTGAGGCTAAACCCCCTAAAGGCCCCTGGGTCTGGGGTCAGCCCTGGTGAGCCACGCGAGGCTGGGGAGATGCCGCGTAGCTTCAATCCTACGGCACTGAAGGGCTCAATCATTAGCAAGATGAAGCACTATGGGGCTAGGACTACCAAAGTGTGTTGTGATATTGAACTCATTACTGCTCCTCCATATCCCCTGAAGCGTGTTTGCGACTCAGTATTCCATCCACAATTACATAATCCCGCATCAAGTTGGTTTCGTTGTCTATGAAGGAGTGCATCCATTCAAGCGACTTGAGGGCGTCTTCCTTGGGATTCAGCCCATGTCCATGTGCGTATTTGTTCCGCAACTCTGCCATGCTCTTGCATAAGGAGAGAGTTTCTGTGAGAGGACCTTATTCTTTTTCAAGATGCTTCTGACTCTGCCCATTTTGTCTTTCTGCGTGGCACCATGCGGCGCGGCCTTGTCCCGCTGAAACCTCTCAAACGAAATCCCGCACATTGCAACGCAAGCATAGAAGTGCCCATCGACAAACACATCCCTAGCCTCCTTAATGAGCCCGCAATAAGGACCATCCTCGATGAGCAGAGGCGGCAGTTGAGAAAGCCTCTCCCAGGTATCGTGAGCGAGGGGCTTCTCGCCCAGCGCACCAGATGGCAGTTCTGCGACTTGCTCCTGTGAGCCCTTCAACAGTTCCTCTTTCAGGTGATGCTTGGCTGCATTGGGTCTGAAGTCAGCATAGGCGGCTTGTGTTTGGCCACTGACACTAACAAACGCCTCGCCGCATTCCTGTATCCACCCGATAATGACCCTCAGGCAAGTTGGCTTGAGTGATACCAAGAACCTGGGATAAATCCTGCGCCATTGTACGCGCATACTGTGTAAGGCTCAGCACCGGGAACCTGACAAACTATACTGTACTGAGTAAGAATAGGCATGCTAGCTCCTAGTTTATGCTATTTATTTTTAGAACTTAATATGACTTAAATAACTAAAAAGCTCTCTCTTCTTATATTTATCGTGGAGTATCGTCCGTAGTCTCTGATTCCAGAGAGGAACAAGAAAGTCGGTAAATTCGTCTATTTTTTCTTTCTCGGCATCCAGATGCTTTAGGGAATTGCGAATTTGAATTCGAACGTCTTCTCCTCCACCGAGTTTGTTTAAAATTCTTAACCTTCTCTTTTCTTCTCTTTCTCGTATTTCACGGCCCAAAAATAAACCAAAAACAATGAAGGAAAATAATCCTGCAAAAAACGCAACAACTATGATTAAGATGAGGAAGATTTCGCTTGCTATCATGGTAGTATTTTATCCAATTGATAATAGAGTCGTATGATATCGAGGTAATCAATGTTGAGTCTGGAAAGCTCTTTAAATTTATCAAATATTAGGGCAAAAAGAAGGATAACTACCGTAATCAGGAATATAACGAACTCAATTGTAAATATGCATGGATTTGTAACAAAGGCTCCAATACAAGCTACGATTAGTGCCGTGAGCAAAGCAGCAAGGATATTAATTAGTAGAGTAAGCCTCGAGTAATCGCGTTCGAACAACGCCTTGAATAATTCCAGAGTTCCTTCATGTTTCCTAGGTTTGTTTTCTGATAGTAAAAAGAGCACTAGATCATTAAAAGTCAATTGATCCATTGGATTATTATAGCATGAAGTTTACCTAATGTTACCGAATATTCTGTTATAAGATTTTGGGTAGTGTATCATTTTGGAATTAGTTTTGATACTATTGTTAAAGAGAAAGAGATTAGACGGAGGCAATCAGTATGGATACGAATATAATCTATCGGTTAATATTGATAGGCATAGCATTAGTTGTGATTGGCATCGGAGCAGTTATAACCTATTTAGGTTGGTATCTGGCAGCACCAGAACAGAAAAAACAGTATAGAGCTAAATGCATGAGATGGTATGGTCTTATTTTTGTGATTTTAGGATTTGCCTACCTAATTTACTGCATGTTTGCCTTGAGGGGGTAATTGCCTAATACTAATTAAAAACTCGCACATTAAATGAAAAAGCCCTAGGCTATGAAACCTAGGGCTTCCTTTTCTAGATTTGGTAGCGGGGGCTGGATTTGAACCAGCGACCTTCGGGTTATGAACTCGACGAGATTCGACTACTATTCTCCGTACTGCACTTTCTGACGATTTGTGTTCCAATGGATTTGGTAGTCTTGATCTGGACTAATTGAGAAGGCCCACAAAATTTAGTAGTGTTTTCTGACCAATGTCCCCCTTACTTTCCCTCGGAAAAACTTGCAACATTTTCTGCACACGTCTGACCAGAGTGACCCCATGGGCAAGATGGCATTGGCTTACGTGGGTGCGTTTGACAATATTCGCAGGAGGAGTAGAATGGGTTTAAGAGTCGAAACACAAAAACAACACTAAAAATAACGCTAATTGGTTGGAGGCAGTGTGGAGGTGAAAGAAAAGCACTATAATCGTTCGATAACGTAGCGATTAGAAGTGCTTTCTTTATTTGTGAGGGAGTGAAGAGGATAGAAATTGACATGGACACAAATCATTCAACAGTCAATTATTAAACCAGAGGAGGTGTGGCTATGGGAAAAACTGAGAAAAGTTATTACGGGACCTTATACGAGGCGGCGGCTATATTGAACTCGGCTCGTGCTCCTGAGGAAGTACTCAATTCCTTGGTTGAAAATGTGGCAAAGGCTCTAGAGGCGAAAGGCTGTTCACTCATGCTTCTTACACCAGATAGGAAGCTGCTGCTGCATACCGTAGCCTATGGTCTCAGTGACTGGTATGTACGAAAAGGCCCAGTATCAGCGGACAAGAGTATTTCTGAAGCATTGGAGGGGAAACCAGTAGCTGTTTTAGACGTAACCAGGGATGAGCGGGTCCAGTACCAAGAGCAGGCTAAGAAGGAAGGCATTGCTTCTATCCTGTCGGTGCCAATGACACTTAGAGAGGAAATTATAGGGGTAATTAGGGTGTATACTGCAGAACAACATCAATTCACTACAGATGACATCTACTTTGTGGGAGCGATTGCCAATCTGGGTGCTATTGCTTTGGAAAATGCCAGACTCTACGAATCATTACGGAAAGACTACGATACGTTCAGGGGTGAGATGCTAGAATGGCGTTCTGCCCTCGGCAATGAATGGATGGCCGAGAAGTCAGTGGTTCCTTTGGATTTGAAAGAGTAGGGGATAAAGCAGGCTCTAGGCTGACATGACTCAGCATCGCAGGGTGTGGCGCCAAGTCTGACTGCGAAGTAAAAAGGTAAAGGTGGGCACAATGATAAGGGTTATGATTGAAAGGCGTTGCCAGCCGGATAGGGAAGCGGAATTAGAGAGCCTGTTGACGGAACTGAGGGGCAGGTCCAGGGGGAGGCCTGGTTACATTTCCGGTGAGACGCTCAGGCGAGTGGACGACCCCTCACTATGGCTGGTGATTAGCACCTGGGTGGATGCTGACCTGTGGAAAGTGTGGGAGACCATGCCGGAGCGTCGCGAAATAGAGAGTAGGATATATCGTCTGCTGATTGGTCCGGAGAAAGTATTAATCTTTAGCTTTGCTGGAAGGGGAGGTGCGGAATCCGCCCACAACATTGACAGGTAGGATAACCTGAGTGGTGGCGCTGGGGAAAACAAGGATCGTCCCAAGCAGGCTGAGGCGATGGGCTAAGCTCTTGGCTTAATATGCTAGAGTGGGCCTCTACGGTTTCGTGATTGACCAATATTGTTTTTGGTCAGGTGGGATCGATGCTTGAACTTCTAAACGTATTGGGTAAAACCAAAGTAACAGGCTAGAATAATATTTAGAAGGGGTGAGACTATGTCAACTAAAGCATTTGTGCTCATAGAGACGACAGTCGGTAAGACTAAAGAGGTTCTAGCTGCTCTCGAGAAGATTGAGGGGATAATATCAGTCGATGCTGTAACTGGTCCCTATGATATTATTGTTGTGATTGAACAAGGCGACTTGAACGCAGTTGGGGAACTGGTCACTACAAAGATCCACTCTATTGGTGGTGTCGACAGAACGGTAAGCTGTCTATCAATCCGTGTTACCTAGCAGTAGCTGCAGAGCGATGGGTTATTGTATTGAAGAGGTGCCTACATTTTAGAGAACTATCGCTAGGAGGAAACACAAATATGCAAGGTGAAAAGCATAAATGGATGTGAGCACCCAGAGAGGTTAAAACAGGAAGCAGAAGAATGTACTGCTGAGCAAGTCAAAGAATACGATGGCCAACTTAAGGAGCATCCCTGTGCCGAGGAAAGGTGCTAAGCCAATGGATTTGGCGCGAGGTGTCCTATGTCAAAGGGTGTAATCAGACGGCTAATTAGAGACCGCGTCTTTGGGTTCATTAAGACAGAGCGGGGAGAAGATATCTTTTTCCACCGCAGCCAGTTGCAGGGGATTGACTATAATTCGCTTCGAGAAGGACAACAGGTAGAATTTGAGGTTGGACAGGGGCGTGATGGTCGTCTCCATGCGATCAGGGTAAGGCTTGCACGGCCTAAAGGTGAGTAGCATAAAGCCCGATCAGTGGATTTGGAGTGGTCAAGCCCTAGATTACAAGGTTAGTCCTTAAGAGTGCTGTTATAGGAGGTGGACAATGACAATGCTGCAGCAGATTAAAACATTCTTTAAACGACCGAAAACAACGGTTAAGATTGAACAGCCGGAGCCAGCAGCCAAGACCGCTGAAGAAAAGCCTCCAGAAAAGAAGGCTGAGGAAACGGTCCAGCAGCAGGGCACCAGTACCACTTAATGAAGTTATGCGGCTGAATTGGGAGGAAAGACTTCTGCCCTATATGCCAGCATGTAACGGGTAGTGAGCATGAGGAATTGACCTGCGGAACGTATCAAACTGGCTACTACATTGGTCTAGTCAAGCTAATCGAGACTTTGACTGTCCTTGTATAAAGCTCATCCGTTTAGCATTCTAACGTTTTGTATTTCAGCAGACTGTAACAATTTTCCTGTGTCACGAACTCAAACTAAGAAAGTGTTACAATGATTTGTGGCAGATTATTCATCTAAGTTAGGTAGTACGAGCAACGATAAGTGCCCGTTATCTGATTAGAGACAACAGAGGTGCGTGGTGGTGAGAAGATATTGGATATTAATAGGCGTGCTCCTTATAGTATGTCTTCTACTAAGTACTTCGTGTTATGACCTGCAACAACTTGAGTTAGGCGGGGATTCTGACGGTGATGGATGGACTGACTCGCAAGAAAAGATTGCAGGCACAGACCCCCAAAAGGTTGATACTGACGGTGATGGGTACTGGGACCCTTATGATCCAAATCCTCTTGATCCAAATATACCCGTGAATAAAGGACTGCCAAAAACGACTCCTCAGCCTCAAACTGCACCAACCGAGCCACCGTCTCCCAAAGAAACAAAGCCGAATGCAAAGCCTAAGACACCTGATTCTTCCCCAGTTAGCACAGCTGTGTCTCCGGAGGCTGCAGCGGCAGAAGAACTTCGTAAAATTCAAGATGCTGTACTGGTTATGATGAGAAATAATGATCTAAAGTACTTGGAAAATCTTGTTGTAGCTCCCACGAACAATATGCATTGCTTCCCTGATACTTGCACCAAACATGGTAAAGCTGGTGTGGGATATGTCCTTTTTCTCCATGATTTCGATGGTGATGGTAAGCCTGATAGTAACTACATCACGTTTAGTTTTGCAAAGGGAACATATATTTGTGATAGGTATGGAACTGTAACCCAAGTAACTACGGGATACGAATAATTCTCATTTTAGAGACTCTCATTTTTTCGATAAGGGTGAACAAGCTGCTGTTGAGCTGCGCAGTGAATTGTTATTGCACAAAACTCGGTTTTGTTCAACCCTGTTCCTCTCTAGTTCCATCCTGTAGTATACTTGAACTAGGTTCCTAGGGCATGAGACAGGAGGATGGCTATGAACGCTGACATTTATCACTTTGAGCTAGGGGATTTCCACTGCGTATCTGTTAGTGACGGCACTCACACCTACGCACCTCCGACCTTCCCACCGCCGGCCATATTCCTTTTCGCCAATGCGCCAAAAGAACGACTTGAGCCAGTGCTTCGCGAACACAACCTACAGCCAGAACAGTGGCTAGAGTGGACAAGCCCATACATTTGCCTGGCAGTTAACACAGGCAAGCATCAGGTGCTGGTGGATACGGGTGCTGATGGCCTTGCCCCAAGCACAGGAAAGCTTGTTCAGAACCTGAAGGCTGTAGGGATTGCGCCTGAGCACATTGACACGGTCATCTTAACACATGGACATCCAGACCACATTGGCGGGAATACTGATGACGAGGGTAGGCCAGTTTTCCCCGACGCTCGGTACGTAATGTGGAAAGGCGAGTGGGACTTCTGGACCTCGGGACAGGCGGAGACGAAACTCGATGAACATGTCAGGGAGAGGCAGCTGAAATTCGCACGTAAGAACCTGCCGCCGATTCAAGGTCGATTGGAACTTGTTGACCGTGAAACCGAAATCGCACCCGGTATACGCGCCCTGGCAGCGCCTGGTCATACACCGGGGCAAATGGCGCTGGCTATTTCCTCAAGAGGTAAGCAATTGCTGTGCGTCTCTGATGTGGTACTCCACCCCATCCATCTGGAGCAACCAGAATGGTGTGCAGGCACCGATTTTTCTCCCCAGCAGGTCGTAGCTACCAGACGCAGGCTTCTAAAGAGAGCGGCAACTGAGAATGCCCTGGTGCTTGCGTTTCACTTCCCCTTCCCCGGTCTGGGCCACGTCATGCGAAAGGGAGAGGCGTGGCAATGGCAGCCTATTGGGGTAAAGGAATAGAATATCCCGATTCCATTAACAATAACTCATTTTGTTACAGAGCTTGAGCATCAGTCTCGCACACCCCCCGAGTAGATAGAAGAGGGTTGACGTGGCTCTCCCGGCGTGGTTGGGAGCTGGTGAGAGTTAACGGACACCGCCCTGACAAGCCGCCTGAAATCCCAACTCAAGGGCGCCAATTGCTGAAAAAAACTAGAATATCGTTTACACAGGGAACGCCCAGAGCGACGGGAAAAGCGGGGGGCTATCTGCTTTTCCAGACTGCAAATTCGCTCGGGGCTATGACCTGAAAGTTATTGTACCGATTTGCAATGTCCGGCTAGGATTATCCCTCCCTGGCGGGGGTAGGTTTATTTAAGGTCGCCGAGAAATTGGCTATAAAAAACAGGTTGGAAATGTGGTACGAACACGTAAGGGATATAGTTCAGTGTACAGACTTGAGGCAATTCTCATATAAAGAGTGGTACGATTATTGTGGCAGGTCGGTCTAGGGCAACTTTTATGAAGTGATTTAGCTCTTACTTTTGATATTCTTGCCAGGACAAATAAGCTTTAGTTGATACAGTCCTTGCGGAAACAATAGAGAAATCGTTTGAAAATATGAGGTGGTATGTATCTGATGTGGTAATTGGAACAGCGAAGTTGGCACTATTAACTCGTCCAGAGACGTAAACACCTGCTGCCTTATGCCCATTTATCCAATTAGTATATTGGCTGTCATTCATAATATAAACGTCTACATCTTTAGGAGTACCACCTGATGCTACAAAGGTGCCAGTGCACTGCACATTAAGCATTCTGGTTGTATCAACTGAAAATGGTACCTGAGAAGCCTTAGTTGGTTTGATTGTTATTGTTTCGTTAATAATGGTTTCCTGCATTGTCTTAAGAGTAGGTACCGGAGGAGATGGAGAATGCACAGTTTCTGTTACTCTCTCCCATCGACCATCAGGATAGACAATAAGGAGTTTCTCCGCCTCGAGGAAAGGACCACCTGGATGTTTTGCAGACCTGTCCAAGTTAAGCCATATACCGTTTTTATCCGTATGGTATAAGGCCTCTTGTTTATATTTATTAGCCAGAGATTTAAGAATGTCCGCTTGATTACCGAAACAAACTTCTGCATATGCATGTCCAACTTCTTTACCCCATGCACATACTACTCTTGACGTGCCTCCTATAGCTTCAATAAGGGCTGACATTGTGATTGCAAAATCATCACAGTCTCCAGCTAAGCCATTACCAATGGATTCACTAGCTGATGCAAAGTAATCAGACCCTTTGGGGTCATTAACATACTTCCAGTTCTGATACAAATAATGATAGATGCTGCATATCTGTTCAACGCTATATTCCCCAGGATACTTAGAAGCTAATATTACTGCAAAATCCCTCGTTATGGGATTTTGTGGGTTAATAGCTTTGCTAATCTTCTGTGCAAGTATCTGGTCATCAGAAGGTTGAGGTGGAGGTGTGGTTTGAGACTGAGGGGGGGGAATTTTAATGGTGCAGATAAGATAGGAGTTGTAGTAGGTGCTTGAGATGTAAGGCATGCAAAACAAGGTAATACTACCAATATTAGAATTAAAACTGATAGTAAAAGTATCTTTGTTGAATTTTCCATTGCTGATTCCTCTACTATCTTCCCTTCGTTGCCAATACTCTAAAACAATTCGGATGCAGTAGTATTGTAAAACCCGTTGTAGGCACATACAATAGCATGTTAGTACCATTTACCTAGTACTATAGTCTCAGGAACAAACAAACACCCACTCTAAACATCATAAATTGAAACACCTGCTGGCTCTGGCACAACAACGACGAGACTCAGCTATTACCGATAGGGTTGCATGTTTTAATACATGCGAGGAGTACGCCCTAAGACTGGCCCCCGTTCCCCCGTGAGGCGTTAGGCATAGGCCCCTAGCCCCGCTGGCCTCCCGCGCTCGCCACGTGAGGCCAGCGGATTGCCATGTAACTTCAGCCCTATGACATTGAAGCTCAGTTATATTGGTAAGATGAACCACTACATACCATATTGCGTGTAGGTATAATGCATTGATATGCTCTTGGCTCACCGTGGCGCTCGCGGAAGGCTGCTGATGCTTGAGCTAGTGCCCAACTGCTCGCAGGAGTCTCAGAACTCACCCTGGGGTGGCGTGGGAGACCTGGCGGGAGAGCGAATAAGAGAATGACTGTATTAAGACTATACTAAAGGGCATTTTGTTTAGTAGGGTGGGGAATCATATTACAAGAGTTAAACCAGACTGTTTCCCACTATCTAATAACCGTCAGCAGCTTCCTCAGTAAGAGCTGAAGCTCTTCTCGCTGTGCCATACTCTTCAGCTAGTCGCAGGCCTTTCGCCCTGCGCAGGTAAGCAAGTTCTAGCCAAGCTAAGCCAGATACTTTCTCTTTCCACCTTAATGTGTCGATTAAGAACTGTCCCTCAACCTTTACTGGGGACTTATTTTCTATAGTCGTGTTACAAAAGTGCTGTGTAAAAAGGTACTAATGGGTGATTTAAGAACTGACCTACATAATATAGACTATATTTGGTTAGCATTGAAGATAGTTAAAACAGATACTTATCAGAGTAAAAGTTTAATGGAAGGAAACCAAGAAATATGTCTGTCACGGTAAATGGTGAAACTTACTATAGAACCGCTGAGGTTTGCCAAATAGTCGGAATAAGCAAGACTACTTTCTTCCGTTGGCTCAAGGGAGGCATTTTCAAAGAAGCTGAATATAGGGATAGGAGAGGATGGAGGCTATTCACTGAAGATGAGTTAAGCAGATTTAAGGCAGAGTCCCACCGTATCATTAAAAGTGACCAGTTTGCAACCGCGAAGGTGCAATTTTAACAGGTGCTTTTCTTGAGGTATAAGATGATGAACGCTAGCAAAACTAAGACGCAGCACATAGATGAATTCCTACAATTGCGGCAACGAATTGCTCAACTGGAGGCATTGGAAACCAAACACAAGTATGCAGAAAAAGTGCTTCAGGAGAGCGAGAAGCAATATCGCAGCTTAGTTGAACGGGCAAACGATGGTATCTGCATTATTCAGGAAGGAATGATTCAATATCTCAATCCACGTTTAGTGAAAATATGGGGTGGCACCAGTGCAGAAATAATAGGCACTTCCTTTATAGGCTACATAGATACGGATAGTTTACTTGAAGTTAAAGATCGCTATGCAAAGCATATACTGGGTATCCATGTCCCATCGACTTACGAGGCAGTAGTAAGAGACAAGTATGGTAATAAAATAACTGTCGAGATAAATGGAGCGCTGATTACATATAATGAAAAACCTGCCGACCTTGTGATTATTCGCGATATCACCGAGCGCAAGCAGATGGAGAATGCGCTGAAATCAGCAGAGAAAAAATATCGTACCGTAGCGCGATTAAGTGCTGATTTTTCTTATTCCTGCATCAATACAGGCGATGATGGTTACAAGGTAGATTGGGTCACAGACGTGTTTTTTACCCTCTCCGGTTATTCGGAAGCCGAACTGCATGAACAGGGTTGCTGGTTGTTCGTATCACATCCAGACGATCTTGAGATGGCTACCAAGTCCCTGCGAGAACTGAAAGCAGGAGAATCAGACACCCGGGAATTCCGCATTGTGACCAGGGACGGGCGAGTTCTGAACATTATCAATTACGTGGAATGCCAGGCAGATCCAGACGCACCTGGTGGCTTGCGCCTTTTCGGCACTGTGCAAAACATCACCAAGCGCAAGCATGGGGAGGAGGAGCTGCTTTTCAAGTCGCAGGTATTAGATAATGCGTCTGACATGATCCTTTTGCATGAATCAAATCCAGGTACACAAGTATTATACGTGAATGAAATTACGTGTCAGTTGCTTGGTTATAGCAATAAAGAGCTATTGGACATGAAAATGAGCGAGATTGTTTCTCCCGAAATTAAAATCTCACGAGACTATAAAGAACGAGCAACTAGCAATAATCTTAGAAGTCAATTCGAGTCAATATGGGTGCGTAAGGATGGATCTACAATTCCGGTATCTGTGAACCGCCGTCGGTATCAATATAATGATAGGCAGCTCGTGCTTGCTTCGGCCCATGATATTACCTTCAGGAAGCAGGCGGAAGACAAATTGAAGTTGGATGCCGGTATTTTAGCTAGCACCTCAGATTCTATTATTGTACATGATTTAGACGGCAATATGGTTTACTTGAATGAAACTGCATATAAGTCCCTGGGTTATACCAGAGAAGAGTTGATGAGCAAGAACATACGCCAAGTTGATGTCGACTCCACCGAACAGCCCAGATCACAACGAAACGAAATGATGGAAAAGGGTTCGGTAGTTTTCGAAACAGCCCATCTTCATGCCAATGGAAATCGCATACCCGTAGAAGTTAATGCAAAAGTTATTGAATCTGGAGGGAAAAAGCTTATACTGGGTGTTGTTAGAGACATTACCGAGCGTAAGCAAGCAGAGGCAAAACTGCAAGAAAGCGAAGAACAATACCGCGCTATCTTCGAGAACGCAGTGGAGGGCATCTTTCAGAGCACCAGCGATGGTAAGTTTCTCAAAGTTAATCCCGCACTTGCCTTTCTGTACGGGTTCAATTCTCCACAAGAAATGATTACGGCTATCACCGATATTGGACAGCAGCTATACGCTAACCCGGAAGATAGAGTCAGATTTAAAACGCTTCTTGAAAAGTACGGTTTCGTGAAAGGTTTTGAGTCAGAGCAAAGGCATAATAATGGACATAAAATGTGGATTTCAATTAATGCTAAGGCAATCAAAGGTGAAGGCGGGAATATTTTATATTATGATGGAATTTTACAGGACATCACCCAGCGCAGGCGTGCCGAAGAGGAATTGAAGCTTAGGTCACAGCTTCTGGATAGTGCTTCAGATGCTATCTTCTTACATGATTTTGAAGGAAATCCTGTCTTTGTAAATGAAATGGCATACAAGTCTCTCGGTTACACCAGGGAAGAATTAATGAGCATGAACATACGCCAAATAGATTCATCACAACATGCCGACGCTGTCAATGCAGAGATGCGAAATCTAGTAGAAAATGGCTCTATTACATTTGAAACGGCTCATCGCCATAAGAATGAAGCTCTGATACCAGTGGAAGTGAATGCACGGGTTATTGAATCTGGAGGTAAAGAGCTCATCCTCGGTGTGGTAAGAGATATCACTGAGCGCAAAAAAACTGAGGAAGAGTTGCGGCTCAAATCAGAGCTTGTGGATAATGCCACCGATGCTATCTTCTTACATGATTTAGATGGAAATATTGTATTCGCAAATGAAGCTGCGTCTAACTCTTTCGGCTACAGCAGGGAAGAACTTATGAGTATGAGTATTATCCAACTGGGTGTTACAGAACGTGCCAAAACCTTCGAAACGGTACAGCAAAAGTTGCTAGAAAAGGATACCAGAATATTCGAAACAACTAATAAATGCAAAGACGGTTCTTTAATACCAGTGGAAGTGAATGCACGGGTTATTGAATCTGGAGGTAGAAAGCTCATCCTCGGCGTGATAAGAGATATTACTGAGCGTAAGCAGGCAGAGGAGAAACTGAAGCAAAGTTATGAGGAGTTGAAAGCGGCCATGGACGGAACAATCGAGGCTATAGCTTCCATGGCTGAAACAAGGGACCCCTATACAGCGGGGCATCAGCGACGGGTGGCTAAACTCGCCTCAGCTATAGCTGAAGAACTAAACCTTCCCAAAGAACAAATTGAGATGATCCGTGTCGCTGGAACTCTTCATGACATCGGCAAGGTGAGCGTGCCTGCTGAAATTCTGGCCAAACCCGGTAAATTGAACGAATTAGAAATTGGTATGATCAGAATGCATCCCCAGGTCGGTCGTGAAATATTGAAGACGCTGAAGCTACCCTGGCCGATTTGCCCAATCGTGCTTCAACATCATGAAAGAATGGACGGCTCCGGTTACCCCAAAGGTATGTCTGGGGAGGATATCTCACTTGAAGCCAGGATTTTAGCTGTTGCCGATGTCGTTGAGGCTATGGCTTCTCACCGGCCCTATAGACCAACTGTCGGCATAGACAAAGCTCTGGAGGAAATCTTAAAGAACAGGGGCATTCTTTATGATACCAAAGTAGTAGATGCTTGCTTGAAGCTTTTTGCCGAGAAAGCATTCAAGTTCGAGTAGAAGGTTCCAATACCGCTAGAAAGATCCTTGAGAGCACCTCATTCAAAGTAACAATTGTCCGGATTGTGTGATAAGCCAGCGGTTTTTACTACTTCGATGAACATACTTCTGAGCGGTACCGTGTACCACTGTATGTTATAATCCAAACATCTACAAGAAGGAGAAAATTGATGACAGCTGACAGAAAAACGGCTGCAATCTTTGATTTAGACGGAACATTATTCACGGGTCATTTCTGGCTTGGAATAGTAAAACACCATATTAAGCACAAGGTGAAAATACCTTCGGTCGCAGCTTATCTTACTACACATCTTCCCTTATGGGTAGCCAGTAAAGTTAAGATTTTGAGTGAGGAGACATACAAGGTAAGATGGGGTGAGAATTTAGCCACTATACTTAAAGGGTTGAAAAAGGATGAGCTACGGGAGATCTTCGAATGGATAGTTAGTAATTATGTTATGAAGCTGCTACGACCAGATATCATGGCACTGCTGGAAGGACATAGGAAAGAGGGACATACGACCATGCTTCTTTCAGGCAGCTTCAACGATTTTCTCGAGATAATCAAGCAGACGCTCGGGGTCGACTATGCTGTGGGCACAAAAATTGAACTAGTGAAGGATAGTTGCTCAGGTAAAATTGTAGGACATCTGTGTTTCGGGCTAAACAAAGCCCAGTTACTAAAGGAGTTTATCAGTCAGGCGAAGTTGAATATAGACTTCGGTCTCAGTTTTGCCTATGCCGATAGTATCATTGACATTCCTATACTGGAAATGGTAGGCAACCCCGTAGCTGTCTACCCGGATAAGAGACTGCTCAACGTAGCTCAGCGCAGAGGTTGGCAAATTCTACCGCAATCTATAGTGTAGGACAGGAGAACTCGTAACTAGCTTAGCTTTCAGTAACATTTGTCCATAAAGTTAAATGCGAAGATTCCTTTTTTGTCCTGTTATTTTATCTAAGAATATACATCTGATGGAGATGGGATTTTTGCGACCGGTTTTAAAACTCCTTTTTTGATTAATAAGTGGGCATTTACCCTATTTTCTTTCGGGCAAAGAATAACGCTAGACTAACCTCCATTATAGCTGTAAGCCAATTAGCACACTGCTCCACTTTTATTGATCCGCCATATATTTGACAGGTAAAACAGTTAGTAGTAAATTGGACATGGTAAGCATATAGAATTTAGAGTGCCATTTAAGAGTCCTTATCGATACCTGATAGCAAAGCGTAAGGGGTATTGATAAAACGAGAACATTTTAAAAGTGAGTTTGTATAAATGAGTAAACGGATTACAGGTCTGGAGGCGGCAGAAGCCAAATATAAACAGATAGCGGAGAGACTAAAGGAGAGTGAGAAACGCTACCGCCTACTTGCCGAAAACGCTGCAGATGTGATCTGGACCGTAGACATGAAAATGCAGCTAACTTACACAAGTCCTTCCATTACCCGACTGCTGGGTTACAGTGTTGAAGAAGCCAGGAACATGAAGATGGAAGAAGTCTTTACCAACACCTCATTTAAAGTTGCCCTGAAGGTGCTTACAGAAGAACTAGGCGTAGAAAAAGTACAACAGGTTGATCTGTCCAGATCGAGGACACTGGAGCTTGAAATGAACCGCAAGGATGGTTCTATAGTCCCGGTCGAGGTTAAATATACCTTCGTACGTGATGTTGACGGACAGCCGGTTGAGATATTAGCAATAGCACGTGATACCACCGAGCGAAAGCAGGCACAGGAGAATCTTAGGCAGTCTTATGAGAAGTTAAAGGTAGCTCTTGAGGGAACTATCAAGGCTATAGCTGCTATAGTAGAACAGAGAGTACCCTATATTACTGGTCACCAGCAACGAGTGAGTCAACTTGCCTGCGCTATAGCCCAAGAGATGGGCATTTCACCGGATGATAGTGAAGGAATCCGCCTCGCCAGTATTATCCATGATTTGGGCATGATAAAGGTGCCTATCGGCATTTTATACAAGGATGGCCCACTAACCGATATAGATCGCGGCATCATAAAGGATCATCCTCAGTTTGCCTGTGATATATTGCAAACAATAGAATTCCCCTGGCCGATTTGCCAGATTGCACTCCAACACCACGAACGGATGGATGGCTCTGGCTATCCTAAAGGTCTTTCTGGTGACGATATCATTCTCGGGGCCAGAATTGTTGCCGTGGCTGATGTAGTGGAATCAATAGTATCACTACGCATTTATAGACCAGCCTTGAGCATACATAAGGCATTAGAAGAAATCTCGAAAAATAAGGGTATTCTTTATGACCCTGAGGGAGTAGATGCCTGTTTAAGGTTGTTTAATGAGAAAGGGTTTAAATTCAAAAAAATATGTTAGTGATACATTGAACTCACAACCTACTCAGACCTAAAATTATCCACCTGACTAAATCTCTTATGCACTTCCACCACATCACAACATGCTACAGCCTAGCAATATATATTTGTCATTATCGATTTAATATGCCTTAGCTTTATTCTTAATCTGAGTTACGATCCTTGACCCTTGTATACTGACAATCAATCTAATTATCAATTGTCTACTTCTACAACCAGGCGATGACAGTCCTTTTTGCTTAAGTGACTGAACTAAAGCCTGTCTTGTTACCTTAGCAAATAAAAAAGGCTAGCATGGATTCGAATCCATGCTAGCCTCAATTGTTGGTTTTAAAACCTACTTCTTCTTATCTTTCGCCAGTCTCTTGACCTTTGCTACTGACAGATAATCGGGGCATTGTGGCGAGCATCGTCTATGCCCTTTGAGACAGTCCCGACAGCGCCAGTAACACTTCCTGGTGTTGACACATTTGTAAGTAATGTTCAATTGAACTCCTTTTTGCCTCTTGAAAAAAACAAAAAGCGGGGTATCGCTCCCCGCTCTTTGCGTTGGTCTTCATTTTTGGCTTTGCGTTCTATTTAGCTTTGTTTAACCTACAGCTACAGGCTCTTTTGTCTTTGGTCTGCCTTTCCTCTTCGGCTTGGCTTCCGTCTTTACCTCTGGTTCCTCAGTGGTTTCCTGTTTGAGCTTCTGCCTTTGCCTCTGCTTCTCTGGCTACCGCTTCGGCTTCTGCCACTACCTTGCTTTCAGGTAATGCCATTGGCATCACCAAACAACGGTAGCCATCAACGGTAAAGGTTATCGGCAGTGTTGAGCTTGCCAGCTTCATTTCCACTATGCCACCACAAGCTCTTAACGCCTTGACAAGGTAATTGCCAGCTACCGCTATCTTTGCCTCTCCACTGGTCTCGGCTGGTATCGCCATTGAGCCTCTATCCTCTTTAGCCTCGATGATAACCTTGTCATCGGCTACAGTGAGAATTAGAGTTCGATACAGCCCTTTGGTGTTATCATCAAACCAGACAGCCAGTAAGCTGTAACAGGCATTGAATGCCTCTTTGGTGTCAAAGCTGGCAGTAGCTATACACTCGGTAGGGAATACCTTATCATAGTCAGGATAGACGCCTTGCTGGCTGGGCAAGCTATACTTGATTAGCTCGGTATCAATAATCAGCGACTTGGCTAGCAAGCCACCGTTATCGTTATCTGGCTTTTCCTCGAAGCTAACCTTGACTCTTTTGGCTTTCCGTAATGCTGGTATCAAGCCTTTGATATCATCACGATTGATTAAGGCTTCAGCTTCTCCAGCCTCAAAGTCAAGGTTAACTTCACCAAGTGTAAAGCCATCGGAAGCTATCAAGGTTAGCTTGCTATCCTTTTGGACTACCTTGACACATTGCAGGACAATTCGGCTATCATCGGCAGCGGTAAACGGTAGCACCCTCGATAAGGCTTCGGCCAGCTCATTGCCGCCGATATTAGGCATTACAGCGTAGCTTGGGACTTACTTGAACCTGGCAAAAGGTAAAAGGTGTCTTGTCCTTAAGCCAAGCTCCATCTGGTATATAGCTCTGATGATTGCCACAGACTACCTTTAAGCCTTTACCGTTAGCCTGCGAACCGCTAGCACTACCGTTGGCAGGTATCACTTTTACCACGTTACTGCCTGCCAGAGCTTTAAGGTAGCCTAAAAAGCCTTTCCTGCCTATAGTAACATTCTCATCAAAGACTGTTACTCTTTCGGCTAATGCTCTGGAGAGAGCACTTAACAAGCCTTTGCTTGTGGCATACAAAGCCTGAACCAGAACGCTTGCCTTCAATATTAAGTTGTTCCGTCTTAAATCACCCCCTTTTATTTCAGACACTTGACGGTGTGTGTCTTTTGTATTTAAGGCTACTGGCTACTCCGCAAATCCGCTGGCAGTAACTTTTGCCTCTACTTATATAGTTCCAAAAGAGGGCTGAAAAGTCTTACAGAAACCAAGCTTTTTTGATACTTTTGTTAGTTCTTTTTGTCTGATGATTCAGTAGGTATAGTCTGTTCTTTGTGGTCTAATGGTCTTGCCGATATACCTTTTATAAGCAATCTTAACCAGTCTCTTTGGGACAGCCTAGTAACCACCGTTTAGCATCTTGCCAAGCTTCAAGGTCAATAGCCTTATCATCGGCTAGAGTTTGCCATAGTTCAGCAGTTTCACCATCTCCATTGTCATTATCACCATTGAGGCTTAACGTAGTTGGCTTTCGCATCAGGTCTCGCCAATATGCCATTACGGTATAGCTGGCTACTCTTACCATAGCGCCTTCGGTAAACGGCTCATGCCCGTTGTTGCTGGCTACTTCGGCAAGTCTCAGGATGATGTCCTGTTTCAAGTCTTCCCTATCCGCTGGCTTTGCCTTGTATTGAAACTTGTTGGCAATCTTGATATACTTATTCCAGTCTAGCTCCATCGTTGTCTCCCTTTCGAGGCAAGGCTAGATTTCCCTAGCTAGTTCCAGCTGGCTAGGGATTTATAATGCCTTGCCTCACAGTGAAGGCAAGCGCTCTGGCTTCAAGCCTATTCAATTGTTAAAGTGCTTTATATTTATTTCGTATTTGGCAATTCAGTTATTGAACAAAATACGCTCATGTGCATTAAAAGAATGAACCTATATTCACGTAAATGAACGTAAAAACTCATTTAATTATTTTTAAACGTGTTAGGTTTGTCTATAGGTATCTATCATCAAGGCACGTATAAGAGGCTTCTCAGCGACTAGGGAACAGAGAATAAGGCTCAGGTAACTCAGCTATCACTTCTACCCTATCCTGTAGGATTTCCAGAGGTCAGTTTTGATATCTGGTTAAAAACAGGGCTTTCACTGGCTAGACCGTTTCTACCTTAATTGCTTTTTCTTTGCGGCGGCTGAAGCTAAAACTGCCCTGTCGTTTTTTAGCAGACCATCTCTGGCTACTGCCCTGATACGTTTCTCGTTAAGCCTTTTGGCAGAAGGGCGAAATCCCCACTTCCTTCTCAGAGAAGCAGACCTTCGCAGTTCAGACTTAAGGTATCCGAATTCACCTGGAGTAAGTTCACCTCCATAACCTGGCTCCAGTAAGCGGCAATCATAATAATATTGTTCCTGGGATGACATCTGAATGCTTACCTGCCCCGGTACACTGCATAGGGATTGTGCCAGTATGATTCAGGCACTGAAATTCCCTGTGGTGTTAGTCGGTAGTATATGCGTGGTTTTCCCTGCGGGTAATTCTCCTGGAAGTCTGAACGTTCCTTATAACCACTGGCCTCTACCCAGACCAGCCTACGCAGTGTGGAGAAGTAGACCACAAAGGAATGATAGCGGCAGCCTGTAGACCTGTAGGGGATTTTCTCTTGATATTTAGTGATCAGCTCTTCGATATTGCTGGGGCTGATAGCACGTTTCTGCAGTTTCGCTGAGCGTTCTTCGGCAGCAGTAGCCCTGTTGCTGGCAGTTTCCTTAATCAGAGCCAGCTTGTAGTATCGAAAAATATCCGCCTGCGGAGCACCCACCAAAGGATCGATAGTGGCTGAACCATAGGGACCATGCCCTAACAAATATTCTCGGATAAACCAGCCACAGCCAAAAGGTCTGAGAAAACCGCCCCGTTTCGGTCGCAGCGACATTACCATGAGCTACTTCTCCTGCCATAGCTTTTGATACCACTCCCGATGCTCTTCACCAGCGATCTTCCTGTACTTTGCGGTAGTATCGAAACTGGCATGACCCAGGTGTTCCTGGAGTAGTCTAAGTCCGTCACCACTATCGTCCAGTTTCATAGCATGGACTGCGAAGGCATCGCGGAGCCGGTGCGGACTGACACCTCTGGTTCTTCCGGTATCGGGATTGATGAGATTCGGTGTACCAGCTTTGCTGGCACAATCTCTCACTATCTGCCAGGCACGATGGCGGTTGATCCCAAAAAGGTATTTCTTGCCATTCTTTAGAACGGGACCGCCTCGATTAACGTAGTCTCTCAATATTGTGAGTGTTTCTCCATCAATGGGAATCGTTCTGAATTTACGATGTTCTTGTTCCTGGAGCTTTGCCTTGTCTATTTTTATTCCACACTTGGGGCAGAAACTGCTAGATCTGCTTAA
Organism: uncultured Chloroflexia bacterium; assembly: GCA_963775935.1. Classification (GTDB taxonomy): domain Bacteria; phylum Chloroflexota; class Dehalococcoidia; order GIF9; family UBA5629; genus JBBIPA01. Next base: position 3,015 of record CAVZKR010000005.1, on the reverse strand, counting down.
CCTGGTTTCACAGCTAGGACATAAAAACTTATTTCGCTGTTTGAGATGGATAATAGTCACCTGATTAGCCGCCATATCTATATCTCCCACCGTCAGAGCCAGGGCCTCAGAAATACGGCAGCCCAGGCGAAACAAAACCCTGATAAGCAGTTTGTCTCTAAGATAGGTGGCTGCTTGCTCCATGCTGTTTACGTCTGCTGTCTCAAGATATGTTTTCATGGTCTGTTTGGTGGTTTAGCTTGTCATCAATTTGGCTATTATCTGGCATTACTTGTGCTTTGCCGGCTAGACGAGCTAGATGTGCCCTGGCAATAATCCTGGCCAAGATGATAAGGCCAGTAGCAGGATTATCCGCCCCGGGTGAATGGACTATTCCATATTTTTTTATTAGCTCATCTGATCCAGCCATAATATTATTGTAGCAAACAGCTATATTCTTATAGAGACTTAAACAACTACTTGACATTAGCATCAAGAGACATGTATAATGGTAAGGCTAAACGTTATATAACCAATATATTGCTGTCAATAGGGGGTAAAATGCCGAAAACAATATCAATGGCTCAAAAGCGCGAATGGTTAGAGAGGTTTGAAAGCGGGGTTACCGAAACCCAGCTGGCCAGCCGAGCTAAGCGTGACATCAGGACCATAAAGAAGGGATTAGATGATGCCCGCCGAGAACGGGTAGCCAGCCGAGCCAGAGCAGAATTGGTAAAAGAGGCCATGCGCGATCACAATAAGCAGCTGCTTAACACTATCAATGAACTCATTGCGGCACTTAAAGTGCCCTCACCTGGTGAGACATTACCCTGGGATCAGCAGTTCACCAGCGGATCAATCAAACTGGCAGGTATGACGGCAACATATGAAAACTTGGTATCACCCAATGCCGTTACCATTATCCTGGATGTTGAGGGCAAAGAAGAATGGGATCTGCTGAAGGAGCACTTGAGGAGGGATAAGATGTGGCCATTGCTTAATCAGTGGAAGAAGACAGTGGCAGTTCTTTTGGAAGCCAGGATTCGTCTTAAGCAGCTGTTCGCCAAAACTCTGGAGAAGCAAACGGGCTGTAAAATAATCAAGGATGCTGCTAGCGGTTCTTTTATTTATTCTCTGTCAATGGGCGCTGTTTTTCATGATGTTCTTGAGCACTTGATTTCGCCCACGGCTGGGATTACCTTTGAAGACAATATACAAATAGACAAAGAGGGAGATGTGGTCAGATATCGCAGTTCATTTATACTAGCGCGGGTTCGTGGTAAAGAAGAGGAATGCAGAAACCAGATTCTGGGAGTGATTAAACAAGCCTTAGGGAGTAACCAGGCAAGAGAAGTTATCGCCACATATAAAGATGCTGATGATTTGACTTCAAAACTGAGAAAAACCGTTAGCGAGTTCTCTTTGCTGGGACTGGTTCCAGGACAATGTCGAATTTGTAGTCGATTAGGTTTATAGTATGTTAATGGAGGTGCGATTATGAAAGCAGCTATTTACGCCAGAGTATCATCTGAGAGACAGGATGTCGATTTATCAATTTCGGCACAGCGTAGAGCTCTATATGAATATGCTAGTCGAAACGATTATCAAGTAGTGAGTGAGTTTATCGACGAGGCCGAAAGCGGCACCACTGCTGCCCGGCCTGAATTCAGGAGAATGATCGCTATGGCGCGTCATGACAAAAGGCCATTTGATGCCGTTCTGGTCTGGAAATATTCGCGCTTTGCCCGAAGTCGCGAAGACTCTATTATCTTTAAAGCTATGCTCCGTAGAATCGGCATGCAGGTTATTTCCATCACAGAGCCGGTTGACAACTCAGCCACCGGCAAACTGATGGAAGCCATTATCGAATGCTATGGATGAGTTTTATTCAGCTAACCTTGGCGAGGAGATTACCAGAGGCATGAGGGAAAGCGCTTCCCGCGGTTTCTATGTGGCCAGTCATACTCCCTACGGCTTTACCAGAATCAAGGTAAACGATGGCAGCAAGGAACGTCCCTAAACTGGATTCGGATCCGAATAAAGCACCGGTAGTGAAAAGAGCATTTGAGGATACCTATGGAGGAAGTGGCCTGACTGAAACGGTGAAAACCTTCAACCGAGAGGGTATTGCCGGGCCTCGCGGGAAGGGATGGAGCAAAACCAGTTTATACAAGATTCTGACGAATGAAATTTATACGGGCGTGCTAATCTGGGGTAAAAACAGTAAGCGCAATCTGAAGCCGATACGGATAGAGAATGCCTGCCCGGCCATTGTGAGTGCCGAGCTTTTTGCTAAAGTCCAAGCTATATTGAAGAGTCGATCCTTTAAAAATATGCATCCTCAAAGAGTGGCCAGCAATTATCTTTTAAGCGGATTGGTAAAATGCGGCCACTGCGGCAAAGCCCTGGTGGGACAGGACGCCAAAAGCGGCAAGTTTAATTACTATGTCTGTGGAACCTTGCTCAAGAAAGGCTCAGGCTCCTGTGAGTCACATTATATTAATAGCCGGAAATTTGAAAAATTAGTGATTGACAAAATTAAGGAAAACATTCTTACTGAGAAAAACCTTACTGAGCTGGTTCACCTGGTAAATGAGGAAATGGATGCCGCTGCCAGTGGATACAAAGAACAATTGGATACTATTTTGGCGGAAATCACGGATGTTAATCACCGGCTGGACCGTTTATATGACGCAATCGAGACCGGCAAGCTTACACTGGATGATCTTTCACCGAGGATAAAACAACTGAAAACAAGGAAAGAACAACTAGAAGCCAAACAATGGGAATTGGAATGGCAATTAAAATCCAGGAAAGTGGAGCTCTCAGATATTAAGACTGTCACCAAATATGTAAATGAATTACGCGATTTGCTTAGCGAAAGCTCAATCGCTGAAAGAAAATCATTTATTAAAAGCTTTGTAAAGGAAATTGTAGTAACTGGAGATCAAGTAAAAATAGAATATACCATTCCAATGGGAGATAAAGGTTTTTCTCGAGGAGAGTCTGGCGGTTCCCCACATTGTACATTATGGT
>CAVZKR010000004.1:0-581214 GCA_963775935.1 uncultured Chloroflexia bacterium | reverse complement strand
CAAACAGGAAGCGGAAGAGGTTCTTTTCATGCTTGGCGAACATGACGTACCCCAGTCCCATATCAAGAAATGGCTGCCCGATTCTCGGTGTTGTCTGGTAGGTCAGCATGAGGTCTATCGCCTTTTGTCTCAGTTCTGTATCCAGTTTCTTCATGGATTTGAGGTATGAGTATACTGGCATGGTGGAGCAGTTCAGCTCACTGGCGAGGGACCGCGCTGTAAGCCCATCACGGCCTTTGCCTCTGACTATCTTGAAGGCGGCATCAAGCAACATACCTCTGGTGAACGAGCTCTTCGGTGGCATTATTCTATGTCCTCCTTTATATAACATGTGTAATATAACATATGTTATTGTAAATGTCAAGCCCCCCTGCAATTTGGCTCGCCACGTCGTTCCACGCCTAGCCCCCAGATATCCGCGAGGCTAAACGCCTAGGCTGGGGGAGAAGAGGCTGGTTCTGGTGAGCCACGTGAGGCCAGGAAACGCCGTGTTAGTCTTGCTATTATATGTGGAGCCTGATTGCGCACCAGTGAGTAAAACGTGCCTGTTATATCTGAGGGTTATTAGACTTCCTGCTTGAACGCATCATGTCCTGCAGGATGGTTGCGGGACTTGAGGTTAGGAGGGCGATCTCGATAAGCACGCCAGCTAGGCGCTCCAAGAGCTCTGACATATCGGCAGCTCGCCTCATGACCTTAAGAGGCTCAAGTGCCTGGAGCACCTCAAGGTACCGCAGAGCATCGCGCTCGCGGTGTGCCGCGATAGCATTACGGATTGATCCTAGAAAATTTCGTTCATCCTTCCAGAACTCGCTTAGATCAGAGGAGACTCCGTTCAGCCGACTCATTAGGCTATTGGGAATACCTAAAGCCTTCACAGCTGCTCTGAACTCCTGTCCTAATAGTTGAGGGATATCCTCTGCTGCTTCATATAGCAAGATCGCCTCGTGCTTTGCGATAAACCGCCTCCGCCGATCTCCTATCGCATTAATTAGATCATTTGTAAAGTCCGCCACATCTTGGTCTAGCAGCAACAAATAGAGCCCGACATTAACCACTATCTTGATATTGTCAGCCTTCAATTTACGGGCTTGCTGTAGCGTATCCGTCATTGTCGCAATTGCTGTGGCACGAGCTTTGTTCTTTGGACGTGCGCTCCACCAATGCGGAATACGTAGCTTTAGAAAGATGACAGACTCAATGAGGTTCTTAAGCTGCTCACTCCCCTCCATCGATTCCAGTATAAGAATAACGACCAAAATCAGACGACACTATGGATAGTCGGCTAGATTTGTTCGTTAACCTACCCCTCTTTATAGTCAAGTCGTTCTAATCTTTCTCTTGCCTTTTCAAGAACTTCTTTATTAAACAATCGGTTGTATGGATTACGAAGTATAATCGCCTCAACAGTAAGATCGAGTCGTCCAAGTTCCCAGAGCTTTGTGAACCCCTCATGAAATTTAGTAGCCGTCACCAGTTTAATTGCGGTATCTACAGGGCCATAGCCATCCAACATTTGCAGGAAATAGGATGGCCTATATCCATATTGGTCTACACAAATATTAACAGTCCTTCTAAATTCTTTTTCGAGTAAATCTTTTAAGGCATTACTCATATTTTTCAGTTCGATATTTGCTTTTTGAGGTTATTCTACGATTGGTCACATTGTAGTGTCAGAGTGAGGGGGTGTCAAGCAGAACCATACCCAATGGTGGGTTATGTATGATCGAGCGTGCTTTGGAGACGTTGGCTCCTCGGGCAGGGTTCGAACCTACGACCTGGCGGTTAACAGCCATCAATTTCACTGTAAAGCTGTTATAAACCAACTTGAAAACGTTAATGCTTGATTGTTCACACCATGTGCACTCCTTTTTGAAAGGAGTGCACATGGTGTCTGAATGCCTTACTGAAGCTTTTGCTGGTGTTCTCTGACGAAAAATTAACTTTTCAATGAGGTAAGCTGTATGCGTGCCACTGCATCCTGCTGTAACATCCTTCTGGTGGCTTTTTCTCCAGCCTCGATAGCTTCTGCTGCGCGGTGAAATTCCCAGTAACCTATAGTTTTTTCCAGTGGCATGATGGCAATATCAGCGCCTCTCAGGTTTTCCATAGCGATATGGTACTCAATGACGGAAAGCGACTGGCTCAGCACTTCAAATACATCAGGTTCGCCTGTATTTACCAGTTTGGGTTTAATGGAGAAAATAACAGAGGGCCTTCTGGCAACAAGCCTTTGCAGTCCGGGCTGTCTATAAAGCAAAAATCTGCGGATGGCGTTATCAATACTGCTCACGCGTGACTGGTGATACTTAACGTGAGCACCCGGGATAATGGGTTTCTGCATTTCGATGTCGAGTGCACCGCCATTGCCTTTATGTCCGTCACTGCCTGCGGCACTGCTGATGGTCACTGGCATTACCCCACTGGCGGGGTCTGGAATTACATTAACGCCGATAACAAAATCTGCTCCCAGGTCACGGCACACGCTCACTGGCACCACATTCACCAGACCGCCGTCCACCAGATAGCGTCCCTCATTGTACACTGGCGTAAAAATGCCGGGAATGGAAATACTGGCTCTGATAGCTTCTATCAACGAGCCTTCAGTGAGGACTACCTGTCGGCCAGTATATAAATCTGCCGCTACAGCAGCATATTTACATTTAAGCCGGGAGAAACCGGTCTCACCGAGGATGGATTTGAGCAGGGTTACAATCCTCCTGCCCTGGATAAGCCCACTTTTAGGTAGTGCCACAATGTCAGTAAGACGCATTACCTGCTTCCAGTCGATACTGCGGGCAATTTGCTTCAAATCGCTGGTTTTCAGTCCGCTGGCATACATAGCACCGATAATTGAGCCCATACTGGTACCTGCAATAATATCCGGAGCAAACCCGTATTCCTCGAGAACGCTTAATACACCGACGTGGAATAGACCTCTGGCAGCCCCACCACCCAATGCGTAACCGAGTTTCTTGCCTGCTGGACTCATCTCAACGTTGCTCCTCTTTTAAGTGATCACTGTTCAGATTCTAACATACCCTGCAAACTTACGCTGCTGACTGCTAGAGTCTACACCTTTGTGAGGGAGTGTCACCAGCCATGCTCTGTCTTTCCCCCAGTTTGAGCCAAAAAACCAAAGCTAACAGGAATCACGTCGCCTCGGTTACAATCTGTCATAGGCTGCGTCCTTTCCATTATAATAGATTCAGGACGAGCAACAGCTCACAGTAAGCATGGTTTGCAAAGGCTTGACAAAGTACTAATGTTACAACTATACTATCATATTAGTTAGTATATATGTATTTCAATACCCTTGTCGACAGTACTACCGATCCCTAGATTGCTGCGAGTCAAAGGATTTTGAGACCATTTAACAGCTGGATCTTGCTCTTACCCTTATCCTGATTATTCTGATGAAGGTTCTAAGACTTAAGAAGGAGGGAAAAAAGTGGCCAGGGATAGAAAAAAGCATGGGAAAATCTCTATAAAGGATTCATGGGCACCGGATAAAACCGTAATAAAGTCATTGGGATTGATGGGTTTCGGCAAAAGCGGTCAAATATCTGCTGTAGATATCAAAGATGGCAAGATAATTAGAATAAGACCATTGCATATGGACGCCCAATACTCCAAAGAACAGGTAGGCTTATGGGAGATGAAGGTCAAGGGTAAGACTTTTAAACCATTAATGAAAACAATACCTCACTATTTTAACTACGGTTACAAAAAACGTGTTTATTCTCCTAACAGGATTAAATATCCCTTAAAAAGGGTCGACTGGAATCCTGATGGCGCAAGAAATACCCAGAATAGGGGTAAAAGTAAATACAAGAGGATATCATGGGAAGAAGCTACTGAGCTGATTACTAATGAAATTAAGAGAATAAAGAAGCAGTATGGGGACTTTGGTATCTTATGCCAGGCGGATGGTCATGGGGAGGGGAAAACCATACACGGGGGACATGGTTGTCAGACGCAGTTGCTTGGCAAGATGGGCGAATACACTCTCCAGTTGAGGAATCCCGATAGCTGGGAGGGATGGTACTGGGGTGCCAAACATGTATGGGGAAGTATGTGTATTGGCATGCAAGCTCAGCAATCAAATATCATCAAGGATGTTTTAGAAAACTCAGGTATGGTCTTATATTGGGGAGGAGACCCCAATACCACGGGTGCTCATGCGCCAGGGTATTATGGGCAATGGTTCATCACTGCTTGCAAAGAACTGGGAATAAAAAATATTTTTATTTGTCCCGACCTGACCTATACCGCCAACACTAATGCTGATAAATGGATACCGATACTACCCAACACCGATGCCGCTCTGCAACTCGCTATAGCCTATACCTGGATTACCGAAGGAACCTATGATAAAGAATATGTGGCTACCCATGTGGTCGGCTTTGATAAATTTACCGATTATATCCTGGGCAAAGAAGATGGGATACCCAAGACTCCAAAGTGGGCTTCGGTCAAGTGCGGTATATCGACATGGACAATTAAAGCCCTGGCCAGGGAAATGGCAAGGAACCGAACGAGCCTTTCCACGGTTGGCGCTGGTGGCGGTTCAATCAGGGGGCCATACTGCCATGAACCAGCCAGACTGATGGTCTGCTTATTGGGTATGCAGGGGCTGGGAAAGCCAGGGGTCAATCAGATAGCGTCTCCCTGGGGTCACTGGCCCAGACCTGTTGTCGATTTTAGAGAGGGATGGGGTGGTTCATCCATGTGGACCGGTATGCAACTTACGACCATGACAAGGCAATTCATACCAAAAACTCTCGTACATGAGGCTATACTCAATCCGCCAATTCATGTGACGGGTTCCGGTGGTATTTCCTTGCCCACCGAGGACCAGTTTAAGGAGTACACATATCCAATACCCAAAGAAGAAGGTGGAACTGAAATACACATGATATGGTCGGATACCCCATGTCGCCTTACCTGCTGGAACCATGGTTTCAAGAATATGGAAGCCTTTCGAAGTCCCAAGATAGAATGTATCGTCGTCCAGCACCCGTGGCTTGAAAATGATACGCTGTTTGCTGACATTATCTTGCCGGTGAGCACTAAGGCTGAGCAGAGGGATATAGCTATGTGCATTCACGAGCCGATAAAAGCGATTTTGTATGAAGATAAGCTCATAGATAACATTGGCGAGTCTATAAGCGACTATGAAGCTGTATGTGAAGTAGCCAGGAAATTCGGCCCCGACATTTACAGAGAATTTACAAGAGGACAGACTGTAGATGAGAGGATTGAAAGCGGCTTCAACACACTCGGTTTACAGGATCATATTAGGTTTAAAGAATTGAAAGAAAAAGGGTACTGGTTTATTCCAGCTGCTCCAGACTGGGAGAAAGACCCGGTTGGGTTGATTGGCTTTTACAAGGACCCTGATAATAATCCGCTGGAAACGCCATCCGGCAAGCTGGAGTTCTATTCCCAAAGATTAGCTGAGCACTTCCCCGACGATAATGAAAGACCGCCTGTACCGCACTGGATTGAAAAGAGTGAGAGTCACGATGAAAGGCTGTCCAGTGAACGGGCCAGGAAATATCCTTTGCTCCTTGTTTCCAACCATCCACACTGGAGACTTCATGCACAATACGATGATTCAACATGGTTTAGAGAGACTCCAACCGGTAAAATAACTGGCCCTGACGGCTACCAGTATGAACCCCTGTGGATAAATCCAAAAGATGCTCTTGCCAGAGGTATAAAACCGGGAGATATCGTCAAGATATATAACGAACGGGGGATTGTTCTGGGTGGAGCCTACGTGTCTGAAAGGATAATGAGTGGCGTGGTAAGCCAGGACCATGGAGCAAGGATTGACCTGATTGCCACTGGACCTGATGAATTCATTGACAGGGGCGGTGCTAATAATCTTATATCCCCCTTTAATATAAGTTCTAAAAATGCGGTGGGTCAGGCAACCAGCGGTTTTCTGGTTGAAGTGGCAAGAGTCGATCCTGCCGAAATGGACGGGTGGCGTCGAAAATATCCCGAGGCTTTTAAAAGAGAGTATGACCCGGCTTCTGGACTTATGTTCAATGCCTGGGTCGAAGGGGGAGTGGACTAAAATGAAAGCTTTCGTTATTGACATAACCAAGTGCATCGGTTGCTATAACTGCCAGCTCGCTTGCAAAGATGAGCACGTTGGCAACGACTGGACACCTATTGCCAGGCCTCAGCCAGATACGGGACAGTTCTGGTGCAAGATAAATGAGCATATTCGGGGGACAGTGCCCAAGGTTAAGATGTCCTATGTGCCAGTGATATGCCAGCACTGTGCCAAAGCTCCCTGTATCGACGTCTGCCCTATAGAGGGAGCTCTCTATAGGAGGACTGATGGCTTGATTATTATCGACCCAACCAGGTGTAACGGCTGCAAGAACTGTGTTGACGCCTGTCCTTACGGAGCTATCTACTTTAATATGGAGTTCAACATAGCTCAGAAGTGTACTGGCTGTGCCCATTTACTGGATACAGGCTGGAAGGAACCGCGATGTGCCGACGCCTGCCCGACTGAGGCATTGAAGTTCGGTGAGAAATCTGAACTCAAGGAACTGATTAGTAGAGCTGAGTTGCTCAAACCAGAATCTGGTACCAAACCCAGAGTCTATTATATAGGCTTACCAAAAAGGTTTGTTGCTGGCACTGTGTACGAACCAGTGGAGGAAGAGTGTGTTAATGAGGCGACGGTTACTCTGACCAGCCTGGGAAAAGACAAGAAGTTAACTGTTAAAACGGATAGCTTCGGGGATTTCTGGTTTGAGGATTTGGAGGTTGGTAGCTATTCTCTGGTGATAGAGAAGAGCGGGTACTTCCCCAGCGAGATAAAATCAATAAACACTGAGAAGGATATAAATCTCGGGGATATAAAGCTATATAAGTTGACTGATCCTATGGCCACAGAGGTTTCATCTCCTTTGTCAAATATTTGAAGGTGATATCCTGGATTTTTCGTAAGCATGACTCTAAATCCTTGCCTTCCTCTTCAGAGAGTGCAGACATTATTTTATGTATGGACTCGCGTTTTGTTGAACGGTGATAAGCCTCCTGACCCTTTTGAGTTAACATATAGGTCGCTGGTTTTTTCCCGCTCTTGGGTTTCTTTTTAGCGACTAAACCGTGATGTTCCATTCTGTTCATAAGGTTGGAAACTGAGTGGAGTTCGCGTATCAGCCAAGTTCCCAGAGCCGAGATTGTAGCCCGTTCACCAAGGGCATGGATGGCAAATAAGGCACCGGATTGCTGTGGCGTAAAGCCATATTGACTCAGCTCCTTCTCACGGGCTTTATATACTATAGTCCATGTCTGGGCAATCAACATCCATAAGGTGTAATCTCGGTCGTCATTTAAGTTTTGAGCCATTGTGTTCCCCCATTTATTTAGTTCGGTACTATGCACACCAATTAGTCAATTATCAAAAAATAGCTTGACAACGCAATAATACCACTACTATACTATCATAGTTGATAGAACAATAGTACTGTTTATTCAATATCTCCCAAGAGGAGGTGGTAGTATGTGAAGTTACAACAGTTGAATCCAAACCCAGGTCATAGAGGAATCAAAGTAACAATCTTTAAAGGAGATGAAATGAGAAAAGGATATGGATTTGTCTTGGTGGTTATTTTAGTATTACTGTTTTCTCTCCTCATTCCTGCATGTACCACGTCAGCACCAACAGCGGGAAAAACAATCGAGCTAAGCTATAATAAGATGGGCCCGGCTACCCAGAGGAATAGCCAGGAACCAGCGGAATACCTTGTCAATGAAGTAGCCAAGCGCACTTCGGGCAGGGTGAAAATTAATCTCCATCCCAACTCCGCATTAGCTGCCCCTCCGCAAACATATGACGCTATGCTTAAGGGCGTTTGTGACATAGGCGAGAGCCAGTCTGCGTATACGCCGGGGCGTTTCCCAGCTACCGAAATTGGCGAAATACCATTGGGTTATCCCAACTCGTGGGTAGCGAGCCATGCTTTTAATGATTGGTTTAATAAATTCAAACCCAAGGAGTGGGATGAATCAATCATGCTCTACATATTTAATACCACTCCTTATGTTATCGGCACCGTTAACAAACCAATGCAAAAGATGGATGACCTTAAGGGATTAATCATCCGAAGCTCCGGCGCTGCTTCAGATGCATACGTGAAAGCTTTGGGGGCAACTCCACGAGCGCTTGGCGTAACGGAGGTTTATGAGGCTTTATCCAAGGCTATGCTGGACGGATTAGTTATGCCTATGGAAGCCTACCCTGCGTTTAAGCTCGATGAGGTCGTAAAATATGTCACTGATACTTCATTTGCTTCTTATGCAGGTTGTTCATACGTAGCTATGAATAAAAACTCCTTTAACAAGCTATCGGCAGGGGACCAAAAGATACTCCGCGAGGTTGCCCAGGAGTTAGTATCACTTCGGTCTACAATGTTTATAGAAGAAACTAACAAAGCTATAGCAAAGTTTAAGGCACTTCCAGGCAGGCAGTGGATTACTCTCCCATCCGATGAACAAGCCAAGATTAAGGCTGCTGCTCAAGGTGTGGTTGATGGCTGGGTAAAGGATAAAACAGCTGCAGGATTACCAGCAGCAGAATACGTTAAATACATGAGGGAACGTTTAGATTACTGGAGCCAGAAGCAACCAAAGTAAGATTGTTTTACCTCATAATTAATGTTGATTTCTTCAGGACAGGAAGAGAAAGATCGTAGTATATCTTCACCCAAGAAGAAGATATTGCCTGTTGATGAAGACGCTGGAGGTATTGTAGAAAAAGTATCGGTAGCGCCCTGTAGGCGTAGCAACATTGCTTGCAGTCCTCCAGCGTCTTCTTACTTAGCCCGACAAGGTATAGGGAATTCGTCCTTTTTCGCAACTGGCATATATAAAGTTTCGACGGCAGGCTTAGTTTTGAATGGAGGTGTAATCGAATGTCAAGCAAGCTGGGACGCTTTATTAATATTGTTAAGCGAATAAGCACCTGGCTTAACTGGGTGGCAGTTGCGGGTATGGGGCTTATGCTTCTGATAATCACCATTGATGTAGCTGGCGCCAAATTATTTCGCTGGCCCCTCCCTGGTGTCTTTGATTTAGTTTGTCTACTGGAATTTTTAATTGTTGCACTTGCTATCCCCTTTACCCATGTAATTAAAGGACATGTATCTATTGAGTTCTTCGTGGGCCGTCTTGGGAAACGTGCTCAAGTAATTGTTACCATTATCGCCGCTCTGCTGACAGTTGTACTCTTTATCGCGATGACCTGGCAGATGTTTGTTTTTTCTCGAACCATCCAGGTATCGGGACAAATCACTCCAAGTTTGCGAATACCTATTTTTACCGCTACTTATGTGGCCGTCATCTCTTTCTGCGTGATGTCTCTGCTGGTCATAGGTCAGTTTCTGCAAAAAATCAAGGGGGTAACTAAGAAATGAGCCCACCGATTGTTGGCCTTATTGGTTTTTGTCTTCTTATGGTGTTGTTTGCCATGGAGGTGCCGATTGCATTCAGCATGCTCATTGCTGGGATAATCGGCTTCTGTTATATGACTTCACCGGAGGCTGGCCTCTCTTTGTTAGGTTCGGATATTTATAGCCAGCTATCAAACTACTCCTTCACTGCTATTCCAATGTTCGTCCTCGGAGGTACCATCGCTTTAGCTTCTGGAGTGGGCGCCAGGCTGTTTAATGCTGCCTATGTGGTTTTTAGATGGTTTCCTGGTGGTTTGGCAATAGCCAGTACTGTTGCCTGTGCCTGCTTTGGTGCTATTTGTGGGTCGAGCACTGCCACTACAGCCACAATAGGTAAAATAGCTTTACCTGTCATGAAGAGTTATCACTATGATGACGCTCTGAGTACAGGTAGTATTGCAGTTGCCGGTACCCTGGGCGTTCTCATTCCACCAAGTACGATATTTATCATTTATGGCATTTTGACCGAACAATCAATAGGAAAGCTTTTTATTGCTGGCGTTTTGCCTGGAATTATGCTCACTGGTCTTTTAGCCGCAACAATTGCCATACTCTGTCTGCGTAATCCGACTCTGGCTCCACCAGGACCTCCAGCTACCACACAGCAAAAAAGAGAGGGCATTATAGGGATTAGTGAGACATTAGTAATATTTCTTTTTATTATAGGAGGGCTATTTTTGGGCTGGTTTTCTCCCACTCAGGCAGGAGCCATTCTGGCTATCGCTCATGTTAGTTCTTGCTCTGGCCAGAAAACAGATGAGCTGGCAAAAATGGATTATCTCCCTTACAGAGTCGGTACGGATTACCTGTATCGTCTTATTCATTGTTGCTGGAGCTATTATTTTTGGTCGCTTCATAGCGGTAACAATGATACCCACTATTATCGCTCAATGGCTCTCGTCGCTCCCATATGACCGCTTGGTAATTATGGCACTGATAATGTTCGCTTACATGATAGGTGGCTGTTTTATGGATTCAATGGCTCTGCTGACACTTTCAATGCCTATCATATTTCCTACGGTCATTGCTCTTCATTTCGATCCTATCTGGTTCGGGGTAATGATGGTAATAGTAGGCGAGATGGGAGTTATTACACCACCTGTTGGTGTAAATGTATATGTGGTGAAAAGTTTTGCTGAAGATATACCAATAACAACTATCTTCAGAGGTATATGGCCATATGTTGGTACGCTGACAGTTGCTCTGGCAATACTATTATTCTTCCCTCAAATTGCCACCTTTCTACCTAGTTTTTTGACATACTAAATAGCAGACTATCGCGGATTCGAACTTGGTGTCATGCCACAGAATAAGTAAAAGTCCAAACGGGAGGAAATAAGTATGCCTGATAAACAAGCTTTATTGAAAATCGTCGGCAATGAGAATGTGGTTGATGAGCGGGATACATTGGAAACATATGCCAGTGATTTGAGCTTTGTTCATCCAATGATGCCTCGATACATAGTGAGACCCAAGAATATAAACGAGGTGCAGGATATAGTGAAATGGGCTAACCAGACAGGAACATCCTTGGTCCCGGTAAGCTCTGGGCCGCCACATTTTCATGGTGATACTGTTCCAACCGCAACTGGTTCAGTTATTGTCGACCTTAGTAACATGAGACGAATTATCAGCGTCGATCGTAGAAACAGGCTGGCAGTAATCGAGCCGGGGGTAACTTATAGTCAGCTTCAATCAGAGTTGGCAAAGAAAGGCATGAGGCTCACTACAACATTACTCCCTAGGGCTAATAAATCAGTGATTGCCAGTCTCCTGGAAAGGGAGCCACGGCTAGTTCCATGGTCCCAATGGTCAATTCTCGACCCACTTCGCTGCATTGAAGTAATCTGGGGAGATGGTCAAAGGATGACAACTGGTAATGCGGCAGTTATGGGTTCTTTAGAAGCAGACAGCAAATTGGGCATGGCACCATTTATGGCAGCTGGTCCGTCGCAAACAGATTTTTACAGGCTCGTTTCAGGCGCTCAGGGAAGTATGGGTATTGTCACCTGGGCTTCAGTAAAATGTGAGGTACTACCTCAATTACACAAGCTGTTTTTCGTATCATCTCGCAGCCTTGATAGCTTGCTTGATTTTGTCTATAAACTACTTCGATTCAGGTTTGGTGATGAGCTTCTGATAGTAAACAACGTCACACTGGCATGTATACTTGGAGACAAAGCTGAACGAATTAAGGTATTGATTGGGGAATTACCAGCCTGGGTTGTCATGGTAGGGATAGCTGGTCGTGATAGACTGCCGAGAGAGCGGCTTAACTTTCAAGAGAAGGATATCTCAGAAATTGCCCAGCAATTTGGCCTGAAGCTTTTGCAGGAAATCCCCGGTGCAAGGAATAGTGAGGTGTTGGAGGCAATACAGAGCTACTCTCGCGAGCCTTATTGGAAACTTGGTTATAAGGGCGGATGCCAGGATATCTTTTTCGTAACCACACTAGAAAAAACGCCTGAATTTGTCAGGACAATGTACTCTGTGGCAGAAACAGAAAGGTATGATACCTCCGAGATAGGTGTCTATATCCAGCCAGTACACCAGGGTGCCAGTTGCCATTGCGAATTCAGTCTCCCTTATTACCCAGGAAACACCAGAGAGGTAGCTGGTATGCGCGAGCTTTACACCAAGGCGAGTGAAGCATTGCTCCAACAAGGAGCGTTCTTCTCTCGTCCCTATAATATATGGGCACATATGACCTTTAACCGTGATGCACAGAGCACTATTGTCTTAAAGAAGATTAAGCGGATATTCGACCCTAACAATGTGATGAACCCGGGTAAATTGTGTTTTTAGACATGCAAGGAATGAAAGAGAGGTATGAGAAGATGGCTCTAGAAGACTATAAAGCTGACATGGAGCGATGCAGCCAATGTTCCTACTGTAAGTTTATTCCACTTGACCAGATAAAGAGCTGGAGATTCTCTAAAGGTTGCCCCAGCATAGCTTATAGCAATTTCAACAGTTACTCAGCACGGGGCAGATTTGCTGTTGCCCTATCACTTCTGAATGGCTGGAGTGGCTATACAGACAAGGTCTCAGATATAGTATACAAATGTGTTACCTGCGGGTCCTGTGACGTTTCCGACAAGATTTGCCGCTACAATCTGGAACCATTAGAAATGATGCACGAGTTGCGCTTCAAGCTGGTTGAAGATGGTCAAATACTGCCAGAGCATATGCTCTATATTGACCATCTCCGCAAAGAAGATAACATGATGCTGAAACCAAAATCTGAGCGGGGCGACTGGGCAAATGGATTGGATGTTAAACAGATTATCAATGAGCCTGCCGAAGTCCTGTTTCATGCTGGTTGCCGACTCAGCTATGATGAGGAACTGCAGAAAGTCGCTAGAACAGCAGTAACTCTGCTCAAAAATGCTGGCGTTGATATTGGCATTATGGGGAAAGACGAATCCTGTTGTGGTGCTAAAGCATATCATATGGGATATAGAGGGGAGTTCGTCAAATTTGCCGAGAATGCTATTCAGGCGTGGAAAGTGGCCGGTGTCAAAACGATAGTCACCTCATGTTCTGACGGTTATCACGCCTTTACCCGTCTTTATCCTCGTTTGAATGCTCATTTTGAGGTTTTTCACACTGTGCAGTTTTTGGACCGTTTGATCAAACAAGGCAAGATCAAATTTACCAAGAGAATACCCATGCGGGTTACCTACCATGACCCCTGTCATCTAGGGAGACAGGGAGAGCCCTATGTACCCTGGGAGGGAAAAGAAAAGAAGATAAGGAATCAAATAGTAACCTATGATCCTCCAAAACCAAGGTATAACGGAGCCTGGGGTGTCTATGACCCACCAAGGGATGTGCTCAAGGCTATCCCTGGGATTGAGCTAGTCGAAATGGAGAGGATCAGAGAATATGCCTGGTGTTGTGGGGCTGGTGGTGGAGTAAAGGAAGCTTACCCTGATTTTTCTAACTGGACAGCTATGGAGAGGATAGAAGAAGCTAAGTCTACAGGCGCCGATGCCATCGTGAGCGCTTGCCCATGGTGTGAGCGGAACTTCCTCGATGCTATTACTACTGCAGATGAAAAAATGAAAGTCTTTGACATTACTGAGTTAGTACAGCAGGCACTCTAACAAAGGAGGAATCGAACTATGGCGCTATCGAAAGAAATGTATCAGGCGTTTGAAAGCATTGTCGGGACGGAGCACATCTCCGATGACCCCGCATTATTGGATTCCTACCGGTATCCACTGATGGCAACTGCTATTCACCTCGGACCCCATTACAGAGTCTATACACCCCGAGGAGCAGCGGTTCTATTGCCAGCAACTGTAGAGGAGGTCCAGGCTATTGTAAAAGCGTGCAACAAATACAAGATAAAATTCAAAGCCTCAAGTACATTCTGGTCTGCTATGGGTTATCCTTCCTATGACAATACCATTCAACTCGACTTGCGGCGGATGGACAAAATAATTGAGATCGATGAGAAGAATATGTTCGCTGTCGTCGAGCCTTATGTCATTTCAGCAGTGCTTCAAGCTGAAGTGATGAAGGTGGGATTGAACACCCACATTATTGGGGCGGGTTCCAGTTGCTCTCCCCTTGCCAGCGCGTCTGGTTATAATGGAATGGGACCAGACACCATCTCCATGGGTTATGCTGACGAGAACATGCTGGGAGCAGAATGGGTTATGCCTAATGGAGATATATTGAGGACAGGCTCCCTGGGTTCCAGGTTAGGCTGGTTCTATGGTGAGGGACCAGGGCCAAGCCCAAGGGCTGTAATCAGAGGGCTTTCAGGTCCTATGGGGGGATTGGGTGTGGTAACAAAGGTTGCTCTTAAGCTCTTTCCCTGGCCAGGACCAGCTGTACTCCCTGCCGAAGGGAAACCGCCAGCTTATCAAACATCGTTATCAGACAACTTCAGAGCATATACTCTGTCATTTCCTACGTGGCAGTCATATGCTGATGCCAGTTATAAAATTTGGGATGCCGGTATAGGCTATATTGCTCATCGCCAATTCAATTTTCTGGGCAGAGATCTCAAAGCAGCGATGGTCAGGATACTTACTGACCCTGACAAAAAACTTTCGGACATCGAGGAATTGGTGAAGGATCCGGAAGTGCAAAAACACACTAAAGAAGCAAAGCATGACTTCGAGTTTGTGCTGGCGGGAATGACACCAAGGGATATCGAATGGCAGGAGAAGGCTCTGGATGAAATATTAGCTGAGACTGAAGGCTGGAAAGTATCAGCGATGACTGACCCTGCTATACAGAATTGGATGCTACTTTACTTAATCAGAATGGGACATAAGAACTTGAACCTGGTTTATGGCGGAGGTTACGATGGCGCATTTGGTTTGTTTGGTGCTCCAGACTTCGGAATACGGTATATGGATGAAGTATCTGCCTTCAAGAGTGATTGGGAAAAGAAGGGCAATATCGTGGCTGCTGGGGGTGACTGCACCATGGGAGGACTGGCTTTGGTAGGTGGTGGTGGTGGCACTGTCTGGGAGAACTTTACTCATTTCGACCCCCACGATAAGGAATCAACCGAAGGGACGTTTGAATTCTTTGAAGCTGAAGCGCAATGGTGTCGGGAGCATAAATTCCCTTCTATGTCGAGAACAAATGCTTTTGCTAGAGGAGCTGATGGCATGGCAATACCTGAAGAAATGCGCAACCGCATGTTTTCGGGCACTCCACAACCGGCTGTGTTTCGCTACCAGCAGAAGATTAAAGGGGCATTTGACCCTAACAACTTGGGCGATGGATATTACTTTACACTAAGCAAATAATCGTAATAGGAGAGGATGACCGGCATCCATCATCTTGGTTCAAAACGATGTTTGACCCTCCGTTGCTCCTTACAATTCGAACTTGGTTCGACCGGTATCAAAGGTGAGGCGGGCATCTCCCACAATCATGTATTGCCTTTTGTGAGAGCCACCTCCCCGAGTTGACTAAGTTGTCGCACCTTTGTCCGATTACCTCCCCCCATAAAAACAGAAGTGGGGAACTAAGTTCCCCACTTCTATCTGAAAGAGGTGCAAGTGGTTATATTACACAGTAGGTGCCGGTCCCGTCTGGGACTGCGGCGCTGGCTTTACGCCAGGGAAGAAGCCCCTACCCGGTCTGGGGCCATTGAAATCGGGGCGTTTAGGTAACGGTATATCCGGCTTCTTGTCCTGCCAAGCCTTGTAGGCATCGAACTGCTTCTGGGTGATCTTGCCGTCCTTTAACAGCTTTTCCAGCCCTTTTATACCGATATTGGGAACATCCGCCGGTTTGGCTTTCAGCCAGGCTTCGAATGCATCTGCCTGCGGCTGGGTTATTTTGCCATCTTTCACCAATTGCTGGAGTCCTTTGTCCAGAGCCGCGGCACGATTCTGCTTGAACGTCTCTTTCTGTTCATTGAACGCCTGCTTGAAGGCCGCTTCAAGCTTTGTCTGGTCGATGCCCAGTATCTGGGCAACTCTGGTTAGCATAGTCTGGCGTGGTTTAGTCCCCGCAGGGTCCTGCGCCAGAGCTACGCTGGTAACGGTTGCTACCAGCACTACAGCAATCAACACGGCAGCTATAATAAATTTCTTGGTTTTCCACATTTCTGTGTTCCACCTCCTTTCTACTACACGAATAGTACCATGTCAATATTAAGCTTTTATTAAGATTTTTAAACATTTCACCATTTATCCTTCTTTCCGACATAATAAGTACAGTTGGAAATATTGTATAATGATGGCGATTGTTTTAAGGTAAAAAGACCCTGTCTAAGGGAGGATTTTATGATAATGGAAAAACGTTGTCCTTACTGCAAGGGGAAGGGCACATTGCCCGACCCCCACGGGATACTTTCCAATCTCAAGCCATGTCCAGTATGCATGGGAAAAGGCTTTAATCTGATACCGCAGGATGCCAAACACTGCTCATTCTGCCAGGGAGCAGGGCAAGTTCCGGTCGCAAGCGGCACCACCAAGCTCTGTCCCGACTGTAAGGGACTCGGCTCAGCATGGTAGCTCGAAAAATTATAGTGAAATAAAGTGCTAAAAGGTGTTATATGAGTAAAACAGTTATCGTGAGCGCAGCCAGGACGCCTATAGGCAACTTCGGCGGTTCTCTGCGAACCGTGCCTGCCTATGAACTGGGCGCTCTGGTGCTCAATGAAGTCATCAAAAGGGCTAAGCTGGAACCAAAGCAGGTTGACGCTGTGGTCATGGGCGAGAACTACCAGAGCGGCGAATATGTGAACATCGCCCGGATGTCACTGCTGAAAGCAGGCTGGCCAGTAGAAAAACCGGGCTTCACCATGGACCGGCGCTGCCCCAGCGGACTCGATGCTATCTGCTTCGCCTCGATGCTCGTCCAGACTGGAAACGCTGAAATCACGGTAGGCGGCGGCGTGGAGAGCATGAGCACTGTCGAGTTCTACCTCACCGGCGATATCAGATGGTCGCTGGGGGGCACTAGTGATATGCCAAAAGGGCATGGCAGCCTGTCAACCTGGGGATTACCGCTGTATGACAGGATTCAGAGAGCCCGGGTGATGTCGCAGCCGCATGATAGATTCGGCGTATTGCCTACCATGATGACCTGGGCAGAGAGCGCTGCAAAGGAACACGGCATAACCAGAGAAGAAGTGGACAAATGGGCAGTAATCAGCAATCAACGGGCTGTGGCTGCCATTAAATCGGGCAAATTCAAGGAGGAAATCATCCCGGTATCGGTCCCCCAGCCTAAAGGGGAGCCGAAAGTATTCAGCGATGACGAGCGCCCGCGCCCTGACACCACTCTGGAAACGCTGTCAAAACTTAAACCAGTGCTGGGTGGCGTCTGCACTGCCGGCAATTCCTCAGGCGAGAATGACGGCGCCGCATTGTGCGTGCTAATGCCAGAAGAGAAAGCGAAAAAATTGAACATCGAGCCGATGGCTTCACTCAAAGCCTTCGTCTTCAGCGGCGCCGACCCGCGCTATGCCTGGAGAGCTGCTACCACGGCAGCGAAGCTGGCATTAAGCAAAGCCGGACTTACTATCAAGCAGATTGGCTTGCTCGAAGTACATGAGGCCTTTGCCGTTCAGGCGCTGGCGAACTTCAGGGAACTGGGGATAACGGACAAGGACTACGACAGGATTAATGTCAACGGCTCCTGCGTGGCGCTGGGACATCCCCTGGGCGCCACCGGCACTAGAATCATGACTACCCTGCTCTATGAAATGCGCCGACGCAATGAGCAGTACGGAATGATTACTATCTGCGGCGGTGGCGGCATGGGCATCGCCGCCATCGTGGAAAGAGGGTAATCTCTGTAAGAGTCGCCTCCCAGAGGTGACCTTACAACCACCGTTACTTCGTTATTATTAATCTATCGGCTTTATACCAGGGTCGTAGCCAACGGGATAGACACGGATGGCTGATACACCAGCGACAGGGCACTGCGTTTCACAAAGGCCGCAGCCGATACATGAATTTCCCACCACTTCCGGCCTGCGTGTTGCTGACCTCTGTCCCTTTCCTCCACCGCCCCCTTTCAGTGTAATTGCCTTCCCGGGAACAGGACAGACCTCTTCACAGACACCGCACTCCAGCCCCTGGGCCCAGGGAATACACCTGTTCTGATCGATAACCGCCCTCCCCAGCACAGTCTTTCGTTTCTGCTCCAGGGCTAATTCAGGGATGGCGCCGGTGGGACAAACCTTACCGCAGGAATTACAGGAGTAGTCGCAATAGCCCTTACGCATTATCAGCGCTGGCGTCCACAAATTCTCCCAGCCTTCCGCCGATGAGATCGGCTGTATCGAGCCGGTAGGGCAGACTTTGATACATTCGCCGCAGCGAATGCACTGGTTCAATAACTGTTCCTCGCTGGTTCCCGGAGGTCTGATGATAGCCTGTGGTTTCTTTCCGCCAAAGACAGGGATGAACCGTAACAAAGCTGCACCAATCACAGCCAGACCAATGGATGCCAGGAACTGCCGACGGGATGGGTCATATCTCTGGCTCGGAGCCAATCCCGATTGCCCCGAAAGCGATATAGCTTTGGTGGGACAGATGCCCACACATTCCATACAGGTGGTGCACTCAGCAGCGCTGGCGGCAAACTTTTTCTCAGGGTCGATAGCGCCCGTATGACAAAACACGGCACAGCGTTTACAGGAGACGCATTTCGCCTCATCCACCTTATGCCGCACCCTAGCTAATCGAGAGACAAGCGCCAGGAGGCCGCCCAGGGGACAGAGATAGCGACACCAGAAACGGGAGCGGATGGCATTAAGCGCTAACACTACCACGAATACAAAAAGAATCAATATATTAGGCCAGAAAAAGTCTTGTCCTGTCACCAGCCAGCCCCGAACCAGCCCATCGAACCATTCTACCGCTGGTCGAAGCGGTGCAATGCCATAGAACAATGACTCAACCCCTTCAATAACGAGGCTAAGTCCCGGCAATACCGCACTGGCAATGCTGCGGAAAAGCAGGGTGATGGGATCGAGGAACATCAACGTTAAGCTGCCAAACAGAGCGGCAACCAGGATAACAAACAGCAAAAAATATTTGACCTGTCGCCAGTAGGAGGGGATATCCAGCTTGTCCAGATTATTCTTCCGCACCCGGTGCGATGGCACCCAGTCCAGTATGGAACCCATAGGACATACCCAGCTACACCAGACACGACCAAAAGCTATGGTGATTGCCAGCGTAACAAGACCCAGCGCCATGGGCGCTATCCAGGTACGACTGGCCAGTATCGCTGAAATCCCCGCCAGCGGGTCCAGATGGAAAAAGAAATCAGGGGGCAAGAACGTGGATAGCTGCTGAGTTGTTCCCAGAAGGAGATAGAGGAAGAAAAGCAGTACCAGCACCTGAACCGCCAAACGTATCCGGTGCCACTTCTTCGAGCGTTTGCCGTGTTTCTTCGGCGCTATCGTAGTATCTATAATATCTTCAGTAACCATTACACGGTCCTTTTATACAGCAATTTCTTCTATTTTTACATTCTTCAAATCCATCGTCCCCAGCCCCATTTGAGCTGCGGCACGGATGATGGGTATATCATTGCCGGTCAGTCCGAAAAGGGTAGCGGCATAGGCGTCAGCAGCCACAATGTCGGAGCTGGCGATAATGGTATTGGTCGGCTTGACGTCATCGAGGTTGCCCCCGGTAGGGCCGTGATTCATCAATATGCGCACCGCATCGATGACGGTAAGTTTGGGACGTAACAGGCTGGTGAGGTCGGCAACGCGCTGACCTATATTAGTGTGTATTTGACCACGATTCAGGATAAGTCCCATCAAATTCTTCATGCCAAGGGTCAATCGAGCCATGTCGTGATGTTTGGCAATAGGCACATCAATGAGCACATCAGCATCCAGAGCATCGCTATACACCGGCCACTTCTTAATATCAATCCCACCAGGAATATCCACCTCACGGTACTTCATGCTCGCCATTAACTCCATCTGTCCGCCGGCGGAGCGGACTGCCTCGCCGATACCACTGCGAGCGTATGCCTGCTCGGCTGTACCGCCAAAAGGAAGGTCCATCACTCGAACCCTTTTGGCACCTGCACCCAGGCAGAGCGTTACCAGCGTCGCCACAACCTCCGGATTTGTCGTTGCGGCGTATTCAGGCGTATGAAAAGCAACACAGATATTGGGTTTGACAATGACATCATCACCTTTTTTCACAAAACGCTCGATGCCACCAAGCGCCTTTAAGGCTGCCTGTACCATGGCAGCAGGGCTCTTCCCCCGGGCGACAACTAACCGCGAATCTCCGGGTGCAGGACTGGTGACAACGGGTGGCTGAGGCGCAGGGGTGGGAGTGGGCACAGGTGGGAGAACGGGTGGTGCCGGCACCGGCGTTGCTTTGCTGCTGCAGGCTAATGAGGAAAACAATGACCCCGCAGCCGCAGCAGTCAACCCCAAGGCCATCATACGTCGTATAAACTCACGACGGGAAATATTCACCATTCATTACTCCTTATGTGGAATTTTATCAATCACCTTGTTCAAAATTATAACCTTAACAGGGGCATAACCAGAAATTCAATCTTTATTTATGCCTCTACTATATATAACGGTAAAAGTATTAAGAACTCATGAAGAAATTATGTGCATACCGCGGAATCGCCAGATGCACAAACTATTATCCCGAACAGGTTTTGAATAAAAGCCTGTTTGCCTGTCATAGCGTATTGCGTCAAATTAAACGGTTACCGAAGTCCTCCTGATTGCCTCCTAATTGCGGTTACCGAAACTGCCCTGACGCTCAGCCATTCTCCATAACTGTTCCAGGTTACCATTTATCTGTTTCAAGAGTATTACTGGATTCAGACTGTTATAAATAGAAGCCATCTCAGTCTGCCTTTCAAGGCTTAATATGCCCGACTGTAGCAGGCGCTGATATGGCGTCTGTGCTTTTTCATATATCTTGTGTACTTTTGCTCCATGTCTGGTCTTGGACATGAGCTTCATCGTAGGTTGGAAGAAATTCATATACAGTCGAACATTATCATAGACCCTTTCCAGACACTGATAAGCAACCTTGGAAATGTAGCGGTCATAGCCCACTAATCGCCGTACGACATTCCCGTTCTTCTGTTCCACATGGCAGCTATCATTCTTTTTATAGGAACGAGACCTGGTAAAGGTAATTCCTTCCTAGCGACAGTAGGTAGTAGAAGCATTGGTTGATGAATTCGCTGCCGTTGTCTGAATCCACACCGAGGAGAGGAAAGGGAAGACGCTGCCGTACCCGGTGTACTGCCGATCGCACCCGCACCTGACCTTTACCCCAGACCGGAACGCATTCCGACCAGCCACTGGCAACATCCACAGCGCAGAGAGTAGTCAGATAAAAACCTTCGGCGCTCTCACCACAGTGAGCCACCAGGTCTATCTCCAAGAAGCCAGGCTTGTTTTCCTGCCAGTCTGCGAAAGTCCTTATCGGTATCGAACTCTTCAATACACTGCCTGGCCGGGTAGTGCTCAATGGCCTGCGTCCTCCCAGCTTACGGCATGATCTTAGCAACCGGTCTATGGTCGCTGGACTCATCTGCAAAGTAACTTTTCCTGAGACAGCATCAATCCGTTGCTCGCCGTGTTGCCTGAGTACCTTCACCATCTCCGGCAGGAATGGCTGGAGACGCTTGGAACATAGCCGGTCACTGGCTTCCCAGATAGCTCTTAAGAGGCTCAAGCACCACGCTGTATCGGCCAGGTCTACCACGGTGGCCAGCATGCCGTTTCGTGCTGCGCTAAGCAGCATCCTGATCGCTGCTTTCCGATGGTAGCCAGTTACTCTTATAAACTCGTCTAACATTTTGCCTTTTCTCACTTTGTTCGCTGAACGATATCGATCCCGTATCGCTGCGGCATATTCTTTTACGCTGCCTCTTGTCATATGAACTCCTTGGGTAACAGTATTTATGAGGCAACGATACCATTTTCGGTAACTTTAATTATGAGGCAATGCGCATAGTTGAAGCCCCGAAAGCCGAAGGCTATAATTGACAGGCTCGAATAACCATGACAGCTCCTTTGGAACAATTTCTCTACGACGTTAGTAAACCCGCACGGTATACCGGTGGTGAGTGGAACAGCGTGGTAAAGAAGTGGGATACTATTCCCCTTCGAGTCGCTCTTGCCTTCCCTGACATCTATGAAATCGGCATGTCCAATATGGCATTGCCTATCCTGTACAACATACTAAACCAGCAAAAAGACGTTCTCGCCGAAAGGGTTTACGCTCCCTGGATTGATATGGAAGCAGTGATGCGCCGTCTCAGTATTCCTCTGTTTAGCCTTGAGAGCAAGCGACCAGTAAAAGATTTCGATATTATCGGTTTTTCACTGGGATATGAACTCACCTACACCAACATCGTGAACATGCTTGACCTGTCTCATATTCCACCTTTCAGCCACCAGCGAGATAGCTCGCATCCCCTTATAATCGCCGGCGGCAGTTGCACATTTAATCCTGAACCTGCGGCTGACTTCTTCGACCTGTTCGTCATCGGTGAAGCTGAAGAAATCTTAGCCAAATTTCTGGATGTATTCCGCGCTTACAGAGGCAATAAGGCAGAGTTGCTCCGCCAGGCAGCGAAACTACCCGGTATGTACGTGCCCAGCCTGTACCACGTCCATTATAATGAGCAGAGCCTGTTTGCCGGTATCATTCCAAACGCAGCCGAGGCAAAACCCAGAATTGAACGGCAGATAGTGACTCCGCTCCCCCATCCCGTTACCAATCCGGTAGTACCCTACATCGAAGTAATTCACGACCGCGGAGCTATAGAAATCCAGCGCGGGTGCAGCCGGGGCTGCCGCTTCTGCCAGGCGGGAATGATATATCGCCCAGTCCGTGAATTACCTCAGCAAACAGTCATCGATAGCGTTGCTGATATTGTTAAAAACTGCGGCTACAGCGAAGTGTCACTGGTTTCGTTAAGCACCGGCGACTACTCCACTATCAACGGACTAATTTCCCAGCTTTCACATACCTATGGTCACTCCAACCTCTCCATCTCCCTGCCCAGCCTCCGCCTCGATACATCTTCGTTCAATCTGATAGAAGCGCTGCCACAGAAGCGTAAAACGACGCTCACTTTCGCACCTGAAGCCGGCAGCGACAGGCTGAGGCAAGCTATCAATAAAGTGATGTCCGAAGAAGTAATTCTGGATACCCTCGCCGCCGCCTTCGAAAAAGGGTGGATGAACATTAAGCTCTATTTTATGATAGGGCTTCCCAGCGAGACTCTCGATGATGTTAAAAGTATTGTCGAGCTGGTCACCAGGATTCGCAAAGCAGGTAAGCAAGCGGGAAACAGGTCGCCCAGAATAAGAGTCAGCGTATCAACCTTTGTTCCCAAACCCCATACCCCCTGCCAGTGGTCAGCCCAGGAAGCAGAAGATACGCTCGCCACCAAACAGGAATTGCTCAGACAGGGTTTACGCCGTGCCGGCGCACACCTCTCCTGGCAGGACCCAAGGATTAGCCTGTTAGAAGCGGTTTTGTCACGGGGCGACCGACGCCTGGGCAAGGTCATCCACAAAGCCTGGGAGCTCGGCTGCAAGTTCGATACCTGGACCGAGCACTTCAACTACCAGAACTGGCTCAATGCCTTTGACCAGAACGGGCTCAACCCTGCATCGTACGCGCAAAGAGAACGCTCCCTCGATGAACCCTTGCCCTGGCAGCACATCGATATCGGTGTCACTCCCAGTTTCCTCCAGACAGAATATCACAACATAGGGCAGGAGAAGGCAACCGCTGACTGCCGCTATGGTCCTTGCAGTGCCTGCGGCCTCCAGCGCTGGCAACCCAATTGTCAGCACCTGTTAAAAAACAGGCCTCCGCCGAGCAACGGGCAATAATTTGACTTCTTACTACAAAACGACTAACCTATATAGTCTGTCTTTTTAAAGAGGGGTACGGCAATGGAACTAATTCAACTTGAAGCATCAAAACGAGAGGTTGTTGGTAAAAAAGTGCGCTTTATGCGCCGCAAAGGTGCTACTCCAGCCAACATGTACGGACACGGCCTGGAATCGGTGGCACTTACCGTAGATACCAAAAAGCTTAAACAAACGCTGGCGCGAGCCGGTAAAACCGACCTTATCTCTCTTAATATTGCGGACTCAGGTACGCCGGTAGTGGTGCTCGTCCGTGAAGTTCAAAAAGACCCGCTCACCAGAGAGTTGCTCCACGTCGATTTCTACCAGGTCAAAATGACCGAGAAAATCAAGGCTGACATTCCGCTGGTCTTCGTGGGAGACGCACCAGCTCTCAGGATAAAGAATGTCTCCCTGCTCCACCTGATGGATTATTTACATATTGAGGCGTTGCCAGACCATCTTCCCCACAACCTGCAAGTCGATATCTCCAAGCTGGAGACCGCCGACCAGGCGATTCACGTAAAGGATATCCCGCTCAGTGCAGAGATTACTTTGCTCAGTGATCCGGAGCAAATCGTCATCAAAGCTGTTGAGACGCATGTCAAAATTGAAGAGCCTGTTGTGGCGGCTGAAGCTAAGGTTGAGGAGGGAGCTGAAGCCGAAGCGGTGGCTGAAGAAGCAGCCGAGGGAGAAGACAAGCCTGCCGCTAAGGATAAGTCCGCTGCCAGGGAAGAAAAGTAGTAGTAAAAAGGGGGGCTTCGCCCCCCTCACTTTTTCTCAGTGCACAACCCTGATTATCTGCCCCTTGACCTCGTCTTCGATGTGCAGAATTCCATAAGAATTCTTCGCCTGCCCCGGATTAAAATAGAGCACACCACCCATAAGCTCATTTTTCGCCTGGTGAGTATGCCCGAAGAGAATGATATCTACCTGGTCGAATCGCTCTCTTACCCGGCTTTCTATTCCCCAGGGAGAGCCTGAGCCATGGATAATGCCGATGCGTTTACCATTAATCACTAACAGCTCTTTCTCGGGAAGTACGTCCCTGATATCCGGGGAATCCATGTTGCCACGAACCGCTTTCACCTCCCCCAGATTTCTTAATCCATTAAGCACCGACAGCATCACGAAGTCGCCGGTATGGACAATCAAATCAACTTCAGATAAAGCCAGTAGTATGTCTCCGGGCAACTCGTCAAATGAACGCAGGTGAGTATCAGAAAGTATACCTATTTTCATGAAATCCAGACTGAACAATTCTACGGCTTGGCTGACCGCTCAGTAATCTTTTCCTCCACCAGGAGAACTTTACCGCCTTCAAAAGCGATATAAGATAAGTGGTCACCTGAATCAAAGGTTACTTTACCTCCCTGAAGAAATATAATACCATCATAGTGTTTACCCTCCTGCCCATCGACCCCTACGAACGGCTTATCACCTGATTTCGCCACATATGCTACATGCTTGCTATCAGGGCTGAAAATGAGAGTGCCTCTCCCGATAGCATTATATTTTTGCGGGTATTCTGTACCATCCTTGACCAGAAACCATGCCTCTTTAATCCAGACAAAATAGGCGACCTGCTTACTGTCAGGGCTGAAAACAGGAGGCTCCCAGATTAAATTGTATGGTTTACCCTCTTTACCATCCACCACCACACAGGCTTCTTCTTCAGCCAGATGAGACTTCTCATCTTTTTTCCTCTCCTCCTCCGAATGCGAGCACCCTTTCAACGCCGCCACGTATGCCAGCCGCTGATTACTGGGGCTGAAAACAGTGGAGCCAACGCCGATGGCAGCATAGCGCTTCTCTTCTTTACCGTCAACTATCACAAATGCTTTGCCACCGCTTGACACCGAATACGCCAGCCGCTTACTATCAGGACTAAAGCTATACCTGCCGATGTCGACATTATCAGAAGGTCCATTCTCCTTACCATCTATTACCGCAAACCAGCTCTTATCAGACCTGGCTATATAAAGCATACGTTGACTATCGGGGCTAAACGCCAACGAGCCAAACCTGACCTCGTCATACTGTTTTCCAGCAACTTCATCCTTTACCACAAACCACTGATTATTTTCCTGTGCTACATATGCTACATGCCGTCCATCCGGGCTGAATATCACAGAATCTTCTCTAATTCCGTCATAAGGTCGTCCACCTTTGTCTCCAACCTGGTATAGCGTCTTGTTGCCTATTCGAGCAAGATATGCCAATTCCTTACTATCTGGAGTGAACACGAGAGTGCCTGCGACGATTTCATCAAATCGCCTCCCCTCCACTCCATCAACGACAACAAACCACTTGCCACCTGCCTGAGCTGAAAAAGCAACTCTCTTGCTATCACCGCTGAAAACGGGACCGCCCACAGCAATATCGTTATATGGGTTACTCTCCTGCCCGTCCACTATGGCAAACAGGCTTTCCCCTTCATGAACAACATAAGCCAGCCGTTTACTGTCAGGGCTGAAGGTAAAAAAATATGCCACAACCTGATCATATCTCTTTTCTTCTTTACCATTTACCACCATCACCTGCTTGCCATCAACCTGATTCACATAAGCCATTTTCTGCCCGTCCGGGCTTATCTTGAAAGACATCGGTACCCACGTGTTAAAATTGATTTCAGTGAGCAGCGTTTCCTGTATTTCTCTATCGATGCTGACAACAGGTGCCGGAACTGATTTTTGACCGCTTTCGCAACCCACTGCCAGCATAAGCAAAACGGTTAGCAGTAAAAAACGACTGAATCTCATACTTTTTACCTCGCAAAATCATTCAGGGAGTAATAATGTTTGACTAAAATAGGGATTATACCATTATTGCAGAAGTTAGCTAAAACGATTGACCTAGAATTTCTATTATGCCCTGACGAATCATTTTAATTGCTATGGCTGCCAGAAACAGACCGATTATCTTAGAAGTAACTCTCGCTCCAGCCTTCCCCAAAAAACCCATCACTCTGTTCACCTGAGAGAAAAGCAGCCAGACAATTGCCAGATTAACTATGAAAGCAATCACTACCATATAAATAGGATACTGTTCAATAAGTATTAATAGTGTGGTCAGAACTGCCGGTCCCACTATCAACGGCGTACCCAGGGGTACAGCGCCGATAGTGCCAGCGCTTTTTAAGTCTTCCTCGCCAAGCATCTTGCCAGTGATAATATCCTTAGCTGCCAGAAGGAACAAGATTATCCCGCCAGCAACCAGAAAATCAGCCACCTTTATGCCCAGAAAAAGGAAAATACCCTTGCCCACGATTACAAAACCCAAGCCCAAACCAACAGCTACGAGCATTGCCAGGCGTACCACGCGGCTGCGCTCACGAGTACCCATATCAGCCGTTAACGGTAGCAATATCGGTAAAACACCAACAGCATCAATGGCTACAAAAAGGGGGACAAAGGTCAAGCCAAATTCCTGTAGAACCTGCACAACCTCCTCCTTCTATAATGATTTCTGTGTTTCGGCAGATGCCCCCGTGCGATTGATAGCAGTCTTATCCTCCCCGGCATCTTCTGCTTCCCCGAGGTAGGAAATAGAGGCGACTCTGTCATCCGGGTCAAGTCGATTGAGGTGTACCCCCTGGGTAGCTCTACCCTGAACAGGAACTTCATCATCGATGGAGATGCGGATGACAATGCCCTTCGCCGAAATGATAATCAGGTTCTGAGAAGCAGGTATAGTCATCGCTGCGATAACCTTGCCGGTTTTGTCGTTCACCTTATGAGCAATGACCCCTTTGCCACCGCGATTCTGGAGAGGGTAATTCTCCACGCGGCAGAGCTTACCGAAGCCGCTATCGGTTACCGTAAGGAGACGAGCTTCAGAAAATACCTTGCTCATGCTCACCACTCTGTCACCGGAGTCAAGGCGAATGCCCCGGACGCCACCACTGGTGCGCGAAGCTATCCTCAAGTCCTTCACAGCGAACTTGATGGCTTGCCCATTCTGGCTCACCAGCAATATTTTTTCTGATTCAGTGCACATACTCGCGCCAATCAGCTCTTCATCGCCGATAAGCTTCATAGCAATGAGACCGCTGCTCCGAACCGTAGCGAATTTGTCCATAGACGTCTTCTTCACTATTCCTCTTGAAGTAGCCATGATCATAAATAGTCCGGGGGAGTTATCCTTCGCCAGCACCAAAGCGGTTACCTGCTCCTTGGGGTCGATAGGCAATAGATTCGCCATTGCGGTACCTTTGGTAGTACGCGAGACATCTTGAGGAATATCATAACATCTCATACGGTACACTTTGCCCCGGTTGGTAAACAAAAGCAAATTATCGTGAGTATCAGTGACTAACATATGCCGCACCATGTCGGTATCCCGGGTGACCATCCCCATCACACCCCGACCGTAGCGGTGCTGCTTCTGGTACGTGGTAGCTGGTATTCTCTTTATATAGCCCTGTTCACTCAACGTAACCACGACAGTTTGATGTGCAATGAGGTCCTCCTCATTAAATTCCTCAATTTCATCTTTATGTATGGCAGTGCGTCGCTTATCGCCGTATTTGGTTTTAAGTTCAGCAGCTTCTTGTTGAATCAGGAAAAGTATTTTCTTGGGATTGGCTAAAAGGTCTTCGAGATAGGCAATTGTCCTTACTACTTCATTGTACTCGTCTATTATCTTTTGTTGCTCCAGGTGAGCCAAACGACGCAATTGCATATCCAGGATTGCCTGCGCCTGGACTTGCGATAAAGTAAAGGACTTCATCAAATTAGCTCGTGCCGACTCAACTGTCTCCGATTTTCTAATCGTGCTAATAACTTCTTCCAGGTGATCGAGCGCTATTCTAAAGCCCTCCAGAATATGTGCCCTGTCCTTAGCTTTTCGCAGTTCAAATTGGCTGCGGAGGGTTATGACTTCTCTACGGAAGTCTATATAGCAATTCAACGCTTCTTTTAAGGTAATAACCCGTGGCTGCTGGTCAACTAAAGCCAGCATATTGATATAGAAGGCTGACTGCACTGCAGTGTGTTTATAGAGGTTATTGAGTACCTTGGCAGGCTGGGCATCCCTCTTAAGCTCAATGACCATCCGCATTCCGTGTCGGTCTGATTCATCTCGAACTTCGCCTATGCCCTCAATCTTCCGATCTTTTGCCAGCTCAGCTATTTTTTCTACCAGTGCAGCTTTGTTCGTTTGATAAGGGAGCTCAGTGACCACCAATTGCACACGGCCGCTCTTTAAGGTTTCCTCAGCTATCTTGGCCCGAACCACCACTTTACCCTGCCCGGTGGCATAAGCATTAACAATACCCTGACGTCCCCAGATGATGCCTCCCGTTGGAAAGTCCGGTCCCTTCACAAATTTCATCAAATCGTCAGCATCAGCATCGGGATTTTCAAGCAGGTAGCCTATGGCATCGCAAATTTCTCCGAGGTTATGAGGAGGAATATTCGTAGCCATACCGACGGCGATACCTGAAGAACCATTCACCAGCAATTGAGGTAATCTCGCCGGTAACACCGCAGGTTCTTGCAGACTATCATCAAAATTGGGCACAAAAGCGACAGTCTCTTTGTCGATATCCGCCAGCATCTCGTCGGCAATTCTCGCCAGACGCGCCTCGGTATAACGCATGGCCGCCGGTGGGTCATTGTCCATGCTGCCGAAGTTACCCTGCCCGTCAACAAGACAATACCGCATGGAGAAATCCTGCGCCATTCTGACCATAGCTTCATAGACAGGCGCATCACCATGAGGATGATATTTACCGAGCACCTCACCAACGATACGGGCACTCTTTTTATATGAGCTGCTATGGTGAAGTCCCAGCCCATCCATGGCATAGAGAATGCGGCGATGCACCGGCTTCAAACCATCACGAACATCAGGCAAAGCTCGGGAAACAATAACGCTCATAGCATAATCGAGGTAAGAGTTTTTCATCTCTTCCTCGATAATCACTGGTTTAATCAGTCCAACTTCCATTTCATTTACTCCTCGTCCATCAATTCCTCATCCGCTGCATCATCTCCATAAACGCCTGCTTCGAATATTGAAAAACCTTCAGGCAACAGTTCTCCTTCTTCCAGTTCTGTTTCCTCACCCTCCTCTTCCTCCGATGATTCCTCCTCGCCTTCCCGTAATAGGGCATCTTTGACATGAGGCTGGAAGTCTTCAGCAATCTTCGTTGGGAAAGAGTGCTTGCCAATCTGGGTGGAATGCTGAAAAGTCTCCCGGACGAAGACCTTCAATCTATTATTATCCAGGCTGGAAATGGCTGCTTCGTATTTATTACCACCCTCAATTAGCTTCGCCAGGCGATTTCCGTGCTGGGGTTCAACCGTTCCCAGGCGTTCTCCTTGCTCGTTTTCCACGACAATATTATGCCCTCGCACTCTCAAGTACACTCTGTCAGTTACCGTCATGCCAGCTAATGCCGAGCTGGCGCCTGTTTTCTGAAGATTTACCACACCAGTTTTTCCAACTTCACCTATGAAGAAATTGGGCGAAACTTTGGAACGAACCTTATTATTCGCTACAGGCGAATTTCCCTTATGCGATAGCAAATCGAGGTTCTTCTTAGCGATTGCATTATGGGAGTCCAGTTCCAGAGTTTTCTGGTACGCTTCCTTAGCCTGGTCAAACTCGCCCAGCTCTATATAAGCCTTCCCAAGCCGATTATACGCATCAATGTCAGTAGACACAACTTCAATAATGCTCTGATTGACAGAGACAGCCTCTTTCCACCGCCCCTTCATAGCCAGGGCGATGGCTTCTTCACTCATCTTCCGCCGTAATCGAGCCTTCTCTTCAGAAATATCAAACATATCTATTTTCTCGTGTTCTCTTTTACCTTAATAACCAAACAATAATACCTCTGTTTACAGCAAAAGTTAATTTTAGTCCAGCAATATTAATAAAACAAGCCGATAATTTCAAGCGGTCGCATTGCGTCATAATTAAAGTTACCGAAAATGGTATCGTTGCCTCATAAATACTGTTACTCAAGGAGTTTATATGACAAGAGGCAGCGTAAAAGAATATGCCGCAGCGATAATTGATCGATATCGCTCAGCGAACAAAGTAAGAAAAGGTAAAATGTTAGACGAGTTTATAACAGTAACTGGCTATCATCGGAAAGCAGCGATCAGGATGCTGCTTGGCCAGAACGAACGGTATGGCGGTCACCGTGGTAGACCTGGACGATACAGCGTGGTGATTGAGCCCTTAAGAGCTATATGGGAAGCCAGTGACCGGTTATGTTCCAAACGTCTTCAGCCATTCTTGCCCGAGATGATTAAGGTACTCAGGCAACATGGTGAGCAACAGATTGATACTGTCCAGGAGAAGTTACTTTGCACCATGAGTCCAGCGACCATAGATCGATTACTAAGATCATGTCGTAAGCTGGGAGGACGCAGGCCATTGAGCACTACCCGGCCAAGTAGTGTACTGAAAAGTTCGATACCGATCCGGACTTTCGCAGACTGGCAGGAAAACAAGCCTGGCTTTTTGGAAATAGACCTGGTGGCTCACTGTGGTGAGAGCGTCGAAGGTTTTTATCTGACTACTCTCTGCGCTGTAGATGTTGCCAGTGGCTGGTCGGAATGCGTTCCGGTCTGGGGTAAAGGTCAGACGCGGGTGCGATCAGCAGTGCACCGGATACGGCAACGTCTTCCCTTTCCTCTCCTCGGTGTGGATTCAGACAACGGCAGCGAATTTATCAATCAATGCCTCTACTCCTACTGTCGCTTGGAAGGAATTAACTTTACCAGGTCTCGTGCCTATAAAAAGAATGACAGCTGCCATGTGGAACAGAAGAACGGGAATGTCGTACGGCGATTAGTAGGCTATGACCGCTACATTTCCAAGGTTGCTTATCAGTGTCTGGAAAGAGTCTATGATAATGTTCGACTGTATATGAATTTCTTCCAACCTACGATGAAGCTCATGTCCAAGACCAGACATGGAGCAAAAGTACTCAAGATATATGAAAAAGCACAGACGCCGTATCAGCGCCTGCTACAGTCGGGCATATTAAGCCTTGAAAGGCAGACTGAGATGGCTTCTATTTATAACAATCTGAATCCAATAATACTCTTGAAACAGATAAATGCTAACCTGGAACAGTTATGGAGAATGGCTGAGCGTCAGGGCAGTTTCGGTAACCGCAATTAGGAGGCAATCAGGAGGTCTTCGGTAACCATTTAATTTGACGCAATACGCGGTTCTTTGAGATTTTTTATGTACACTACCATTTAATCCTCTCCTAATTAAGAGAGGAAAAAAGAATTTTTATTCTCCAGCCCCTTGAGCGCAAGGGCTTGAAAATGATTCTTGGAGAAGGAAAGCGAGTATTGTTCAACAATCTCCTATTTGACAAAAAATAAGCCTTTATGTTACCGTAACCACCATTCTAAATGCCCATATCCCAAAGGAGACACCATGCGAGAAAAAGTAGAAGAAGTCCTGAACAAAATCCGCCCTGCCCTAAAAGCAGACGGTGGTAACGTAGAACTAGTTGACGTCAAAGACGGCGTCGTCAGCGTGAAACTGACCGGTCATTGCGCTGGTTGCCCCATGTCAACAATG
Source organism: uncultured Chloroflexia bacterium (assembly GCA_963775935.1). Classification (GTDB taxonomy): domain Bacteria; phylum Chloroflexota; class Dehalococcoidia; order GIF9; family UBA5629; genus JBBIPA01. The sequence continues at coordinate 548,799 of CAVZKR010000004.1, read as the reverse complement.
ACCCTGAAAAACGGCATAGAGCGCGTGTTGAAAGAGCAGATCGCTGACATAAAACAGGTAGTCTCAGTCTAGCTTCAGGCATGTTCCAAGTTAAAAGTTTTATGTAACGCCTTCACCGCATCCTTTGTCCTGTCCGAAGCAATGATGCAGGTTATCCGTATCTCAGAAGTAGTAATGAGTTGGATATTAATACCCTGTTCATAGAGAGTCTTGAACATCATAGCCGCATAGCCAGGCGTATTTTGCATACCCGTCCCCACTATGCTCACCTTCCCCAGCGTGGCATCGCTCACACAATCTTTTGCTCTGATAAATTTCACTACCGGCTTTATAATTGACATCGCCTTCTCTAAATCACCACGACCTACGGTAAATGACAAATCGGTGACCTTATCAAGGCTGGCATTCTGGACAATGGTGTCCACGCTTATATTTGCTTTAGCCAGAGGTTCAAAGATAGCTGACGCTATTCCCGGCTGATCCGGAACGCCGACCACCGTAACCTTAGCCACATCAAGGTCATGCGCAATTCCTCGTACTTTATTTCTTATTTCCATCGAAGCCCCTCCATGAATAAGAGTTCCCGGTTTATCATTGAAACTGCAAGCCACCAGAATTGGCATCTTGTAGACACCCCCTAGCTCCACTGCCCGGGAGTGCATTACTTTAGCACCACTGGTCGCTAATTCAAGCATTTCCTCATAACCAATCTCCTCAAGGCGACGCGCCTCCGGCACAATGCGAGGGTCAGCAGTAAATACTCCCTCCACATCAGTATAAATCTGGCATTCCTTTGCCTTGAGACTGGCTGCCAGGGCTACAGCAGTTGTATCCGAGCCGCCGCGCCCCAGCGTGGTAATATCCATATCCTGGGTAATACCCTGAAATCCAGCCACAATGACGATGTTACCCTTTTCCAACTCCTTGACGATACGCCTGGGTTCAATTCGCTGAATTCTTGCCTTGCTATGACTGGTATCAGTCTCGATTCCCGCCTGAGCACCGGTAAGGCTGACCGCTTTATACCCCATATCGCCGATCGCCATAGCCAGCAGTGTGCTGGAGACTATCTCGCCCGTGGAGAGCAGAAGATCGATCTCTCTTTCGGGGGGATTGATGGTAATTTGTTTAGCCAACTCGATGAGTTCATCGGTAGTATCTCCCATTGCAGAGACAACCACCACCACCTGATGCCCTTCTTCCTTGGTCTTAACTACCCGACGGGCCACATTTTTTATTTTCTCAACATCAGCTACAGAGCTGCCACCATATTTCTGCACGAAAAGCGTCATGTGTTAACCTTTCTCTCTATTTTAATCAAAAAACAAAAACCTTACCATCAGGCTTAATCGCCTCGTACGAACGAACTCATAACAGTGTATCCATCGTCAAAGCAAACTCCCGTCCGTTGAGCTTCAGCCTCAGTAAACGCCGTTGCTCCCACAGGTTTGAATCCGGGACCATATAGCAAGCATGGAACCGGATCGTCACAATGGGTGCGAATCTTTATCGGCGTGGGGTGGTCGGGCATTACCAACATGCGAAGCTTATCACCCTGCCAGGAATAAAAACGACCGACTACCTCGCTGTCTATCTCCTCGAGAGCCTTTACCTTGTGTTCAATAGACCCGTCATGGGCAGCTTCATCTGGAGCTTCAATATGAACAACCACCAGGTCATGCTTCTCCAATGCCTCTAATGCCCCAATCGCCTGAGCAGCATAATCATTGTCCTGCCCATCGGTCACACCACCAATATTCAATATGTCCATTTCCATCATTTTGGCCAATCCCCGAAGAAGGTCGACGCCGGATGTCATGGCAGCGTCGAGTCCATAGACATCTTTGAAAGATGGCATCACCGGTATCTTCCCGCTTCCCCAGAAGAGCCAGATCATCGTCGCTGCAATGTCTCCCCGGGCCTGACGTTGTTTTGTTACCGGATGCTCTCTCAGCACTTTCTGGGAGCGAGCCATAAGGTCATTCAATAGAGCACTCCCCTGACCTCGAGGCAAAAACTCAGCAACGGGTTTCCCCGAAATATCATGCGGTGGAGTACAGATAGATTGAAGTGTCTCTTCTCCTCCAGTTATCCTGCAGATATGCCGGTAACTGGTGCCCGGGAAAAACCGTACGCTACTGTCACCAAGTCTGTCATTCAAAGTTTCAATAAGGAGACGTGCTTCTTCAGTGCTGATATAGCCGGAGCTATAGCTCCACATTATATCGTCACGAATTGCCACCAGATTACAACGAAAAACGACGTCATTTTCGCCGATGGGAACGCCCATGCTGAGGGCTTCGATAGCGCTCCTGCCACGGTAGTATATCCGTGGGTCATAACCCAGCACCGACATACAGGCGCAGGCACTGCTGGGCTCCATTCCTTTCGGTACGGTGCGTACCAATCCCAGGATGCCCTGCTGTGCCATGGTATCCAGATTCGGAGTGCGTGCCACCTCCAATGAAGTCTTGCCACCGCATTCCGGCAATGCCCAGCCGGCAGCTCCATCAATAATAATTACCGCATACTTCATAGTAAGCCTATAGTTTACAATATTTCCCCAGTTGTCATTGCGAGGAATCCTGACTAAGTCGGGATAACGTGGCAATCTCACTATTTTACAATCCTTGCCACGAAAGTTAAAGCCGCTTATAATAGTGGGGTTTCGGGGAGTAGCGCAGTCTGGTAGCGCGCAGCGTTCGGGTCGCTGAGGCCGGAGGTTCGAACCCTCTCTCCCCGACCAGTTATCTAGCCTACTTTTTTCTTAGCCTCTATCCAGAGGGCGTTTTGCTCGTCGAAGGACAGGTCTTTGAAGCTCACGCCTCTCTGGCGGCAAAGCTGCTCCATGCAGGTGAAACGATTGTAAAAACGCCGGTTGGCTCCAGAGAGGGACGTCTCTGGATCTATGTCAAGACTGACGGGCGATGTTTACCAGCACAAAAAGCAAGTCACCGAACTCCCGGGCTTTCTCTTCCTTATCAGGCGCTTTTATGATCTCAGCCACTTCTTCCGCCAGCTTATCCAGAATATCCTCTGTCTTCTCCCAGTCGAAGCCCACCGAGGCAACGCGTCGCTGAACAGACTGGCTGTAAGATAGCGCCGGCATGGTTCTGGGCACGCTGTCCAGCAGAGAGCCATTGTCCTGGCGCTCGGCGTTTTTCAAAGCCTCCCAGTTATGTCTCACCTCCGCTGCATCCTTCACCTCAACATCACTGAAAACATGGGGATGTCGATGGATAAGCTTGTCGTTGATACCTCGAATCACATCCTCAATGGTAAACTGACCATCTTCGCTCGCTATCTGGGCGTGGAGCATAATCTGTAACAGCAGGTCGCCAAGTTCCTCACAAAGTTTCGGGGGAGGACATTCCTCGATAGCCTGCAACACTTCATAACATTCCTCTATTAAGAATGGTCGCAAGGATTCATGGGATTGTTGTCTATCCCAGGGACAACCCTCGGGACTGCGCAGTCTGGCAATGATGGCTTTCAGCTCGGTGAATTGAGTAGCTTTCGATTCTTCGGTCAAGGTAAATCCCAACCCGTCAGTCCCGCCCGCGCATGCCCATAAACAACATTATGTAGTAGAAAAGCTGGGCTGCTGCCTGGAGGGTTGCTGCCACATACGTTAAAGCGGCTGCAGAAAGAACGGCGCTGGCGCCGTTAAGCTCCTGAACAGATACCAAACCGGTGCTTTGCAGCATTTGCCTGGCTCGATTGCTGGCATTGTACTCTACAGGTAAGGTTATCAGGCTAAAAATCACCGCCAGGGAAAATAGCAGGATGCCAATCAGAGCGATAGTGAGACCGAACTCGCTTCGGCTGAACATGTAAATGATAAAACCAAGGATGACACAAATATAGCCAAGGGTGCTGCCCAGATTAGCCGCAGGCACAAATGAAGTGCGGAACCGCAGAAAAGCATAGCCCGTTTTATCCTGCATCGCATGTCCCACCTCATGCGCTACGACACCCAACGCCGCTACCGAAGCGCTGTTCGCTACTGATGGCGACAACCGTAATACTTTCTTGCCCGGGTCATAGTGGTCACCCAACTTACTCTGCACCCCTTCCACCTTGACGTTCATCAAGCCATTGGCACGGAGCAACCGCTCCGCAGCTGCCGCACCGGTCAAATGCTGCGAGTTCAACACATTGGAATATTTCTTAAACGTAGAATTCACCTTCGACTGGGCATACAGCATAAAAATCAAAGGTGGTATCATTATCAAGAAATACACCGGGTCAAAGAAAAACATACGCTACTCCGTTTCTTTAATAATCAGTATTCAAAGTTAAATTCTAGGCAAAATAGATGGCAAAGTCAAAGTAAATGGCTTCCTTCAAACCCGCGCTGACCTCTAAGAAACTCCTCGGCTGATATAGCTCTTTTCCCCTCCAGTTGCACTTTCACTAATCCCAAAATGCCATCCCTGGTCTGAACTCCAATAGCCGCTTTCTCCCCACTTTGTGGCAGCGTTATCACCTTCCCCACTTCCTCACATGTCCCTCCGGGTAATGCCACGGCTTCAATAATCTTTAAGCGTTTTTCCCGCCACATAGCATAATATCCCGGCCAGGGGTCATATGCCCTGACCCGCCGCCACAGCTCCAGCGCAGTCAGTGTCCAATCTATCCTTCCGTCTTCCTTATTAATAACTCTGGTATAGCTCGCCCCTGTCTCATTCTGCGGCTGCGGCTTGATTTTCCTATCCAGCCATTGAGGCACAGTCTCAAGAAGCAGCTGAGCACCAACCTGAGCCAGCCTGGCAGTAAGCGAACCGGTAGTATCCGCAGCGAGGATTGGGAGCGTTCGCTGAGTTAGTATGGGGCCTGTATCCAGTCCCTTATCCATCATCATAATGGTAACACCGGTAACTGCATCCCCCTGCAAGATAGCTGAGGCTATAGGTGAAGAACCCCGGTACCGCGGCAGCAGCGAAGGGTGAACATTGAGGCAACCGAATTCAGGCAGAGCTAATATTTCAGAGGTGATAATACGTCCGTAAGCAGCTACCACCATCATATCTGGTTTGAACCGGGCGAGATGTTCTACTACATCCCGGTCCTTTAACGTTTCCGGCTGAACTACTTCAAGCCCTCGCGCCAATGCCAGTTCTTTCACTGGAGTCGAACTGAGTTGCCGCCCGCGTCCAGCTTCTCTATCAGGCTGTGTATATACTGCCACCACGTCATAGGCGCTGCCAAGCAGTGCTTCCAAACTGGGCACAGCGAACTCCGGAGTGCCCATAAAAATAACCCTCTTTTTCATAAAAATATTTTTACCCAAAAACCCCTGTTATGTCAAAAACCCCCTTGACACCCCAGAAGTGGGGCATGGTAATCTATTAGCTGTTTTGGGGATGCGTTTGGTGGCCAAGAAGTAGAACCCAAAATCCCATCTCAGTCTAGCTTTAATCTGAATGCGTAACGACTAAGCAAAAAAGGGACTTTTGACGCTTCGTAAGGAGGGGATTTGTTTTCTTTTTTTAGCTGCTCGCGGATCCGCATATTTTTGAATAGATATAGAAAGGTTTACGGTTGAAATCACCTAAAGAAATCTGGGAAGCTGCTCTAGGGGAGCTTCAAGTTCAAGTTACCAAGCCAAATTTCGATACATGGCTTAAGGACACTGAAGGCGAGAAGTATCGTGATGAGGTCTTCGTCATCGGTGCTCCCAATGCCTTCGTTGCCGAATGGCTGGAAAGTCGCCTCCAATCCCTGATTAAAAAGACACTAGCCAGCATCATCGGTAATCCCGTAGAAATAAAGTTTGTGGTAAAATCACCGGCACAATCCAGCGCCCAGCCAGCAGCAAATCCCAGTCCTGCTGACGGAGGTGTGAGCACCAAAGCAAGCAGAGCCATTTACTTCAGCCAATCTGAATCCCAAAGTATACCTTCAATACCTTTATCACCGGCGAATCCAACCGCCTGGCTTATGCTGCTGCCCTTGAGGTTGCCGAAAACCCCGGCAATGTCTATAATCCATCTGTTTATTTATAGCGATACCGGTCTGGGTAAAACACATTTGCTGCTTGCTATCGGGCATGCTGCCAAAGCCGCCGGTCATCGTGTCCTCTATACCAGTGCTGAGCAACTGACCACCGAGTTTGTCATTGCCCTTAAGAACAATACTAATGAAGCATTTCATGCCAAATACAGGGGCACTGATGTCCTGTTAGTCGACGATTTCCAGTTCCTTAGTGGTAAAGTCCAAACACAGGAATGTTTCTATCATATTTTTAATGATTTGCATGAGGAGAACTGCCAGATTGTAGTAACCTGTGATTGCCCTCCGAAAGCTATCTGCTCGCTGGAAAAAAGGCTGAGGTCCCGCATGGAAGGGGGACTTATCGCAGATATCAAAGCCCCCGATAGGGAAACCCGCCTCGCTATCTTAAAAGCGAAGGCAAAGCAGTTAAAAACATCGGTGTCCCCCGAGGTGCTTCAGCTTATTGCAGCACAGTTTCGGCAAAATGTACGCGAACTAGAAGGCAGTTTGAACAGAGTTGTCACCTACGCCAAGCTCAGCGGATTGGACCTGGATATAAAAACAGCCACCAAAGCACTGGCAGATTTGGTGGCTAAGGACAACCGTAAAGATGCATCGCTTACGTCTGAGAAAATTATAGATACCGTTGCAGGCTACTATGAACTCGCTCCTGAAGCACTATCAGGACAAAGAAGAGACAGAAAAACGGTACTGGCTCGCCATGATAGCTATGTATTTACTGCGCGAGCAGAACCACTATCCTCTATCTGAAATCGGCAAGATGCTTGGCGGAAGAGACCATACTACCATCCTCCACGGCTATGACAAAATAGCTGCCGAGATAGCATCAATCCACAACTAGCCAAGTCCATCAATGAACTCCGCCAAGCCATGGGAATCAAGAAAAAATCCTGAACTGGTTGATTCTCTGTGGAAAACCCACTGTTACCCTGTGCCTTTCTTTTATATAAATTGTTGATAACCAGCACAGGCTATAGCTACTCCTTAACGCCAATTCAACATAGTAAATCCATCAACTTATGAACCTTACCTTACTACTACTATTATTAGAATAATATAGTGAAATCATATAGTATAATTAATATAAATACTCTATATTGGAGTGGATACTGTGGATAAAGTAGAAATTAAAGTAGTAAGCGGGAGATGGGGGTGATGGCGTCGATAAGTTTTAGACATGAGAAGTATGTACCATTGGGTGGTCCAGATGGAGGTGATGGTGGAAAAGGTGGGATGTATATCTGAAAGCTGATAGAAGTATCAACACTTTATCGATGTTTCGGCACAAGAGATTCTTTAAGGCAGAGTCAGGAAAGAATGGCGCTGGACAAAAGAAATTTGGTAAAAAAGGCAGTGATTTGGAGATAATAGTTCCATTTGGGTACCATGGTTTATAAAGTGGAGAGTGGGGAAAATGTCATTTCTGGATGATTTGTGTCGACAAGGGCAGCGGAGTTTTAGTAGCTAAGGGTGGCAAGGCTGGTTTAGGGAATGTGCACTTTGCCACGTCAACAAATCAGGCTCCTTGCACTGCTACCAGGGGTACAGCCTGGTGAAGAAGTGCAACTTGTTCTTGATCTCAGGCTTATTGCTGATGTGGGATTCATTGGGTATCCTAATGTGGGTAAATCAACACTTCTGGCTGCTGTTTCCGCCGCTAAGCCGAAGGCAGCTGATTATCCTTTTACTACACTGGAACCTGTTCTCGGTCAAGTTCGGATTGGAAAGAGAACCTTTATTATGGCGGAAATCCCTGGTCTAATTGAAGGTGCTCATCTGGGAAAAGGACTGGGGCATGATTTTCTGCGCCATGCCGAGAGAACTAAAGTACTTACTTCATCTGCTGGATGGTACGTCTTCAAATGTAATCGACGATATAGATAAATTGAATAAGGAATTGGAGCTATATAAGCCGTCACTGGCGCATAAGCCCCAAATAGTGGCGATAAATAAAATTGATCTACCAGAGGTACAATCCTGCCTTCTGACAATGAAAGACCTGTTAAAAGTACGTGGTATAAAGGCTCATTTTATTTCTGGAGCTACCAAGCAAGGCATACCCGAGCTCATGGCTGCTGTTGTTGATGCAATGGATACGCTGAATAAAGATAAAAAAGAAGAGCTGGAGGCTGAACCCCCAAAGGTGTTTCGACCAAAACCTAGGGCAAGACGGTGGTAGCATGGATTTAGGTATACTTGGTGGCACATTTGACCCTGTTCATCTAGGGCATCTTGCTATAGCCGAAGAGGCGCGAAAAAGGCTGTCACTGTGCAAAGTTATTTTTGTTCCCGCTGGGCAACCCTGGCTCAAGACAGATAGAGACATTTCACCAGCTTCACACCGTATAAAAATGATGGGACTTGCTATAGGTGACAAACCTTATTTTGAGCTCTCGACCATTGAAACAGATCACCCGGGCCCCTCTTATACTGTTGATACACTGGTTGCTTTAAAGCGGAACCTGGGAGCGGATGTTAAGCTCTTCCTCATTCTTGGTTGGGATAGCTTAATGGAGTTGCCAAAATGGCGTAACCCTGCTGTGCTGGTGAAGATGTGCACGCTGGTGTCTTTTACCAGAATAGATACCAAGCAACCTGACCTTGCGGCTCTGGAAGCGCTTGTGCCAGGGGTAAAGCAGAGCACCATAATGCTTGATATAAAGCCTGTTGGTATCAGCTCCACAGATATCAGGGAAAAAGCGGCTCGCGGACTATCGCTGAGTGGATTGGTCCCCGACAGGGTTGCCCGGTATATCAAGGAACAAAAGCTTTACCGAAGCGCCTAGATGTCCAGATTCTTCACACTTCTGGCATGTGCCTGGATAAAGCTTTTTCGTGGTGGTACTTCGTTGCCCATAAGCATGTGGAAGACCCCATCTGCTGCCATGGCATCCTCAACCTCCACTTTGAGGAGGGTACGCGTGGCGGGATTCATTGTTGTCTGCCATAATTGCTCAGGGCTCATTTCACCCAGACCCTTATAGCGCTGGACTTCTGTTTTATTGCTCTTTAGCTCCTTGAGTTTGGCGTCTCGTTCTTTATCGGAGTAAAGCCAGAATTCCTGCTTACCTGCTTTGATACGGTAGAGAGGTGGTTGGGCGATATAGAGATGGCCTCGACTGATCAGATCAGCTAGATTGCGGTAGAAAAAGGTAAGGAGCAGGGTACGGATATGGGCGCCGTCGACATCGGCATCAGTCATAATAATAATACGGTGATATCGAAGCCTCGCGAGATCGGTAAGTTCGCCGATACCCACTCCCAGGGCCGTTATCATAGCGCGGATTTCCTCGTGGCCAAACACTTTGTCTTTTGCAGCTTTCTCCACGTTGAGGATCTTGCCGCGCAGTGGCAAAATAGCCTGGAAACGGCGGTCGCGACCCTGTTTGGCTGAGCCTCCCGCCGAATCACCTTCTACTAAATAAAGCTCACATTCCTGGGGATTCTTTTCTGAACAATCTGCCAGCTTACCTGGCAATGTGCCAGCTTCAAATCCGCTCTTCTTGAAGATAAGATCGCGAGCTTTCCTCGCTGCCTCTCTGGCTTTGGCGGAGATGATACATTTTTCTATAATTGACTTGGCGTCTTCAGGATGCTGCTCAAGATAGGCAGTAAGCCCATCGGATACCACGGATTCGACATGAGTTTTTACTTCAGGGTTGCCTAGTTTGGCTTTGGTTTGCCCTTCAAACTGAGGCTCAGTAACCTTGACGCTAATAACCGCGGTTAAGCCGTCTCTGACGTCGTCACCGATCAGGTTAGCCTCACTCTCTTTGAGCAGCTTACTTTTTCGTGCATAGTCGTTGAGAACTCGGGTTAAGGCTGAGCGGAACCCGGTGAGATGGCTGCCTCCATCGACAGTGTTGACGCAGTTGGCAAAACTCAGCATAAACTCGGCAAAGCCGTCGTTATATTGCAAAGCCGCTTCTACTACCGTGCTGTTGATGCCACCCGACAGGTAAATAGGCTGATTGTGTAGCACATGTCTGATTTTGTTAAAACGGCTGACCAGGCTGGCTATGCCACCCTCAAAAAAGAAGGTAAGCTCTTTATCCGCTCTCTCATCTCTGAAGTATATCTCAAGATTCTTATTCAAGAAAGCAAGTTCTTTGAGACGCTGGACAAGGGTATTGAAATCGTAGTTAACCTCACCAAATATCTCGGAGTCAGCCATGAAGGCTACCGTGGTCCCAGTATTCGTCGCATCGCCAATAGCTTTTACATCTGCATCGGGCACACCACGCTGATACTTCTGATAGTAGACCTTGCCCTCGCGTTTCACCTCAACCGTAAGCCAGGAGGACAGGGCGTTGACTACTGACGCGCCGACACCATGCAAACCGCTGGAAACTCTATAGCTCGAACCTCCGAATTTGGCTCCGGCATGCAGCTTGGTCATAACCGCTTCCAGGGCTGACTTTTTGGTTGCGGGGTGAATTTCAACGGGAATACCTCTACCATTATCGATAACGGTGACAGAGTTATCCTTCTGGATGATGATTTCGGTTTTGGAGCAAAAACCAGCCATAGCTTCATCAATGGTATTGTAGACAATCTCATATACCAGGTGGTGAAGCCCATGCTGGTCGGTGCTGCCGATATACATGCCCGGCCGCTTTCTAACAGCCTCGAGTCCGTCCAGGATGCGGATATCTTCAGCGCTGTAGCTTTCAGATCCGTTTGTAGCATTGTTTTTATGATTTTCATCTTGTGTCATAGTTCATCATCCTAAAATATTAGTAACGGGCAGAGAGGCAGGGGACACGGCTTGCGGTTGTGGTCTAGAATCCCACATATAGTGTTAGAAATATTAAATAACACAACGTATTGCAATTTACTATTTTACCATATGCCCACCTAAAAAAAAAGCAAAGCTGGGGTCAGGTGTCAATCTCTGCATATCCACTGTTTTCCCCCGGTATATGAGCAGAGAAAATTTTTTAAGAAAATTTTACTATTCCTGGTGTGCAAACGTAAAAAACGATGTAAGACCTTTTGACACGTTTGAGATGCGGTGGTACAATTTCCGTTGGTTTTGTTTTTGGTAGTAAGGTGAGGGGGCAGCTATGCCTCCGTTTTTATGTTTATATAAAAAAACTTAAAGGAGGCATGTATGGTTTTAATTGGCGAAAGCATCCACATTATTTCCCAAGACGTCAACGAGGCTGTAAAGAACCGCGACCCTAAGGTTATCCAGGATTTAGCAAAGCGTCAGGCTGCTGGTGGAGCGTATTATATTGATATTAACCTTGGTCCCGCCAAGAGAGAACCGGAAGAAGTGACTAAATGGCTGGTCGAGACTATCCAAGCGGTTACTGACTTACCTCTATCCGTTGATACCTTAAATCCTGTGGCCATGGAAGCGGGTTTGAAAGCTTGCAAGAAGAGACCCCTGCTTAACTCAGCTTCAGGCAAAGCTGTTAGCAAAGAGCAAATGCTTCCTTTAGCCAAGAAGTATAATACCGATGTTGTTATATCGGTTATTACTGACAAAGGCTGTCCTCCTGATATCGATTCCAGAACTGAAAGCATTATGGACACGGTGGCTCTTGCCAACGACATGGGAATTCCCAACGAGGATATCTGGGTTGATCCTATCATTTTACCGGTCTGCGCCGACCAGAAACAGGTTGCCGAAGCTCTTGAATTTATCGCCATACTGGGCGATCTACTCCCCGGCGTGAAATCGACGGTTGGTCTATCAAATACATCTAATGGTACACCGGCAGAACTACGGGGTATTATCAACCGAACCTATATGGTAATGATGGGGCGAAAAGGGCTCTATTCTGCAATCGCCGATGTGCTGGACACTGAACTGGTAGCACTTAATGCAGGTAAACTGCCGAAAATTGTTAACCTTATTTATAAGATAATGGATGGCGAAGATGTACCGTTATCTTCGTTATCCAAGCAAGAACAGGATTACGTCAAAACTGCCAAAGTGCTCTTGGCAAAGACGCTCTATTCCCATGCCTGGCTTGAAATGTAGCAAGAGAGAAATTTAGCATAAGGAGTAGATAGTATGGAATACAAAGCACCTGTAGAAACCTATACTGGAAAAGTAGCAGAGGTGATACTCGGCAAGGGTGATACCGCCATAAAAATAGGAGGGGAGAGTGTTCTTCCCTTTCACTTATTTGAGGGGACGATTCAGAATAAGCCTAAATTAGCTTTAGAAGTTTGGGATACTGAGCCTACCGCCTGGGCGGAGTGGGTACGAGAGCCATATAAAGGTGTACTTACTGACCCGGTTGCCTGGGCAAAGAAAGCCCTTGAATACGGTGCCAGTTTAATTTGCCTCCGTCTTATGAGTACCGACCCCGCAGGTGCCAATGGCACAGCCGAACAGGCTGCGGCGGTGGTGAAAAAGGTGGTGGATACTGTCAGAGTGCCACTTGTCGTCTATGGTTCGGGTGATGAGACCAAAGATATTGCGGTACTAACTAAAGTTGCTGAAGTGTGCAGCGGTGAGAAATTGCTCCTTGGTCCCGTGGTAAAAGAGAACTATGAGCCTATCACTAAGGCAGCCCTGGACCATGGCCATAGCATCATCGCTCAGACACCGCTGGATATCAATCTGGAGAAGGAGCTTAATGTGAAGCTCCTCAAGTCTTTTCCACCGGACAGAATTGTTATTGACCCACTGAGCTCGGCCTTAGGCTATGGCATGGAGTATAGCTTCACTATTATGGAACGCACCAAGCATATCGGAGTTATGTTCGGTGACACGACCATGCAGATGCCTATAATTTCCGACCTGGGCAATGAAATCTGGAAGACTAAACAGGCTAAGGCAAGCAAAGAGCAGGGCATACTCTGGGAGAGCGTGGCGGCGGTTAGCCTTCTTCTTGCTGGAGCTAATCTCATGGTATTGCGCCACCCCGATACCCTTAAATATATGAAAGATGTTATCGACGGTAAAATGTAATTTTGATAATAATTCCTACTATTATTATAATCAAATCAGGGGCTGGTTGAACTAGCCCAAAGACAGGTTGATAAGGAGGTTACATTATATGGCAATAGCAGCTAACAAAAAAAGTTTGAGGAAAGAGCATGTAGACGAAATCATCAGGGCAGATGATAAGTGGGAACCGGTAGGTCATACCCCGATGCCTGAGCTCCCGGATTTGAGAAACTGGGATATGAGGTTGATGAAGACGTATAAGCCGTTCTATGCACCGATGTGCGATATGTGCTGTTTCTGCACCTATGGCAAGTGTGACCTTACCGGAGACAAGCGAGGAGCCTGCGGCATTGATATTTCTGCTCAACAGGCGAGAGTTGTCCTGCTTGCCTGTTGCATGGGGATGTCTGCCCATGGCGCCCATGCCCGCCATGTACTTAACTATTTAATTGAGAAACACGGCAAGGATTATAAGATAAATCTGGGTGACCAGATTTTAGTAGAAGCTCCGCATATCAGAACGGTCGTTGGCCTCAAACCGGAGACCCTGGGCGATCTGGAAAAAGCCATTGAGTATGTGGAAAGCCAGCTTATCCATGCTATTTCCTCCCTGCATACCGGTCAGGAAGGCTCATATCTTGACTATGAATCAAAGGCGCTCCATATTTCGATGTTAGACCATGTTGCTATGGAAGTTGGAGATATAGCGGAAATAGTAGGTTTTCACTATCCTACATCGAAAGCTGATACACCACTTGTTGGATTGGGTTGGGGAGCCGTAGATAGAACCAAGCCGGTTATTTGCTTGATTGGACACAATCCGGTTACCGCTATTCCTATTGTGGATTACCTGAATGAACACGGGTTACAGGATAAGGTTGAAGTTGCTGGTATCTGCTGCACTGCCCTTGAGGTAACTAGGTATACTGACAGGGCAAAAGTTATCGGTCCGCTATCCCGCCAGCTTTTCTTCATCAGGACTGGCATTGCCGATGTCATCGTAACTGACGAGCAGTGTATTAGGACAGACGTTACTATAGAAGCAGCCAAGGTTGGTACGGCGGTAATTGCCACTACCGATAAAGCATGCTATGGTCTGGACAATGTCACCAAGCAGGAAGCTGACCATATCGTTGACGACATGGTCAGGCAGGGCAAGCAGACATTGATTCTTGATCCGGATAAGGCGGCTGAGGTGGCGGTGAAGGTAGCCTTGGAACTGGCACCAAAGAGAAAGAAAGTGCTGGTAACTAAGGAACAGGTTCCGGAAATGGCAAAGAACCATCGGCTGTGCAATCTTTGCAGCCAGGTCTGCCCTAATCTGCTACCGGTGGGCGATGCTATTGAAGCAGCTAAGAATGGCAATCTTCAACTGCTAACTGAAGTATTTAACAAGTGCATCGGTTGCGGCAAATGTGCTCAGGAATGCCCGCGCCAGGTGCCTATCCTGCACATGATGCAGGCTGCCGCCAGCTGGGAAGCCTGGAATGTGCGAGTCGGTCGTGGACCAATCATGGATACTGAAATACGGAAAGTAGGCGCTCCCATCGTACTGGGCACCATCCCCGGCATCATTGCCATCGTGGGATGTTCTAATTTCCCCGAGGACTTCAATGAGGTAGCGGATATAGTTGACGAATTTGCTAAGAGAAAGTATATCGTGGTTCTCAGTGGCTGCTCTGCCATGGCGGCCGGTATGAAGAAGGATAAAGATGGCAAGACCGTTTATGAGAAATATCCACCTACCTTCGATGCTGGTGGTGTATTGAATGTCGGCTCCTGCGTGGCTAACTCTCATATTACCGGTGCTGCTATGAAAGTGGCTAATATCTTTGCCACCTTACCTCTCAGGGGCAATTATGAGGTTATTGCCGACTATATCTTGAACCGTGTTGGCGCTTGTGGTCTGGCCTGGGGAGCCTACTCTCAGAAGGCAGCCTCGATTGCCACCGGTTGCAACAGATTGGGCATCCCTGTGGTTCTCGGTCCGCATTCTGCGAAATATCGCAGGCTGTTCATCAGCCGTAAGGAAGAAGATGACTGGACGGTGATGGATGGCAGGGAGAAAAAGCTGGTGAATACCCAGGAGCCATCACCTGAGCATCTGATTACTGTGGTAGAATCCAAGGAAAGGGCGATCATAACTATGGCTAAGCTGTGCATCAGGAAAAACGATACACCTCAGGGTCGTCAACTTAAGCTTACTCATTATATTTCCTTGCATAAGCAGTATATGGGAACTCTGCCCGATGACCTTCATCTGTTTATAAGGAAGGTTTCCGATATCCCCATCTTCTACAAGAAGGAAGTCATGCCCTATCTGGAGAAGGTTGGCTGGAAGGAGAAGCCAGTTCTGACATTGCCCACGCTGATTGGAACGTATCCTTCAGAGGTTCCCATAGATGCCGTGATACACTAGGAGAAACAAAAGACAGGAGAATAGTCCTTTATGAAAGATAAGGAGGTTTAATATGGCAGTTACGGTTCTTCCCTTTCACTTTGTGAATACCATGACCGGGACAAAATATGCCAGGCTTATCGAAGACCCGGCAGAGTACGCTCACCTTATTAAGCGGGCCGCGAGACCACTCTTGGTAGTTGGTACCTGGGCTTTAACCAAGTCTCTCGCTGGTAAACCGGTGATAGACTATGCGGTGGAGATTGCCAAAACTCTCAATATCCCGGTATGTGCTACCGCCCACACCAAGAAGAAGCTGCTCGAAATGGGCATTGAGCCGGCGAGCAGCTATGACATTATTGAAATACTGAACCACCTCAAAGACCCAGCCTGGAAAGGTGTTAAAAAAGAGGGAAATCATGACCTGGTGATGTTTATCGGATTTAGGACTGACCTTGGCGAGCAGGGGTTGTCCACACTGAAGCATTTTGCTCCGCACCTCAAAACCATGACCCTGTGTAAATACTATTATCCCAATGCCAGTTACTCTCTTCCAAACTATCGTAAAGATGACCAATGGAAGGAGTTTTTGGATAAAATGATAGCTAATTTAAAAGAGAAGGAGGCATAAAAACAAATGGCAGGAATATTCCCGGTAGATGTTGGTCCCCAGTATGAAGGCGAAGTAATCAGGAAAGCCGATGCGTATGTCGATTTAGGTGGTCCGAAGGCAAAGGCGAAGTTTGAGCTGGTTACTCTGAAGAACATGGATGAAGTTGAACATGAGAAAGTAGAGATTATCGGGCCGGATATCAATCAATTAAAGGAAGGGGAAGCGTATTCCTTCGCTATGCTGATTAATGTTGCTGGTGCTAAGCTGGAAAAGGACATGGAGCCTGTGTTGGAAAGAAGAATGCATCTTTATGCCAACTACATTGAGGGCTTGTATCACATGAACCAGAGAGATGAAATCTGGGTCAGATTGGGCAAAGCTGCATATGCCAAAGGACTCAATTCCTTCAATGTCCTGGGGCAGATGTTGATGTTCCTTTACACCTCAGAGTTGGACGTTATCGAGAAGATATCCTTTACCTTTGTCACGGACGAGAAGAAGGCGCAAGAGCTCCTGGCGAACGCTAAAGCTATTTACAAGGCGAGAGACGAGCGGGCTCGTGGCTTAAAGGATGAGGATGTGAAGGAATTCTATAGCTGTGCTCTATGCCAGAGTTTTGCTCCTACGCATATTTGTATCGCTACTCCTGAGCGAGTTGCCAACTGCGGAGCTATAAGCTGGTTTGATGGCAGAGCTGCTTATAAGCTGGACCCTGAAGGTCCAGTGCAGGAAGTGAAAAAGGGCGATTGTATAGATCCTGTAAGGGGTGAATACTCAGGGTGCAATATACTGGCGACTGAGAAGTCCATGGGTGCCTATAATCGAGTGTATCTACACAGCGCTTTTGAATTTCCCCATACCTCCTGTGGTTGTTTTCAGGCAATCTGGTTCTACATTCCTGAAGTCGATGCCTTTGGTGTGGTTCACCGTGACTTTATGGGCAATACGGTAAGTGGAAAGCCTTTCTCCAGCATGGCTGCCGATACCAGCGGTGGCAAGCAGGTAGAAGGCTTCCTCGGTATTTCGCTGGAATACCTCCGGTCACCGAAATTCGTTCAGGCTGATGGTGGTTTGAAACGATGCGTATGGATGCCCAAAGAAATTAAAGAGCGGTTCAAGGATGTCATACCGGCAGATTTATTTGACAAGATAGCTACCGAAGATGATGCCAGGACTGCTGATGAATTGGTTGCTTTCTTAGATAAAAAAGGTCATCCCTGGGTGAAGGGTGAGGTACAGCTTCCCGTTTAATATATACTAGGAGGATTGACATGGCGCTTAAAGGAACTGATGTCGTAAAGAAGCTCCCCGATGCTGGCAAAAAGAATTGCCGTGAGTGTGGTTTTCCCACCTGCTTTGCCTTCGCTATGAAGCTAGCTGGTGGTGGTGCTACTGTAGATAAATGCCCCCACCTGTTAGCTGAAGTGAGGGCTGAGCTGGAAGATGCTCTGGCGCCGCCGATCAAGCTGGTGACTATCGGCTCCGGCAGCAATGCCCTGAAGATCGGCAATGAGGAGGTTGTCTACCGACATGATAAAACCTTCGTGAATCAGCCGGGCATTGCCCTGCTCATCTCTGATAAAGAACCCGATGCCAAAGTCGATGAGAAAATAAGGAAGCTGAAGGAGCTGCAGTTCCCCTGGGTAGGCGTTACCCTGAAGGCGAATCTTCTGGCACTTCAGTTCGAATCGGGCAATAAAGCCAAATTTGAAGCCCTGGTGAAGAAGGTTTGCAGCAGCACTGAATTCGCCGTCGTGCTCATCAGCGAAGATGTTGATGTTTTGCTGGCTGCGAAAGCTATCTGCGGCGATAAAAAACCGTTGCTCTATCCAGTCACCAAAGAGAATATTGATAAAGTGATCGCTGGCATTAAAGGCTCGCCGACGCCGGTAGCTATCAGAGGCAAGAGCATCGAGGAACTGATTCCTCTTACCACCAAGCTGAAGGAAGCCGGTCTCGAAGAGGTAGTGCTCGACCCAGGCTCCAGAAACTTTCTCGACGCCATTAGAGACCAGACTCTCATTCGCCGGGCTGCTTTGAAGCAGAACTTCCGGCCGTTAGGCTATCCCACCATTGCATTTCCCTGTTTCATGGCTAAGGACAGGGTAAGGGAGACTATTCTGGCAGCGATGTTTGTCATTAAATATCCCGGCGTCATCGTTCTTTCTGATTTCGACGCCAGTTCATTATTACCATTGCTGGTTCAAAGACTTAATATTTATACCGATCCGCGAATACCGATGTCCGTTGAGGAGAAAATCTACGAGATTGGAGAGCCAAACGAGAACTCCCCGGTGCTCATCACCAGTAACTGGGCGCTGACCTATTTTATCGTTGCCTCCGAGGTTGAAGGCAGTAAGATTCCTTCATGGCTGTGCGTCAAGAACACTGAGGGGCTCGGTGTGCTCACCGGCTGGGCTGCTGGTAAATTCAGCGGTGATTCTATCGGCCCTTATGTGAAGAAGTTTGGAGTTGAAGGCAAGGTGAAGCACAGGAAGCTGATTATCCCGGGTAAGGTGGCTCGAATTAAAGGAGAGCTGGAAGAAGCGTTGCCCGGCTGGGAGATTATCGTTGGCCCCAGAGAAGCCAGCGAGATACCCGGTTACTTGCCATCTCTCGTGAAGCAGTGGAAGAACTAGAGAAACAGCTATCAGATATCCTGAATCCAGACAGGAAAGACAGGCGTTACCTGATATCTCTGCTCCAGGCTGTCCAAAGAAAGTTAGGGTACGTTTCTGAAGAGGCGATGCTGAAAATCGCTGAGTTCCTGGATATCCCGGGAGCCATGGTTTACAGCGTCGTCACTTTTTATAATCAGTTCCGTTTTACACCGCTGGGGAAGCATCCGGTCAATGTATGTATGGGAACCGCCTGTCATTTATCAGGCGGCAAGCTTGTCCTGGAAGCCATGGCGCGTGAGCTGAAGATTGAAGTGGGGGGGATTACCGAAGACCATGAGTTTAGTCTGGATAGAGTAGCCTGCGTTGGTTGCTGCGCTTTAGCTCCTGTTGTCGTTATCGGCGACACCGTCCATCCCAGAATGAATACCCAGAAGGTGGAAGAGGTTCTGGTCACTATTAAGCCAGTAGAACCGCAGAACCAGCCAGAGAAACCTGATTCTTAGCGTGTTTTTCACCTTCCAGGAACTGTATTTTCTGTCCACTTAGAAACGGGAGTGGGATAAAGGGTAAGAGGTTGATACCATTCAATCAGATTCAAAATCAGGCGAAGTCGACTTGGGATTCTCTTTATCACGGTGAAGTTCCCCATATTCTCGTAGGCACTGCGAGCTGTGGTCGTGCTGCTGGTTCATTGAAAGTGTTTGAGGCTATTAGAAATGAGCTGGCAAAACAAAACACCAGGGCAGTAGTATCTGAAGTCGGCTGCATGGGGCTTTGCTCCATGGAGCCACTGGTTACCATAGTGAAACCAGGCGCCTTTACCGTCTGCTATAACAACGTGACTCCCCAGGTTGTGCCTACCCTTATTGATGGCTATGTGGTCGGTGATGACCCCTGCCTTGATTTAGCTCTGGGCACGGTTGAAGGTGGCGACGGAAAGGCGATCTCTATCCCGGAACTATCACGATTTGAGTATGAGTACCGATTGATACTCCGTAACTGTGGCTATAGTAGCCCCGAAAACATAGAGCACTACATTGCTAGCGGTGGTTACAGCAGCCTGGTAAAAGCTTTAAAGATGGACTCCCTCACCATAATTGATAAAGTAAAGAAATCGGGGTTGAGGGGGCGAGGTGGCGCTGGTTTTCCCACCGGGGAAAAGTGGGAACTTTGCCGTCAGACCCCGAGTAAACCGCGGTATGTCATTTGCAATGCTGACGAAGGAGACCCCGGAGCTTTTATGGACAGGGTTATCCTGGAAAGCGACCCGCATCAGGTAATAGAAGGTATGATTATTGCTGGTTATGCCATTGATGCTCATCAGGGATTCATTTATATCAGGGCGGAATACCCCCTGGCTATTGCGCGACTGAAGATTGCTCTAGAGCAGGCGAAGAAGTATGGTTTCCTGGGTAAAAAGATACTGGGCAGCAATTACAGTCTTAATATCGAAATAGCTGAGGGAGCAGGAGCCTTTGTCGCCGGTGAATCCACTGCTCTTATGTATGCTATCGAAGGGAAACGGAGTATGCCCAGAGCCAGGCCGCCTCGTTCAGTAAAGGCCGGTTTGTGGGGCAAGCCTACTGTCCTTAACAATGTAAAAACCTTTGCCTACGTTCCGCTGATAGTTGAGCGTGGAGCATCCTGGTTTTCCAGCATTGGCACCGAGGGTAGTAAAGGCACCGCAGTTTTTGCCCTGGCAGGTAAACTGGTGAATACCGGCTTGGCTGAGGTTGCCATGGGTACTACGCTGCACAAGCTTATCTTCGATATAGGCGGTGGTATCAGGGATAACAAGAAATTCAAGGCAGTGCAAATCGGTGGTCCCTCGGGTGGCTGCTTACCCGAGAGTATGCTGCAGACACCTGTGGATTTTGATTCGCTTCGTAAAGCGGGTGCCGTTATGGGCTCCGGCGGGATTATTGCCATGGATGAGGATAACTGCATGGTCGATACCGCCAAGTTTTTTATTGACTTTACCCAGAGGGAGTCCTGTGGTAAGTGTACTCATTGCCGTCTGGGGACCAAGCAGATGCTTGATATTCTTGAAGATATCACTGCTGGCAAAGGCAAGATGGAGCACCTTGATTTGCTGGTTGAGCTGGGCGAGGATATTAAGAATGGTTCTCTCTGCGGGCTGGGGCAAACTGCCCCTAACCCGGTATTGACCTCGCTCCGCTATTTTCGTGACGAGTTTGAAACGCATATCCTGGAGAAACGCTGTCCGGCACTGGTCTGCAAAGACCTTATCGCCTATTACATTCTGCCGGAAAAATGTGAGCGTGCCTGTGAGCACTGCGTTCTCGCCTGTCCGGTGGAAGCGATTAAAACTAATGAGAAGGGGATAAAGGTAATCGACCAGACGAAATGCACCAAGTGCAGCAGTTGTAAATTGGTCTGCCCCAAAGAATATGACGCTGTAGTGAAACTCTCGCCGCCAAGCCTGGTTCCTGCGACAGGCGTTAAATAGATTTGCCAAGAATTATTATCCCCAATCTTGGGGGAATCGGAAAGCTGGGGGGCACCCCCAGACCCTCGGCAGGATGGGTCCTGCACCTCTTTTTTTACAGTCTTAATTTGTTTTGGATTTAAAAATCAGGATTTACAATTTGCTCCTATAGAGTTGTTGATGTGATAAAAGTTCTTTACCTTCCCATCAAATAGGTGTTACAATCAAAACTTATAGTATCTGCCCTCTCCATTGACGGGAGAGGGCTAAGATGAGGGTGTTGAAAAAGGAGCTAGAATGACGAAGACGTTTACTGTGGCGGGAAAAGGCGGTGTTGGTAAAACCGCCATTTCCTCTATGCTTATCGATTTGCTCTCTAAAAAAGCTGTTGTCCTGGCTATTGATGCCGACCCCAGCACCAATCTCAATACTGCTTTGGGATTGCCTCTGGAGTCAACGGTAGGTGATGCCCGTGAAAATGTGACCGAGGCGATCACCAAAGGCAAGACTTCCCGGGTGTCACCAAGCAGGATATGCTGGAAATGAAAATTCGGGAAGCCCTGGTAGAGTCATCCAGAATTGACCTCCTGGCTATGGGACGTCCTGAAGGACCTGGTTGCTACTGCGCCGCCAATCATATGCTACGTGCTTCCATCGACCGCCTGGCGAAAAACTACGAGTATGTGGTGGTCGACAGCGAAGCTGGTATGGAACATATCAGCCGCCAGACTACGCAGGATGTTGATTTCCTGATTATTGTCTCCGACCCTACCATGCGAGGCATTACTGCTGCTGCCCGGGTAAAGGACCTGATTAAGGAGATGCGAACCAAGGTTGGTAAAATTGGAATGGTGGTGAACAGGGTGAGAAATGGACTGCCGCCGGAAATAGGGAAAGCGGTGCAGGACTTTGGGCTGGAGCTTATCGCTACCATACCTGAAGACCCCAATCTTCCTGAGCTGGAAATAAAAGGAAGGCCGATAATAGAGCTCCCTGAAGGTTCACCATTGCGTGTGGGAGTGCAACAAATCTTAACCAAATGCGGGGTGAACTAAGGAGCGTGGGGAAATGAGGAGTGAGATGATGCCCAAGATACTATCACTTCTAATCCTGGCTTTATTTCTTTCCCTTATTGCCTGTGCTCCATCAGTGCCGGCATCAACGGCCGAGGAGTGTGCACCGGCATGCCCCACCGAGCCACTTACTGCGACACCTGCTGAGACTACTGCCAGGCCATCCCCCTCTGATATGGTACCTCGCATCACCATAGATGAATTGCGGCAGAAGATAGAGAGCAAGGCTGACATTTTGATTGTGGATAACCGACATTTAGAAGAATACGACGTTGACCATATAAAGGGAGCAATACTTGCTCCGCTTGATACCATAGTAACTGGCGGGTGGCTGCCTCCGCCGGATAAGGAACTGATTCTCTACTGATCCTGACCAAATGAGAGAACGAGTGCCCGTGCGGCACTGGAACTGATTGACAAGGGCGCAACAGATGTAAAGGTGGTGAAAGGTGGCTATAATGCCTGGAAAGAGGCAGGCTACCCCATGGAAACCGGACCCAGCAGCATGAAATAACGAGGAAGGGACATTGCATGACAGATAAAGCCAGAAAATTGCTCAATCTCAAGGAAATAGAAGGAGCAGTGAGCCCTCATTCGGGACAGGTGGAGAGAGCATTGAAAGTGAGGCAGGAAGCTCTGGAGTTTATTGCCGATGTATCAGGCCTGGCTGCATTTATTGGCGGTAAGGTTGAATCTCTGGGGCTCAAAGAGGATTGGGCAATTAGCAAGGAAATATTTCCCGGTGTGACCACGTTTTTTGTATATAACCGTGCTGATGATGAATTCCCCGGCAAACTGAGGGTATTATTCTCAGGCGAACGCCTGAAGCTGATGTCTGGAGAAGACCTGGCTGGTTTTGTCATCAACTATGTAAGCCATATGCTCCGCTATATAAGGGAAAGCAACCCTGATAAAAAGCTCCCCGAAGTATGTTACCGGGTGTAGAGGTTGTTTGCTTCCTTCGCAGTACCCTGTATCTGCCTGACGCGACTTGTGATATACTACCCAGAGGAATCTGATTGTGGCTGCAGCAGCAAACACGTTCAAGTGTCATAAAGCCCTGTTCCTCTTCTTAATTGGGCTCGTTATTTTTTGTGCTATCCTCTATGCCTTAAGGGAACCATTGCTGCCTTTTTTTATCGGCTTTGTCATAGCCTATCTGGTGCTGCCGGTTGTTGACTGGATTGATAAGAAATTACCTTTCAAAAACAAAGGGCATGAGGTGCAGCGAATCATTGTCATTTTGGTAGTATGCCTGGTGATACTGGCGTTAATCGCTTTGATAGTGTTCTTTGTCTGGTCTTCCTTTATTGGTTCCTTCTCCACACTGTTAGCCAATGCCCCGACTCTGATTACTGAAGGACTGCAAACGCTGGGGGACTGGATTGAGTCTTTGTTACGTAACCTGGAACCAATGCAGCGAATTCAGGCTCAGGATTTCATCGATCATATCGGAGCAGCAATCGGCAACTGGCTGCAGGAATCCTTTGTTTCAACCATCAAATTTATACCAGGGACATTTACCTTTGTGGTCGGTTTTCTGACCCTGCCTTTCTTTTTAATTCTGTTCATGGCTAATATTCATAATCTCGGTAGAGGATTTTATACCCTGTTTTCCTCAGAGATAGCCCATCATATGAAAAACTTTATAGCCATACTGGACAGCGTTTTCGGCAGGTATATCAGGGCGCAACTATTACTGGCGGTGGTGATGGGTGCTCTGGTCACTATTGCCCTGCTTATTGTAGGAATTGACCTGGCGCCGGCTTTGGGGCTGGTTGCTGCAGCGTTTCAATTGATACCGGCTATCGGTGGCGCTCTGGCAGCTATCGTTGGCTGCATTATTACTCTGGCGATTGCCCCTGACGATATTTTATGGGTAATTATTATCTACGTTGTGGTCAATCTGGTCTTCGGAAGTATATTGATTGCCAAATTTCAGGGCGACGCGGTGAACATCGACGCTTCCATTGTCATGATATTGATCGTTATTGGTAGCTATGTCGGCGGCATCATCGGTATGATTCTTATCACTCCCTTCGTCGCTATTCTCTACGCACTGTACAACTATGTCCGCGCTGAGCTAAAACGCACCCAGCTGGAAGAAGTCCAATCGAGTTAATCCTTTTCTATTTTCAGGTAGCTCGTAATTGCTACTAGGTCTTTAGCGGATAGAGTCCCTGTGATATAATTTGCTGACGCTGTGGGGTCGGTGTTGCTGTTGTGTGGGTCACTGGTATTTACCTTCATTCCTGGAACTTATTTAAGGAGGCAGGCGCATGCCCAGGAGAAATGACATCAAAAAAGTAATGATCATCGGCTCAGGGCCTATTGTCATTGGGCAAGCCTGCGAGTTCGACTATTCCGGCACTCAGGCATGCAAAGCACTCCGCGGCCTGGGGTACAAAATCGTGCTGGTAAACTCCAACCCGGCGACTATCATGACTGACCCCGGAATGGCGGATACCACCTACATTGAACCGCTCACATTGGAAGCAATGACCCAGATTATTGAAAAGGAGCGTCCGGATGCCCTTTTACCCAATCTTGGCGGCCAGACAGGTCTCAACTTGAGTGCCCAGCTATCGCGTGCTGGAGTGCTGGAAAAATATGGGGTGAAAGTAATTGGCGTTGAGGTCGATGCTATTGTTCGTGGAGAGGACAGAACGGAGTTCAAGAAAACGATGAACTCACTGGGTATCGATATGCCCAACAGCGAGGCGGTTTATACGGTCGAGGATGCTGAAAAAGTGGCGGCTACACTGGGATATCCAGTGGTAGTCCGTCCTGCTTATACTATGGGTGGCACTGGGGGCGGGCTGGTTTACAATGTTGAAGAATTACGCATAGTCGCTAGCCGTGGCATATCTGCCAGCCTCATCGGTCAGATACTGATTGAGGAATCGGTGCTGGGCTGGGAGGAACTGGAACTGGAAGTGGTGCGCGACGCTAAAAATCAGATGATTACTGTTTGCTTCATCGAGAATGTGGATGCCATGGGCGTACACACCGGGGACTCGTTCTGCGTAGCGCCGATGCTCACTATTGCTACGGAGCTACAGAAACGCCTCCAGGAGTATTCCTACCGGATTGTCGAGGCGATAAAGATCATCGGCGGCACGAACATCCAGTTTGCTCATGACCCCAGGACGGGACGCGTTGTTGTCATTGAAATCAACCCCAGGACATCACGTTCTTCGGCACTGGCGTCGAAAGCCACCGGTTTTCCCATTGCGCTGGTTTCAGCCAAGCTCGCCGGCGGACTTACCCTGGATGAAATCCCTTACTGGCGTGAAGGAACCCTGGACAAATATACTCCCTCTGGTGACTATGTGGTAGTAAAATTTTCCCGCTGGGCGTTTGAGAAATTCCGTGATGCTGAAGATAAATTGGGTACGCAGATGCGCGCGGTAGGCGAGGTGATGAGCATAGGCAAGAACTATAAAGAAGCGCTGCAAAAGTCGATTCGCTCTCTGGAGAATGGGCGTTACGGTCTGGGCTTTGCTAAAGATTTCCACAAAAAGACGCTTGCCGAGCTTATGAACATGCTTAAGTATCCTACCAGCGAACGACAGTTCATTATGTATGAAGCGCTGCGCAAGGGAGCCAGTGTGCAGGAGCTTTACGAGATGACGTATATTAAGCCCTGGTTCATCAGCCAGATGAAGGAGCTTGTGGAGCTTGAAGAGCAGATTTTGAAATATAAGGGTAAGAAGCTGCCAGATAAGCTATTGATACAGGCAAAAAGGGACGGTTTTGCTGACCGCTATCTGGCGCAAATCCTGGGTTTGCCCGAGAAAGATATTCGGAATAAACGTAGTTCACTGGGAGTAGTGGAAGCCTGGGATGCTGTTCCGGTGAGCGGAGTGGAAAATGCAGCCTACTACTACTCTACTTATAATTCCCCTGACCGGACAACGGTTACCAACCGTAAAAAGGTCATGGTTCTGGGAGGAGGTCCCAACCGAATCGGTCAGGGCATAGAGTTCGATTACTGTTGCGTTCATGCTGCCTTTGCTCTCCGTGACGAAGGGTACGAGACCATCATGGTCAACTGCAATCCGGAGACGGTTTCCACTGATTATGATACGTCGGATAAACTCTACTTCGAACCGCTCACGGTCGAGGATGTGCTCAGCATTTATCAAAAGGAGAAACCGGAAGGTGTCATTGTCCAGTTCGGTGGCCAGACTCCGCTTAATATTGCCAATGAGCTGGCAATAGCTGGTGTGAAAATCCTGGGCACCTCGCCGGAGTCCATCGACCTGGCTGAGGATAGAGACCGTTTTCGTAAGCGAATGGAGGAGATGGGAATACCCATGCCGGAATCGGGCATGGCCAGTAACCTAAAAGAAGCATTGGCGGTTGCGGCACAAATCGGATATCCGCTGATGGTGAGGCCGTCATATGTGCTGGGTGGGCGGGGGATGCAGGTGGTCTATGATGAAGAGATGCTCAAAGAGTATGTCGCCAGGGCGGTGGACGTCACTCCTGATCGCCCCATATTAATCGATAAATTTCTGGAAAACGCCATTGAAACTGAGGCTGATGCCATTGCCGATGGCGCCAGCGCTTTTGTCCCGGCAGTGATGGAGCACATTGAGCTCGCGGGCATCCACTCAGGCGACTCCGCCTGCGTCATTCCCCCGGTCAGTTTGCCCCAGGAGCACATCGACACTATTTATAAATACACAAAGAAAATTGCTCTGGAACTTAATGTAGTTGGCCTTATGAACATGCAGTATGCCATCGCCAAAGGCATTGTGTACGTATTGGAAGCCAATCCCAGGGCGTCTCGTACTGTGCCGCTGGTTTCCAAGGTATGCGGCCTGTCCATGGCGAGGGTAGCCACGCAATTGATGCTGGGCAAAACCATTGCTGAGCTCAATATCAAACCGCGAACCATACCGTATTTTGGCGTTAAGGAGGCGGTGTTCCCCTTCCCCATGTTCCCCGAGGTTGATCCTGTACTGGGGCCGGAGATGCGCTCGACTGGAGAAGTGCTGGGTATGGCGAATTCCTTTGGCTATGCTTTTTACAAAGCGTATGAAGCAGCACAGCAACGGCTTCCCACCAAAGGCACGATATTGGTTACGGCAGCAATTAAAGAGGAGCCGGCATTGTCGGATATTGTGAAACAGCTTATCGACCTGGGATTCACCATTAAGTCGACTCAGGGCACTCATCAGTTTCTCACGAGCCATGGCATTAATTCCGAGCCTATCCTCAAGATGCATGAGGGGCGTCCTAATATAGTGGATGCTATTATGAATAAAGAAATTCAACTGATCATCAATACACCGAGCGGCAAGCTGAGCCAGTACGATGATTCTTATATCCGTAAGGCGGCGGTCAAGTATAAGATACCCTATATCACCACGTTAGCTGCTGCCGCTGCTGCGGCAAAAGGTATTGCTGCCTATCTTCACGGCAAAGAGGAGGTAAGGTCGCTGCAGAGCTACCACGCTGCGATCAGGTAGGCATCGTTTGTGGATTCCGAAGCAATGAAAGTTCTCTCTCCCCTGGCGGTAGAGAGTTAGAGTGAGGGGGATATCAAATCTATAACTTTCCACCCATGGCTTTGAGCGCAGGCTTTTAGCGACTCATCGGGGTAAACTGCCACTGGGTTTCCTACCAACGCCAATATTGGTTGATCCCACCTGGTATCGCCGTAGGCATAGCTCTTACTGAAGTCGACCTCGATACCAGACTGCTGCACATATTCTTTTAACATCGAGACCCTGTGTTCGTCGAAGCATATTGCCGTGGTCACCTTTCCGGTATAGCGGGATTTCTTTATTTCCATGCCGGTTCCGAAGCTGTGGTCTGCTGCCAGCCTCTGCCCTACCGTTTCCATGAGCGGCGTGAACAGGCTCGAAGACAGTATCACCCTGTGCCCTTGCCGTTTATGCTCGTTAAGGATGTGGACGATATCGGGGCGGAGCACTGTCATAACCCTATCGGCAATAAGGGCGGCAAACTCATTCATCTCGTTCTGACTGAGCCCTTTCAGCAACTGAGCCATGCCCTTGATGGCGCTGCAGCGCTTTCTATAGTCGCTGACGAGCCTCAGTTTGAGCAGAAAACTGAGCAGGGTCTGGGAGACGATATGGGCTATCACCCTGAAGATCCCTCCCGGTTTCTGATTACATCTCTTGAGGAACTCTTTCCAGATAAGCGTGCCGCCCTGGCACAGCGTTCCTTCGAGGTCGAAAACTGCTAGTATCTCAGCCATGGTTCTTCGATGCGAAAAGGCAGTGTGGGCTACCCTTTATTTTTCGGACTATTATACAATAAAGATTATTTTAGGGATTGCCTCTCACACTGGTAATGTAGGGGCGGACTTGAAAGTCCGCCCGTCCGCCAGGGGCGGAGAAAAACCTGAATCAATCCAATCTAAGGAAAAAGCTTTTGTCCTTCTATAATGGACTTATATGCCATGATATAGGTGGCGGCGTTCCATGATTGATAGCTGGCGCCCGATGGCTTGCCGGTTTTGCCATGTATCCATTCCGGGAACTTCCATTCATCTTTCGTTCCCAGCTTATTAGCCTCGGCTAATCGAGTCAGCTCGGTTTTCGCCAGGTTAGTTTGACCGCATGCCGATGCCGCCATGGCATAGAAAGCGCCGACGAACGGCCAGACGGCGGCGTTGTGATAAGCGAAGGGGGGATTACGCCAGGGGGCAGCTTGAAGTGGCTCTACGTTGCTTTTAAGCATTCCCCAGCGGTCATTGCCTTTGGTAACAGGCTCAGCCAGGCATTTTGCTGGATAGGGCTGGGAGACCTCTTTTCCCGCAAAGTAGTGCAGTATTGAAGACCTTTGCTGGCGGTCAGCGAGCTTGAGCAGTATAGCCAGAGAGTTGCCCAGGACATCGCAGACATTGGCAAAGCTGCCATAGCTGACATGGGATATATAGAAATGCCGTTCTTTTGCCGCTTCGGTATAAGCAGCTACCGAACAGGGGTGGGGAAAGCTAGTCTTGGCAGCGGGGGGATAGCCTACATGTTGTAGCAGTTTGGAGTAGTCGCTGCCCTGAGAAGGCCAGAAGAGCAGGTTGAACTTGAATTTAAGGGCGTCGGCATCTATCAGAGGATCATTGTCTCCTGTTTCCCGTCCCAGCTCATTCATCGCCAGCGCTGCCCAGTAGTACAGGGCGTTGACATACATCACCTTACCGCAGCGGTTGAGCGTTGAATCCATCCAGTCGCCCGCCTGTGGCGAGTCAATAAGCCCGATATTGCTGGCATCCTGCGAGCGCAGCCAGCAGAAGGCTTTGAGGGCAGCGGGGTACACCTTTTTCAAGAACCTTTTATCACTGGTTGTCTGGTAGTACTGCCAGGCGGCGATGATGAACCAGGCTGAAGCATCGGTGGCTCCAGCTTCGCCCCAGTCCCAGTAACAATGTTGCGGCCAGTAGACGGCGGGTATTTGCCCCAGCGGAGCTTGTAGCCTGGCGAGTGTAACGAGGGTGTTTTTCGAGGTTTCCAGCAGTTTTTTATCTTCGGTCAGGTTAGCGCCAATAGACGTTATACAGGCATCCCGTGCCCATATGGCAGCATAGTGCGTTGTAGCCGACGAAGCGATAAAGCCCTCAGGAATGGAGTTTTTACGCAGAAGTTCTAAGGATTTTTGATAGCAGGTGTCTAACAATTTAAGCCCCTGTGCCCTGCCCCCAATAGGTGGACCAGTTTTTGGGGAGAAGATCAATCAAGGTGGACCCCAGTCACCAGACCGCTGTTTAAATATACAGCTAAAGATCACCGATAACTGAAGCTACTATTGAACCCGGTCCTGCATGCGTCCCACAAACAGGCGTCAACGGCCATACATGTATCTGGTCCCGCGGGAAGAATTTCGACACACGGTCTGCAAGCGCTTCTACGTTCGGCTTATTATCTGTATATTGTAGAGCCATTGCATTAATCTTTTTAAAGCTGCCGATATACCCATAAAGGTGTTCCAGCACCTTTGTATGCGAGCGTACCCTAGCGATGGGATGAAATGCACCGCGTGCTTCGAGTATTGGTTTGATATTAAGGATCGAGCCCATTAATGCCTGCACCTTGCCTATTCTGCCGCCTTTGTGAAGATATTTAAGGGTATCAAGACAAATCCGCACGTAACATCTGGGCACATCCCGATTCACCATCTCTACAATTTTATCCAGTGTTTCTCCCGCCTTGACTGCTTTCAGCGCCTCCAACACAATCAGTCCTACTCCACCGGCAACTCCAAGTGTTTCTATAACTTCAATACGAATGTTCTTTTTCTCGACCGCTTCCTTAGCTTTGATAGCAGCATCATGAGTAACGCTGAGACCGGATGATAATACGATACATAAAATTTCACTCGTCTTTTTTGCCAACCTGTTATATGCCTGGGCAAATGGTCCCGTGGTCACCGCGCTGGTTGTAGGAATTTTAGGACTTTCTTTCAGTCGCTTATAAAACTCGTCAGGTAAAATGTCCACCCCATCAGTATACGTCTTATCGCCGAACGCGATTTCATGTGGTATCACCGTTATTCCGAGCTCTTTCGCCAGCTCTTGAGAAATGTCTGAACTCGATACGGTAACAATTTCAATGCTCATATCTTTCTCCTGTTTGTATTACTGAATATGAATAACTAGCAGATAATTATACCGGTAGTGAGGCAGATTGACAATATCCCGCATTGACTCATAATTAAAGTTACCGAAAATGGAGTGGTTGCGTCAAAATTAGTGTTACCGAAGGAGGTTAAAGGTGACACGACGCAGTATATTGGAATATGTGCAGGCACTACGGCTCCGGTACTCACGGGCGTCAAAAGCAGAAAAAGGTAAGATATTGGACGAATTTACGCAAGTTACAGGTCGGCACCGTAAAGCAGCTATCAGGCTATTAAACAGAGCAAACCAGCCCAAGATAAGCAAAGGACGCGGTCGACCAAGGAGATACGCCTCTGATGTGGCAGGGATGCTGAAAGCAGTCTGGGAAGTTAGCGACCGGCTATGCTCCAAACGTCTTCAGCCTTTCCTTCCAGAGATGGTGAAGGTGCTCCGGCGATATGGTGAGCAACGGATAAATGCCTTTCTAGAAGAGCAACTCTGCCAGATGAGCCCGTCCACTATAGACCGATTGTTACGACCATATCGAAAGATTGGAGGTCGGAAATCGTTTTCCACTACTCGGCCGGGCAGCCTGCTGAAGAGCTGTATACCTATCAGGACATTTGCTGACTGGCAAGAGAACAAGTCTGGATTCATGGAGACAGACCTCGTAGCTCACTGCGGGGAGAGTGTGGAGGGCTTTTACCTGAACACACTCTGCGCCGTAGATGTTGCCAGCGGCTGGACGGAATGTCTGCCAGTGTGGGGTAAATGGCAAGAGAAGGTACGGCAGTCGGTACACCGTATGAGACAGCATCTTCCCTTCCCTCTACTGGGAATAGACTCGGACAACGGTAGCGAGTTCATTAACCGCTGCTTCTATAATTATTGCCGTGATGAGAAGATCACCTTCACGAGGTCTCGTTCCTACAAGAAGAATGATAGCTGTCACGTTGAGCAGAAGAATGGCAATGTGGTACGCCGCTTGGTGGGATACGAACGGTATGCCTCTAAAGCCGCTTTTGAATGTCTGGGGAGGGTATATGACCTGGCTCGGTTGTACATTAACTTCTTTCAGCCAACTATGAAGCTTGTGTCTAAGAGCAGGCACGGGGCCAAAGTCCGCAAAGTCTATGATACCGCTCGGACTCCCTACCAGCGCTTGGTGCAATCAGGTATACTTACAGAAGCTAAGCAGACTGCGCTGGCAGCTACTTACCACGGATTGAACCCCGTACTCCTTCTGAAGCAGATAAACGACAATCTGGAGAAATTGTGGCGGCTAGCAGAGCGTCCTGGCTCGGTAACCGGAATTATGAGGCAATAAGAAGGTCTTCGGTAACAGTTTAATTTGACGCAATACGTATCCTTTTAGCAATTTTTTCCCTTCATTAAAATCTGGCTGAGACATATTCATGTCTTACTCTATGTGTGACCGACATCATGAACAGCGTCTGAGCACCAGACAGCAGTTCTGCCCGCCCATGCCGAATGAGTTTGAAAGGCATGTATTCACATCAGCTTTCCGCGCCACATTGGGCACATAGTCGAGGTCGCACTCAGGATCAGGGGTCTTATAGTTTATCGTAGGCGGAATAATGCCGTTTCGAATGGTCATTACCGAGGCAATCGCTTCTATAGCTCCGGCAGCCGTTAATACATGCCCTATCATAGACTTATTGGAGCTTATTGGTATTTTATACGCCCGTTCCCCGAATACTTCCTTTATGGCACGGGTCTCACTGGTATCATTGAGTCTGGTGCCTGTGCCATGAGCATTAATATAATCGATTTCTTCTGGCACTACACTGGCATTAATAAGCGCATTCTGCATTGCAAGTGCTTCGACATGAAAATCAGGTGCAGACTCACTATACGCATCGAAGGAACGGGAAACTCCGGCAAGTTCTGCCAGAATCGTCGCTCCTCTGTTTCTCGCATGCTCCAGCCTCTCCAAAACGACTATTCCCGCGCCTTCACCAAATACGAATCCGCCGCGGTTCAGGTCAAAAGGACGGGAAGCCATGGCGGGGTCTTCCTCCCTTGTTAAAGCACCCACAATCCACATGCCTGCCAGAGTAAGCGGCACAATGGTCGCATCCGTTCCGCCAGCGAGCATGATATCCGCATATCCCAGCTTAATCATGTCATATGCACTGGCAAGCGCCTCAGCACCGCTCGCACAAGCGCTGTTTACACTGAAATTCGGACCTTTTGTACCGAACATTAGCCCAACCTGTACGGCAGCGACATGGGGACCTGTCTTGGAAATAAAAAGCGGGTTGATTCTCTTTGGGCCGCGTTTAACGAGCCTTTCCTGATCAACTATGATATTGCCAACATCAATCGTATTGGCGATACATACTCCAGCCCGCTCACGATTCACCTGAGAAAAGTTCAATCCTGATGATTCGACAGCCATTTTGGACGCTGCGATGGCAAACTGGCTGAACCTGGCACTACGGTCGGCTATTTTAATATCCATGTATTCTGTCGGATTAAAATCCCGCACCTCACTTGCAACCTTTACCGGAAAATTGGTAACGTCGAAAGCGGTAATCCGGTCAATGCCGGATTTTCCATTGATAAGGCCGTTCCAGAACTCTTCCAGTGTCAACCCGATGGATGTAATAACTCCCATTCCGGTGACCGCAATTTTACGCTCAGACATAGTCTCTCCTTCACATGACGCTTTTTATGAATACTGCATAATGAAACTTATAAATTTGACTGGAAATGTCCTGCCTCCAATAAGTGTATCACCTTTTAAGTTAGAGTTGCGACAAGTACAGCTTCTGGAGCTGGAGGCTAATAGACGGCTGGTATTTGTTCCTGGGGCGCTTGCAGATTTGCTGGTGTGAGAAGGGTGTTTTTAGAGGTTTCCAGCAGTTTTTTATCTTCGGTCAGGTTAGCGCCAATAGACGTTATACAGGCATCCCGCGCCCAGATGGCGGCATAATGCGCAGTAGCCGATGAAGCTACAAAACCCTCAGACAAAGAAATTTTTAGTAAAAGTACTATGGATTTGCGGTAACAAGCATCAATCAACCCTATCCTCTATTTTCCCGGTTTACGTCTACCGCTTCTTCAATTGCAGCCTTGAAAACAGTATCTATATCGAATGATAGACCACTTTCAATTCCTTTTTTAGCTGTATATAGTTCATCACAATTAAGCCTTCTTCCGATCAAACGAACAGATTCTTGTTGTATATCTTCGACTGTAACAATGAATGCTATCTTATCGTTGTCCATTTCGTTAATCACAAATTACTTTCTTTCAAATTTTCCCATCATTGTAGAACTCAACTCACGAGGTTCTTCAAATCATTGATAAATTTGTCGAAAGTCTTAACTTTATTACTTTCTTCGACCTCGTTTTCGCAAAGGATGTAGCTCCCATCCAAGTCTTTTTCAACTATTGCCCTGCCTTTTTTCATAGGTTCTTTATAGGCTAATGTTTTATCCTCGTCAGGTGTAACAAAATATACTTTAATATGTCTTGTGACCTTATCTGCTTCTAGCTTTAATTTCCAATAACCTGTTTGGGCAATTCTTTCTCTCAGTGTAACCTTGCTTGATATAACTGCAATAATTTTACCAAGCTTTGGATGGTATATCACTATGTCTACGTCAGGCAGATGTGCTCCAAATTCACCGTAATCTACTAGTAGCTTGCGCTTAATTTCACTTAACTCTTGCGTAAGATGAGCCCCTTCAGTTCTTTCTAGCTTGTTACCATCAACTATTTTTAAACCTAATGCTGTCACCTCATCTTTAATAATATGTATAACAAGTTTTTCGAGGTTCTTGCCTTTAAATGCGCGCCAGGATTGTTCATGGTCTGGTTGTCTACCTTCGGCAAATGCTTTGTTAGCCGTATTACTCTTCATAAAGTCGTTATAGTGTAATTTCTTTGCCTCACCTAAGAGGGTGGAAATTTTTCTATAGGCATTCATACCATATTTCACTTTGTAGTCTTCATACATTTTGATTAAATCATCTATTTTCATTTTAGTCCTCGCTGCATTACTCACCCTAGTTTAATGATTCATCTGTTTCCTCTATCATATCGCGCCCATTCGATTTTGCGAGATAATTTTGGTTTGGATTTCTCCTCTGTTTTTCTGACTAGTATTAGATACTTAAAACCGCGCAGGTAAAAATTAAATCTCCTGGCGCGGTTATGCCACATATCGGTATTTGAAGACTGTCCTCTACGATTAACGCAAATTAGGTCAACAGGTTCAAAATATTTGCATAGCCTCTCATAAATCTTAAATCCTACTGGGGTAAATACTTTTTTGACCCATTGGTCACCAATTAACCAACCTAGGACCTTTCCATCTTTGAGGATTCTGTGAGATTCTTTAATTACCTTCTCCAGCTCGTCATAGAACTCTTCTGATTCGCTGGATATATTGCCAATATTATTCGGATGATGGTTGTATTTGATATTATCCCCATATGGAGAATCGATGAAAATCATATCAACAGAGTTATTTTCAAGCGGTATATTTCTAGCATCATTCTGAATTATATCGGGTCTTGTTGAGACGATGTCATATCCTATAACATTTCTTTTCTCCTCTTTACATACATCTATTGTAGTTCCACTTCCACACATGGGGTCGACAACAATGTCACCTGGGTTTGTATAGCGCCAAATCATGTTATAAATTATCATTGCAGGAGTGACCCCTGCATACTTGTTATTCCCTTTCGGTGTTAAACCATAGCTCTGTCTGGGGAAATCCCAGAATGTAGTTGTCTCGACAAGAGGAATTTCGCTCTCAATATCTAGGGATGCTTTACTCGTAGTAATTTCATTTATTTGTTCTAATAAGGTGTTACTATGATCATTTACCTGTGCAGCCATGTTGGAAAGAGAAGCGCCCGATGCTTCTAGGAAAGTATTGAGTAAATTGACTAATTTTTTCCCAAATAAGGGCTTGTTTCTTTTGCTAGCGTCTAGTTTTGCTAATACCGTTTTTGCATTTTGGATTTTTATTTTATTTCCCAGGGGTTCAACTTTAACTTGATATGGATACCGACCTGCAAATACTTTATCTTCTTTGTTGTGAAATCCGTCTGAGATTGCTCTAAATACGCCATGTAGTGTGTCCGTGTCTATATTATTCAAAAAAAGAAGATCGCCTTTTCTTACTCTTATAGTAATTGGTGCGTATACTTTATCTGTAGCAAGAAGCAAGCTGTTCAAACATTTGCCCTCTGTTTCCTTTGTACAGGCAAATAAAAAGCCACGAATTAATTTGTCACTGCTCATATAATCAAAACCTAACCAAGAATTATGCTTCTTAGTTGTTAAACTGACATAGGTTTTAGAAATTCTTTGAGTTTACGATACTACTGCCAATTCTATCTAAACTGGTACTCGATCGACCAGTTCCCTAAAATCGTACTACGCTTGTTTGCTACATTCGACACAAGTGATAGTGGCTACGTCCTCCTCCGGAATTCCGGGTTCAATCACTTCAATAACATTACCATGCTCATCTAGTATCTCCATTTTTTCCACATATCTACAATATGTTTCTGGCTTTGAGCACCAAGGCTCATGCTGACATTCTATAACTTTAGCATCTGTTTCCATTATTAAATCCCCTTTTGATCTTTTCGGTGCGGCAATATTCCTTCAAATTACGAATACGGTATTACTGTATTGGATAGATTAGTCTAACGTAAATCTATAATTTGACTGCGAAATGGCATCACTATTTTAATGCCTTTATAATTTTAACACAACGAGATTTTACTAGTGGCGTAAAAACCTTCGCACCGCGTTTTCGAATCCCTCCGGGTTGTCGCCGACGATGTTGTGGGTGGCGTGGGCAACCTCAACCAGTGAACCGTGAGGCAGCTTTGCCACCATCTTTTGAGCGGTCTCTTTGAGCAGCATGTCGCTATCAGCAGCGCGGATAACCAAAGCGGGGCAACTAATCTTTTCCAGATAGTCCCAGAGCCAGTCCTGCGATTGCAGCTCAATGCGGCACAGTGCCCTGTCATACTTGAACCTGAGCCTGCCAGCTTCATCTCGCTTCAAGCCATACTTCGCCTGGTGTTTGAGAAAGCCGTCGGAATGAAGCGGCTGAACCTGCTTGAGGTGGTGAAATGCCTCGTCTTCCGAATTGAAGCACTCGGGTTCATTCGACAGGTCTCTCTGGATATGCTCGATGCCTGCGGGCGCAAACTCAGGACCGATATCAATGACTACCAGCTTGCTGAGCCGCCCAGGATATGTGGCAGCGTAGTACATAGCGATAAGTCCACCCATGGACACCCCCACCAGCACAATGTTGTCCAATTTCAAAACGGAGAAAAACTCTTCAATATCCTGAGCGCCATCGTGGAGCGTGTAGCTCTGCCCACGGCCGCTGTCCCCATGACCCCGCAGGTCAGGCGCCAGCACGTGGTAGTCTCGCCTTATACTCCGTGCGAAGAAATCCCAGTAGCGGGCATAGCTGCAAAAGCCGTGGAGCAACACCATAGGTTGAGCATACGGATTGCCCCAGTCCAGGTAGTGGAACTTCAAACAGCTAAGGTCAATCCATTTTTCCTCGGGTGGCACTGCTGTTATCTGCCGAACTCCTTTGCCAGTTGCTTCGAGCTTAAGTATATCATGGTGGGTCTGCCGTGAGGGCAGGTGCGGGGAGATGCTGTCTCCTCCAGTTGCCGTATCAGCCCTCTCATCTCCTCGAAATTGAGCTGTTGCCCGGCTTTGACCGCTCCGTGACAAGCGAGGGACTGAGCAATCGTTTGCTCACGTTTTGCTGGATATTCATCAGCAGCCAGGGCATCGAGCAGCGACTGCACCGCTTCGATGAGATTGGCTCCAGCCATGACCGCAGGCACAGCTCGGAGCAGATAGCTCCTGTCGCCGAAGTGTTCCAGGCTGAAGCCGAACTGGCTGAGCAGCTCCGCTCGGGAGTTGAAAGCCTGCTCTTGACCCGGGCTGAGCTCGATAGTCGCTGGCTCGAGAAGTCCCTGCACTTCTATCTGCTGCTGGCTGCGCTGTACCAGGACTTTATCGAAGATGACGCGCTCATGTGCCGCATGCTGGTCGATGAGGTACAGCCCCGCTGGACCTTCTGCCATGATATAGCTGGCAGCGAGTTGCCCTACCACCCTGAGAATGGGTATAGACGGCGCGTCTCCGTTTTTCATCACGCCGTCGGCTGGTCGTGGCGTGGGGTAAACGGTTTGTGCGGAGTCAGTCCTGTCCTCGGCTTCGGCGGTGAACAGACGCGGCGTGGGTGGGGTCGGTGTGCTTCTCTTTACGCTTGGCGGAGGTGCCTGGTGCAGGGCGCTTTTAATTGCCCTTGCCACTGCGCTGTAGACCGATTGGCTGTTGCGGAACTTGACCTCGGTTTTGCTGGGGTGGACATTGACATCGAGTTCTTGAGGTGGTAGCGATACGTTGATAATGGCGATGGGACGCTTCCCAATCATGAGCAAGCCCTGGTAGGCATCTTCCACAGCCCGTGTCAGCAGGCTGCTGTGCACCCAGCGACGGTTGATGAAGAAGCTGAGGTAGTTGCGACTGGAACGAGACAGGGAGGGAGGGCTTACCAGTCCTTTGACGGTGTAACCCTGCTCCGTTTCGTCTGTGTCCATCATCTGGCGGGCAACCTCAAGGCTGTAAATTTCAGCTACCGCATCTCGGAGATTACCATTGCCCGGGGTACGCAGACTGAGCCGACTGTCCATAGTCAGGCTGAACTTTACCTCGGGGAAGGCGAAGGAATACTGAGTGAGCATATTGGCGATATGGCTATTTTCCGTGGTCGACGACTTGAGGAATTTGAGCCGTGCCGGGAAGTGGCGGAACAGGTGATGCACGGTGACGGTGGTGCCCTGGGGCGGCTGCGCTTTTCTTGCTGGATTACTTCGCCGTTGGCAAGGCGGAGGTAGCTGGCAGCAGCGTCGCTGGCTGCCCTGGTGGTGAGCTCTACATCAGCCATGGCAGCGATGCTGGGCAGCGCTTCACCGCGGAAGCCGAGCGTGGCTATCTTTTCTAAATCGCTCAGGGCATTGATTTTGCTGGTAGCATGGCGGGTGAAGGCAAGTTCCGCTTCATCCGCAGGTATACCCAAACCGTTATCGATTACCTTGATTAACGTGACGCCGCCGCCCTGGGTCTCGACTGTAATCTGGCTGGCGCCGGCATCGAGGGCGTTCTCCACCAGCTCTTTCACTACTGAAGCTGGCCTCTCCACTACCTCGCCAGCAGCAATCTTGGAGACGGTTTTCGGGTCTAAAATTTTGATGGGCATGGTAGTCTATTTTACACGGTTTAGTGTAAGAACGCAATTCGAAATACATAAATGCAGGGACAAACCTTCAGGTTTGTCCACCCACCATCAAACAGGTCTGAAGACCTGTCCCTACCTTAGCTCTTCTCCACTTTATCTAACCGTGCCAGGCTGGCTAAGAGCCGCTTGACTCCAGCCGAAGTGAAGTTGACCGTCACCTCCTGGTCGTCCTTGGTGCGCGAACAGCTCACCACCACCCCTTCGCCGAAGGTGGGATGGCTCACCGAATCGCCAACGCTCAGGCTTATGGTACTGGTTGATCGTGGCGGCGGCTGGGCATTGTGCTGGGCAAGGGGAATGCGTTTGATAGTGTTGTAGTTGCTCAATACTCTAGGCGAGGATTTGGAATAGAGTGCGGTTACCGGCGTGTAATCGTCTTCGCTCGATGGTTTCTGCTCCTCTTCCCAAAGATGCTTGGTGGTGACCAGCTCCTGAGGTATATCATTGAGGAAGCGGGAAGGCTCGCTATCGTTAAGGCTGCCGAATAAGCTGCGTCGGTAGGTATGCAGCAGGTAGACCCGTTTCTTTGCCCTGGTCACACCCACATAGCACAGTCGCCGCTCCTCTTCCAGTTGCCCGGCATCGTCCAGCGATTTGCGATGGGGCAATAGCCCTTCTTCCACGCCGATGATGAACACCACGGAGAACTCCAAACCTTTCGCCTGATGCAAGGTGGTGAGGACAGTGGCTTCGCTCTTATCCTCCAGCTCGTCGATGTCCGACACCAGGCTCACTTTCTCCAGGAAGGTAAGCAATGCTTCCTCAGGAGTGAGCCCGTCGTATTGCCTGGCTTCAGTGCGCAGTTCCCGGATATTGTCCCAGCGATCCTCGCCGTTTTCTTCATGCACGATGTATTCTTTGTACCCCGATTTATTTACCACCTCTTCGAGGAGGTCGCTCAGCGGCAGCTCTTTGCTCCTGGTGATGAGCTCGGTTATGAGGTTGAAAAACATGGTCAGGGAATTGCTGGCGCGCGCTGCCAGAGGAGGTCCTTTCTCGTCCGCCACCATCTCCAGCGCTTTGTAGACTGCTATGCCCTGGTCGTTTGCCCAGGCTGATAGCTCGGTGAGGGTACGCGGGCCGATGCCTCTGCCGGGCACATTGATAATACGCATCAGGCTCACGTTATCATTGGGATTGTAGATAAATTTCAAATAGGCGATGACGTCCTTAATCTCGCGTCTCTGGTAAAAGCGGGTGCCGCCGACGAGACGGTAGGGCATGCCATAGCGCATGAAGGCTTCTTCCAGGGCTCTCGACTGGGCATTGACGCGGTACATCACCGCACAATCGCCAGGCGCTGCCAGCTTGGCGCTGACCAGCTTATCGATTTCGCTGACCACGAACTGCGCCTCTTCATCTTCGTTGTACGCTCTAACGATGGTGAGCGGCTCGCCCTCTTCATTATCGGTCACCAGTTGCTTTGGCTTGCGCTGGGTATTTGCTGAGATAAGGCTTAGCGCCACCTCCAGTATCTTCTTGGTGGAGCGATAGTTATGCTCCAGCAGCACCATGCTGGCATCGGGGTAATCTTTTTCGAAGCTCAAAATATTGCGTAAATCGGCAAATCGCCAGGAGTAGATGGACTGGTCAGGGTCGCCCACCACGCAGATATTGCGATGCTTCCCAGCGAGCTGCTTGATAAGCAGGTACTGCGTGGTGTTGGTGTCCTGAAACTCGTCGACCAGCATATGGAGGTAGCGGGACTGATATTTAGAGAGGATATCCTGGTGCTGGTTGAACAGTTGCACCGTCCTCATCAGCAGGTCATCGAAGTCAACCGTCTGTGTCTGGTGGAGCAATTGCTGATAGCGCTCATAAACTCGATGAGCGACTTCTTCGAAGTAGCTGCTCGTCTTCTGGGCATAATCGTTAGGCGTCAGCAGCTGGCTCTTGGCGAACTTGATGGCAGATTGAATCCCACTCGGCGTGTACTGCTTGGGGTCGAGCCCTGCTTCCTGAATGCTCTGCTTGATGAGACTGAGCTGGTCGTCTTCATCATAGATGGTGAAGTTAGGGTCCAGCCCGATGGCTCTGCCGTCCTGGCGCAGAATGCGGGCGCAGATGGCATGGAAGGTGCCCAGGGTGAGCGCTTCCGCTGTCTGCCCCAGCAATTTTCCCAATCGTTCCCTCATCTCATTAGCAGCTTTGTTGGTGAAGGTAACCGCCATGATGCGAGAGGGATTGATGCGACAAACCTTGATGAGGTAGGCGATGCGATGGGTGATAACCCGGGTCTTGCCGCTGCCGGGACCGGCGAGAATGAGCAGTGGGCCTTCAATGGTTTCAGCCGCCTTTCTCTGGGCGGGATTAAGTTCAGCTAAAATATCCATTACTTGCTTGATTCAGTGGTCTGCCACTGAATTTCAACCTGCTCTGATTTTACACCAGTGAAGGTGGTGCCTTCAGGTCCGATGACGATAATGGCGTCAGTGGGTTTCAGAGCGATGGTAGTCTTGCCGCCGCTGGTATTGATTCTCACTTCGTTGGTAGCAACTTTAAGCCTCAGGTTTACCTTTTGCGACGGTAGACCGGTGACAGGTTTACCTTCCATGGATACTGATCCGACGCTCACGCCTTCCAGGACGACCTCGGCGCCGCCCCTGACCATGTTATCGCAACCCAGGGCAGCAAATAATCCCGTGATGAGCACCAATAACAGAGCTATCTTGATAGCGAATGCCTTGTTCATACCAGTAGTGTACCCTCCTTTTTCTTGGCTATGATTTGTCGATAGCGAGCGTTCTCGCCGAAATTACATTGCATGGGGAGCCATGTAGTGTACTAAATTATAGCACTTTTCCTGGCAGTGCCTGGTTTAATTTTCTCAATTCGACAAGGATTTCCCTGAGCAGCATCAGTTGCAGACGACGCCACTGTATCTCGCTTGACAGCTTTCCCCACCTGGTAGGGTCTTCAGGCACGTATTCTTCAATCATTTCCGCTATATCTTTTGACATAAATACCTCCATCAATGGATAAAAACAATGCCTGCGGTGATGGCGCAGGGGATGTTATCGGTATTGCCCAATAGGGCATAAAGTTCCCAGCCCACCTTGTTGAGCAGGGTGGTGACGTCGATGCCAAATGCTTCCATCGCCGGTCGGGAGCGATGAGGGAAGCGGCATCTGCCGCTGTCGAGGAACTGGCAGGTCAATCCCTGGCACAGGTAATCTTTGCATGAACCGCCACCCAATCCCATTGCCAGGTGGTAACCGTCTCTAAACGCCTGACGTTCCAGCTCATTGACTACCTCAGCACCTTTCTGGTGGAAGAGGAGAGTTTTCCGCTGTTCCTCCTTCGTTCCCTGCTTCTTTGGAGCGAAGTCTGCTATCGGCTTGACATCGCATTTGATTACGATTGCCCAGCGATAGCGACTCAGCGCTTTCCGCACGAGCTCCAGGTCTGGGGCATAAGGGGGGCAGTTCGGTGTTTCGCCAGCACGCAGGCAGCGTGGCACCACGCACTTCAGCCGTACCCGTTCATCCACGATGACATCGCTGCTGGGGATAATGGCTGCCCCGGAAGCTCCCAGTTTTAGAGCCATCTGGCGGTAACGCTCCAGGTCGGCTTTCACTATTTTCTCATCTACTACCTTGCCCAGAGCTCTGGGTATTTCTTTCGGTGTTGTCATGCACTGCCTCCTTGGGATTGGCTTAAATTTTTCTGATGCTTATTCTACAGATATGTTCACCCAGCGACAAGACAGGAACTCATACTTATTGGAAATGACACAGCAGGTATCCTTTTCTTATCTGCGATAAATCATGCTATGATGTAGTGTTAAATCGGGAGATAGGATGAGTAGGCGGTTGCGTAATGAATCAATGTTGCTATAAAGGAGTGCTATGACATGGTCTTATGAACAACTACTAGGTCTTGCGGCGGGGGCATGCATTATCGGGGCGCTGATTCCACAAGCGTACCGCCTCTACAAACTGAAGAGCGCTAAAGAGATTAGCATGGTGTTCACCTCGCTCTACCTGGTTGGGAGTATATTATGGCTTTCCTACGGCATCTGGCTGAAATTGCCGCCTATTATTCTGTGGAATACCATTGGCCTGTTCATAAACATAGCTATGTTCATCGCCAAACTGAAGTACGGCAGATAATCGAGCCTGCAGTGGAGCAATTCCGAGTCAGTGTAGCCACGTTTACGGCGATGCTCCATTTTAGCTTCAGCAAGCGATGGGACGATATATAGTTATTCTGCCCGACCGGCTCAGGGTTTTTGAAGTTCCTTCTTTATCTCTTCCTTTATTTTATCTTCGTATTTGATAAAGTCCTCTTTCTTATCGAAGCTATATGCCGGCAGAACCCACTTCATTTCCTTCAGGTTCTGGGTTACGGTTGGTATTCTGTCATAAGGAATTGATATCAGTACCCATCCAGGTTGAAATACCTTTCTCCCAATGCTGCCGAAGCCCATACCAGTCATAAAGTAGTTAAGCTTGCCGCTGATATAAGGATAGGCATAAAGCCAGGAGCATGACAGCGCAGTTGATGTTCTGCTCTCGTAAAGATCTCCGCTGGAATAGGTCATCGCCCTTAATACGATTTCCGCCTGGCTGGTATTAGTCATCAGCACGAGCAGGTCAGGTTCAAATGTTATGGTATTTAACGGGGCAAATACCACATAGTTCACCGACCCCTTAACCAGAGTGTGATTTTGTTTATAAAGACGGGTATTAGCCCGTGGCTCTTGAAAAAGCTCCAATTTGTATCCCAGAAGGCCGCTGGCAGCAGCACCGGTCGACTCTTCCCCCATCATACCCAAGGCTGCTTTACCGAAGCAGTTCTCCTGCTCTTTGGTGAAATAGAAGGGAGTCTTCCTCTGATGCGCTTCCGGGAGCATTTCACACAGCGCCAATTTTTTGTCCAGCAGCTCTATTCCCTCCGGTTTTTCGAACAGGAACTTGACGCCGACAGGTGGTTTCTCAAAGTTGAATTTCTTCCAGATGGACAGGTCAGTTTGCAGCGGCCTCATAGCAACCTCCTTTAACGTTTAAATGCCGACGCAATTTTACCACATAAGTGTAAGAGAGGTAGAAGCTTAATTACCTTTTAATTATTAGGAAGCAACCTGCAGTCAATGCATTCTTATTCCATTATCACCTGTTTTTCCACATAAGCGGCGCGGAGTACGTCTTTTAGAGATCGTAGCTTAATGGAGAAGAAAATTGACGCAGCAATACAGCATATGCCACCGAGTAATACGGTATTGGGAGCGCCTATACCGTGTGCCAGTGCGCCAGCGAGCAGGCTGCCGAACGGAGCCATGCCCGTAAATGACATGGCATAGATGCTCATAATACGACCCCTTTTATCATCGTCGACGATGGTCTGTAAAATGGTGTTGCTGCCGGCAAGCTGCACTATCATGCCGAAGCCTGTCACCATATTGAGCACGATAGAAAACGGCAGGATGCGGGACAGGGAAA
Source organism: uncultured Chloroflexia bacterium (assembly GCA_963775935.1). Taxonomy (GTDB): domain Bacteria; phylum Chloroflexota; class Dehalococcoidia; order GIF9; family UBA5629; genus JBBIPA01. The sequence continues at coordinate 504,351 of CAVZKR010000004.1, read as the reverse complement.
AGAGAACCAGACCAGCACCAAAAATACCAGCGCTTGCTCCCGCAACTCTGCCAAGCCCCCGTATACTGCGACGGTAGGCGAGATATAGTGTTCCGACCAGGGCTCCACTACCTAAGGCAGCCATAAGGAAACCTAGGGTATTGGCGCCTCCCTGGAGGATTTCAGCGGCGAAGACCGGCATCAATATAGAATGAGAATGTCCCAGCAGGCTGACTAGGGCTATCAACAGTATTAAATAGCGGATGGGTGCGAATCCGAATGCGTAAGAAAAACCTTCCTTGAGTTCTCTTACTATATGGATCTCCTTAGCTTCGATTTTCGTCGGCGTCAGCCGCATTGCCAACAGACAGAAGATCACCGCCAGAAAACTGGCGCCATTAAAGGTGAAGCAGGCACCTTCACCCAGCGCAGCGATTAAGATGCCACCGATTGAGGGACCGATGAGCCTGGCGCTATTGAACATTGAAGAATTCAGGGCGATAGCATTGCTCAGGTTTTCTCGTTTTTCCACCATTTCCAGCACGAATGTCTGGCGCGCCGGCATGTCGAGGGCGTTAATAAGTCCCAGGAAAACGCTGAGCACAATGATCCACCATACCGTAACTGTATTGGTGAACACCAGAGCTGCCATGAGAAAAGCCTGGAGCATTGATAATACCTGGGTCAATAACAGGATTTTATGTCGGTTATGCCTGTCGACATATACCCCGGCTAAAGAGGCGAGCAGAAACACAGGGAATTGACTGGCGAAGCCAGTAACACCCAGTAGCAGAGCGGAACCAGTCAGGCGGTACACCAGCCAGCTCATGGCGATACTCTGCATCCAGGTGCCTGTCAAGGATATACCCTGACCTATAAAAAAAAGCCGGAAGTTTCTGGACTGCAGAGCCCTGAACATAGTATGTTGCCATCTCGGCGCTGTATTCGGTGTTTTAGCTTCGTTCAATCTATCCTCTCATCGGGGAGGGAGCGCCCTAGTCTGTAAGTCTATTATTTGTTGGTTATACTATTTTTCAAGTGGCAATTTTGGTGGTAACAGTATAACAGCATATTTATGTGGTTTGCCATTAGAATAATGCTGGTGTGAAGTTCAAAGTGGCTTTATCGTGTAATATATAGTAGGTAACCTGTCATTTGGTGACATTAACCAGCGGTAAACGCCTGCATGTGTTGCGTCAAATTAAACTGTTACCAAAGACCTCCTTATTGCCTCATAATTCCGGTTACCGAACCAGGGCGCGCTGCCAGCTGCCACAATTTCTCCAGATTGCCGTTTATCTGATTTATGAGGAGTACTGGGTTTAATCCGTGGTAAATGGCTGCTAACTCAGCCTGTTTGGCCTCTGTAAGTACACCACATTGCACCAGGCGTTGGTAGGGAGTCTGTGCGATATCATAAACCTTGTGAACTCTGGCGCCGTGCCTGGTCTTAGAGACAAGCTTCATAGTTGGCTGAAAGAAGTTAATGTACAGCCGAACCAGATCGTAGACTCTCCCCAAGCACTCGAACGCAGCTTTCGAGGCATATCTATCGTATCCCACCAAGCGGCGTACCACATTGCCGTTTTTTTGCTCAACGTGACAGCTATCATTCTTCTTGTAGGAACGAGACCTGGTGAAGGTGATGTTCTCACCACGACAATAATTATAGAGGCACTGGTTGATAAACTCAGTACCATTGTCCGAGTCTATGCCCAGCAAGGAAAAGGGAAGACGCTGTCTCATTCGGTGTATCGACTGCCGTACCTTTTCTTGCCATTTACCCCATACTGGAAGACATTCCGTCCAGCAGCTGGCAACATCCACCGCACAGAGTGTATTCAGATAGAAACCCTCTGTACTCTCACCACAATGAGCTACCAGGTCTGTCTCTATAAATCCAGGCTTGTTCTCTTGCCAATCCGCAAAAGTCCTGATGGGTATACAGCTCTTCAGTAGGCTCCCAGGCCGTGTAGTGGAAAGCGACTTTCGGCCTCCACTTGTTCGGTATGGCCGTAACAATCGATCTATGGTAGATGGGCTCATCTGGCAAAGTTGCTCTTCCATAAAGGCACTAATCCGTTGCTCATCATAGCGTCTGAACACTTTCACCATCTCCGGGAGAAAGGGCTGAAGACGCTTGGAGCATAGTCGATCGCTTGCTTCCCAAACTGTTTTCAGCATCACTGCCACATCAATCCCGTATCTCTTTGGTCGACCGCGTCGTTTGCCTATCCCGAGTTGCTGTGTTCCGTTCAATAACCTGATAGCGGCTTTCCGATGCAGACCAGTAACCTGTATAAATTCGTCCAAAATCTTCCCCTTCTCCCCTTTTGACGTTCGTAAATACCTGAGCCTTATTGCCTGCGCTGCCGTTTTCCCCTATAATGCCTGTTAACTTCCAGGACAAGTGATGAAAGTAGTATCGATTGTCGGCATGGCTGGCTCCGGTAAGTCGGTGGTAGCCAGGGTATTTGAACAGGCAGGGTTCAACAAGGTGCGATTTGGGGATATTACTGACCAGGAGGTAAAAAAGAGGGGGCTGCCATTGAATGAGGAGAACGAGCGGAATGTCAGGGAGCAGCTGCGAAAAGAGCATGGCATGGCTGCGTATGCTATTCTTAATCTGCCTCGCATCGATGCCCTGTTAAAGTCGTCCAACGTGGTTATCGATGGGCTTTACTCATGGGAAGAGTACATATTGTTGAAAGAGCGCTACGGCGACAGGTTAAAAATGATTGCTGTCTGGGCATCGCCGTCTACCAGGTATAAGAGGCTTGCCGGCAGAGCAGTTCGACCATTGACTGTCGAGCAGGCTGCCAGCCGCGATAAGGCTGAAATTGAGAACAGCAAAAAAGGTGGCCCAATCGCCATGGCTGATTATACTCTGGTAAATGAGTTTTCTATCGAGGAACTGGAGAGGCAAGCCAGGCAGGTGCTGGCTGCATTGAAATGAGCGGAACAATACGGCCGAGTATTGATAATTACTTTCTCAAAATCGCTTCCGTGGTGGCGGAGCGCTCTACCTGTCTTCGGCACCATATCGGTGCGGTGGCAGTGCGGGACAAGCATATTTTAGCCACCGGTTACAATGGCGCTGCTGCCGGGCTGCAGGACTGTCTCGAGTTAGGCTGCCTCAGGGATGAGATGAATATCGCCTCGGGAACTCGCCACGAAATCTGCCGTGCTATCCATGCCGAGCAGAACGTCATCATCCAGGCGGCGCTCCACGGAATCATCCTTGAGGGTGCTACCATCTATGCCACTCATTCGCCGTGTATTCTCTGCGCCAAGATGCTGACAAATGCCAGAATCAAACGATTTGTCACCTTCGGCAGCTATGCCGATAATGCCTTTGTCGACTTGTTCCGTCAGGCTAAAATCAGGTTTGACGTCCTGGAAAAACCCTCTTCGCGTATTACCTATCTGACGTAACACAAAAACGTTTCGGGGGGCATATTTATTGAGATATTGTTCCACTTATAGAGGCTTCACTGGTGCATAGATATCGACAATATGTTTGCCCTGAGGATGTTCCTTCGGGTCATTGAGGTAGAGCTCGAAACAAGGGCGATCGTCGGGCTGGTATCCGCTCTCTGGTAACCAGCCGCCATAGACTGCATTCCAGGCATCCCTATACTGGTCGACTGTTATCTCAAAATGTGCGATTGCACATTTGCCTGCGGGTAACGTTGCTTTACCTATTTCTCCGCTCACTTTGGCGTCTGCGGGTATGGTAATGCACACGTCGGTTCTCAGTTTAGCCTGGTCGGTAATATCGGGATTATCGTGGTATATGGCAATGAACTTTGTCTCAGGAAAGCGCAGCAGACCGCGAGGCCCAGCCCAGGCACAGAGCTTATTGAACAGGTTTTTGAAAAGCTGCATATCCGCTGCATACGGACCGATATGGCGGATGTAGGCAACATGCATCTCAGGTACATCCTTGACTTCGATACTGGATATTAGTTCTTTGTTGGTTTTCATTTCTATCCTCCACAGTTGTTTTTTCATGCCCACACTATAGTCTGCGGAGACATCGAAGTCTTGCTGGATATTGCCAACCGTTTTGCTCTCCTTGCTTTCCGTTTTACCATTTTTGCTATGTTTGAGGTATCCACCAGTACGCCACTCGCTGGCACTCATTTTGAAGGATTCTCGAAAGGCACGGGCAAAGGCCGGGGAGCCAGAGAAGCCGCATTCGAAGGCGATTTTGGTTATCGATTTCCTGGGATTTTGTATCAGCGTCGTTGCGGCTCTTTCGATGCGCAGCCTTTGTATGAAACTGTTCAGTGTCTCACCAACCATGGCGCTGAATATACGATGGAAGTGAAACGGTGAAAAATGAGCTACATCGGCCAGCTCTTCCAGCGTCAATTCCCTGCCGATGTTGGCTTCAATGTAGTCAATAACATTGTTGATACGTGCAATGTAATTTTCTCGAAGATATTGCTGTCTACTATTTACCATTGTTCCGTCCCACTACAAATGTATCTGGAAGGCCATCTCGTATTATACAGAATGGTACAACATCTTTGCACGAATTAGTCGACTGATGAAAGTACGGTGCTTAAGTATTGAGGAATTGCCTGTTATTTCTCGCGTAGCGGGCGTGAAGTGGTACAATATATAGCAAATAATATCCCTTGCATTGAATTTTGACGGGAAAAGCATGGTACGATTGAGTTTCTACGGCGGCATTCAGGAAATAGGCGGCAATAAGATACTCCTCGAAGACGGGGAGCGAAGGTTGCTGCTGGATTTCGGTTTTCCCTATAAAAGGCATAAGGAATTCTACGAGGAATACCTGAAGCCTCGAGGTGGCGCCGGGCTGCTGGACCCGCTGGTTATGGGCTTGCTACCACCGCTGGAGGGGATTTATCGTCCTGATCTCGAAGCACCGGGTCTCTGGGAGCAGTTTCGAAGCGCAGAGAATCATCGTAAACTCGACCATATGGATGGAGTGCTACTCTCTCATGCTCACCTCGACCACTCGGCACATATTGCTTTTCTAAGAGACGATATCCCGGTCTATGCTACATCCGTGACGGCGTTCATCACCAAGGCAATTCAGGACTCGGGGAAGGCCGACTACGACCAGCAGGTCTGCTATTACAAGGTTGCCGAGGCGGGTTGTCCTCCTGATTGGAAACAGGAGGCTTTCCTTTCTACTAATATTAGGCGACAGCGGCAGTTCTGTATTGCCGATATGAACCCAGCGGCTCTGAGCCTGGACGCACACCAGTACTGGAATTTCGGATTCTGGGAACAGAGGACAGCAAAGCAGAAGGAGCTTGTTTCCTGTCCGATTCGTGACCATCAGGCTTGCAGCTTCAGGCTGTGCTGTTTTCCTGTGGACCATTCCATTCCCGGTGCCTGCGCCTGGGGTATTGAGACCAGCGCCGGCTGGATTATCTACAGCGGCGATTTACGATTACATGGTAAGCGTAAGAAATTCACCGACAAATTTATTAAAGATGCTGCCAGCTTGAACCCAAGAGCGTTGATTATTGAAGGTACCAACGTACAGCGCGAGGCTAATATTGCGGAGGATGAGGTGTATAAGAATGGGAAGCAGGCAATAGCCAGTGCCAAAGGGCTGGTGATTGCCGATTTTTCTCCCAGGGATGTCGACCGTTTGCTCACCTTTTTGCGAATTGCCAGCGAAACCGGCAGGAAGCTGGCGATACTGCCTAAAGATGCCTATTTATTGAAGACCATGCGTCTACTGGAACTGGAAACTCCCGATATAGCCACCGAAAAAGGCATTGTTATCTACCAGGATACTATTGCCAGCAGGAGTCCTCAACAATGGATGCGGAACATCTGTAAAGAATATCAAAGCAAGGTGGTGCTGGCGAAGGATGTGAGAGAAGCGCAGGATACATTTATTCTCTGTTTCAGCTTCTGGGATTTAAATGAGCTGCCCAGCATTAGTCCTGCACCCGGCAGCCTTTACATCTTCAGCTCCAGCGAACCGCATGACGAGGAGCAGGAGATTGACTTTCGACGGCTCCATAAGTGGCTTGAGCACTTCGAAATGAAAGGTTTTGGTCTACCAATAGAAAACGGCGATGAATGGCAAATACCCGAAGAGCAGCGAGGACTGCATGCCTCGGGACATGCCTGCGGTCCCGATTTACTGCGGATTGCGCTGCATATTAAACCAGAGCTGCTTATCCCGGTTCATAGTGAGCATCCCGACTTTTATGAGAGAATCAGGGCGCTAAGCCACAATACTATTTCTGTTATCTTCCCTGAAAGAGGGGGAATTATCGAACTGTAAGCCTACCCAAGCCCGTTATTGTCGGCATGGTAACCGCTCTTTTTTATGGGGTCGCCTCACCACAGCTACTAGTCTATTTTTTTAAACATCTTGCCGGCGGTGCCACAGATGGGGCAGGTGCCTGGTGGCTCTTTCTCTGATGTGTAGCCGCATACGGGACAGACGTAGTAGGGGTAGGTCTCCTTACTGGCGCCCAGAGTGTCGAGCAGCTTCTGGTAAAGCTGGGCGTGAATTTTTTCTACCTCATTGGCGAAGTTGAATGACCTCTCTGCGTCTTTATTCCCTTCGGCTTTGGCAGCAGTGATCATCTCGGGATACATCGTTTTAAACTCATGGGTTTCCCCATCGACTGCTTGTTTCAGGTTCTCTTTGGTGCTGCTGACCCCTTTGAGCACTCTGAGGTGATTGTGGGCATGCACAGTCTCTGCTTCGGCGGCAGCGCGGAATAATCTGGCTGCCTGAGGGTAACCTTCCTTATCAGCAGCGGCAGCAAAGGCAAGGTACTTGCGGTTCGCCTGTGATTCGCCAGCGAAGGCTTCCTTTAAATACTCTTCTGATTTAGACATTGGTTCCTCCTCCTCTTTCATTTCTTTCATTATTATACCAGTGTGGAATAGGAGATATCCTCTGTAAGATTATATTAGTAATAATAATCATTATCAGAATGATACATTTTGTTTTATCATTTGTCAAGAGGTCGCATTGACTCATAATTAAAGTTACCGAAAATGGAGTGGTTGCGTCAAAATTAGTGTTACCGAAGGAGGTTAAAGGTGACACGACGCAGTATATTGGAATATGTGCAGGCACTACGGCTCCGGTACTCACGGGCGTCAAAAGCAGAAAAAGGTAAGATATTGGACGAATTTACGCAAGTTACAGGTCGGCACCGTAAAGCAGCTATCAGGCTATTAAACAGAGCAAACCAGCCCAAGATAAGCAAAGGACGCGGTCGACCAAGGAGATACGCCTCTGATGTGGCAGGGATGCTGAAAGCAGTCTGGGAAGTTAGCGACCGGCTATGCTCCAAACGTCTTCAGCCTTTCCTTCCAGAGATGGTGAAGGTGCTCCGGCGATATGGTGAGCAACGGATAAATGCCTTTCTAGAAGAGCAACTCTGCCAGATGAGCCCGTCCACTATAGACCGATTGTTACGACCATATCGAAAGATTGGAGGTCGGAAATCGTTTTCCACTACTCGGCCGGGCAGCCTGCTGAAGAGCTGTATACCTATCAGGACATTTGCTGACTGGCAAGAGAACAAGTCTGGATTCATGGAGACAGACCTCGTAGCTCACTGCGGGGAGAGTGTGGAGGGCTTTTACCTGAACACACTCTGCGCCGTAGATGTTGCCAGCGGCTGGACGGAATGTCTGCCAGTGTGGGGTAAATGGCAAGAGAAGGTACGGCAGTCGGTACACCGTATGAGACAGCATCTTCCCTTCCCTCTACTGGGAATAGACTCGGACAACGGTAGCGAGTTCATTAACCGCTGCTTCTATAATTATTGCCGTGATGAGAAGATCACCTTCACGAGGTCTCGTTCCTACAAGAAGAATGATAGCTGTCACGTTGAGCAGAAGAATGGCAATGTGGTACGCCGCTTGGTGGGATACGAACGGTATGCCTCTAAAGCCGCTTTTGAATGTCTGGGGAGGGTATATGACCTGGCTCGGTTGTACATTAACTTCTTTCAGCCAACTATGAAGCTTGTGTCTAAGAGCAGGCACGGGGCCAAAGTCCGCAAAGTCTATGATACCGCTCGGACTCCCTACCAGCGCTTGGTGCAATCAGGTATACTTACAGAAGCTAAGTAGACTGCGCTGGCAGCTACTTACCACGGATTGAACCCCGTACTCCTTCTGAAGCAGATAAACGACAATCTGGAGAAATTGTGGCGGCTAGCAGAGCGTCCTGGCTCGGTAACCGGAATTATGAGGCAATAAGAAGGTCTTCGGTAACAGTTTAATTTGACGCAATACGGAGGTGGCAGTGTTTTGTCCCCTCCTGTTTCTGTGTATGAAATCAGGTGGCGTAGAGTCGCTTTACTAGACGGGCTGCATTCGCCGATATTGACAGACAATTTTGTATTGTGTTATAGTATCTATTCGTCGTCTACTAGCCATAGCAATAGGCTTAAAAAAACCTAAGAAGCCGGCTGGTTGAGTCGGGATGCTGATTCGGAAGAAACAGTAAACCGGCGGACAACTAGGTGGCTTTTCTATTGTATAGACGATGATAATTAGGCGAAGGAAAAAAGGGAATAAAGAATGCCAACAGCGAATCAACTGGTGAGAAAGGGTAGAAGGAAGGCTGCTAAAAAGACTAAAGCCCCGGCATTACATTTTGCTTATAACGCCTTAAAAAATAAGGTAAGCCGAGGTGGGGGCTCGCCGCAGAAACGTGGGGTTTGTGTGCAGGTTAAAACCATGACCCCCAAGAAACCTAATTCCGCTTTACGTAAAATCGCCAGAGTCAGATTAAGCAACGGCATTGAAGTTACCGCTTATATCCCCGGAGAAGGTCACAATCTACAGGAACACTCTGTTGTCCTCATCCGCGGTGGCAGGGTAAAGGATTTACCTGGAGTTCGTTACCACATTATTCGCGGTACCCTGGATTCTGCTGGAGTAGAGAAACGCCAGCAGGGTCGAAGCAAGTATGGTGCCAAGAGGGGTAAGACTCCTGTTGCCGCAACCGCCTAAGGAGATTCGATGTCAAGACGTGCAAAGATAATTAAGAGACGAATGTCCCCTGATCCTAAATACGGTAGCTATGTTCTGGCAAGGTTAATCAAAAAACTGATGCTCAATGGTAAGAAAGCTACCGCGGAGCGGGTTATGTATGATGCCATGGATCTGGTGAATGAACGGGCGAAATCTGATCCCATGGGAGTTTTAGACCAGGCATTGAAGAATACTACTCCTTTATTACAGGTTAAAGCGAGGCGTGTCGGTGGTGCCACCTATCAGGTGCCCATAGAAGTAAGTCCTGAGCGAGGGCAATTCATGGCTATTCGATGGATGGTTGGCTTTGCCAGAGACCGTTCTGGAAAGTCTATGGCGGAAAATCTGGCTGTTGAGATTATGGATGCCGCGAAGGGTGAAGGCAACTCTGTGAAGAAGAGACAGGACACTCATAAGATGGCTGAAGCAAACAAGGCTTTTGCTCACTACAGATGGTAAAAAATGGTAACAACAACAATTAGAGAATTAAAACCGAAAACGGCAGGACGCTCGGGAAATAGCACCATGTCGAGGACTTTTCCTTTAGATAAAATAAGAAATATCGGAATCATCGCTCATATCGATGCCGGCAAGACGACCTCAACTGAGCGGATATTGTTTTATACCGGGCGCACCTATAAAGTTGGCGATGTCGATGACGGGACTACGGTTATGGACTGGATGCTCCAGGAGCGTGAACGAGGCATCACTATTACTGCCGCGGCTACTACCTGCCACTGGAATGACCATCGCGTCAATATTATCGATACTCCGGGGCATGTGGATTTCACTGCTGAAGTAGAACGCAGCTTGAGAGTGCTCGATGGCGGGATAGTTATTCTCGATGCGGTAGCGGGTGTGGAAGCCCAATCCGAGACGGTATGGCGTCAAGCTGACAGGTACAAGGTTCCCCGAATATGTTTTATCAATAAGATGGACCGGGTTGGGGCCGACTTTCATCGTACGGTAGGCATGATTGAGGAACGCCTCAGAGCAAAGACGCTGGTTATCCAACTCCCTCTGGGCAAGGAGAGCCTTTATCAAGGCGTTATCGACCTGCTCAACCAAAAAGCCTGGGTCTTTTCTGGTGATGTCAGCGAGCCACCAGTCGGAATACCTGTTCCCGATGAATATAAGGAAGAGGTAACTCAGTATCATCAATTACTAATAGAGAAATTGGCTGAGAATGATGACCAACTCATGTTGCTCTATGTTGGAAATACTGCGATACCGGTTGCCGAACTTAAAGCAGCGATACGAAGGTTAACGTTAAGTAATCGAATTGTACCCATCCTCTGCGGCACTGCCTTAAGAAATAAAGGTATTCAACCCCTGCTTGATGCTGTAGTTGATTATTTACCTTCCCCCCTGGATATACCTCCGATCAGTGGAATTGATACCAAGACCGGTGGCAAGATTATCCGTGAATCTAACGACGATGCTCCCTTTTCTGCTTTAGCATTCAAAGTCGTTGCTGACCCTTTCATGGGCAGGCTGGTTTATTTCCGAGTCTATTCAGGCACAATCAAGACAGGAGTGCAGGTTTTCAACTCCAGCAAAGGGCGTAAGGAACGGATCGGCAGATTAGTTCTGATGCATGCCAATCGGCGTGAAGAGGTAGAGGAAGTCGATACTGGTAGCATAGCTGCTACCGTAGGCCTGAAGGATACTTTTACCGGTGATACGCTGTGTGAAATGGCGGAACCTATCCTTCTTGAGGCTATCCGTTTCCCGCAGCCGGTGATTTCCATGGCAATCGAGCCAAAGAGTAAGGCTGACCAGGATAAACTGGGCGAGGTTTTGAACAAACTCTCCGAAGAGGACCCTACGTTCAAAATACGCACTGACGAGGAAACCGGCCAAACGCTCATCTCAGGTATGGGCGAACTGCACCTTGAAGTCTTAATCGATCGCATACTGCGTGAATTTAATGTTGGGGTGAATGTTGGTAAGCCGCAGGTGGCATACCGAGAGACAATCACCGTGGCGGTAGAAGCTGAAGGCAGGTTTGTACGCCAGTCTGGTGGTAAAGGGCAGTACGGTCATGTCTGGCTTAGAGTTGAACCAGGGGAGAGCGCAAGCGGTTTTCAATTTGTGAATAAGATTAAAGGTGGTGCCATCCCTAGAGAATATATTCCAGCGATAGAAGATGGCGCCAGGGAAGCCCTTGATAGCGGAGTACTCGCTGGCTATCCAGTAGTTGATATCACGGTGACGTTATTTGATGGTAGTTATCACGAGGTTGATTCCTCAGAGATAGCCTTTAAAATGGCAAGTTCCATCGGAGTAAAGGAAGCCCTCAAGAAAGGTCAGCCTGTTCTCCTTGAGCCGTTTATGGAGTTGGAGGTGGTCACGCCAGCTCAGTTCATGGGCGATATTATTGGTGATTTGAATTCCAGGAGAGGACATGTTGAGGGCATTGAGACCCATGGTGAGACCTGCGTCATCCGTTCCTTTGTTCCATTGGCTGATACCTTCGGCTATGCTACTTCCCTCAGGTCGCAAAGTCAGGGCAGAGCCACGAATTCAATGCAGTTCCATCACTATAAGGAAGTGCCTGGTAGTTTGGTAGACCAGATCAGCGGTCGAGTTAAAGGAAGATAAGATGCCTAAACAGACTATTCGAATTAAAGTGAGAGGTTATGATCACAGGCTGGTTGATCAGTCGGTGGTTCAGATTGTGGAGACTGCGGAGAGGACCGGCGCAGTGGTCGTTGGTCCGGTACCTCTACCGACTCGAATAGAGAAATTCTGTGTCATTCGCTCTCCGCATATTGATAAAGATTCGCGAGAGCAGTTTGAAATCAGAACTCACAAGCGTTTAATTGATATTTTAGGTCCGACAACTAAAACAATAGACGCTTTGACTCAACTCCAATTACCCTCTGGGGTGGAGATAGATATTAGGTAGGATTGCAACACGATGGTTCAAGGTTTACTTGGCAAGAAGATAGGTATGCTCCATCTCTTTAAGGATGATGGTAAAGAAGTCTCGGTTACTGCTATTGAAGCAGGCCCGTGTTTTATTGCTCAGGTGAAGACTGAGGCAAAGGATGGCTACAACGCCATTCAGCTCGGGTTTGAGACGACCAAGCGGTTAAACGCTCCTTTAAGAGGTCATCTTAAGGATATCGGTCAGTTCAGACATCTTCGTGAATTTGAGACGGCCGATGTCAAAGAGGTTAAGAAGGGACAGAAGATTGATGTCGATATGTTCAAAACTGGCGATATAGTGAATATTGTGGGTGTATCAAAGGGAAAAGGTTTTGCCGGTGGGGTCAAGAGATATCATTTTGCTGGTGGGCCTAAAACCCATGGGCAGTCCGATCGACATAGAGCACCTGGTGCGGTTGGTTCGACTACGACTCCAGGCAGAGTGTTCAAGGGATTGCGCATGGCAGGGCATATGGGAAACAGAAGAGCCACTGTGCGTGGCCTGGAAATAGTAGAGGTTGACCTGGAGCGTCACGTTATATTGGTCAAAGGGGCAGTACCTGGTGCCAAGAATGGATTGCTGCTTATCAAGAAATCGAGTAAAGGTAAATAGAAGTGCAAATTGACGTTTATAATCAAAAAGGCGAGAAGACAGGTAAGATAAGCCTAAGCGATGCTGTCTTTAGTGTACCGTTTAACGAAGCAGTGGTTCACCAGGCGTTGGTGATGCAATTAGCCAATCGCCGCCAGGGAACTGTTGATACCAAGACGAGAGCGGAGGTCGCTAAAAGTACCAGGAAGCTCTTTAACCAGAAGCATACTGGTCGGGCACGACGAGGGAGTGCCAAGTCGCCACTGCTGAAGGGTGGTGGTGTAGCCTTTGGTCCACATCAACGAAGTTATAGACAGGCTATGCCCAAGAAAATGCGACGCCTGGCGCTGAAATGCGTGCTTTCTGCTAAGGCTAGCAGTGGAGATTTGAAAGTTGTCGATAAGTTCGAGCTTAATGAGCCGAATACAAAACAAGTGCTGGACATGCTGGTAGCGTTGGGAATTGATACTTCGGTTATTATTGCTACTGGTGGAGTGGAAGATTATACGTTTAAGTCGGCACGTAATATAGTTGCTGTCAAGATGGTGTTGGCATCATTACTCAATGTGGCTGATTTACTTTCCTGCAAAGGGTTGGTTATGACCGCAGCCGCGGTAAAGAAAGTAGAGGAGTTGTGGGGGCAGGAAAAAGTAAAGGCAGCGGCCGTGAGCAGTTGATGACAGCTATTCTTTAAGGATTAATGTAATGCATTTGTACGAGGTATTGAGACGCCCGATAGTCACGGAGAAATCGACCTTCCTCCAGGAGAGGAATAAATACGTATTTGAGATAGCGAAGAAGGCTACCAAGCGTCAGGTAAAAGATGCTGTAGAGTTAGCGTTTAAGGTCAATGTAACCCAGGTGAATGTTGTTACCATGCAGGGAAAGCAGAAAAAAGTAGGCCGACGGGCAGTGATGACACCGCCCTGGAAAAAGGCGGTAGTTACCCTTACACCAGGGCAGAAGATACAGTTCTTTGAGGGAGTTTAACAAAGTAGGGAGTAGCATTGGGTTCTGTTATTAAAAAACGCAAAAAGAAGATGGCCAAACATAAGCATCGGAAGCTTCTAAAGAAGAACTCGATGGCAAAGAAGGCATCCGTAAGTAAGAGGAGATAGATATTGGCTTTAAAAACGTATTCGCCAACGTCACCGGGCTTACGTGGTAAGGTGAATGTTACCTTTGGGAGATAACCAGGACCACTCCTGAGAAGTCTCTGGTGTTGCCGCTGAAGCACAAGGCTGGGCGGAACAGCAGGGGTGTGGTGACCACGCGCCATCGTGGTGGCGGTGCCAAGCGCATGCTGCGCGTCATTGATTTTAAGAGAAATAAGGTTGGTGTCCCAGGGAAGGTAGCGACGATAGAATATGACCCAAATCGCTCGGCTCGAATTGCGCTGATCCACTATGCAGATGGGGATAAACGTTATATTCTGGCGCCGGTGGGACTCAGTGTTGGTCAGACTATCCAATCTGGGAATAATGCCGAAATCAAGCTCGGGTAATACGTTACCACTGTGCGCAATTCCAGCGGGCACGTTAATTCACAATATTGAGTTTGAACCAGGTAAAGGTGGCCAGGTGGTGCGCAGTGCTGGAACTGCGGCGCAATTGTTGGGTCAGGAAGGTAAATACTCTCTGGTCCGTTTGCCTTCAGGAGAAATGAGGCGCTTTTTATCAAATTGTCTGGCTACAATAGGACAATTAGGTAATGTAGACCACCAGAACATAAAGTCAGGTAAAGCTGGGCGCATCCGTTGGCTGGGACTGCGTCCTAAGGTGCGCGGCTCAGCAATGACACCGCGTGACCATCCACACGGAGGTGGTGAAGGTAGAACGCCTCGGGGTATGGCGCCAAAGACGCCCTGGGGTAAACCAGCTTTAGGACATAAGACACGTGGGCGACATAAAGCATCGGACAGGCTCATTGTCAGAAGGCGAAAAGTAGATGTGTAATTTGCGCAAAGAGGTAGATTAGATGCGGTCAACGAAAAAAGGTCCTTATTGTGACCAAAAGTTAATGGAAAAGGTAATGAAGGTCAATCGCTCCGGCGAGAAGACCGTGATAAAAACATGGGCGCGTGCCTCGACCGTTATGCCTGAGATGATCGGTCTTACCATTGCGGTACATGATGGTCGGCGTCATGTGCCTATTTTCATAACGGAAAACATGGTAGGACATAAATTGGGCGAATTTGCCATGACCCGAATTTTTAGAGGGCATGGTTCTAAAGCTCAGGTAACTGTTGCCAAGAAACCAGGTAGTTAAGAGTTATGAAAGTAAATGCGATAGCAAAAGATGTTGGCGTATCGTCCCGTAAGGTCAAGTTGATTGTGGACATGGTACGGGGCAAGTCCGTTGATGAAGCCCTGAGGATACTTAAATTTGTGCCTTCTCATGCGGCTGAAGCCGTGGCCAAGGTGATAAAATCGGCGGTTGCCAATGCTGAGAACAATTATGAAATGGCGCCTTCAGGGTTGAAGGTTGTGGAAATATTGGCTAATGAGGGGCATACCTTCAAACGATTTCGTTCTCAGGCACGAGGGCGCGTTGCTCCTATTCTTAAACGTTCAACCCATATTGTAGTTTCTGTTTCTGAGGAGGAAAAATAATTGGGGCATAAAGTTCATCCTTACGGTTTCAGAATAGGCATTACCAAGACTTGGCTGGCGAAGTGGTATGATGAGAAACATTATACCGAGTTCTTGCAGGAAGATTTGAAGCTACGCAGGATTATTGAGACTAGATGTAGGGATGGCGGTGTCGCCACTGTAGAAATAGACCGTCAGGGCAATGAGATTGTGGTTACTCTATATTCATCTCGCCCCGGCGTGGTGATTGGTCGGGGAGGACAGCGGGCCGAGGAGTTGCGGACGGCATTGGAGCAAACTTGCGGTAAGAAGGTAAGGTTATCGGTTAAAGAAGTTGAACAACCCGAGCTTGAAGCTGTGCTGGTGGCTCAGAATATTGCTGATCAGCTTCAACGCCGAATAGCTTTCAGGCGTGCTATGAAGCAGACTGCGTTTAAAACGATGCAAGCTGGTGCTAAAGGCGTCAAAATAAGCTGCGCTGGTAGATTGGGAGGCAATGAAATTGCCCGCCGTGAAACGACGCGCCAGGGACGGTTGCCTTTGCACACCGTCTGCGCTGATATAAGTTACGGTTGTGTTGAAGCCAATACTGTTATGGGCCATATCGGTGTAAAGGTATGGATATATAAGGGTAATATAATTCCCGAAACAAGGAGAGAAAGTGCTACAGCCGAAGAGAGTAAAGTATCGTAAATCCCATCGTGGAACACGAAAGGGTAAGGCGCAATCTGGCAATACCATTGTCTTCGGTGAGTTTGGGTTGCAGTCTATGGAAGCATGCTGGATGACTGCACGACAGATTGAGGCAGCTCGTCGTGTGATCGTCCGCTATTTGCGACGCGGCGGCAAGATGTGGGTTCGTATCTTCCCTGATAAGCCGGTGACCAGGAAACCGGCTGAGACCAGAATGGGCAGTGGTAAGGGAGCTACTGACCATTGGGTAGCTGTGGTTAAACCGGGGAGAATGCTCTTTGAAATTAGTGGTATCAAAGAAAATATGGCGAGGGAAGCAATGGAATTAGCTTCTCATAAGTTACCGGTTGATACGAAATATATAGTGAAAGAAGCAGTTTTAGCGGAGGCTAAAGTTGAAATTAAGTGAAATTCGGGTTCTTGGTGATGAAGAACTCAAGAAACGGCTGGAAGAAGCGCATCAGGAGCTTTTTAATCTGCGTTTTCGTGCGGCTACAAGACAGTTAGCCAATCATCGGGAGATTCCCAAAGTGAAAAAAAAGATAGCTCGAATGAAGACTGTAATACGAGAGAGGGGACTCGGTATAGGATCGGCGCATGGAAAAGAAAAGAAAGGTTAGAACAGGTACTGTAGTTAGTAACAAGATGGATAAGACGGTGGTCGTCTTGATAGAGACGCTACGCCGTCATCCTCTTTACAAGAAAGTGGTACGCCACAGGGCTACGTTTAAAGCCCACGATGAGAACAATACCTGTGGGATTGGCGATACCGTGAAAATTGTGGAGACTCGTCCTTTGTCTAAAGAAAAGCGGTGGCGTGTGGTGGAGATAGTGAGAAAAAAGGAACGGGCTGAAGTCCAACCGAAAGAAATAGCTGACGTTGATTCAGAGGTAGCATAACGTGATTCAGTCATTTACTAGACTAAAAGTAGCTGACAATACCGGTGCCCGGCAGGTCATGTGTATCAGGGTACTTGGTGGCAGTGGCAGGAAATATGCCAGTATTGGTGATATTATCGTGGTAACCGTAAAACGTGCCATACCCGGTGGTATGGTAAAACAGGGTGAGGTAATGAAAGCCGTTGTAGTAAGAATAACTAAACCGTACCATCGTGAAGATGGCACCTACGTGAGATTTGATGACAATGCTGCAGTTATTCTGGATGAGAAGGAAAATCCCAAGGGAACTCGTATTTTCGGTCCGGTAGCCAGAGAACTCAGGGAAAAAAATTTTATGAAAATCGTATCACTGGCTCCAGAGGTACTATGAGATGAAAATTAGAAAAAATGATACTGTCCTGGTGATTACCGGTAAAGACAGGGGGAAGAAGGGTAAGGTAAGGAAGGCTTTACCAAAAGAGGATAAGGTACTTGTTGAGGGGCTGAATATGATTAAACGCCATTCCAGGACAAAAGGCCAGGCGAGGCAGGCGGGTATAATTCAATTGGAAGCGCCCCTTCATGTCTCCAAAGTAATGCTTATCTGTGGTAAGTGTGCTAAGCCAGCTCGGATTGGCATCCGTTTTCTGGAGGATGGCAAGAGAGTACGGTTCTGTCGTGCTTGCTCCGAAATAATCGATTAAGGTGTATTTGACGAAATGTCGAGATTGAAGGAACATTATTTAAAGAAGATTGTACCGGAACTTAAGACCAAGTTCGGGTACAAGAATGTGATGCAGGTACCCAAGCTGAGTAAAGTTGTATTGAACATTGGTTTGGGAGAAGCGATAACGAATCCCAAAGCCATGGAATCTGCAGAAAAAGACTTAACTACTATTGCCGGACAGCATCCAGTAGTAACCCGGTCAAAGAAAGCGATTGCTGCATTTAAACTAAGACCAGGATTACCTATAGGTATTATGGTCACGCTGCGTGGTCAGCGAATGTATGAGTTTTTTGATAAGTTGGTGAGTATTGTATTGCCTCGTATCCGTGATTTTCAGGGCATATCACCAGATTCTTTCGATGGTCAGGGCAATTACTCGCTGGGTATGCGTGAGCAGATAGTATTCCCAGAGATTGAGTATGACAAGGTGGAGAAGCTGAGAGGGCTTGAAATCGTTATTGTAACGACTGCAAAGACTGATGAGGAAGGCAGAGAGTTGTTGCGGTCCTTAGGAATGCCTTTCCGGAAGAATTGAGGTTGGAGTAACACATGGCAAAACTATGTAAAATATTAAAGTCGCAACGCATTCCTAAATATAGGGTGCAGCAACATAACCGGTGTAAGTTATGCGGTAGACCACGTGCGTATATCCGCAAATTCGGTTTGTGCCGTATTTGTTTTCGAAAGCTGGCGTTAAATGGTTCGATTCCAGGGGTGAGGAAATCCAGTTGGTAATTGAAAGAGTGGAGAGATACTGTAATGGTGACTGATTCGATTGCTGATATGTTAACGAGAATACGCAATGCCATTTTGGCGCGCCATGATAGTGTGCAGATGCCACTTTCGAAAACCAAGGTTTCTGTTGCTAAAATTCTTAAGGACGAAGGTTTTATTACGGATTACTCAGTGCTCAAAGATGGTTCTCATCGGGTGATAAAAATTGTGCTGAAGTATGTTGATAACCAGCCAGTTATTTTAGGCCTGGAGAGAGTGAGCAAACCTGGCCTGCGTGTGTATGTGGGACGTGGGGAAATCCCTCGTGTGTATGGAGGGCTTGGTATCACCATTTTGTCAACGTCAAAAGGGTTGATGCTGGGACATGATGCGCATCGTCAGAATATCGGCGGTGAAGTAGTGTGCTATGTTTGGTAAATTATATTTTAAGAGGTTGAACGAGTGTCACGAGTAGGATTACTTCCCATAGAGATACCGTCAGGTGTCAAAATTAAAATAGAAGGAAATACCATAGCTGTGGAAGGAAGCAAAGGAAAACTGTCCCGTTCCATTCACCCCGATATTTCTGTCAAATCGGAAGAAGGAAAACTACTGGTAGCCAGACCTAGCGATGATGGTTTCCATCGCGCTTTACACGGATTGACTCGAACTCTTATTGCGAATATGGTTGAAGGGGTTACCAAAGGTTTTGAGAAAGTTCTGGAGCTTAGTGGCGTTGGCTATAGAGTTCAAAAAAGCGATGGTGGTATAACATTGCAAATTGGCTACTGCCATCCTGTTGTGTTTGCTGGTCCCCCTGGTATTAATCTTGCTGTGGATGGAACGAATAAAATCATTGTAAGTGGTATAGATAAAGAGTTGGTGGGACAGACTGCAGCCAGGATTCGTGCCCTCCGGCCTACAGATGCCTATAAGGGTAAGGGAGTTAAGTATAGTGGCGAGAAAATCCGGTTGAAGCCGGGCAAAGCGGGTAAAGCAGCATTTAAGAAGTAAATATGGAGATTAAATATAGTCATGGCTAATATAACTTCTCGTTTAGCGAGACAACGACGGCATGCCAGAGTGAGAAAAAAGCTGAGTGGCACAACAGCAAGGCCCAGGTTTTGTGTGTTTCGAAGTTTGAGTCATATTTATGCCCAAGTGATTGATGATACCGCTGGACAGACGCTAATTTCAGCCAGTGATTTGGACTCAGAAGTGAAGGACAAGGTTGCAGAGAAAAAGAAGAGAGAAAGCGCTGAAATAGTAGGTTCTCTGGCGGCACAGCGTGCTTTAAGTAAAGGCATTAAAAAAGTGGTTTTCGACCGGGGTGGATATCAGTATCATGGTCGTGTAAAAGCGCTGGCTGAGGCTGCGCGGAAAGCTGGACTTGAGTTTTGAGGTTAGATTATGAAAGCGGTTACTAGAGTAATAGGGACAAAATCTAAAATCGACGCTAGCGAATTAGACCTGAGTGAGAAACTAGTATCTCTTGACCGTGTAACCAAAGTGGTCAAAGGAGGTAAACAGCTTCATTTCAGGGCGTTAGTGGTGGTTGGCGATGGTAAGGGTCACGCAGGAATGGGATTGGGCAAGGCAAGAGAGGTGCCAGAAGCTATTCACAAAGCTGGCGTTGTAGCCAGGAAGAACCTAATCGAAGTGAGATTAACCAGTAATACAATACCCCATGAGATAACGGCTAAATCTGGGTCTGCTAAAGTTCTGCTCAAACCAGCGTCACCTGGAGTTGGTGTTATCGCTGGTGGTGGTGTGCGAGCGGTACTCGAAGCAATTGGTGTTAATGATGTGCTCACGAAATCATTGGGTGCAGCCAATGCCATCAATGTGGTGAGAGCGACGTTGTTAGCTTTAGCGTGTCTCCGTGAGCCGAAAGAAGTCGTAGCGAAACGCAAGGCTGGTATTGAGAGCAAGGGGGTTGGTGCAGGTGGCTAAATTGCGGATTACGTGGGTCAAGAGCGGTATCGGCCATCCTCAGACTCAACGACTAACATTGAAAGCTCTCGGTTTCCGAAGGCTTAATCAAGTGCTAGAACATGAGGACACAGCTAGCATACGGGGTATGTTGGTGAAGGTAAATCATTTAGTAAAATCTGAAGTGGTCAACGATGGAAAAGAATAGTTTAGTCATAGGACAACATAACTTGAAGCCTGCAGCCGGTGCTAAGCATAGCAAGAAGCGCGTAGGTCGTGGTGATGGCAGTGGACACGGGACTTACTCAGGGCGAGGTTTGAAGGGGCAGAAATCTCGTGCTGGAGGTGGCACTCGCCTTAGTTTTGAAGGTGGACAATTGCCTCTTGTGAGACGTTTGCCTCGGAAAAGGGGCTTCTTTAATCCCTTCAAGACTGACTACACTGTTGTCAATGTGGGTAAGCTGAATGTATTTGAGGCCAATACTGAAATAACGCCACAAAAGTTGATTGAAACTGGACTCATTAAATCTTCACAGAAGGCTGTGAAGATACTGGGTGATGGTGAAATTGATCGCCCGCTTGTGGTCAAAGCAAATAAATTTTCCTCCGCGGCTAAGACGAAAATCGAGGCTGCTGGTGGGAGGGTTGAGGGGATTTAGCAGTGCCTCAAAGAGAATCCAGACCACGCTTGATTCAAGCCTTAATTGATGCCTTTTCTCTGCCTGATCTGAGAAGAAAGCTTCTTTTCACCCTAGGGATATTGGTGGTTTTTCGTTTTATTGCTCATGTACCTTTACCTGGAGTTGACATTGCTGCTCTGAGAGATCTCTTTGATAAGAATCAATTACTGGGCATGCTTGATATGTTCAGTGGCGGTGCGATGAGGAATTTCAGCGTGGCTGCTATGGGAGTTTATCCCTACATCACTTCTTCTATCATTATGCAACTACTAGTCCCGGTAATCCCCAGCCTTCGAGCATTATCTCAAGAAGGAGACATTGGTAGGCATCGCATTAATCAATATACTCACTGGCTTACTGTCCCGCTGGCAGCTCTCCAGGGATATGCACAACTGGCGTTGCTGCGCAGCCAGGGTGTTATCGGTGCTACTGATGTCCTATCGACATTTGCTATGGTGATATCGATGTGTGCTGGAACAATGTTGCTGGTATGGCTGGGTGAATTGATTACTGAGCGAGGTATCGGCAACGGCGTATCGATCATCATCTTCGGCGGTATTGTGGCTGGTTTGCCACAGATGATTGGGCGGGGATATATAGCTAAGGAGAGCTTTATTGGGCTTATTGTATTTATTGTATTGGCTCTCGCTCTTATCATATTAATTGTTATATTTGCTGAAGGACATCGGCGTATTCCTGTCCAGTATGCCAAGACCGCTTTCCGCGGTGCCCGTATGTATCGGCAAGCGGGTTCAACGTATGTTCCTCTGCGAGTTAATACGGCTGGAATGATACCATTGATATTTGCTATGTCATTGATGATTTTCCCAGCAACCATAGCCAGTTACTTCGTCAATAATCAGGAACCGAATTTTGCCAATATCATTGTGCAATGGTTTAGTCCTAATACAGGTTTACCTATAGGTTTGTTTTACTGGATAATTTATTTCTTGCTGGTACTTGCCTTTACCTTTTTCTATACCATGGTGGTATTTGAACAAATGAACTTAGCACAGACATTGCAGCGTCAGGGTGGCTTTATACCGGGCGTTCGACCCGGAAAACCGACCACTGAATATCTAAGTAAGGTTATTAACAACATTACCTGGGGTGGCGCGATCTTTCTTGCCCTCGTGGCGGTCATGCCCTTCATGGTCAGGCAGTTAACCGATGTCGCGGTATTGACATTGTCCAGTACGGGCATTCTTATTGTCGTTGGTGTTGCTCTTGACACTATGAAACAAATTGAGGCGCAATTAACCATGCGCCGTTATGAAGGATTTTTGAAGTAAAATATGTTTTTAGTTTTTCTCGGTGCTCCGGGAGCGGGCAAAGGAACCCAGGCAGCTATCGTTTCTCAGAAATTGGGACTGGCGCATATTGCCTCGGGTGACCTGTTCCGAAAGGCGCTAAGTGAGGGGACTGAGCTCGGTAAACTAGCGAAATCTTACATGGAGAAAGGCGAGCTTGTTCCCGATGAAGTGACCATTCGGATGATTTCTGGGCGGCTTAACGAGCCTGATTGTAAATCAGGTTGTATTTTCGATGGGTTCCCTCGGACGCTGGAGCAGGCGAGAGCACTTGACCGGACCATGGTTGAGCGCAATAAAACGATAGATAAAGCTGTCTATATAGAAGTGCCTAGCGAGGATCTGTTAAAACGGCTTGGTGGACGCTGGACATGTCGCCAATGTCAGGCGGTTTATCACGAGATTGCGTTGCCGCCGAAGGTCGCTGGCAAATGCGATAAATGCGGCGGAGAGCTATATCAGCGTGCCGATGATAATGAAAAAACGATAAGGGAGCGGCTTAAAGTTTATTTTACTCAAACTACTCCTTTACTTGATTATTATAAAGCGAATGGCAGGTTGATACGGGTAGATGGGCAGGTGGGCATCGAGGAAGTGACCAAGTCGGTAATGAAAGCTGTGGGGAAGAAGTAAGGGAAGCCACATGACGGTTATCAAATCTGCTGAAGAAGTAACAATTATGCGTAAGTCGGGAAGAATTGTAGCGGCTGTTTTAGATAGACTGAAAAAAGAGGTGAAACCAGGAGTTAAGACAAAGCAACTCGATGCAGTAGCTGTCGATGAGCTAAAAAAACGGGGCGCGAAAGCTTCTTTCAAAGGCTACCGAGGTTATCCGGCAAGCCTTTGCGTATCCATAAATGATGAGGTGGTTCATGGCATTCCCGGAGAAAGGGTGATTGAGGAAGGAGATATAGTATCGCTAGATTTTGGAGCATATGTTGACGGCTTTCACAGTGATGCAGCAGTCACCGTAGGAGTTGGCAAGCTCAATTCCAAGGCGCAAGAGTTGCTGGATGTTACTGAGGCTGCTTTGATGGTAGGAATTAAAACAGCGCATTGTGGAGTTTATCTTGGGGATGTGTCCGCAGCTATTCAAACATACGTGGAAACAAGGGGGTTTTCGGTAGTTAGAGAATATTGTGGGCATGGCATTGGAAGGGACCTGCATGAGGATCCGCAGGTACCCAATTTCGGTTTACCTGGCAATGGTCAGGTATTAAAGGAAGGGGTGACTTTGGCTTTGGAGCCGATGGTAACTACCGGGGACTGGCGGACGCGTCTGGATGATAACAGATGGACAGTACGCACGGCGGACAATAGTCTTTCAGCACACTTTGAACATACGATTGCTATTGGTAATGCTGAACCCGAGGTACTTACTGTATTATAATAAGATAACATGTCTAAGAAGGAAACGATAGAAGTTGAGGGTGTAGTTCTTGAATGTCTACCCAACGCTACATTCCGGGTGCAATTAGCGAATGGACATAAAGTGCTGGCGCATATTTCAGGTAAAATGAGGAAAAACTATATCAGGATTCTTCCTGCTGACAAAGTACTGGTGGAACTTTCGCCATACGATTTGACGAGAGGGCGAATTACCTATAGGCTGAAGTAAATTGACATAAAAGTCAGAAAAGTTTATCATAAGTGGCATTTTTGAAATAAGGTTTGGAAAAAAATGAAAGTTCGAGCATCTGTAAAACGTCGTTGTGAAAAGTGCAAGATAGTAAAGAGACGCCGAGTCCTTCGGGTCATCTGTCAGAATCCCAAGCATAAGCAGCGACAAGGATAATAACGGAGTAAATAAAAGATGGCACGTATTGCTGGTGTAGACCTTCATAAAGAAAAGCGAGTAGAGATCGCTTTGCGATATATCTACGGCATTGGACCTGCGAACGGCCGCTTGATTTTGTCTGCAAGCGGGGTGGATCCCAATACGAAGGTGAAGGATTTAACCGAGGCTGAAGTGAGCCGTATTCGCGAGGCTATTGATAAAAAACACAAGGTCGAAGGTGAGCTTCGCAAAGAAGTGAGCCTCAATATCAAGCGGCTGGTTGAAATTGGCTGCTATCGAGGATTACGGCATCGCCGCAGTTTGCCCGTTCGCGGACAGCGGACACGCACTAATGCGAGAACCAAGCGTGGTTTGAGAAAGACTGTGGCAGGACGCGGTCAGAAGCGTGGCGTGGCTAAGAAGTAAAGGAGCATAAAGAAATATGCCGGGAAAAGCACGTGCAAGAAAAAAGGAACGCAAACTTATTGCTGAAGGTAAGGCGTTCATTCAATCCACATTTAATAATACGATAGTTACTTTTACTGACCTCAAGGGTAATGTACTTGCTTGGGGAAGTCCGGGGACTGCTGGATTTAAGGGCTCGAGAAAAGGTACTCCTTATGCTGCCCAATTAGCTGCTCAGGCAGCAGCCACTAAGGCTAAGGAAGTCGGGCTGCGGCAGGTAGAGGTATATGTCAAAGGTCCCGGCAGCGGTCGTGAAGCTGCGATTCGTTCTATCCAGGCTGCGGGTATTAATGTGACTGCGATCAAAGATATAACTCCTATTCCGCATAACGGCTGCAGACCCAAGAAGAGAAGGCGAGTATAGAAATGGCACGATATATTGACGCGAAATGTCGATTATGCCGCCGTGTTGGCGATAAGTTAATGCTCAAAGGGGACAGGTGTTCCACTGCCAAGTGTGCTTTTGAGCATCGGAATACCGTGCCCGGACAGCATGGTAATGCGAAGAAGAGGCGTGCCAAGATGTCGGACCGGGGGATTCAGTTACGCGAGAAGCAGAAGGCTCGATACATCTATGGCCTTCAAGAACGCCAATTCCGACAGACATTTGGGGTAGCAGAAAGGCTGTCAGGCATTACCGCAGATAACCTGGTAACTATGTTGGAGAGGCGTCTGGACAACATCGTGTATCGTTTAGGCTTTTCCGACTCTCGTGCTCAGGCAAGGCAGCTTGTGCGACATGGGCATATTCTGGTAAATGGGCGCAAGACCGATATTCCTTCGTTTCTGGTGAAACCAGGAGAGGAAATTTTCTGGCGAGAGGGGAGTAAGAAAACCGAGTACTATAAGGTGGCGGCTGAAGCAATCAAAGATAAACTTATCCCCGCGTGGCTGCAACTTGATGCCCCGAAAATGGCAGGGAAAGTTTTAGCTTTACCAAAACGTGAGGATGTAGAGGTCAAGTTCAGTGGAAAAGATATCGTGGAATATTATTCAAGGTAGGTGTTTTCTTTGTCTGGATTAGGATTATCTATACCCAAAGTAGAATGTATCGAAAGCGATGAGACCTATGGTCGGTTTGTTGCTGAACCATTGGAAAAAGGCTTTGGTATTACCTTAGGCAATGCTTTGCGACGGGTGCTGATAAGCTCCCTTACCGGTGCTGCTGTTACCTCGGTAGAGATCAACGGAATTCATCATGAGTTTTCTACGATTCCTCATACAAAGGAAGACACTCTTGACTTCCTGTTGAATATAAAGGCGATTCGTATTCGTCCCCTCGCTCAGCGCTCTGGAAAAATGAGCCTGGAAATTACTGGAGAGGGCGAGTTTACTGCTGCGGCTATTAAACCGTCGGCGGATTTCGAAATCGTCAACCCTGCCCTTCATCTCATTTCTATGAATTCATCCAAAGCTAAATTGAGCGCCGAGCTCAATGTAGAAATGGGCAGAGGCTATTTACCTGCCAGGTCCAGCGATGGTCTTCCCATAGGTGTTATACCGATAGACGCTATATTCACGCCGGTTCGTCGAGTGAACTATTCAATAGAACCCAGCGGCACTGGTGAAAGCAGTGGCCTGGAACGACTTATTTTGGAAGTTTGGACTGATAGCACTATATCGGCGATAGAGGCAGTCAGCCAGAGCGCTGCTATTCTCGTGGATCAGGTTGCCTCTTTCCGACAGCTCGCCAAGGCGTTGACCGAGGAAGGTGCTGATTTATCCTGGCAGCGGCTGATACCGCCTGACCAGTATGATATGGCACTGGACCAATTGAAGCTATCCACCCATACGTACAACAGCTTGAGGAGAGGTGGTATCACCACCTTAGGCCAGCTATTGGAGAGGAAAACCACCGAAAACCTATCGTCGCTTGCAGGATTCGGCGCCAAGTCACAGGAGGAAGTAGATACAGTACTGAAGACCCTTAACCTGCCTGAGATTCCCGAGGCAAAGAAGCCGGCGAAGAAAAAAGCGCGTGGGGCGAAGGCATCCAAAGATACAGAAGAAGAAGAATAGCGTCGTTTACCTGCGGAGGGGATAAAGAATGAAGCATCAGATAGCCGGACGGAAACTAGGAAGACCTGTAGGTCACCGTTTGGCATTATACCGGAATCTCGTAGCTGATTTATTCAGGCACGGCAAAATCGTAACTACCGAAGCTAAAGCTAGAGAAATTCGTGGTTTGTCCGAAAAGATTATTACGATGGGTAAAGAGAATACCCTGGCTTCACGACGTCGTGCTTTAGCTTTTATTACCGATAAAGATATAATTGACAAAGTTTTCGCCGAAATCGCTCCAAGGTATAAGGAGCGCTCTGGAGGTTATACTCGGCTATTGAAATTAGGTCCCAGACCGGGTGACGGGGCACCTACTGTGAAGCTTGAGCTGGTAGAATAACAACGATTTTTACTGGTGAGGCTATTAACAATTTAAAAAAGATTGTGCTGGTTGTGGAGTATGATGGCAGGCGGTACTACGGTTTTCAGTGGCAAAGCGGCCTGCCTACCATTCAGTCTGAACTGGAGAAGGCTGTCCACAAGCTGACTGGGGAGAAGAGGCGAGTTCTTGCTGCCAGCAGGACTGATACTGGTGTTCATGCGAGAGGACAGGTAGTAAGCTTTCGGACAAATTCCACCCTGTCTCCACAGACAGTGATGAGAGCGTTAAATTACTATTTGCCGGAGGATATCGCAGTCTCGGCGGCGTATCAGGCGTCTGATACGTTCAATGTCAGGCGTGATGCGGTAAGCCGAGAATACGAGTACTGGATTCTAAATAATCCTGTAAGGTCTCCTCTGGCTGAAGGTTTTACCTGTTTGGTGACAGGTGTGTTGAATATCAGGAATATGAATAAGGCATGTCGATTTCTTATAGGCAAGCATAATTTTGCTTCCTTCGCATCGGCATTAGAGCCTATGAAGAGCACGGTGCGTACAGTTTATGAAGCTAAGTGCCGCAGGAAGGGTGATAAGGTGATCTTCCGTATTGTTGCGGATTCCTTTTTACCGCATCAGGTGCGTAATACGGTAGGATTGCTCATTCGAGTAGGATTGGGCAAAGTAGGCCTTAATGAGTTTAAAAAGGTCATGGCGATAGAAAAAGCGGGCGCGGCAGGACCGGCGGCGCTGCCTCAAGGCTTATATTTAATGAAAGTGAACTACCCCGCCGATTGGGAGTTATATTATGAAAACATACGCAACTAAGGCTAAGGATATTGAGCGACAGTGGCATGTGATTGATGCCTCGGGCAAGACAGTAGGCAGGCTGGCAACACAAATAGCTCGTTTACTCGTCGGCAAGCAAAAACCGAATTATGCCCCTTATCTTGACTGTGGTGATTATGTCATTGTGCTCAATGCATCCAAAGTAAAATTGTCTGGCAACAAGGCCAGCCAGAAAAACTACTACCGTCACTCTGGTTATCCCGGTGGATTGAAGACGGTGGGTTTTGAAAAGATGCTTCAGACTCATCCGGACAGGGTGATTGAGCATGCGGTAAAGGGGATGCTGCCGCATAGTCGCCTGGGCGACGCTATGTTAAAGAAGCTTAAGGTATATGCCGCCGATAAGCATCCTCATCAAGCTCAGGTTGGTGGCACCAAAGTTGCTACAGGAGGTGTTGAAAGCTAGTGACTACTCAAACCTATGATCGCGGCCTCGGCAGGCGCAAATGCGCTATAGCACAGGTGAAATTGTTTCCTGGTAGTGGTGAGATCATTGTTAATGGAAAGCCTTACCAGCAGCTTTTCACGCGCCTTGAATACCGCCGTGCCATTGAAATGCCTTTTAAAGCTACTGATACCATAGGCAGGTATAATGCTGAGATAAAGGTGGTTGGTGGGGGAATGACGGGATGGGCTGGTGCTATCTGCCACGGTATTGCCCGTTCACTGGTGAAGGTGAATGAGCACTTCAGGCCTCTCTTGCGCAAAGAGGGTTTGCTTACTCGTGACCCACGGGTTAAGGAACGAAAGAAGTATGGCCTCAAACGCGCCCGCAAAGCGCCTCAATACACCAAGCGTTAAAGGAGTTTAGCCCGTAGCATTCAAGGACAGGTCGATGAGACCTGTCCTTTCTTTTTTTCTTGCGGATAGCATGGAACTTTGCGATACTAAGTATCGGTATCTTATCATTGTCGAATAAAGTACAGGAGTAGAACCATGTCGGAAGAGCTTGGAAAAATTGAGAAACCAGAAGCTGAAGGATTCAAAAAGAAAAGAAAGTTATACTTCGTTCCTCTGTTTTATACGGGTGGGGATGCTCCTGCTGAATATCAGGAGAAGTTAACCAGATATTGGGAACAGGTAGAACAGCATATAACTAATCTGGAAGAGAAGCTGGGGCAGATTGGCATAATATTCCACGAATTAGTTCCAGCCAGTGGCGAGAATGGCGTCAAGGCGATGAAAGAACTGAACGACAAAGGTTATGGAATTGTGAAAAGCAGGTTAGATAAGGGTGCTCAACTGGAAGCTACCGAGGACAGTGAACTGTTGACAGAGTTTATGGATTTGGGCAGATGCCTGGCAATTGGTTTGCAAAATAAAAACGTATTCACCAGGATTTATGAATCTTACCTCGAGGTAAACAAAAAGAGGAACGAATTTATCGCAAAGCATATAGATGAAACATTGAAGGTTGATGAGGCTGGAATACTTTTTATGAGAGAAGGGCATCAGGTGCAATTTCCTACTGATGTAGAGATATTCTATGTCTCACCACCTTCCCTTGATGAGCTCAATCGCTGGTTCCGAGATCGAGAAGCTAAATCGCAATAAGATATCGGCCTGGAAAGTCCTTGTTCTGTTCCAGAACACCGTGCCTGATAGTAGCACCGTTATACATTGGGACGGTGTCATTTTTTGTCTCCTGGTTGGCAGGAAGTGGATTTGGACTACTACATTTCGATGCCCAGAACTACTGAGGTTTCAATCTGGCGTTCCGGGACGTCCCAGTACCTCATTAAAAGTTCATCTTTATTGGGCATGAGCTTAAATCCTTGCTTCTGGTAGAAATTGATTGCCCGGCTGGCGTCTGCCCAGGTACCTACGAGTAGGCGTTTTGTTTTTGTTATCCTCTTCAGATTGTCGAAAAGCCTTGTGCCGATACCTTTTCCCTGATATCCAGATAGCACATAGGCGTGCCTGATAAGCGTCACGTCTTGAACGGGCTGAAAACCCATGACACCAACAAGCTTGCCACCTTCATCCCAACCAAAGAAAGCCATATGTTTCATCTCGTGCTGGAGTTCTTTTTTTGTCATATAGGGCTCATGGTAGTGGTCATAAGGGATAATACCCTTGTAGGCGATGGCTGCCTGGTTTATGATGTTATAAATGGTTTGAACGTCATCCGAAGAGAGTTCTTTGATCATGATTCTAAGCCTGGCTCAGGCGCTTCTTTAAATAGTCGATTACCTTCACTGGTGTGGGGTCGGTTTGGTAAAGGATTGCCAGGTAGTAGCTGACCCAATCGCCGAGGAATACCAGGCTCATCATCTGACTGAGCATGTCGTCGCCCTGGCTATTCACCGTTTGGTGATTTATGTTGTTTTGTGTAAGCATCTCAGAGGTTATCTGGTAGCGGATTAGAGTGCGGGGGTGCAGTGAAGGACAGCGGAGAAAAACGACGAATAGCTTCAGGGTTAATTCTGTTGGAAACTGATAACCGACCACAGCATTGTGATTAAGTTCAGGGAGTATCTCATGAAAAGCCCAGGCTTTGCTATTCTCATTGATCTGAGTTTTCCAGCGACGGGCAACGTCGCTCACGAATTCTGCGCCGTAAATTACAGCTATATTCCCATACAATTTAAGCGCCAGTTGCTTGGCTTGATTGGAGTCGGTGGATACGGTCTCCTTTAGTTCTGCAAGGAGACTTTCCATAGTTTGTGACATTGCCTGTACGTCAATGGATATGCCTTTTATGAGGCCCAGGTTGTGCAGGAAAGCCATGATGGGCATAAAACTATATCCCAGTGCTGCCCGGGGTGAGGAAACATGGTCTATGGCGAAAACAGGCACGTTCGCAGCGTCTGCCATATCTTTGAGTTTGCCGCCGGTGGTGGTCACTATTTTCTTGCTTTTAGTTTTTAGTGCCTGACTGAAGGCGGAAAGCGTTTCTTCAGTGTTTCCTGAATAGCTGGAAGCGATAACCAGTGTCTTTTCATCGACAAAGGCAGGCAGTTCATACTCTCGGTTAACGAATACAGTGAGTTTTTTTTCGCGTGAAGCCAGGCTGCGGACCAAGTCGCTCCCTATTGCCGACCCACCCATGCCCAGAATCACGACTTTATCAATGCTTCGGTACTCACGGGGTAACGTAAACTCTCCTGCTTTGTGCCAGGCGTTAAGGCATTGCTGAGGCAAACCATAAAGCTGCGCCAGCATGTTGGCGGTGTCAAACTGCTTATATACTTCCGGGTTATCTAAACTAACCATGGTTACAGCCCTAGCATTTCCTTGCCACAATCCAGTAAAATTTTTACCTGCTTGGTGCTACTACCTTCAGCGTAGACGCGAATCAACGGTTCAGTACCGGAAAAGCGAATAAGCAGCCATGAATCGTCGGATAGAAGATATTTAAAACCGTCGGTCCTGTTTAACCGGGCTACTTTAACGCCAGCTATAGAATCCACTGTACTTTGATTGAGCTTATTGAGAAGGGCTTTATGTTGTTCTGGCGAAATGTAGAAATCGTAACGGTCGTAATAATGAGGGCCTACCTTACTGTACAAAAATTCGAGTAACTGCGAAGGAGTTTTTTTAGTTTTAGTCATAAAGTCAAGGAAATAAAGACCTGCCAGCACGCCATCGCGCTCGGGGACATGTCCTCGGAATCCATAGCCGCCGCTCTCCTCACCACCGATAAAGGCGTTCTGTTCCACCATGACTGGCGCTACATTTTTAAAACCGACCGCTGTCTCGTACACGGGGACATTGTAAACTTTGCCCAGCAGCTCCAGCATATTGGTTGAGCAAAGACTCTTAACTATGGGGCCGCGTTCCTTGTTGACTTCAAGGAAGTAGAGAGCCAGCAAGGCAAAGACCTGGTGCGTAGTGAGAAAATTTCCTTTTTCATCAACAATACCAATTCGATCAGCATCGCCATCAGTCGCCAGCCCGATACTTGCCCTTTGCTCTTTAACCGTGTTACAGAGCCTGGTCAAATTCCGGGCAATGGGCTCTGGCTGCTGAATACCGGGGAAGGATGGATTGCGCTCGCCGTTAATCTCAATGATATCCAGCTTAGAATCTCCCAGGAAAGACTTGAAATAGCCAATGCCGGCGCCGAACATGGAGTCAACTATAATTTTAAACCGATTTTGGCGTACAGGTTTCAAATCAAGGAGCTGGTTTATTTGACTGGTATAGACCGGCAAGGGGTTATAGGAGGTGACCAGCCCTTTATTCAAGCCTTCTTCCAGGGACATCCTCTTTACAGTGCCTGCTGAGAGTACCTCGTTGGTGTATTTCTCGACTGCTGCGGCGAGCTCTGAAGGAGCGCTGGCGCCGGTGTTATCCTTATATTTGAATCCGTTCCATCGTCCCGGATTATGGCTGGCAGTGATTACTATGCCCCCTGCTGACTTGGTGGCAGTGACTGCATAACTTACCACAGGTGTGGGCGCTGGTTTCGGGCACAGAAATACTTTTACTCCATTGGCGGCGAGGACCTCGGCAGATGCAGCAGCGAAATCTTCGGAGGCAAAGCGGGTATCATAACCTATGACCATACCCTGGGCGGTGAGATTGGCTTGATGGAGATAGTTGGCTACTCCCTGGGCGCAGCCTCTGACGTTATCGAAGGTAAAATCCTCGGCGATAACGGCACGCCAGCCATCGGTACCAAACTTAACCGGCATCGCACTCCTTTCCTGTCCTGTCGTCAGTCATCGCGCCTGAAGCACCCTTCTTATCCCCACCGAGATTGTCGCGTCGTCCCGACTAAGTCGGGACTCCCCGCAATGACACCGGACAACAACCTTTTGCCACTTAATGACACTATATACTAAAGTCCTGCTTCTTTCCTGATAGCAGCAGCTTTATCTGTCTTTTCCCAGGGGAGGTCAAGGTCTTCTCTGCCGAAATGTCCGTAAGTAGCGGTAGGGAGGTAGATAGGCCGACGCAGATTGAGGCACCTGATAATAGCCTCAGGTCGCAGGTCAAAGTGCTTATTGATGAGTTTGAGGATGGCCTCATCGGAAATCTTGCCTGTACCAAAAGTTTCAACTGAGAGCGATAGAGGGTGAGCAACACCGATGGCATAGGATACCTGGACTTCAAGACGCTCAGCAACTCCTGCAGCCACCAGATTCTTGGCGATATATCGTGTCATATAGCTGGCGGAGCGGTCGACTTTAGTGGGGTCTTTACCTGAGAATGCGCCGCCACCGTGGTGCGCCATACCGCCGTACGTGTCGACCAGAATCTTGCGTCCGGTGAAACCGGTATCCGATACTGGACCGCCGATTACAAACCTGCCAGCACCGTTAATGACATATTTGGTTTTCTTGTCCAGCATCTTTGCTGGTATAACTGCCTTGATTACCTTCTCTGTAATGTCGTGCTTTAGCGTCTCATTATCTATATCCGGGTCATGGTGAGCGCCGATAACCACTCCGTCTATCCTTCTGGGCACACCGTTATGGTACTCTACGGTTACCTGAGATTTGCCATCGGGACGAAGATAGGGCAAAATCGCCTCTTTCCTTGCCTGTGCTAACCGTTGGCATAGCTTATGGGCTAAAGAAATGGGCAGTGGCATCAGCTCTGGTGTCTCGGTACAGGCAAAGCCGAACATCATTCCCTGGTCGCCCGCACCGGTCTTGTCCAGTTCATCCACTGCTTTCCTGGTGTGCCGTATCTCCTCCGACTTGGTGACGCCGGCGTTGATATCGGATGATTGCTGCTTTATGGAAACCATAGTACCCAGGCTCTGGTAGTCGAATCCGTATTCAGGTTTGATGTAACCGGCATTTTTCACCACCTTTCGCACGATCTCCGGTACCTCTATGTAGCACTTGGTGGTAACTTCACCTAAAACAATGACCAGACCGATGGTCACGGCAACTTCGCAGGCAACTCTGGAATACTCGTCCTTTTCCAGCAGAGCGTCCAGAATGGCATCGGAGACCTGGTCGCAGAGCTTGTCAGGATGTCCTTCGGTAACCGACTCCGAGGCGAAAAAGTAACTAGAGTTATTATTAAAACTATTTGTCATTGTATTCTCCTATAATGGGGAATTATGTTCCCGCTTCCCAGCTTTCCAGGTACTTCTTTTGTTCCCTGGTCAGGGTATCTATTGTAATATTCATAGCTTTAAGCTTCAGCCGTCCTATTTCACGGTCAATCTGCTCGGGTACGGGATACACTCCTGGCTTCAGTTTGCCTTTATTCTTCACCAGATGTTCCAGTGCCAGCGCCTGATTGGCAAAACTCATATCCATCACACTGGCGGGATGCCCCTCAGCAGCGGCGAGGTTGATAAGCCGTCCTTCACCCAGTAAAAATATACGGCGCCCATCAGACAAGCTGTATTCCTCAACAAAGGGACGTACCTGTCTCTTCTTTTTAGCCAGGCGCTCCAGGGCTGGAATATTAATCTCCACGTTAAAATGGCCGCTATTTGCTAGAATAGCGCCGTCTTTTAACTCGGCGAAATGGATTCTATCAATGACGCTTGTATTACCCGTGACGGTGATAAAGATATCTCCGACTTTCGCTGCCGCGATAAGAGGCATCACCTGATAATCATCCATGGCGGCCTCGAGGGCTGCTATAGGATCGACCTCGGTTACGATAACCTGCGCACCCAATCCCTGGGCTCGCCGGGCGATACCCCTACCACACCAGCCGTAACCGCAGACTACCACCTTCTTCCCTGCCCAGAGAATATTGGTAGCTCTGGTGATACCATCCACGGTGCTCTGACCGGTGCCATAGCGATTGTCGAAGAAATGCTTCGTTCGAGCATCATTGACGGCGATAATGGGGTACTTCAATTTACCTTCCTCAGCCATGTTCCTGAGCCTGATGATGCCGGTAGTGGTTTCCTCGGTACCGCCGATGATATTGTTGATAAGGTGGCTTTTCTCCTTGTGCACGGTGCTGACCAGGTCGGCGCCGTCGTCAACGGTGAGGTTAGGTTTATGCTTCAGAGCAGAGATAATATGCTGGTAATATGTCTTATTGTCCTCACCTTTGATGGCGAAGGTTGGTATGCCGTAATCAACAAGGGCTGCTGCCGCATCGTCCTGTGTGCTCAGCGGGTTTGAGGCGCAGAGGACGAGGTCGGCGCCCCCTTCCTGTAATGCTAACCCAAGGTTAGCTGTCTCGGTGGTAATATGAAGGCATCCGGATATTCTGATTCCCTTGAATGGTTTTTCCCTGGAAAATCTTTTTTGGATGAGCTTCATTACCGGCATCTCTCGGCCAGCCCACTCGATACGCAGCTTGCCCTGTTTGGCCAGCGATTTGTTCTTAATATCGTAATCCATGTGCCTGTTACATCCTTTCACGAATCACTTCGACCACATCATTCAACGGTCGAGAAGTGTTCACTATTATATGATTTTGTGGAGGAAATTCCATAATTTTATCAAAATCTTACTTCTGTGACTCATCAATTTCCCATCGACCATTGATTTTGAAATATCTTTCATTTTTTGTCTAATTGTCACCTCGAATCCAAAACACAGGCGTTCATTGTATCAGTTTCGGATGGCACTGGCTACAGAAGGTCATTTCTTTAACATCTGTATCGTGCAATGAATTGGAGAAGTGCATCACGCACTTGCTTTTTACGCAATGTCCCAGACCGAAGGTATGCCCCAGTTCGTGTACCGCTTCCTTAGCCACCCTCTTCAGGAATAACTGTGGGTTCGGAGGCAGTTCCTGTCTGAGCCGACAAAGCGATATGATGGCTACTCCAGAGCCAGGCTCAGCCTGTCCGAAGACGAAGTTTAGCTCAGATCTCTCAGGTGCATAGAGGTCAACGTCTGCTATACCCAGTACTCTCTCGTCTGGTACTAAGCCTGATGCTTTAATGGAGTCGAGCATTACTGAGGCACGGTATTGTCCTCGTCCCTTATTGTATGCCCGCTTCGTGATATCAAGATTTGACGCTGTTTCCACGGGACAACCAAACACGCGTACCAGTATACCTTTTAAATCTTCCAGTATATACTTATCAATTGCGTCGATTGGCTTAAGGGTTATTTTCATTCGTTGTTGCTGTTAACCAGTCGAGAATTTCGTTCAGCACCTGGTCGTGGTTCGCTCTGCTCACCTGAATTATTCTCACCTGCGGATGACACTTGACCTGGTCAGCGAAGGGATGAGCCTGAAGCATAATGGTGCCCAGTACCTTTTTACCACTTTCTATTGCCTTGAGCACGACCTCTCTGAAACGTGGAGAGAACAACTCCATCTTGCCGATTTCATCGATGACGATGACATCACTTTCTTTTATGGCTTGAGCGAGAGCGGCAACGCCGACCCTGTCCAGAATCTCGATATCAACACCATACTTGCTGACTCGGTGTGGACTTGAGATGTTGATGTGCGACAGGACAGCATCCTGCCCCTGGAGTGTGGTGACTTTGAAGCCTTGCCTTACGCCGCCAACCCGTATTTCCTGTGTGTAGAAGCCGCCAGCTCTGGCTTGTATTCTGGCTATAGCCTCTCTAACGAGGGTAGTTTTCCCTGCTCCCGGGGTACCGGTAAGCAGGTAAACATTCGCCATTTAGCTTTCTGCTGGTTCAGTCTTCTTTTTCTTAGGAGCCTTCTTCTTGGGCTCTGCAGCTTTGGCTTTTACCTCTGCTGGTTCAGTCTTCTTTTTCTTAGGAGCCTTCTTCTTGGCTTCTGGCGTCGCTTCTGCTTTGGCCGCTTTTACCTTTGGTTTGGCAACTGCTGCCTCTGCCTTGGCTTCAACCTTCGGCTTCCTGGCGACTTTTTTCTTCGGCTCTTCGGCAGCTGCTGGTTCAACGACCTCGGCTACTGGTTTTGCTGCTGGCTTGGGCGTTGCGGGAATCACCCCTGCCAGAACCATTGCCTTTCGTCTTTCCTTCAGCTTCTTCTTCCGCCGACGGTGTTTCATTAATGCCATTCTTTTCGATTTATTCATAGTTCATCACCCAATGTAAATTTATTTTCCCAAAACAGGATTACATTATCCCTTAATTGGCCTGGTATTTCAAATACAGGGTATTTATCGGCTCTTTAGTACGTTTTCAGCAGTGCCTCTGTCCATGCGGTGAAGTCCTCCAGGTGCCTCCCCGCCTTATCGAAACATTCGCCCCTGAACAAGTAAACGGGTAATACGTAGTCTTGCTGTTCGGAAGAGGGGTCTATCCAGTAGGCAAGACTAACTTGTCTGACAACTACTTTATCACTGGCGAGCGGAATATCGAGGCTGCCTTTACCGCTGATAAGGTCATTATAGGCGCTTTCCTCCGATTTTACGTTTCCGCTGTACACGGGAGACATCTCTCTCCAGCTCGATACAAACCTGACTACCTCGCCGCCGTTGCCAATGCTCACCTCGATTTTGGCGCCAGGCCCTGTTGCTAATCTGCCATCCACATAGTAGGGAAAGCTGACCAGCCGGTAGGACGGTTCCTTTTGAACGGTCTTACCGGCAGCCTGTGCACTGATGCTGTAGCTGCCACCGGCGATTACTGCTATTTTCCCCTGTATTTTAGAGAAATCTTTATAGGCAGCCGGAAGTAAATCTGTCTGTTTCAGGAAGTCATAGGCTATTTTCTTCGCCTCATTCGGTGACGGAAGTTTCGGTGAAACGGCAGCATAAAGCCTGTCAGGTTCTACAAAACCATATTCAATTGCTCCGGAAGCTGTCCATACGGATAGTTGTCTCGCTGCGCCGGCAGTTTCATCGGTCATAGTAATTTTTTCGCCCTCATCGGTAGATACTGCCTTCCCACTGAAGCCAAGCTTTCTTCCCAGGGTCACAACAGAGTCAGTTGTCACTGTGGGCGTGGCTATTTTATAAACTGCTGCCTGCCCGGATTTGGATGAAAGAGATGTCTTTAGCTCAACTGCCATCGTAGCTGGAGCTATTCTCGAAGGCAGGTTGACCGAGTATTCACCGGCGGGCAGTGGTGCTAAAGAAACAAATGTTGTTGCTGGATTATATACTCTGTTATACCAGACAGACCCGATAACCACCAACAATACAACAAGAGCGACGCCGGTAGCGATGCGCAATACGTATTCCTGAGAGAACAATTGCCTCACCCATTCCCATAGGTCTCTTTTCTGTGCTGCTGCGGAAGCCGCAGCTTCCTGTTCCGCCAGTTTCCGCAGTAATCTTTCTCTGAGATGAGCTCTATAAGCTGGTGACGGCTCATCTCGATTTGCCAGCATTGTCCGAGCGAAATCGAGAGCCGAGCGCAGGTCATCACTGAGCTCTTCATTGACGCTCACTTCGCCTCCTGCCAGTACCTTGTCCACGTACTCTGTGAACTTCTTTTCGCTAATGCTATCTTTTCCCATTCACCCAATCCTTAACGCAGGTCCTTAGCTTACAGACTGCACGATACAAT
Organism: uncultured Chloroflexia bacterium; assembly: GCA_963775935.1. Lineage (GTDB taxonomy): Bacteria > Chloroflexota > Dehalococcoidia > GIF9 > UBA5629 > JBBIPA01. The sequence continues at coordinate 466,498 of CAVZKR010000004.1, read as the reverse complement.
ATCGTCCCCACATTATTCTCCGAAAGACCGAGCGCCGAGGCAATGCGGCGGTTGGTAAACTCCGCCCCGAACTTTAGTGAAACAATCTCTTGCTCGCGCTGGGCAAGTGCTTCTAGGCAAAACCTGAGCCTTTGATGTTCCTCTTTCCTTTCTACCTCTTCCTGAGGCGAAGGGTCACCGGAGGCAACTCCAAAGGCGTTCTCCAGCGGTACGGTATTTCTTTTTGCTGATTTGCGGAAGTAGTCGATAATAGTATTCCTGGCAATGGCAGTAAGCCAGGTCTGCGGCTCGGCTTTCTCTTTATCGTACCTGTGAAACGCAGCTAGAGCTTTTTCAAATACGATGGATGTTAACTCCTCTGCCATGGCGTGATTCCCCACTCGAAAGCTAATGTAGCGGAAAACATAGGCGAGGTGCTCTTCGTAGAGCTGGGCAAAGCTGTTCATTCTGGTTTCATGGTGAGCTAGTTTATGTTGTACCACAGTCTTTTCCCAGGAAAAACTTCCATTACACCATTGTATCATGCCTGCGAATCCGCTCGTCGTTCTACCCCCTCGGCAGCTTTGCCTGTAAACGTCATCGCACTGTCAGCACCTGACCACCCGGTTTCTTTGTGGAAGGCGGTCAGGTGCTGAGGACTTCCTAGTAGCGGGCTCCGCTCAATGACTTCAGTATATCGAGCTCCCGTTCCAGTGTTACGTCGCCGATGTCTTCCATTTCGCTGGCGAAGTATTTACTGAATTCTTTAAACAACTTTCTATACTCTGGCGACACCATCAACGGCAGTGATTGGCGTTCCCATGTGCCGAGGTTTGCCGGTGGCACCACGATGCCATACTCAGGATTGATGCGCGGCTCCCACGGACGGCTCCAGTTCGCATGTTCCCGCTCGTCAATTATCCAGTCCTTCATCAGGTCTGCATAGCGGGCAAGCAGAATGCCCTTCTGAATACCGCTATTCTCGAAATACTCCGGCCTGGTGTCTTCAAAGTAAACGGTAGCCTCACTGCTGCTTTTATTGCCACCTCTATCTTCATAGCTCACCTTGAGCCTGAGGCTGCCAGTATCTCCTCCCCTTTTCTTCAGCTTCAACAGAATCAGCCCGCCCTTAGTTTCACCGCCCTCTTTTTTCGATGGAAACAGCGTATTAACCTTCATCAGGTCGCCGGTTGCTCTATCTGCTTCAGGACTGCCGTACACCTGTTCGATATCCCATCCTTTAGCGTCCAGGTTGAGCCGCAGGTTAAAAACGAGCGGTGTCACCATATAGTCGAACTCTTCATCCATCCGTTCCATGAAATCTCCCGGAGAGTGGACGGAATAGTAGTTAGCTCCCCTGGTCTTGGTAATCTCCTCAATAAGTCTGGTATTGAAATCGACGCCGATGCCAATGAACGTGGTATAAATACGATTGTCAGCGTTCTTTTTCAGCAGGCTGAGCAGGCTATTCGAACCGGTTTCTCCGGTATTGGGCATAGCATCGGTAAGAAAGATAATCCGATTCTCATAGTCGAACGGGTCAACATTCCGGTACTTATTAACAAGGTCTGTGGCGAGCTGCATGCCGGCGGAAAGAGCGGTGCCGCCATTCGCCCTGATGGCAAATATATTGTCCTCGATTTCCTCCATATCGGCGTTTCGTACCGAATTCAATGGCTGAAGCAAGTATGACCTGTCGTTAAACAACACAATGCCGAAACGGTCATCGTCGTTAAGATGGCTCATAATAGTAAGGAGAGCATCCTTGGCAACCTCAATCTTTTGCGTGTTCAGTTCCCTGCTATCGAGGCGTACCTGCCTTCCCGCCTGGTCATAGTAGTATTCGTTAAACGGGGATGACATTGAGCCGGAAATATCGAGAACGACGACAAGGTTCAGCTTCTTCCGCTCGAAATCACGCTCTTTCATTCCTGAGTTTAAACCGACGGAGAGGTAGTACTCTGTCTTGCGAGAGAAGGGGTCGCGGGTGGCAGCAACACTGTATGAAGGACAGAAAAGCTTGTTACAGGGTTTTGTTTCACCTGTATCGAAATAGTAATCATAGAAAAGCCCTTCATACGTTATATCGGTTGGCAGGGGCAAATAGTTATTCCGGATGTTTTCCCGGAAGTTGTTAATATCCTTTGCGCCCCCCGCTGCCAGCCCAATAGTACCTGAATCCTGTTTAAATTCAGGCATTTTGGGAGAAGGTGAAGGTGGTGTTGGTGAAGGTGCAGGAGACGGGCGCGTTGCCGGCGCTGCTCCCGGAGCGGGCGCAGGTGTCAGTGCAGGGGTTTCTCTAGGAGGTGATGCGGGAGTTTGTGAAGGAGCTGGTGCAGGAGCCTGGGCACATGCTGAAACCAGCGCCACTATTAGAAGCATGAAGACGAGAATAATCGAGAATATCTGATAGTTCCGTGAATGCCATCTTTTCATTATAAAATCTCCTCTCATCCGTTTTTCTACAGTAATATACGGATGACGCAGGAAAGTATTACAGTAAATATCTAATAAAAATATACACGTATAACGGCAGGAGAGCAATCGCTAGCTATAATATTGACTCAACTGACCAGCCTCTTCATCAGTAATAGATTAGTGACACTTCTGTAGCACGATATTCAGGTACTATCAGGTGTCATTGCGAGGAATCCGCCTCAGGCGGATGACGTGGCAATCTTTTGATCTTTCTGTCGGCCTAACGATCGCCACACTTACGCTCGCGATGACATAAAATTAATAGCAGCGCAGTGTCACTAAGGTACTAGACGAGAGCTATTCGCTTGACATCGAGACAGTACATCCTTTAGATTTATTACCAGCTGTACTGCAAAAACAAGAACAGTATATGTCTTACAGCATTGTATCGGGGTTTTTACGAAATGACTAAGAAAACCATTGTTTGCGGGTCACTGGCATACGATAGGATCATGGATTTTCGAGGGTATTTCTCTGACCATATTCTCCCCGAAAAGACACATATTTTGAATGTCTCTTTCCAGGTTAATGGAATCAAGGAGAAATTCGGCGGCACGGCAGGCAATATTGCCTATGCGCTCGCCCTTATGGGTGAAAATCCTGTAATTTCCGCTACCATTGGCCATGATAATCAGAGATACTTTGAATGGCTTGCGACTAATAGGATATCTACCGGAAACATTAAAATAATCGAGAACGAATTCACTGCAGGCGCCTACATAACCACAGATCTGGCTGATAACCAGATCACCGGGTTCAACCCCGGTGCTATGAAATACACTTCCTCTCTGGATTTCGACAAACTCAATCCAAAGGATACTATCGTTATTATCTCTCCAGGTAATCTTGAGGACATGCTGAATTACCCGCGCTTCTGTAAAGCCAGGGGGATTGATTATATCTTTGACCCCGGGCAATCGCTGCCAATGTTGGACGCCAAAGAATTGCTCCATGCCATAGAGGGATGTCGGATATTAATCTCGAATGATTATGAATTAAATCTGATCATGAGTAAGACAGGGGCCCAAAAAGAAGACTTGCTGAGGATTACCAGCACTATAATTGTCACCATGGGAGAACTGGGTTCCTGTGTTTTCACACAAAATGGTGAGATAAACATTCCTGTTGTGAAACCGAAGAAGGTAGTAGACCCGACAGGAGCTGGCGACGCATATAGAGGTGGCTTGCTCGCCGGTCTGCTCCAGGGCCAGAGCATCACGCATTGCGCGAAGATGGGTAGCACCTGCGCTTCATTTGCTGTAGAGTGCTACGGTACTCAGGACTACAGGTTCAGCCCCGAGGAATTTCACGAGAGGTTCAAAGGATGTTCCTGAACGGTTACTTGTAGGCAGCAGGTCGGTCAGCAACGGAAGTGGCTCTATTAACCTTACGCCGTGGCTCTAATTTAATCTCAAGGTCTGCATTCAAAGCGTCTGCAATTCTTTTTATCATGGACAGGGAAGGAAGATAAGAGCCGCTTTCAATACGAGCAATACTTGCCTGTTTGGTGTTCAATTCTTGTGCTAATTCTGCCTGGGTCAACCCGCATGACAATCGTAGACGGATTAATTCAGCCGCTACTTTGTATTCTGTTTCAAGTTTATCATACTCTTCCTTGAAACCAGTGTCTTTCATCAACTGCCGCTTGTGTTCTTTCCAGTTCATTGTCTTTGCCTCAATTCCCCAACTTAATGCCAAACTCCTCAAGCAAATCAATTGTTCTTGCTATTTTAGCCTTTGCCTTTATATCAAGTGATTCAATAAATTCCTTTACCGGGTAACTGCCATCTGATGCCTGGTAATACTCGATATCCCACATTGTTTGTATGATTATAACAATATTGTTATAATCATACAAACGGAAATTGATTTTCACGCCTTACGTTTTGCTACCCTGGAACGTCTAAAGCTTGAAATTTCTGACTAAGGACAGAAATACACCAGTGCTAATAGCTAGAGAACGACACAAAAGGTAGGCTAAAAGTATTTATCCGCCCAGTGTTACTTTTATGTTGATGAAGATTTCTATCAGTTTTTTCTGATGTTATTTATATTTGTGTATTCATTACAATTACAATAAAATGAAAATATGACCGATGCGATAATTCGTGCAGATATTTATGAATTAATGAAAGAAGCTGTTAAAGACGGGCTAGCTATTGTACGGAGGGCTGAGGTTAACGATGGATATATCTCAGATTATCATGACTTTCCAATAATGAACCAATTTCCCTCTGGGCTCCCGTATTTTAGAAAATCATATTTATTTTTGGATAAAGAAATTCCAAAAGATTATAAACGAATTTTCACTGACAAAGAGAATCCTCCGCACGACATTCCAAGTTGGCAACGGTTCTGGGATTTTGCCCTAAAAGACCCATTTATTAGTCATTTTTGGAGAATTGGGGATAATCTTGATAAGTCTTGGTACAGCTCTGCTATCCCCGATTGGGAAGAGACCTATACTGCGGGTATGGTGTTTAAGTGTATAAGAGATCTCGTTGATCGTTATGTACATGTTACAGGTATAAAAGAACTAGATGAAGACTTATTTCGTCCTGTATATGTTGAGTGGGAGCTAAGTGTTTTTTCAGAGCGTCTTCCAATCAATATCATAATTCCAATCCTTGGCGTTACATTTCCATTTGAAAAATTCGAACTTAGTGGCGGTACCCTTATTGAGAAGATGAATGACCATTTCCAGCTAGCCCGCAATACTATATGTAACGTCTTAAATATTTGCGCATAATACTTTAAGAGTGCCATTAGGCTGCTCCCATCTCGTAAATTGAGATACTAAAGCGATTCTCAATTTTTCGACGGATGTGAAATAACGGTTGTGAGTTACCTGTCGTCGAGTGATTCGCCAGACCCGTTCCACCGGATTGAGTTCGGGTGAATATGACGGCAGGAAGATTCGTATCAGTCGGTCTTGATTGGACGCGAACAAGTCTTTCAAACCTTTCGCCCTGTGCCATTTGGCATTGTCCAGGATAAGATATATTTTCCCTTGTGTAGATTCGAGGAGATACCGGATAAAGTCGCCAAAGGTCTCGGAATTGAAGGTAGGCGCCTCTTTTGTAAGGAGACTGCCTGTTTTCAGATTGAGTGCCCCGAAGAAACCCACGTTGTGACGGACTGAAGGCGAAACTACGCGAGGTTGTTGTCCTTTCGGAGCCCACATCCTTATCAGGCTGCTGTGTCGCTGGAAATGGACTTCGTCCTCGCACCAAAGCTGCATCGTAGGGTCTTTCATCCACTCGTAGAAGTTTTTTTAAAGGCCTCCTGCCGGAGAGGATCGGCCTCGCTTGCCTGACGGCGAGGTCTCTGGAGGCTGAATCCCATCTGATGGAATAGTCTTTGGCATTGCCGTACACTGAGCGATATAGCGTAGTTCTTTCCCAGGTGGTGTGACAATAACACGCCGTCCCACAGGTTTTGATCATAACCCGTATCTCTGGGAGAACGCCGTAATTCTTTTCGCACTCTTTGCTTTTGCGAAGCTGAAAGACGGCCAGGTCGGCCAGGATGCTTTCCGTCCCAAAGTCCGCTAAGCCCGTGAGAAGCCAGTCTTTTAACCCAGTATTCGATAGTTCTGGAGGAGAATCCGAAAGCACGTGATGCCTCATAGGCACTAGCTCCACGCAACACATACAAGACAACGGCAAGCCGATGAAAGTATCGTCCTTCCCTGGTTCGTGATAATTCATCTTGAATCGCCGCAATAAAGATTTCGGCATCCGGAATGGTTATCCTTTTCATGGGAGCAACCTCCTACAGCTTTGCTCCCATTATATAGTATTAACAAAATATACGCAATATATTATGTCGCTTCATATAGAAGTACCTATACTGTATCAGTTCATGACACTGTGATTGGTGCCGCGACTCATGCACTTATTCTAAAACAGTGGACCGTGGCAAATGATACTCAATCGAACAGGGAAAAATCTTTGGAGGATGTCGCAGTGTATTCCTCCGCTATCGTACAAATTGAAAAGTTTTTTGCAGCAATTAGGTCAGAAACTCCCGTCGAGGTTGGTTACAGTCAAATAGTTGCAGCTCCAATTGGTTGGGGTGATTCATGGCAAGCATTTCTTCCCCCTATTTATGTTGCTACCGTCAGAGCTTATCCTGATCATTTTGAGAAACATGGTTGGTTGAGAATGCCACCGACCATAGATGAAAATACGTGTAAAAATATTGCCCAAATATTTAATATTCTCACTGACACATCGGATAATAGACTTGTTTTAGCTGCAAGACGATTAAATACCGCTTTCTTGCGAACGAATGATGAAGATTCAATCCTTGATGTAGCAGTGGGATTAGAAATACTTTTAGCCAGTGACACAAGGGACGAGATTACATATAAGCTTGCGATGAGGGTAGCAGCATTGTCGATAATTGAGAAATTTGAAGACCTATCTCCTGTGGAAATATTCAAACTTTGTAAGAGTATCTATGCTTATAGAAGCAGCGTTATACACGGTTCAAAGAAAGCTGAAAGAAAAAAAGTTATTAAACTAAGCGAGAAAGAGGAAATATCTACTGTTCGTCTTGGAGTCAATATTCTAAGACATACAATTCGTATACTTTCTCGTCATATAGAATACTTAGATCCGGAGAAACTCGATAAATTGTTGCTAACTAATAAAGAGCAATTTGGAAATTGAAATGTAAGTTGTGATTGACTATATATGACGGCAAACAATATTCAATAACCAAATCCAGTTGGTACTCAGCAGGCAATATTACACCCCTGGCGCACTAAGGCCTCAATTTTCTAACTGAGTGGCGAAATACAAGGTTCATATCATCAACGAAATAAATCTTGTATTTCCCTGTACGTTCTTTCGGTTCGGCGTCGTATAGCGCCTATTTCAATACGTTTCACTGGTTCGTCTATAAGATAGATTATCCGTATATCACCAACTCTAATGCGGTAAATGTGGTCAAGGAGCTTTTCGCAGCCTTTTGGTCTGCGATCAGCGGAAAGCGCTCTGAGTTTCACTATAACACGCTCATAGTCAGTCTTCTGCAAACTATCCAGCTCCCGCTGTATCCTGTTGCTCCGAAGCCTAACTTCGAACACGCGCTGCTCGTTTTCGCTCATACTCTTTTAAGCTGACGGCTTCTTTTTCAGGGGCAGCAAGAGATTCTTTCATTGCCAGCAAGTCTTCAAGATCCTCTATCTTCTGGAGCATAGCCTCGTATTCGTCATAACATGCCAGTACCGCCCTGGGTTTTCCATGTTGGGTTACATACATCGGAAACCTTTTATTTCCCAGTTCGTCCATTAGTGCTCCCAGCTTAGCTTTAAGTTCACTTACCGTGATAATGCGTGTGGTCATTGTAATATAACCTCTTTTATAAAAATTCTGACTATGGTACTGACTATAGTACTTAATTTGGTACTAAATATCAACCGCAATGACATCTTTTAAACAATCACAAGGAACTCGTGGGTTCCCATTGAGCCCACGGGATTGCCGCACTTCGTTCGCAATGACAGAGTTGTTGTTGGTAACAGCCGAGGGGTTTAGCTCTCCCGATCAGGGGTTTATGGTGTGTATTTGCTCCGCAGTTTCGCCGAAAGTTCTGATTGGAGCTGTAATGCTTTCTCGGCGGCTTCGATGGACATGGATGCCAGCGAGCAGGCAGGCGTCAGTATGCTCTGGGCTACAAGCTGTTTGAAGGCAATACCGTCGCGGGTAAATGGAGCCATTGCTTCACCAAGTCGGTCGTAAAGACTGGATAAAGTCTCTTTTCTCAGCGACTCCTCCTCATTGGTGACAATGCCCCAGGCGATGGTGCCGCCACGTTGCAAAAAGGCTTTCGCCTCAGCAGGATAGCAGCTTAGAGAATCGGCATAGTTATAGGTATCGAAGCTCAACACATCAATCGAGCTTTTCAGCAGCACCGACCAGTCGGTAGCGCCGCAGCAGTGGACTCCGGTAAGCCCCTGCAAGCCGCTCAGAACTTCCTCAAGCAGTGCGCTGACCTGTTCGTTAGAGATAGCAACGAAAGCCGAGCCCAGAGAAGCCAGGTAAGGCTCATCAAAAAATATAAGTGTATCCTTAGAAATTTGCCTCAGGAAATTCTCCTGCCACATGGCTTTCAGTCTCAGGAATTTAGCTGCGGTTTCGGCGAGAAGCTCGTCATAGAGAATGCCTCGCTGCTCCCGGTCGGTGACACAGAGCCCCCAGCTTATAGGGCCGGTGATTTGCCCTTTCGCCATGCGAGGATGTTTTTCCTTAAGGGAGAGGAAGGCATGTAATCCAGCGGCATAGTTGGGGCTGATGCCATAGTCGTCAGTCTTATTTTCAGAGGCAGCGTTGTATAGTTTCTCCAGTTGCTCATCGAAATCGGCAGAGCGCTCTACGTATATTTTGCTTCCCTCGACCACTACGCCGGGGAATCCCTCGCTGTACTGGATATACATGTTCTCCAGGTTAGAGCGTTTAGGCAACTGCGGCCAGGCGGGGAGGTCAGGCAGATATCTGGCAACGAGCGCGCAAGCCTCTTTGGCGTCGGTATGAGGCATACTCCCGATAATCGTGGGCAAGCAGCCGAATTCGATTTTCGATGTCATAAAAGCCCTCTATTTAATATACTTCCCGATGATTATGTTCAGGTCTTTCTTTACTTTCTCCGGGATAAGCTCCGGCGCAGTAGCAATGGCATTGTTCAGCGCTGTAGCGCAGGCGCAATCTCGTGCCTCAGACAGACGAGCCGTTGCCAGCTCAATAATTTTTTTGGCAGTATTTACGCTATTACGCTGGTTAGCCAGGATCATTTCCGTGGTTACCGATTCCACCTTCTCATTCCAGCAGTCGTAGTCAGTGACGATGGCGATGGTGGCATAGCATATCTCTGCCTCGCGAGCCAGTTTTGCCTCAGGCAAGCCGGTCATGTAGATGATGTCCGCTCCCCAGGAACGGTAAAGCTCCGATTCGGCCCTGGTGGAGAACTGTGGTCCCTCCATGATGATGCAGACGCCGCCATCATGGACGCGCACTCCTGTCTCATGGGCGCTTTGGTACAAGACATCGCTGAGCACCGGGCAGAACGGCTCAGCAAAAGCTACGTGTCCCACGATGCCGCCGCCAAAGAAAGAATTCACCCTGTTTCTGGTGCGGTCGATCATCTGGTCAGGGATAACGATATCCATCGGTTTGATATGCTCCTTGAGGCTGCCCACAGCAGAAACGGAGATGATTCTCTCGATGCCGAGAGATTTGAGCGCATAGATATTGGCTCTTGACGGCACTTCGGTGGGGATGATGCGATGTCCCCTGCCATGCCTGGGCAGAAAGGCAATCCTTACGTCGTTAAGGTTACCGATGGTGATACTATCGCTGGGGTCGCCGAACGGCGTTTTCACCTTGATTTCCTTGACATCGGTCAAGCTCTCTATTTGATACAGCCCGCTGCCGCCAATAACTCCGATTCTGGCTTCAGCCATTAGTTGCCTCCTGTAGCTAGTTTTCTTAATCGATACCCGAAAGGTCTGGTTGCTATACCTGTTTCCGTAATTATAGCAGTTATATAGTGATTGGGGGTGACGTCGAAGGCGGGATTGGCTACGTTGATTCCTTCGGGGGCGATACGTGTGCCGGCGATGGTGGTTATCTCCTCAGGATTGCGTTCTTCAATGGGTATGTCCGCTCCAGAGTCAATGGAGAGGTCGACGGTGCTGTTGGGAGCTGCCACGTAGAAGGGAACTTTATTTTCGAAGGCAAGGACGGCAAGAGAGTAGGTGCCGATTTTATTGGCAGTGTCACCATTGGCGGCGATTCTATCGGCGCCGACGATGACGCAGTCCACCTTGCCCTGGTGTAAGAAATGCCCTGCCATAGAGTCGGTAATCAGGGTTGTCGGTATCTGCTCCTGCAAGAGCTCCCAGGTGGTAAGGCGGGCTCCCTGGAGGAGAGGGCGGGTCTCTGTAGCAATGACACTCACCTTTTTCCCCTGTGCTGCGGCAGCGATGATGATGCCCAATGCAGTGCCGTAGCCTGCGGTTGCCAGTGGCCCGGCGTTGCAGTGCGTCATTATGGTGAAGCCATCCTTAATCAGCTCGGCGCCAAGCTGGCTGAGCCGCTCTGTAGCCGTTTCCTCCTCAGCGTGGATTCTCTTCGCCTCATCGAGAAGGGACTCTTTTATCTGGAAAATGATATCGTACTTTGTGGCGGCGCTCTTCATTCTGTCGATGGCATGGAACAGGTTCACTGCGGTGGGGCGGGCTGTGGCGAAGCTCTCCATTATCTCATCCAGTTGCTTGTAGAACTCAGGTTTGCTTCTGCCCTTTATATTCCTGGCTCCGAGCGCAATCCCATAAGCGGCAGCTACACCGATGGCTGGCGCACCGCGGACTTTCAACTCCTTAATGGCGGTCACTACATCGCTATGCCTGCTCGTTTCCAGAAAAACGATGCTGGCAGGCAGTCTGGTCTGGTCCAGGATTTTCAGCTTATCGCCCAACCATTCGATTGGTTTCATTGAGCTCCTCTGTTCTGGTATGTTTTCCAGTCACTCAGCGCTTTCTCCAGTGTCTTCAGGAAAAGGTCGCGCTCATTCGGTGTGATGGTGACACTCAATCTCCTGTTCCTGACGATTTCCACGACGTGGTTGCTGGAAAGTGAGCTAGGGAAATTAACGCCAAACGTAGTTCCCTTCGGAATTCGAGCGGTTTTAATAGTAGTGAAGTGAACGCTGAACGAGAATGGACCGCCCAGGACTATTTTCACCTTGTTGTCAAAGATGAGGTACTGGCGGGGAATGATAAGCCACATGACAATTATTATCACAGCAACAATCACCAGCATTTCATATGCTGTCCTAGTATCGTTGCTCGCCAGAGAATACAACGCCGGTATCAGAATGACGACGACGGGAATGGCGAGGATAAGTTTAAGCCAGATATCCTTGTGGGTGGTATCCCTGTGGAGTAGTGATTCCATGTTTGCGCTTCCTTATCAGGCACATATAGTAGCATAAAGTCTCAATGTTGGTCTTCAGTGTGCTCTCTATTTCGCTCCCATTGTACTATGGTATCATGGATGATGTAGTTCTGCAGGTGTTTAGAGGGGGCTATGACGCTTCGATTTGGAAGAGGGCGCTGGAATCAATTATAATTCTTAACTTGCTCAATAAAAAGCGCAGAGAGATAAATAGACGCAATGGATGAAGAATTAAGGGTAGCTCTTTCCAAGAAGGAAAAGGTCGAGCTTTTCCTATCAAATCTGGAGAAGCTGAAAGATGAAGGCTCTCTTGAGGAAGCACAGTACCATGACCTCAAGGCAGAGTATGATGCGATACTGGCTGAGGTGAAAGATTCCATAAAGTCAGTAAAGGCAAAGCTGCGCAAAGAGTTTGATAAAAAGGCTGAAGAACTGGAAGCTACGCAGAGAGACCACGAGCTACTGCAAATAAGATTTAACGTGCGTGAGATACGTGCGGAAGCATACTGGACACAGGTGAAGCCGCTGCGGAAAAAGATTGAGCAGCTTAAAAAAGAGGTGCCCAAGCTTCAAACTCTGGTTAGTGCCAAGTCCTCTGATGAAATCGGCGGACCGGCGAAGGTTAACATCCCGGAGCTTAAACTGAAAAAGCCACCGCTGAAAGCGAAGAAACAGGAGAAACCCGCCAGAAAACCGCAGCCAGAGGAACATACTGAAGTTGCTCCAGCAGAAACAGTAAGCACAGACGCAGCGCCGCAGCGTCAACAGTCGTTATCAAAAGACCCAGTCCTGGTCTCAAAACTGGTGAAAGAACAAATACACCCTCCTGTTTACCGGGTGGACGGTATTTCAGCTTCAGGAAAAACCTATGTCGGGGAAAAGCCGGCAGAGGACAAGGAAAAAGTTAAAAAACCACCGCAAAAAGAGGGGCGCACCCCCGTCAGAGCAGCTACGATTGTGGTTATTGCTGCTTTGTTGATAGTTTTCCTGGTATTTGGTCTTGGGCGGATTATATCTTCTCCCGCAGATAGCAAACCACCGACTATCTCAGGATTCGTTATTTCCAGCGTAACCGGCTCATCTGCTACGATTGAATGGGCGACGGATGAGAAAGCCACCAGCCAGGTTGTTTTGCGCGACCCCACCGGCGCTTCTGTCTCTTCAGAACCGGATAAAAACCTGGTAACAAAACATGTAGTGAAAGTAACGGCTGTAAAGCCCAATATAAAGTACCGTATAACCGTTAAGTCCTCAGATGCCAGGGGAAATGAAGCGGTATATGATACTGACCAGACGTTTACCTCGGCAGCTCAGAGCGGCACAGCGCTGCCTGTTATCTCCAATGCCTCAGTTGCAGACATCGGTGACAGCAGTGCGGTGATTACCTGGCAGACCGATAAACCAGCTACCAGCCAGGTGATGGTGAGTGAGGTTGGGTCGGCTACTCCCTTTTTGACGGAGCCCAGGGTGGATTTGACACTCAATCATGCTGTGACAGTAATTAACCTTAAGCCCAGTATCACCTATGCTTTTACCCTGATATCCAAAGACGCCAGTGGTAATCAGGCAATCTATGATACTGGTAAAACATTTACCACGCTTGCCTCTTCTCCTGTAGGCCCCGAGGTAGGGAAAAGGGCGCCAGACTTCACGCTGCCTATGCTCGACGGTCAAAACCTTACCTTGAGCAGTTTTCGGGGTAAAGTGGTCATGCTCAATTTCTGGCAGAGAACATGCCCCGCCTGCGTCCGGGAAATGCCTACGATTCAGTCGGTTTTCACGCGTTTGCCCGTTGATAAAGTGGTTATGCTCGGTGTTAATGTATTAGAGGATGAGGCAACGGTGAAAAGCTTCAAGGAACGATGGAATCTCACCTTTCCTATTGCGCTTGATGCCAAACGGAAGGTAGCTGATGAATATAAAGTCTCTGATATTCCGGTGACCTTTTTCCTTGATAGTCAGGGGATAATCAAAGAAATCAAAGTCGGACCTTTTACCAATGCCGAGGAAATCGAAGTTAGTATTGATTCGCTATTGAAAATGATCGGGAATAAATAAAACAGGCTGACCTCGAGGTCAGCCTGTTTTATGAAGACCTATTTACATTTTCGTAACCTGGTTTTTCTTCTTCTTGCGCCATCGCCTGATAAAGAAGACAATAGCCCAGATGATGACCCAGAGGGGGATGAAAATGAGCAGCCATATAATGATGGTGCCCAGTACCTTGCCAAAACCGATGAGACCATTGACCGCCGATTTGAGCGTTTCCAGAGCATTCCAGCCATCCTTGCCCACCGTCTTCGTCTCCTGAAGGTTAACCTCAATAAGAGACATATCCGTGGTGCGGTCCAGGTACTGGATGCGCCCTTTCACTCGCTCTATCTCACCACGCACATTGGATATTTCCTTTTGCACTTTCAGTATTTCTTCTACTGTCTTTGCCTTCTCCAGCAATGACAGGAACTGCGCTTCGGTAGCTTCCAGGTTGCGCAATCTTGCTTTCAGGTCGGTATATTCCTCGGTGACATCCTGGCTATTGGTGCTTTCATTGGGCACTTTTACCGCAATAGCGCGCAGCCTGACAAAGGCATCGCTGAAGCGAGTTGCCGGAATACGGATAGCAACTCTACCGGAGGTTTGGTCTTCGGTTCCGTATCTATTAGAGGAAACGACAAAGCCGCCCAGTTCGGTAGCTATGGCGGCGACCTCGTCCATTGCTTTGCCTATGACAGCAACTTCAAGGGTAATCTGCCCTGTCCTGATGATTTTGCGATCGCTGTCTGGCAGGGCGGAGCTTGCGTCGCCACCCTGGTATACTGCCGTGCCGGTGGTACCTTTCTCCATAGCAGGTGCTAGTGGCACCGGTGCTGGCGCTGGCACTGTCCTCGAGATCGATGGTGGCATAGGCGCTACATTATCTGAGGCAGCGCAACCCACAGCTAGAAGCACCACCAGAGCCAGCAACAGCGGCATTGAGATTTTGAATAGTCTGTTCATATTAGGATCCTCCTTCTGGGGAATTACCTTTTCCCATAGATAATATACGCATACCGGCTAAAAGTATTACAGTGCAGTAACGTATATTTAACGGAATAGTATCTGAAATGTTTATGATTTTACGTTCTCCCCCTGGAAAATGCCCTGGTAGCCCTCTGTTACATCCTGGGCGAGAGGGAAAAAGACAAGCTGGATAAAACGGGCATTTTTATAGATGCGGAATCCCTGCGGATTATAAACTACCATCAGGGATTGTGACCTGCCTGAATAGCCAGCATCCCAGACAGCAGTATGAACGCTGACCCCGCAGCGCAGCAGGCTGGAGCGGGGCTTTGCCAGAGCCATGACGTTCTTAGGCAGATGAACTATCTCATTGCAGGTGACCACATAGGGACCGGGCAGTAAATCCAGTTTGCCCAGACCATCGAAAACCAGCGGCGATGTGCTGGAGAGCACCCTGCTTTCATTTCGAGTGCTGATACAACCTGGAGAGCCCAGCATGGCTATTTCCCGCACCGTCAGGTCTATGCCATTAGGTTGGAGCTGCTGCTCCACGGCGACAAGATTTTCGACCAGGGGTGGGGTCATTTCTAGAAGTTTTGTAATATCTTCTCTGGTGAGAACAGCCGATGATTTCATGCCCATAGTATAGCGTAAATAATGGAGGGTGAGTAGCGTTGCCTGTGGGTCTTTGCCTGCCTAGTGGCAGGGCATTGCTGAATGCTATACAATTGATTTGTTATATGAATGAGATTATTGCTCGCTGGGGAGCAGCGCTTGAGCGTATCAGAAGCCGCCGTGTTATCGACTGGCTCATAACGGTTTTACTGCTCTTGTTTTGTGCGGTGTTCTACTATCTCGGCGAAATAGTAGATTTCGCTGGCTGGACGGCTGGACGCTGGAGCTTTCTGTACACTGTTCATGATTTGCATCGCCTGCTCTTCTTGTCCCCGATAATCTATGCTGGCTATGCATTCAAGATCAGGGGTGCCATCATTGTCACTGCTGTCACCTTCCTTCTCGTTTTACCTCGGGCATTGTTCATTTCCACATATCCCGACCCCATAGTGCGGGTGGCGGTTTTCATTATTTTTGCGTTAACGGTGGGCTTACTCACCGGCATGGCACGTAATCAGGCAGAGAAGAGCGCACGGCTTTACCAACAGCAACAGGATATCCACCGTCAACTGCAACAGTCTGAGGAGCAGTATCGGCAGCTCTTTGAGAATGCTTATGATGCTATCTGGGTTCATGATATGGACGGCAATATCATATCGGCAAATGAGGCAGCGACGAATTTTAACGGCTTCAAGGTGGAAGAGTTATCCCATACCAGGGCTGGCTCTTCGCTCAGTGAGGAGAGCCTGCGTCTGGCGAATGAAGTCCGTACCAGACTGCTTCGCGGCGATCCTGTGGAGCAACCCTATGAGCAAAGAGTTGTCGGTAAAAAAGGAAATGTAGCGGTATTGAAGCTAACTACCAGCGTGGTGCGGATTGATGGTAAGCCAGTTGGATTTCAGCATATCGCCCGGGATGTCACCACAGAGCTTAAAGAAATGGAGCGGCGTGGTTATCTGGAGAAGCTGGTACAGGAGGATAGGGATAGATTCCTCGGTATCCTGGAAAGGATGAAAGACGGGGTTTTTATAATTGGCTCCGACTATAAGATACGGTTCATGAACCCGACCATGGTGAGCGAATTTGGAAAAGGTGTCGGCTCTCCCTGCTATGAGCATATTCACGGCTTTGATAGCCCCTGCGACCAGATTTGTAAGTTGCCCTCGGTTTTGAAGGGAAGCACCGAGCGCTGGGAATATAATTTCTCCGATGGCAGGACTTATGAGGTAGTTGCCTCGCCGTTCATTGATTCCGACGGCGCCGCCTGTCAGGTTGCCACCGTGCGCAATATCACCCAGCGCAAGCAGGTGGAAGCGGAGTTGATCAAGCTCAACCAGCTTAAATCCGACCTTCTCTCCAATGTCTCTCATGAGCTTCGCTCACCGCTGACATCCATTAAAGGGATAATCAGCAGCCTGTTGCAGAAAGATGTCGAGTGGGATAATGAGACCAGGGAGATGCTGTTGAATGGCATTAACGAGGAGACAGACAGGTTAGCAAGCCTGGTCACCAATCTGCTTAATATGAGTAAGCTCGAGGCTGGTGTCTGGGTGCCCGACAGGGAGCGCTGCCATATAGCAGACATCATCCGCGATGCTCTGGCGCATCAAAAATGGGTTGACAAGAAACATACCTTTGACGTGAGCATTGACCCCGTGTTGCCGGAGGTCTATGTGGATAGAAATCAGATACGGCAGGTGATGGTGAATCTTCTGGAGAACGCAGCAGCGTATTCTCAGGAAAATACCATGATTACGGTAGTAGCTAGGTCAGTTGATGGTGAGGTGGAAGTGAGCGTATCTGATAAAGGTGTGGGTATGCCCCCTGAAGATTTGAGCAAGATATTCGATAAGTTCTACCGGGGCAGCCAGAAGCGGCAGCGACCTGGAGGTACCGGTCTGGGTCTGGCAATTTGCCAGAGCTATTATTCAGGAGCATGGCGGGCGAATCTGGGCTGAGAGTGTGTTGGGGCAGGGTTCCACGTTTTACTTTCGATTGCCTGTAGCGAAACCAGAAGACAAGTGAGGCAGGAAAAGTAATGGCGCAGAAAATTAAAGTGCTTGTGGCTGATGACGAACCCAAGATACGGATGTTTGTCCGCGCCAATCTGGAAGCACGCGGCTACGAGGTGCATCTCGCTCAGGATGGGATGGAGGCGGTGGAGGTGGCAGGGCGTGTCCTCCCGGATGTTATCGTACTCGATGTGAATATGCCGCGCATGGATGGTATCGAGGCATGCCGCCGCATCCGTGAGTTTGCCAGTATGCCTATCATTATTCTCAGCGTCAGGGGCGATGAGAAGGATAAGGTAAGGGCTCTGGATGAGGGCGCTGACGACTATGTGACCAAACCTTTCAGCATGGAAGAACTGCTGGCGAGAATCAGGGTGGCGCTGAGGCACTCGACGAGCGTATCACCTGCTACGCCGGTATTCATTGCGGGTGACCTGGAAGTTGACCTGGCGAAGCGGGTGGTGAAACGGAAAGGAAGCATTATCAAACTGACCGGCACTGAGTACCAGTTACTTACCTATCTGGTTTCCAATCATGGAAAAGTGCTTACTCATAAAGAGCTGCTGCATAATGTCTGGGGACCCGAATATGGAGAGGAAAGCGAATACGTTCGTGTATTCATCGGGCAGCTCCGTCGCAAGATTGAAGATGACCCTGCCAATCCGTATTTTATTGTGACCGAGCCTCGCATCGGCTATCGTTTCGTAAAACCCGAGTAAGATTTTCAGGTAGTTCGCTGTTTCTCTTACATAATTCATACAAGATGCAGGGATAGGTTTTTAAACCTGTTCGAGGGTTCGCAGGTTGTTCCGCCTGTCAGCGTATGGACAGACCTTCAGGTCTGTCCATACTTTTTATCATCTGTTTAAAAAAGTGACTTCCATTTCTTCATGATTTTTTTCTGGTACTCGGAACTGAACTGGGATGTTACTGGGAACTTGTCACGCTTTTCATAAGGCCAGCAGGCGTCAATGATTATCCTGTCATTGACCAGCACCGGTTTGCCACCTGAGGTCCTGGTCACTTTCGGAGTTCCCGCCTTTGTCTGTATACCGGTAATAATTTGCATATTCTCTATTTCTGCCCTCTGGGTAATTGCCCAGATCACATCCTTCTCATTGGTGATATCGATGTCATCATCGACAACTATCACAAACATTCCCCCCACGGTGTTCGCCCGGGATGATGCGGCAGCCAGTGCCGCCTGTTTAGCATGCCCGGAGTAGCTCTGCTTGATCGAAATTACACAAAAGACCGGCCAAATAAATCCTAAACCGAACCAGACGCCGGTTACATTGGGGATACCGGCATATTCCAGCACATTCCAGATTTCCGACGCCATTACAGGGATAGCATAGGGGAATGGGATATGTGCTTTCCACGGCGGGACGCCGAGTATTATCGGGTCATTTCTGTACAGGATAGATTTCGCCACCATAATCGGATGGAGAGCTGAGTTATAGGACCTGCGCCACTCGCCAAAGGGGCCATCGTCTTTCCTTCCCATTTTATCAGGGGGTGGTATCTCACCTTCAATCACAATCTCTGCGGTCGCTGGGATGGGCAAATCTGTTGCCTCACCCTTGATTACCTCGATTGGCTCACCCTTTACCCAGCCAGCGAAATCATATTCACTTTCGCTGGAGCCCGTGAGCGGGTGGCCAGCTGCCAGGAACAGGACGGGGTCCATACCGCATATAATGGCGCAGGGGAAGCTCTTGCCTTTGCTATGGTATTTCTCCATCATGATGGTTGCATGCTTCCCTGGATTGAACCCAACACTTATGAGGTTTTTATCGAAGACCCTGCATCGGTAGCATCCCAGGTTACTCCAGCCTTCATCAGGGTCCCTGGTTACCACCGCACATCCTGTGCCTAAAAATCTTCCCCCGTCAAGCTCATGCCAGATTGGTGTTGGGAACTTAAACAGGTCGACATCTTTCCCCTTCAAGATATTTTGCTTGATGGGACCTTTCTTGACCTCGACAGGCGGTATTGGCTTGATTTGTTTCAGTCGCTTCCGCCAGGCATCCACCATTTCCACGCTTTTCAGGTCTCGCGGAACTCCCAGGACTGATGCGGTACGCGCGTGAGTTTGAAAAGCATTACTCAGTACCCTGTATCCCTCGGGATAACCTGGAATTTTATCGAATAACAGGGCGGGGTTATTGCTGCGTTCTGCCATTAATTCACTGATGGCGCCTATTTCCCGGTCCCAGTGCGCTCCGGTAATGTGTTTAAGCTCACCCATCTTATCAACTTCATTTAACCAGCCTCTCAGGTCTTTGTAATTCATAAGTATCCTCCTGAATTTATAGTATTAGCTTTTGATATGGCAAATGTCACCCAATACCTTAGTATTGTCCGGGTAATTCGGATGCGAAGGCCGAGCTTGCACGAGTATAGCATCAAGGTGGGTGGAAATACAAACAAAATTTTTGTGAGAGTCACCTCAGGGAGGTGACCGCCACATAAAAGCCTGATAAAATAGGATTCAAAATTAATTTACAGTGAAAGGATATCCTTGAGAGAGCTGGCTTCTGAGCCAGTTTTCTGTTAATACTCAGGGAAATGGAAAAAGGGCCGCGCGGGGCGCTGTCTTTACTATGATATCGATAGTAATTCTGCTTATCGTCTTTGTTCTGATTGCGGTACGGCAATTGGGCAATATACGCTTCCAAATCTGGCAAGTAATGCTCTTTGGCGCGCTGGCAGTGCTAATTGCTGGCGAAATCTCTCCCCTGGAAGCATTACAGTCAATTAATCCAGATGTAATGCTGTTCCTCTTTGGTGTTTTCATCATAGGACAGGCTCTGGAAGAAAGTGGCTACCTGTCCCATTTATCATATTTACTCTTCAGAAGGGCAAAATCCCTGAATAGCCTGGTGCTCTTTATTCTATTCGGGATGGGCTTACTATCGGCCTTTTTGATGAATGATACACTGGCCATAATTGGAACACCGGTGGTACTTTCATTCGCTAAAAGGAATAACCTGCAGCCGAAAATATTGTTGCTCTCTCTGGCATTTGCGGTGACCATAGGTAGTGTCACCAGTCCAATCGGTAATCCCCAGAATCTGCTCATCGCCATCAATGGTAATGTCGCCAATCCGTTTGTTACCTTTTTGAAATTTCTGCTGATACCAACCATTATCAATTTGTTCCTGACCTACCTGCTACTGCGACTTTTTTACCGGGGTCATTTTCATGGCGAGCCGTTAAACCATGATCCGGAGTTCATAAAGGATCACAGGCTGGCTTTTCTCTGTAAGGTTTCTCTCATCTTGTTGCTTGTCCTCGTGCTGGCCAAGATAACGGTGGTATTTCTCGGTTTACCCATTGATTTCAGGCTGACTTACATTGCTCTGGCATCGGCACTTCCCATCGTTTTGCTTAGCTCCAGAAGATTTAGGGTAATTGGAAAAATCGACTGGTTTACCTTGATTTTCTTCGCTGCCATGTTTATCCTCATGGAGAGCGTCTGGCAGTCCGGTTTCTTCCAGAATATCATGAATGCCACAAATCTGAACCTGGCTTCAGTTGGTGTGATTTTGGCGGTAAGTGTTATTTTGAGTCAGCTGATCTCTAATGTCCCATTGGTAGCGCTCTATCTGCCAATATTAGTACATCTGGGAGTTTCTACAAGTGGAATGATGGCACTGGCGGCGGGAAGCACTATTGCCGGGAATCTGTCCATCCTTGGCGCAGCCAGTAATGTGATAATAATCCAGAATGCCGAAAGGAGAACGGGTAAAACTATCACCTTCCTGGATTTCGTGAAGATAGGTGCACCGCTTACGGTTGTGAATCTACTGGTTTACGGGCTATTTTTATTTTTGTTTTAACTGCAAAATTCTTATTTAGGAAGGTTCCCGCACCTCTTTTTTCAGCGGTTTTTTTGTATTGCTTGTATCCGCTGCATCAAAGGGGGATGAGAGTAATTTAAGAAAACGAAGAAAGGATGCGGCGTTAAATTCGACAGGTTTGTGGCTGATAGTTTTTTGAGGGCATCGATGAGATTGCCTGGCTCATCTATAGTCTCCGTGGCAAATCGATCAGCTTCGTACTCATTCTTTCGGGAAACCATTTGCATCACTATCGATAACACCAGCTCTATCGGGGTATAAAGCAGGCCAAAGAAGAGCAGTCCGGCATAGATAGATTCCTGTCTCATATAAAAAGCCTGGAATAAGCTCCGGGCTACCCAGAAATAGCGATAGCAGAAAGAAGATTACTCCTGTGTGTACAATACCGATTATGGTTCCCTGAAGAATATGTTTTTTCTTATAGTGCCCGACCTCATGTGCCAGCACCGCCACCATTTCCGGAACAGTGTGTTGCGCTATCAAAGTATCGAACAGGGCAATGCGTTTGTTGCGGCCAAATCCCGTGAAGAAGGCATTTGATTTGCTGGACCGCTTGGAGCCATCCATGACGAGAACATTTTTAATAGGGAAATTGACCGAACGAGCATATCCTAGAATTGCCTCTTTAAGCTCCCCTGACTCCATCGGCGTGAACTTATTGAACAGTGGCATAATCCAGGTCGGAGCTACGTACTGCATGGCCAAGGAAACTACAACCACCGCAGCCCAGCAGTAAAGCCAGGCAGTAATACCAGCATACTGGAACAATGCCAGAATACCTGCCAAAAGCAGTCCCCCCAGTAGTAGAGCCAGGCAGGAGTCCTTTCACCCGGTCAAGGAAGAACGTGCGTGGAGTGGTCCTGTTAAAGCCGAAACGTTCTTCAATCACGAAGGTGTCATAAATGCTAAACGGTAATATAAGGAGGCTATAGGCAAAGAACAGTATTCCGATATAGAGCAACCCGCTTACAAGCGGGATGAAGTTCCAAGCCCTGACAACCTGGTCCAACCAGTTAAAACCTCCACAGAACCAGAAAGCCAGCAGCAGAACCAGTGAAAAGCTGCTAACCAATAAACCAAAACGCGTGGTAGCGACGGAGGTACTCCTGAGATTTGCGGTACTCTTCTGACTTGTATATTCCCTGCAAAGCCGGAGGCAATTCCAGCTTCAAGGCCTTTAGATTCAGCAGGTTTCCAGCCAGCTCCAGGGCGAACTCCAGGACAAGAAAGAAAACTATGATTATGGCGAATGTGTTCATGATAACGCACCGTTTACCTTTTTCGATACCATCAGTTACTATTGCTCATCGTTAATAAACTATGCATGATATCTGCCCGGCAATTCATCGGTTTGACCTGAACTTGCTTCCGGCTATTAAAGCTACCATGCCGCCGAGACAAACGGCTAAAAAAATAGCATATCCTATTTTCATACTATTCAGAAAGGCTGAATAGTACTGCGGAGTTATCTGGGTATTGCCGATATATATGGTGAGTACTATCATCATAATCGCCATACTAATCGCTTGCCCACCATGCCGCAACGCTGCCACAATACCTGATGCCACACCAAAGAACTTTTTATCGATTGAACTCATTACCGCATTGGTAGCAGGAGAGGCAAACAGGCCAAAGCCAGTGCCAAAGATAATTAAGCTGGTAAAAATATACCAGAGAGGAGCCCCTTCACTCAAAAGCGAAAAGAGGATAAGTCCGATACAGGTCAATCCCATTCCTAACAAAGAGACTTTCACCGGTTCGATTTTATCGGAAAGACGGCCAGAAATCGGTGCCAGAATAGCCATCATCACAGGCTGTAGCACAAGTATGGCACCTGCTACCGTGGGGGAGAATCCTTTGTTGTACTGAAGGTAGAGGCTTAACAGAAAATTCGAGGCGAAGGTAGCGCAGTAGAGGCACAGTATTGCTACCAGAAGGCAAACAAAAGCTTTGTTATTGCTGAACAGGTTTACATTTAAAACCGGGTTCACTGTTTTTATTTCTATCCGGTAGAACGCTACCATTCCTATCAAACCCGCCAGGATAAACAGTGCGCCGGAAAGACCGGGCAGCGTAGAACATCCATACAGAATAAATACCAGCGAGATAACCAGAGTTGCCGAACCGCTGATGTCCATTTTTTCCGCTTTTGACTCAGTAAATTCCCCGCCGAGTTTCCAGAAAGCAATGATGGCTGCCAGCATAGCTACTAATGCGCCGAAATAGAATATACTTTGCCAGCCTAAAACATCGGTAAGAAACCCGCCCCAGAATGGCCCCACGGAAAGCCCGCAGTATACCGCAGCCGTATTTATGCCGATAGCTCTGCCTCTTTCTGCAATAGGAACTGCCGAGCTCAGCAGAGCCAGTGACGGTCCCCATATCATAGCTGCCCCAATACCCTGAACAACCCGGGAAAGAATGAGGAAAATAGCCGATGGTGAAAGTGCGCAAAGAACCAGGGCAATGATGAACAGAATGAGACCATAGCTAAATATCTTCTTCCGGCCGTATATATCAGCCAGTCTACCGATTGGAATCATCACCGCGGCTGCTGCCAGGACAAACGACGTGGCTACCCAACCTAATAGATGGGCTTCCATTGCAAATGCTCTGCCAATCGAAGGTAGAGCTACTAATATTGCTGTTGATAATAAACACGAGGAGAAAGTTGCCAGAGAGGTAACCAGCAACAGGATTGTCTTATTAACAGGCATGTCTTTGGTGTTGACCACAATCTGTATTATATCACCGTAGTTCAATCCCCGATACCAGTTTCATTATGGTACGAGCACTGAATTATGGTTACACAATTTTAGCAATTTCTGTTAAATAGTTTGCAAACTGGTGCTATAATGGTCTTAACTGGATATTAGGTCGGAGTGGTGTCGTGGCATTTCTAGAGTACAATGTAAAATATGCTTGGAAGAGAGCGGGGGGTTCTGGCCCACCCAACCCATCACACTGTGAATGTAGCTTTATTACCCATGACCATGATAAAACACGTTGTAACAAACAACTTATCTGGACTAGCAGGGGCAGAGATAGCAATGGAGGCTGGGAAGCCCACAGTTTCAGCGGACGCTATTTAAACGTACCCTATGATTGTGCAGTCTTCTGCTGGAAGTGCCATAAGGCTAGCTCTTAGCCCTTCCGGTTACCGGCAGTTTGTACTAAAGCCATGCCAGCTATTTGAAATTGCTGGTAAACATTGGTAACTGCGACCAGAATGAATTGGCTATAGTGAATTATGGAGGATTCCCCGTGACTGTAACTGTTGTGGTCAGGGGGATTGCATCGCCAATGCCGTTTTTAGCTTTCAGTGTGTAGGTAGTGGTGACTGCCGGAGTCACTACATGGGACTGGGGTTGTGACGGTGTCACATTGTCTGGATCAATGGAAATTGAAGTAACTTCTTCGATGATAGTCCATTGCAAAGTAGAAGGTTGACCAGCAGTAATAATACTAGGATTGGCAGAAAAACTGGTTATCACCGGTGCCGTTCCCTTATTAACCGTAACAGGCTTGGTAGCTGTCTGACCGGTGCTGTTGGTGGCAGTGAGAATGAATGTTTTAGTCCCTGTTATGTATACATCCTGTGTCCCTGATGCAGATACATTACCAATGTCTGTGATACTAATCGAAGTCGCTCCAAGTACAATCCATTGAAGAGTTGACTTACCACCCGGATCGTAAGTAGTCGTTGGATTGGCTTTAAACGTGTCAATTGACAGTGCTGTGGTGCCACCTACGGTAACTGTAGCTGATGCGGTTACTGTACCGATATTATTACGCGCAGTTAGAGTATAGATGGTGGTTACCGTCGGAGTTACCTCTTTACTCCCAGACGAAATAACCACGTCCTGATTGAGAGAAACCGAGGTCGCTCCAGCAACGTTCCATTGCAGAGTCGACGTCTCACTGGCGTTGATATTGGCTGGGTTTGCCGTGAAGCTGGTTACCACTGGTGCACCAGCCGTGCCCACATTAACCGTGGCTGAAGCGGTCACCGTGCCTTCCCTGTTGGTGGCAGTGAGAGTGTAGGTGGTGGTTTTTGAGGGATTTACATCTCGTGACCCGGATGCCGAAACATTATCGATACCCTGGTCGATGGTAATCGACGTTGCTCCGCTGACATTCCATTGCAAAGAAGAAGTCTGCCCGGAACTGATAGAAGCTGGATTGGCGGTAAAGTTGTTTATCACCGGCACCACTGGCTCGCTTATAGTAACCGTAGTTGATGCAGACATATAACCGGTATCGTTGGTGGCAGTGAGGACATAGGTGGTGGTGGTTTCTGTCGGCGATACCGCTTTTGTCCCGGATGCAGAAACGGTTCCAATGCCCTGGTCAATGGATATTGCAGTAGCTCCGGTGACATTCCATGACAGTGTGGTTGTCTGTCCCTTTCTGATTGTTGTGGGGCTAATGGTAAATGATGCTATGACAGGTGGTTTTACCGGTGCTACTGGAGATGTGCTCGATGGTGTCAGGTCACCGAGCGGACTGTTTTTTGTCTCTGTGGGGAACATTTCAGTTGCGGCATAACCAATTCCGCCGATTACTATCAAGATAGCTATCGAGGCTATCATAAGGTGGATACGGTTTAAGGGCTTCTTTTTTTGGGTCTTAGTGCCGGGATGGGTATACCCGTATTGTTGCTGGTATTGATTCGGATATCCCCAGCCTGTCTGTTGATTGGCAGGCGGTGGTTGATTCCAACCTGGTTGCTGGTTCCAGCCAGCCTGCTCCGGGGGTTGTTGCTGACCCCAGTCTTGTTGCTGATTATACTGCTGATAATCATATGACGGTGGTGGTGGGGGAGATGGCGGTTGAGGCACTTCCCAGGTAAAAGTCGTGCCACAATTACGACAAAACGGTTCACCGTAAGCAACCAGGGCTGAACAGTTAGGGCAATTATATGTTTGCTGCATGCGTACTATCTTCTTTTATGGAGACCTAGTCTATAACTTGTTCTGTTGATTTGCAATCACCAATATAAACTGCATGAATAATTATAGTTTATTCTGGGAATCTTTATAAAATCTTTATAACTTTTTTATGCCTCTTTATGCCTTTTTTACGCTCCTCGCTCGATAATAGTACCAGATAGATATTGAGAGGAGCAGTACCATGGAAGTTGATATCACCTTAATTTTAAAAATAATTGTTATAGCCTTTATCCACTGGATGTTGGTGCCTTTCGCCCTGAAAGCGTTAGTCGAGAGGAGACGTGTTCTCGGCGGGAAGAAAGCGCCATGGGCAGTGGCAATTATCTTTCTTACCTGCGTTGGCTCGCTGGTATACCTCATGTTCCATCCCAACTTTGGTATGGAAACAGAAACCCGAACCGAGATTGTGTAACTGATATGGCTGCTCTTTTAGAAAAGTGTGACGTTGTTATGGATAGAAAAAGGATCGTGATTGTGGAGGACGACCCCCTCATCTCCAAGACCATCAATATGTGCCTGAGCAAGAGGGGACATGAGGTGAAGGCATTCTATAGCGGCGCTGACATGGTTAAATACTTGCTCGATGAGAAACCGGATTCGATTTTGCTGGATATCAGGTTGCCCGATTGCGATGGCTGGTTTATTGCCGGACTATTAGAGAAGTTCGAGTGGGCGAAATCAGTGCCTGTCATCGTAATGTCCGTTCTGGATCCCGATAACAGGAAAGTTTCCGAATTTAAGCCGCATGCCTATATTCAAAAGCCCTTCGATATGGGATTTCTTATTCAGACGGTGGAGCAGAGCCTGGGATTGGGAAGTCCAGCATTTGCTTTTTGACATATCCGAGAGACAGTAGAACAGTCGGCGAAGAGACACCCTCCTGAGAGGGTGTCTCACTTTTTATGCGGTTACCGTGATAAGCTCGGGGAATAACGAAAGGACCTGCTGAGCTATTCCCGGTGAATCCAGTTTATACTTGGCGCGCAGCACGCTGGGATGACCGTGTTCCACAAACTCATCGGGTATGCCCAACCTTCTCACCTTCACGTTAGTAAGACCTGCTGTTTCCAGTAATTCCAGCACGGCGCTGCCGAACCCACCGCAGAGGGTATTTTCCTCTATGGTAATGATTTTACCAGCGCTTTTGGCTAATCCCAGGATAAGCTCGGAGTCGAGCGGTTTGGCAAAGCGTGCGTTAACCACCCCTGCATCGATGTTCTGTTTCGCCAGTTCCTTGGCTGCTAGCAGGGCTGGCTGGACGGTTGAACCGATGGCGAGCAGGATGATGTCCTTACCGGCTCGGATGCTTTCCCCTTTCCCAATCGGCAAACTTTTGAACTCTTTTTCCAGGGTTACACCGGTTCCTGCTCCACGTGGATAACGGATAGCTATGGGGTGTTGAGTCTGAGTTGCGGTGTAAAGCAGGTGCTGAAGCTCATTTTCATCTTTCGGCGCCGACACGATCATATTCGGCATGAGCGTCAGATAGGAAAGGTCGAAAATGCCCTGGTGAGTTTTGCCATCCTCGCCGACAATCCCGGCGCGGTCGAGGGCAAAGACCACAGGCAGGTCCTGGACACAGACGTCATGAATCATCTGGTCGAAACCGCGCTGCAAGAACGTGGAGTAAATAGCGAGAACAGGGATAAATCCTTGCGTTGCCATACCCGCTGCCATGGTCACGGCATGCTCTTCACAGATACCTACATCAAAGAAGCGTGAAGGGAACTCTCGCGCCATTGGCTCCAGACAATTGCCGTCGGACATTGCAGCGGTAATCACTATCAGCTTCGGATTTTCCCTGGCCAGTCTGACCACTGTCTCGGAAAATACTTCGCTATAGGAGATTACTTTTTTGGAACCGTTGCCTTGAGGTGAGACGCTGTGGAATAGCACCGGTGCTTCTTCAGCTTCCTTGAGTCCTTTTCCTTTGGTGGTGATGACATGAACGAAGGCGGGTTTTGAAGGGCATGTTTTTGCCTGCTCCAGGGCAGTCTCTATTTCCTGTATATTGTGCCCATCGACTGGGCCGATATAGGTGAAACCAAGCTCTTCCCAGAGCATGGTAGGCAGAACTACCGCTTTAGCGCCTTGCGTGATGCGCTGCATTACCCATTCAATCTGGTCGCCGAGGAAGGCGCCTTTGATAAATCTCCTCGTCTCTGTTTTTGCCTTCAGAAAGCGATGAGAAAGGCGAATTTTATTCAGTTCTCTGGAAACTGCACCAACGGTTGGCGAAATGGACATGCCGTTATCGGCTAATACCACGATGAGATTGGCGCCGAGGTGTCCGGCATGATTGAGCGCTTCAAAAGACATTCCGCCGGTGAGACCGCCGTCGCCGATGACAGCCACGATATCATAATTGTCGCCAGCAAGGTCGCGTGCTATTGCCATGCCGACACTGGCTGATATCGAGGTGCTGGCATGCCCTGCGGAAAAAGGGTCGTGGGTGCTTTCATCGGGGTCGGGAAAGCCGGAGATGCCTCCGTGCTGGCGCAGCGAGGAAAAGCGCTGCTTGCGTCCGGTGAGCAGCTTGTGGGTGTAGCTTTGATGCCCCACATCCCAGATAATTTTGTCTCTGGGGCTGTTAAAAATCCGATGAAGGGCTATGGTAAGCTCTACCACGCCGAGGTTGGATGCGAGATGACCTCCAGTGACGGTTACGGTATTGAGCAGGACATCTCGAATCTCAGCACAGAGAGCATTCAGTTCATCCCTGCTTAGTTTCTTGAGGGATTCAGGTGAATCGATAGCATCCAGCAGTTTATGCATTTTGTTTATTCTGTAGTCAATCTAAGAGAATATATCGTAAAACGAATAATGTCAAACGGCACAGCCTCGCAACCACCGCGTCTGTTTACTCTTCGCGGAGCGCGCCGAAGCGACGCTGACGCTTGTTGAAATCGTTGAGAGCTTTATTGATTTCGCTCTTGTTAAAATCCGGCCAGAGGACATCGGTGAAATAAATTTCGGCGTAAGCCGCCTGCCACAGGAGGAAATTGCTCAGGCGCATTTCACCGCCAGTGCGGATAATCAGGTCAGGATCGGGCATACCTCTTGTATAGAGGGAATCACACACTGTAGACTCGTTGATGTTTTGAGCGCTTATACCACTCTGGATGATCCGCTGGATAGCCTCGACGATTTCATCCCTGCCACCGTAATTGAATGCGAGTCCCAGAGTGAGTCGTTCATTATCTCTGGTACGTTCTGTTGCTTCCTTTATCTTATTCCTGATTTTATCAGGTAACCTGTCGAGTTTCCCCAGGTGGCGGACTTTAATTCCCTTGTCCAGGGCGAACTTAATGCCTTCGTCAAGCCTGTCCTCGAGAAGTTTCAATATTCCTTCTACCTCAACTTTGGGACGGCTCCAGTTCTCTGTAGAAAAAGCGTATAAGGTGAGATTGGGGATGTTATAGTCGATACAGGTTTCTATAACACGCTGGGCGCTATGAGCGCCTCTTCTATGTCCTTCCTGTCTTGGCAGGTGATGCTTCTTAGCCCAGCGACCGTTGCCATCCATGATGATAGCTATGTGTTGAGGTACATGATTTACGTTTGATGGTGGGTTCATAATCTTGGTTCACTGTTAGCGAAGTATTATAGCCTCATTTACTCAGGTGCACAATGAGCCCATACAAAGAAAAACCAGGCCTCTGTACTCAAAGACCTGGTTTTCCTGGTCTCCTATGTATTCCGTTAGCTCTTGCCGATTCTGAACATCTTGGTGCCGCAAGTTGGGCAGACACCCTGGGTAGCCGGCTTGCCATTCTTCATCTTTATGGGTTTGGGGTTGCTCATCTCTTTCTTTTTGCGGCATTTCATACAATAGGCCTGCATATTCGGTTCACCTCCTTTTTTTAAGATAATAGCTAGTTACTCGTGAAATGTCAATAGCAATGACCGCAAAAAACGAGAAAATTCACATAAATTCATAAAAAATTCGCTTATCTCCCCGTAAATTGCGTTTTCTAGCTCGATAAATCCGGTGGAATCCCTGCTTCGCATGGTACTTTAGTCTGGCATAGTCCGCAGCCAATATATTTCCCCATGTAAGGCTCACCTTCTCTGCCCAGTTCTTTGAGCAGCCTCTTTTGCTCGAAAGACAGAAAGTTTCTGCATTTTTGCTTATCATGCCCCTTCTCGCTGATAGCTCCCGATGGACAGCGTTCAATGCAACGCCGGCAGGAACTTCCTCTATAGAACAGGCAATTAGCTATATAGTTATCATATGGTCTTGAATTTGGCGTAATCTCAGCGTCACATACTACACTGCCGCAACGCATGGCTATCCCCTTCGGAGTAATAAAGCCGTCGTTGAGACTGAATGTCCCCAGGCCGGCGGCATAGGCAATATGCCTCTGTGACCAGTTGGAAACTAGCCTGTCAGGCAGCTCTGATATCTGATAAAAAGTTGACTGCTCGGGAGCGATAGCCTGGTGTCCCAGTTTCTCCAGCAGGGATACCAGATGGAGCGAAAGCTCATTAATGAGAGATTGTCCCTGCCAGCGGGTATGATTCCAGCGTACCGATGCTACCTGGGTCTCCCGGCGTAAGCTGAGTCGGGTCTTATGCGTAATAGGCAGGATGTAGGAGATCACACTACTATAGTTTGGTTTCTTGCCGTCTCCCCCAGTCCTCTGGGCTATATGTTTTTCCAGAATCTCCCTGGGGGTGTAGTGCAATGCTCCGATTATCCTTTCTTCTTTATACTCTAAAAAGATAGGGTCGTCTCCGTCAGCGAAACCGACCAGTGGCTCATCGAAAATAGGCTCATTGGAGAAAGCGGGGAGCCGGTTGACGGCACTGGCAGCAACATATTCTTTAATTGCTTTTTCCAGAAATGAAGGGGGGTTTGCTTTAAATTGTTTGCTGGCGTCTGTCAATTCCCTGCTCCTGTTTCCTGCCTAAAGAAGATAACACCGGTATCAACCGAATGTCAATTGTGGTGTCCATCAGCTCTCTGATGTATAAATTCGTGTCGTAAATCGAGCTAATAATTGAAGCGATGAATTCAGGTAGCATATAATAGATACGCTAAATTTTAGGGGAAAGGATGGCTATGGAAAAGGCAGTAAAACCTCAAAGAACTCGTGGCGGTTATCTGGATGCTCTACTGGAAAGCTCTCCCTACGCTGTTATAGCAATCGATGGGAAGGGTATTATCACGTTTGTTAATCGGGCTACCATTGAACTCATGGGGTACGGAACGCAGGAATTGATTGGTAAAAGTATTATCATGGTTTACGAGACAGAAAGACATGCCCGGGAAACTAATCGCAAACTCCATCTCGGCGGCGGGGTAATTCATGATCACGAATCTATTCTCAAGACAAAAGCTGGGAAATTAATCCCGGTGCGTATCTCGGCATCTCACCTTAGCGGCAGCTCAAATAACTATATCGGCGCAGTGGGTTTCTTTGAAGTCTATCGGCCGTGGAAAACCGCTGAAACAAAATTACAGGAAGTTTGCCGCGAACTGGAAGCTGAAATTGAGGAATGGAGAGACCTTGGTACTCCCATAATTGAGCCTTTAGAGGGAATGTCCGTGGTAACAATCGCGGGAAGACTTGATGGTATACGTTTCGAGCGCATCAGGAAGAAAATGGTGGAGCACATCAGGGCTGAAAAAATCCGGGTTGCTCTCATTGACCTGTCAGCAGCAGTGGGAGGGGATGCCGAGGTTGCCAGCCAGTTACTGAAAACAGTCCGCATAGCTGAGCTTGTTGGTGCCAAATGTATCCTGTCGGGCATTGATTCGGTGATGGCTCAGGCTTTGGAGCCTTTGGTGGGTGATAGCAAGTGGCTTACTACCTTTGCCAGCCGCAAGGCAGCCATGATTGCCGCTTTTACCTACCTTGGCTATGAACTTGTTAAGAAATCAGACGGAGGAACTCTTGGATAAAACATTCACCGGTGTTGATAAGGCGGTTGCCGATATCCCTGATGGAGCCTCCGTTGCTATCGGAGGCTTTTTTACGGCAGGTATGCCTTTTCAGCTTGTTCAAGCTTTAGCCAGGCATAAGGCTAAAAGCCTGACTATCATCTGCCAGTCTTTTGGTCCCGGCAATGAGGAAATAAGTCAGCTGGTCTTGCAGGGAAAGTTAAAGAAAGCTGTATGCAATTATCCCTTCTATCGTTCAGCTACACGAGGGGCGAAGTCACCCTTCGAGCAGGCAGTTCGAGCAGGGAAGGTAGAGCTTGAAGTATATCCTCTGGGCACTTTTATTGAGAAGTTAAGGGCGGCTGGCGCCGGACTGGCTGCTTTCTATACGCCAACGGGTGCGAGCACGGTGGTAGAGAGCGGCAAAGAGAAGAGAATATTCAACGGGCGTGAGTATCTCCTGGAGATGGCTTTAAAGTCGGACTACGCCCTGGTACATGCCTGGGCAGGCGACCGTATGGGCAATCTGGTTTGCCGAAAGACTGCTCGTAACTATAACCCCGAGATGGCGGCTGCAGCACGCATTACTATCGCTTCAGTAGAGAAGCTTGTTGAGCCGGGCGAGTTGGACCCGGACAAAATTCATATACCCGGTATCTACGTTCAGCGTGTGGTTGAAGTGGAACGGCTGCACTACATACCAAGTATTGAGTAGTATTCTTTTCGATAGGCAGGTGATTGAGAAATGGCTCAAAAACAGAAAAAGTTTGAAGGCTTATCCCGCGAGCTGATGGCGTTGCGGATAGCTAATGAGCTGGAAGATGGGACATATGTCAATCTGGGTATAGGCATACCCACCTTGGTCTCCAACTGGATCGAGGGTCGTGATATCGTATTGCAAGCTGAAATAGGCATGCTGAAC
This sequence comes from uncultured Chloroflexia bacterium, assembly GCA_963775935.1. Lineage (GTDB taxonomy): Bacteria > Chloroflexota > Dehalococcoidia > GIF9 > UBA5629 > JBBIPA01. The sequence goes on along the minus strand of CAVZKR010000004.1, from coordinate 433,824 downwards.
ACTGGTCCGCTTGCTAGGGAGAACGAAATAGACCAGGACCTCATCAATGCCAGTTGCCAGCCGGTGACGGAACTGCCTGGCTGTTGCTATTTTCCCAGCTGTGATTCCTTCGCCATGATTCGGGGCGGCTATATGGATGTGGCTGTGCTCGGTGCCATGCAGGTGTCAGCAAAAGGAGACCTGGCGGGATGGAATAATCCCGAGCGCGGTTTTCCTGAGCATATCGGAAACATCGGTGGTTCCATGGACCTGGCTGTGGGAGCCAGGAAAGTCATCGCGGCTATGACTCACGTTACCAACTCCGGTGAGCCCAAGATTGTCAAAGAGTGCACCTATCCTGTCACCGCCACACACGTGGTAAAACTCATTGTCACCGATTTGGCGGTTATCGAGGTCACTGCGAAGGGATTGCTGCTTAAGGAAGTGGCTCCAGGCTTGACCGCCGACGATGTCCAGTCAGTAACAGAACCCAAGCTTATCATCAGCCCTGATCTCAAAGAGATAGGTTTCTAGGTTGATAGAGTTCAATGCCTCTCCGCTTACCCCTCAACTATTGGGATAACCAGCGGTCCTTCCGGGATAACGGCGATTTCGGCGTCTTTGCCCAGAACAGCGAATGCCTTCTCTATTCCTTCCTCTATGCTTCGAATGGGCGTAATCATCATGTTCCTGACTTCGCTATCCTCCAGATTCGAAACAAGGTAGATGTCGTTTTTGAGCTGGACGCGGGCTAGAATCTGGTTTTGCCACTGGACGCCTATCGGCTCTTCTCGCTTTATCTTTTGCAGCACTTCTTTTGGTGAGCTAACCGACATGTGTAAATCCTTAAATGAGTCGGGACCCACACAGACGCTGCAGGAAGATGCCGCTAGTATGATCCCTCCGTCACGGGTGATGGTCGAGGCAGTGTCGATGCCCTTGCAGGTCTGATACAGGTCAAGATCGAGAGGCTCTCCGCTGTTTGAGGTGATAGTGATGTCTACCTTATGTCCCACTTTTGCCCCGACAATATCTCTGGCTATATCGCATCCCTTTTCATGTGCCTGGAAGGGGTCGCCAGCCACAACGTGGGTTATTTCCCTGTTCTTATTGAGGAGCACATTAACGATGAAATTGAGTTTCGCCATCCTAGCTTGCTCGACCATATCTTCATGGATGGGATTGCCCTTAAGAATACCTGCCCTACCATTTTGATGTTCTACCATGGCATAGCCGTGGTTTTTATATGCCGACCGGACACTGAAGACGCCGGGTGCAATGCTTTTCCTGCCGCCGGAGAAGCCAGCGAAGAAATGAGGCTCGATAAATCCGGTGCTGATGCGAAAATCTGCCTCGACAACATGAGTGTTGATATCGACAGGAGTGCCCCTGGACGTGGTGCCGATATTAACCGTCTGGTTCACATCGTGGTTGAGCACCCGGTAGTTGTTCACGATATCCTTGCCCAGTTTCTTGATGAGCGCTTCTTTATCCAGAGGCGGATGTAAGCCCAGGGCAACGATGATGGTGATATTTTCCCGCGGTACCTTCTGTTCCAGTTCTGCCAGTATCGGCGGCACTATCCTGTCATCGGGGCAGGCTCTGGTATTGTCAGTCACTATGACGATAACCCTGTCATTCTTGTTGACACAATCCCGGAGCGCGGGACACCCTGTGGGAGAACGGAGGCTTTTGGTTATGGCTTCAGCCTCGTTCTTCAGACCGTCGACATGTTTTGTATTCAGAATATAGGTGAGGTTCTTTTTTGGTATCTTTGCTTTTAGAACGGTATGTCCATAGGGAAGCTCGATTTCGGTGAAGTTCATCTCATACTATCTCCTGAGCATTATATTATAGGTGGTTCAGACGCTAAGAACAAAGTGCACAAGTTACAGGGATGTTCAAGAGGGATTAAGCTAAAGGGTCGTCTTGCCCTAAATGCTGAGTCGTATTATACTTTAGCAGCTAAATTGTGGAGGTAAGCGACGATGTTCAAGAAGATACTTGTCCCACTGGACGGCTCTAAGCTGGCAGAATGTATCCTCCCCTATGTCGAGGAACTGGTTAAGGGACAAAATGTGAAAGAGGTAATCTTGTTCAGGGTGTGTGAACCACCGGAGGTTACCGCTGACTATCCGGCGAGTATGCCGGCAAGCTGGGAAAAACACGTCAGGGACATTACGGAGGGCGTTCAGAAGCAGTGCAGTCTTTATCTTGGAGATATAGAGAAAACGCTGAAGAATCTGGGAGTGAACATAAAGATAGAATCATGCCTGGGCAATGCGGCTAATGAAATCGTAAAATGTGCCGAAAAGAACCAGGTCGATCTCATCGTCATGGCGAGCCACGGCCGTACCGGCGTCAGCAGATGGACATTGGGCAGCGTCGCTGACAAAGTCTTCCGTTGCACCTGCGTACCGGTATTGCTGGTGAGAGCGCCCGGATGCGTGCCCAACGTTTAGCTGAGCCTTTTCGCTCTATAACGACTTGTTCAATATTTTCTGAAGTCTACTGTTGCGTTACTCTGAAAACGGGGCATCAATGAAGCGCACCTTGATTCTGCCATGCGTCTGAATGGTATTTTTTCTGCTTCCACTTGCTGGCTACGCTATAATAACAATGCTGTGATAACCACTTGTTATTGAGTTAAAAAAATGATTGCGAATGTTGCTGGTTTTATTACCCGGTCTGAAGGCAAAAAATTTCTGAAGCTCAGTGAAGAAATCGATGACTCGATGGTCACTGAGAAAGGACTGGTTGGTGGCGCCGAGATATCCCTCTACATCCACATCCCGTTCTGCAGAACCCTCTGCCCCTTTTGCTGCTTCAATCGATACTTATACAAAGAAGATACGGCGCGAGAGTATTTTAAAAGCCTGAAAAAAGAGCTGGACCTCTATATCCAGAGAGGCTTCAAATTCTCCAATTTCTACTTCGGCGGCGGCACGCCCACTATACTGATGGATGAGCTGCTGCCATTTATCGACTATTTGAAGAAGCATTTTACCGTCAGGGAGCTCTCACTGGAGACCACGCCCAACGAGCTCAACAGGGAGACCGTCGCCGCCCTGAAAGCTGCGGGAATTAACCGGTTGTCCATAGGGGTGCAAAGCTTCGACGACGGCATAGCAAAAGCTATGGGCAGGGTGCTCTGTAGCGGAGAAGAAGCTAAAGAGAAATTGTTGCTGGCACAGGGGCAGTTCGATACCCTTAATGTGGATTTAATCTTCAATTTCCCTTTCCAGTCACTTGAGAAATTTAAGGCTGACGTAGACACCTTCAAAAATCTGGGCATTGACCAAGTTACCTTTTATCCACTGATGCCATCACCCCATAAGAAAAATGCCATGGAGCGCAGATTCAGCAGGGTGGATAACTCGCAGGAAAAGAAGTACTACGATATCATCCGCAGGGACGTTTATGGCAAAGGCTACAAAGCCTCGACCGTCTGGTGCTTTTCCCGCGGTGACAGGATGATAGATGAGTACATTGTTGACTTTGCCGACTATGTTGGCATCGGCTCCGGCTCGGTAAGCCTGGTGAAAGGCAATTTCTACGTGAATGCCTTTTCGCTGGACAGGTATCATAATATGGTGGAGAGTGACAGATTTCCTATCGTGCGCTGGCGGAAGCTTTCAGAAAGAGAATATCTCCGTTACTATTTGCTCACCAAGCTGTTCGGCATGACAGTAGACACCGCTCTGTTTCAGCGTGACTTCGGCGCTGATATCCACAAAAAGTTAAGCCTCGAATTGTTGCTGTTGAAGCTGGGTGGCGTGGTGGTGGAGAAGGATGGGAAACTCACAGTGACCCAGCGTGGTATGTATTCGGTGAGCGTCATGATGCGAGAATTTTTCGCCGCGCTGAATACCTTGCGGGAATACTGCATCGAAAAACAGATTTGAAGTCGTTGCCCGTCGCTCCTCACTCGTAGAAGGTTGCTCACTTAGTAGCTATATGAATTCCGGCAGCTCCTAAAAAAAGCGGCTGGTAGAAAACGTGGCGAAAGCCAGTGCCGAGCAACATTTCTTTGACTTCCTCCGGCGTGAAGAACCGTGCTGCCGATTCAGAGAGATAGTGATATGCCTGCTTGTTGCCCGAAAGCAGGTGACCTGTTCTGAACACAAAACAGCGTAAATAGAGATGGAATACTGCTCGTATGAACTCCGATTTTGGCTGGCTGCTTTCCACGATGACAAACCTACCGTCGGGTTTTAATATCCTGAATACCTCGCTCAGATGCTTCTGCGCCAGCGGATTTTTATAGGTTAAGTTGCGGAAGGCGAAGGAGATGCCGGCGCAGTCGAAGTATCCCTCAGGGAAGGGAAGCTCGGCAGCATCACCGGGAATGAATGATATTTTTCTGCCTCTGGCTAAAAGTTCTGCTTTTCTGCTGGCAATGTCCAGCATAGGCTGGCTATAATCGATTCCTGTCAGCTCCATATCATGCTGAGCCAATCGAGCTATGGTAATCACCAGGTCGCCGGTGCCGCAGCACAGGTCAAGCAGTCTGGCTGGTTGAGATTTAAGGCATTCTCTGGCTGCCTTATTGCGCCATCCTTTGTCCAGCCTCCAGGTGACGATAGTATTAATCAGGTCATAGCGTCGCGGAATAGCGGTGAACATACCGTAGAGAGATTTGCCTGGAGTAGCGGCACTGTTGGAGCTGTTCATTTTGGAGGATTAGCTGATCACTTTCGCCAGGATGTAGCCAACGCCTACCAGAAACTGTGTTGCCAGCACGACCATGACGTTACTAGCCATAGCTGGAATCAATTTGGACAAATCGTCTGGTTTCGTTGCTCCGCGAATGGCTTTTATCGCCAGAGGTACTGTGAGCAGGTTGATAAGCGAGAGCGATGGCATGATGCAGGCGATTACCGCCCCGATAATCCACACATAAGCCAGAATAGTCAGAGCCGAGTAGACAATACTCGCCTTTTTTTTGCCCATAGTGATGGGCAGCGTTTTTCTATGGGCTTTGCTATCAGCTTCGGCATCAGGAAATTCGTTGAGCAGGAGCAGATTGTGTACCAGTATGCCCGCTGGTATAGCAGCTACCACAGCATGCCAGGTATAGACGCCGGTTTGTACAAAATACATGCCCAGTACCGGCAGGACCCCCAACCCCAGCCAGGGTGACCACTCCGGCCAGTTGAATTTGAGGATAAGGGGACTGTAGAGGAGTATGCAGAGAGCCGCTACCACCAGTAGAGGCAGCAGCATCCAGCCCGCAACAATAACGAAGTAGATGCCTATTGGTATATCGATGATAAAACAGGTTAAGCCCAGCCAGAGGACCTGTTTTGGCGTGAGCAGACCTTCTCGGAGAATACCACTGCCGCCGCTGAAAGGTGTTCGGTTTGTGACCATGTCTATCCCGCTCTTATAGTCGAAGTAGTCGTTGAGTGTATTGCAGCTTATATGGGCTAGAATTAGCCCGAAACCAGCCAGTAGAGCGTGACCAAGGTGGAAATAGCCTTCATACCAGGCGATAGCAGTGCCCACGAATGCCAGTACAATGGAAAGAATCAGGAACTGCGGCCTGGTCTCCAGAAAAAATATCTTGAGTTTCATGAGCTTTGATTATACCAAAAATTTGAGGTTGCTGAACAACTTCTCGCGAAATAGTTTCATAATTACTAAAATAGATTGTAAGGTTCACTACATAGCTGAAAAGCTTATGATTGAAGAAACCTTTATGAAAAACCTTCTAAGAAGGCTTTGGCATTTTTGCCGAGGACGCGGTGGTTATAGCCGCCTTCCAGCAAGGCAAACCTCCTGCAATTGCAATGCTTTGTGGCTGCTTCTTTCGCAAGCTTACCGATGGTCTCATAGTCCTCGGTGGTGAGCTGCCCGCCCCAATCGTTGATATGACGGTCGAAGCCAGCAGAGACGGCGAGAATATCGTATCCTTTTACCTCTCGTACTGCTTCCTCCAGTTCACTCATGAAACCTTGCCGATGCTGGTATTTGGGCTGAAAGTAGGTCATTTTGGTGCCGGTGAAGATATTGTCGGTGCCGTCTCCGAAATGGAGGTCGAAGTCCAGGATGAAGGCACTGCCAATGAATCCATCAGACTTGAGTTTGGTTAAAGCTACGGCGATGTTATTGAAAGAGCAGAATCCCCAGCAATGGTCGGAGCTGGCATGGTGACCTGGTGGTCTGATTAAGCCAAAAGTCGGCTCACCTTGCATAGCCAGTTGTGCTGCCTTGATAGCGCCGCCGGCTGAGAGGCAAGCAATCTCGTAGAGCCGAGGATTACTCTTGATAGTTTCGATGTGTGACTGAGTATGGACTATGAGCAAATCCTCTTCGGTAGCTGGTTCAGGGGTTACAAACTCATATATTTCTTCCAGCTCTTTGAGAATCGTCTCCATTCTTCCCGCCTCCGCCGCCGGGTCAGAGTCGTATACTTCCGTATATCGAGGGTGATAGACGATTTTCATATTTGTATTTTAATCTATTCATAATGGGTTGGGCTACATCAAATCGAGAGCTTCTTTACCTGATATACCGAGAGTTATCCCCAGTTTGGATGCCTCGGCATTGGCTTCTTTGACAATCCCTTGGAGCAAATCATCAATGGTAGCAATAGGTTTGCCACTTTGGGATTTCACCTTTACAGCAGGGTAACCGAAGTTATTCAGCGCTGCCACGTCGAAAGCTCCGCATCCCGCCAGCCCCTTGTCCGTCGCTACAAATACCAGATTTATTTGCCCCAGAGGAATGATATAACCATCTCCCTGTTTATTGGTTAGCTGTACTTTTTTCTGGACCATGATTTTTCCTCCACATTCATACTCCGCAGATTATCGTAGCTCAATCAATACGATTTTTGATTTCAGTAAGGTACCGCTCCAGTAGGCGATGAGTGTGGCGATAGTTTTACCATCGGGCGACCAGGTGATATCGGAAACGATGACCCGCTGACCGTCCATATATTCGGTATAGCCGGGCTGATTGAAGTAGGTCAGCCGCTGCTTGTTGGAACCGTCAGTGTCCATAATCCACAATTCGGTAACCAGTCCTCTCTCGAAGTCGTTAACTTTAATGGAATTATGGGGGATGTTGAGCCCGGTGGCAGATATCCAGGCAATTTTTTTACCATCGGGCGAGTACTGGGCGTGTTCATCCCAGTCACTGGGTGTGTTGGTCAGATTGGCGAGCCGACCGCTATACAAATCCAGGGTATAGATATCGAAACCGCTATCGGTTTGGCCATCCGGGTTGGCGGTAAACAGAATCCTGCTATCGTCCGGTGAAAAGGCATGGGACTCATAGAAGTAGCGGTTTCTGCCTGGCTGGTAATTCTGGGTATTTCTGATAGTGGGTTTGCCGCTTTCGATAACGAAATCAGCGATTTTTAATGCCCATGTGCCCCATGCGCTGCCGGCAGCACTGCGCAACCTTTCCGCCCAGAATAGCTGCTTGCCGTCATGAGAGAAGTGGGGGTGAATAATAGCTCTGGCGTGCAGCGGATAATTGGTCAACTGGAAGAAGTTCTGACCGTCGTCGGTCATTACCCAGAGGTCATTGTTAAAGCCAGAGCCCGGTACCGCCTCCCGCCACAGGTAGTTTGGATTTTTTTCTTTTTCTGCCGTGAACACGATGCACTCGCCGGAGGGATACCAGGCGGAATTGCCATTATGTTTCTGAGGGCAGCCTGCTTTATTGCAGGTAAGGCACTGTTCTCCAGTGCCGTCTGGATTGATAACATAAACGTCCACATAAGTATCAGCGCCGTATTTTTCAATGGTGAGCTTATTCAGCTTGTGCGACCAGTCCAGCGTCTTGGCAGCTCTGTCTACCAGGGTTGTTATCTGTTTTACGGGTCTGTTGCTGGGATTATTTTCTATGGGAGGGATTGATTGTGACGGTGGTGCCAATGGTCGCGCACAGGCTGCCACCAGAAGCATAGTTAGCAATGCCATGCAGATAAAAAACAGGCTTTTATAATGGTGTAATCTTCTTACATTTTTCATTTTGTGGTTATTGAGTTATGAGGTGGAATTATCCGAGGTAGAGTAATTTTAAGCTTAGTGTAACTCGACTATCTCTTTTCTTCCGGGCTTTCAATTTGTAGTGTTTCATTCTCAGGTAATACCGCCTCAGGGATGCCCTTTTCCTTCCTTAAGTCCTCTATTTTTTGAAGAGGTCGATCAAGTTGCCGTCGGCGTGTCGTGGTCAAATTGTCGTATTCTTTATGAGCATCCTCGATTCTCTTGCCCATTTTTTCCATGGATTCACAAAACAGTTCCCACTGTTTTGTGAATAAACCAAGTAACGATAGGATCTCTCCTGCGGTTTTCTCCAATTTAAAATTATCGACTGCCTGTCTTATAACAGCCAGTATTGCATAAAGTGTAATTTGAGAACACGGAATCACCTTATTTTTTAGTGCTTCGTCAAGAATAGAGCTATCGTTTTCCTGTATGAAATAATATATCTGCTCGTTTGGTATAAAGACCAACACATAATCAACAGTATTTTCTTCAGGATTAATATAATCTCGACCAGTCACCTCTTTCATTCGTTGTTTGACGTCTTTCAAGAATTGATTCTTACATTTATCCTTATCTACCTCGGCAGTTGCGTTAAAATATTCTAAATATTTATCCAAAGGAAACTTAACATCCATGTTCAACTTAAGGCCTTGTGGTAATAAGAACGTATAATCGGATGTACTGCACCCCATGAAATCAAGCCGTCACTAAGAGAGTAGCCTGGCTGTTTTGATATTCCTCCTCAAATTTGGTTGGCGATTTGTATCCAAGCGCTGAATGTAAATACTTGCCATTGTAGTACTCTATCCACTTGCCCAGGGCATCTGCCATCTCAAACGGACTAGTCCACTCTCTGAGCCAGAGAAGCTCCTCTTTCATTGTTCTGAAAACTCGCTCTGTGTCCGCGTTACCCTTCGGATTGTTATAGCTGGTAAACGTCTGGGTAATATCCATATCCCGGCACGCTTTCATGAAGCCGATTGATGTTGGCTGACTCCCATTATCCGACATGAGAAACAGTCGTTGCTCCCGCACTCCATCAGGGAATTGCCTGTTCACTGCAGCATCCAGAGCTTCCAGCCAGTGTTTGCTCCGGCATTGCATGCCCGCATAGTACCCAACAATCTTCTTGGTGTACCAGTCCAGGACAACCACGATGTACATCCAGCCAAACCCATTTACCATAACCTTGGTCATGTCGATGCCCCACCACTGATTAGGACGATCTGGTTTTGGTTTGTTCCTGGTTGGTGTCCTTATCGCCTTAAGCTTTGTATCTGGCTTCACCAGGAGCTCATGCTTCTGGAGTAACCTGAGCACTCGTTTTTTGTTGATCTCAAGCTCGTCGACATATTTCAGATGCGCCCAGATACGCCGGTATCCCCAGAACGGATGCTCAGCTTTGATTGCTTTGATCCGCTCGACAATAGGGGAATTTCGCTCCGCTACTAACGTTGATTCTTTCCGTCTCATTCTAACAACTCGTTTACTTTTTTTAACTCCACGGTGAGGTCCCCGATGATCCTCTTAAGTCGACCATTCTCTTGAGTCAATGACTTCTCTCTGCGGTCATCGCTGGTAAATACCTGGTACATGTTGGCCAGAAACTGATCCCGCCATTGATAGTACTGTGCCTGGCTAATCTGGTGCTCGATGCAGATTTCGAAAACTTGCTTTCCCTTCAGCCCTTCTACCACAATCATTGCTTTGGTTTTCGGATCCCATTTCCTTCGTTTCATGGCTGTTTTTCTCCTTCTTTTCAGCCATTGTACTCTCTTAGCAGAAGCCCTGTCTTAATGGGGAGCAGTATACGGGTCTCGTAGCTGCCGTCTCCAGAGTTGCCTGCTTCAGATAGTTGATACCTTCAATAAACCCAGCGAATCTTAGTACATCTTCGGCCATTCTTTCGCCCCATTGTCCTCTTGCTTTTGAGCTTCCGAGTGCTACTTGCAGTTTAACTGTGGTGTCTTGCAGTTTCCCGGTTTGCTCAACTACATTTTTCAACTGCTTATCGAGTTGACCGAACTTCTCAGCACGATCTCTCTCAAAGTCTGTGACCACTTTCTCAACTTTCTGTAAATTGGTTTCTATTCCCTGAAGCTTCTGGTCAATCAGTTTCTTCTTTTCTTCTAAGTCCTTTCCGCTCTCAGTTGTTTTTTTCGAGAGTACTTCCTCCGCACGTTTTAAGAGCTCATCGGAACTTTTCGTTAATGCCTCAAAAGAAAGCGCAGTGAAAGTGCTCTTCATCTGCTCTGATATATTAGTTAGCTCCTGCTGACGACTACGACGTTGAAAATGGCTAATAATCAGTACAGCTGCAATTCCGATTATTAAACCGATGATAAAGCCTATTACATATTCCATATTTTCATCCTGCCCATTTAATCTGTATCAACTAGTGTAATGTCTTGCGAAAAGTATACCACTTTGAAAGAGGCTATCGATGTGTAAGTCGGCGCAATGGAGAAATCGTATTGGTCTCATGCTTTACTTCAATTCACTCAGCAGGTAGTTGGTATATACATACTAGGTATCAATTAGCCGCCTGTCAAGGGGTGTAATCCGCAACGCTATCTACTTCCGATATGCCACGTAGATATCTGCCTCTATCATTTTGCCGGCATTATCCAGCGTAGGCTCGGCGGCAAATTGTGACATAATAAGCTCGGGTTTAGCCCACTTACCATCTATCTTTTTTGAACGGTAAATAGCTGGCGAACCCAGATAGCTTCTGAGAAACCATAGCTCATTGCCATTCTGGGTAATGAAAGGCCAGCCTTCGGTATCCGGTGTGTTTACCGCTTCGACATTCTGGGGCTCCTGCCATTCACCATTCACTTTCTTAGTTACCCAGATATCATAGTTACCCTTGCTCCCTGCTCTCGATGAATGGAAGTACATCTCGGTTCCGTCGGCGGTAATATGCATCTCACCTATATCGTAGTCTGAGTTCAGTTTCTTTCCGGCGTTTTTCCAGTTAGCCCATTTCCCGTTCTGAAATTCAGACGTCCACATATCTATGCCTCTGAAGTTGCCCTTGCGGGCTGAACAGAACCATATCACATTCCCCTGGACGAAGACGCAGCCGTCAAGTGCCGCTTCATTTTTATCCTGCAACCATACTCTTTGCGCTGGCTGCCACTGCCCGCCTTCTTTCTTGGAGACCCAGATGCCAGTTACCCCATCAAGCAACTGTTTTTCTGCTGGAATAGAAACGTCGGGAGTAAAGAAAAAGTACAGCGTATTGCCATCGGGCATGATGAATGACGAGTCTTCACCGCCAGCAGTATTGACGCTCGCACCCAGCGGCACAGGCTGCTGAAACTCAGCGGAGTGCAGTTTAGGAGGTAGCGTATCAAGTGCTGGGGTCATCTTAATAGCATTAGGTGGTATAGCTTCAGCCCGGGTTTTTTCAGGCTTTGGTTGCGGGACAGGTTTTTCTGTTGCTGGCTTTGGTGATGTGGGTGCTGGTGCTTTCGCTGGCTGGGCGCAAGCTACTATCAGAGCTATAAGGAATGCTATGAAAACGATACATAGCTTTTTATGGTATATCGTCATTGTTCAGCCTTTCTTTTTTGAGAATATCCTGTACTATACCGTATCAACCAGATAGTACTCAACTTATTTACTACCACCGTGTTGCGTCAAATTAAACTGTTACCAAAGACCTCCTTATTGCCTCATAATTCCGGTTACCGAACCAGGGCGCGCTGCCAGCTGCCACAATTTCTCCAGATTGCCGTTTATCTGATTTATGAGGAGTACTGGGTTTAATCCGTGGTAAATGGCTGCTAACTCAGCCTGTTTGGCCTCTGTAAGTACACCACATTGCACCAGGCGTTGGTAGGGAGTCTGTGCGATATCATAAACCTTGTGAACTCTGGCGTCGTGCCTGGTCTTAGAGACAAGCTTCATAGTTGGCTGAAAGAAGTTAATGTACAGCCGAACCAGATCGTAGACTCTCCCCAAGCACTCGAACGCAGCTTTCGAGGCATATCTATCGTATCCCACCAAGCGGCGTACCACATTGCCGTTTTTTTGCTCAACGTGACAGCTATCATTCTTCTTGTAGGAACGAGACCTGGTGAAGGTGATGTTCTCACCACGACAATAATTATAGAGGCACTGGTTGATAAACTCAGTACCATTGTCCGAGTCTATGCCCAGCAAGGAAAAGGGAAGACGCTGTCTCATTCGGTGTATCGACTGCCGTACCTTTTCTTGCCATTTACCCCATACTGGAAGACATTCCGTCCAGCAGCTGGCAACATCCACCGCACAGAGTGTATTCAGATAGAAACCCTCTGTACTCTCACCACAATGAGCTACCAGGTCTGTCTCTATAAATCCAGGCTTGTTCTCTTGCCAATCCGCAAAAGTCCTGATGGGTATACAGCTCTTCAGTAGGCTCCCAGGCCGTGTAGTGGAAAGCGACTTTCGGCCTCCACTTGTTCGGTATGGCCGTAACAATCGATCTATGGTAGATGGGCTCATCTGGCAAAGTTGCTCTTCCATAAAGGCACTAATCCGTTGCTCATCATAGCGTCTGAACACCTTCACCATCTCCGGGAGAAAGGGCTGAAGACGCTTGGAGCATAGTCGATCGCTTGCTTCCCAAACTGTTTTCAGCATCACTGCCACATCAATCCCGTATCTCTTTGGTCGACCGCGTCGTTTGCCTATCCCGAGTTGCTGTGTTCCGTTCAATAACCTGATAGCGGCTTTCCGATGCAGACCAGTAACCTGTATAAATTCGTCCAAAATCTTCCCCTTCTCCCCTTTTGACGTTCGTAAATACCTGAGCCTTATTGCCTGCGCATATTCTAATGTGCTGCGTCGTGTCACCTTTTACCTCCTTCGGTAACACTAATTTTGACGCAACTACTATCTTTTCGGTAACTTTAATTATGAGGCAATGCGACCACTATATTTCGCTCTCTATTTTGTATATAATGGACGAAACGGAGATTGCTGGTCACGATACTATGGAAGCAGTGCTTTTAGCAGCCGGTAAAGATGCCCGAATGCATCCTCTAACCTATACTCGACCCAAGGTGATGTTGCCTATCGCTAATAAGCCCATTTTGGAGCATTTGCTTTTGGAGGTAAAGGAAGCTGGCATAACCGAATTCATTTTTGTCGTGGGTTACTGCGCTGAAACCGTCCGTGACTATTTTGGTAACGGTGAAAAATGGGGCGTAACTATTGAGTATATCACACAGATGCAGCAACTTGGCACAGCAAATGCCGTTAAAAGGGTGGAGGGCAGGGCTGGTAGCAAATTTTTAGTTATTAATGGTGATGTTATCATAAAAGCGAGAGATATCCAGCAGCTCATGAATGCTGACGGTATTAGTTTAGCCGTGGCTGAGGTAATTAATCCAGTCGGTCTTGGTGTGGTAGAAGTCGAAGGTGACCGAGTTCGGCGAATCCAGGAAAAAGCCCCTAAGCCAGCTTCTAGGTTAGCCAATGCAGGTGCATATTTGTTAACCGGTGATATTTTCTCAGCTATTAGTAATAGTTCTGCATCTCCCAGAGGTGAGTATGACCTTACTGATGCTATCCAGAGTTTAATCGATGCAGGAAACCAGGTGAGTTACCACACTAATGATTGCCGGCTTACTGTGGATTATCCCTGGGATCTACTGGAACTTAATAGCTCTTTCCTCTCCGATCTGGAAGCGGAAAACCTGGCTGAAATAGAAGATAATATCACCATAAAGGGGAAGGTTTCCATAGGAAAGGGAACGCAGATAAAAGCAGGTTCATATATCGAAGGTCCGGTTATTATAGGGGAGAATTGCATCATCGGTCCTCTTTGCTATCTCTGCCCGGGCACGGCTATCGGTAATGGGTGTCAGGTTAGTAGCGGTGTTAAGATAGAAAATTCCATAATAATGAGCAATACCAGAATCTTAAGTCAGGCTTCTGTTTCCGATAGCGTTATTGGTGAAGGTTGTACTATTGGCGGGGGCACGAGAATCAGCAATATTCGTCTTGATGGCAAAAACGTCAAAGCATCTGGTATAGATACTGGAAGACAAAAACTTGGGGCTATCATCGGAGATAAGGTTGCTACGGGTGTCAATGTGTCTATTGATGCTGGTACTATTGTGGGCAATAACACGATTATCGGCCCCGGTGCAGTGGCAAGCGGGGTGATATTACAAAATTCAATATTGTTATGAGGGGATTAATGTGTTGAAAATAGAGCAAGCCATAGTTTTAGCCGGAGGCGAAGGGCAGAGATTACGACCGTTCACTAGTCTGAGACCGAAGGTCATGCTCCCCATCGCGAATAAACCCATCCTACAATATGTCATTGAAGCCTTAGCCCAGGCAGGACTACGGCGCATTGTTCTGGTAGTAGGCTACTGTCGTGAAGAAATACAGGACTATTTCGGCTCAGGCAAAAAGTTTGACATTGCTATCGATTATGTTGTCCAGAAAACTCAGATAGGGACTGCAGATGCTTTGAAGCAAGCCAGAGATATAACAGCCGCCCGATTTTTAGTTCTCCCAGGTGACAATATTATCGAGGCGGATACCATTTTACCTCTGGTGAGCACGCCGGATAATACCATTGTGGTGAAATATCGGGAAAATGTCTCACAGTATGGTGCAGTTATGGTGAAAAAGGGTAAAGTTACTCACATTGTCGAGAAGCCGGAGATAGCGGTAAGCTATCTGGTCAATACCGGTATTTATACACTCGACCAGGAAATTTTCTCATTTATGGAACAGGAAAATGACCTTCCCCAAGTGATTCAAGCAATGGTCGAACAAGGCCACAGCTTTAATGCTCTCGAGACCAAAGCCACCTGGCTTGATGCTGTTTATCCTGTTGATATTCTGCGTCTTAACGAAGCTATGGTATCCAGGCTCTCTGCCAGCACCGGCGGCATGGTCGAGGCGGGTGTTACCATAAAGGGTGAAGTTGCCATAGGTGCTGGGACTAAGGTAAGGGCGAATAGCTACCTGCTTGGCTCCGTGGTTATCGGCGAGAACTGCAATATTGGTCCCACCGTATGCGTTTTCCCTGCCACCAGTATTGGCAATAATGTTACCATCTCACCATTCAGCCAGATTAGAAATAGCGTTATCGGCAATGATGTGGTTATTGGGAGCAATTGTAATATTCAGGATTCAATCATCGCTCCGGGATGTGTTATAGGCAATGGTTTTACTGTAAGAAGTCGAGAGACTGTTGTTGAGAACGAGAAGAAAGAGCATGTTGCCAGGTTGGGCGCCTTACTGGGAGATTTCTGCGAGCTGGAAGATAATATCGTTGTCAATTCGGGAATCTCACTTGGCGTTAAAGCTCGAGTAAGGTCAATGAAGGTAATTGACCAGGACATTCCAGAAGGTAGCCTGGTGTTTTGATCCCTCTGGAAAGAAGCTGGTTTTAGCAAGAGTATGTGCGGCATTGTAGGTTATATTGGCTATAAACAAGCACAACCCGTTCTCCTAAAGTCTTTGAAGAGATTGGAGTATCGTGGGTATGATTCCTGTGGCATAGCAATTGCCAACGATGGCGAAATACAGCTTTTCAAGGATGTGGGTCGGATTGTAGAACTGGAAGAGAAGTTATCGCAGGTAAAGGGTAAGGTTGGTATTGGACATACTCGTTGGGCTACTCATGGAGCTCCCTCGACTGTCAACGCTCATCCTCATCTCGATTGTCGTGGGAAGGTTGCCGTAGTCCATAATGGCATAATTGACAATTACGCTGCTCTCAAGGAGCAGCTTATTGCAGAAGGACATTTATTTAAATCTGAGACTGATACCGAAGTTATCGCTCACCTTGTCGAAAAGTACTATGATGGCAATCTGCCCGAGGCGGTGAGTAAAACGCTTCATGATGTAGTCGGCACCTATGCCATTGCTGTTCTCGATTGCGAAGCAACTGAAATAGTTGTAGCTCGCAAAGAAAGCCCGGTAGTTATCGGAATAGGCGATAAGGAAAACTTCATAGGCTCTGACATTCCAGCGCTGCTCGACTATACTGAACGGGTAATCTATGTGGAAGACGATGACCTGGTTATTATTAAGCCTGACGATGTGAAAATTACGCACCATGATGAAACAATTTCTCGAAAATGGCAGGTGATTCCCTGGAAAGTAGAAGAAGCCGAGAGAGCCGGCTATGAACACTTCATGATTAAAGAAATCCACGAGCAGCCACAGGTAATTCGCCAGACCCTTTCCACGTACATCTCCGAAAGCGGCATTATGACCGAATTGGATATTCCTAGGGATGAAGAGCCCACAATACTCTATTTGGCTTGTGGCAGTTCTTATTACTCCTCTTTAGTCCATGAAAATATCATGGATAGATTGGGGCATCGTAATGTGAAGTGTCAGATCGCCTCCGAATTTAGTTTCTCGTCACGAGTCAGGGAAGGTACCTGGGCGATTGGCATCAGTCAATCCGGTGAGACTGCAGATACTCTTGAGGCTGTGAAGAAGGCGAAAAACCAGGGTGCTAAAACCATTGCTATCACCAATGTTGTCGGCAGCACTATTACTCGTATTTCTGACCACACGCTCTACGTGCATGCTGGACCGGAGATAAGCGTAGCTGCTACCAAGAGCTTTATCGCTCAGGTCATTATCGGCTATTTACTGGCGCTCAGTGTGGCTCCTTTTGAGAGCTATGTCAACCGTTATGTCAAAGAGAAGCTGGTGCAGGAGCTGCAACTGGTATCGAATAAAGTGAAGCAAATTCTCGATGCTGAACAAATGATTGCCAAAATGGCGACTGAGTTAGCCAAATATGAAAACGTATTCATCATTGCCCGTGGTGTCAATTACCCGGCGGCGCTGGAAGGAGCGCTGAAGCTTAAAGAGATAGCCTATATACATGCTGAAGCCTTCCCTGCGGGAGAATTGAAGCATGGTCCCTTCGCGTTACTCCGTGACAATACCCCGGTGCTCGCCATTGCAACCCCTGATGAGACCTACCAGTCCCTGCTTACTTCTATTAAAGAAGTGAGGGCGCGAAGCTCACCGGTGATCGCTATAGCTGAAGAGGGAGATAAGAACATTGCACAGGTGGCTAACGAAGTCATCTATACACCGAAGGTAGAGCCTTTGCTCTCGCCGATAACCAATACTGTTGTTCTCCAGCTCCTCGCTTACTATACAGCTAAAGAACGTGGCTGCTCCATTGATCGCCCGGTAAATTTAGCCAAGAGCGTTACCGTCCATTAATCCGATTTTCGAAGCGATGTCATAGGGATATTGAACTACTTATGGTATAATATTGCACTCAAAAGAGCCTCTTTATGCATCTCAATAAAATCAAACTAAATCCACTTCGGTATCCTACCGTAGAGCAGTATCCTTTTAGTCTCGCTGTCCTGCAACGGACTGAGAGCATTGCCTTTTCTTCCCCGGTGACCTTTCTTGTCGGCGAGAACGGTACCGGGAAATCTACGTTGCTCAAAGCCATTTGTCGCAAATGCGACATACATATCTGGGAAGAGCTAGAGCGGACTCGGTATGGCTCTAATCCGTACGAAGACGAGCTCCATAACTACATTGATATCGAGTGGCGCAACGGTTCTGTACCAGGGTCGTTTTTCGACTCTCAGATATTTCATGACTTCGCCCGTTTCCTCGATGGCTGGGCTAGGGCTACCCCTGCCGTATTGGAGTATTTCGGCGGGAATTCATTGCTGAGTCAATCACACGGGGAATCGTTTATTTCCTTTTTTTCCTCCATATATAAAGTAAAGGGACTCCACTTTATGGATGAGCCGGAGACTGCGCTATCACCCAGAAGTCAGTTGAAGCTGCTTAAAATATTAAACAAGATGGGCGAAGCTGGCCACGCTCAATTTATTATCGCCACTCACTCTCCTATTCTCCTGGCATGCCCTGGCGCTGTACTTTACAACTTCAATAGTGCACCGGTGAGGCAGGTTGCTTATGAAGATACGGAGTACTTTCAAATTTACCGTGACTTCATTAATAATCGAGATAAATACCTCGAAAGTCTATAGACCGTCAAGAACTACCTGCAGCACAGCACCGTGGCAGGCAAGCTAATAAAACTGGTTTCTAGCTTACCGTTTCTGCTTTCATTCTCGCAATCTTAAATTCCAGGTCCTGCAACTTCTCCATGATATCGCGAAGCATGCAGTATGTCCGCTCATTGCAAAATTCGCAGTTACCAAGATAATCCTTATCTTTTAATGAGCAGTTTTTCATATTTGCCTCCTTATAACACAGTTCAAAACTGGACTAAGTGTAAATTCGTTGAGTAACTTTAAACCCATCCTCTGGTCTTCATGGCATCTACAACGCGTTTTACTGCTACAACATAGGCAGCCTGGCGCATATTGATATTGTATTGACGGCTTGTATTCAGTACTGCATGATATGCCGCGGTAATGCGCTTATCCAGCTTTTCATAGACTTCCTCAGCGTCCCATCTGTACATATATGCGTTCTGAACCATTTCAAAGTACGAGACGGTAACACCGCCAGCATTGCACAGGAAATCTGGTATTACATGTATACCGGCGGAAAAGAGAATGTCATCGGCTTCTGGCGTCGTCGGTCCATTTGCCAGCTCAGCGATAATCTTAGCCTTGATTTCGTGTGCATTCTTCGCTGTTATAACATTTTCGATAGCTGCTGGTATCAAGATATCCACGTCTAAAGATAGAATATCGTCATTGGAAATATGTTCAACATCTAATAGACTGCATATTGAACCATTAGATGCCTTGCACTGGTATGCTTTCTCAGGGTCAAGCCCGGCTTCATAATAGACCCCGCCTCTGCTATCACAAGCAGCAATGACTCTGCATCCAAACATTTCCTTGCATAATTTAGCTGCGTAGTATCCAGCGTTACCATACCCCTGTATAGCAACTGTAGCTTTCCGTAAGTCTAGACCGATAGTCTTCGCTGCTTCTCGGATAGTGTACATACCACCTCGGGCTGTAGCATCATCTCTGCCTGGGGAACCACCTATGCATAATGGTTTTCCTGTTATAACACCGAACTGTGGTTTCCCGGTTATAACCGAGTATTCGTCAGTCATCCAAGCCATGATTTGCGGATTGGTATAGACATCTGGAGCTGGCACATCTTTATCAGGTCCTATGAACTGATAGACGCTTCTAATATAGGCACGACTCAACCGTTCCAGTTCATTAGAGGAGAGCTCCTTGGGATTGCAAATGATACCCCCCTTGGCTCCACCTAAAGGCAAATCAAGCAGAGAACATTTCCAGGTCATCCAACCTGCCAGAGCACGGACAGTATCGATAGTCTCCTTGGGATGAAACCGGATGCCACCTTTACCGGGTCCCCGCGCATCGTTGTATTGAACTCTGAAGCCCTGAAATGTCTTCACCGAACCATCGTCCATACGAACTGGTAAAGACACATGAAGCTCTTTCAACGGGCTCTTCAATAACGCTGTTACTTCAGGGTCCAGGTTGATAATTTCAGCACATTTGTCTACCTGCCTTTTCACTATCTCAAATGGATTTTCAGTTGTACCTTTTGTTTCGGCCTTGGGTAAAGCAGTTTGTACCATTTGTATCCTCCTTATTAAATTAAAAGCTGGAATTTAAATTTTGCATTGTTTTCATTTGTCTGGAAAAATGCTAACTAAATCTATTCAAAACCTCTCGATAATTAATCAGGCTCCCGTAGTCAACGACAGTACTCATACCATGAACCTCGGCTTCGATGCCAGCTTCTGTGGCAGCAGCGATAGGATTCAATCCCCCGAGTAGAACAACACCTATTTTGTTCAGGTCTAAATCGATCTCGCATATCTTCTCACTGGTCTTTCCCATAATAAGCACACCGTTAAACTTATTTCGCTTCAATCCAGCGATGACATTCTCAGCAAGAGAGCGGCAAATGGCTGGTATTTCCCGAAAATTAGCCAGTATCTCACCATCGCCGGAACGGATAGCTTCCCTTACAGAAGTCATTCTAGCTTTAATAAATATCTCGGAAGGATCGAGCGAGCAACCGCTGTAGTGAATGATTTGAGTAAAACGAACTGGTTTAAAATTTTTCATTTGTAGCAGCCCGCCGAATTTAGAATCCATGGGAATACCCGCTTTGAGGAGAGTACCGTTCACAACGACGCTGCAGATGGTAGCAAATCCAATAGCGCCTCTGGGAATAATAAAATCACCTATTTGTTGACCTGCTTTTGCTACCGCCACCAGATTACTGCCGCACAAGCCACTTTTAAAAACGGGCGCCATAGCTTGAAGAGCTTTGCCGAATTTCTTTGTTGGAAATAAAGAAATATTAACCGGCACCACACCGCAATTATTTTCACAATCAAAATCGGTACGGAAGGCTAACAGCTCTATCCGTGATATGGCAAAACCAACCTTGTCCTTTACCAGCGCCTTTTCAATCTCATGCAAACCCTTCTCGGTAATGGTACGTCCATCCCGGTCGGTAACCAGTTTGGTAAGACCGCGCTCATCGGTAAGCTTAAGATGATATCGTATCGCTCTCTCGCCGAGTTCAAGTCCATAGTCATTTAGCCGCTGAGCAATTACCCGGGAACCGGCAGGCTTTCCTGTACTGCTGAGCACTTTGAGAATCGAGAGGGTTTTCCTCTCCACATCTTGTTGCAATGTAAATGTCATCGTATTAAATAGCGGTAATTGCTTGCCGATATCCGCATGTGGATACTATACAATAATGGACAAAAAGTTGTCAATAATATATTTAATTACTATTTATTAACAATTATAATGCAAGCAAATATTTCAAAAAACAATATTTGGATACAAATGGGGCGCGTAAACTGATTGCGCTCATGTGTAACAGGTATTTAGCTAATGCTTATTAGACGACTAAGTAAAATAGTTTGAGCGAGTGAGAAGTGACTAATCGTTTTTTAATCTGTTCGAAAAACATATCTGAGAGAACTATCATTTGGGAGACATACGATTTGTTAACTTTTAAACATGTATCCTGTTCCATGTTTGTTCAAAATCATAGTTGGAGGAATATCATTCAATTTTTTCCGGAGACGTCGTACATAAATACGGATATTCTCGTAAGCGTCTTCTAAATCCTTTTCCCAGATCTCTTCCATAATGTGCTTGTACGATACTACTTTATCTTTATTTTTCACCAATAAAATAAGGAGTCGGTATTCTACGGGTGTTAACTTGACCAGCCGATTATCAATCCTGACTTTTTGGTTTATAAAATCGATTTTAATGCGAGGACTCACGGCTGAACTGAAAGCATTTTTTAACGGTGGTTTCTCCGAACGTCTGAGCACAGCTTTCACGCGGGCTAGTAGCGTCAGGTAATTGAAAGGCTTAACGATATAGTCGTCGGCTCCAGATTCAAGCCCTTTAAGTATATCTTCATCATCAGACCGCACGGTTAAAATAATGACCGGAACGGAGGAAAACTCTCGGATTTTTTTTAATACGTTAAAACCGCTCATATCCGGCAGGTTTATGTCCAGCATAACGACATGTCGGGAGACTCTTTTTTTACAAGGTTTATCCCTTCTCGTCCAGTTGTGGCAGCTATCAGATTAACACCGGACCAGCGGAATTCGAAAGCAACATTGATGGCATCTATTATGCTTTTTTCGTCTTCTATTACCAGTACTTTCATACTACATAAAAGCTATAAATAGCCCTCCCTTCTTCATTTCACCACAGGTATTGTAAAGAAAAAGCTAGACCCCTTGCCAACCTTACTTTGTAAGCATATCGTTCCACCATGAAGTTCCACAAGGGTTTTACACAATGCGAGACCAATACCAAGGCCACCTGAACGCTCTTCATGGTATGCGAGCTGATACCCAGGTTTGAAAATCGTACGCTGCCTCACTACTGGAATACCAGGCCCATAATCCTTGACTTCGATAACTAACATATCCGCTTTCCTGGATACCTTGATAGTAACCCTTTTCCCTTCCTTAGCATGCTTACAGACATTGTTTATCAGATTCAACATAATTTGCCGTATGCGGTCAGGGTCAACAAGTACATACGGCAGTCCCCTTTTTATTTGAAGATCAACAGAAATGTTATATTGTTGTGAAAGAGCACGTGTTTCTTCCATCAGTGAACGGATCAACTGCTCAATATTTACCTTTTTTGGGACCAGTTTAAGCTGACCGATTTCCCCTCTGGTAATATCATAGAGATCCTCAATTCGATTATTCAAATTACTGGCACTTCCCAGAATATATCGCGCCAGTTTTTCCAGCTTGCTGCCTTGCGTTTCATCATGGAGCAACTGGCTGGTAGCTATTAAAGAAGTGAGCGGGGTTTTCAATTCATGTACCAGCTTTCTGCTGAAATCCACCCTGACCTGCATTTCCTTTTCAAGCTTTTTACGTAGTTCTCGTTCCTTCTGATAAAGCATCCGTAAATTATTTGCAGCAATTTTTCGTTCAATGATATGCCCGACTCTCTCTGCAATCGCATTGAGCAAATAACGCTCCTCCTTAAGAAATGGTCCTTCATCAGATTCGAGCTTTTTATTTAAATAACATACTTCCAGTGTACCAAACCGCTTACCGTTAATTTTTATAAATTGTTCTTGCTTCCACGGCGTCTCTTTGAAATTTGCCGTTTCAAATTGTCTCTTTTTTAACCTTATACGAGCACAGGTGTCTTCGGGATACTGCCATGCCGGCGGGATTACATCGACAACGCCCTGGAGAATACTATCTAAAGAGGCATTGCCATTCTCTGCAAGACGAGAAATGCTATACAGACAGTTAAGTTCCTTTACTCTTTCGCTCAGACTCCAGGTTAATTCATGGAGCTTATTTTTGTTGAGGCTTTTCATATCTGTACCGGCTTCTTCATTGCCTGATTTCGTTGATTCTGGTGTTATATATTCTCTTATTACACTTCTGCAAATACTACCACATAGTTCTTGCCGTAAATTTTGGCGCATTTGGGGCACGTTGTGAAATAAAAATAATATTTCTTCACCCTTTTGCCTTTTTGGATTATATATCGATCCATTTCTTTGATCCATTTAGGCACGGCATTATACGGTCCGTCAAAAACTTTGCTAATGTAGGTGCCTGAAAGCTTGATGTTTTCAGCATCCGGAACTTCTTTGGTAACGTTGATATAAAGTTCGCTTTTCCAGGGCGATGGGTCGTAAGAAAGCATCAGGAAGTCTTTGATGTCTGGATTCGCTCCTGCGTCCTGTATTTTTTGCCACATTTTCCCTACCGTTTTGGCAAAGACGCTCGGCAGTGGCATATGCATAAACTGCTTTATAGAATCTTTAATGAAGAGCTTGTCTTTCCAGATGATTTCCTTTTCATCCCACGGTGCGGGGTCGAACTTCGGGCAGCATTGCGTTGTTTCGCCACTGTGTTTCTCCATAGTTATTCTCCTTTGATTTTTCAGCAATAACTTCAGGTGATGTAGAGCATACGATTCACAGCAAGATTATTATATAGGAAAAAGCTTCGAATAAAAACAGCCACTATTTTTTGAAAACACTACGTTGGCAACTAGCTCATTACTACATCTCATTACCAGCCATTATCGTTTTGAGCGAATCAAGCGATAAGCGTATAATGAGGAAATTTTTGCAGTTGAGATGAGAGGTAGCGAGTAGTGGGTACAGTATTACTGACGGGGGCCACAGGTTTTCTCGGGGCGCATATCGCTTTGCGCCTGGTGAAGGAAACTGATCATAGCATTGCGGCCTTGGTGCGGGCTGAGGATAAAGAAGCGGCACTTCGGCGGCTGTCCCGAGCCTGGTGGGACTGGCCTGAGCTAATTCAGACACTCGGCGGCAGGGTCAAAATTATCACTGGAGATATATCTGAGCCACGTCTGGGACTTGGTGAAGCTGATTACAATGACCTGGTGGGGACGGTAACCCATATTATCCATACTGCTGCGGACTTACGCCTCAATGCGCCGCTCAACGAGCTGCGAAAAACGAATGTAGACGGCACTGCCAATGTGCTGCAGTTCGCCCATGACGTTCACCGTGACCATGGACTTACGCGTTTATCACATGTCTCCACTGCCTATGTCGCCGGTGGTAAAACGGGTGCAGTTCCCGAAGACTCGCTCACTGATACCTGTGGTTTCTATAGTAACTATGAAGTGTCCAAATACGAAGGTGAAAGGCTTGTGCAACAAGCCAGGAGTCAATTACCGATTTCTGTGTTCCGCCCTGGTCTGGTGGTGGGAGATTCCGGGACAGGCGCTATAAAGACCTTCAACACGCTCTACTTCCCGCTCCGATTGTATCTGACCAGACACCCGCGCATAATCCCCGTCAGCCCCTCGCTGCGAATTAACATGGTGCCGGTGGACTATGTGGCTGACGCTGTTACCAGACTGACCTTTGTACCTGAGGCGAAAGGGCTGAATTTTCATCTGGTGGTACCCTGGGAAAAGTTACCTACCGCTGGCGAACTCATTGAGTTCCTGCGTGTCTGGGCGAAAAAGCGTATGAATCTGAAGCTGCCCCGCCCATTGTTTCTGCCGTTGCCTGTACCGGCGACCCGCGCCCGCTACAAGGCACAGGGAATGATGAACCGTGATGGCAAAGGTGTCCTCGATGCACTATTGACCATCGTGCCCTATTTCAACGAGCGCCGTCGCTTTCTCCGTGACAATAGTGACCGCCTCATGGGGCAGTATGATTTTCGCTGGCAGGAAGTATTGTCTGCTATGATGGATTTCGCTGTCTCCAAAGGCTTTATGCACCGCTCCGAGCGGACAGTTCACGAGCAAATTCTATTCCGTCTCCGCAGCAGGAACATGCCTGTAACCTACTATGATATTATCGACGGGTGCATTGTGAAACAGGACACCCGTCACGTGAGAGATGAAATGCTGGTTGCAGCGGCAGCAATGCAGAGCGCAGGTGTCGGCAAGGGTGATCGTGTGGCGCTTCTTGGTCTCAATAGCACCCGTTATCTCATCATTGATGTGGCTATCGGCTTGCTTGGCGCTGTCAGTGTCCCCCTGTATAATACCAGCCCGCCTACTGAGATTGAGCAAATACTGGCATCGAGCCAGTCTAAACTGCTTTTCGTAGGTGCCCCCGATGTTCTGGAGCGGTTAGATGAGCTGGCAGTTGGCATCCCCGTGGTATCCTTCTGCCGCAGGAATCCTAAGGTTATGCCTGTTCGCAAGGTCATTACCTGGGAGAACTTCATGGCAATGGGCAAAGGTATCAAAGTCACCCAGCGTTGCACCGATAACATTCGGTGACTTGGCAACGGTGAGATATACCTCTGGAACTACCGGGCAGGTCAAGGGCGTGTGCTTCGACCATGAGGGACTGCGCTGGATGGCGGAGAGCACCTGCTCTGTGATGAACTCGTGGCGAGCCATCAATGCCGAGATGTCTCACCTTTCTTATCTGCCCATGAACCATGTTGTCGAGGGGATGCTGGCTAACTATTCGGCGTACTATACACCGGCGTCCTTTCATATTTACTTTATCGAGGATATCGATGACCTGCCCTATGCGTTACGGAAAGTGCGGCCTCATGTGTTTTTCTCGGTGCCGCGTTTATACGAGAAAATCTGGGAGTCACTGCTGAGGACCGGGTTGGGAAGAAGCTATATAAGCATGCCTGAAGGATTCAGACGGCGACTGCTGCGTAAGTTTCTCTGCCATGCTGTGCTAAAGAAGGCTGGACTCAACCGTTGCGCTCAGCTCATTGCCGGCTCGGCTCCCATGAGCGAAGTCTTGCTACGTGATTTCAGGGAATTAGGAATTGAAATCTACAACGCCTATGGACTTACCGAGGCGCCCCTGGTGACCGTAAACAAACTGGGGGCGAACAGGATTGCCACCGTTGGTGAACCAATGTCCGACACGAGTATTTCCATCGCCGAGGATGGTGAGGTGCTGGTGAAAGGTCCGCAGGTAGCACGTGGTTATCTCAATGGAAACACTTGTATTCCCTTTGATGACGGCTGGCTACACACCGGCGACCTGGGATATATCACAGCGGAAAATAGCCTCGTCCTCCACGGTCGCAAGAAAGAGGTTATTGTCACTTCTTACGGTAAGAACATTCATCCTATTAAGATTGAAGCAATGCTGAAGAACATTCCTAATGTCACCGAGGCGATGCTGGTCGGCGATGCCCGTCCCTTCTGCGCTGCTATCCTTTGGGTATCTCGTGTTGGTTATGACCCCGGCTGGCTGAGTAAGATAGAACGAGCTATTGTAGAGATTAACAGACAGCTCTCGCATCCTGAGCAGGTGAAACGCTGGGCGATTTTGAAGAGTGAGCTGTCGATTGAACGTGGAGAACTGACCGCGAGCCTGAAACTAAAGCGCTCTGAGGTAATGAGCCGATTTGCGGAGACAGTAGAAGCACTCTATTCAAAATTAGCACCAAGCCTGGATGATACTGTGTACATCGATGGATTAGCGGCAGAGCAAGAGTCCTAGGCGCTGAGGTATGCTATAGCTCCTTTATCTCCAGCATCCGGTCTACCCGGAAAACTCTCTCCTTATTCCGCGTTCGACAAAAGGCTTCAGCACCCAGGTATTTGACACCATTGAATTCCATCTCCCCAACATACGTTGGCTCGATAATTCTTTTAGACTTTTCATCATTGGGTTTAAGGTAGATAATCTGCAATGCCGACCTGGCTGCTATCGCCTTTTCGATTATGGCAACCTTGGCATCAACCGAACAGGCTTTATCTGCCTTCTGATATTGATACTTCGTTAAAAACTTTACTATCTTGTAGTCTGCCCAGATATTCTTTTTAGCGATTGGTTTCTTGAGCACAATGCCATCTAATCTGGTGCAACGGCTTAAGGCAACGTACATTTGACCGTGGGCAAAGGTGCCCCTGCCGATATCGATAATCACTTTATCGAACGTTTTTCCCTGGCTTTTATGTATGGTCACTGCCCAGGCCAGCATCAAGGGATACTGAGTAAAGGTACCTACTACATCAGATTGCAGGTGCCCATCGTCGATGAAGAACCGGAAAATATGCCATACCCAGGGAGTAATTTGAACTTCCTCACCATTAGCCAGCTCGGCACGTATAACCGGTGTGCTATCCCCTTCGATTTTGATAGCAATGACCTTGCCGATAGTGCCGTTCACCCAGCGTCCGTTGGCATCATTGGTCAGCATCATGATTTGTGCTCCCGCCTTCATCTTCAGATCGATAGCTGTAGGTAAATATTCTTTGCCGAACTCGCCATCGATTCTGCCGTTAAGGGTGTACATGGCGCCTGTGAGCTTGTCTAATTGCTTTCTGTTGATAGAGTTGGCAAGGTCGTTGGTTGTGCTCAGGTATACGTAAAAGTCATTCTGGTCTGGTTCGTAGTCGGGAAGATAACGCTGGTTCAGAACCTCCAGGTGTTTGTCGGTGATGGTGTTGTTGCGAATGGCGTTGAGCAGACTGATGAATTCCTCGTCGTGCTGTCGGTAAACCTTTTCCAGCTCGATGAATTCCATATCCAGATGTTCGAAAACGCGGGCACTGAAAAAGTAGGGCGTCTCGTAAACAGACGAGAACACTGACCTCTCGTCACCGCTCACCACTGGCGGCAACTGATAGAGGTCGCCGACGAATATCATTTGAATACCACCAAAGGGCGCTTTCTTGCTAGAGCCATGCAACCGTAAAAATGTATCCACGCAATCGAGCAAGTCCGCCCTGACCATTGAGATTTCATCGATAACAATAGCGTCAAGCTGTTTATAGATAGAGGTAGCGCTGTCTTTCCTGCGAAGTTGTTTTACCTTTTCCACCGTCACGTCAGGCTTAAATTTAAAAAACGAGTGGATAGTCTGACCTTTTACATTGAGAGCAGCTACTCCGGTAGGCGCCAGTATCACGATTTTCCTGCTGGTGTTGTTGCGGAAATACTCAAGCAACGTTGATTTCCCTGTACCCGCCCTGCCGGTAATAAAGATATGCTTGGTGGTGCATTCCATCATGTCCAGGGCATACTGGAACTGCTCGTTAATTTCTATGGAGTCAGGTTTCATCGTCGATTCTGGCATGAGTGCTTGTTTGAATAGCGATGGATGTGTCTTAAGAGAAAGTTATACTTGGTGAAGTTATGGTATCAGTGATAAGATTTACTCCAGTTTTTTTCTGTCTGCTACTGTAGTACGAATAGCAGAGAGTGTCAAATTGGCATGAGGTCGAGCGAGAAGGAGTAGAAAATTCTTTTTACTGACGAGAAAAAATTTGCGATAGGGGACTTGAACATAGTATCCTGCGATAGTTTATATGATTATTATTTGCCCTGAAACATCCAAAGACGCAGCCGCTATTCGTCATGTCAACAGCCAGGCGTTTGGGCAGGACAATGAAGCGGTTCTTATCGACAAGCTGCGGAAACGCGGTGTATTGACTCTATCGCTGGTCGCTGTCCAGGACAATGAAATAGTGGGACATATCGCATTCAGCCCTGTGACCATAGAATCGAAATCCTCATTCTTCGAAGCAATCAGTCTTGCCCCGGTTGCTGTATTACCAGAGTACCAGCATCTTGGTATCGGTGGACAACTGATTCGTGCTGGTCTTACCGAATGCCGGACTCTGGGGCATGAGATTGTGGTAGTGCTCGGTCATTCAGACTACTATCCGCGCTTTGGATTTGTGCCGGCAAAGCCTAAAGGCATTGATTGCGAATATGAAGTTCCGGAAGAAGCCTGGATGATTTTGGAACTCAGGGAAGGGGCACTGGCCGGCAGAAGTGGCACGGTGAAGTTTCAGCCTGAGTTTAAAGAAGCTATGTGAGCCCTATGATGCCAGAGATAAAACTAGACAGTAACCAACTGGCCTGCCTGCAATAAACAGATTTTACTAAAGGAGATTTACTGTGGATATGGTACAAATCAATCAACAAACATGCCGACAATGCGGAACCTGCGCCGCTACCTGTGGTCGCAAATTAATTGATTTCCAGGTTAAGAATTTTCCAAAGCCGAATGCTTTGGCGGAGTTGCTCTGTATAAAATGCGGACAATGCGTAGTAGTCTGCCCAACAGGTAGTTTGACACATCGTGAAATGCCTGTCGAGCAATGTCCTCCTCTGCAGGAAAGTCTGCAAATAACTGCTGAACAATGCGAGTATTTGCTGAGAAGCCGTCGTTCGGTGAAAGTATACAAAGACCAACCAGTACCCCGTGACGTGATTGTGCGCCTTATTGAAATTGCTCGATATGCTCCAACCGCGCATAATAGGCAGGAAGTAGAATGGCTGGTTGTCGATAACAAGGAAAAGTTGCTCCATCTTGAAGAAATGTCCTTAGACTGGATGCGTTGGATGATTAGAAATCAACCGGAATTGGCCTCGTCGTATCATATGGAAGTAATGCTCAAGCAAGCTGAGATTGATAAAAATAGATTATTAAGGGGGGCACCTGTTCTCATTGTAGTTCATGCTCCAAAAGATAATCTCCAGTCAAGCACGGATTGTACTATCACCTTAACATTTTTGGAGCTGGCAGCTAAAAGCCTGGGTTTAGGCTGTTGCTGGGCTGGTATGGTCGGTATAATGGCTAATCGTTTTCCTCCAATGAAAGACGAGTTCCCCATTCCTGAAGGTCATATGCTCTGTGGGTTTATGCTGCTGGGTTATCCTAAATTCCGTTTTCAAAGACTGCCATTACGCCGACCACCGCATATAACCTGGTACCGGTCATAACGAATGTTTTTATGCGATAGAAGGCAAGAGGTGTGTCATTTTGGAGTGCAGGATAATCCATATCGCCCGGGGTGCTCTCTCATAGCTTTTTCAAATGCCTCGATTATGGCTTCGAGAGTAGTATAGCGAGGATTCCAGCCCCACTCTTTTCTGGCAAAGCTATCATCGAAGACTCTCATCACGCTATGGGTGCTCAGAGCTGTAAGCGTCTGGTCATCCTTATAGCTAATGTTCGCTTTTGGATAACGTTTGATGAGGACGGCCTCAATCTGTCTGGCTGTTACCACTGCTGGAATGCCAGCGACATTGTAATTGACCATCCTGATACTTTCCAGGGGTGCCTGCAAAATCATATCTGCGGCTCTCGCCGCATCCGTCACATAGATCAACGAAGCCGTTGATTTTGGCGTGGCGTAACTAGTTTCATGGGATTTTCCCAGAATGGTGTCTTCAACCATCGCAGGAGCCCAGTGACCCGGAGTACGCACGTTTGGCCCGATCATGAGAGCGTAGCGGATCGAACGGAAGTCCAGGCCGAACTTATTGCGATAAAATCGCCCCAGCCCCTCACCGTACAGTTTTCCACAGCCGTACATGGTGAGAGGACGCTGTATGCTGAGGTCCGTGCAAACTTCTTCCATCTGTAAACCGAAGGTCCCGAAGGTACTGGTGAACATGATTTTTTGTACACCAAATAGCCTGGCAGCTTCCAATACGTTATACGTACCGATAACATTGGAGCGGAAGGAAGCCCGCGGATTAGCATCGGAAGCGAAAGCGAGCATTGCCCCCATGTGGT
This sequence comes from uncultured Chloroflexia bacterium, assembly GCA_963775935.1. Lineage (GTDB taxonomy): Bacteria > Chloroflexota > Dehalococcoidia > GIF9 > UBA5629 > JBBIPA01. The sequence goes on along the minus strand of CAVZKR010000004.1, from coordinate 403,371 downwards.
AGATTTCGGTAATGTCGTTATCTTTAACTACATTAAGGACTTCAGAAGAATTGCCCAGGTCACCCTGGATAATCTTGACCTGGTCCTCGATATCCTCTATTCGGTATCGATTTATGTTGATATCGAACAGGATTACCTTTTCACCACGTTCCACCAGTATGTGTGCCAGTTCCGCACCGACATATCCTGTTCCACCGGTGATAAGCTTTGCCATACCTTGTTATCCTTTTATGAGGAAAATGAATGTGATTGCTAAGGGTTTACTCCGTCTGGTTTCATGAAATTGGGGTGGCTGGGAATGAACCAACCGCCCCAATTTCATGAAACCAGATAAAATAGCTTTAAGAAACAATTCTGTTGTTTCTCTTTAAAGTTGTTTTGCTATTACCGCTTCTTCTCTCCATCTGTCCATTTACCTTTAATCTCATCGAAATGGTGAGGGCTCTTTATCAGAGCGTAGCCATAAAACTCATGAGCGGTGTGAACTTGGAAGTCGTTGATAAGCATTCGTTTCCAGGGACGAGTGGTGAGCTGATGTGTCAGCTGTCGGATTATCCGAGGTTGCTTCATAATTTTCTCGGCAATCTCCCAGGCACGTGGCAGGAGTTTTTCCTTCGGAAGAACCTCGTTGACAAGTCCCCATTCCAGGGCAGTCTTGGCATCGATGGTATTCACCATGAACATCATATAGTTGGCGCGCTTGGTGCCGAGAATCGCTTGTAAAACCAGAGCCTGGCCATCACCCGGCACTGTGGCATCCCCGAAATGGTCATCCCTGACCACGAAATCCGGTGTGCAGAGGGTGACATCGCTCATCATGGCGCACTCCCAGTGAAGGCCGGGGCCATTGATGGCGCCAATGGTGGGAATATTCATGTCGAAGACGAAGTTCTCCACCAACTTGGTGGCGTCGTGGTACGATGAGTTAAATTTCTTATCGGGGTCATTGCTGTGCTCAACCTCAGCGAATGACTCTTTATCAAATTCCCCGATCCAGTACGGGTCGGTGGATGTTAGAATCAGCAACTCGTTTTCTGGGTCGTGTCCGATCACACTCCAGGCTTCAGCCAGCGCCTGGTGCATCTGGAAGCTCCATTTAACAGGTCCGCCATGCGTGTTCATGCGTACCTGAAGGATTCCATTTTTACGTTCAAAAGAGAGATGCTCCTTGAATTGCTCCTGATAATCCTTCAGTTTTGGTGTTTTCACAAAGTTTGTTAGTGCCATTTTTAACTTCTCCTTTAATGAAATTGTCGCTTAAAACACCTATTATTTTGTAACTTAATACCATACTTTGTCAACACCACAGGCTGTTTAAAAAGGCGAGCCGAGGCACCCTTTTTATATCGGTAACAATTTATACTTTGAACTCAACTGAAATCGATGTGCCCTGCCCCGGTTTACTTTGAATATGACAGGTACCTTTAATGGAACGCATTCTTTCTTGTATTCCTATTAACCCAAGTTTACCCTTTGAGGCGAGAGCGTTAATTCGCTTGGGCAATGTAAAGCCTTTACCATTATCATGCACCGTTATTTTTATACTTTCAGCGTTGAATTCTAAAGTTACTGTTGCTTCAGCGGCTCTGGAATGCATTCTTATATTATTTAGGGTATAATTGCTATTTAAATTACTATAATTTATGTCGTAGCTATGGCAGACGGTCTGGGCCGATTGAAAAAGAGGCGCCCGACTTGTTGGGGTTGAGAAGGACTATTTCACGGCTGTATTAATGAGCTCAATATTATTAACACACATAATCCACATAGCATTAAAATACGGGAGTAAAAGAGTATGTTCAAAGTCTGTGTTGATATCGGAGGTACATTTACCGACTCTATTATCTGGGATGACAAAGGTAATTTGGCAGAATCCAAAGTGCCAACTACGCCATCTGATTTCTCACAGGGGATACTTGACAGTCTGGCAGATGCTGCTAAAACCTACGAGATGCCGACTGAGCAATTTATTAGTGAACTCGAGTTAATCATTCATGGGACTACGGTAGCCACCAATGCTTTGATTACACGGAATGTAGCCAGAACGGCGCTGATCACCTCCAAGGGCTTCAGAGATATTATTGAAATGCGGCGCTCTCTGAAGATTGAGACCAAGTCTATGTACGAAGCGTTTATTCCACCTTATGAACCGATAGTACCCCGCTATCTACGGTTTGTCATTGATGAGGTTACCCGCACTACAGGGGAAATACTGAAACCTGTTCAGGAAGAGGAAGTGAAGGCTATCATCGAGAAGATAAAGAAGGAAGGGGTAGAGGCGATAGCCATATGTTTGATCAATTCGTATGTAAACCCAGAGAATGAAAAAAAGGTTGAGGAAATTTGTAGAAGAGAGCTTAAGGGAGTATTTGTTACCTGCTCAAGTGATATCCTCCCTACTATGGGTGAGTATGCGCGTGAAAGCACCTGTATTATCAGTGCCTGCGTGGGACCAATTGTATCGCGGTATATGACCAATCTTGAGACGAAGCTCAAGAACGCTGGATTTAAGGGTCAGCTTCTCATCATGCAAACAAACCAGCTGGCACAATCTGTCTCGGCACTTATTAAGAAACCTGTGTATCTGGTAGGGTCGGGTCCTGCGGCAGCGCCGGCTGGCGCTGCTTTTCTAGGCAAAGTAATTGGCGAGCCGAACTTCATTACTGCTGATATGGGAGGTACGACATTAGATGCTGCGCTCACTGCCCATGGTGAGGTAGCGTTGGCATCAGGTAGTTGGTATGGTGACGAGAGAATTGGAATTAAAGTAGCTGATGTGAGCAGCATAGGTGCAGGGGGAGGTAGTATTGCATGGTTCGATTCGCTGGGATTGCTCCGTGTCGGTCCACAAAGTGCCGCTGCCGACCCTGGTCCCGCTTGTTATGGGAAAGGTGGAAAAGAGCCGACGGTAACCGATGCTGCTCTCATCCTGGGATATTTACCCGCTGATTACTTCTGCGGTGGCAAAATTCGCCTTGATATTGAGTTAGCCAAAACAGCAGTGCAGAAAATTGCTGACAGGATGCAGCTACCTATTGAAAAAGCAGCCCAGGCGATTTTTACGACGATTGACTGTGCCATGGCTGATGAAATCGCCAGAATCTCGACGAGAATGGGATATGATGTCAGGGATTTCAGCCTCCTGGCATGTGGTGGAGGGGGACCCATGTGCGGAGCCTTCTGGGTAGACCAGCTAGGAATGCAAAGAGTTATCGTACCAAATTACTCCTCTTCCTTTTGTGCCTGGAGCATGTTTACCCTGGATATCGGGCGTGACTATATACGGTCCTATATTCGCATGCTATCTGCCGCCGACCCACGAGAAATCAATAAGCTCTACGAGGAGATGGAAACCGAGGCTCTCGAGGAGTTAAAGGTATTCAAGATAACGAAGCAGAACCTGCTCGTTCGTCGGTCTGTGGATGTTCGGTATTCGGGACAATACCACGAGATCGAGGTGGACTTGCCCCTCGGTGCCATCACCGCCAGGGATATTGAAAAAGTGGCTGAGGAGTTCCATGCAAAACATCAAAAACTGTACACCTTCTCTTTACCGTGGGTTCCGATCGAGCTTCGGAATACGCGAGTCATCGCCAAAGTTGCCGGTAAGAAGATTGAGGTTAAAAAGATCGCCACTGGCAAGAAAGACCCTTCGGCTGCATTAAAGCGGAAGAGGCTATGTTATTTCGATAATGAATACTGCGAGACACCGATATACAATAGTGAGAAATTGAAAGCAGGGAATGTTATTCTGGGACCTGCTGTGATCGAAGTGCCTACGACGACAGCAGTAATTCCCAGCGGATTTCAATGTAAAGTTGATGAATATGGCAACTACATTATCACGAGGAGGTCATAACATGGCGCAGATTGACCCAATCACCATGGCGACAATCTGGCACTTTCTCCAGAGAGTCTGCAAGGAAATGCGTGAGACCATGGAAAGGACGGCGACCAATGTTCTGGCAACGACCCTGCATGATTTGGCTTACGGAATTTGGGATGCAAGAGCGCGGGCTATAGCCATTCCGGAGGGATTTCCCTGCCGACTGATATCCAGTGCCTTCCCCATTCGGGCAGTGCTCAAGAAATTCGAAGGGAATATTAATCCCGGCGATGTATTCTTAACCAATCACCCATTCCAAGCTGGAGCGGTCCATTTGCCTGACTGGGTCTTTATCCGCCCCATATTCTATAAAGACGAGCTGGTATTCTTTACCTGTATGGGTACCCATGTTCCCGACAACGGTGGTGCCCAGGCTGGCGCTTACTTTCTGGCTGCTGATTCAATCGCAGAGGGCTTGAATATTCCGCCGCTCAAACTTGTGGAAAAAGGAAAAATGAGAGAGGACGTCTTTGACTTTATCCTAGCGAATAATCGTCTACCTGATATGATGCGGCGTGAGGTTTATTCTCTTATCGGCAGTACTGGAGTGGCTGAACGCCGGATGACCGAGCTGCTGAATAAATATGGCAGGGATACGGTATTCGCCAGTATAGAAGAAATGATGAACCGTACTGAAAAGTCGGTACGTGCCGAAATTGCTGGGTGGCCTGACGGAGTCTATTATGCCGAAGCGCAAACTGATGACGATGGTCTTCAGATGGATGTTCCGGTAACTGTGCGGTGCAAATTGACTATTAAAGGTGACGAGGCAACCTTTGACTTTTCTGAAAGTGATGAACAGCAGAAAGGCTTTATCAATGCGCCATATTCTGTGACCTTGAGTATGACGTTGGCCGCGAGCTTCTTATTTATGAGTACCGAACTCGCTGCCTACCACAACGAAGGCAGCTTACGACCCTTCCATGTCATAGCTCGAGAGGGTACGTTTGTCGCCGCCAAACCGGGTGCACTTACTGCCGCTGCACCGTCAATAGCTGGTGCCATGGTTGTTGAGTGTGTTCTGTCGGTATTATCGAAAGCCTTGCCGCATCGCGCAATCACGTCCTACGGCAGGCCCTCTCACATTATGATGATTGGCATAGACCCCAGAGTAAACCAGCTCTATGCATATATCTCGTTTTGTCCTGCGGGTGGCGCTGGGGCTGTGTACGGCTATGATGGCTACCAGTGCTGTTGTGATATGGGCACGCTGGGTGTTGTCAGTAAGACAGACGCTGAGGAAGAGATGGTGAGATTCCCCTGGCGTGTAACGCAATACGAGTTCAGGACGGATTCGCATGGAGCGGGCAAATGGCGTGGTGCCCCCGGTAATTGTTGGGAGGCGATAAATGAGGGAGGCGACTGCAAATCTATAGGCGGACCAAACGACGGTTGGTATACTCAGGGAACAGGTCAGCAGGGTGGACAGCCCACTCCTTTTAATAGAGCTCAAATCATTCGTGAGAATGAGAAGATCGACATTACCCATCCCCACATCATACAGAAACTCAAGGCCGGTGATATTTTTAGTGTCAATAGTGGTGGAGGTGCTGGCGTCGGTAAGCCGGAAGAACGTGACCCTGAAGCTGTACGGAGGGATGTCAAAAATGAGCTGGTCTCAGTAGATATGGCACGTGATATCTATAAAGTTGTTTTGAATCCTGATACTCTGGCAATCGACCACGAGGCAACAACGAAACTGAGGGGTTAATTACTAGGACCGGTTTAGGTTATTCTAAACGCTTTTCATAGTGATACCATTTATCGCAACGTTGAAGATTGGAGTTGTACATGGCAGTTTGCCTTGGTATATGTCAATACCGCAAGATTTTCTAGCCTTTTCTGTCCAACACTTCGGGTAAAGTCCAGATTTAGACATAATTATGCAAAACCACGTGGCTACCTTTAATTTGATAGTTATACTTGCCAAAAAGATTACTGGTGGAATATCTACAGTGATAGTCAGAGGGAAATCTGGTAAGATCTATCGCATATTGCATCATATCTTCAGAGATCCTCCGGACACGTATGTCTTGAGATTCCATCCTATGATAAAACAGTTGAAATCATCCATGACCGTAATCAAGCAATATCAACCCCTAATCAATGATTCTCATAACCACCCCCAAAAATTAGTCCAGCATTGATGTTAGGCTCAAGTGCTTGTAGCAACTCTAACTTAAAAGGTGGTACACTTATTGGGGGCAGGCCATGTCGTCAACTCTCTGAATTCCCGACCCAGTATGGTTTGCTGTGTTATTTATGATCAATGTAGGAGTACTGGGGAGATTAACCCCACCCTTCGGATTAACCCTATTTGTGATGAAAGCCGTGGCTCCAAACGATATTACGATGCAGGACTGTATAACAGCCGGCGCACCTTTTATGATAATGGGTATAATAGCAATGGTACTGATTATAGTCTTTCTGATAATAGCCACTTAATTACCATCGATGATGCAGACAACAAAATGAAAATGGTTAAACATCTCTATTGTTGGGTCTTATATAATTACTACAGGTCGATATTTGTAAGATGGGATCATGACAGATTCGGGTTAGCGAGTTTACTTGAATTTTAAATAAATTAGAAATAAAACAAAGGAGCTAAATATGAAAAATAGTTATTTTACAGTCAGAGCAACGATCTCTTCTGAAATCAAGCTGGATGAAAATGTATATGTAACTATGCGAGATGGTGTTAAGATTGCTGTGGATGTTTTTCGTCCAGAAGCAAAAGGCCGTTATCCAGCATTGCTGTCAATGTCACCTTATATAAAAGAGATACAACAACAACCACCTGAGTTAACCCACGATATTGAAGCCGGTGCCACCGATTTCTTTGTTCCACATGGATACGTCCACGTTGTTGTCCAGATGAGAGGCACGGGATTTTCACAGGGGCAGTATGACTTTCTTGACATTAAGCAGCAACAGGACGGGTACGACCTTGTGGAATGGGCTGCCCAGCAGCCATGGTGTAATGGGAATGTGGGTATGCTGGGAGACTCCTACTTTTCCATGATTCAGTATCTGGTAGCTGCCCAACAGCCACCTCATCTCAAATGTATTGTTCCCTTGGACGGCTGTACTGATCCCTACCGAAATTTCTGCTATCGTGGTGGTCTTTTTCACAGCTGGTTTTTGGGCATGTGGGGAAGTGAATTAATACGACAGTGTTTGTGGCCAGGACCTGTTGAGGGGAAATTACCCCCAGCTAATGTATTTCTGGACTGGGCTATTAATGCTGAGGATGGCCCATATTGGTGGGAAAGAGCTGCGTGGACAAAGTTAGATAAAATTAAAGTGCCTATGCTGAGCATAATTTTGCATTCCCACCTCCATATAAATGGCCAGCTCTATGCTTATCCATTGATTAATACAATCAAGAAGCTACTTGTTGCGCCGCCAGCTGGAATTCATGCGAATGTGCACTTCCTGCGTCACAAGCCCTTACATGAACAGATACTTAGATGGTACGAATATTGGCTTAAAGGTATTGATACTGGCATTATGGCTGAACCTGAAGTCGCAATATTTGACTCTACTGCCCGGGAGTGGCGCTATGAAAACGAATATCCACTGGCAAGGACCAATTGGACAAAATTCTATCTACGTTCAAATCCAGTGAGTTCCGCAACCGAACCACCATATGGATTAATTAGCTTGGAGCCGCCAGTAAACGAGAAACCTGATAGCTATATGACTCCACAGTCGTGGGGACTGTTAGCTGCTGGCAAACCAGTGCTGGCTTATGCCACACCGTCTCTAGATAAGGATGTACGAGTATGGGGTCCACTCAACGCTATTTTTTATGGTTCTACGACGTCTCGGGACACAGCTTGGTTTGTAAAGCTAGGGGATGTTGGGACTGACGGTAAAATTATATTGCTCGCTGAAGGCCATCTCAAAGCTTCATTTCGGGAGGTGGATGAGACTAAGTCTCAGCCGGGACTACCTTTCCATCCCTTTCAAAAACCAATTCTCCCCGAGCCAAATAAAGTCCATGAGTATCAGATAGAGATATGGCCGATATTCTATACCTTTAAAGCGGGACATAAGATTTGGGTGCAGATTGCAAGTCTCGACTTCGGTTACCAAATGGTACTGCATACCATATATACTTCCGAGATATTGCCTGTTCCTGCTGAAAATACTATTTACCATGACTCGAGATACCCATCCCACTTGTCCTTACCAGTAATTCCTGATGCTCCCGTGATCAGATCAGTAGGACCTCCAGTGTCCCGGATAAATTGGTCGCCTGAATTTTTGGTTTTTTAGCTGTGTAACACAGTGGAAGACAATCGATTGAATTTTGCAAAAGGAGAGCCTTAAAAGATGACCCTCCCCCAAAAAACCAGGCCACACGAAATGTTAGTTTTGTGGGACTCATTTAACAGGTGGTATAACTATAGAGTGCTCGTCAATTTTACCTGCAATAATCAGAATTACTCTTAATCTGCGATCAATTGCTTCTTCTGATTCATTCAAATTTTTCTGCAATCATAAGGGGCGTTGCATCACGCTCAGGCTATGATTGTCAGCGCGTGTAGAAACCGGCCAAGAATACAGCGCTCTAAAGCCCCTGCAAACAGCTTTTTTGAGTCTCTTACCACGCTTTTGTGATTGGGCGTAACAGCAAGGTTAAAATAAAGCATGCAGCCGCAATTGCAGCACAAATCAGGAAAGCTATACTGTAACTGTTGGTTATATCAAATATAAATCCTGCTACCACCGGGCCAGTGGCAGCCCCGATTGAGCCGACAACGGCTGTAGCACCTAAAATCACGCCATGTGATTTTAAACCGAACAACTCCGCTACGGTTGGCGGCAGCAATGTCATCACTCCGCCATGCCCGAAGCCAAAGAGAGCAGCAAACAGATACAGCATCCATAGCTCATGGCTTACTAATAACAATAGTAAGGGAATCGCAATAAGGGCAAAACCAATTGCCATGGCACTCCTGTTTCCAATTTTGTCGGCAGTAATACCCATGACAATCATGCCCACAATGGTCGTCAACCCGATAATTGCGAGACTATTGACAGCTTCAGGAGTTGAAAAGCCCTGCCCGGTAGCATGAATAACAATGTGCACTGATATAGCCACCACACAGAATAACATGGAAAAATATAAAGCACAGACCTGCCAGAATTGGCCAGTTTGAAATGCCTGCCTGAGTGAAATAGTATTATTCTGTGGTGCCAATGTTTTTCGGTTTGCCTCGTGTTCATTGTGCTGTAATGGCTCAGTTCTACCTGGAGAACGCTTCAGAAATTGGGCCGCTACTACGGTGACCAGGAGGGTAATAATACCCAGAATAATGAAGACAATACGCCATTGATATATGGCCATCAGCCAGGCAGCTATGGGAGGCATCATCATCTTTCCCAAGCCCATACCTGATAAAACAATGCCGGTCATTAAACCCCTTCCCTTCTCAAACCACCTGGTTACCAGCGATAGCATTGAGATATAAGCTCCCATCCCCATGCCTATAAGCACTCCAAAAAAGAGATAAAGTTGCCAGGCAGTATGTACCTGCGAAATCAATACATAGCCTAAACCAAGCAATAAAGCGCAGGCTGTGGCTGTTTTTCTGGGATTGACGACATCAGTGAGCCGGGCGACCATGAGACCTGATAGTCCAGTTAAGATATTAAAGAGTGAAAAGGCACCTGCAGTTAATGCCCTTGTCCAGCCAAATTCCGATAACCACGACTCAAAAAAAACACCAAAGGTGTTAGACATTCCCCACATAATCAACATGAAGACGAATATAGCGGCAACAACGATATATCCGTAGAAAACCCCGGGGATTTTTTGATCAGTTTGCATAGCGTACTGCGTCAGTTCAATGCAGGGTTAATTTCTATATCGCAGCTATTAAGGGCTGCAATTATTAGATCAAAAAACGACAGAGGATGCAAGTTTATATTTTGGTGTTCACTTTGCATTCAATGAGGTCATGGCTTTGGTTACCACCACTTTTTGTGGCTTAGGAGTTCTATTAATACTTCCTTGTCAGTCATAATTGTCATAGGTTTCCCTCTCCTATTCTCGGATATTATGCTCTCTAAGTAGAGAGGCCCTTTCTGAACATCCACTCTACCATTAAGGCTGGGCTGATTTTCAGTAGCAGGTCAATGTCGCTGTCAATGCCACAGTTATAAAGCCAAGTAAGTTATTTGCTCCAAGAGGATCTGCATTTGGTTTTGCACGCTCGTATAGAATCCTAACACTCAACCCAGTAAAACCAATGAAACCACAGTAGATTTTTTCAGGGAACATTTCTTCTTCTAAAGCACCGTTGGTCAGTCCATAACGAGAATCTTACCTGCATAGAACCTCGGCACTGACACAATGAAAAGCTCTGCTTGCATAAAATCTATGAATTCCGCTGGATGGCCGCCATGAACAATCTTCTGGTATCTTCTGGGGTAGCCTCTCTGGCATTAGTCAGCTTTATTATGGGACCAGCATGGGAATGTACACTTTGAACCATTGCATCTATGTCTTCGTTGGTAAACCTTATATCTTTTAGGTCCAGCCTCATTCCAACATCAGACGCCAGCCTTGTTACCGCTTCAACTGCCTTTGTAGCAGCTTCGAAAGTTGAAAGACCCTGTATATTTTCCCCCATTATTTCTGCAACCTGGGCAAATTTAGCTGGATTAGCTACTAAATTGAATCTCATAACATGAGGTAACATTATTGTATATGCCATCCCATGGCTTATTTTTGCCTTTTTTCCTAATGGGCCATCATGTTTTTTTCTATGTTAGGTCACTCTTCAAGTTGATTCTTGCTTCTGAGAGCGTGTGTAGCTTCATAGTCTATTGCTAAGGTATCAGGTTCCAAGATGACCTTGTAAATATCCCGTGCTGTATTGAGTGATACCAGTTCATTCTTAACATCCATTTTCACGGACTCTGGATCCCGTTCCTCTGGTTTCCCAACACCAGCACCACCAGCGCTTTCCGATATAACAATATCTCCTGAAATGATGCGAGTCATTATATGAGGATGTTTTATTTCGATGCGATCATGTCCGCGAATAACACGTGTCTTATTTAAAGGAGCATCATGTCCACCCGCTATACCTTTTGCCGGTGTTTCCCATCCGTTACAGGAACCCATGTTTAAAGTACTGTCACCGCCCTCATTAATATTTTCATAGCAAATGCCGGGAGCCCCTCGCCATTGCCCGGCTCCACATGAATCTGTAATGTATTCGTTTCTTAGTACTCTCCAGGGGAATCTGTCCATCTCTTCCTCCACATCTGCTTTTGCGATGGCGCCAAAGGTACCTAAATCACAAGCGCATTGATATCCATCGTAACCATAGACAGCCCCACTGCCACCCATGGGACCAAACGTATTATACATATAATATTGGCCTGTCTTGGGATGAATGCCCATTGCACGGCGAGCAATCAGTCTGCCTGATGAAGCTATCGTCCGATTTGGAACTGCTTTTGATAATGCTTCCAGCACAGACTCAATAACCACTGAGGACAAAGTAGGCGCTGCTGCCACTAATGAGCCAGGTAAACAGTTTACCACGAGGCCTTCAGGAGCTATTACAGAAATTGGCTTTTTGCTCCCTTCGTTATGATAATCAAAAAGCGCAGGATCCAGAAAGATAAAACAGGTAGCCACTGTACTACTATAAGTTGCAGGATAATATGAATTGACAAAACCCTTAACTTGCTTGTCACTTTCCGAGAAGTCAAAGGTTATCTCGTCACCTTTGATCGTTACCTTGCATCTGACCCAAACAAGCTTGTCAAAGGTAATGCCATCGTCATCTAACGCCGCCTCTCCGTAATATGTACCATCAGGCCATTTACTTATTTCTTTACGTACTGCTGATTCCGTGCGCTTCATCATCTCTTCGATTGATGCAAGAACTATATTCCTGCCATATTTAGTTAGGAGGGCGGTGACCCTTTGCTCAGCCACTTTAGTACAGGAAATGAGTGCGATATTTTCGCGTCTTTGGACATCTGCTAATCGATTGTTACTTAAAATAAGGTCAAGTATATCAGTAACCGGCTCTCCCCTTTCCACGATTTTTACAGGCGGAATATGAAGACCTTCCGCAATGGAATCATTTGCCAGAAAATAAGCGCCGAGCTGAGCACCTCCGTTATCTAAAGTGTGAGGACTCATAGCAGCAAAAAATGTCAACTTATCTTCGTAAAATATGGGTCTGATGAATGCCCAATCTGGCAGATGGGCACATCCGGATATAAAGGGATCATTAGTTAAAAAAACATCTCCCGGGTATATTCGTCCTTTAAACTTATTTAGTACTGCTTTAACCCAAAATGCACCGCCGAGTAAACGACAAGGAAAACCCTCAGGGATAGCTACAACTTGGCCATCAGCATCCCATATCCCATAGCCTAAATCACGAAGTCGTGTAGTAAGAATGTTTGTTGATGAACGAATAAGGCTGTCACGCATTTCACGGCAAACTCTTTGGAGAGAATGCCAGACAGTAGACAACGTAACTAGATCAATTTCTGCCATTTTTTATTTTCTCCTTAGTATATAGTTTCCGTACTCGTCCACACTGCAATAAAAGATGCGTGGAACAACTACTGTAGTTGTTGCCTCCTCTATCACAGCTGGGCCAGATATACTATTTCCAGACTTCAACTTTTCACCAGCATAAATTGGTGTCTCAATATAGCCATTATTAAAGAAACACAGCCTCTTTCTCTTTAATGCCGCAGAGGAGTCTTCTGTACCACGTTCAATCTCCTTAACTCTTATCTTAGGTTGTGAAGTCGTAGCTAATATACGTAAATTCCGAAATTCAACTGGAGCAAACCTCATTGAAAAATTGTATAATTCCTCATGCTTCTTATGAAAAGATGCTACGATTGACTCAATGTCCTTGCTTTGGATGTCATCCTTTGGTAAAGGAATTTCAATATTATAGAATTGTTCACTGTATCTCATCTCTGCGCTTTTGGTGATTCTTATGGCGTTTTCAGGGATGTTTAACGGAACAAATTCTCCAAAAGCTTCACGTATCATCTCCTGAAACAACTGGTTGATGGTATCTAAATTCGCAACATCAGAACGACTTATATAGGAGCGAATATAACCGCGCCCTATATCAAGGGTAAACATACTCCATGCACAGAAGGATGCAGCAAATTTTGGAATAATAACCCGTCGAATATCTAATGACTCTGCTAAGAAAGCTGCATGTAGTGGTCCCGCGCCACCAAAAGCAAGCAAGCTGAAATCCCGCACGTCATAACCCTTCTTGGTAGAGATTTGCATGATGCCATTTACCATATTTGAATTGGCTATCCTAAATATTGTATTCGCTGTTTGTTCTACTGTGAGGCTTAATGTATCAGCCACACTTTTTACTGAAGACTTAGCTAAATCCATATCCAGCTTGATTTTACCCCCTAAAAAATAATCAACTGGAATATAGCCCAATACTACCGCTGCATCGGTAACTGTAGGCTCTTCTCCTCCCCTCCCATAGCAAGCGGGACCAGGTACAGCCCCAGCACTAGCTGGCCCAACACACAGAAGCCCCAGAGAATTAACCCGGGCTAAGCTACCTCCACCAGCCCCAATACAATCAACATCAACCATCTCCATGCCCACCCAGTCATCCTCCAACCACCTCCCTAAAATAATGCCAACTTTTCCATTATGAATGACACTCATGTCAAAACTGGTGCCGCCTACATCACCGGTAATAAAATTATTTTCGTTCAAGAACTTACTCAGATAACTTCCCCCCGCTGGTGCTGTGGAAGGACCTGAATTTATTAAATACACTGGTTTCCGTATTATCGCAGTAGTTGACTGGGCTAATTGATTAGCTTGTATGACGAGTAATTGACCGGTAAAGCCATTTCTCGTTAATCTACTCTCAAGACTGGACAAATATCTGGATGTAACTGGACCTAAAGCTGCACTTATGACACAGGTACTTTCTCTTGCGTATTCACCTAATTGGGGAAGTATATCACATGAAGTCGTTATGTAGACTCCGTTGAGCTCTCGTCTACAAATCTCAGCAGTGATTTGTTCGTTCTTATTATTAGCATACGCATTAATAAAACAAATAGCTACAGCCTCAACTTTTTCATTTTGTAGCTTTCCAATTACTTTCATAACCTCGGATTCATCTACCTGTTTAATTATTTCGCCGGTGTTACGCATCGCTTCGTCAATGACGAACCTCAAATAGCGGGGTACAATAGGCTCATAAGGAGGAATAAAAAAGTCATAAATTGATTTCGTTTCTGCCTTGAGCGAGCACCGTGTCTCAATAATATCCCTAAACCCTTTCGTTGTGATCAGGGCTGTTTTCGCCAACCTTCTGGTAATTAAGGCATTGGTAGCTACTGTTGAACCATGCAATATAACTTCTACGCCGTTGAGGAACCTTTGAATCATCAACTTATAAGCATTAGCAGCTTCTTGTAGGGCATCCATTACCCCTCTAGAGAAATCATCGGGGGTAGATGGTGATTTAAATTCCCTAAAGTTGCCTTCGTTATCAGATACCACACAATCCGTAAAAGTCCCCCCGACATCTACGCATACTCTAAACATTTCGCCATCATTCCTTTCTGTCAACACTGATTGCTGTATTTTACCCCATGAAAGCAAGCCATCATCAAGAGAGTAATTAGCTGTTTTGGGTATAACTCTTCAAATTTGATTGGCGATTTGTATCCAAACGCATAACTCTATTCATTAACAAAGGTTGACATACCGCCAATAGTTATACCACTTCTCAAATTAGTCTCACAAGCATTTGCACATGCTCATCTTTGCAGACTATCTGGCAAGCAGTTATAACCATTACAAATGCCAATATTGATAATGAAAGCTTTCATATCTATTTACCTCCTTCAATCCAAGCGTCAAAGCGGAGTCCGGAAGCCGGGTCATATTCTCTTTGGAATGCCTCGGGATATTGTTTTTCCCACTCTTCCATTTGAGCCATGGTTACCTTCTCCACTTCCACCAGATAACCGCTGGTTGCCTGTCCACCGGCATGTTTTGATGTAATACCCCTCGGGCTTATCAGGTTTATGGCACCTCCCCTATCAAGCTTTCCAGGAATAATAAAATCCACTCTGGCTCCGTGGTCCACGTACACGGCTCCGGTCATTATCCTCTCCCAGACGAGAGCACCGCAGAGGACAGCACCTCTCTCGTTGTACGCCTTGACTATGTCCCCTGTCTTTATTCCTCGTTTAATGGCATCGGAAGGGTTTATCCAGAGAGGTTCATACATGTAACCGTCCCAGCCTTTTACCTTGCAGGTAAAACACTCCCTGGTCCAGGAGATATCATCACACTGGGCATGCATTCGCCACCTACCATGATTGGACATCATGAGCAGAGGAAACATTCTGGCTCTATCGCTGGTAATCCTTTCATCGTGCGTTTCGCCCTTTTCTATCCACTTTGGTATTGGCGGCCTTTCATTATCATCAGGGAAATACTTGGCCAATCTTTCCGAGTAAAACTCCAGCTTTCCCGATGGCGTTGGCAATGGATTCTTTTCTGGATCATTGTAGAATAGCCTGAAGCCAGGCGGGTCTTTTTCCCAGTCTTCCGCAAGTGGGAAAACGTAGTATTCCTTTTCGTTGAATTCTTCCCAGCTAACATAATCCTTTATCTTGAAGTACTCGTCGAAAAGATGTCTTTTCCACTGCTCGATACTCTTGCCCTCGGTAACCGCTTCGTACAAGTCCAGCTTCTTAGCTACTTCAAGCACTATCTCATAATCGCTCATAGATTCTCCGATGGGTGAAATAGCTTTTCTCTGGAGTCCGGCACTTAGCATTTCGATACCTGGTCTGGTATTCGGAACAAGATCCTCTACTTCGAAGGTAGTATTGCCCGGTAGGATGATATCGGCAATGAGACAATCGTTCTCTAGCCAGGGGTGCTGGGCGATAATGCACTCTATCTTAGGGCTTCTCATGGCTTCTATGGTAGACATCCCATCACCCCAGCAGGTAGTCCGGCAGGGCGTATCCGTCCAGATCATGTGGATTTCGGTACCACCTTCTTCTTTGGGCAACGGGTATGTATATTTAATGAACTGGTCCTCTACGGCAGCCCTGATCGAACCATGTCCCCAGAAGGTAATCGGCGGATTCATGATAGCTTCTTGTATAAGGGTCTTGGGAATAATCTGCTTGGCAAAGCAATTGACCGTCATTAGGTGAAGTTCAGGAAGTCTGGGCTGTGTCAGCAGTGATCCTACTGGAGACACCATTAAATTTAACCTCATAGTAGTGGCCGGTGCATTACTCCTGGGCATGCCCAGGAGACTTAGCTGTACCTGATGAACACCCGGTCCACCTAGCCCTTGCATTCCAAGCAATACTACTTCTAGCCGGGCAGGCTCGGTGGCATATGGACCACGTATCATACCTCCGCCAAAATAATGGGCTATTGCAGTTATTTTTGAACCCCATTCCCTCGCCAGCGCTTTGATCGTCCACTCCGGGACTCCGCATTTCGGTGAAGCCCATGCTGGCGTCTTTGGAATGCCATCTTCTTTGCCCATTACATAGTCCTTAAATTTGTCGAAGCCAACGGTGTGCGTTGCTACATAGTCCTTTTTATAGGTACCTTCGGTTATCCATACATAGGAAATGGCGAGCTGAAGTGCAGCATCGGTATTGGGCAATATCGGTATCCATTTATCAGCATGAACCGCGGCTCCATAGTTGAGCTCGGGGCAGATATATATTTGCTTGATACCAGCTTCCGTCCAAAAATAGGATATTGGGCTGCCCGCCTGCCCACCGAACCCCCACGGTGTGGTTTCAGGGTCGCCTCCCCAGATCAGCACCATATCGCAGTTCTCCGTGATATCCTTAAAAACATTACTCGACGGACTCATCATGCCAACACTACCATTCCCCCATACATGCTTGGAACCCCAGTACCATCCTTCCCAGCTATCCGCATTCCTTACCTGCTGGGTGTAACCACCCATCTCGTGAAGCAGTAAAGTGCAGCAACCATGGGGTGGATTAAGATGCTTGCACTCCGAATGCCCGTCTGTCTGCGCCAGCACTGCATAAGGTCCGTATTGCTTATTTACTCTCTTAAGTTCATTAGCGATAATATCCGTAGCCTCGTCCCAGGAAATTCTCTTATATTTGCTTTTACCTCGGTTTTGGGGGTTTCTGTCCCCATTTGGATTCCAGTCAACTCGCATCAAAGGGTACTTTATTCTATTTGGCGAATAGACTCTTTTCTTGTAAGCTAGGGAGAAAGGGGCTGGTACTGATTTCATGAGCGGTTCCAGTGTTTTCCCGTTCCGTTGAATCTTCCACAGCTTGAAATTCTTTCTCTCATATTTCCAGTCGTAGTGCAGCGGCCTGACTCGCACGACTTTTCCATTCTTGACATCAACTGCGCAAGGGGCTCCACCCCCTTGCGTGCCGCCAAGCCCAAGGGATTTTATTACCGTCTTTTCGCCTGTCTCTGGTTTTTGTATTGGTGCTCTTTCCATTACTTTATTTTCTCCTCTTTATAAAATCCTTTACTTATCCTTTAGCGGTCTTTTCATTCACTGATGGGATAAACGTCTGGTCCTTAATCTTTGCGTTGCTTTATTATCAATTTCCAGAGTATCAGGGTCGAGCACGACTTTGTAAATATCCCGTGCCGCCTGCAGTGAAACCAGCTCATTCTTTACATCTATTTTTACAGCTTCAGGATCGCGATCTTCAGGATGACCAACACCAGCACCCCCTCCGCTATTGCTCACAAGTACATCTCCAGCCTTGAGGTCATGCACGATGTGAGGATTTCCAAACGGAATCCTCTTCTTTCCTCGCATAATGTAATGCTTATTCAATGGAGTGGGTAAGCCACCCAGCTGTCCCTTGCCCTGGACCCGCCACCCACTACTGGCACCACCTATGGTAACGCAGTCAGCTCCCTCGTTTGCCTTTTCCAACCAGATACCCGGGGCTCCACGCCACTTTCCCGCGCCTGATGAATCGGTGGTAAATTCATACCTTTTAATACGCCAGGGAAATCTCACCATCTCTTCCTCAGCGTCAGTTTTGCTGACGACCCCTAGCGTGGACAGTTCGCAACAGCACTGGTAGCCATCATAGCCGTAGACTGCACCAGCGCCGCCGATGGAGCTGAACGAAGTGTATACATAAAGCTTATTGGTTCGCGGATCGATTCCAATCTTCTGACCAGGACCGGCTAGCCTGGCATACGGGGCAATGGCACGCTCGGGTAGAGCCTGCGACAATACTGAAATAACGCATTCGATAATGAGAGTACCAGTTACTCCTGGTGTGGCTGCAGTCAATGCTCCGGGTCTGGCATTCAACACCGTGCCTTCTCGAGCTATCACGTGAATGGGTTTCAAACTTCCCTCATTGTGGTAGGCGCTCAGCTCGGTACCCAGGAACAGGAAAACAGCACACAACGTATCACTCAGGGTAAGAGAGTAGACGGCATTGATATAACCTGGGCGCTGTTCATCGCTTTCCGAGAAGTCGAAGGTAGCTTCATCACCTTTAATGGTCAGCTTGCACCTGACGGTCACCGGTACGTCCAGCTCTTTGCCATCGTCATCCGTCTGCGACTCTGAGTAATAGGTCCCGTCTGGCCATTTGACAATCTCTGCACGTACCGCTTTTTCAGTGCGACGTATCATTTCGTCTATGCAGGCGAATACCGTCTTCTTGCCATACTTGTCAAGCAGCTCTATCAGTCTTTGCTCTGCCACCGAGGTGCTGCCCATAAGAGACTGTATCTCCCTTCGCATCATGTCAGGTAGCCGATTGTTACTCAGAATCAGCTCTACCACATCATCCCTCATCTGGCCTCTTTCCATCACTTTCACCGGTGGAATGTTCAGACCCTCAGCAATAGAATCGTTTGCCAGAAAATGGGTGCCCGCCCGAGCTCCCCCGTTGTCTGGCACATGGGTGCCCATGCAACTGAAAAATACCAGCTCTCCCTTATAGAATATCGGCCGTATGAATACCCAGTCCGGCAGGTGTGCTGCTCCAGCCTGAAAAGGATGGTTGGTTAAAAACTCATCTCCAGGATAAATCTTATCACCGAATATTCTTTTCACTGCCTTTATGGGATAGGTACTGGATATCAAGCGGCAGGGGAAACCTTCGGGGATGGCAATTATTTTTGCGTCAGCATCCCATATCCCGTAAGCCAGGTCATGGAGTGAGGTGGCCAAGACATTGGTGGCGGTCCTTTCCATCGTCTCGCGCATATCGACACAGACTCGCTGTAAATAATGCCATATGGTGGCAATAGTAAGGGGATCAATCTGGGTTTTCTGCTTTAACTGAGGCATTGCTATTTTCTCCTCGTAATAATGTAGTTATTGTACTCGTCTACCCTACATTGATATAGTCCCTGCTGAAGATTTACACCTCGGCTACTAGCTCCTGCCCAATTCAGTTATTAAACTGGGTAAATCTACCCTGCACTCTCAGTCAGTATCTAGAGTAGGTGCTCCTCTTAAAAGTGATATCTCGGGCGTACCAAATCCGTGAAGGGTTGAAAAAGCGTCCCTTAAATATTTTTCGATTGGTAAATCTCTGTCAATACCCAGACCACCATGTATATCTACTGCCTTGGTAGCTACGTCAATAGACACTCTATTAATAAAAGCTTTAACCAATTTCCACATTTGTGGGTCATAGTTATAGTTTTTCTCTAAATGCCAGGCAGTTTTCCACACAATTGCCCTTGCTGCCTCAATTGCAATTTTCATTTCTGCAAGCTTGATAGTAACATTTACATGTTGGATAATTGGTTTACCACCTTGAATCCTTGTTCTGGCGTAGCTTAACGTCTCTTCATAGCAGCATCTACAGAGCCCTATTATATTGGCACAGACGATAAGCGCTGGCCTAGCCCGTTTGGCATCTTCTATTTCTGCTAATTTTATACTTTCGGCCCTCGCCTCGATTTTATATCGGGCTGGTACATGCACATCCTCAAGTATTATTTCCCCATTTAACAGCAACCTTCTTCCAAGCTTGTTCATAGCTTTGCCAACCGTCAGACCAGGGGTATCTCTAGGCACTAAAAAACCGCTTTGGCATTGACTTAACGGCAGCTTTCTGTCTGTTCTGGCATAAATAATATAGAGCTTGGCTATAGGTGCGTGAGAAACAAACTGCTTGGTTCCATTTATGATGTATTCATTTCCCCTTTTCTCAGCGAAAGTCTCCATTGAAGCTTCAGGCTCATCATACCCCATCAGATGATCTGTCCCATGGTCGGGTTCGGTCTGGGCATGGGCAATAAAATATCTATAATCTGCGAGATACTGTGGCAGGAACTCATTTCTTTGTTCCTTACCCAGTATAAAGAGATGAACTCCGTGATCTCTCATTAAATCAGCAAAGCCTACATCGGCAGCCCCTAGCTCTTCTTGAATAATTAACCTTGTTATGATATCTGCACCCAGTCCTCCCCATTCTTTAGGAATACCTAAAAGCCGTATTCCGAGATCTGCGGCTTTTTTTACAAGTTCCCAGGATATACATTCCATGGGGTTTGTCCTCGCGTCAAGTTCCTTGGATAATGGTTTTACTTCCTTCTTCGCAAATTCCCGAATCGTCTGGCGCATCATCAGCTGATCTTCTGTTAACGTAAAATCCATTTTACCCCCTCACAGATAGATATAGAGTATTTTTCGATACTTAAACTAGCTTCTCCTTATCTAGGCTTCTCGCTTTCGTGTATTCTTATAGGTAGGGCTGGCAAATACCTCGCTCAAAGCCACGGCACTGCTGGTCATTTTGGCTTTAGATACTGCATAGCACGCGATAAAGGCCACTTCCATTATCTCTTCTTCCGTCGCACCTGCTGCCTTTGCGTTGCAACATTGTTGCAGTAGCCCTCGCCAGTGCCCTTCCATCATGTAACATCCCAGTATGACCAAGTACCTGGTCTTGGGATCTAATATCCCTCGATCCAGCAACTGGGTAAGCTGATTGTGGGCATAGGTATAGATCATCTCAGGTTTCCTCTTTTTGTAAATAGCAAGATGATCTGGTCCAGGCGGTTCTTTGAATCCCGGTCTCTGAGTGAACCAAGAACGTACCATCTCTTCGCCTGTCTTGGCTTCTTTCATTGCTTTTACTATATTCCTCTCTCCTTTTCTTGCCATTACCAATACTCCTTTCCTAGTTTTATTGTTAATCGAGTTGGTCTTATTCTGCTGATGCATTAGCTTGATTTTTAATATGCCCTCTTATTTAACCACCAAAATACTTTTTTCTCATAATCAGGGCTTAGATCGACTTTATCATCAGCGCAGGTAAGAATGTGCTGAGCAACGGTACTGCACACAATAAAGCTAAATGAAAAAAATCGGAAATAATAAAGGGTATGATACCCCGGTAAATCTTGCTTATAGGGACTTTAGTCACACCCGCCAGTGCGAATATATTCATAGCGAATGGTGGTGAAATCACACCTATCTCCATAACTCTTACCATTATTACGCCATACCATATGGGGTCAAAGCCAAGCCCCATCATTACTGGATAAAGGACGGGAATAGTGAGGACGCAGGCGGAATAAATATCAAGGAGCATACCAAGTATGATGTAGAGGATTAGAACTAGAAGCAGGACAACGTATTTATTCACGCCGAGTCCAGCAATATATTCACCTGTGACGAAAGGAATCCTGGTAATTGCCAGGAAATGATTGAAGACAAATGCGCCCACAATCAAAGCAATAACCATAGCCGACATTTTCGCTGTCTGCAGCAAACTGTCAGCAAAGTTAGACCCTGTGAGTTGACGCCGAACAAGGCCGATAGCCAGAGCTCCAAAAGCTCCAATTCCGCCAGCTTCGGTCGGGGTGAAAATACCTGCGTAGAGACCCCCTATAATCAGCACGAACAGTAAAATCACTGGCCAGGTCAACCTGAGTGAATCAAATTTTTGCCTCATGGTCGTTTTAGGAGTGGGTGGACCCAGTTGAGGATTGAGGGTGCAGATGACGCTGATGGTACCCATATAGAATAATACCTGAAGAATGCCGGGGATGATACCGGCTATAAACAGTTTGCCAATGGAGATCTGAGTAAGTATACCATACAGAATAAATCCCATACTGGGCGGGATGAGAATACCAATCGAGCCACCTGCAGCGGCAGTGGCAACATTAAGTCCATCGTCATAATTATATCGCTTCATTTCAGGATAAGATACTCTCCCCATAGCTACGGCAGAAGCCAGGCTGGAACCACAACAGGCAGCAAAGAGACCACAGGCGCCCGTTGTAGCCATAGCCAGGCCACCCTTGAACTGTCCCAGCCAGGCACTTGCCATAACAAAAGCGTCTTTCCCAATATTACCAACGTCAACCAATTGACTCATAAGTAAAAAGAGGGGAATCACACTGATTTCATAATTAGTAGCTCTTTCAAAGGGAACAGTTTCCAGACTCGCTAATGCTGGCCCGAAACCACTTATCATGACAATGCCGCCAAAGCCCACAATAATTAAAGCGAAAGCGACGTTCACACCTAGCATTATGATTACGATAAGGAAGGCAAAACCAATGAAACCAATTTCAACCGGACTCATTTCCGCACCACCTCAGCCAAGTAATGTAACAGGTCTATGAGAAGTATCAATGCCATTATCCCGGCGCTAATCGCCAGTGCTAACATAAATGGATAGAAAGGTATTTCCAGAGTTTGGGTTAAGCCTCTGCTCCCCATAGAAAAATAATTTATGGTCTTTACCCACATTCGCCAGCACATCAGAGAAAATGCAGCGAGACCCAGCAGATACGTCACGATTCCAAAAATTAATTTAACCATCCGTGGGAAATGGTCTGTAATCACAGTAACACTGACATGCATCTTTTCCTTCTGGCAATAGCCCCACCCCCAGGTACCGGCAAAAACCAGTAGAAGACCGACAAGCTCCCAAGTCCCTGGTATTGGTTTGGAAAAAAAATACCGACCGATAACATCGGCTGTCGTCAGCAACGTCATTGCACCCAGGACAAACGACAGCTATATATGCCGCTACTTTGCTTGTTAGATTAAGTACTGACTCGGTTCGCCTAGCCAAATTCACAAGGTTCGCTTGCCATCGCATTGACTACCTCCATATTTATATTCCAAAAACCATCCAGTGAATCCTGGCTATTTACAGGAAGGGTGAGGCTAAGTGTACACATTCCCCAAAGCCTCACCTCTATTACTGGTCGCTAGCGAACTACTTTTTTGCCCAGGCTGCGTCTGCAGCAGCCTTACGAGCATTAAAAACATCCTTTACACCTGTTATTCCTTTAGCCTCTGTTTTTGCAATCCAGTCGTCCCAATATTCCTTAGTTTTCTCCTGCCATACTGCCCTTTCTTGTGCAGTCAGTGTTATCATCGTTCGGCCATAGTCTAAGAACTTTTTCTTAGCGGCTTCTTGATCTTTAATAAGTGCCTCAGTGGCTTTCGCTGGTGCTTTGCTGGCGAGGTCCATAATTATCTTCTGGTCACCTGGGGATATTTTGTTCCATGAATTCTGGCTTATAGTGGTAACCATACCACTCTCACCCGTGTCAGCATCAACCTGGTATTTTACTACCTCCCAGAGCTGAAAGTCATTGACCGCAACCCACGGCGAGCAAAACGCGTCAACCACTCCTGTTTGCAGCATCTGATACGACTGTGGTGGTGGCGCAGCCACCGGCGCAGCGCCAAACACCTTCAGAATGTCCTGCCTGGCGCCAAGACCACCTACTTTCAAACCGGAAATATCTGCCGGAGTATGGATTTCCTTACTCTTGGATATAATATGAAACGTGGGACCGGGATTGGCATACAGCCACTTCAAGTTTTTCCACTCGTTGGATACAGCCGAAAATTTTTCAAAAAGGGGAGGATAATTGACGGCGCAAGCTGTTTTGCCCTCGGGGGTCGAAGGGAAGGCAAGACCGGGCAGACAAAACACCTGGCTTACTGGCATGATACCTGGGAAAGTCGTAATAGATATAATATATATATCAACCATACCACCGTTAAGACTGTCAATTGCAGCGTTCCCTGCTGCCAGCGTACTGTTATGGTACTGGTCAATTACCACCCGGCCCTCTGTTGCTTTGGCAATCTCTTTGCACCACCAGTCTGCAGCTTGATTATAGTAGGAGGCTGGTGTTGTATCAGAGCCTAATTTTAGGGTTATTGGTTTAGCAGCCGGGGTCGGAGCTGGACTTGGAGCTGGGGTGGGAACGGGAGCTGGAGCAGGGGTGGCACAGGCGGGAATTAAGAGCGCCACAATCATACATACAACGACTATGAGCACAAACCATCTTTTATTCATTATAACCTCCTCTTGACAATATAAATTACCCAACAAATGAACGACTACAATTCCTTTTAGATATTACCAAAATGCATTCAATAACGATCACCTCCCTTTTTATGTTTTTTATATTTTAAAAAGCCTTTTAATATTTCTCCCTAGTATGTTATGTTTAGCCGTTTCGGAAATATCCAGATTCTTTATTCCTTTAATAAAGACCTTTATATCTTTAGCTGCATGGATCTCAAATGGAGAATCTGTTCTGAAACAAAACCTAGTTCTTTCAGTTCCTTTGGTGTCTTGGGTAATCAAAGTAGTTCTTCTTGAACACTGTGATTATCTGGTTCAAAATTACTCATTATTCGCCCTTTTAAATAAGGCATACCTCCACCATGATGGGGAATCACGAATTTAAGATCTGGGAATATTCTTAAAACCCCGTACATGACTTCTACAGTAGCTTTCAATATATCATATTCACGTGATATATGCCTACTCATATTCTAATTACCCCCCCATATAGGAACTCGAACAGAGGGATGCATAAGTATGGGTATATCTAATTTACAAATTACTTCATAGAGCGGAAACAGTTCATTTGAGTCAAGTCTCATCTGTGATGCTGAAGATATTGAAGCTACACTTTTAAATCCATATTCACTTACAGCACGCTTTAATTCATGAATGGCTTGTGCACTTCCTTCTAGCGGGATGTGAGCGCAACAAATAAATCTTTTAGGATATTCCCTCTCGATTTTAGCATAGCCATCATTGATCTGTCGGCAGATAGATACGCCCTGTGGGCTTTCTGCTGAATTATTCAACACAGCCATATCTATCCCAGCTTCATCCATAGCCTGCAAGCGGTTTTCAATGTCCATCATCTTCAGTGACATATGAGCCCGCCTGCCTTGCATTATAGCCATAAAATTAATCCCGTCTGCTACAGTTCGATTTGTAGCAATATCTTCAGGCATAAAATGGCTGTGAACGTCAATGACTAAATTAGAATTACCCATGTTTTTCTCCTTTGTAGACTCTATAGTAAACAATTATTTAGGCTTATATACTCAAATTCAGCATTATATTAAGTAGTCGTTTCGTCCGTAAAGTCGGTCTAGCTTTTAGCTGTTGAACGCTGGATTGATAAGGCTTTGCCATAATATCTATCCTCGAATAATGATACTATAAAAGCGATTTGTCAAGACCTATATAATAGAACAGAGGAATTGTTGACCTAGTACGTAATTATCTAACACTGCTGCCTATATTTTTACCAGTAGTGGTCACTGCCTGGTCACCTTCTCCGATAATTTTAACTATTTCCTCGAATTGCCAGTATAAAAAGTCTCTTGGTATCATCTGGAGTGACATCCCTGGTGTTCATCATATTAATCACTGGCCCGGTATGCTTATGTACGCTTTCAACCATCGAAGCGATATCTGTATCGCTCATTTTGGTATCAGCCAGGTTTTGCTGCATACCAAGGTCTCCAGCTAGCTGTTTCACTGCTTCGACTGATTTTTGGGCAGCATCCATTACTGAAAGGCCATCGATGTTCTCACCCATCATCTCTGCAATCTGTGCAAACTTTGCTGGGTTGGCTACCAGGTTAAATTTCATCACATGGGGTAGCATTAAAGTACATGCCGCACCATGAGACACTTTAGCTTTTTTACCCAACGGCCCATTGGCAAAATGCGCCATTCCCAAGCCAGACATTACCGACGCACTCATAGCAAGCGAAGCAGCAACTGACATGTTATACCGTACTTGAGTATCATTCTTACCTTTGCTATAGGCTAAACGCAGATTTTGAGCGATCAGTTTTATTGCAGTCCCGGCAAACATGTCGGAAATAACGTTGGCTAACCGGCAAGTATATGCCTCAATAGCATGAGTTAGGGCATCCATGCCAGTATCAGCGGTAATTCTTTGAGGCAAATTAATGGTGATCTCCGGGTCTATTACCACTGCATTAGCGAAGTTTTGTGCCGAAATATATACCTTTGTCATGTTTACTTCTTTATCTGCCTTATCGTCATAAACAACAGCCACATTACTCCATTCGGATCCTGTACCAGCAGTAGTAGGAACCAGAACTTTGGGCAAAACGTTCTTCACAGCTTTGCCACTCATTAAATCATGGACCACCACACCTTCATTGAGGGCTAGTTGACTTGCAACCTTTGTGGCATCCATAACACTTCCACCACCCACACCTATCAGGAGATCATACTTACCTGCCCTTGCCCTGTCTGCCAGTTTTATAAGAGAGCTATATAATGGCTCTGGTTCACATTGATCATAGATATCAAAATTACATCTTGCCTTCTCCAAAGATGCTTTGATCTTGTCTACAATGCCAGATTCCACTATCCCCGTATCAGTAACTACTAGTACCTTACATGCTTCGAATTTCTTAACTAACTCTCCCAGCTTATTGATGGCACCAAGACCTATGATACTATCTGGAATCTTTACGCTGATAAAATCATGCATACTAACACTCCTTTTTTTCTTGGCCTACCCGCAATAATTATACGATTTCAAAAAAGCCCCTTCTGTCAAATTTATCACCCGATGCTATATCCTGCCCATATCTCTCTGTACTCTCAGCATAATATTATTGTGTAGGATGGGGCTCCCGATACAAATCACATTCAATCATTATTGTTTCGGTGTTATGTAGAAACTAGAGTCAGATACTATACTGGGGTCAAATGCCTTCTTAATCTTGCGTAGCCATAGGTGGTAATTGTATACCTGTGGTCCCATCACATCGTGAGCTCTATCACCGCTGTATCGTCCTAATGCTCCCCACTTCTGCAAACCAACTCTATTTGCTGCTGCCCTTAGTTTTTCAGCAGCCGTTATTGACCCAGAATCAATCGGGTCATACATAACAGCTTGCTCCACATGTTCAAAATGACCATACTCGTGAAAGTGACAAAAACAATTCTCGGAGACAGTATCCACAATCAAACCATCTTCCATAAACTTCTTCCCCAATTCAAATGTAGTGTCGATTGTGCTCATTACATAATCTACAGTTTCCGTAGTGACAAAACAACCCGTAAATGCTCCCGTTGGACGAAGGTATTGCCTTGAGCCAGCACTAACTCTAATAAAATGCCATAGTAGATCCCCCTGGATATCTGGATTATCAATAAATGACAATAGCTCTCCACCTGTTTCCGCTATAATTCGTCTCAGCACCTTGTTCATTACTTGTGGCTAAGATCCAAGCCAGCATTTGTGGAGGAATTTTACCTAATATAGAGGCAATTTCGCTCTCAGTGATCTTATTACCGGCGTCAGCGAGCCTCTGCCATGAAGAGAAGAAAAGACAGTAAGCCTTTTTCCCTGATAATGACTTTAAAACGTAAGAAGGCGATACACCCTGAATCCAGGGCACTGGTGGACCGGGCCAATGATAAATTTTAGTCGCAGCTTTAGTCACTACCCCTAGCCCACCTTGTGGTCCCTCATCACCTCTTAGTATTCCTCTCAAAGACGGCCCTGGCCCATCACCACAAAACCACCCTGCATCCATACCTATAGAACCTAATCTCAATAAATCTCCCGTAGGTAAAACCCACTCCACACCCAGAATATTTCGATGGTTCTTACTCATGCTTACTGAACTCCATCCAATACCTTGCCCTCCAGGGCTTAGAGGCAACGCGGAGCAATTGGAGCCAGCAGTTATCAGATTACAATTTTGGCTCCTCTTCATTAGTTCAGCCTGCAATTGTGCGCCAGTAACATAAGGCTCTACCACTGCATACATACTCCCCTCTTTCTTGCCCATCTTGAATGCCATTTTTATAGTTGCTTTTACTATGAGAGTGCTGAATTCTTTGAGCTGTTCCAATCGCCGTTGCCAGATACTGTTCAAACTTTTAGCTTTTATCCATCTGTCTATGTCTCAAAATTCGTATCAAGGTATATTAAACTCATCAGATAGTGCAACTGTCAAATTAAAGATAGCCATCTGATTTTGCATAAGTATTTCTAAATCCTTATTATATATAATTATTATTCACATTTGGGTTTGTTAAATATACAAACACTTAATTTGTTCTGGGGATTATTACGGACATACAGGGAAATAATAAAGCTAGGCCTGCAATAGTAATAATTGCTTAAGTGGTAAAGGAGGTGTTAGGTGCTTGACATGAAGGATGCTCTAATACAGATAGTCGGTAAAACTAATGTCCTGGATGACGCCGATGTGTTGGATGCTTATTCAAAAGACCACAGTTTTGCGTTACCCAGGAAGCCGCGATTTGTCGTGAAGCCCAAAAATAGTCATGAAATACAGGAAATCGTCAAATTGGCTAATAAAACGAGAACCCCTCTCATTCCGACAAGTTCCGGCCCACCCCATTTCCATGGTGATACAGTACCGAACGTAGGAGGCTCTGTTGTTGTAGATCTCAGTCAAATGAATCGAATTATTAGAATTGACCGCCGAAGTCGGATGACTATGATTGAGCCGGGGGTAAGTTTTGCGCAACTTAATCCAGAACTGGCGAAAGAGGGGTTGAGGCTTTCAATGCCACTGATGCCACGTGTTCATAAGTCAGTTATAGCCAGCTTCCTGGAGAGAGAACCGATAACGGTTCCCAAATACCAATGGGTTTTACTAGATCCATTAAAGTGCCTTGAAGTAATTTGGGGCGATGGCAGCAAACTATGGACGGGTGAAGCGGGGGAACAAAGCCTCAGCTTAGAAGAACAATGGAAACGAGGCATGAGTCAAATTATTCCTTTAGGCCCTGGGCAACTAGACTATTATCGATTGATCTCAGGTGCCCAGGGGAGTATGGGCATTGTCACTTGGGCATCACTAAAATGCGAGATATTGCCTCAGTTCCACAAGCTTTTTTTTATACCAGCTCAAAAACTAGAAGACCTTATTAATTGTGCCTACAAGATTCTGAGGCTTAGGTTAGGTGACGAATTCTTAATACTAAACAAATCTTATTTGGCAGGTATTGTGGGAGAGAATGCTAACCAAATCGCAGAGCTTAAAGAAAAACTTCCACCGTGGGTTATCGTCATTGGAATTGCTGGACGCGATATTTTCCCCAAGGAAAGGGTGGAATATCAGAAAAAAGACATTATGGATATAACCCAACAATTTGGCCTTAAACTTCTTTCGGAAATCGGCGGGCTCAAAGACGATGAAATGCTTGATAAAATACTCTGTCCTTCAAAGGAACCGTATTGGAAGCTTACCTACAAAGGTGGATGCCAGGATATCTTTTTTTTAACCACTCTCAATAAGACGCCGGAATATGTCGGGACAATGTACTCATCGGCAGACGCTTCAAGTTACTCAACATCAGATATAGGCGTTTATATTCAGCCATTACAGCAGGGTGTATCTTGTCATTGCGAATTTAATCTACCTTATGTTCCAGCGAGTAGTAAGGAGGTGGTTAAATTGCAGGAACTCTATATTAGAACTAGTGAGTCCTTGATCAGTAAAGGGGCCTTTTTCTCTCGACCTTACGGTATTTGGGCAGCTTTGGTTCTCAATAGAGACGCACAGCATACAATTATGTTAAAGAAAGTAAAAGGGATATTCGATCCAAACAACGTGTTAAACCCAGGTAAGTTGTGTATCTCAGCATGAAATCAGGAAAGGAGTGAAATAGACGTGGCACTAGAAGACTACAGAGAGAATATGGGAAGGTGCAGTAGATGTTCATACTGCAAGTTTATTCCACAGGATCACATAAAGAGCTGGAGATTCCAAAATGGTTGTCCTAGCATAGCGTACTACAATTTTCATACCTACTCGGCAGGTGGTAGATTGGCAGCAGGTCTTGCCCTTTTAGATGGCAGGATAGAGTTCAGTGATAAATTCGTGGATATTGTCTACAGCTGTCTGACCTGTGGCTCCTGTGATGTCGCTTGCAAGATTTGCCGCTACGATGTGGAACCGCTGGATGTAATGCTTGAGATGAGAGCTAAGCTCGTTGAAGTGGGGCAAATACTCCCCCAGAATATACCTGTAATTGATAACCTGAAAAAAGAGGATACCATGATAGTGGGGAAGCTAAAATCCGACCGTGGAAAATGGGCTGAAAGATTGAATGTTAAAAAAGTTACTGAGGAGAAAGCTGAAATCATCTTCCATGCTGGCTGCCGGTTTAGCTATGATGAGACACTGCAAAAGGTCGCCCTGACAGCGGTAAACTTGCTGAAGAAGGCAGACGTTGATATCGGCATTATGGGGAGAGACGAGTCCTGCTGCGGTGGCAGAGCATATCATATGGGTTACATGGGAGAATTTACCAAATTTGCTGAAAATAACATCCAAAACTGGACTACGGCAGGTGCGAAGACAATAGTAACTTCATGCTCTGATTGCTATCATGCTTTTAAGCGCCTTTATCCTGCCGTGGGTTCAAAGTTTGAGGTTATTCACACGGTAGAATTTATTGAACGTCTTATCAAAGAAGGTAAGCTCAAATTGAAAAAAGCTGTACCGATGACTGTCACATACCATGACCCATGCCATCTAGGCAGACAGGGAGAGTCATACGTACCTTGGAAGGGCAAGAAGAAGACAATCTTCGCGCAGTTAAAGATAAATGATCCTCCAAAGCCTCGATATAGTGGAGCTTACGGTATCTATGAGCCACCGAGGGAAATACTCAGGAATATTCCGGGCTTAGCATTGGTTGAGATGGAAAGGATACAAGAATACAGCTGGTGTTGTGGTTCGGGTGGTGGAGTAAAAGATAACTATCCAGATTTTTCAATTTGGACAGCAATGGAAAGAATAGAAGAAGCCAAAGCCACTGGAAGTGAAGCGATAGTGACAGCCTGTCCGTGGTGTGAAAGAAACTTCATTGATGCTATAAGTAATTCAGGCGACAAAATGAAGGTATTTGATATTGTTGAGCTTGTCCAGCAATCAATCTAGCGTAGGAGGAATTCAGACATGGCATTTTTAACGGAAGCTTATCGGGAATTAGAAGACATTGTTGGTTCCCAATTCATCTCTCAGGAGCCTGCTGTCCTGCATTCTTACGCCTTCCAACTCGCGGCTGAGCATGGGCCTGACCATTCCAAATTTGGCACGACTCCTGGTGCTGTGGTGCTGCCCAAAAGCACACAGGAAGTTCAGGCTATAGTCCAAACGTGTAATCGGTTCAAAATAAAATACAAGGCATTATCCGCAGGGTGGATAGTATTGTGTTTAAGCAACACGCCAGACTTTCTCCAATTGGATTTGAGGCGGATGAATCGAATCATTGACATAGATGAAAATAATATGTTTGCTGTGGTTGAACCGTATGTTATGGCTGGCGTGCTCCAGGCTGAAGCCATGAAGCTCGGACTGACCTGCAATATGATCGGGGCTGGTAGTTGTGCATCTCCACTTGCCCAAGCCTGTGGAGGTCTGCCTGGCCATGGGCCTACGAGCATCTACACTGGTCATTCCCACGAAGTACTGTTAGGTGCAGAGTGGGTGATGCCAAATGGTGACATATTGAGAACCGGCTCTTTAGGTTCGGGATGCGGATGGTTTTGTGGTGAGGGACCTGGCCCTAGTTTAAGAGGGATAGCGAAGGGAATGTGGGGAACGGTTGGAGCCCTCGGTGTCTTTACCAAATGTGCTGTAAAACTTTCCCATTGGCCTGGACCTCCAGTATTGCCAGTTGAAGGGAAACCTCCAGCATATAAATACTCTCCTCTCCCGGACAACTTACGAGCATATACTGTTGCCTTTCCTAGCTACCAAACCCTCGCAGATTTCGTATATAAACTATGGGACCGTGAAATAGCGTATATTGCTCATCGTCAGTTCATCAAGTTGGGGAACTATCTTGGTCCAGCCTTTTGGGCACTGTATCGGGATCCAACACAATCAATAGACAATATCGAAGAATGGTTAGAGAAGAAGGAGATAAAGGAATTAACTGAGGAAGTGAAAATTTCCCTGGAGCTCGTCATGGCAGGCAATTCTCCAAGAGACATGGAATACAAGGAGAAGGTACTTGAGCAAACATTGGCTGAAACTGGCGGACATAAAGTTTTAGCAATGGCCGATCCAGAAGTGATGAAATGGTCGCTCTTATACTTCTTGAGATTAGGCCATAAAAATTTAAATTGTACGTATACAGGCGCATTTGGTCCTGTGGCTTTCACTCATTTAGGGCCTGGCGATGTTTGGGTGAAATGTATTCCTATGATGGTTGACAAACTAAAGGAAGCTTCAGAGAGTGGATGTATCGTACAATGTGGCGATGATACTCTTATGGGGTGCATAGGAGGTATGGGGGATGGTGCATATATGGTAAGTGAGTTTTTCAACTTTCCAAATCCTCTGGACAGAAGGTCAATGGATGGCTCGGCGAAAGCATTTGAGGAAGTGACAGAGACAATGCGCCAGGCTGGACTTTCCGAAGGCTCTGAGCAAATGGGATTTGGAAGGCTCACTCAAGAACAATTAGCAGCTTTACCACAGTCAGAAAGATTCCGCTGGCAATGGAAGATCAAGCAGATGCTTGATCCAAATGACACTGGGGATAATAATTATGTCACGCTAAGGGAATCATTTGAATAGAGAATTTTTTGTGATAAGTAGTCAGAACGAGATAACAGTTGGAAAATTATTAATAAGAATAATAAAACCAGCCAAAACTCTTGCTCATGAAGGAATTATAGGCTAAGATATAATAACTTTTGGTGACTATGCCTTTATAACAGGTATAGCTTCGGTACTCTCTCAAAGAAAAACTTATCCCTTATATCCCAAAGTATATCATACTCTTTTCTTATCGAAAATATATAATAGAGTTACACCATGCGTAGAAGGCTATTTTATATCGTATCTGAGGTACTTCTTATCATCTTGTCAACTGGACTTGGTACGTTCATATGGGTTCATGTATCTGCTGCATTCAATTCGTCTATCGGTAAACCATTGGAGACCTTACGTATGGATTTAGAAGCTCACTGGTTTGCATATGTAGGAGCAGCTATTATAGCTGTTTTACTTGTAGTCGTTCTTTATGTTAGAGCAAAATCTGAAGGTGATGTATCAACAAAAGCAGATATAGAACGAAATACAAGAATATTAATTCTTATTGCTAAAAATTTAGGTGTACCCGATACGGAAATAGAATCAGAGATACAAAGTAAATCAACAATAGTAAAAAAGAGGAGAAAATAAAGTAATCATGGCAAGGAGATATAAGTTATGGAATTGGCAGCGTTATTCATTAGTATAGCTGGTCTATTAGCTACTCTAGGAGTAGGTTGTTATTTTTATAATCGTACAAAGTCAATGACAAAAGAAATGCAAGACTTCCTTATTACTCTTATAGTAAATTCAGCACCTAATCCGCAAACATTACAAAGACTATTAGACGATAACATGAAAACAGGCTCTTGGAGAGGAACTGTGGAAAGAAATCCAGTTACAAGTGATTATCATATTGTATGGAAACAAAATGTTGGAGGCGGCAAGATTTAACTTAACCGTAATAGACAAGTAAAATGAATACTACTACAATAGCAACCAAAGAACTATTATTACGGGGGGTAAAGCCGATGGATGTTCTTTGGGGAGCTTGGATAAAAGGAATCAAAGACGACCCTAGTGAGTTAAATGCTTTCAATATAATCGGTATTTATGACAGGATACATAAAAAGGGTAAAGCCGGTTTCCCATTTACAGTAGATTTACAAGTTATATTTGCTTATAGGGTAACAGATAGTTCAGAGTTTGGACAAATATATCAACTTATTTTTGATTTCAGGGACAAATTTGGGGTTAATGAAATCTTTAAAATGGAAGACCAAATTATTGCTTACGAAGGCGACATTCCTGTCCAGTTATACGAAACGTATAACTTCAATAATATCACAATAAATGAGCCAGACTTATACAAACTAAGTGTTAAACTTGATAGGCATTTTGTGTTATCTGTTCCACTATGGATTACAGCACCTAAAATGATAATCGTTGAAGATGCTAAAAGGAATATTACAACAGAACTATGGCCTGAAGATGATAACGATTATACAAATAAAGGAAGGTAAGCTATGTTTAAGACAAGAACAACTCAATTTACAATAAAGCAAAGGAATGGTGAGTCCCCTGATATACAAGTTACTAGAACACAATACATACCTCTCCGACATTTTAAACGCTCAAAGACAAAGAAGAAAAGCAAGCCAATTGACTACGGAATTACAGAAGAGCAATTTGATACTATCCTTAAAAAAGCTGCACAACCTAAAGTAGAGGAACATGGAGAGAATGATGGCAATGCCAAACCAATCTAAGCAGCTTATTGTCTATTGCCTGTTGTGTAAAGCACGAATTAAATTTCGTGGGGATATTGATTTTAACAAGTTTAATGGACAAATATGTTGTGATAAATGCGAAACCCTTTTGGGGATTGTTATATTGAAAAACAAATTGCAGGGATTAAAGGTGGTTGAAAAGGGATGGAGGAGACTGTCGTCAAAGGAATTGGTTGATATTGCGGAAACAGTCAGAAAAGAGGCAAAGAAATTAGATGAAGAGGCAACTAAATCAATAGAGCAATTTGAAAGAGAAGGATTTCCAATGCCCCCTAAACCACTTGATTTAGAAAAAGGTCAAACATAGATGTTGAATCATTACGATGGTTGTAACGAAAGGCAAACTCATTCAAATATGATTGGAGATATTTAGGACTAACGGAATGATAAGCACCACTTATGCTTCTTTTAAATTGAGACCAGAATCCTTCAATGCTGTTGGTATGTACTCTGCCAGCAACGTATTGTTTGGCTCTATGGTTGATTCTCTGATGATTAAAGCCAATGTAAGTAAGATGGTCATAGGTAGGGAATTCATCAGTATATACAATAGCATCTCTAGATATGTTCTTGGTAATAATTGGTGTAACCGTAGAACGTTTAGTATTAGGCACAACAGAAGTCATAATCTTACCTTGTCGCTGGACAATGCCGAATACAGGGGTTTTGCCTTGAGCACCACGCCCTCTAGTACCATGCCTAGCACCACCAACGTAGGTTTCATCCGCTTCTACTTCGCCTGCAAAGATAGGATTAATCTCAGTAAGCAATGTTCTAACTTGTTTAAACATTCTCCAAGCTGTCTTATAAGTAACACCAAATTCCCTTTGAATTTGCTTGGCAGAAATGCCACATCTGGTAGAAGCCATACGATGTATAACTTCAAACCATGTTCTCAGTGGAGTGCTAGACTTGTGAAAAATCGTACCAGCAGTTGGATAGATTTGATGATTGCAATAATCGCAATTATAACAGTGGCGATTAGTAATCTTATGATGCTTAGTTACTCGCTGGCAGTTAGGGCAATAAATTCCGTCTGGATAACGTTGATTCTTAAGCCATTCAAGGCAAGTATCATCATCTGGAAATCTCTTATCAAAGTCATTAGTCGTAAACTTTTGCATTTTTCTATCCCCCTTATACAGGTATTGTATCACAAATATTACCTGTTGTCAAGGGATAGTTACCTAACTTTTATTTCTTAGCGAATAATTGATATACTTGTATAATGCTTTGAAACGAACTTATTAGATGATAGGTAAGCCTGAGTAAGTGAATGCTTTAAGCAAAAGGGGGTGACAGTAGTACAAATAAATAAAGGATGGGAACTGTAGCTAACGTAGTAGTAAAAACGGGAAAGGGAGTAATTAGCTATGAAAACGATTATCTTAGTATCACTATCTATTGTGCTTGTTTTTGCATTAATTCTTGGTGGCTGTGCCGCACCGGCGCCAGCTCCAAAACCAACCCCAACACCTTCTCCTGCACCCACTCCAGCACCAGCGCCTAAACCACCGATTAAAATTGGGCATATACGTTCTATTACTGGTCCTACCGCAATTACGAATGCAGCTATGATCAAAGGGTTTGACCTGGCATTGGAGCTGATGAATTACGAGATTGCTGGCAGGAAAGTGGAAGTCATCCTGGAAGATGATGCCATTAAATCAGAACTTGCCGTCGATAAAGCACGGAAGCTGGTAGAGAAAGATAAGGTTGATATGATTGTTGGCCCTACTCTTTCTGGACTACAGCTGGCAGTAGCGAGTTATTGCAATCAGGTAGGTATGCCTAATATCGACACGAATGTAGCTCCTTATGCTATTATCGCACAAAAGCTTAAGTGGACAATCCAGTCAGGCGGGTCCAATGTGCAAGTTCCCTCGGCTGGCGGCCGCTATGCCTATGAGAAACTAGGTATCAAAACAGTTACTATTGTTGGCGAAGATACCGCTGCGGGTCATGACTATTGTGGTGCCTTCCTACAAGGTTTCAAAGCAGCAGGTGGTCAGGTTATCCAGGAACAGTGGACCCCTCAGGGTTGTCCCGATTATGCACCGTACTTCACTGCAGCTAAAAAGGCGGATGCCTGTGTTGGCTGGGTAAGCGGTAACGACTCCATCAAATTCCTAAATCAATACTATGAATACGGTTTGTGGGATAAAATGAAATTCATTCCTGCATATAATGGGGCAATCGTTGAAACCTTTATACTGGCTCAAATGCAGCCAAAAGCAGCAGAAGCTTGTCTAGGTATGACATCTTCTGTAACTTACACCGCTCAACTGGACAATGAAGTCAATAAGAAGTATGTCGAAGCTTTTAAAAAGAAATATAATACTACTCCGGATTCTGCAGATTCTTCTGCATATAATGGGGTATTACTGATTAAAGCTGCTTTAGAAGCTAATGGCGGCGATACTACGCCCCGGAAGTTTATGGATGCAATGCTTGCATCAACTCCCTCCTTTACTACAGGAAAGGTTCGATACGACAAGGAAAAGCAATCGTCAATTTGGAACATCCCAATAGCAAAAGTAGAGAAATTTGGTCCCATATATGGCTTTGGGGCTCCGATTTTTTACTACAACGATGTTCCTCCTGAAGGTTTATAGAAACAGCAGCGAGCCTGGATGGTGGAAGGCAGGTTAGTTTTTGGTCGCCGTTCCACCATCCAGGCTCGCTTATTCTTTCTGGAGCAGTGGTTACCAGGAAATAGGCTTAAGAGAACTTATTCTTTATATACAATTTAAAGACTGTTAACAGATTGATAAAGCTGTACCTGTTTTACAGTGCGGTTATTTGTGCTCAGGAGCTATTTAGGTGGACCTTGTACTAAGCTCTTTCATAATTGGAATTTCATTCGGTTTTATACTATTTCTCGTGGGCACCGGTCTTTCTCTCACCATGGGGCTGATGAAAATTGTCAACCTGGCACATGGTGCTGTTTACATGGTGGGTGCCTATGTTGGTGCCACTACAGGCCTGGCTACCCATAATTTCCTGATCGGTATACTGGCTGGAGGAATTGCAGCTGCATTGATGGGAATAATCATGGAAGTTGGGTTCTTAAAGCGCCTGTACAAACGGAGTATGGATCAGGCATTATTGACGATTGGTTTTGTCTACATTCTTATTAACCTCGTTCAATGGATCTGGGGACCTCTGCCGCAGTCTGCCTACGTTCCCCAAGTCCTGTCGGAGTCACTACCAATGGCTGGTACAAAAATCCCAATGTTTCGGCTGGCAACTATTGGTGTCGGTATTGTGGCTGCAATTATGCTCTGGCTCTTTCAGGAGAAAACGAGGATTGGTGCCATTATCCGGGCTGGGATGGACAATCAGGAGATGACAAGAGGCCTCGGTATTAAACTGCCAGTTGTCTTTACCGGAGTTTTTGCCTTTGGAGCATTTGTGGCTGGTTTCTGCGGTCTTTTTGGTGCCCAGTCGCTTGGTGTCAGCCTTGATGTTGGCTGGGATGTTTTATTACTCTCCACGGCAGTGGTGATGATCGGGGGCACTGGTTCCATAGAGGGTGCCCTGCTCGGAGGTTTGCTTATCGGTTTAACTGATACCTATGGTAAAGTGTTCTTCCCCGAGATAGGCTATTTTACTATGTATACCCTTTTGATAATTGTGCTCATAATAAAACCAACCGGGCTACTGGGGAGACGTGCCTAGAATGAAAATGGACCGGGTACTGCGCTAGGGAGCTCATCGCGAGAGCTGCTATTCTCCAAAGGTCCGTACGTTTTCATACTAATTCTACTGATTCTTTTGCCTCTCTTGGCACCTGAATACTTTCGCAGTTTACTGAGCAAAATCTACATATTTGCTATTTTTGCTATGAGCGTCAATATCATCATGGGCTATACTGGCATGGTATCACTGGGACATGCTGTTTTTCTGGGGGTGGGGGGATACACAGTGGGAATACTAATGGTCAGATTAGGGCTGAATAGTCTATGGATAGTTTATCCAGCTGCTTTGGTAGTAGCAGCGATAGCTGCTGCCTTTGTCGGCTTCATTGCTCTACGGGTTTCGGGAATGCATTTCATCATCATTACCATTGCCTTCGGGCAGTTGTTTTACGCAGTCGCCGTGAAGTGGAGAGCAGTGACAGGAAGTACCGATGGATTGATTGGCATTCCCTATCCAGACGTTCACTTACTGGGATTTCAGTGGACGAGCTTTAGCTTTCACTATTTCATACTCGCCGTTTTTGTCATTTGCTATATACTATTGTATTTCATTGTTAATTCATCATTTGGATGTGCCCTGGTAGGTATACGCGAAAATGAACAGCGCATGCAAGGCCTGGGCTATAATACCTGGCTTTACAAGTACTTGGCATTCATTGTTGGTGGGGTTTTTGCTGGATTAGCCGGAGCACTATTTGCACCATTCTATAAAATTATGGCACCCAGTCATTTTGCCATGCTCACTAGTGCTACCGCTGTGCTGATGATGACACTCGGCAGCCCCGGTACTTTATACGGGCCAGTTATTGGTTCAGTGATGATAGTGCTGATAGAATTTTTTGCCAGTGTCTATTTACCCCAGAGATGGCCGCTCATCCTTGGCGGCATCTTTGTCATTTGTATTGCCCTGTTCCGCGGCGGAGTGGGAATATACCTTGCCAGAGCCTGGGGCAAGCTAAGGAATAAGCTATGGAAGTGTTAAAAGTCGAAGCATTGACCAAGGATTTTGGTGGTGTGCGTGCTGTGTCGAACGTTTCCTTTTCTGTAGAAGCAGGGGAACATCTGGCCATCATAGGCCCTAATGGAGCAGGCAAAACAACCCTGTTCAATGTGCTCACTGGACAATTACAAGCTACTGCTGGTCATATTTTTTACCTGGGACGAGACATTACTAAAATGCCGGCGCATAGCCGCATCCATTTAGGTATAGGAAGGTCATTTCAAATTACCAGCCTCTTCGGTGAGCTCAGAGTCATTGATAATATGCTACTGGCTATTCAGGGAACAAAACGTAACCGGTACAATATAATTCGCCCCCTGAAGGGCATTAAACCGGTAATGGATAAAGCGAGCGAACTTCTGAATTCTTTTAACTTGTGGGAACAGAGAAATGAGCCAGTGTCATGTATCGGTTACGGAGAACAACGCAGACTGGAGATTGCGTTAACCATGGCGTCAGATCCCAAGTTGTTGTTGCTCGATGAACCAAGCTGTGGGTTAACAGCAGCTGAAAGTGCCGAGCTTACTACCCGGATTGTTAATCTGGGAAAGGACATCGCTCTCATCTGCGTTGCACATGATATGGACCTGGTTTTCGGCATTGCATCTCGTATCATGTTGTTGCATTACGGTGAAGTAATTATCGAAGGTGAACCGGATAAGATAAAAAATAGTGCCAAGGTAAAAGAGATTTATATGGGCACGAAGAAAAAAGTATAAGAGGATTAATGTACATTGCTGGAATTATCTGACGTTCATACCTATTACGGTGATAGCCATATTCTTCAAGGTGTTTCACTTGAAGTAAAGACCGGTTCAGTCGTTGCACTGCTGGGACGCAATGGAATGGGAAAAACTACCACTATTCGCACTATCATTGGTTTTACTCCTCCGCGGCAGGGCTCTGTACGTTTTGATGGGCGCGATATTGTCGGCCTGCCCCCGGAAGATATTGCTCAATTGGGTATCGGGCTGGTTCCACAGGGACGGATGATATTTCCCTCGTTAAGTGTGGTAGAGAACCTGACGATAGCGGCGAGGGGTGCAAATGGCAGTGATGCCTGGACACTGGATAGAGTCTACGAACAATTCCCTATTTTGAAAGAAAGAGCAAAATATAAAAGTAAGTTGCTGAGTGGTGGTGAGCAGCAAATGCTCACTATTGCCAGAGCGCTGATGACGAATCCAAAGCTAATTCTGATGGATGAGCCCTCTGAAGGATTGGCACCGATTGTTGTCGAAGATATCATGAATATTATATGTAAACTAAAAGAATGCAACTTTTCTATCTTACTTGTGGAGCAAGATATCTCCATAGCTCTTGACCTGGCCGACCATGTATATATCATGAGCAAAGGATGCATTGTCCATGAATCCAGCCCGGAAGCGTTGCGTGATAATGACGCTGTCAAGAACAAATACCTCGGCGTAGAGACCTAAGTACCACATTAGACTCTTGAAATTATAGATGGAAATTCTGCATAGAGAAAGGGAGAGCTACTACTATGTCTTATAAATACATGGATAGAAATGACAATGTCTTTATGATTGATACACATATGTTTGGTTTCCCACATTTTAATGCTGCTTATATCGTGGCTGGTCGAGAAGTGGCACTGATAGATACTGGTGCTCCTCTTTCTGAGGAGCTTGTCCGTGAGGGCATAAAGAGACATGGTTTTTCTATATCCGATATTTCTCATATATTTATTACCCATTGCGAACACCCGGATCACAGTGGCAATGTCGGAGCCCTTCTTAGAGATAATGCCAGGGCGAAAGTATATATCAATCCAATAGGAGCACAGTACTTGACCAATCCCGAAATAGAAGATGCCAAGAGGAAATCCATTCTTCCTGCGAAGATGGCTGCGAGATTTGGCACCATGGTACCGGTACCACCATCTCGCATTTATGCTCTAAAAGATGGGGAGCAATTCGACCTGGGCAATGGTGAAAAATTGAAAGTTATATTCACACCAGGGCACCAACCAAGCGGAGTAGTGGTATACGAAGAAAAAAATAGCGGTCTATTTATTAATGACCTGGCGGGGCTGTACCTGGCTGATACTGGTTCCTCATGGATCTTTACTCCTTATAACTCGGATGTTTTAAAAGCCCGGGAATCGCTCAAGAAGTTAATCGACTTGCCGCTATCCAAACTCTATTTGGGGCATTTCGGGATTTGCGATAAACCCAGAGTAATTATGCAAGGTGCATTAGATAAAATCCAGAGACTCCTTGATACTGCTGAGCAATGTGTCAAAGATGGTAAAAAAGGAGAAATTGCAAGCACGGTGATGCGTACTATCCTGACACCAGAGTTGGAAAAAATTCGAGTAACCCGTGGGGGGACTTTTTACAATTATGTAAGCGGTGAACTGATACCATCTATGTCAAAAGCATTTGCCAACTATTATTTACAGCAAACGTCACGATAACAAGACAGGCCCTATTTCAGGCGACAATGGTTAAATTTAAGGGGGTTTCCCACAGTTTCCCCGTTCCCCCAAGACTTGGGGATAAATGGGGGTTGAAGGAGAGGAACCTCTCCAAATAGAGAAGCTTGCCTTAATTGAGCTTCAGCACGCTGAGGAATGCTTCTTTGGGCACCTCCACGCGACCGATGCTCTTTAGCTTTTTCTTGCCTTCTCTTTGTTTTTCCAGCAGCTTGCGCTTGCGGGTGATATCCCCGCCATAGCATTTCGCCAGCACATCTTTACGTTTAGCCGATATATCGGCACGAGCTATCACCCGACCCCCTACCGCTGCCTGAATGGGCACGTTGAAAAGCTGGCGGGGAATAGATTCTTTAAGCTTATGCACCATGGCTTTGCCGACATCCTGTGCTTTATCCGGTGGGACGATGCGGCTGAAAGCGTCTACCACTACCTGGTTTACCAACACATCAATCTTGACCAGCCTGCCTTCCCGATAGCCGATTAGTTCATAATCGAGGGAGGCATACCCCTGGCTGCGGCTTTTTAGCTGGTCATAGAACGTGGTCAACATCGAACGTAGCGGAATGTCATACTCAAGCTGAACGCGCTGCCCCAGCTCGCTCACTGTTCTTGATTGCCCCAGGTATTCCGTGTGCTTATAGACGCCGCCGTTTTCGGTAACGAGCTCCATCAGCGGGCCGATGAATTTCGATGGTGTAATTATTGAGATACTGACCCAGGGCTCTTCAATCTTAGCTATTTCCGTAGTCGGTGGCAGGTCGCTCGGATTGATAACCGTCAGGGTTTGCCCGTTGGTTCTGGTGACGATATAGCTCACCCCGGGCGCTGTGACCACCAGCGATAGATTGAACTCCCGTTCCAGGCGTTCGAAGACGATATCGAGGTGCAGCAAGCCCAGAAAGCCACAGCGGAAGCCATTGCCCAGAATAGGGCTGGATTCAGGTTCATAGGACAAAGAGGCGTCGTTGAGGCTCAGCTTTTCAATCGCTTCACGGAGCTCCTGATAGTCATTGGCATCGGCGGGATAGATACCGGCAAACACCATTGGCTTCGCCGGCCGGTAGCCGATGAGAGGCTCGGTAGCGCTGTCGGAAATCGAGGTTACCGTATCACCGACACGGCATTCGCCCACATATTTTAACCCGGTGGCTACGTAACCGACGTCACCTGCTGACAGGCTCTCCACGGGAAAGGGACGTGGTGAAAAATAGCCCACTTCGAGCGCTTCCATCCCTGTGCCCTGCCCCATGAGGCGGAGCTTGGTTCCTTTCAAGATTTGCCCATCGGCGACGCGGACATAGGCGATAACACCCTTGTAAGAATCGTAGTGAGAATCGAATATCAGTGCCCGAAGCGGTAGACTGGTGTCACCTTTCGGTGCTGGTATACGTGTCACTAATGCCTCGAGCAACTGTGGCACGCCCTGCCCTGTCTTGGCGCTGATGGAAACCACGGTATCGGGACTATAGCCAAGCACACTCTTAATCTCCTCGAGAACGTGTTCCGGCTCTCCAGCAGGCAGGTCGATCTTATTCAGAACGGGAATAATTTCCAGATTGTGCTCCATAGCCAGGTACACATTTGCCAGCGTCTGTGCCTGTATGCCCTGTGTGACATCGATAACCAGTAGAGCTCCCTCACAGGCTGCGATAGTCCGGGAGACTTCATAGGAAAAGTCCACATGCCCTGGCGTATCGATGAGATTGAGGCGATAGTTTTTGCCGTCCTTAGACTGATAATCAAGGCGGATAGCCTTTGCCTTGATGGTGATGCCGCGTTCTCGCTCCAGCTCCATGCTGTCCATCACCTGCTCCCCTATCTGCTCTTTACTCATAGTGCCAGTGAGCTCAATGAGCCGGTCGGCAAGCGTTGATTTGCCATGGTCTATATGAGCAATGATGCAGAAATTCCTGATCATTGATTGGTCCATAATTCTTATTCTCTCTCCTGTAAACTCAACTTTTCCTATTAAACAGACGTACTATACTGGCAAAAATTGCCAGAATACTTCATTCCCTAACAGTCGACCGCGGCGGGTGAGCCGCAAATGCCTGTCAGCACATTCCAGCAGACCCAGACTGGTCAAGGTAGTGACCTGTTCGGCATAGCGGCTCAATAAGTCAACGCTAAATCGGTTGCGGATAGTATCCAGGTCAATTCCCTGCCCCAATCGCAGTCCCAGAATGACTGCCTCGGAACATTGCAGCTCGGGGCTAATTTCTTCGTCCAAATCTGGTACTAGTGGCGTGTCGCCTCGAAAAGCGTCCAGGTACCTGTCCAGGTCCCCGGTATTGGCGTAGCGATGGCTATCGAGGTACGAATGCG
Organism: uncultured Chloroflexia bacterium; assembly: GCA_963775935.1. Classification (GTDB taxonomy): domain Bacteria; phylum Chloroflexota; class Dehalococcoidia; order GIF9; family UBA5629; genus JBBIPA01. The sequence goes on along the minus strand of CAVZKR010000004.1, from coordinate 359,298 downwards.
CCGCCACACCTGCTCCAATATAAGGCAACTGCTGCCAGTAGACCAGATTATGCCGGCACTCGTAACCTTCCTTAGCCCAGTTTGAAATTTCATAATGCTGGTAACCATGCGCCGCCAGGAAATCCTCTGCCAGCTCATAGTGCGCAGCAGCCATATCACTATCGATTGCGGGCAGCTCGCCTTTCTCCATAGCCAGAGACATAGGTTCATTGCCCTCGAGGGTCAGCGGATAGAGCGAAAGGTGTTCAGGATTCAATTTTGATACTTCAATGAGCGTATGCTGCCAGTCAGACAATGCCTGCCCTGGCAAGCCGTACATTAAGTCTATGTTGAGATTATTAAATCCAGCGTCCCGAGCCAGGTGCACTGCCTCCTTAGCCTCAGCGACGCTGTGGATTCTGCTCAATATGGCAAGTTCGCGACTATTGAGGCTTTGAACACCGAGGCTCAGCCGGTTGATGCCCAGTTTTCTCATACTGGTAAGATACGGTCTATCTACCGTTCCTGGATTTGCCTCTATGGTGATTTCTGCCTCCCTATTGACATCGCACAAATTGTGAATAGCAGACAGAATATCTGCCATTTGCTCGGCAGAGAGCAGGCTGGGAGTGCCGCCGCCAAAGTAGATAGTTTGCAGTCGCCTGCCGGCGATGCGAAGGGACAGTTCCCGCTTCAGCGCTTCGACATAGGTAGCGATATCGGCTTCACGATTCTGGTAGGAAACGAAAGAACAGTAGCTGCACTTACGTCGACAGAAAGGAATATGCAGATAGAGCGCCATGTCCTGGTCCATGATGCCGCATTGTTTATTTGAAATACTTATTTCAGTCAAGATAGCTTTCAATTATAACAAATATGGCAGATGCCACTCCAAGGCAAACCCTAAATCCAAAGCACGAAATACTAAACAATATCAAAATCTAAATAATAAAGGTATCTGCTCCTGAGTCTTCCGTTTTGAATTTTGGTAATTAAAGTTGACCCCAAGCACTTCTCGGAATACACTGTTATAAGGAAATAATGACGAATGCCCAGTTTGGGAGCTTTCTTTACCAATATGTCTGTCCCCATGCCGCTGCATCGGAAGTTGTACCTCGTTTTCCGTAACAATCTGATCAAGCTGCGGAGCAGGCGGGGTTGCTGCGGGCATTATGGCGAACCTGGCTGCTGACAGGAGGCAGACCAAGCTCCTGGTCAAGGAGAAATCACATGAAAAAGAGGTGCAGGAACCTTCCTGCCGAGGGTCTTGGGGTGTCCCCCAGTTTCCTGATTCCCCCAAGATTGGGGGATAAAGGGGGTTGAATAAGAGTGCTTCTGTGCGCTTAAAATAACAACAGTAAATGACCATTACAGAACTGGAAATAAACGGAAAAACCCTGCCCTGCCGTATACGCTATAAACGCATTCTCCATGCCTATTTAAGAATCAAACCGGACTTATGCCTCGATATCAGCCTGCCACATAATAAAAGCATTACTGCTGAGAGCATTCTCAAAGAGAAACGCAGCTGGCTTGAGAAGAAGGTCAAAGAGCTCTCCCTGATAAGAAGGATTTTCAAAGACGGCACCATGCTGTTCAAAGGCGAATATGTTAAAGTAGAGATGCGGATGGCGGAGCAACCCGAGAGCGGCGTGCATTTGGGGAAGAAGGCTCTTATCGTCTATGGAAACCCGGAGCAGAAAAACGGCAAGGTGTTAACTGACTTCATTGCCAGCCAGACCCTCGCTCATGTGCAGCAGAAGGCGGAGGAATTCGCCACAGAGCTGGGGGTGACCTACCACAGCATCACCACCAAAGAGGCCAAGAGCTGGGGATACTGTACCCGGCAGGGAAAGCTGTTTTTCAACTGGAGGCTGATTTGCCTGCCCCCACGGTTGGCGGACTTCATCGTATTTCACGAACTCGTTCACCTCAAGCATTTCAACCACTCGAAGCGATTCAAAAATGCCCTCGCCAAACATTTCACCGACTGCAAAGAGCTGGAAGCCCTGCTCAAAACCTATAGTGCTCATTAACTCTGAAGTGCCAAATATCATTGCGAGCCGAAGGCCTGCAATGACAGAGGAGGAGATGGCTCGCAGTGACCTCAAAGAATTTCTCTTGCCAGAGGCAGATGGGCGTACCTGAAGGTGTGCCCCTACACTACTCAGTCAACCCACCAAGAGTTTTTTGCGGGCGGTGGATTTCCATGAGGATGAATTTGAATCCATCGCGGGTGAGCTGGCCACAGGGTGTAAATCCGCACTTTTCGAAGCATTTTTGCGCCCGTGTATTCGAGGTGAGCGTTTTAAGGTAAACCCTTTTCAGGCTGGTCGAGGTAAAAATATAGCTCAGCACGGTGCGCATGGCATCAGCTCCGTAGTCCAGGTCCCAGTATGCTTTGTTGCCAATCATGATGCCTATTTCAGCCTCGCCACTTATCTCATCGATATCGAAATAGCTAAGGTTACCGATATGTTTTCCTTTAATAGTCTCGATGGCAAAGTGACAGGAGCGATTGACTGAGTAGGATGGCGCCACTGCTGCCAGCCTCAAGTATTCCTCGAAAGAGCTCAGCGTTGGCAGGGTGGCATCGAGCTGGCATAGCTCAGCGTCTTTCCGCCATTCAAAGTCGTTGATGGCATCATTGAGACGTTTGGGACGTAATTTGACTTTGTTACCCGTCAATATAGGCGGTATCATTTAGAATTCCTTAGCTACTGGTTCATCGTAAGAATGCAGTTCCTTAAGCGCTGATTTTGCAGCCTTGCTGACTCGCTGTTGCGAGCTCTTGCTGAGCTTATTCAGGGCTTGCCTGGCTTCATCGCCGCCTATCTCGCCAATCCCCCTGATAGCAGCTTCCTGCACCCGGCTGTCCTGGTCTCCGGACAATTGTATAAGGTAAGGAAGCGCCTCTTCAGAGCCGAGGCCACCAAGCGCCACTGTTGCTTCATAACGTATATCAGCATTAGTGCTGCCCAGCGCTCTCACTAACGTGGTAAACCAAGATACATCGCAGTTGAGTCCCATGGCGTGTACCGCACATGTTTTCATGCTTATATCGCTGCTGCGGTAGGCTTTTTCTATGCGCTCTTTGACCTGTGGCAGGTTAAGCGGGGCAAGAGCCTCGAGCGCCAGACAGTGCATTTCATCGCCTGCTGACTTATCATCCAGCACTGCCAGCAGAGCATGGTACACTTCTTTTATGGAGGTAGCCGAGAGCTTGCCGGCTTCCCCGAGCACGGCAAATTTGCCCAGCGCCGCGATAGCGGCTTTTCTGACCTCGGCAGAGCTATCTTCCTTTACTAATTGCACCAGCGGCGAAATATGCCGATAGTCTTCTTCGTCTGCCAGACCGGCGATAGCATCCACTCTCACCTTTGTGTCCTTATCATGGAGGCAAAAGAAAAATATGTCGCTGAAATTTACCCTGAAGTTTGCCTGGCTGAGCTGCACGAGCTGTGAAACAATCTGGCGCCTCCGTCCTTCACTCGCTTTTGCCCATAATTGTTTCAGAAAATCCAGGTCGCTCTCGTTGAGATTGGACAGGTGGGGTAACTTAGATGGTGACGGAAGGTCGTTAGGGTCGAGAATCTCAGCTATGTACTTCTTTTGTGAAGCTGTTTCAGCGCTCACTAGTTCTCCCGTTCCTCTTCTTCTTCGTCGTCATCCTCCGCTTCCTCATCATCATCCTCTTCGTCCTCGTCCGCAGCTTCTCCCGGCGGCCATACCGGCTTGGTATAGCTGGTGATAAACTCCTCCATGGCTTCAGCAGCGAGCCTTTTCATTTCCTCATCAGTTTGTTTGGCAACGGCAGCGAGCTCAGTCAGATCGATATCGATGGTAAGCATCTGCGCCATGATACGCAGGATAGCCAGCGCTGCCTTGGGATTTGGTATTCGAGTGGTATACATGGGCACTTCGCCCAGCAGGCAGATACCATCTATAGCTCGCTCCTTGGCCACCCCCAGGAACAGACCATTAAGCCCGGCAATCTGAATATCGCCGCGCAGCACGATGTCATACTTCTTCAATTGCTCTATTAATGCCGGATTGGTTCCCGCTCCCCATACCCTGGGCGTTTCCGTGTGGTGAATCCTGGCGATAGCGGCGGCACAGGTAAATACGCGGTTAAGCCGAAGTTTTTTGCCGATATCGAGCACACAGTTCGCCAGCTCATAGCCTTTGGCGCCTGGCTGCTCGTCGCCGATGAACATGAGCAACCCTTTATCCGTAGCGGGATTTTGCCAGTAGTAGAATTTGCTCTCAGGAAATTGCGGGGCTTCGACGATGTTGTTCTTGACCATGACGCCGATAGGATTATAAAACTCGAATGGCTCGATGGTGCCTATCTCCTCGGCCTTCAGCTTATCCCGCAAATACTTGGCAATAATGAGCGATACATTGCCGATGCCGGGCCATGAGGCAAAAAGGTCGCAATCTTTGGCCTTCGGCTCTTTATAAAGCTTGATAGCGCTTTTCTTATCCATATTACTCTTTGGTCGCCACTGATACGTTGGGACAAAAGATGCTCGGCGTCCTTAAAAATCCTTCCACCCACCTGGAGTCGCTCCCGATAGCCTCGACATGCTTAAGCATCTGATATACATTACCAGAAACCATGGTATCTTTCACCCTGCCCACAATTTCGCCCTTCTCAATCTTATAGCCCAGCAGCACATTGCCGCTGAAATCCCCGTTCAAAACATTGCCCTGCGAGGCGCCGATAAGCTGCTCCACGAGCAGACCCAGCTTGATATCCGCCACCATATCATGAAAAGAAGTTTTGCCTTCCGGTATCATCAGAGAATTCACGGATGGCGCTGGTAAACCGCCGCCGCGGCTGCCATTGCCAGTGCTCCTGGCGTTAGCCAGACCGGCGGTCTGTAAATCGTAGAGGAATTGCGATACTACTCCATGTTCGATGAGCGGTGTCCGTTGACCGGGCACACCTTCATCATCGCAGGGACAGCTTGCTACCTGATAGGGAATAGTGGCATCATCCCACAGGGAGAGACTGGTATCGAAGATTTGCATACCCAGTTTATCCTTCAGCGGTGAAGCTCCCATAAATACTATCTTACCATTAAACGCCATCATTAGAGGACTTATCAGGGCGCTGGCGACGCCGTTCGGCTTGAAAATTACCGGCATCGGCTGCGTTGCCAGGCTCACTTTCTTCTTCGCCAGTTCCAGTTGCATGGTCACTTCTTCAGTCAGATCTTTCGTATCGAGCAGCGGATGGCATGAGCTCTGGCTGTCTCCGACGAACAGCATATCGCTATCCTGAACGAGGATACCTTCGATGCCCATGGAGAAAGAGCTTTTTTGATAGCGGGCTTCGCCGCCCCTGGAGTTCATAATATGGACCGATGCCAAACCTTTGCCCACCGAGGCTTCGCACAGTATCTCCGGCGTATGCTGCCGTATGGCAGCGATAAGCTGCTCGCCGAGCTGCACCATATCTTCAATAGAAACCTTGTCCGTCTGCGGGTCGTACACGTCAACCGTGGGATAGGTCAGCGAACCGGGAAATTCGAATTTGGCCACAGCGCCGAACTTGCAGGTCTCCAGTGCCATAGCCACCAGTGTCTCAGGGTCAACTGCGCCAGCCACCTGGGCAAAGCCTGTCCTGCCGTCTTTAATGAGCCTCAGAGCAGTGACAGTGCTTTCTTTGGTCAGGACCTGTTTCAGTAAATTTGCCTCGAATTTCACTGGCGTCCTCCGCGAGACGACCTGGAACACTTCAGCCTGCTCTGCGACCTTTTTGGCTTTGGCTAAAATATCCTGCATCTAGCTCCCACCCCCGACCAGGCAATGGCGGATTCTGATATGAGGGCTGCCGTTCGATACCGGCAGAGGGGACTGACCACCTTTGCCGCAGCCGCCGCCCTGGTTCATATCAAGGTCATTGCCGATAGCGTCGATATTATGGAGCGTGGTGAACACATTGCCGCTGAGCACCACCGGCTGAAGCAGCTCTGCTACTTTGCCATTGCGAATCATATATGCTTCGGCAGCGGAGAAGGTGAACATTTCCAGGCTGGTGGTACCCCCGTACCAGTCTTTGGCATAGATGCCCTCCTTGATGTCGCCGATGATGTCTTCAAACGAGATATTGCCAGGCTCGATATAGGTATTGGTCATGCGCACGATGGGCGGGTAGGCATAATTGAGAGCGCGGGCATTGCCTGTCGGTTTTTCCCCCATCTTGGCGGCTGTCTCACGCGAGTGCAGCCTGCCTTCGAGGATACCCTGGCGAATCAGATACATTTTAGTTGCTGGAACGCCCTCGTCATCGTACTTGTAGCTACCTCGCAAGCCGGGAACAGCAGCGCCATCGACGATATTGAGGTGGTTGTCGCCGAACCTCTTCCCCAGCACCATCAGCTCCCGCAGCTTCTCATTTTCATAGACATGGTCCGACTCGGATAAATGTCCGAAGGCTTCATGGACAAAGACTCCTGCCAGCACCGGGTCCAGAACCACAGTATAGTCGCCGCCTATTGTCTGAGGCGCTGATAGCAAATTGGCAGCCCGCTGCGCCATATCGGCTACCTGATTTTGTAAGCCCTCTACGGCGGCAAAATCACCGTTGCTGCCCAGGCTCAGCCCAATCTGGCGTACCGTGCCATCCTGTGATGCGATGGCGGTAAGCCTCATGCTGACGTCTAGTCTATTCTGCTCGATGTAGCTGCCCTCGGAATTAGCAAAGAGTATCTTTTTCCGACCGTCTACATAGGAAATATTCGATGTCTGGATTTTCGGCGTGCGCAGAATGATATCGTTATATTCATCGAGCAATAGTTTCTTGGATTCAAGCGGAACGGTTGCAGGGTCTTTTTTAGTCTCGGCAGCTACGGTGTCCACCACTGGCTCCACCTGGCTTAGCTCGCTCTTCCCCCTGCCCACCAGCTTCGCCTGCGCTACCGCCAGCGCTACCTTATCGCTCAGCCTTTCCCGCTCATTGAAGCTGACAAAGCCCCAGCCGCCTTTGACCAGGGCACGCACATTGCCGCCGACGCCGGACGTTCTGCCTATCTCCTCCAGCCTCTCGCCGCGGTAGACAATTCGCGTTGCCTGCCCCTCTTCAAGGCGTATCTCTATATAGTCGGCATCGTGCCTTTTTAAAATGGTAGTTAGCTCATCACGCATGTTAGGTTCTCCAGAATCTCTCTATTGTAGCTTGTTGCCTCATACAGAGGCAAGGAAATAATCGTACACCCCTTCTTTCGAAGTACGTGGCAGTCATCTGCCCTCAGGTGACGCCGGGTGAGGTACAAACCGGGTACACTGGTAACAAATAGACCGGGCACATAGGTAACACTTTTCTTGTTGTTACATTTGCTATTCCTAATGGATAATGCATAAACCATATTTCCCAGAGGTGTTCCTCTTTCTGCTTTAATGCGATATGCTCTCCAATCAATGATTTGCTGATATAGATACTTCTCTCTTTCCATTTGATTTCACCATTGCGGTTTACTTTTCGTAGTACGGTACCATAAGGGTAAGTTATTGTGGGTATCCTGTGCAGGTAAAGACTATTCGACTTTTGATACGCAGTGACAGGAGTTTTCTGCCCCAATGCCTCGTGAGGGCGCTCGAAATTATACTCATAGGTAAATTCATCAAAAGCCTTTTGCTGTGTCCGCATATTACGTCTGGGCGGGCTCGCAGTGGCTTCTTTTTAATGCCCGATGCATCCGCTCATGCCTGCCATTCTGTTCAGGGTGCCCTGGCTCTATTCTCTCAGCTCGAATCCCCAGCCTCATAAACCAGACTGATAGCTTTGACAATGCTCCTATCCCTACCGAAGCAAATGGCGCACCATTATCAGTTCTAATAGCTTCTGGTAACCCATACTCTCTGAAAACCAACTCGAAACACGGTTTACTTTCTTTAAAACTCGGATGACTCAGTCCTTTGCAGAGGAGAAGATAACGGCTGTAACTATCGGTGATAGTCAATGGATAACAAAGCTTTCCCATCCTTTGTTTTGAACTGACCTTTGAAATCGGCACACCACACTGCATTAGGTTTATCACAGGCAGTGAAAGGGTCAGTATATGGCGGTGTTCTATGCCTCTTTTTGCGAGGATTCACTAAACCCTCTCTCTTCAGAATCTCGCTTACCGTGCTGACAGCTGGCCACCTTTCCTCCCGGTATTGCTCTTTCAACCAGGCTACTACCTTCTTCGCCCCCCACTTCTGGTGGCGGCGCTTGACTGCTAGTATCTTGTCTACCATCTCTGACACTGTGACATTTGGATGTAATAAGGGTGCTCTCGACCGCTCCTCAAGACCTGTTGGCCCCTCTGCTTTATACCGCTTGACCCACTTATAAATCGTCTTTCTGCTTACATCGTGTAGAAAGCCCAGGTCAGTAATGGTAAATTGGCCACCTTTCCAACATTTGATCATCTGCATCTTTTGATCCATGGCACATGTTTCCTTCCAAGGCATAGGTGGTTACCTCCTACCCATACCTTATCTGTTACCTATGTGCCCGGATTAAAGTGTAACCTATGTCCCAGTTTGTACAGTGAGGTCACCTCTGGGGGGGGTGACTCTCACAAAATACTCGCATGTGTCATTGCGAGGAACGAAGTAACGTTCCAAAAATTAAACCTTCCAATAATTGAGTATGTGCTTACGAGCAGGATTTAAGCTAAACCACCACCTACTCCAAGCTTGTGGGACAAACTTGAGAAGTGGCATGACTATTGGGAGCTGGTCACATTTTTGTATCCTATGGTTACTCCCTTAAAAGGACAAGAAACTAGTGGCGATTCGAAACTGCAAGGTAGTTGCAGCCCGATTGGCATTTATGATATAAGTACCCATGGTATTCGGCGATGATACCGAAATGAAAAAACACTGGTGGATGTCCGTAGTTGTTTGCCTCATAGTTATGATGCTGCCAGTTAGTTGCAGTTCCTCTTCTATGCCAGCGCCAAATACGCCTGTTGTTCCCGAACAGAATAAACAGCCTTTGGCGCCTTCACCTCCATCCCCTTCCGTACTTACACCCACATCTCCCAAGACAATGAAATTCACTGACTCTACTGATGATCTCTTCGATAAAAAAGGAAACTCAACTAAAGCTGAACCGTACCTCGACATAAATGATTCCGAAGTCATTCTTCAAGGCGACTATTATTTAATAAAGATCACACTAGCCGCTGCATTACCGGCGAAAACGGAGGACGCAGCGGTCTACTTATTCTATGGAGTTACGATTGATGCTGATTGCAGTCCGTATACTGGGACTAAATGGCCTTTGGGATCAAACGATCTCGGGGCCGAATATCAGCTACAATTGCAGTTCAAGCACGATAAATACGATGCCGTTCTCATAGATTTTGTCGATAAAACCAATAGCAAGCCGATTCGAGACTATAAAATAGACGGGAATCATGTTGAGCTTCGCTTGCCTGCCTCCATGCTATCGTCAACACCTTTTGAGTACGTAGTAATGGCAAGAAAGTATGAGAAATTTGGAGCTGGGGACGGCTTTTTAATTGGCGACAAAGCGCCCGATATGGGACACTATGACTTCGCCCTGGCAACAGAAAAAGGCGGAACCATCCCTGCTCAGTCTGAGGCTACTGCAGCACTATCATATAAAGCACTGGTCATTATGGCCGAATTTCCTGATGTCAAACACGCTATTGACCCAGAAAAAAACAAAGCTCGATTCTTTCCTGCCTTAACTAATTACTACGATGAGGTTTCCGGCGGTAAATGCTCTATTACGGGTGATGCTGTCAAGGAATTGGTTGTTTTACCTAAGCCATTCAGCAGCTATGGAGTTGGGGCAAATGAAAGTTTGAATCAGCAATATGTCAACAAAGTCAGCCAGATAATACAGGACATCGTCACTTCGGTGGATAGTCAAGTTGACTTCAGGACTTATGACATCATGCTAATCTCGATTTCAGGGCAATTACGAGGTCTTGCCAGAACAATAACCGTTAACACTCAGGAAGGAACTATGACAAAATGGACCGCTATAGTTCCTGAGAACTACGGCACGGAGATTTATGCGCACGAAATAGGGCATATGCTGGGACTTGTGGATTTATACGATGAGAAAATCTATATGGCTGGAGGTCAGGCTGACATTTATGTTGGTCCCTGGTGTTTAATGTCAATTGTCCGGGGATTCTTTCATCTTTCTGCTTATCATAAGCTTAAGCTAGGCTGGATGCCAAACGAAGCTATCAAGGTTATACCGGTAGGTACCACCGAATATGTTACTTTACAACCTGTCGAGAAAAAAATTGGTAGCGGTATAAGGGTGGTGAAAGTTACAATAGGTCCTTCGCTGTACTATTTGGTTGAAGTCCGGCGGAAAATAGGCTTCGATAGTGCTTTGCCGGATGAGGGCATGCTAATAACGTATATTAATGAGACTGTGAGTGAATGCAAACTCAGTGGTAATTGCTTTATTAAAGTCATGGACGCAGAGCCCACCAAACCAGGTATGCACAATGCGACTTTTGATGCTAGGGCAGGAAAGAAAAGAGTTTTTACTGATGATGCCAGGAATTTAGCAATTATTGCTCTTTCTGGAGATAACGATGCTCTAAAAATATGCGTCACAAATCCACAGTCGGTGACCAAGATTCTGGAGAAACAGTGACTTGCCCCAATAGCAGCGCGGTGTCACTAAGGTACTGCACGAGAACAAAGGGTCGACTTCTAACCCCTAAAATTATATACTTATAGATGGAGGAGGCGACATGCAGTCAAGTCTCATCGGAAAGATTGAAAAAGCCAAACGTTATGCTCAGGAACCGGAACGCATTACCTTCAAAGATTTCGCAGTCGATTTTCGTGGGGAAAACGATACCTATAAAACCAGCTATGAAGCGGGCAAATGGCGCTGTACCTGTTTATTCTTTTCTCAGAGGGGAATTTGTAGCCATACCATGGCTCTCCAGCGTCTCCTCGGTGCTATGCTGCCCAAAGAAGCCCTTGATGCTCCCGTGATCGATTAGCGTCCTTTCTCACCGGGCGTCCTGCTTGCTGTAGTAGCTTATTGCCTCCGCTACTACGAACAGCGAGCCGGTCACCAGAACCAGGTCCGATGGTTTAGCCAGAGATTGTGCCTGAGATAGAGCCTCGGCTACATTTTTAGCGATTGTCGCTTCAACTCCCTGCCTGGAAAACTCGGTAGCTACTATCGATGTGGCTGCTGCTCTGGGATGAGCCGAACTGGTAACGGCAATATGCGGCGTGAGCGCTGCCAGCTCCTGTGCCATACCCGCAATATCCTTGTCACACGAGGTGCCGAACACCACAAAACAGCTATCGTAATGGAAATAGTGCTTGATGGCTTCGATAAGCTTCTTCATAGAATAGGCATTGTGGGCGCCGTCAACAACCACCTGAGGCTGGCGCCGTAATAGCTGCAGCCTGCCTGGCCAGCTAACCAGGCTGAGCCCCTTGACGATAGACTCTCTGGGAATCTTCGCCCCGAGGCGATTTAATGCTTCCAGAGCAGCCACCGCCGCCGCCGCATTTTCCAGCTGGAAATCGCCAATGAGGGGAATGGTGAGGTTATACTCCGTGTTGTTGCTTTTAACGATTAACGATTGCTGAGACAGGTCGCCGCCGGTCCTGCGCCAGGTAGTATCCCTGCCCACCTGTAGTAGCTTCGACTTCTGCTGGCGACAGGTCTGTTCGATTACCTCAAGCGCCTCCTGTTGCTGGGGGAAATTGACCACAGTGCATCCGGGCTTGATGATGCCGGCTTTCTCAGCAGCGATTTTGGCGATGGTATTGCCCAGCACCTCGGTATGGTCGAGGCTGATAGAGGTGATGACACAGACATCTCCTCTGGCGACATTGGTTGCATCGAGCCTGCCTCCCAATCCCACTTCGAGCACCTGGAAATCCACCTGGTTCTGTTTAAAATAGGCGAAGACGGCAGCGGTCAAAATTTCGAACGTGGTCAGGGCGCCGTAGGCAGCTTCTTTGTTTGCCATCTCCACAATCGGTTGGAGCCTGGTCACTATCGAGGCGAACTCCTCTTCGGAAATGAGGATATTGTTAATCCTGGCGCGCTCGCGCAGGGTGAGGAGGTGGGGGGAAGTAAATAGCCCGGTCTTGTAGCCAGCGGTGACCAGCGCCTGGGCAATCATGGCGGCGGTGCTGCCCTTTCCCTTGGTGCCGGCGATATGCACCGTCCTGGCGCCAAGGTGAGGATTATCCAGCGGTGCCAGCAGCTTGTCCATCCGCCTCAGGTCATAGTTCGCCGCAGTATAGGCGATACCCGGCGTCTTCTCATAATCGGTAAAGCCTAAGATATAAGCTTCAGCCTGGCGGTAATCCATCGGGGCTTATTATAGCATGGAGGAAATAATAACTGGCAGTGAGTTATTAGTGAGCCCCTGAGGTGACCTTACCCTGGCATCACCGGAGGGCAGGTGACTGCCACATAAATGTGTTACCTGCGGGCTTGGATAGCGTGCTCTCATAGGCTATAATGCAAGTTATGAACTTTGTGGACAAGCTGCTGGCTGCCAGCCGCAAGAATAAAAGCTTGCTCTGCATCGGATTAGACCCTGACCCGGCGCTGATGCCCAGGGTAAGCGTTCTGGAGTTTAATAAGGCTATTGTCGCTGCCACCAGCGACCTGGTCTGCGCCTACAAACCAAACCTCGCTTTCTATGAGGCCATGGGTATAAAGGGACTGGAAGTGCTGCAACAAACCCTGACCATGATACCCGGCCACATCCCCGTCATCGGCGATGCTAAACGCAGCGACATCGGCAATACCGCCAGAGCCTATGCCAGAGGGCTTTTTGAAAGTTTCGGCTTCGATGCTGCCACGGTCAATCCCTACTTGGGCTTTGATTCTATTGAACCGTTCCTTGCCTATGAAGATAAAGGCGTATTTGTCCTGTGCCGCACCTCAAATCCGGGCGCAAGGGATTTCCAGGATGTAGCTGGCGCCGATGGCGCACCTCTGTATAAGATTGTCGCTATAAAAGCCAGGGAGTGGAATGAGCATGGCAATATCGGGCTGGTGGTTGGCGCCACCTATCCCCAGGAGCTCGGGGAAATCCGCCGACTATGCCCCGATATGCCGCTGCTGATACCCGGTGTTGGAGCGCAGGGTGGCGACCTGGCGCTGGCAGTGACCGATGGGGTTGATGCCCGGGGAGAGAAAGCAATCATCAATGTCTCCAGACAGGTACTCTATGCTTCTTCGGGTAAGGATTTTGCTGATGCCGCCCGCCGTAGTGCCCATGACCTGCGAGACAGGATTAACAAACTGGTCAGCAAGATGAAGCATTAGCCCGGAATTACCATGGATATCCAATCCGGCGATGTAGTTCGCCTGCGCAAAAAACATCCCTGTGGCAGCGATGAATGGCAGGTGACACAGATTGGCGCCGATATCAGAATAAAGTGCCTCGGCTGCCAGCGGTATATCCTGCTGGATAGGTTTGTTCTGGAGCGCAAGATAAGAGCAGTAATTTCGAGGAGCAGCCCAGCAAACGGGAGCGAACAGGCAAAGCCTTCCTGATAGGAAGGCTTTTACCATCTCCCTTGACGGGAGAGGGATAGGGTGAGGGTGGACAGAAGCAGTATTAATAAAAACCGAGTAGAGCTATGATTCGCGGTATTCTCCATATTGACCTTGACGCTTTTTTCGTTTCCGTAGAGCAGGCATTGAATCCCTCGCTCAAAGGTAAGCCTGTCATCGTTGGCGGTCAGCCGGGCAGCCGCGGCGTGGTGGCTTCAGCTTCGTACGAAGCGCGCGCTTTCGGCATTCGGTCTGCCATGCCTCTCGCCAAAGCCTATCGCCTCTGTCCTCAGGCTATCTTTCTCCAGGGTGATTTCACCCAATATCAACAAGCTTCGGATAAGTTTATGGCAATCCTGGCTGACTTCTCTCCATGTCTGGAGCCGGGTGGGCTGGATGAAGCCTATCTTGATATTACCGGCTGCGATATTTTTGGTTCTCCTCGCCAGATAGCCGTCACCATAAAAGAGCGCATCAGGAAAGAGCTTGACCTTATTGCATCGGTAGGTATTGCCAGTTGTAAAGTGGTGGCGAAAATCGCTTCTGACCTGAGCAAACCTGACGGCTTGATTGAAGTGCCAGCGGGGCAGGAAAAGGAGTTTCTGTCGCCCTTGGCCATCGGCAAGCTGCCTGGTGTTGGCTCGAAAACCGAGCAGGCTCTGAAAACGGTTGGTATTACCACCATAGGACAGTTTGCAGACTTGCCGGCTGAGTCTGCCAGGAGAATTCTCGGTGCATCAGGGATGACGCTCTACCGTCATGCCAATGGTATTGATAACAGGAAGCTGGAGTCACCCGGTGAGGCCAAATCTATTAGCCGTGAAACCACATTTGCTCAGGATACCCTTGACCGCCGGGTTCTTCATGCTATCCTGCGTTACCTTTGTGAGCGCGTTACTGCTGAGCTGCGCCAGCAGAATAAACAGGCGAAGACAGTATCCTTAAAGCTAAGGTATGCTGATTTCGACACCATTAATCGCAGCCACAGCTCAAAGGAAGCCACCAGCTCTGACGATACCATCTTTGCTACCGCTGTTCAATTGCTGGAAAAAGCGCTGGCGGCAAAGCAAAAACTGGTGCGGCTGCTCGGCGTCGAGGTATCGAACCTGGTCGGCGATGCTCAACAACTCTGCTTGTTCGACGTTAATGTACAGCGACAGGAGCGTTTCGATAAAGCCATTGACCGTATCCGCAAGAAATATGGCTTTAACGCTATTCAGTCGGGGCGAACTCTGGCTCTCAGAGATCCCTCCGATTCAGATAGCAAAGGCTATACCCCGTATACGCCATCGCTATCGCGCTGAGATCGCATAAGTTTGGCTGAGCAGGTGATATGCAGTATAGTTATTATAGGAGTAAGATAAGGGAGAGGGAACATGAATAAAAATGTGAAAACAGCGCTTATTGTAGGCGGCATTGCCATTTTCATTCTCATCGTGGTGCCATCGGTATGGGGAGCCATAGTAGGCTGGCAGGGTGGAAGTTGGGGTATGAGAGGGCCGGGAATGATGGGAGGTTTTAGTGGCATGAGATTGCTCATGCCTGTCTTTATGATAATCTTCTGGGCGCTCATAATCTGGGCTATTGTAGCTCTGATACGCGGTCTGACATCTTCGGGTAGTTCCGGTTCATCCGGTCAAGCAGACGCAGCACTGGAAATACTGAAAAAACGATACGCCCAGGGTGACATCAACAAGCAGGAATTCGAAGAGAAGAAAAAAGATTTAACTCAATAAATTGCTGCTGCAAAGGGCTTACACTGATGGGGCATATAAATCAGCCGATATACCTCGATTATAACTCGACTACCCTCATAGACCCCAAAGTACGAGAGGCCATGCTTCCCTTCCTGACAGAGCATTTTGGCAATCCCTCTAATACCTATATCTACGGGTTGCAGGCTCGTCATGCTCTGGAACATGCCAGGACGCAGGTGGCGGCTCTGCTCAATGCCACGCCTGAAGAAGTAGTTTTCACCAGCGGAGGCAGCGAGAGCGATAATAACGCCATCGTCGGCGCTGCGCTGGCCAATGCCTCGAAGGGCAAGCATATCATTACTTCCCGCATCGAGCATCCTGCTGTTTTGAACACCTGCCGCTACCTTGAACAAAGACTGGGATACAGGATTATCTATGTCCCTGTTGACGAATATGGCATTATTGATCCAGAGGAAATTCGCCGTACCATTACCGGGGAAACTATTTTAATCACCATAATGCATGCCAATAACGAAGTGGGCACTATCGAACCTGTTGAAAAAATAGGCGAGATTGCCCGGGAGATGGACATTCTGTTTCATACCGATGCCGCTCAGTCCTGCGGTAAAATTGAGGTGGACGTCAAACGTATGAATGTCGATTTGTTGACCCTTGCTGGACATAAATTATATGCGCCCAAAGGCATCGGTGCGCTGTTCATCAAAAAGGGGACGACGATCGATGCTTTTGTGCATGGAGCGGGACAGGAGAATAACAGGAGAGCCGGCACTGAGAATATGCCCTATATCGTCGGTTTAGGCGCTGCCTGTGATATTGCCCGGCAGTCCCTGCCCCTGACCAACAGAATCAGACAGTTAAGAGACAGGCTTCACCAGAAAATCGAGCTGGGATTGGGAAACAACAGGGTCCATCTCAACGGTCATCCTGAACACAGGCTTCCCAATACCCTTAATATCAGCATCCAGGGTATCGTTGGTGAGGAGTTGCTTAACCAGACACCGGAGATAGCTGCCTCGACTGGAGCTGCCTGTCATGCCGGCTCGACAGAGCCTTCAGGAGTTTTGCTGGAAATGGGATTAAGCCGCGAGTTAGCCCTGGGCGCTCTTCGGCTCACGCTGGGACGCTGGACGACAGAGAAAGAAATTGATACAGCAAGTGAGTTTATCGTGGAGCGGGTGAACCGCCTTCTTGAGGCATAGGATGGTGGGCGCTATTTTTCTTTGTCAATAGCTTTTAGCGCTTTGACGTAAACGTTTCTAACTCCATTGTTCTTCTCGCTCTCAATTAAGTGCAAAAAAATAGGTAACAGCTGTTTTCTGGTTTCAGGATTGTTTTTTGCAATTTCTGCTAGAGCGTAAGCGGCACACCATTTAATAACTGTGGTATTTATCTTATTATCAACCGTATTTTGTAGAAGATTGGGGATGGCTTTTGTGACTTTTTCAGGGTATTTTTTAGCAAGATTGCCGATTGCCTCCGGGACACCCCATTTGACTCTTGGCGCTTTATAATTGATATATTCCACAAGAACATCAATGTGTGGAGCAAGAATTTCGGGGCTTGCTGCTGAAACATGTTTCATTACATCGGCACAGGTTCCCTTATCGACATCTGAAGCAGACTTAAAATATTCAACAAATTCATTGGCTGTAATTTGCTTTTGACTTACGGCTTCAACTAATTTTGTTTGCTTTTCCTTCGGCTTCAGCTTTGATTGTAAGATTGCTTCAATTTTGGACATAGTCATATTGTATCACCTATTAGATACGGGAAAAAATGTTTAGTCTGTTCCTAATGGCGGAGGGGGTGGGATTCGAACCCACGTTAGCTTGCGCTAAAACGGTTTTCAAGACCGTCACCATCGTCCACTCGGTCACCCCTCCAGAGTCCTCTTATGAAGCTAATTTTAATACCAAATGCATTTCCGGCAAATTGACATAATGCAAAAAAGCTAACGGATAGCTAACCAACTTTTTCGACAGCCTCACTGGCAAGCTCACCATTATAACTGGTAAGAAATGCATCGTCAAAACGTTTGGCAGCCGCTTCCTGAAGCCCTAGAGATACGTGAGAGTAAGTATCAAGGGTGACCGCTATGGTGGAATGACCGAGGCGTTCTTGGACAATTTTAGGATGTATGCCTTGTTTTAGCATGATTGAGGCGTGGCTGTGTCTTGCATCTGTTTTTCACGGTGAGGGTTCATCGAGATTTAACTTTAAAAAATGTGACTACAGAGAGGTTAAGGTAGGATAATACATCTTGACCAGGAGGCTAAGATTGTTATAATTCGGATATGCCCCGCGTAGATGGTCAGCCCTGGGTTGCCAGCTCGCTCATGCCGCATCACGGCACTAATCGCTTGAGCCCCGTCATCTGTTTATCGGTTAAGGACTTTCCACAACTTAAACAACTAATAATATACCAAACTCCACAATACATTACTGGGTAGGTAAATCAGTATGGAGGTGGTTGAACAATGACATGGTATCAAGTACGAAAGATTAGAGAGCAAGTTCACAAAGAAGCAGAGGAGAACAAACTTATAGAGATGATTGAATGCCCGAACTGTGGATACAGCCCGCTTAGGGAAAACAGCAAGGGATACCTCACCTGTGCGATGTGTGATTATGTTATGTTGAACTAACTTAATAATTCAATATACGCAATTAAGCCCAGTGGCTGATAGCTTCCCACAGAAAAGCAGATAGAAATTCGGATACACTAGTAACAGTAGTTTCTTTTAGGCAACTTTCTTATAGTGTTCCAAACAATCCTCAAACGTGATACTTCGGGTATATCTCAATACCATACCAATACTTCCTCACACGAAGCCATTGATGCCTTTTCTTGCCATTTTATTTTTGGCAGAAAAAAGAGAAAAGGAAAGGAAATTCGATTCAATTAATATAATGGTGCTTTATAAAACTTCATGCTGTCCTGAACGATTCCTGTTGACAGACTAAATCAAAAAATTCAACTAATCACTCGCTAAGCCACCTATGGCTACTTGGGCAAGACACTGTGGAGGATAGCCCCCCTCGCTCGTAGACCCACTAGCAGGTATTCTAACGAGCTTTGATTAGGTGTATAATTTTTTATACAGCCTTTGAAATCAGATAGGAGACAGCAGATATGAGTACATTTGACTCATCTAAAGAGCCTAGAAGAGCAGTTGCTAAACAGTTGAAAGAATATATTAGATATAGGCAGGGATTCAAGTGTAAGAAATGTGGCAGTAGTCTTCTGAGACGTGGGCAGATTCATCATAAAAACGGAAATCGAAGTGATAGTAGTTTCTATAATTTGGAATTGCTTTGTAAGAAATGCCATTTGGGAAAAACCAGGAAGCAAATTAAGGCTAGACAAGGTAAAAATAAACCCAATACTTGGTTTATTTAATGGGGTTATCATGGACAAATAGGAGAAATTATGAAGACAAGGATAATTGTTTTTTGTTTGCTATTAGCACTTGTATTTTTCATTCTCGGATGCGATAGTGAGATAAATGAAAATAGTTACAAATATAAGATATATATTAATAGCGGAGGAACTCAGAATCACATTTTATATTCGGATGATTTTCATATAGACGAACATGGATTTCTAACAGTGGTTAATCCAAAAGTTCTTGGAGAATCGAAAGTTGGTAGAGTAATATGCTCTCCTGGAACTTATTTTATCCTTGAAAGGTGACATGCTCCCAATATTTATATTAATTTTCTAAAGCTGAATAAATAATATACAAAGCAGAGAGACATAAAGAGGATGAAATAATGAATACCGCTCTCGAAACCAGGATACTTTCATCTTGTTCAAAAATGCGGATTTCTCAAACGGATGCGGGGTAACTTGGCAATGCGGTATTGGGCTAACCCCCTATGGTTATTATTGCTGTGCTATTGCGGGAAACATTGATCGAGTCTTTGGCTTTGATATTGGAAGAAAAGAAATACCTCATACTAATGACGCTATGATGGATCAGTTGCAGGTATGTTGTGCGCTTTGCGGTTATTTCCTCGGCTGGCACAATGTTACCGCAAGCGAGGTAATATCACCTACTTGGGAAAAAGCATATATAAAATATAATAAAGTGAAACCGTCGTTATCATTGTATTCGGCAAAGTGACACTTTGGGACACTCAACTACGGTTTTCAAGACCGTCACCATCGTCCACTCGGTCACCCCTCCAGAAGCCACACTAGTATAAGAAATTACGTTCTCTTTGACAACATTGGCCATAATATGATGACCAGTTAATGACAGATATGACGCTGTACGATTTTCGGGGAGCAAGTCAATTCAGAGAATAAATTTGAAAATTGCCGTCTTAATCTTTTGTTAATTCCTCATAAATAAACTTAGAAGGAAGTAAATTTAAAAATTAAAAGGAAGACTGGTCTTATTAGGTTTGGACAAAAGAATACTATAGGTAATCAGCTAGCTCAGGCAGCGTTCGGATACGTGGGCAGTCGCTTATCTCAGCGTATAAATCATAGCGGTCAATCAGTACCGGAGTGATGCCTGCTCTCCTAGCTCCAACGATATCAATATCATACTGATCCCCCACATGAACCGCTTCAGAGGCATTTACGCCGGCTCTTTCTAAGGCTAGCCGAAAAATAGCTGGGTCGGGTTTATCGGTACCAGCTTCTTCTGAAGTAACCGTAAAATTAAGGTAAGGCTCCAGTCCCAGCTCACGAAGAACGGAAATAGCTTCCTTCGTGGCATTAGTAATTAGGCCTAAAATTAGCTGGCTCTCCTTTAATTTCTTAAGCGTTTTCAGCACGTCATCGAAGAGGGCGAATCGTGTCTGGCTGAATATCTGCGGCCATCTCTTGATAAGTTGCGGAAATAGTTCCTTATCAACCTTCAACCCTACTGAATTCAGCATTATATCAGCGTAGCGGAGATAAACTGCTGCTTGATCTTCCTTACTTCTTTTGACCAGTGGGGTGCGGGAAACTTCGGCAAAGAAATATTTGTCGGCAGTTAAAAGTCCAGGCATTAAGCGGGATGATGAAATTTCAATGCCGAACTCATGCAATACTTGGCTATGTAGCTCTTCGCGGGGAGGGTCGTAACAAGCCAGCGTATTGAACCAGTCAAAGAATACTGCCTTGGTCACACGGCGATTTGTCATATTAAATATTGTGATATGTTACCCCACGGATAGAGGGCGGTCAATCTTGGCCTGCCCCAATAAATATACCACTTTTTAAGTCACAGTTGCTACAAATGGAGATCATAGGTATTTCAAATAAATTAAAGCCATGGTACAATGATATTCGGTAAAATTGTTTTTATTCCAGTTTAGAACTTCGGTAAATGGGTGGTTGGGCATGAACAGGAAAGCTCTGGCAATATCCATTATCAGCTTATTACTTATTACAGCGATAAGTGGTTGTGCTCAGGAGCAAACTTTACCTCAATCCATCAATCAACCAGCAGCTACAACTCAGCAACAAAAAGATAATCAACCTACTTCTGAGAGCAAAGCTGAAAATAAACTTCCAGTTGCCGAAGCTCCCACGGTCAGTGGTCCTCCTTTCACCGAAAATAAGACCTTAATATCGCAGTTGAAGCCTCCGATATCAACAAAGATGACCCAGTACGGGATAGTGGAACCCGATGTTATCTATGGGGTGGCAGGTGGAATAGAGCTTAAAATGGACATCTATTACCCTAAACAATACGGAACAAAAGTGCCAGTGGTGATATATGTCCACGGCGGCGCATTCATAGGTGGCGACAAACGTGATATAACACTGGAGACAATGACGACTACACTACTAGCTCGCGGTTACATGGTTGCGTCTTTACATTATCGGCTGGTTCCTCAGGGTGGAATATTCCCATTTCAGGTAGAAGACGTAAAAACTGCCATGCGGTTTTTAAGAAGCAACGCTGAAAAATATCGTATTAATATTAATAAAATAGGTGCAATAGGGGGCAGTTCGGGTGGTTATCTGGTGAACATGATGGGGCTTTGTGATACGGGTGATGGTTTTGATATCTCCGGCGGATATTTGAATCAATCAAGTAGAGTTCAGGCAGTCGTGGATTTATACGGCATCAGTGATATCGCACTACAATACAATACGGGTAGGATAGAGGGACCTAATGGACCTGTTAGTAAGTTTATAGGCAATCCCGATAAATTCACTGAAATTGCTGTAAAAGCCAGTCCTATCAATTATGTAACCCCGGATGATCCACCATTTTTAATCATACATGGGGATAAAGATACTGATGTTATCCTCCGGCAGTCGGAGCTGTTATATACTAAACTTGTAGCAGCCAATGTTCCCGCTACATTGGTTGTGGTGAAAAACGGTGCGCATGGATTTAGACCCGCTGGTCAAGACCCCATTTCTCCCAGCATGCCAGAGATTGTAAAAATGATTGCAGATTTCTTCGATAAACATTTGAAATAGGAAGCAAACTTAGCGGCAAACAAATACCATTTTAGAATCCTTTTCTGTTTACAAATTAACCAGACAAGGTCGGTTTAAATGCGGTTTTTAAGAACTGTTGTAGTATTTTGCATAGTAGTTTTAGCTGCCTGTGCCGCTCCAATCGTAGAAACACCGGCAGTCACCACACAGCCATCAACTCCTTCTCAGTCAGTGACTTCGGCTGAAACAGGAATTAAAACCACACAGAATTATACAAAACCCCAACAGTACGAATATTCTGCTACCATCAAATATAAGCAAACAGAATGGATATATCTCATTCATATTCCCCACTTATACGATGGAACAAAAGCGGTACCACTGGTAGTGGCTCTTCATCCCGCTAATGGAAACTCGAAACAAATAGCAACCATTACAGGATTTAATACCATAGCTGAAGGAGAGAATTTTATAGTAGTCTATCCCAAATCGTTCAATGCACACTGGAATTGTGGGACAAAGGCTTTACAAATACAGGACGTTGATGAAATTGGCTTCATAGTATCTCTTATTGATAATCTCAGCCCGCAATTCAATATCGATAGTAAAAAGGTCTTTGTCACTGGTTTATCATCTGGCGGAAGTATGTGTTTTGCGCTAGCAGGTCAACTATCCGAGAAAATAGCCTCGATAGCAACGGTTGGATCCACAATCTTCGAAGATATGCTCCCTGAACTCAAACCAAAGGTGCCTTTATCTGTGCTCCATATCCATGGTACTAAAGATCCTGTAATCCCCTGGCAGGGTGGCAACACTTCGAACATAAAGGCATTATCAGGAGGAGCTGCAATCAGGGTTTTCTCTGTCGCTGAGATAATCAAGTTCTGGGTTGATTCTAACCGTTGTATGTCAACTCCGGACATTACACAACTACTGGATACTAACGCCAGGGATGGAACAAAGGTCAAAATAGAAAAATATAGTGGAGGTACCAACGGGACTGAAGTCGTTCTCTACGCAGTAGAAGAGGGCGGTCATACGTGGCCAGATAGTAAGAATCCACAGTATGAAGTGGCCACTGGCAAGATATGTCATGATTTTGATGCTAGCGAAGCTATCTGGCAATTTTTTAAACAGCATCCGAAGAAACAATAGACATCAGCAAATTAGAACAATAAGAGTTGGGGAATGAAGGTATCGGTATCAGTTTTAATTATATGTTTGGTGATGGCAATAGCCTGTGCAGCACCAATATCTGAGAAACCCCCTGCCGCTATACAACCGTCGACTCCCGCTCAACCAGCGCCATCACTCACCCCTCCATCACCGTCTCAAACTGAAACTGTAAGTTTGATTGATGTCAAACAATACACTGGCATTCCATCGGTTGATTGCAAGACACCAGTAACCGATACGGCATCATTGCCTGCACCTGACTACAAAATCACTGTGGATACTTCCAAAGTAGTAAGCTCGTTGAACCATGAGTTATGGGCTAATATTGGATATGATTCTGTTTATTCTTCAACAACCACAGAGGTAGCTCAACCTTTCTGGGAGTTAATTCGGCAAACCCGCGCTGTTCGATATGTCCGTTGTCATAACTATTTTTCCGATGGTATGTTTGTCAATTCCCTAAGACTGGTTAAACAACTTTTGAAGGATGGCTACTTATTGCCTGATAATGAAGGCAATAGGTTTGATAATTTTGACTATTGGAGTTGCCGCATATACTCAGAGGATGACAGAGGTAATCCACAATATAACTTCTGGCATGTTGACCATGTACTTGATGTCTTTATCTCTGCTGGAGTTAAGCCAATGATTGAGACTATCTTCATGCCTGATGCTCTTGCAGACGGGGCAAAAATCCGTAATTATGGTGGTGGCTTGATCAACGTACCTAAAGACCATAACAAATGGCGTGAGCTTGTATACAGGACAGTGAAACATTGCATAGAACGCTATGGAGTTGAGGAGGTTCGAAGTTGGTACTGGGAAGCCTGGAATGAACCTGATTTAAGGATGTATTTTATTGATGGCGACACCAATAACTATAAACGTTTGTACGAATTGTATGATTATTTTGCAGACGGAGCCAAAGCCGCCGATGAGAAAATAAAAGTCGGGGGGCCTGGGTTTGCATTCCGGAGCGAATGGCTGTCGGCATTTCTGGCACACTGTGCATCTGGTGCGAATTATGCTACGAGTAAAATGGGCGCTCCACTCGATTTTATCGCATGGCATTGTTATGGCAACATAACAGCCCAGTTGGAGCAGGATCGCCAAAAACTGGGTATTATTGGACAATTTCCTTCATTAAATAACTGCCTCAAATTTAAGAATGAATGGGGGTCTCATGTTGGGTCTGGTAACATTAACCAGCCGCCTCTCTTTACTAACTGGGAGGCTGGATTCCTCTCCAATTATATCGACGCCATTTTGAGTTCACAAGGAAACAAACCTGATATGATTCTTCGCTGGAGCGTTCCTACCCAGGGAGGAGAAAATAATAGGCATTTATCATATTCATACCGTGGCTGTCTTATAGCCATGCCAATATTAAATGCCTTCATAATGCTTACAAAAATGGGTGATGAGTTAGTAGAGTTATCAGGAACTAAATATGGCGATGCGGTTCATGGTTTTGCGTCGCGTACTCCAAATGGCACTCAAGTTTTACTCTATAACTTTAACCAGGCTGATAAGGAAAACAAGGGAGCAACTCAAGAGATAGACCTTACTTTGAAAGGACTATCGGGCTCATGGTCGAAAATGAAAAGGTATCAGATTGACAGTAATTATAGTAATGCCTGGTCAGTATCGAAAATGGAGCCCAAACTTCTTCCCAACCTTCCCCCCATCAAGAGCATGGCGGAATTAACGGCGATTACGGATGCTTCAAAGCTCAAAATAATTGAGCAGACTGATAAATTGAATAGCAAAGATGGCCAGATTACTCTAAGATTAAGCATGCCGGCAAACTCAGTGACACTAATAGCAATCGGTGATGAAGCAGTGCCCCCATCTATTACAAAATCTCAGCATGTTTCCAGTTTACTGGCTGAAGAAGCTCTCTACAATGAAGCGAAAGGAAAAATGAATAAAGGAGATTTGGAAAGTGCCAAAGTCGTCTTTGAAAAATTGGCAAAGGACTCTTTTGCAGCAGTTACCGATAAATCAAGCACCAACCCTTATAGCTTTTGGGGACAGAAAGCACTGTTCAGGTTAGTTGACATTGAACTCAAAAGGAGAGACTTCATTGCTGCTGATAATGTTAGAAAACGATTATTGACTACTACTCTCAGTGATGTAGATAGATTCACACTGTTAAATGAACGACAGAAATTCCTTGACGCTGCTGGTCAGAAGAATAGCGATGAGGCCAAAACAATAGCAAAAGAGATTGAAAATGTCAGGATGCACCTGGAATATTTTGCTAACTGGGATAAGTGGCAGATGTACTAGTTTCAGACGTTATCGCAGTTGAACGGATGAGATGAGTCTGTGACCTGCCCCAATAGTTGTACCATCTTAGATTATTGTTGCCAGAATCGAAGGATCGGTAATAAACTGCCTTTTTAGAATGAAATATGGGCTGACTTTGAAGATTTTGTGAGACTCGCCTCCCCAAAGTGACCTCAGCTCGGCGTCACCTGAGGCAGGTGACTGCCACGCAAATCTCTGGTTGGAGAAAGGGTGGCTAAAGGAACATAAACCGTCATCCCGTGAAATTGCCGAGCTGCTGGCAGCCGCCGGGTACAGGGCAAGCAGAGAGGCATACCACTATTATGCTATTCAATCTCTGGAATTTACGCTGAAACTGGAAAGAAACATAATTCGCAGGCTCGATAAATTACGCCGCAAGCGGAATATCAGCGACTACGAAAGACCTGGCATGGTTACCGTTCAGGAAGCACAGGAGATGTTTGAGCTGGCAAACCAAATACGCCACAAGGTCGAGGAGTGGATACGACATAATCACCCAGAACTTGCCAGAGAGCTTTAATGCCCACACACGATATCATAGACAACCGCAAAGAGATACTGGTCACTCATATCAATCGCCTGGCTCACAATATGTCATTGCGAGGAGTCCACCTGGAGTGGACGACGAAGCAATCTCCATGTTCACAGGAAGACGGAACGATTGCCACGTCACTTCGTTCCTCGCAATGACACCTGGTAGTACCTGATGTCGCGCTACAAAAGTGCCACTAATCTATTTGAACTAGCTCACGCAGGATAGCTCAGAAGATTTTACCTTGATGCAGAGCCTCAAAGAACGATTCTACAGGCATGACATCGATGGCATCGAAACGGTAGGAACGCTTACCAGTGTACACTCCAATCAGCCTGTCTACTTTAATACCTGGTAGGGTAGCCAGGGAACGGAGTGGCTTTTCCCAGGCACGGCTCCATTTGTCCCCACGCTTGACTTCAACAGCAACGATATGCGGAGGCGTCGTCGAGCTGCGGCGAGAAGTCTCAATGACAAAGTCCACCTCAACACCAGCGGCTGTACGATAATAGCTGATGGGACGATGCTTTCCGCTCACTTCGTTATACACTCGCAGTTCGTGGAAGACCAGCGTTTCCAGTGCAGTTCCCTGCCACACACGGTCGACAGGGTCACGCAACCAACCAGCCGCAGCTCTCGCCACGCCAGTGTCGAACCAGTAGAATTTAGGGTGAGTGGCTTCACGTACTTTCAATCCCGCTTGCCAGGCTGGCAGGAAATGGCCCAGCAATGTATCGAACAGGATGGAGAAATACGAATCCACGGTACTGCGGGCCACCGCTGCTTCGCGGGAGATATTCAGTCCGTTTACCACCTGGCCGTTGAGTTGCCCGGCTATAGCCAGAAACCGGACGAAAGGAGGAACACGGCGCAGCAGCCCCTCTTCACGGACCTCTTCTTTAAGATAGGTATTCAAATAGGCAGACAGTATATCGGCAGCATGTGTTGGGTCGTGATGCACAAAAGGAAGCAGCCCCCAGTCCAGGGCAACAGACAGGTCAAAATCCCTGCCCAGCTCCTGGGCGGAAAAACCTTCCATGTTCAGGGTGAGAGCACGGCCAGCGAGCAGGTTAGCGCCGCCGCGCCTCAGCTTGCGGGCAGAGGAACCACAGAGGGCAAAACGCCAGCGGCGTGACTCCATCAGGCGGTGTACTTCATCGAGGAGGCTGGCAATCTTCTGGATTTCGTCAAGCACAATCCAGCTGCCTTCAGGACGGTTTCCCGCCAGTGCTTCCAGCCGGTGAGGGTCATTGGATAACTCAAGATACAGCGCGGCATCGAGAAGATCCAGGTGCAAAGCATCAGGAAGCAGTTGTTTCAGCCAGGTGCTTTTACCTGTTCCACGTGGCCCGAATAAAAAGAAGGAGCGCTCAGGACAGGTCAGTAGCCGTGGGATATAATCGCTATTCTTATTGCTCATGCTTTTTTACAATACTATTGTAAATATACATTGTAATTTTACATCACAAACGCTAATTTGTAAATGCCAATGACCGGGCAACGAACCTGGGAATGTGATTACCCCAATAAGCTCGTGAGCAAGCAAGAATATAAAACCGTCAGCAAAGTAAAATATGATTTTCCTTATTATACTTTTCCAAGCCTATTGTCACCATCAAAGATGTCCAGACTATGACGGGTTTATCTCCCAGGGCAGCCAACAGCCTGGTTCAAGCTTTTATTAATCAGGGGATACTAAAAGAGACTACGGGTTTTCAGCGCAACAGGGTTTTCGTATTTCAAAAATATATGAAGCTGTTTTCATAGCCTCTGCAGCAAGGCGCGGCAATCGCTTTTACCATGTCATTGCGAGCGTAGCGAAGCAATCCCTTGGCTCATAGTATGTCATTGCGAGGAGTCCACCTGGAGTGGACGACGAAGCAATCTCCCTGTTCACGGGAAGACGGAACGACTGCCATGTCACTTCGTTCCTCCAATGATATCTGGTAGTACCTGATGTCCCGCTTCAAATACTAAGCCTGCAATAAAACTGAACCGTAGCAGGAACTGTCCTTAGCTGTAGCCGTATTTAAATACAGACACCGGCCGTTGGCGTGTTGTCCAAGCGTCAAGCCAGCGTCAGCATATTTGGTCGTTAGGATGGACAGCGGTCTAAGAGACTGCGGGTCACTATCAAATTAGTCAGGCTATCGGAGACTCTATTGCGGCGACTCGATACCGCCAGGGAGAGATAATCCTGGAAACAAATTTCCACTTTAAGTGTTCCAGTAGAAAGCTTGAGGTATCAAAATTACGATTTAATGTAACAATGGGTAAATTGTTTCTTGCTCACACTTGTTCGTCTGACTGGTCAAAGCTATAATGTGCTAATTAAATTCATATAGTCTACAACATGGATAAGGTCAGTGGGATATAGAAGTTTCTATCGGCAAGGTCATCGCTTCAGAAACGAGCTATCTATACTCTATATGAATATAAGAAAGCTTGTAAGACCTTACGGAGATGACTTCGCCACTATGTTTGAATGGAATCACAGTGGTAGCGAAGTAGGTTACTTGTCTAACATGATAGTAGTATACGTATGGTCTCTCTTTGAGGAGTTTATACGTGATGTATATCTTTTTATTAATGAAGGTCAGCAAATTAACGAACAGAATATGCGAAAAAACACACAGGGTTGGAGTAATATCAGGAAATGGTTAAATAAGAACAAGCTCCTAAGTGATTACCTGATAACATTTGAACCACTGATTGGTGAACTCGATGCTAGGCGAAATTGCTTGGTTCATAAAAATGGCAAAGTTGACAGCCAGTACATTAATCAAGCTAATAAATATTGTGCAACTGCTACTTTTAAATTAGGTGACAATGTCTGGACAGATTGGAAATACCACGAACAACTAGAGAAAGACCTGACTTCCTTCCAAATGTTACTTACAGCTATAATAGAAAGTAGTATAAACAATAATTCTCCAATCTACTAAGCCCGACTCTATGACAAACTCAAAGAAGAAGGCTATTGAGCAATTGCTAGGAGAAAAGGGTGGATATCAAAGGCTTCTTTAGCAACAAATCTACTAGTATGTCAGAGAAAAAACAGGAGATTATTTACAATAAAGGTGACTTCATAGGTCATAGGTACGAGGTTTACAAAGTTCTAGGAAAAGGCGGCTTTGGCATAGTGTACCTCGTCTACGAACGTGGGGCTAAGGAAGCATTTGCTCTTAAGACACTCCAAGAGCAGTATGTTGAGAATTACCACATAAGGAAACGCTTTCAAACTGAAGCACAGATTTGGGTCAATTTGGAACATCATCCCCACCTTGTTCGGGCATACTGGATAGACGAAATCGCTGGACGTTTGTATATCGCTATGGAATACATTGCTCCAAATGAGTTTGGCCTCAACTCACTCGAAGGATATTTGGAGCGACATCCACCAGATTTGGCGCAAAGTCTATGCTGGGCTATTCAGTTCTGCTACGGGATGGAATATGCTTACTCAAAAGGTGTCATCTGCCATAGGGATATAAAACCCTCAAATATTATGATCAGCCAAGATAAAAATGTAAGAATTGCAGACTTTGGGCTAGCTAGTCTTATGGGAAAACAAGACAATATATCTGGAGAAGGAATAAGCACCAAAGCCAGTCCACCGAACTTAACGATACAAGGAATAGGCTTGGGAACTTTAGCATACATGCCCCCTGAACAGTTCACTAATGCAGCGGGATGTGATGAGAAGAGTGATATTTATGCTTTCGGGATAGTACTTTTTCAAATGGCAGCCGCTGGTCGTCTTCCATTCACACCCTCAAGAGATTGTAGCTGGAAAACGTGGTACACACTTCACAACCAATATAATGTGCCTGGGTTGAATTCCCCTCTTTTTCCAATGATAAAACGCTGCCTTGAGAAAGAGCCTGCCAAGAGATATCAGAGCTTTGGAGAATTAAGACATGACTTAGAAATAATCCTTGAACGCGAAACAGGCAAAATTATGAAGCCCCCTAAATATAGCTGTCTCGAAGCCTGGGAACTTGGCAATAAGGGAGCTAGTCTCAACTCGCTGGGGCGCTTTTATGAAGCTATTGACTGC
This sequence comes from uncultured Chloroflexia bacterium, assembly GCA_963775935.1. Lineage (GTDB taxonomy): Bacteria > Chloroflexota > Dehalococcoidia > GIF9 > UBA5629 > JBBIPA01. Next base: position 329,580 of record CAVZKR010000004.1, on the reverse strand, counting down.
TTTGATAAAGCACTGGCCATCGACCCAATGGATGCAAAGACATGGAACAACAAGGGTAGTACTCTAAACCACCTAGGTCGTTTTGATGAGGCCATCAGGTGTCTTGAGAAAGCCACTAATATTGACCAATCGTTTGCGATGGCATGGAATAATAAAGGCGTTAGCTATGATGGCTTAGGCCACTTCAATGAAGCACTTCAATGTCTCGATAGAGCCATAGAAATAGAGCCCAAAAATGTAGCGGCGTGGAGTAACAAAGGAGTCAGCTTGAGTAACCTTGGAAGATTCAATGAAGCGCTTAAATGTTGCGACAAAGCACTGGAGATCGACCCTAAATGCACAACAGCATGGTGTAGTAAAGGGAACAGATTCGACAATCTAGGACGTTTTGATGAAGCAGTAAGTTGCTATAATAAAGCTCTCGAAATTGACCCGAGGGACGTAATAGCCTGGTACAATAAAGGTCGTAAATTCACCTTGATGGGACGCCTTAAAGAAGCTGTTCATTGTTATGATAGGGCGCTGGAGAGTGACGCTAAATATTTAAAAGCTTGGAATAACAAGGGTATTTGCCTAGATAGATTGCATCAATTCAGTCAGGCTATCCTCTGTTTTGACAAAGCACTAGAATTTGACCCATCAGATGTAGCAATATGGGTTAATAAGGGTATCAGTCTGAGCAACCTCGACCAATTAGAAAGTGCAATTCATTGCTACAATAAAGCACTAGAAATTAGTCCAATTCATGCACCAGCATGGTATTCCAAAGCATTAGCTGAGCAAAAGCTTGGTAGAAAGCAAAATGCAGTTGACTCATATAGGCAATTCCTCTCATTAGCTCATGCTTCTGATCTCCCTATGGTTGAATATGTCCGTAAGCAATTAGAGAAGCTGGAGGGAAAATAAAAACCATTATTTCGGACTTATATAATCGATACAGATTTTAGAAGTGATAGGATAGGGATATGTGAAAGTGGGCGTTTAGAGGCACGTTCCCAGAACTCGGGTAGTCTTAGTAATACCGTCCGCACTATCATTCACATGTTTTAACCACCAAGTCACTGATCTCCCTTTGCCGCTTCCCCTGCCGCTTTCCCGCAACGGTAGCACCTGTGCTCATCTGTGCTAATTGTAAAAAGTTCGTATATAGGATTGTATTAAACAGTATATGATGGGATAGGACTGGATAGTGGACTCAGACTCCGAAGACCGATGCTCTGGTCTGTGGGTATGTTGCATGATCTGCTTCAGGATTTGGGAATGGGGGTGGGCATCAAGGGGCTTTTACTGCATTGAACTGAGGATAGTTTCTATCTCAGCCTTATTGGCGAAGGACCCCACCTTTATTTGTTTGATGACGCCGGTGCTATCGATGAAAAATGTCACCGGCCAGCTGGTAACGTTGTAAATAGACCTAGCTGTTGCTTCCGTATCAAGGAGGACAGTCAATGTATAGTTGGTGCTGTTGATGAACGACTGCACCGTTGCCTTCGTTTCTCCCTCATTAATAGCCAGTACTGCCAGTTGACCTGACCGGGCTTTGTAAAGTTCTTCAATGTAAGGCAGCTCGGCAATACAGGGGCCGCAGGTCACCGCCCAGAAGTTCACCATTACTACCTTGCCACGTTGGCTGATTAAGGATACATCTGCACCCTGGAGGTTTTTCAGTGTGAAATTAAAGGCGCGCTTGCCCACCTCAATACCTTCGGGTACGGTAGCAGGCGGTGGCGTAGTTGGAGGCTGCGAGCCCTGGGTAAACGCCTCTTCCATCTCATAGGTTCCCTCATTGCCGCTGGCATCTATGGACTTGACGGTGATATGGTATTTGATATTCAGCTTACTGTTTTTTATCAGAACGGAATGGCTTTTCATCAAGCTGGCATCGGGCTCTGTCCAGGTGCATACGCCGCTGGGGTCGCAAAGCATGACCTGGCTGGTAGCCTTTTCATTCGTTGTCCATTCAATCGTCGCCGAAGAGGCAGTGACACTAGCAATGGCGACTTGAGTAATCTCAGGTGGAGTTTTATCCACAGTTGGGGTCACTGGTGGGGGGGCTGGTGCCAGTATCTGACTGACGGTGAACATGACCATGGCCACAAGTGCGGCAGCAACGACAAATATAGCAGTCAACAGACCCATGGGAAAGGTTTTACGTTCCTGGGGGTATCTTTTCTCCTTTTTCTCTTTTCCCTTGCCTCTTTTCTCTGGATATTCTTCTCCTGGATAGGGCATTTCCACGGCTTGCGGATAGGTACCCATTAAGTCCTGAACCATACCGTCCGCTGGCATCGCCTGCATGGCAGGTGTCATCTGACTCATTCCCATAGGGGCGCTGCTTCTTACCTTCTCCGCTGCGCCGATATTGTAACCCTGCGCTATATGGCGGCTGGAGCCGGAGCGGAAGCCACACTGGCGGCAAAATCGGGAATCAGCGGGAACAGAAGCGCCGCAGGAAGGGCAGGCGCGAGATGGTTCCGGTGGATGGGAGAACTGCTGACCGGAAGGGACTTGTTGCTTGATAAATGCCTTTGCAGGTGCTGCTGCCGGGGGTGGAGGACCACCAGCAGGCGACTGTTGCTTGGGCATTTCATATGCCAGCGAACCTATATAGCCACAGTTATAGCAACTCCCGGTTCTGGGGTCAGCCCTGGCTCCACATCTGGGGCAGATATACGCCAGTTTGGCATCATGAGTACCCGGAAACTGCTGCTGGACAACGTAGTGTTGAACTCCCGGAGAAAACTGGCTGTCAGCAGCGGGGGCTATCATGCCAGTTTCCTGTTGGGTGCCTCCAGATTGTTGCGTTTCGAGGGTAAAGCCGCAATTGTGACAACGCCCGTAGGTGAATATACTTTTTACATTGCACCTGGGACAGACCCTTTCTGTCACCTCAGGAATCCCCTGAGACCGTTGAATCGTAGCTTCTAGGGATGGTGCTTTCGCTTGTGGTTTCCAGCTGCGGTCTTCATAACCACACAGGCGGCAGATTCTGGAATCGATAACGTGACCGCTAGGACATGACCTGGTGCCACACTGATTGCAGGCTACCTCGTTCGGTTGCTTCGGCGTACGGCAGACAGGGCAGAAGGCTACATTAGGCCGTGGCTGCATCGGGACGCGCCTCCATAGTTGTTACAAAGATACTGAGCATTTTATTCACTATCTTCCTCATTTTTTCCTGGTTACTTACTATCGCTTTTTGTAGCCTGTACTATACAGCCGCAGTTGGTACAAAATCCAGAAGTAAGGTCAACGACGACGCCGCATTGAGTACAGGGAATGCCGAAACGTGCACCGCAGGCAGTACAAAATCGCCGCCCTGAATTATCGGGTAAGCCGCATTGCGGGCACTTTATCTCTCTATTGGTCGCTTCAACCTTGTGTTGTCCTTTTCCGAATCTGCCTGAACCACAGAGGGCGGCACAATAGGGACAGAATCTTGAGTCTGGTGGGACAATACGGGCGCACTGAGGGCATGGCAAACCCAATCTGTTGCCACAATTGATACAAAAACTTAAGCCTTTCGCATTCGACGAGTTACAATTCGCACATTTAACTTCTTGCATTATTGTTATAGCCTGAGATACTTTCTCCTTATTCTTGCATCTCCGCCAACCCAGTATATACCATAATACCACATGACTGTACTACAATAAACACGGTCAAATCAAATTTCTAACGAGAGTTTGGCTGGCGAGGCATGGCAATGACAGTAAGGAGCTTTGTGAGAGTCACCTCCCAGAGGTGACCTCAGCTCGGCGTCACCTGAGGCAGGTGACTGCCACGGAATATTGTCATTGCGAGCGAAGCGAAGCAATCTCCAGGTTATAAGGAGGCGATGAGATTGCTTCGTCACTTCGTTCCTCGCAATGACAGGGTGAAGTGTTCCTCGCAATGGCAGGGTGAAGTGCTCCTCGCAATGACAGAAAGAAGCTACTGGAGAGAGTTAAGAGCATTTATTAGCTGGCTCTGGTTATCGAAACGACCCAGTTCTATCTTACGGATCATGCCGGTGCTGTCGATAAAGAATGTACGGGGGATTCTGGATATCTGGTATCCTGTGATTGCGGTTTTATCGGAATCAATGTAGATAGGCATGGTCAAATTCTCTTCCTTTTTGAACTTTTCAATGTAGATAGGATGGTCGCCGGCGTTAATAGCCAGCAGTTTCAATTCTTTCGGGCCGGACCACGTTTTGTAAACAGCCTCAATATCAGGCATTTCAGCCACACAGGCGCTGCACCCTATTGCCCAGAAGTTTATCATCACTATCTTGCCACGCAATTTGCTCAGGGTGACTGGGTCGCCATCCAGAGTATAGATAGTGAAATCAGGGGCGCGTTTGCCCACCTCAAGACCTGTCGGCACGGGCGCGAGCGTTTTGAATGTTTGGTTGGTGTCGGATACCGTTTCGTTTTTAGTGGCGTCTTTCGATTTTACCCTGAAATAGTAGGTTTTCTCCGCCTCGAGCCCGTTAATAGTAATGCTGTGGCTGGTAACCAGGAGTTCTTCCATAGGTGTGGTGGAACCATAAGAGGCACTCGTTCCATATTCAACCTGGGTGGTTGCTTTTTCATTCGTCGTCCAGGCAATGGTGACAGTGGTATCACTAACATCGGGGACAGTAATTGCAGCAATTACCGGGGCTGTTATATCAGGCGGAGCTGCAGTAATGAAAGTGCTGTCCGATGGAGATATGGCTATCTTCCCGCCGGCATTCTTCGACAGTACCTTGTAATGATACGTGGTGCTGGGATTCAATGAGCTCAATTGCACCTTATGGCTGGTGACTAACGTCCCGCTGAGGTCTGAGGTTTTACCGTAGCTATTGGTGATGCCGTAGTCCAGTTGAGTCGTGGACGGCTCGTTGGTTGTCCAGGTGATAACCACGCTTGACTCGGTAACCCCGGATACCGAGATATCGCTTATGGTAAGAGGAGCAGCAGCTACAGGGGGAGGCGTTTGTGGCGTGGGTTGGGGTTGGGTGACGTTTGGTGATGTCGTCTGAGGGACATTATAGTTTATACCCCAGTAGAAAACTCCAACTCCAATAATGAATATCGCTACTACACCAGCAATGACAGCATTTTTGGCCTTCGAACTTTTCTCATATTGAGTACTCCGAAGCCAGTCTTTTGAAGCTGATTCCTTCAGTTGTGAGGACGGTTCTGCATGGGATATTTGTTGCGGCTCGCCTGGTGCTGGATAATGCTGCGGCGCTTGTGACGTAGAACCATGATCCCTTTTGAAAACTTGTGGTGTCTTTCCCACCATCCTGTTAAACCTGACAGGAACATGAGGACCTAACCAACCACAATCACGGTTAGAACAAGGATCAAATTTCCGTTCTACCGGACTATTACATTTGGGACATACATATTCTGCCTTATCGGTCGGACCCTCGCTAACGTTCGAGGTCTTATTAGCTCTAATTGGTGATTTGAAGTCGCGGTCCCTCCAATTACAAATCATGCAAAATTGTGAGTCTGTCTTGAGATGGTGACCGTTAGAACAATACCTTTGGTGACAATGTGGACAAAGTGCCGAATCAATATCTTTGGGCAATCCACATCTAGGATTGGGGCAGCGGATTTTATTTGGCTCCAGTGGCAGGTTTTCTTTTGGTGGCACTATCTATTTCCTTTGATTTCAGCTTATTGCTTATTGACTAATCCCGTTTGATGACATCGGTCCCCATATACGGTCTCAGCGCTTCCGGTACTACGATGCTACCATCAGCCTGTTGGTAGTTTTCCAGTATGGAGATAACTACTCTGGGCAAAGCCAGCCCCGACCCGTTAAGGGTATGCACAAACTGCGGTTTGGCGTTTGTTTCGGGACGATAGCGAATATTGGCGCGCCTTGCCTGGAAATCGGCGCAGTTGCTGCAGGAGCTTACCTCCAGCCATTCCCCACAACCGGGCGACCACATCTCAATATCAAAGGACTTGGTGGAGGCGAATCCCAGATCACCAGTGCAGAGTTGCACGATGCGGTAAGGAATACCAAGCTTTCGCGAGACATCCTCGGCATCGTTTACCATCTTGTCCAGTTCCGCTTCGGAGTTCTCTTGTCTGGTAAATTTGTAAAGCTCGACCTTATCGAACTGATGTCCCCTTTTAATACCGCGAGTATCTTTGCCAGCCGCCATTTTTTCGCGGCGGAAGCAGGCAGTGTAAGCAACATAGTGAATGGGAAGAGTTTCTGGTGATAATATTTCATCGCGGTGTAAATTGGTCAACGGCACCTCGGCAGTGGGGACGAACCATAAATCATCTTCGGCGTCATGGTAGAGATTGTCAGCGAATTTGGGCAAATTGCTTGAGCCCACCAAACACTCACGTTTCACCATGAATGGTGGATAGATTTCTGTATACCCGTGTTCTTTAACGTGAAGGTCGAGCATAAAATTGATCAGCGCCCGCTGTAAACGAGAACCGAGACCTTTTAATACGTAGAAGCGAGTGCCGGAAAGTTTGACACCGCGCTGAAAATCAATAATATCCAGTTTCTCTGCCAGCTCCCAGTGAGGTAGCGGAGTAAACGAAAAACTCCGTGGCTCGCCCCAGGAACGCACTGCTACATTACCCGAGGCATCTTTACCTACAGGAACAGCCGAATTAGGGATGTTCGGTAATCGCAGCAGGTATTCCTCCATCTCAGACCACATTTTGGCTGTTTCCACCTCAAGCGATTCAATCTGCTCTCCCACCTGTCTCATCTCGGCAATAAGTGCCGGTGGTTTTTCCTTCATTTTACTGATCTGCTTACTCACCTCATTACGCCTGGCGCGAAGCGACTCAGCCTGCTGAAGCAATACGCGATACTGTTCGTCGAGGGTTATTATTTTCTCGAGCGGTGCGTCATCGTTGCGGTTCTTTAAAGCCTGACGGATTACGTCAGGATTTTCCCGAATGAGCCTGATATCAATCATGCTATATGGTCTCTCTGTTTATTTCCCTTTCAACTGCGGGAACAGGATGACATCGCGGATCGATTGCTGGTTCGTCAGCAACATCACCAGACGGTCAATACCTACTCCCAGTCCTCCAGTTGGCGGCATACCATATTCTAGTGCTAAAAGAAAATCATCGTCAATAACCTCTTCCTGGTCATCTACCGGAGTACGCTTCTCCATCTGGTGATGGAATCTTTCCTCTTGCTCCAGCGGATTATTGAGCTCGGTGAAGGAATTGGCTACTTCCATGCCCCCGATAAAAGCTTCGAAACGTTCCACCAGATTCCTGGTGTCCGGCTTCATCTTTGCCAGAGGCGACATCTCCACGGGATAATCAATGATGAACGTTGGTTGTATCAAATTGGGTTCTACAAACGTGGACAACAGCTCATCAATCAACCTGCCTCTATCTTTCTGCGGGTCAACCTCCATGTTCAGCTGCTTCATTTTCTGGCGCAATGAATCAGTATCCTGATGCTCCTCAAAATCGATCCCGCCAAAGGTAATCAATGCTTCACGCAGGGAAACGCGCCGCCACGGCGTTTCCAATTTGATAAGCTCTGAGCCAAAGGTCACTTCAGCGCTGCCGACAACCTCTTTGGCAATGGAGCAAACCATATCTTCGACCAACTTCATCATGTCATTATAGTCGGCGTAGGCTTGATAGCATTCCATCATGGTGAATTCGGGATTATGCTTTATGGAAATGCCCTCGTTACGAAACACTCGTCCTACTTCATATACCTTGTCGAATCCGCCTACGATAAGCCGTTTCAGGTAAAGCTCCAGCGCAATACGGAGATAGAGGTCCTGGTCGAGAGCATGGTGATGGGTGATGAAAGGACGAGCCATAGCGCCACCCGCCACAGGCTGTAAGACCGGGGTTTCTACTTCAAGGAAGCCCTGTTTATTCAGGAAATTACGCAGCGCAGCGATAATCTGGCTGCGGCGCATGAAAACAGGTTTGGTTTCCTCATTTGATAGCAAATCAAGATAGCGTTGACGATAGCGCTTCTCGATATCGACCAGGCCATGCCACTTTTCAGGCAGCGGGTGAAGAGACTTGGACAAGCAGGGTGCTACCGGCTACCTGCAGTGTAATCTCACCGGCCTTGGTGCGGAACAATTTGCCCGTTACGCCGATGATATCGCCGATGTCGAAGTCATGAATCAACTGGTATTTCTCATCGCCAACCGAGGCGCGACTTATGAAGAGCTGGATTCTCCCTGAACCGTCACGAATATCCATGAAGGCTATTTTGCCCATGAAACGGCTGGCGGTGATGCGGCCGGCGAGACTCAGCTCCAGATTGGACAGGAATTCTGTTTCCTTTTCGTGCTCGTTGAAAAGAGCCGCTGCTTCCTGAGTAGTGTGGCTGCGGTGATATCGGTTGGGGTAAGGATTTATGCCCTGAGACTGAAGCTTCTTCAGCTTTTCCAAGCGCTGCTCGACGATGCGCTCTAACCTTGACATATCCTAGCTTACTTCCATTATTAACAACTTGAACAACCCTGACGGGGTTTTAACCTCAACTTTATCACCAGTTTTTTTACCCATGAGGGCACGACCCACGGGCGATTCATCGGAAATCTTGCCATCTGTAGGGCTTGCTTCAGCGCTGCCCACAATGGTAAATTGCTCGATCTTACCATCCTGATTCTGAATGAGCACCTTGTCGCCCAGTTCTACTTTGCCTGGTACAGCCGGAGCCTCGATAATTACAGCATTCCTGATGGTATTTTCCAGCATCAGTATTCTGCCTTCAACAAATGCCTGTTCATTCTTGGCATCATCGTATTCAGCATTATTTTCAGTGCTGCCGACCTCCCTGGCTCGCTTAATCTTGTCAGCTACTGACGGTCTCTGAACAGCGATGAGTTGCTTAAGCTCTGCCTCCAGTTTAGCTAAGCCTGGTCTGGTTAGATGAATTTTCTTTTGTCCCATGTGTTGCCCCCAAAAGGTAGTAAAAAAGACTGAGAGTTTAAAAGCTCTCAGTCACTAGATAAAACTTAACTGACATTATAAGCTGCTTTAAGTCAGTTGTAAAGAGTGATATAATAACGAAGCTTTTCCAACAGGGGGGGACTATGATCAATCTGTATATAACTTCGAAGGAAAGCTCCGGCAAAACCGCCTTATGTACCGGTATCGGTAAAAAATTATTGAACCAGGGTAAAAAAGTAGGCTATTTCTTGCCGATCACTATCTCTGAAACCAACACCGGTAATAAAGATGCTGCCTTAATGAAGGAAGTGCTGGAGCTTAATGAGTCTCCTGACGTAATTTCCCCTTTTGGGGTTTCCAGTCGCGAGCTTTGGAAAAGCCTTACCGATAATAAAGAGGAATTTCTTCAGCAGGTTAAGAAAAACCATGCTCGAATATCCAAGGACAAGGATATCGTCATCATGGAAGGTCTTAACGGTTTTCCTGATGATTCTGTTGCTACCCTTGCCTGTTATACCATTGCTGAAACCTTTAACGCTAAAGTAGTGGTGGTGCTTCGCTACTCCGCTGATCTGGCTCCTTCGGAGATAGCGCGAGCTGCCGGGGAACTGGGGCAAAAACTGCTGGGAGTCGTGGTTAACTTTGCACCCGAAGCGAAAATTGAATCGGTAAAGCAAAATATCACAGACTCCTTCCAGAAAGCGGGAATAAAGGTGTTGGGCGTACTTCCGGAAACAAGGAGCTTGCTCGGGCTCAGCGTCAAGGAACTGGCAGAGGCGTTGGGTGGGGATATTGTGACCTGCCCGGAAAACGCAGGGGAGATTGTAGAAAACCTGATGTTGGGCGCTATGAGCCTTGACTCGGGAATCGAGTATTTCACTCGTAAGAAGGATAAAGCGGCAATTATTCGTGGCGAGCGACCTGATATGCAGTTGGCTGCCCTGCAAACTCCGACCAGGTGTCTGATTCTCACCAGTAGCGCTCAACCTCTGGCAACGGTAGTTTCCGAGGCTGAGAGCAAACACATACCTGTGGTAGTGACAGGGAAGGACACTCCGGGTACGATAGCCGATATTGAGAGGGCTCTGGCTCACAATTCATTTCGCAGCGCCAAAAAGTTAAAAAAGCTTGAGGAACTACTGGATAAATATCTGGATTTAAAGTCTCTTAGTTCGGCGCTTGGTCTGTAAAACCTCTCATTTCCCCAACCCCAGAATTTGCTTCGCCTCTTCAGCAAAGGAAGAAGGTACCTGAACCTCCACCTGTCCTAAACCATCAACGGTAAGGCCCCACACAATGCCAGCGCTCTCGTAACGAAGTATTACGGGTATGCCTTCGTTCTCCAGCCGCCCCTTGACAATTTGCGCTTCTGGTTGTCCTCCAGCAATATAAACAGTGGTGAGTTTTGCCTTGTCTGCTTCCATAGTGCGTTTTTCCCGATGACAGATATAGTGACTATTAATTTACAGCAGGTGCAGCAGAAATACGAAAGCCGTAGCTGGGAATAATCCTTCCCAACTACGGCCTCAAAGTTCTTTCAAACTTCTGAATGCTGTGAAATTATTTCTTTACTGGTAGACAGGCAGAATCTTTATCAAGATTGCACTGCAGAGCCCAGATATCAGATTTGCACTCTGAATGCGGAGCTCCGGTGATTCCCCAATCACCACCGCCACCGGCAGAGCGTCGGTCGCTATTGCCAAAGTGGTTAGGATGATTGTTGCTGATTCTGGGAGCGTCACCGAGGGTGTTTCCGGCCCAACTCTTGTTGGCGAACGCCAGGCTCACTCCCCAGCATTTAGCACAATGGGCATAGCCCACTACTGCTTTTGCATTACAACCCGAGTCAGATGGCGGCAATGCACAATTGCCTGTGCCTGGGCACTCTGTAGAAACTTTGCATACCTTCGGATCGGTGCAGCCTCCAAGATTCCCAAACTGGTCATTACAGGCAGCGCAGTTGCCAAAGCAGGTGCCTGGGTTTGAACTGAGGGTGCAGCCGGTTAGAGAAGAAGGATACGCAAGTCCTGCTAGACGGGACATCGCGGTTATCGGAGTCTTCCCCCAGTTATCCAAATATAAAAAGCAGGAATTTGGGTTCTCCTCCCATTTCACCTTTTCCCAACTGCAATCCTTATCGAGGGAACCTGCAAGAGCAGGTGTTGGGAGCAGCACCAGAGACACTGCCAGCACGGCAAACAAGACGCCAGCAATTTTCCTCATGGTTTTGTCACCTCCTTTCATGTGGTGGCGACATTGTACAAGGTGGGGAAACGCTTGTCAATAGGCAAAGTCAGTAATAACCTTGAAAATCACACTGACAAACGATACAATTACAGGTTGCCGTATTCGATTTGCTTGATTAGTTCAAGAATCAAACCAGGCAAAACGCGTAAGGAGGGAAGGTGATTTGAATGCTCTCGGACGACATTTGCTGCTCGAACTGAAAGATTGTAACAGGGAGATTATTAATGACGTAGAGTCCATCAGGAATCTGTTATGCGACACTGCCGAGCATATCGGCGCCACCATCGTAAATCAGGCTTTTCACAAATTCAGCCCCCAGGGAGTAAGCGGCGTAGTCGTTATTGCCGAATCCCATATTTGCGTTCACACCTGGCCTGAGCACGGCTATGCTGCCGTAGATATTTTTACCTGCGGCACTTCTATTGACCCCAAGAACGCCATACCTCTTCTCGTCGAGAAACTGGAAGCAAAGGAGTCATCTTTCCTTGAGCTAGAACGCGGCATATTGCAGGATAACAAGGTCATCTGCGGTAGCAAATGAGCGATTCGGGTAACTATGGTGAACAATCCAGCTAATTCCGAAAATAGTATCTGGCTCCATGACAAGGTCAGTCCTGACCTCGTTCAAATTCATAGCATTAAGCAGGTTATGTATTCAGGGCGAACCGAGTTTCAGTCGGTGGCTATTGTCGATTCTGCCGGCTTCGGCACCTGTCTGGTGCTGGACGGCAAAATCCAATCCAGCGAGTGCGACGAGTTTATTTACCATGAGGCGCTGGTGCACCCTGCCATGCTCGCTCATCCCAATCCCGAGACCGTGTTCATCGCTGGTGGCGGCGAAGGAGCCACGCTGCGTGAAGTTCTCTGTCATAAAAGCGTGAAAAAAGTGGTGATGGTCGATATCGATAAACAGGTGGTGGATATCTGCCGTAAATTTCTCCCTGCAATCCACCAGAATTCCTTCGATGACCCTCGTGCCGAGATTTGCTATACCGATGCCAGGAAATACCTGGAAGAGACCAAAGATAGATTTGATGTGGTCATCATTGACCTGGTCGAGCCCCTGGAGGTGGGACCTGCCTGCCTGCTCTATACTCAAGAATACTATCAGATAATTAGAGACAGGTTGAATGATGGAGGCATCATGTCAGTCCAGTCCGGAGCCTCTGGCTGGACGAACCTGCAAAACTTTATTGACATTGTCGATACGCTAAAAAGCGTTTTCTCTACCGTTTGCCCGTACCAGGTTTACGTTCCCTCTTTCGTTGACCTGTGGGGATTCGCCACCGCTTCCCAGAGCCTCAATCCCGCAGCGTTATCGCCAGCAGAAGTCGACCGCAGGATTTCAAAAAAACTATCAAAGGAACTGAAGTCCTATGACGGACTCAGCCACCAGGCGCTGTTTGCCCTCTCCAAGCATCTTCGCCGGATGCTGACAAAAACAGGTAGAATCATCACCGATGCCAACCCCCTTTATATGTAGGCGGCAACGCCGTCGATTCCCCCTTTGATATGACATCACATCCAGGGAGACGTTTGTGCATTCATCTTTGCTATTATCCTGATGTCGCTGAAATTTCGAAGCGAGATTGGATTTTGCAGTGTTCAATACACTACAATAGCTATTTCTGATGTGTTTATGGATTACTGAGAAAGCAGGATTAATTTGAGTTATCGAGACGACTTAAGAAACATTGTCATCATTGCCCATGTCGACCACGGCAAGACCAGCCTGGTCGATATGATGCTGAAGCAGAGCAAAATCTTTCGTGATAACCAGCAGGTGGGCACTTTGATACTTGACCGGAATGCCCTGGAACGGGAAAAAGGCATTACCATTCTCGCCAAGAACACTGCGGTAGTCTACCGCGGTGTCAAGATAAATATCATTGATACTCCGGGTCATGCCGATTTCAGCGGTGAAGTGGAGCGGGTCATAAATATGGCGAATGGCTGCCTGTTGCTGATTGATTCCATTGATGGCCCTATGCCTCAGACCAGATTTGTGCTCAAGCAGGCGCTTGATAAGGGACTGAAACCGATTGTGGTCATTAATAAAATCGACAGGGAAAATTCCAGAATAGCCGAGGTGGTTAGTCTGACTCAGGACCTTTTTCTGGAATTAGTCACCAATGCAGACCAGCTTGATTTTCCTATACTGTATACCAGCGCCAGAAACGGCACCGCCACCACCGAGCCGGATAAACAGGGCGAAGACCTTGTCCCGCTGTTCGAGTGCATACTTCACCAGGTACCACCACCGTGCATTGAAGATGGTCTATTCCAGATGCTGGTATCCAATTTGGACTATAGCAGCTACAAGGGCAAACTCGCCATTGGTAGAATTTATCGGGGAAGCATAAAGCCGCATGATAAAGTCACTGTCATAGAACGAGACGGCAGCATGGAGAGCTATGAAGTGAGCGAAGTATTCACCTTCATGGGGCTTGACCGTCTGGAAACGGAAGAGGCGAGGGCAGGCGATATTGTTGCTATCACCGGCGTGGAAAAGGTAAGCATCGGTGATACCATAACCAGCCCTGACCAGCCGGAGGCATTGCCCCGTATCGAGATCGGCGAACCTACCTTGAAGATGATGTTCAGCGTCAATACGTCCCCGTTCGCCGGCAGAGAGGGGAAATACTGTACCTCGAGGCAGCTCGGTGAAAGGCTGTACCGTGAGCTTGAGACCAATCTCAGCCTGAAGGTTCAGAATACCGAAACCCCTGATGTTTTTCTGGTATGCGGCAGGGGTGAGCTGCATCTGGCGATACTTATTGAAACCATGCGCCGCCAGGATTACGAGTTCGCAATTTCCAAGCCGGAGGTTATCACCAAGGAAATCGATGGCAAGCTCATGGAACCTGTAGAATTGCTCATCATTGACACGGGTGAAGAATATATTGGTATTCTCACCGAAATTTTAAGCAAGCGCCAGGCTCGACTCAGTAATATGCGCAACGACGGCAAGGGTAATGTACGCCTGGAATATCATATCCCCACCCGTGGTTTAATTGGCTTCCAGAGCACCTTTCTAACCGCTACCAGGGGTGAGGGGATTATGAGCACCTTGTTTCTGGGCTATGAACCGTGGTATGGCGATATCGTTTCCACCCGCAACGGCATGCTGGTAGCTTCTGAAGAGGGCATTGCGGTTACCTATGGATTGAACAATGCCCAGGGGAGGGGTATAACCTTCATTGAACCGGGCACGCCCGTGTACGAGGGTATGATCGTGGGCATGAATTCAAGGGGGAGCGACCTCTCCGTCAATGTGACCAAAGAGAAGAAACAAACGAATATTCGTTCTTCCACATCCGATATTGCGGTTAAGTTAACTCCGCCATTGAAATACAGCCTTGAAGAAGCTCTGGACATAATCAGCGATGACGAGCTCATCGAGGTGACACCCAAAAATATCAGGTTGCGCAAGCGGTTATTAACCCAAAATCAACGTACTAGAGCGCGCCATGCCGCCAATCGAGAGCTGCAGCAAAGCATTGATGACGGTTAAGATATTTATTCATCAGCCACTTCCTGAATTGAACGGCGTAAGCGTTTGGTCCTGGTGCGACGGTGCTTGGTCTCTAACCGACGTATTTTTGAACTGAGCGTAGGTTTTGTCTTTCGTCGGATTTGGGGCTTTTGCGCAGCCTTGCGAATCAATTCTACAAGTCGTTCGAGGGCATCACGGCGATTTGCTCTCTGGGTACGGAACCGCCTGGCATCAATAATTAATACACCGTCTTCAGAAATCCTCTTGCGAGCTAATGAAACTAGCCTTTCGCGAACTTCATCAGGCAACGAAGGGGACTTGGCTACATCAAAGCGAAGCTGGACGGCAGTCGAGGCTTTATTGACATTCTGCCCACCTGGCCCCGAAGCACGGATAAAATCCTCCTGGATCTCATTCTCGTCAATCGCAATGGTACGGGTTATCTGAATCATACCTTGAGCTTATAGTAAACAACTCATTTACGCAATATTTGTCTGGGAGTCACCTCCCTGCGGTGACCCCCCACAAAGCGGCCACTTGTGAGCAAGTGACTCCCACATAATTAACCGATTAAATTGTCTTTAAGTTGACCTTTCAAATGCACTGCCAATATAATTTCTTTGAGTATTTATGGAGAAAAGACCTGTAGCCACGTTTCATACGCTGGGGTGCAAGCTGAACCAGGCGGAGACCGAGCTTCTGGCTCATCAGCTTGCCGAAGCGGGCTTTCATATTGCCAGCAATGGCGCTGCTGACGTCTGTATTCTCAATACCTGCACGGTGACTCATATTGCCGACCGTAAATCAAGGCATCTGCTGCGTTTGCTGAGAAAGAACAATCCGCAGGCATTGATTGTGGCCACTGGCTGCTATGCGGAGAGGGCTCCCCATGAGCTGACCAGTCTGGGCGTTGACCTCATTATTGGCAATGAGCACAAAATGAATATACCGGAACTGGTAAGACAGAGCCTTGACTTTCAGCCAGGGCATCTGGACAGTGAGCATGGTTGTGCTGACTCATTCCGTGTTCGCAGCTTCATTAAAATTCAGGATGGCTGCACTGATTTCTGTGCCTACTGCATTGTGCCCCTGGTGCGCGGTTCAGAATTCTGCCTGCCGGTGGGAGATATTGTAGCGACAGTGAAAGCCAGGGTCGCATCTGGCTACAAGGAGGTGATACTCACCGGTACCAAAATCGGCACGTATAGCTGCGATGGGGTAACTCTGAAACAGCTCATTCTGCGTATTATTGAGGAGACAGACGTGCCCCGATTGCACCTGTCCTCTTTGCAGCCTCAGGAGATTTCTGGAGACTTGCTTGCGCTGTGGCAGGATTCCCGGCTGTGTCGACATTTTCATGTGGCATTGCAGAGCGGCAGCGATACGGTATTAAAACGTATGAAGCGAGGCTATTCCCTCGCCGACTATACCAGGGCAGTGGCACTTATTCGACAGGCTGTGCCAGATGTGGCGATAACCACCGATATCATGGTCGGCTTTCCCGGCGAAAGCGATGCCGAGTGCGACGAAAGCTATCGCTTCTGTCGGGACAGGGGTTTTGCTGCTATTCATGTCTTCTCGTATTCACCTCGTCCAAAGACAGCGGCGGCTGAGATGTCAGGCCAGGTGAACGAAAAGGTGAAAAAGGAACGCAGTTTGCGGATGCTGGCGCTGGCAGAGGAAAGCGCCAGGAGTTTTCAGGAGCGATTCCTGGGCAGAACTATGCCGGTAGTATGGGAAACAGAGGTTGACAGTGGCAGCGGCGTCTATTCCGGACTTACCGATAACTACATACGGGTGTTCGCAGAAAGCCGTCAACCGTTGAGCAATACTATTCTAAGGGCGCGTCTGCTAAAATTACATTTAGATGGCTTGTGGGGGGAAGTAGTTCTATGAAAGTTTTGGTTATAGTGACGCCCAATTCCAGGGTGGAGGAAGTCACCAGGGAGGCAGACAGGTTTCTGGTCAAGGTGAAGGAGCCTCCCAGGGAAGGGAAGGCTAATCAGTCGGTTATCAGGTTATTAGCATCGCATTTTCGTGTTCCCCAGAACTACGTAAGAATTCTTAAAGGGCAGACAAGCAAGATCAAGATCGTCGAAATCCAGGGGAAATAGGGTCAAACAGCGTATGCGTAATTAGTTTCCGCCCTTAGTAGTAATAGTAGGGGTTCCTGTTCCGGCGGCGCAGTAAAGAACGGACAAGCAAATACATAACCACAAAACATACCATAATTCCAATAACCAAGATCCAGGTCGGCATGGCACCCACCTTGAAAGTATATCGTGAATAAGCCCAATCGCTTTCTTTGCCGCTGGTATTAACGGCTTTCACCCGCCAGTAATACGTGCCAGGTTGCAGGTTGAGGGTGAAATTGGTCTGGGCAATGTTCGAAGCCCGCATCCCCGATTTTACCGGCGAGAATTTAACGTTGTCAGCCACTTCCAGTGTGTAGGTGATAGTGTTGGGAGCAAAGGAAGTTGCCTGTGTCCACACAAATTTCACCGGTTGGGCACCAAACAAACCGAAGCTCTGTTCTCTGGGTTCCATCGGCGTCGGTTTGGACAGTGGTGTGACAGGCGGACTCGGATTCTGAGGGGGTGGGGGCGGTGGTTGAGATGGTGGTGGCGAAGATGGGGGTGGTGTTGGTATCTTGCTTCCACCGGAGAAGGTGCCAGTATTGCCCACGGCGTCTTTGGCCACGAACTTGCTTCCCGTGATCTTTGCTTTGCGGTAGAGTGAAGCTGTAGGAAAAGCTACCAGTGTCGTCGGTGGAGGGTGAGTTGGTCATGGTGAGCTCGTTGAATGTGATGGATACCAGGACTTTAGACGCAAAACCACGGCCGTTAATAGTGACGCTGTTACCAGTCTGGGGGAATTGTGGATTAACGGTAATTGCCGGTACCACCAGTATGGTAGTGGGAGGGATGGGTGTAGTTATTTTCGATGACGTGGCTGCTATTTGATGTTCGCCGGTTGGGGTATCGGGAATGGTGAAATCGACAGTAAGGCTGCCGTTCTTATTGGTGATGCCGTTGGCATCAGTAGACTTAATGTCAAAGGTGAGAGACGCCATACTATCTGCAGGTAAGCCGGTACCGGCGACAGTGACAATGCTCCCGGGCGATGCTGAAAGGGGTTGGACTCTGAGGTAGGAGACAACAGTAAATGAGAAGATAGTAGGGTCATCGCGACCAAGACGAATAAATCCCACATAGTACAGGCCTGAGGGCGCCTCCGGGATAGGAAAGCTGTTGGTGACAGCGAGACTACCTTTGGACGCAGTACCTTCCTTCAGTATAGTGGTCTTGCCATCTTCGAATACCGATGTTGAGCTCCACAGGATTTTATAATCACCTTCTATGAAGAAACTGTTGCTGGTGACTGTCATAGTTGCTGTGGTGCCTACTCGGCCTGTATTTGGCACCAAACTGGCGCCAGGACAACCGGTGGGGCCTCAGCCGGCAGCCGTTACCGGGGTCGGCATGGCAGTAGTGACCACCAGCAAAATTAATGCTGCATAAGCAAGCAGCTTCAGAGTGCTCATACTACGTTTATATGATTTTTTGGGTTATTTGTCAAATTTGGCAACCTCTCACCCTGTCTCCCTCTCTCCTTTTTCAGGATAGAGGGAGGGAGAGTTTTCAAGGGCTAGGACCTTTTGGAATTCAGATACATGAGGATGGCGCCACAGATGGCAACATTCAATGACTCTGCTTTGTCACGAGCAATAGGGATTTTCACATAGTGGTCTGCTATTTTCCGTAGCGATTCAGATACACCAGCAGCTTCATTGCCCAGCGCCAGCAGTAATTTCTTTCGCTGTCGAAGAACCGATGGCTCCTCATTGCCATTGAGGTCTGTGGCAACCAGAGCATATCCGCTGTTCTTTAGTGGGTTCACCAACCCGAGATAGTCTTTAGTTCTTCTCAGCCATACCGAGAGCACGCTGCCGGCGGTTGATTGCACGCATTTTGGCGAGAAGGGGTCGGCGCATTTTTCGGTGAGGATAACCCCAGCAAAATTAAAAGCTGCGGCAGTACGGATTAGCGTGCCTACATTGCCGGGGTCCTGAATATCTTCGAGGAGCAAAATGGCATCACCGGGATTTGACGGCAGCTTCTCAGAGTATGTTTCAGGCGGTATGCGGACAACAGCTAGAATTCCCTGAGGTGTTTTCGTTGTGCACAGGGAGTGAAACTGGCTCTCCGTAACCGGACGGATGGGGCAATTTCCAAAGAGAGGCAGCGGTTTTCTGCTGGTGACGATTTCGATAATGGCATCGGGGTGGCTTTCCATTATCTGCCTGATAGCTCTATCACCCTCGATAATAAAAGCCCCAGCTTCAAGTCTACCTTTGGCGGTATCGAGCTTCTGATACCACTTCAAAGGTTTTTCGTAAACTCTATCTCCGAATGCAGTCATTTGTCGATAAAAAAGAGACGAATAGTCTTAATAGCTTCGTCCATGGTTTCACAAAAAAACACCAGAGGTCGCCTGAGGATAGAGACTGTATGTACCAGGCGACCTCCAGGAAGTAGTCGGAAGCTTACTAAATTAGCCTATCTGTTTCTCGGCGAAATTGCCAGCCCAGGGAACCTTATATTTTGTGCCCTGGTAGGCTTTGATCATCAAAACAATCCACAGTACCAGCGCCAGTATTGAAATCAGAATGCCCAGCACCCAGCCGATGAACGGTATCCAGTTCAGAATAATACTGGCGACAGTGAGAACGCCGAATACGACAATCGATTGCATGGCATGAAAGCGGACAAATTTATTCTCTTTTTCGATGAGGATAAATACCAGACCGCTTATCCAACCCAGAACATAACATAGTAACCCAGCAACATTCTCTTCAAGCCCGGTTGATGTTTTTGCCATAATAATCCTTCTCCTTTCAGATTGCTTTGATATAAGAGTACACTTCAACCATAATGGTGTCAATAGGTTTTAGACAAGTTTTTCACCTGCTTTACTTTGAGACTGCTCACACAAGTTGGACTGAAGGTCGGACCCTACATGAGTGATTTATGCTTTACCTATCGTAATTTATACTGAAAACTTTTCCGATGTTATAATACGTATTGTCCCATGGTTCAACTATGTGCCAGGGTAAGGAGGTTAGCGATGGCAAACAGGATGTCGGAAGCGATGAAAAGTAACTGGAAACCCATTTTATGGGGACTTATTCCTTTTCTGGTTATAGTGATTATATTTGCCCTGCCTATGAAAAAAGTGCCGATTCAGGTGACGGAAACATACTGGGATACTGAAATGAAGAGTGAACCCTATACAGTATCTGAATCTTATACTGTGACCGAACCCTATATAGCAAGCGAAACTAAAACAGAAACTGTTTATGATAACTACGTCTGGACTTCTAACTGGTCGTATACCTTCGATGTCGCCAGACCAAATTCAACTGTTACTATCAGTTATGCTGGCAATTACGTTTATCCTCAATACTACTACTGGACGACTGATAACAGGACACGCTTTTTCCCCTGGCGATATTTAAATGATTTTAGCGGAGCCAAGGCGATTATTCAGGTAACCTATCCCCAGGAAGTGACCAAATACCGGACTGTTACTAAAAATCGAGACGTAGTTCAGTACCGCCAGGTTCCAACCCAGGTGTTAAAGGAGAGAAAGGTAACCCAGTACGTGATAATGTCTCTCTGGGCGTATTTGTTTTTTGAGCAGCCGAAGTGATAGTATTTTGTGCTTGCCTGAAATAGTGAGTGAAGGAGTAAGCGATGAAGAAGGACCTCGTTGATATACTGGCGTGTCCGGTGTGCAAGAGCTCGCTTACGCTGGATATTGTTGAAGAGAAAAATGGTGATGTGGTAAGCGGTTCTCTCTTCTGTAAGAAGTGTAACCATACGTATCCCATTGAGGACAGCATACCTGATTTGCTGCCGTCGAATGCCTAGTGCAGGCAAGAAAGGGCAAGGCTTTCTCACCGCTGTTTACGCTTACGGGCTATAGGTAATATAGGTCTGTGGTGATTCCCAGACTTCCACACTGACGAGCACTATTTCTTTAGTGAGCTTTGTCCTTAGCCTCTTGTAAATGGTAGCAGCGATGTTCTCCGAAGAAGCGTTGATTTTGTCGAAGGGCGGGACGTCGTTAATACAGGTGTGGTCGAATTTGGCGAGGACATCGGCAAGATTTCGCTTGAGTTCTACGAAGTCATAGGCTAAACCGATTTCATTCAGTTTTTCTGCCTTCAAATGCGCTACCACTTTGAAACGGTGACCATGGAGATTTTCGCATTTACCGTGATAATTGCGGAGATAGTGGGCAGCGTCGAAATGTTGCTCAACTGATACCTGATACATGGCGTCTCCTTTTGTTTTTCATATTTGCTTCAGAGTCAGCCCATTTTCGAACCCCTTCGGTGTTCTCTAAGTTATTCAATAGTTCTCGTATGGTTTTTCCCTTTCCAGGATGTACTAAATCGGGTGCAATCTCAGCCAGCGGAATGAGTACGAAAGCCCGCTGAGTCAAACGGGGGTGCGGGATAGTTAGTGCCTCACTTCTGGCAGTTCTCTCGCCATAAAAAAGTATGTCTATATCTATGGGTCTGGGAGCGTTAGGGAAGCTTGGAGTTCTGCCTATGGCAGTCTCAATTCCCTTGACGCAACCAAGTAGTTTTTCAGGATTTAACGTGGTGGTAATGCGGCAGACAGCGTTGAGGAAGAGAGGCTGGTCTTTAAAGCCGACTGGCTCTGTTTCGTAGAGAGAGGAAAGCTGGTCGATTGCTACCTGCCTGGAGAGCAGTTCCAGGGCTTTGCTGAGATTCTGTTTTCTATCCCCCAGATTAGAGCCAAGACCAAGATATGCAGTTACCATTACTTTTACCTCTGCACGGGTCCTCTCACAATGGCATCGCTCATACGGCAGACACGGACCATTTCGCGAACATCGTGTACCCGCACCATATCCGCCCCTTTGGCAATGCCGATGGCAAGAGTAGCTGCCGTCCCCTCAATACGCTGGTCGGGAGGCAAATTCAGGGTAAGCCCGATTACTGATTTTCGTGAGGTAGCCAGAAGTATCGGCCTTCCCAGCACCTTGAGCTCGTTCAGCCTGCGTATAATACGAAGGTTTTGCTCATAGGTTGGGCCGAAGCCTATACCGGGGTCTATGATGATATTATCCCAGGGCACTCCTGCTTTCAAGGCGGTGTCGGTAGACCATTTGAGGTTCGCTATGATTGTCGGCATAATGTGGCGCTGTGGTGCATCGCGCTGGTTTGCCATTAAAATTATGGGCACATTCCTCTCCGCCGCCAGTTGCGCCAGTTCTGGTTCGCGCTTCAGCCCCCAGATATCGTTGATCATCTGAGCGCCTGTATCCAGAGCCGACCGGGCAACCTCGTAGTGGTAAGTGTCGATACTTATGGGTATATCTATTTTGCCAGCAAGCTTTTGCAGAACCGGCATAACACGGTGCAGTTCTGTTTTTATAGTTTCCTGTACAGATTGTGGGGTGGTGCCAGGACGGGTAGATTCACCGCCGATATCTATCACATCGGCTCCCTCGGCAGCAAAGCGGTGAGCTTGTGCCACAGCATCGTCGACATTCCCCAGTCCATCGCCGGAGAATGAGTCTGGAGAAACATTAATGATTCCCATGACATAAGTTCTCTCACCCCAGCGGAAAGTTTTTTTACCGCAGCAGGTAGTACCGGTGGAGCCGATACTGTGAGACTCGCGCCACTTTGTCAGGGAAGCTTTTGTTATTTTGTTCGTCATTCCAGTTGAGTATTGTACCACAGTTATGAATATCTCATCTCTAGGGAGGTGACTCTCACGAAATAAGATAATTCTGAAGCTATTATTTAGCCAATATACTGTCGATTGTGTTAGAATATCAAACAATCATAATTACGTATATGATATATTCCACGTACGTTGAAAAGGGAGTGCTCGATGGGAACACAGGATAAATCAACTGAATTAGGGAAGATGAGAGAACAGGCTCTTGCGGGTGGTGGTCCCAAGCGTGTTGAGGCTCAACACCAGAAGGGCAAACTTACTGCCCGTGAGCGCATTGCCCTGCTGTTCGACCCCGGCACGTTCGAAGAAACAGACCCGTTCGCTATTCATAGCTGCACCGACTTCGGATTGGAGAAGCAGAAGTTTTTGGGCGATTCTGTGGTTACCGGCTACGGTAAAATCAATGGGCGAGACGCTTTTGCCTATTCTCAGGATTTCACGGTCTTCGGCGGTTCACTGTCAAAAATAGCGTCGGAAAAGATATGCAAAGTTATGGATATGGCAGCCAGGGTTGGCGCTCCTGTTATCGGCTTGCTGGACTCAGGAGGCGCTCGTATTCAGGAAGGGGTGGATAGCCTTACTGGCTATGGCGAGATTTTTACCCGCAACACCCTTTTTTCAGGTGTCGTTCCACAAATATCAGTAATCATGGGACCCTGCGCTGGCGGCGCTGTATACTCACCTGCCATTACCGACTTTGTTTTCATGGTGAAAGGGACAGGGCAGATGTATATTACGGGACCTGCGGTAATCAAGTCGGTCACTGGTGAAGAGATCGGTTTTGAGGAATTGGGCGGTGCCATGACTCATGCTACCAAGACGGGCAACTGTCACTTTGTCGCTGATAATGACCAGCAATGCCTGGAAATGGTACGGCAATTGCTGAGCTTTATCCCTCAGAATAATCGGGAAGAGCCGCTGCATGTCGATACCGGGGATACCCCGGACCGAACTGATGAGGAACTGCTCACCATTATCCCGGACATCCCTAACAAAGTCTATGATATGAAAAAAGTCATAACCAAGGTAGTGGATAACGGCGATTTTATGGAAGTGCACAGCAGGTTTGCTCGCAATCTTCTGGTGGGATTTGCCAGGCTGGGTGGATATGGTGTCGGTATTGTGGCGCAGCAACCATCATTTAATGCTGGCGTTATCGATGTTGATGCTTCGGACAAAGGTGCCAGGTTCGTCCGTTTCTGCGATTGTTTCAATATTCCCATAATTACCTTCGTCGATGTGCCGGGATATATGCCGGGCACTGATCAGGAGTATCGAGGAATCATCAGGCATGGCGCTAAGTTTCTTTATGCGTATGCTGAAGCTACAGTGCCTAAAATCAGTGTTATTACCCGTAAAGCATATGGCGGAGCCTATATCGTTATGAGCAGTAAGTGCCTGCGTGGTGATATAAATTATGCCTGGCCGACAGCGGAGATTGCAGTGATGGGACCTGATGGGGCAGTGAACATCATTTTTAAGGATACTATTGCTAAATCAGAACACCCCGAAGAGACACGGCAGAAATTAATTGGCGAATATCGGGAAAAATTTGCTAATCCCTATGTAGCTGCTGGCAGAGGTTATCTCGATGATGTCATTGATCCCAGAACCACCAGACCTAAGCTGATTAAAGCGCTGGAAACATTGAAGAATAAGGTCGATACTAACCCACCGAAAAAACATGGCAATATCCCTTTATAGACAGATGAAGCCAAAAATTCTGGCAGCTATCATGGGGGCGGTTACTGCGTATATTCGAGAGGAAGAAAGCGCTCAAACCGCTTCTGGAGATGGGCTAAATTCCTGGCGTCTTTTAGGGAACTGGGCGCAAATGAACCATCGAGCCAATACAAGGAAAATGATGACTCATCCGGGCAATGGTGCATGGAGGTATTGCGGTCTTGAGAGGCTGATGGCAACAAGAACCAGGCGGGATTCGTATCGTAGATTATCTGCAGGATACGGAGTTGAGCAATAATGGCAACGAGAAAGAAACTTATAAACCCGGTCAAAATAACTGACCTTACCTTCCGCGATGGGCATCAATCGTTGTTTGCCACCCGGTGCGGACTGCTGACCTCGAAGCCATTGCTCCGGAAATGAACAAGGCAGGATTCTGGTCTATGGAGGTGTGGGGTGGGGCGACCTTCGATGTGATGACCCGTTTCTTGAATGAAGACCCCTGGGAAAGGATTCGCATCTTAAAAAAGCTAATGCCGGATACCAGGCTGCAAATGCTGTTGCGTGGGCAGAACCTGGTGGGGTATCGCAATTATGCTGATGATGTGGTCACTGCCTTTGTGCATCACGCTGCTGATTGTGGCATCGACGTCTTCCGTGTTTTCGATGCGGTGAATGACGAGCGCAATTTTCACACTGCCTTCAAGGCAATCAAAGATAAAGGCAAGCATATCCAGGGCGCATTGAGCTATTCATTGACAGAACCGAAGCTGGGCGGTCCCGTCTATACTATTGATTACTATGTAAAGAAAGCACTCATTATCCAGGATATGGGTGCCGATAGCCTCTGCATCAAAGATATGGCGGGTCTTATTGCACCGGATGATGCCTATAACCTGGTCAAGGCTTTGAAGCAGGCTCTCACGATACCGGTGAATTTGCATAGCCATTTCACCAGCGGCATGGCTTGTATGAGTTTTTTGAAAGCGGCAGAGGCGGGAGTCGATTTTCTCGATACCTGTATCGCCCCGTTTGCACTGCGCACCTCTCATCCGGCGATTGAGCCTATGATAGTAGCTCTCCGGGGTACGCAGCGAGATACAGGTTTGAATCTGGAGCATTTGCTCAAACTCGGCGAATACTTCGAGTCTATAGCACCGAAATATCGCGATTTCCTGGATACGACCAAGATGTCAGTGATAGATACCGGTGTCCTGTGGCACCAGATTCCCGGTGGCATGTTTACCAATATGGTAGCTCAGCTAAAAGAGGCCAAAGCCCTTGACCGCATACAAGAAGTATATGCTGAATTGCCTCGAACTCGCCGTGAGTTAGGATACCCACCGCTGGTTACTCCTACCAGTCAGATTATTGGTGCGCAAGCGGTGCAGAATGTCCTTTTTGGCAGATATAAGATGGTTTCCGGACAGACCAAGGACTATGTCTACGGGCTCTATGGTAAACCGCCAGCTCCGATAGACCCTGAAGTGCAGAGACTCATTCTCAAGGGATATTCTCGTGGTGAAACGCCTATCACCTGTCGCCCTGCCGATATCCTTGAGCCGGAGTTAGCGAAGGCGAAAGAGGCGACCAAAGGTATTGCCAGGAATATAGGCGATGAGCTTATCTATGCCCTTTATCCCACCACGGGAATGCAGTTTCTCAAGTGGAAGTATGGATTGGAAAGTCCGCCTCCGGAGACCAAACCTAAAACCATTGAAGATGTAAAACGAGAAGACGCTCTTATCGCCAGGGCAAAAGCTGGCAAGCTGGTAGAGAAAGTAGCCATGAAAGCTCCGATGAAAGGAAAAGCTGTCAGGTCATTCAATATCTACGTGGGTGACGAATACTATCAAGTTGAGGTAGAACCTGCAGGCGGTTCTCCTGCTTTGGCAGCCGCACAGGCTTCTCTTTCCCTGCCGTCAAAAGCAGCGTCTGTGATAGATACTTCACCACAGCAAACGCAGAAGGTGGAGGGTGCTCCGCCGCAGGAAACTGAGGTCGCTGTGGGAGAAACCCCGATTAAGGCTCCCATACCGGGCACGATAATTCGGTATTTGGTGAAAGAAGGGGAGCTGGTACAATCAGGTACGGGTATTGTTATTCTGGAAGCTATGAAGATGGAAAATGTCATAGAGTCACCGGTATCTGGTACAATGAAGGCTATAAAATTGAAGCCTGGCGCTAAGGTGGGTAGTGGGGATATTATGGCTATAATCGGTTAGGTTTCCAATGGGAAAAACCCTCAGCGAGAAACTACTCAGTGATAAATCAGGGGTCGATGCACGAGCTGGCGATATCGTCATTGCTCCCATCGATCTGGCTTTTGTTCAGGATACCACTGGCCCTCTCACCATACGGCAGTTCCAGGAAAGCGCACTGAAACGGCTTGCCAATCCACAGAAGACCGTTATCTTTATCGACCATGCTGTTCCCAGCCCCAATAGCCAGCTATCAAACGACCAGCAATTTTTACGCAACTTTGCTAAGGAAACCGGCTGTGTACTATTTGAAGGTGGCAATGGTGTCTGCCATCAGCTCGTAGCAGAACGTTTTGCCAATCCTGGAGATATTATTGTGGGTGCTGATTCTCATACGGTGACTGGCGGCGCCCTGGGAGCGTTTGCTACTGGCATGGGTTCGAGTGATGTTGCTATTGCTTTTGCCCTGGGCAAGACCTGGTTTCGCGTGCCTGAAAGTTTTAAGGTTACCGTCACGGGCAAATTTCACAAGTGGGTTACTGCCAAGGATCTGGTGCTTTATCTTGCTGGCAGGTTAGGAGCTGATGGTGCTACCTACAAGGCTCTTGAATTTCAGGGTGAGGTTGTAGCCAGAATGACTATCGCCCAGCGTATGACTATAGCCAATATGGCAATTGAGGTCGGCGCCAAGGTGGGGCTTTTCCCCAGCGACACCGTAACCAAACAATTTTTAACAGCTCAGGGACGGGGCGATAAATACCGGGCGTTATTTCCGGATTCCGATGCGAGTTACGAACAAGTACTACCTATCGATGTTTCGGGACTTGAGCCAATGGTAGCTAAACCACATTTCGTGGACAATGTGGCGCCAGCATGTACGCTGGCTGGGACGAAAATAAATGAGGTCTTTATCGGTACCTGTACCAATGGCCGTCTCGAAGACCTGGCTGTGGCTGCGTCTATTCTTAAAAATAAGGTATGCCATTCTGATGTCAGGTTGATTGTAGCGCCGGCATCCAGGCAGGTGCTCGTTGAGGCTCTTAAGGCTGGCTATATACAAACGCTGGTCAAGGCCGGTGCGGTCATAGTGCCGCCGGGCTGTGCAGCGTGTCTTGGGCTGCATCAAGGTGTATTGGCAGACAATGAGGTTTGTTTATCGACGGCAAACCGTAATTTCAAAGGCAGGATGGGCAATCCTGAGGCTTCAGTCTATCTCGCCAGTCCCGCCACGGCTGCGGCTTCCGCTATCACCGGTGAAATTACTGATCCAAGGAAAATGACATAATGTCCAGTGTAGAGTTAAAGGGTAAAGCATTTAAGTTCGGTGATAATATCTCAACCGACCACATTATACCTGGCAGATATGCTCACTTGAGAAGCAATTTGCCTGAGCTTGCCAGACATGTCATGGAGGATGCGGACAAGACTTTTGCTTCGAATGTGCAGCATGGCGATTTTATCGTTGCTGGCAAAAACTTTGGTCTTGGCTCCAGCCGGGAACATGCGCCTCTGGTAATTAAGATGGCCGGCGTAAGTGCTATCCTGGCAAAATCGGTTGCTCGCATATTTTTTAGGAATGCTATCAACCAGGGATTGCCTGTGTTGATATGTGACACCGATAAGATTGACGTAGACGATATATTAGTAGTAAACTTACCAGCGGGTAAAATTACTGACCTGACCAAGAATATCCAGCTTACGTTTGGAAAAATCCCGCCGGTAATGCTCGATATACTTACTAAGGGCGGGCTTATTTCGTATATTAAGAAACATGGTGATTTCAAGCTGCAAACCTGACCATGGGAGCATGAGGGATGCCGTATAAGGTAACTCTTATACCCGGGGATGGTATAGGGCCTGAGGTTACCGAGGCAACGCGAAGAGTATTAGAAGCCACTGGAGTTCAATTTACCTGGGATGTCGGGATAGTTGGCGAGAAAGCACTGCCTCGATTTGGTACACCTCTCCCTGATGACGTCCTCATCTCTATAAGAAGGAACAAGGTAGCCCTAAAAGGCCCGGTTACTACTCCTATAGGCACTGGTTTCCGCAGTGTCAATGTGGCTCTCCGTAAAAGCCTTGACCTTTATGCCTGTGTTCGTCCCTGCAAGATATATCGTGGTGCCCCGACGTCTTTTCGTAACGTCGATATTGTCGTGGTCAGGGAGAATACGGAAGACCTCTATACTGGTATTGAATTTGCTAAAGGTACGACGGAAGCACAGAAGCTTCTAGAACTTATTCAAAGCTCTAGTAGCGCAAAGGTCAATAAAGATTCTGGCTTCAGCATCAAGATGATTTCTGAGACAGGCTCAAGACGGATCGCAAAGTACGCTTTTGACTATGCCCGAGCTAACAACAGAAAGAAAGTTACTGCCGGTCATAAGGCAAACATCCTCAAATTTTCCGATGGTCTCTTCCTGTCTATTGCCCGAGAGGTAGCCAGGGAGTACCCGGATATCGGGTTTGAAGAGGTGGTTATCGATGCCTTATGCATGCGTCTGGTAACGAATCCTCAATCCTTTGATGTGATTGTATTGCCAAACCTCTATGGTGATATTGTTTCCGACCTTTGTGCGGGATTGATTGGTGGATTGGGACTGGCTCCCGGAGCTAATATTGGGAACGAGGCGGCTGTTTTCGAGCCTACACATGGCAGTGCTCCCAAACACACCGGTCATAACAAGGTCAATCCCATGGCGATGATGCTCTCTGCGGTGATGATGCTGCGTCATCTCGAGGAGAAAGATGCTGCGGACAGGTTGGAAGAAGCCATAGCCAGTGTCATTGCTGAAGGTAAAGATGTTACCTATGATTTAAAGCCGAAGCAAAGTCGTAATCCAGCAGGCACCTCGCAAGTTGCCGATGCTGTGATAAATAAACTTAAGGAGGACTGTCTTGTCACAAAAAGTAACTAAAGAGGAATTGCTGGCGCAGGCACAGAAGCCAGGCAAGGATGCCATGATATTGCATCCTTTCTATCGAGGCAAAATGCAAACTGTGCCCCGATGCTGTATCCGCGATTTCAATGATTTCGCCATCTGGTACAGCCCTGGCGTAGCTGAGCCCTGTAAAGCGATAAAGGCGGACAGGGAAAAGGTCTACGAGTACACCAATAAGTGGAATACCGTTGCCGTGGTTTCAGACGGCACCAGAGTACTGGGCCTGGGTGATATAGGTCCAGAAGCAGCCATGCCAGTAATGGAGGGGAAGGCGTTATTGTTCAAATATCTGGGTGGGGTGGATGCTGTACCCATTTGCCTTGATACCAAGGACCCCGAAGAGATTATTAAAGCAGTGAAATTGATTCAACCCTCTTTTGGCGGTATTAATCTTGAGGATATTGCCAATCCCAAATGTTTCTATATCCTGGACAGACTGAGAAAAGAGGCTGAAATTCCTGTATGGCATGATGACCAGCAGGGCACTGCTGCTGTTACCCTCGCCGGCCTGGTTAATGCCTTGAAAATCGTAGGTAAAAATAAGGATAAAGCTACCGTTGCCGTTATCGGTATCGGTGCCGCCAATGTAGCTATTTTACGACTGCTTTTTGTCCATGGCATTAAACCGGAAAATTGCATTGTCGTCGATAGCAAGGGTACATTGCATACCAATCGAGCTGACCTGGAGAAGGAACAGAAGCAGAATCCCTACAAATGGGACCTGTGCAAGAGAACGAATCCGAATAAGAGGAGCGGTGGTATTGCAGAGGCTTTGAAGGGGATGGATGTCTGTATCTCTCTATCGAAGTCCGGCCCAGGTGTTATCCTGCCTGAGTGGGTGAAGACAATGGCAAAAGATTCCATCATTTTTGCCTGTGCTAATCCCATTCCCGAAATCTGGCCCTGGGAAGCCAAAGAAGCGGGAACTAAGATTATAGCTACCGGCAGGTCTGATTTCCCCAACCAGGTAAATAACTCCACCGGCTTTCCTGCAATATTCCGCGGTACGCTGGATGTGAGAGCCAAGACGATTACCGATGAGATGTGCCTGGCTGCAGCGTATGAGCTTGCCAAGTGTGCCGAGGACCGCGGCATAACTGAAGATAACATTGCGCCAACTATGGGGGAGTGGGATGTATTCGTTCGAGAGGCGGTAGCAGTTGGCATGAAAGCTCAGGAACAGGGTGTTGCCCGGTTAAAGAAAACCCGCGAGGAGCTTACCAAGACAGCGGAAGCGATGATTAAGAATGCCAGGGAGACCACAGAACTCCTGATGAAACAGGGGCTTATTCCTAAAGCACCCATAGATTAATCAATTTTACATCTCTACGAAAGGGGGCAGATAAAATTGAGAGATATCGATGTGAAAGAAGTAACCAAAACAGTGGCTCGTTTATGTCAGGAGGCGAACTTTTTTCTTCCTGAGGATGTTCTGGACGCTCTGAAGAAAGCGCGTAAAACCGAGGAATCGCCCATAGCTCAGCAGACATTAGACCAGATTCTGGCCAATGCCAAGCTGGCAAAAGACGAGCAGATAGCGATGTGCCAGGACTGTGGCGCTACTGTAGTCTATCTGGAAGTGGGACAGGATGCCCACTTTACCGGCGGTGATGTCTACAGGGCAATTAACGATGGCGTGAAGGATGGTTATGACAAAGGCTATCTGCGTAAGTCCATGGTGAATCAACCTTATTCAGCGCGTATCAATACCAAAGATAATACGCCGGCGATAATTCATACGGATATCGTTCCCGGCGATAAGGTTAAGATTATGGTGGTGACCAAGGGTGGTGGCAGCGAGAATATGAGCCAGCTCCATATGCTGACGCCTGCCGATGGTCGGCAGGGCATCATTGATAGGGTGGTGAAAGCAGTTGACGATGCCGGCAGCAATCCCTGCCCTCCCCTTATCATAGGTGTAGGTGTCGGAGGCACTGCCGAGCGGACAATGGAGCTAGCTAAAAAAGCGCTCCTGCGTAAGGTCGGTGAACCTAATCCTGATGCTGAGGTTGCCGAATTGGAGAAAGAGCTATTAAAGCGCATCAATGCCCTGGGAATAGGCACTCAGGGCTTCGGCGGCAGGATAACGGCTTTGGCAGTTCACGTGGAGACGTTCCCGGCTCATATTGCCAGTATGCCGCTTGCCATCAATATGCAGTGCCATTCCGCTCGCCATAAGGAGGCGATTTTATGAGGACGCTCAAGCATGACATTGTGATTTTAGGAGCCGGGATAGCAGGACTGCGGGCGGCGGTGGAGGTGGCGCGGAAGAACCCGGAGGCTGATGTAGCCATTGTTTCCAAGGTTCAGCTCATGCGTGCCCATTCGGTCTGTGCTGAGGGTGGCACTGCTGCGGTAATGCAGCCCGATGAAGGCGACAGCTACGAGCTTCATGCCTGGGATACGGTTCGCGGCGCCGATTTTCTCTGTGACCAGGATGTGGTCATGCGTTTTGTTAAAGAGATACCGAATGAAATCAGCCTTCTCGACCACTGGGGAATCCCCTGGTCACGCCGTGCCGACGGGCGGATAAATCAACGACCTTTTGGCGGGCACAGCTATAATCGTGCTACCTTCGCTGCTGACAAGACCGGCTTTTTTGAAATGCAGACTCTCTATGACAATCTACAAAAATACAGCAATGTCACCAGATATGACGAATGCTATGTGCATTCCATCATCATGAAAGATAAGGTATTGAGCGGCGTTACCATTTGGAATTTAACCACCGGCGAGTTCTTTTTTATGCAGAGCAAAGCTATGATCATCGCTACCGGGGGCGCCTGCCGCATGTTTGGTTTCACTACCTATTCCCTTACTGCCACCGGCGATGGCATGGGTATGGCTTACCGCGCTGGATTACCGATTAAGGACCTGGAATTCATCCAGTTCCATCCTACGGGTCTGGTGCCGTCGGGAATTTTGATTACCGAGGCAGCCCGCGGCGAAGGCGGTTACCTGTACAATAATAAAGGCGAGAGGTTCATGGAAAAATATGCCGCCAAAATGATGGAGCTCGCTCCGAGAGACATTATCGCCCGTGCTGAAATGACCGAAATTGAAGCAGGTAGAGGCTTTCAAGTGCGAGGTGACATGGAAGCCATCAACCTGGACCTGCGCCATCTGGGTGCAGATAAAATTAACGAACGCTTGCCTCTTATTCGTGAAGTTGCCATAAAATTCAACTTTATTGACCCTATCTTAGAACCGATTCCTATTCGACCGGCTGCTCACTATACCATGGGTGGTATCCATACCAGCATCGATGGCGCTACACCTGTTGAAGGTATCTGGGCAGCGGGTGAGGTTGGCTGTGAATCACTGCATGGCGCTAACCGCCTCGGTTCGAACTCAACCGCCGAATGCCTGGTATGGGGTAAAATCACCGGCGCTAAAGCTGCTGAATATGTGAAGAAACAGAAAGCCTTCCCGGCAATGCCGGATGAGTCTAAACTGAAAAGCGAAGAAGCGAGCGTGTTCAACAGGTTTAAAACAAGCGGTAAAGAGAGTAGCTATGCCATGCGTGCCGAGCTTCAGAAATTGATGGACAGCAAAGCCGGCGTTTACCGCACTGGACCTGAGCTGGAAGCAGCTTTAAAGAGAATCAGGGAATTCAAGCAAATGTTACCGGAAGTCCAGGTAAAAGATCAGGGGCGCATCTATAATACTGACTTGCTCAATGCCCTGGAAGCCGATACACTTCTTGAGCTTTCTGAGATACTGGTTGCCGGGGCATTAGCCCGCACCGAATCCCGTGGTGCCCACTCACGGCGTGACTTTAAACAGCGAGACGATGCTAACTGGCTGAAACATACTCTGGCATACTACACCCCGACAGGTCCCAGGTTTGAGTATATTCCTGTGACCGTAACCATGTGGCAGCCAGAGGAAAGGAAGTACTAGGAGGTATTTATGTCACAACTACAACATCGTCCCAATTTACTGGGCATTAGGGGCTGGGTTTACGGAGGTAAGTATCAGCTAGAACGGTATCTCTACATTCTTCATAGAGTTACCGGCATCGGCCTGGTGTTATTCATACTGTTTCACTTTACTGCGACCACCGTTTTTCGTATTCAGGGTGAAACGGCGTGGGCAGGCGCCATGTCGCTTCTGCATGATCCCTGGTTGAAAGCTGGTGAATATCTAGTTGTCGTCGCCTTTGTACTTCATGCCTTGAATGGCTTGCGCCTTATCCTGCAGGAGCTGGGATTTACTCTGGGGAAACCGACACCACCGATTTATCCCTATAAAGACTCCATTCGCAAGAAGCGCGCTGGCACAATAGTCCTGATAGTCGTAATCATCATTCTCGCCGCCGTATTCTTCTATGACTTCATCGCAGGAGGTTGGTAATGCGTAATACATACCTGCAATTTACACAGTTTATTACCGGTGTACTGATAGCAATACTACTGGGCATCCATATAGTGAATATGCATTTAGATGCCATTCTCAGCTTCCTCGGAGTTAAAACTTTTTTCGGTATTGATATCGCCCATGACCCCACCGTCTTTAAGCTTATGATTGCGCGAGCTCAAACTGTAACGTTTGCTGCCATCTATATCGCCCTATTAATTTTTGCCCTCTACCATGCTTTCAACGGATTGCGCAACGTTCTGTTAGAACTGACACGGTCACCCAGAGCTGAGAAAGTCGTTACCGGCGTTATTATCTTCGTCGGTGTCGTTTTCCTCGTCCTCGGCATTTATACGCCAATAGCCCTGTTATCATAAGAGGAGGAACTAATTACTGATGACTGAAGAAAGTAAACACGAGTTTAAGTTTACCCGGATAAAATATAAAGTCCAGAGATATGACCCCGAGAAGGATAAGGCGCCGCATCTCCAGGAATTCACAGTGCCCTATCACAAAGGTATGACCATACTAGACGGCCTGCTCTATATCAAGGAAAACCTGGACAGCAGCCTATCGTTTCGCACTTCCTGCCGTATGGGTATCTGTGGCTCCTGTGGCATGATGATTAATGATTATCCGCATCTTGCCTGCCATACGCAGATAGAGGAATTTCATACTGACAAATTGACCGTGAAATCGTTGCCTAACCTGCCGATTATAAAAGATTTGGTGCCCGACCTGAGCAGTCTTTTTGCTAAACACAACTCCATCAAGCCTTATATTATCCGCCGTGATAAGGAGGAGATGGAGGCGCCGACTGCGGAATATGCGCAGACACCTATAGGGCTGGATACATTTTTACAGTTCACCTATTGCATAAAATGCGGTATCTGTGTAGCTGCCTGCCCCACCTCAGCCAGCGATATCAAATTCCTGGGACCCCAGGCGCTTGCTCAGTGCTATCGCTACTGTGCTGATAGCCGGGATGAGGGCTTTGAGCAGCGAGTCGCTACTATTGATACCGAACATGGCGTCTGGCACTGCCATTTTGCCAGCGCTTGCTCGGAAGCCTGCCCCAAGGGATTGGACCCCGGTATGGCGATACAGTTGATGAAGAGACAACTTGTTGCTAAGGCTATGGGAGCCAAGAAGAAGCAGCAGTCAGCTAAAGTAGTGAAACTGCCTGATAAACCCACCAAACCGAAGGTTCCCGCACCTGAGTTTACGGTGAAAGGGAAATAGCTTAACCGTTTTTAAGGAGGATAGTCATGAAGGTAGTCAATATAAAAACCCCGATTGATGAGAAAATTATAGAGAGCCTGGAAGCTGGTGACCAGGTCTATATTACCGGTGTCATTTACTCGGCACGCGATGCTGCGCATAAGCGTCTGGTTGAAGCTCTGGATAAGAAAGAAAAGCTTCCGCTGGATATTAAGAACCAGATTATCTACTACATGGGGCCTGCGCCTGCCAAGCCGGGATATGCCACCGGCTCCGCCGGTCCTACCACCAGCGTACGCATGGACCCTTATTCCCCGCGATTGATGGCTGAGGGGCTTAAGGTAATGATTGGCAAGGGCAACCGCAAGGCGGCAGTGAAGGATGCCATGAAGAAATACAAAGCGGTGTATCTGGCTGCCATCGGTGGTGCTGGCGCTTTGATTTCTAAGAGCATCAAGAAGTCGGAAGTCATAGCCTACGATGACCTGGGGGCTGAGGCAATACGTCGACTGGAGGTGGATAAGTTCCCGGCTACCGTGATCAATGATGTACGCGGCGGAGACCTCTACGAGCAGGGGAAAGCCCAGTACCAAGTGAAGGTATAGCTCTTAGCCTTTGAGGTAAGTAAATCTGAGCAAGCCGGCGATGCTCTTGGCATCGCAGATTTCTCCGGAAGCAATTAGCGCAGGTATTTGCGAGAGCGGTATTTTCACAACCTCGATGTTCTCGGTATCGTCGGCTTCCAGTTGGCTCGGTTTTAAATTGGTAGCCAGGTACAGGTACAGGTATTCGGTTCCATAGCCCGGTATGGCGTAAAATCCCCCCAGCTTCTCTATCCTCTGTGGCAGAAAACCTATTTCTTCCTGCAGTTCACGGCGGACAGCATCTACAGGTTCTTCGCCCGGGTCAATACCACCGGCAGGTATTTCCAGCAAGGTCTTATCCACAGCTTCGCGGAGCTGCCGCACCATCACCACGTTATCCCGTTCATCCAGAGCCACCACGGCAACACAATCAGCGTGTTCTATAATTTCCCGCATGGTAGTTTTACCATTAGGCTCTTCTACCGTGTCTACTCGCAGCTTTATCGCTCGGCCGCTGTAAATCTGCTGGCTGGATAGTGTTCTTCCTGGCAAATTGACCTCACTGTATCTTGTAAATCAGCGCTACCTCATCGCAGTCGGGGAATTTGGGGCAGCGGAAACATTCCGACCATATTTTGCGGGGCAATTCATTTTTATCGATAAGAACAAAGCCGTTTTTCTCGAAGAATGCTGGCTTATAGGTCAGGCAGAAAACACTTTTCAGTCCCAGTTGCTTCGCTTCGTCGAGGCAGGCTTTAATAAGCATTGAACCCAGCCCCTGCTCTTGTTTGGCTTCACTCACTGCCAGGGTGCGAATTTCAGCCAGGTCTGCCCAGCTTATGTGGAGGGCAATGCAGGCGATAACGCGATTCTTCTTATCCCTGATAACGAAGTAATCGCGGATATCCTCGTAGAGTTCACTCAATGCCCTGGGCAGCATTTCGCCTTTCTCGGCGAACCTGTTCACCATCTCGTGCATCTGCTGCACATCGCTTATCCTGGCTTTTTCCACGTTCATACAATTTTCCTCTTTAGCTTGGAGTCCAGAGATTTGTAAAAATAAGTTCTGGGCTGTGCTCTCAAGAACCTGGCGGTATAGGGGCTGAGCTTTACTTTGATTCTGTCTCCGCTCTGTAATTGTAGCTCGGTTTGCCCATCGATACTGAGCATAGCTTCGTGGGTCGTCGTTACCGTCAGTTCAATAGTCGTTTTGGCTGGTACAACCAGCGCTTTATCGAAAGTGAAATGGGCGCAAACAGGCAGCAGTATCATCTCCTTAGCCTGCGGGTGTAGAATTGGTCCTCCTGCCGCGAACGAGTACCCGGTGCTGCCGCTGGCGGTAGCGACGATAATGCCATCGGCTCGATACGTTGTCAGAGGATTACCATTGATTTTGCATGCAATGTTCACCAGCCGTGCCGAACTCCTGCGCCCTACAAAGATGTCATTGAGCGCATGGAGCTTTTTACCCTGTGATAAGAGCTCAGCTTCCAGTATAGCTCTTTCTTCGATCCAGCCTTTGCCGTTGAGCAGGGCAGGCAATTTTTTCAAAGCCTCAACAGCTTTCATCTCAGCCATAAATCCCAGCCTGCCGAAATTTATACCAAGGATGGGTACTGAATTGGGGATGACCGTTCGTGCCGCGCGGAGGATAGTGCCATCTCCACCGATGCTCAGAAGCAAATCGGTGCCATTAACCTGCTGTTTTGCTTTCTCAGGTTCCCAGGCAGAGCACCGCCAGGTGCTTATGCCCCTGGTAGCGAGAAATTTCTCTACCTCAGAGCTGAAGTCCACCGCTTCTTTACGCTTCGGTTGATACAGAATGCCCACTCGTTTCATAGGCAAATGAGTCTATCATCGTGGACTACGGAGTGTCAAGGAAAAGAGGTATTTTGGTTATTTATAAAACAATTAGCCCTATTGTTGGGCGCCTGTGGGGAGGAATATATTCAACAAGACAAAAGCCGAGCGACCAAGTCACGGATGTAGATATGGTAATTTGTTACAGATGTGGTTCAAGCGTTATTGTTGGTGTTTCTCTATAAAGATTGGACTTTCAGTCAGTTTGATTACCGAGCTATCTGTCCTTGTTTCCTTACCATAAATATCGGTAGCTAAGACTCCTCCTGTTATCTCCTCGGGGACTTTGCCAGAGCCCCACAAGACATAGATTGCCCTTCCTTCCACCATAAACTTATACCGTCCCTCAGCCAGCTTCTCAGCAGATATAAACTTATCCAATTTCGAAATTAAGGTCTTATATGCATAATAAGCTGGTCTTCTCTCGCCATTCTCGTCAATCAGTGCTGACTGCTTTATATCTGGTGGATCAGAGGGAGCCGAGCTAAAGATGTTGTAAAAGAACTTGTCCGCCCCAGAGGCAAAAGAGGCTACACAGCTCCTGACAAGAATCTGACCATGTTCCTCCGGGGAAGTATCATTGCACACATGATACCCTGCCTCGGTTACCCAGATAGGCTTATCTATGCCGTACCCTGACAGCGATTTCTTGAATTCAGGGACGGTTAGCTCAGCCATAGCAATCAGTTCGGCCTTAGTTCTCCCAGCAAACGGACAGACGAGATGGGTATTAGCGATGTCAAAATATTGGCTCCCCTTTTGAAATATTGGTTCCCAGAAGGAAGCGGCTTGGGGTCGCAATTTTGCCATGCCGCCATGCGGAACCTTTGCCTCTGGATCAGCCTCTTTAACCGCCTGGTAGGTTGCTGTTAAAATCTCAAGATAATCCTCTGGTGAACCATCGAAAACGGCTTCGTAGCCCTCTTGTACGCTTGGTGCACTCATGGCTTGCCAATACTTAATGGGATACTTCAGCCTTGGCATATCACCTATTCCATCAGCATCATATCTCTCCACTAGAGCCGAAACAAACCTTCGGTAAGCATCCATATCATATGGTTTGCGACGATTTCTACCTAGCCGGTCTTCAAATATTAACGGTCTAGTACCACCAACCGGTCCCCAGTTAGCTTGGTCCCATTCAGCAAATGGCCAGATTTCAGCTAAGATAGCCATATCATAGGATTGAACTCGCTCAACATATTTATCTACTCCCCGCCAATCGTATTTCCCCCTTTCACGTTCAATCATGCCCCAGATAAATGCACCAGATGGAGTGACATGGGCTTTGGTCCACCTTATGCCGAGCCCAGTGATTTCACCAATATTCAGCTTGATATCGTTTATGCCGAAGTGAGAGGCTAGAATTTTCTCCGGTATTGTCAAGGTAGAGGTAGGCACTAGTATCGGCGTAGGCTCCGGTGTTGGAGTCGGAGTGAGCGTAGGACTCGGAACAGGCTTTACGCATCCAGCTGGCAGGGTAAGCAAAAACAAGAAGGAAAGGATTACAAGCAATATTCTGAACCACACCATCATATGCCTCCAACCTCTTGACAAATACATTATTGACAGCCATGCTCGTAATGTCAAACACACTCGTTACTACACCAAGAATATTGACCCATTTCAAAAGTCGGCATTACCAGTATGACAGCGTGTACAAAGGAGCCCTGGCTGCACAAACCGCTAGAAAGTTTTCTTTTTATATTTAAACAGCGGGGATAAGCTGAACTGACGGGTTGATTTAAGAACAATAGGGATGCAATAATGGAAAAGGCTTTTGAAAATAAATGGCTACGTCTCTTTGATCTGAGATAGGCAGTTACTATAGCTATAGGAGGAAGGAAATGGCAAAAAAGGGTGAGTTACGGAGAATAAAAGAAATGCTTTCCAGAGGCCAACTAAGCATACCTGACCCAGCCACAGGCTTTCACCATTCCCTATACGCATGTTGTCCTAAGCGCGGTCATGACTCTTCGGTTCACCGCATTGAAAGGTCAGGAACGGCAATAACTAGAGTGGTATTTCGCTGCCCCATTTGCAGTGAGGACTTTGATGCAGGCGTTGATAGCATGTTCCTCCGATAGGCAATTGCTCACAAGTGCACAATCTGAGTATTTGTTACTTTAAACTACCCATTTTATAGCAAACTGTTAATTAGAGTATTATCAATATCTCTAGCATACTCTCACTTGTTCCCAATAATTGCAGCACCTCTTACATTAGAATTTCCACGCACAAAGCTTCAAAATACGGGCGATTATAAACTCAGGATGTAATGGACACCATTTGCATGTTGTTATTGCTTTGGATGAGGGTCAACTGGTTGCAGAGTTAACTTAAGACGTGGTAAGACTATCGGGAGCAGGTAATTGGCTTCTGAGCGTCTACTAATTTTGAAGGCAAAATTATTCCACTTTTGCTGACTACATAGATATTGCACAAATCAGGCTTTTGTTCAGCCCTCGAGTAAACTTACCATGTGGTCATTAAAGATACTACTAGTGGCTTGCAGCCTGATAGGTGTCAGTGACCTGCCTCGCTACTTCTCTCAACCATTCCAGAGCTTCAGTATCTTCATTCCAGAATTGCCCCCACCTTTCCCAATAACTGTAAGCCTCATCGGCACCTCCCACGGTAACCACATCCGGACTTGCTGTTTTGGGCAAGCGGTGCTTGCTTTTCAAGAGCTCCCTTCCTACTAGTGGTAAATGTTTGGTAGCTTTCCGAAGCGCTAGGGTTGCTTCCTTTCGATGCCCCAACTTGAAATGAGCCAAGGCCTTACCGTACATAGTATCAGGCATTATATCATGGCGATACTGCTCGGTAATCCTAAGAGCATCCTCAAATTTACCCAACCTAAACAATGCTTCTAAGGCTAAAGCCCGAACACCCTGGTTATCGTTGGGGTTCAGGGAGAGCAGTTCCTGAAATAGCATTAAAGCTTCCTCTATTTTGCCCTCCTCATATCTTACCAATGCCAAACCGTGGAGACATCGTAAGAATGGTCTGTTCTCCAGCCATCCCCATTCGAGGCAATCCTTTCCTGTCTCAAAATCTTTGGGAAATGCCTTACGACCAATGTGAACAGCCTGTTCCCAAAGGCTGCGAGCCTCTTTGGGCAAATTCCGTTGTGACAGAATTAGGGCTAAATGATGAATCGCATCTAGATGGTCAGGCATCTCAGCAAGCACGGTTCGGAAGACCTTCTCAGCTTGGTCGAGACCGCCCTCTTCATACAACTCGCACCCTCTATAGAACTCATCCGTCAAATCTTCATGTATATGTGGATAGACAAACTCCCACTGATGCGGTGCCACTGTTGATAGTTTCAGCACGAACCCACTCCTCTATTGCAAAGCGACAATGAACGCATAATCGGCAAAACCACAGTTAGGGTATCACGTTATTTCGCCTTATTCAACATCCGCTTCAACAATTGGTTCTGTGTAACTTCCATATGCGCCTAATAAAGTATTAAAATAGTCTTGAGCGGGCTTTGACAACGAACCGATTTGGAAGAGGCAATGAGACAGCAGAGAAAAATATTACAGGAATATCAGCAAGCGTTGATCGATGCCTACTACGATATGCGGATGCATTCTATCCTGGATCCACTTTACGAAGCATTCCAGCAGTGGAAGCGAGGTGACCTGCAACATAGTGAACTGACAGAGTTAATTCACAAAGTTCATAGAGAGAACCAAAAGGCATATAGCTTCTTCACGCAGAGCCGTACTTCGATTATCAATTGCATTAAGATGGATCGAGCCTGGTTTGAGAATTGGGAAGCTGCTCACCCACCTCCTCCAGGAGTAGAGTTATGAGCTTTGACCAGCGGTAACAAAATGTACTATTGTGTAATATGAAACAGTACCAGTCATAGTCCATTGGTAAAGCTCCATGTATCTGATCCTGGACTTGAAACGCTACCATTGCCAGCTCAGCAGACACGCCAGCTTGAGGTTGTATAGAAATTTGGAAACTGTGGGTTAGAAAGGTTAAAAGGGTTAGCGTTTATAAATATATGCTTAATTCAAAATTAGGTATCGGAGCGTACTTATTGACATTGACTATTCCTAAGCCTAGAATGGGACTTGCATGATTCACCGAATAGCGACAAGAATATCGAGATTTTAGATGACTTACTTATTCATTAAATGGCAAAACAATGTGAGAGAGGAGGTTTGTAATGGAAAAGAAATCTGAAGCAGAAACACAAGCGCTGGATGCCAAGACCAAGGGCTATGCTGAAGCCAGAAGAGTAGCTGATGAGACTTTCACGCGAGCATATCAGGCATATAAAGAGTCTAAGAAGCAAGCTGATTCAGTCTATGAACAGGCAAAGAAAATAGCTGTTGACAAACAGGCCAAGGAGGCAGCCGATAAAGCCCATAAAGAGGCCCTAGAGCAAGCCAAGAAACTCCGTGAAGCTATTGTAGCAGAATCTAATGCGGTCTTCCGCATTTCTTACGACAAAAACGAGGCAGACTATCTCGAGAGTCGAACCAAATCACAGGCGGCTATTAAAGATGCAGATGAGACCTATAAAGAGGCCAAGAAGCAGGCAGAGATAGTCTACAAAGAGGCTAAGAAAGTGGCCCTTGATAAGCAGGCTAAGAAGGACGCAGATGAGGCTTATAAGAAGGCAATGGAACAAGCAAAACAAGTTCGGGACGAGGCTACGCGAAAATACAGGTAGGGAAGAAATCCTTAAGGTGGTTCCGGTCGAAAAACCTGATCTGGTGGCCTGAATAATACGTCTACGATGTTGCTAAACAAATAGAAATACTACTGGGGTAACCTTAGCCTTAGTTATAAAAGTAACAATTAGCCCTTTTGTTTAGTTTGTGTCGAACCTCTAGTCCTAATGTCTATTGTGTAACTCAAGTATTGCGGTCTAGGGGCTGTACTTCTGCCCTAAAATAACTGTGAAACGACTTAGGTAGGTTGTTGTAGTCAACAGTAGATATCACATCACTGAAATCTCTGGAATTCATGGTGTTCCAAAACAAGACTGCCTTATTCGCCAACTCTTTATTTTCAGCATCTTGGATAATAGCGGCCACAGTCTTACCTGTATATGTTCCGTCTAATTTGATACTTTCGCGTTCCTCCATTCGTTTTGTAGCTTGCATTCCTTTTTTGGTAAAAAGAGCATATTGCTGTCCGAAAAAGTCCTGTCGGATGTCGATATCTCGTTCACTGAATTCAAGTTCGGGAAACGATTGATCTACAGAGCGAAGTAGTGAGTTTGTATCCTGAATAAGCTTCAGCATTCCTTTCACGTTAACAAATTTCACATCAGCTACCCGTATGGGGACAACTCTGGTCTTGAGGTTTGCAGCTCGAATTCCAAGCATTAACCCGGCCGCTGTCCCCATGGTGCCAGTGGCAACGTACAGGTAATCAGGTTCAGGTATTTCATTTTTGGCAATTTGTACCTTAAGTTCAAAAGCAGCATTTACAAAGCCAATCACACCCAGGGGTGATGACCCGCCGGGAGGAATGAGGTGAGGCAAACGTCTGTACCTTGGCCAATGCCTTAGAAATTGTGATGTTGTAGCCAGGTAAACTAGTGGCATAGTCCTGCGCAGGTGTAGTTCTGCACCACATAAGTGCAGCTCTGCTCCGTAGTAATAGCTCATTAGGAGATTGCGGCGAACATATTTGGCATTAGGTTGAGGCATCAACATGGAGATACTTTTTAGCCCCAGTTGGCGTGCGTATATAGCTGTAGCTAAAGAATGATTTGACCCGGCACCACCAAATGTTATGACTTCCTTTGCGTTGGCTCTAAGGGCATTTCCCAGGAGGAACTCCAATTTTCGCGGTTTATTGCCACCATAGGTTTTACCACTTAGGTCATCCCGCTTGATGAAAAGGTGACCTATTCCAAGGTCTCCACCCAATTGAGGGAGTTCTTGAACTGGAGTGGGGAATTCGCCCAAAGAAACATACGGGAGCTTATCTGCCAAAGATGGGAAGCGCTCAAAGAGCGGAATCATTGTTATACCTCTATAGAAGTTCTCAACCTTCCCTTTGATATCCTTATACTAGCACTGTATATAATCTGCAGCAAACTCATGGTCTTGACATCTAAGTGAGATCAGCGAATAGCTGGTTTGAGCCATAGTTCGAATTGCTGCACAAATCGCTACTTTGTGCAATTGGACATCAACATCCAAACCTATTTGGATCTATGAACTGTGGGTTGGGGGAGGTTGGGAAAGTCAGTGTTTTATCGCTCGAATTTCAGATGGTCGTAATGTTGCCGTTAGTACCAGGCCAACTACGGCGAGAGCAGCACAAGTCAAGAAAGCTATCTGATAGTTGCCGGTCAGGTCAAATAGATAACCAGTTACCAGAGGGCCAATGGCAGCTCCGACTGTAAATGCAAAGCTTACGACACCGAGAATCACGCCATGTGATTTTAATCCAAATAGTTCAGCGACAATAGTTGACTCCATTGCAGTAGCACCGCCGAAGCCGAAGTTAATAATAATTGAGAACAGGTAGAACATTAACACAGTGGTAATTGGCACCAGCCAGAATAAGGTGGCTGCAACAAGAACAAAGCTAATGGCGATAATGCTCCTGATCCCCAATCTGTCAGCAGCCACACCCAGGACAATACCACCGACGCTCTGTACTCCGCCGCCGATGGAGAAAATGGTGGCAGCCGTGGAAGCAGAAATTCCAAGGTCAGTAATGTGGGGTACCAGATGAATGGTAATAGTAAACAGAGCGTAACCTAAACAGGCAAATGAAATTGCTGCCATCCAGAATTGCCTGGTACCTACTGCTTCTTTTAGCGATAAACCTTCAGTGTCAGCAGATAATTTTTGTTCTTTTCCTTGAATATAGCCGTATGGTACCAATGCCATCTTGGCGGGGTCTCGTCTGAGAAACTGAGCCGCTACTATGCCAAGTATCAGAACTAAACTGCCTATTATGATATAGGATGAACGCCATCCGTAGTTATAAATTAGCCAGTTAGCCAGAGGTGCTACGGCCAAAGTACCACCACCTATACCAGCCAGAACGATGCCCGTCATCAGTCCCCTTTTCTTAATGAACCATCTGGCAGCCGTAGATATCAGTGCTACAAAAACGCCACCCATGCCCATGCCAAATACCAGCCCGTAGAATAAGTAGAGTTGCCATGCGCCATTGATAGCTGACATCAGCAGGAGCCCCAAGCCCAGCAGGAAACAACATAGCGTAATGACCCACCGCGAACCAATCCTGTCGTTAACCCTGCCCATGACAATTCCCCAGAGCCCTTGTACCAGCAGCGATAAGGTAACAGCTCCTGAAGTGAGGGCTCTGGTCCATTCAAAGTCAGTGAGCATTGGTTTGAAGAAAACACCAAAGCTACTTCGTACTCCATAGGCCAGCACCATGACTATAAAAGCTATTATGACCACAATGTAGCCATAGAATAACTTTGGTTGGTGCTTAGTAGATTGGTAGCTTGCATTTTCGGTCATAATAAGTCTATTCCAATATATGTTTTCCTATTAGATAGGCTAATTGTATTGTATCGCTGCGACTGCACCCTGGATAGCTTTTAATTATTACTTTGCTAGCACTCGTGCCAATTCTAGTAGGCGCAGGTCTAGTTGCTTTTTTTGGGAGACTACATCTTCGAGTGGGGTGGCGGTAACCTCATCTT
Organism: uncultured Chloroflexia bacterium; assembly: GCA_963775935.1. Classification (GTDB taxonomy): domain Bacteria; phylum Chloroflexota; class Dehalococcoidia; order GIF9; family UBA5629; genus JBBIPA01. Next base: position 284,622 of record CAVZKR010000004.1, on the reverse strand, counting down.
TAATAAGGCCAACCAGTATGCCATACTCGCCCTTGGCGAGATGTTCTGTCGCTGCTGCACCGAACCGGGTGGCGAGCAGGCGATCGAATGCTCCTGGTGTGCCGCCACGTTGCACATGACCCAATATCGTCACCCGCGGTTCAAAGCCTAACCGTTCTCTATGTTCCTGGAAGTAGCGTGACATCTTTTCTGTGTTGCATTTCGCACCTTCTGCGGCAACTACAAGTCCATGAGTCTTACCTCGCGAATATGCTGCGCGCAATACTGTAGCCACAGATTCAGGATCCGTCTCCGCCTCGGGGATGACGATGGCGTCGGCTCCGCCAGCGATGCCAGACATTAGTGCCAGGTATCCACAATCGCGTCCCATCACCTCAACAATAAAAGCCCGCTCATGTGACGAAGCAGTAACCTTGAGTCGGTCTATTGCCTCTAGAGCAACGTCCAGAGCGGTATCCACCCCAATAGTAATCTCTGACCCGTAGAGATCGTTGTCTATAGTGGAGGCCACACCTACCACCGGGTAACCTAGCTTGGACATTGCATAGGCTCCAGTCTGAGATCCATTGCCCCCAATAACTACCAGGGCATCAATATTATGCTGCTGAAGTGTTCTCAATGCTTTGAGACGCCCCTCCTCTGTCTTGAATTCGGGACAGCGACTGCTGCCAAGCATCGTACCACCTTGTTGGATTATACCACCCACAACCCGGGCTTCCAGCGCCACTATATTGTCATTGATCAGTCCCACATAACCATGCTGGACGCCGAAGACTTCCCACCCCTTGTCCAGCCCGGTTCGCACTACCGCTCTGATAGCAGCGTTCATCCCAGGGGCATCACCTCCGCTTGTAACTACTGCAATACGTCTCATATCATCCTCCTTACTAAGTATTGTCATCAAGGACAAATTGCCACATGCATGCTTTATTTTTAAGACTAGACTATTAAGGTCACGGTGTCAATCAGCAAACGAAGACTATTGCTGTTGGTATGGGGAATCGTCAGTATTGTGGTTTGAATAAAAACCTGCATTGTTATCCAGGTACATAATCCGCTATATTCTTTTCGCGGTTCTCTAGTTCAGAATTTGCACATAAGATAGTAAGTGATATTCTATAGCCTGTATAGTATGAGGCTCAGGATAGAGGGTATTCAGTTAACGGTGTGGAATAAGTGATAATCTCAGAACTTACTTCGATGGCCCCAACAATACATGTGCTTTCTTGAGCCATTCCGTAATAGGGATGTTTTGGGGGCATGCTTCCACGCAGTCGCCGCAATCGAGACAGCGGTCAGCCCGCTCATCTTCTTTGAGTCCAAATTTACCAGCATAAAGGAAACGTCCTACAGGCACATCTTCATACATGAACGCATCATTGTAAAGCTCCAGGATGCGAGGAATCTGGACACCATTGGCACAGGGCATGCAGTATCCACAAGCAGTGCAGGGTATTGGAATTAGCTTGCGGTAAGCCTTCTGAACGCGTTCGATGAGCTCCAGGTCTTCAGCAGATAGCATATCGGGTATGGCATGATTGGCTATGGCTACATTCTCCACCACCTGCTCAATGGTGCTCATGCCGCTCAGAACTACCGATACCTCGGGATGGTTCCAGACCCAGAGCAATCCCCACTCAGCCTGCGTACGCTTCTGTGGGGCGCTTGCCCATAACCTGGCTACCGGCTCCGGCGGCTTCCTGGTAAGACGTCCACCGCGCAGCGGTTCCATGACTACCACAGCCAGTCCTTTGCTGGCGGCATAGTAGAGCCCTCGTTTCCCCGCTTGATAGTTTTCGTCCATGTAGTTGTACTGTATCTGGCATAAAGTCCAGTTGTCATAGGCATCCACAATCTCCTTGAAGACGGCAAAATCGTCATGGAAGGAGAATCCCAGGTGACCAATGCGTCCATCGTTCATCGCTTTTTCAGCCCAGTGAAGCACCTTAAAGTCACGCAACTTGGTCCAGTGTTTCTTGTGCAGCCCGTGCAGCAGGTAGAAGTCAATCTTGTCGAGCTGTAACCGCTTGAGCTGCTCATTGAGAAAGCGGTCGAAATCTTTGGGTGACTGGACTTCCCATGAGGGCAGTTTTGTGGCCACTTTTACCTTCTCCCGGTAGTTGCCCTTTAGCACCTGTCCCACAATGACTTCACTTCTACCCTCGTGGTAGGGGTATGCCGTATCTATGTAGTTAACGCCGTGGTCGATAGCATACCTGAACATCCGGATAGCTTCGGGTTCGATGACATCTGCCATGTTGTTGCCGACATGCGGTAGGCGCATGGTACCAAAGCCCAGCGCCGATACCTGCCAGTCGAGTTTTCCAAACTTGCGATACTGCATTTATCCTCTGCTATTTTTGCGCAATTAGCTTTTTTGATTTTACCCTATTGCGAACTGAGAAAGCGAATAACATGATATACTATTTTAATCCGCTTGTTTGAGCGGCTATTTTTTAATACTGCATATTGATACCGTAATTTATGGGAAGTTTAGTTGGAACACCTGTTTGAAGTAATTGTTGTTGGCGCCGGCCCCGCTGGCGCTATGCTGGCTTATGAACTATCCAGGGCAGGAACCAGTGTTCTGCTGATTGAGAAACAGATATTGCCTCGCTACAAATGCTGCGCTGGAGGGGTAACAGCCAAGACTGCAAGCCTTCTTCCCATTGATATTTTAGAAATAGCTGAAGATGTGGTAAATGGCGTTGACATATACTATAAAGGCGAATGTCGACATCGCGGTAGTTGTGACAGGGGAATCATCTATACGGTGATGCGTGATAAGTTCGACCATGCCCTTACCCGAAAAGCCGAGGAGTCAGGCGCCAGGATTTTCCAGGGACAACCGGTGACTCATATACGGGAAGATGCCGGAGGAGTCGAGGTGTACACTCCGCAAAGAGTATTCCGCTCCCAGTTTCTGGTGGGAGCCGACGGCAAGCGCAGTATCGTAGCGCGGGAAGCCGGGCTGAATGATAGCAATGGCTATATCGCCGGTATAAATACTGAGGTCTCGGTAGATAAGCAGGAGCTCAGCAGATGGAAGAGCCGTATTCTCATTGACCTGGGGTTTATATCCAGCGGATATGCCTGGATTTTTCCCAAAGCTAATCATTTATCAATCGGTATTGCCTGCATCAGTTCCCGAGCGAGGGATTTGAAACATTCCTACCGCCGGTTCCTGGACTCGTTAAACATTAATCATTTCACTATCGTTCGATGGAGCGGTGGCCTGCTGCCTATTTGTAAAGGAGAGCCGAAGCTGTATAAAAATCGTATAGCTCTTGTTGGAGATGCCGCTGGGCTTGCTGACCCGTTCACCGGCGAGGGGATTTATAACGCTATTCAAAGTGCCCTGTTGGCTGCGCCAGTAATTAGAAATTGCTTGTCGAATACTACAACGAGCCTCGAACATTATCAGCGAGCTGTTCACAAAACAATACTGCCCGAAATTAAAGTAGGAAGAACAATGCAAAGAATATTTATCCAGTTTCCTGAACTCGTGACCAGGCTTCTAAATGTTGATTCGAGGGTCTGGAGAGTCTGTTGTTACATGGCGCGCGGTGAACTCAACTACCGGAGTGCATTGCAAAGGGCTGGAGGGTTTAAGCGTGTCAGCCCTCTGGTATTGAAAGCATTGGTGAATATGAAAAGAGCATAGGTCAAAGACAATCAGCGCTCATACTTGAAATACAACGAGCTTCTCGTTACCAGGAGTGCTCCCCTGCTGGAATTACTCTTTTTTTATGACTGTGTATTGTCTATAATACATCGCCGTATATTTGGCAGCGAAAGGAGATTGCTCAATGCGTATCGTTCTTATCGGACAGGCAGCCTTTGGTGAGAAAGTCCTTCAGACACTGGTCGACAGAGATGAAGAAGTGGTGGCTGTTTATACGCCCCCTGATAGTCCAGGAAAAGACGACCCGCTCAAGCAATTAGGCCTCCGTCTGGGAATACCAGGCTTTCAGCCGGAGCAAATGCGAACTCCAGAAGTCTATGATAACTACATTACTTTAAATCCAGACCTCAACATCATGGCTTTCGTGACCGACATCTTACCTGATTCTATCCTGCACTACCCCAGGCTGGGTTCAATCCAGTACCATCCTTCGCTATTACCCAAACATCGGGGAGGTAGTGCTATCAACTGGGCTATCATCAAGGGCGAAACCAGGACAGGTATTACTATTTTCTGGCCTGATAAGGGGATAGATACAGGTCCTATCCTGCTACAGAAGGAAGTGGAAATTTCTCCCAATGCTACGGTTGGTTCTCTCTATTTTAACGAACTTTTACCATTGGGCGTTGAAGCGATTGTCGAAAGCATAGATTTAATTAAGAAAGGCATAGCTCCCAGAATTCCCCAGGATGAATCGCAGGCCACGTATGAAGGCTTATGCACTGAAAAAGATGCCTTAATTAACTGGTCGGAGCCTGTCGCTGTTGTTTATAACCTTATACGGGGCACTAATCCTCAGCCTGGTGCCAGTACGTATTTCCATGGCAAGCGGCTAAAAATATTTGACTCAGTAATGCACGCTGGCAATGAGACCAGCTTTGCCGGTGAGGTCATTGCCAGTAATGCAGATGGCTTCGTGGTGGCAGCTAAAGGTGGAGCCATAGTGGTGAAAAGGGTTCAGATAGCAGGGTCACCCAAGGTAAAAGCTGCCGAATTCGCTCAACAGGTCGGTCTAAAGGTGGGAGATAGATTGGACAGCTAGTATGTCATATTGCATTTCAACCGTGTTGCCACTAAAAATCCACTTATACGCTGCGAATTATATATTTTAAGCTTAAGATTTGGAGAACCGACGTACCATCTGGACAACATCTGTGCCCGCCATTCTCGTCTCTTCCAGAGCGGATAGGTTGATGCTGGCGCCCATTCCCTGTTTGACATCACCCTTTTAGCGCCTCGAATCGGCAGCATGAGCTGGTGCCGTTTTTACGGCAGTCGGTGTATGCTCGTCTCTGACGAGGTTGGGCTACTCCGGGAACGAGCCGGAAGCCCTCGAAAAATTGATGGTCAAATGGCTTGACAGATGCTGCAATACGGGAATAGACTCTACGCCAGAAGTGATGAGGACGGGAAAGCCTCATAGTAAATTGAAATGGGAAATCCAGGTGTATTTTTCATCGAAATAAAGAGGTTACCGAGGTCAATGTTTTTCATAGAGAGATATCCGTAATTTTATAGATGCTAGGAAAAAACGATAAGCGAGATATGAAGATGGAAACCGAGTGGGCAGAATTATCTGCGGAAGAAAAAAGAGAAATAAGGTATCAAAGGTGGTTGTCATCAGGAAAAACACTCTTTGCCAGCCATGAAGCACATCAGGCATTCATTGCCAGAGAGAAGAGACTAAATGATGCTATCCAATTGAAGGTGCCAGATAGGGTTCCGATATGGCTCCAGGATCTGGGTTTTTTCCCGGCGAAGTATGTTGGAATAACCTTTCAAGAAATGATGTACAACGGCGAAGCTTTAGTTACTGCGTATAAGAAAACTATACTTGATTTTAAGCCAGATATGTATTTTAGGCCACCTTTACCTGCGCCGGGAGAGGTTTTGAAGATTTTGGACTGTAAACAACTCAAGTGGCCAGGAGGTGGTCTTTCCCCCGACTGCCCCTTCCAATATGTGGAAGGAGAATATATGAAGGCTGATGAATACGATGCCTTTATTGATGACCCTACCGATTATGTTATCAGGACGTACCTGCCGAGGTTTCTTGGCACCTTGGAATCGTTTAAAACACTTCCTCCTTTGAAACAGTTCTTAAAAGGGTACATGGGTTTGCCAACAGGTTCAGCGTTTATGAAGCCTGAGGTCATTTCTGCGTTTAAATCCTTTTTCCGGGCTGGGCTGCTTATGCAGAAACATGAAGCTACCGTGCAGTCATTTCATCTGGACATGAGGAGGGCAGGTTTTCCAGAAGCATTTGGAGCATCTGTAGTGCCTCCATTTGATATTATATCGGACACGCTAAGAGGGATGCGTGGTGTGATGCTCGATATGTATCGTCAACCTGATAAGCTGCTGGAAGCTATTGAGAAGATAACTCCATTTCAAATTGAATCTGTCATATCGGGGGCAAATATGAGTGGAAATCCCCGAGCAATGCTCACCATGCATAGAGGTGCAGACAGTTTTATGTCTGCATTCCAGTGGGAGACTTTTTATTGGCCTGGTTATAAGAGAATAGTAATGGCTATGATAGATGAGGGGATAACACCGATGTTATTCCTGGAGGGTAATGTTACTTCAAGATTAGAATATTTTACAGAGTTGCCTAAAGGGAAAATACTTGGCCTCTTCGATAGTACCGATATCTTAAAGGCGAAGGATATTCTGGGTGGTATCATGTGCTTATCAGGAATGATGCCTCTTTCTCTTCTCCAGACCGGGACACCAGATAAGGTCAAAGCTTATGCTAAGAATCTCATTGACATTTGTGGAAAAGATGGCGGTTTTATCATGGGTCCCAGAAGTGTGATGGATGAGGCAAATCCTGCCCTGGTGAAAGTATGGTTTGACTACACAAAAGAATATGGTGTCTATAAATAGGAAGCAGTATAGTTTTTTATTGTAGCTCGGCTGGTTTATCTTCGATACATTGTCTTGTTGCACAATGAGGAATAAAGTATTATCATAGTTTTCTTATCTTAATTAAGGAGTACCACGAAATGAAAATTGATATTTTCACCCATATTTTGCCCCAAAAGTATCGCGATGGCGTTGAAAAAAAATTTATAGCACCGCCCTCTGAAAGGTCTACCGTTGAATCAAGAAACCAGGCTATCGTTGACCTGGACGTCAGATTTCGGGTCATGGACAGGTATCCTGGTGTTGTACAGGTAGTTACTGTTTCTCTGCCACCTCTGGAGGTAACTGTTAAACCGAAGGACGCTGTCTATTTAGCTAAAGTAGCCAATGACGAACTTGCCGAACTATGCATTAAATACCCGGATAGATTTATTGGTGCAGCTGCCTGTTTACCGCTAAGCAATTTAGATGCAACCCTGAAAGAAATTGACAGAGCCATAGTTGAACTTAAACTAAAGGGGATTCAGATGTTTTCCAATAACAATGGTGATGCACTGGATAATCCCAAATTTAAACCGATTTATGAAAAGATGGAGCACTATGATTTGCCGATATGGATCCATCCATGGGCAGGTAAAGAAAGAGGAGAGCCGGTTTTCGGCTGGCCTTATGATACGGCGGCAGCAATGCTAAGACTGGTAGCGGCGGGGACATTTAATGAATTCCCTGACCTCAAGGTTATAACTCATCATTGTGGCAGCATGATATCCTTTTACCAATACCGGATTCAGTGGATGCTCCCGGAAAGGTTGGGACCCGGTGTTATCCGTGATCCGCTTGACCACTTCCGAAAACTGTATAACGATACCGCAGTTTATGGCAATACTCCGGCATTGATGTGCGCCTATAGCTTTTTTGGCGCTGAACATCTTCTTTTCGGTACAGATGCGCCACTGGGTCCTCAGTATGGCCTTACCGCTCAGACCATGGCATCGATTGAACGCATGGATATAACCGATGCTGAAAAAGAAAAAATATTTTTACAGAACGCGGTAAAGCTTCTTAAAATAGCCATATAAACTCAAATTGCACTATTCTTGCCCAGTTTAATCACATATTAAGGAGGTAGCACGATGGCTACTAAAGATTTAAGAGCATGGATTGCTAAACTAGAAGCGGCCGGAGAATTGAAGAGAGTAAAGGCCAAAGTGGATTGGGATGGAGAAATATCTCAGATCTCTAAAAAGGTTTTCGTGCAGCATGGTCCAGCGCTCCTTTTTGAAAACATCAAAGGGTATGAAAATACCCTATCAACGAAGTTATTTACCGGTGGACTGGCAACAGAAGCCAGATGGAATCTCATGCTTGATTTACCTAAGGATACTCCGGTTTCAGAGACTATCCGGACGCTTAAAGATAGGGTTCGCAAACCGCTTGCACCGGTGAGAGTCAAGACAGGTCCTGTCAAGGAAAATATCGTCAAGGGTAAAGATATAGACCTGTTCCAGCTACCGGTTCCCAAGTGGCATCCACTTGATGGCGGGCGTTATATCAATACATTTTACGGTGCGGTCACCAAAGATCCTGAAACGGGCATTGATAATGTCGGTACTTACCGCGGTCCGATATTGAGCAAGAATAAAATCGGTTCCCTGCTGGTACCGATGAAAGACTGGGGTGTTCTCTATGGCAAATATAAGGAGAAGGGCAAGCCAATGCCAGTAGCATTCGTCTATGGCTGGGATCCGTCTCTGCTTGCTGTTGCCGGTAGCCCGTACAGGGGTTTGGAATATGACCTTGCCGGTGCAATCATGCAAGAACCAGTTAAGCTGATAAAGTGCGAGATGTCAGATATTGAAGTGCCTGCCTCCGCGGAGATAGTAGTAGAAGGTACCATCTCACCGGACCCTGGTACTTATGAAATGGAGGGACCGTTTGGAGAGGGCTCTGGATTCTATGGTGAGCCACGAAAAAGACCGGTGATAGAAGTCAACTGTATCACGTATCGAAACGACCCCATCTTTCGTGGTTCGTTAGTAGGAAGCGGTGCCACTGATGAGTTGAAGCTTTTGGGTAATATCTCAATATCTGCGGCTCTTTGGGAAGTTTTAGAATCTCAGGAGATTCCCGGTGTACTTGATGTCAAAGTAGGCTTCCCAACCGTAATTAAAATTCACAAGACTTATCAGGGTCAGGCGAGACAAATTGCAGCAGCTATTTGGGGCTCTAAATTCTCAGGTCAGGTTTACAACATAATCGTGGTAGTCGAAGAGGATGTAGATATTTATAACCTTGCGGATGTTTGGGGTGCGATTCGCGATAAGGCAAATTTCTATAAAGATTTTATTGTGTACCCTCTCTATATAGGTTCTCCCGTCGATGCAAATATACCTATCGATAAGAGGAACGAATTAGAATATGGCGCGGGTGTGCAAAATAAGCTTCTTATCGATGCTACTACCGATTGGGAAGTTCGTCCTGTTCGAGAAGAATGGGGTAATAAGAGAACTCTGCCTAAGTGTGCCGACCAGAAGCCGGAGATTGAGAAGCTGGTTAAAAGGAGATGGAAAGAGTACGGAATCTAATAATTAGGGGGAATTCGGGAATATTATTTTCCCGCATTTCTTAACCTTGTGATTTGGAGAACCGACGTACCATCTGGACAACATCTGTGCCCGCCATTCTAGCCTCTTCCAGAGCTGATAGGTTGATGCTGGCGCCCACTCCCTGTCTAACATCGCCTTTTTCCCTGCCGTAGCCGATAGCACCCCGAACCGGCAGCATCCCCTGAGCCATGAAGTAACCGAATAGCAGGGTACGCGTCTGTCCGCCGCCTATCCGCCTTACCGCCAGAATTGGCGCCGCTACTTTCCCTTTCAGCCTCATGTCCGGGAGGAATAGGAAAGTCCGGTCCATGATAGCCTTGGCTTGAGCGCTTACGCTGCCGAAATATACTGGAGAGCCGAATATAATACCGTCTGCCGTTTCGAGTTGTTTAAATATAGGCTGCATATCATCCTTGATATGGCAAGCACCGGTCTGGCGACAACTGTTACATCCGTCACAGGGCATAATATTCTTGCCTGCCACCAGTACAAGTTCAGTTTCAGCCCCCGCCTCTTGCGCTGAAGCAAGCGCTTCTTTTACCAGTATCTCCGTATTGCCTTCCTTGCGCGCGCTGCAGACAATGCCCAGGACTTTCATAGTCGCTCCCTCCTATGTTTACTTGCAGATGTCTATCATTACCGGCTTAATAATTGTATCACCTGTTATGTTTGTAGTACTAGCATTGTCTGAGAATCATTTGGTGTCTGTGGTTAACTTTTTCAGACTTATGCGAGGAACTATGCTATGATAAATGGTGTATTTTTTTCATGACCCTGGAGCTTAACATAGAAATTGGAGGTTATTGGTGAAAAAGAGCCACATTGGTTTAATAGCAGTTTTTTTGTTAGGAGGAATACTACTGTCAGGATGTAACACGCCGTCCGCTGCAGCACAAGTGAAGAATGGTAATACCGTGCAGGTGAATTATACCGGAAAATTGGCTGACGGTACCGTATTTGACTCATCGGTTGGGCGTAAACCTCTGGAATTTACCCTGGGTGGAGGCAAAGTAATTCCTGGATTTGACAAAGCTGTCCTCGGTATGAAAGTCGGGGAAAAGAAAACCGTTATCATCCCGTCAAATGAGGCTTATGGTCCATACCGTAATGACCTGACATTGGAAATACCCCGAGCTGATCTTGCCAAAGATATTACCCCACAGGTAGGTATGCAGCTACAATCAACCCAGAGCGACGGTTCGCTTATCGTCGTCACCATCACCAAAATGTCTGAAACGACAGTGACGCTGGATGCCAACCATCCCCTTGCTGGTAAAGACCTGACATTTGAAATCGAGCTTGTTAAAATATTGTGATAAATTTAGTCTAATACCAGGGAAGGAAATTCAATTAGGCGGGCATAGCTTCGAACTGGCTTCTATAGAGAGATGCATAAAATCCATTGGCGGCCAGCAAATCATGGTGGTTACCCTGCTCGACGATATCTCCATCGTTCATGACAAGTATGATATCCGCGTCACGTATAGTAGAGAGACGGTGAGCGATAATAAAACTGGTCCTTCCCTTCATAAGTTCTTCCATGGCTTTTTGAATTAAGACTTCCGTTCTGGTATCAACCGAACTCGTTGCCTCGTCCAATATCAGGATCTTGGGGTTGGCCAGAAATGCACGTGCTATGGTCAATAGCTGTTTCTGTCCCTGTGAGATGTTGCTGGATTCTTCATTAAGCTCTGTATCATAACCTTGTGGCTGCGTGCGAATAAAATGATCAACATAGGCAATCCTGGCTGCCGCGAGAACCTCATCGTCGGTAGCATTGAGCTTCCCGTACCGTATGTTTTCTCGGATTGCGCCGTTGAAAAGCCAGGTGTCTTGTAAAACCATCCCGAACATACTTCTCAGATAGTGGCGCCGTAATTGCCGTGTATCAACTCCGTCAATCATGATGGCTCCGTCGTTCACATCATAGAACCGCATGAGCAATTTAACGATGGTAGTCTTGCCAGCACCGGTTGGGCCTACAATAGCCACTTTTTGCCCCGATTTAATAGCAGCCGAAAAATTACGAATCACTACTTTATCAGGATTATAGCCAAAACGTACATGCTTGAATGATACATTTCCGGTAATGGTCTTCAGCTTGATGGCGTCATCTGGTTCTGGTATTTCCTCTTTCTCATCCAGAAACTCAAACACACGCTCAGCCGCAGCTGCGGTTGACTGTAAGACATTGGCGATATTGGCGGTCTGTGCTATCGGCATGGTAAATGACCTCAGATATTGAATGAAGGCTAAAATATCGCCGACTCCAATAGCCCCTCTTACAGCGAGGTACCCTCCGAGAATGCTTACTCCGACATAACCCAGATTTCCCACAAAGTGCATAATTGGCATCATCATCCCCGATAGAAACTGGGACTTCCATGCTGCTCCATATAATTCTTCATTGAGACGATCAAATTTCTTAATTGATTTTTCCTCTCCATTGAAGGCCTTCATTACTGTATGGCCGCCATACATTTCCTCCACATGCCCGTTCACATGGCCCAGGTAAGCCTGCTGCCTCCTGAAGTATTTCTGCGATGCCTTCACTACAGACCTGACAAAAATGAAAGATACGGGCAATATCACCAGCGCTATAATAGTCATGAGCCAGCTTATGGATAGCATCATGATAAGCACACCGATAATGGTCGTTACCGAGCTCACTATCTGGAATAGGTTCTGGGTCAATGTCGTGTTAATCGTATCCACATCGTTAGTGACACGGCTCAGTACTTCCCCATGAGTCTTTGTATCGAAGTACTTGAGTGGCATTCGGTTTATCTTTTCGGAGATATTCTTCCGGAAAGCATAGGTAACTTTCATAGCGATGCCTGACATGATGTAGCCCTGGATATAGTTGAAAATAGCACTGAGTAAATAAAGGCCGACTAGAATGAGGACTATCCTTCCAATGTAACCAAAATCGATTGCCGCACCTGGGACATTCATCGCTTTGGCCACGACACCTTCGAAGAGCTTGGTGGTGGCATTGCCAAGCAGCTTGGGTCCTATTATGGTGAAAACGGTACTGGCGATGGCAAAAAGTAATACCAGGCTAAACGAAACACGGTAAGGCCTCAGATAGTTCAAAAAGGTCCTCATCGTCTTTTTAAAGCTTTTTGGCTTTTCACCACCCATCATTGCCGCACCCATTGGGCCACCACCTCTGCCCATGGGCCCTCTACCCATTGGTCCCATGCCTGGCAGTCCGCCGCTTCTTGGTTGCGCTCCACTCTGTTGACTCATGAAGCGAGCTCCTCCTTTGACAACTGGGACAATGCAATTTCTCGATAGACGCTGCAGCTTTCCATAAGCTCCTTATGCGTACCTGTACCCACAATGACACCATTATCCAGTACCACAATCTGGTCTGCTCCCATAATGGGGCCGATCCTCTGAGTCACAATGAGCACAGTTGCTTTGTTTGTTTCTTGCTTCAAGGCTTTTCTAAGTGCTGCATCGGTTTTGAAATCAAGAGCGGAAAAGCTGTCATCGAATATGTATATTTCTGGTTTCTTAGCTAGGGCACGAGCAATTGATAGTCTTTGTTTCTCCCCTCCAGAAAAATTTGTGCCATTCTGAGCTACAGCCATGGCAAATTTTTGCTCGCTGGCTGAAATAAAATCCATCGCCTGAGCGATTTCTGCTGATTTCGCCAAATCCTCGTTTGTAGCGTTTTCGACGGCGTATTTTATATTGCTTTCAATAGTGCCGGAGAATAATACCGCCTGTTGAGGAACGTAGCCGATTTTGTCCCGTAAATCATGTTGGCTGACATTCCGCACGTCCACTCCGTCAACCATAACGCTGCCACCAGTGACGTCATAGAAACGCATGAGCAAATGGATAAGAGTCGTTTTACCGCTCCCTGTGCTGCCAATGAAAGCCATCGTTTGGCCCGGCTTTGATGTAAATGTAATATGTTTCAGCACATCTTCTTCGGCACCTGGATATTGGAAGGATACATCCTGGAATTCCACCACTCCAGAAAGATTTCCGTCGAAAGTTTGAGGGTTTTTCGGATCAATAATAGCTGGCTCGGTTTCAAGAACTTCGCTTATTCTGTCGGCGGAAACGCTGGCGCGCGGCAACATTATGGATACCATTGATATCATAAAGAAAGAGAAGATGATCAGCATAGCGTATTGCATGAAAGCCATCATGTCGCCCACTTGCATAGACCCAATGTCAACCTGGTGGGAACCAACCCATACGATGAGAAGCATGACACTGTTCATGATCAGCATCATGATTGGCATCATCGCTACCATGACGCGGTTAACAAAAAGACTTATCTTAGTCAGGTCTGTATTCGCTATGTCAAATTTTCTCTCCTCGTGTTGCTGAGTGTTAAATGCACGGATTACCATTAAACCGGAGAGCATTTCACGAGTTACCAGGTTGAGTTTATCGACCAAATTTTGTATAGAGCGAAACTTGGGAAGGGCAACAATGAACATCACCACCACTATGGTCAACAGGATTCCAACTGCTGCGGCGATTATCCATAACATCGACCTGTCGGCATTGAGCATTTTAATAATACCGCCAAACGCGATTATCGGAGCATAGAAAACGAACCTGAACAGCATTACCATCAGCATTTGTATCTGTGTTATATCGTTGGTCGTCCTGGTGATCAATGAAGCTGTGGAGAACTTATCGAACTCGGTACTGGAAAAGTTCTCAACCCTCTCGAATAGTTGCCGTCGCAAATTAAAGCCAAGTCCGGCGGAAGTTCTTGCCGATAAGTAGCCTACAGTTATGGAACAGGCGACACTGGCAAGCGTAAGAAGCAGCATAAGCAGACCGATTCCCAGCATATAATTCATTTGTAGTTCACCGACATTGATGCCAATCGTTTTATATTCGCCGGTAATATACGTTATCGAATACTGTTTTAATAAACTCTCTGGCATGGAGTGAAGTCTCTCCGCAATATTGTTACGAATCACATCACGCTGAGCTGGAGGCAATTGGGCCAACAATACAAATGGGTCTATGCCAGGGGGAACTTGCAGAGTAGTTCCACTGAAGGCAGCAATGCCGTTTTGTTCAATGGTGGATACCACCGGAATGGCTTTACTGAAAATGGCATTTAGTTGTGCAATTCTCGTCTTATCATTTGTAGTAAGTTCATACAGAGGTGTAGTGGCTAATAAGGGATATTTGATGATGTCCCTGGCAAAGTCCTCGGGGGAAAGTGATTGCTTATCGAGAACAATATAATTGCTGCTAACCTCCGCTTTATCACCTGTGCTCATAAACAGTGTTAGCTTATTAAATTCGCTTTCTCGAATGACATTCGGAGCCGCATTTTGAATACCGTTCTGTTGTATGCCAATATTGACTATATCTGACATTAAACCGGGTAAAGAGAGGTCACTCATTGCCTGCGCAAACAAAAGAACAAATATCGCTACAACCAACCAGATAAATGGCCTGAGGTGCTTAATTAACTTAATCATCGGTTATTGATATCCCTGTCCTCATGATGACCAAATGTGATAAAAGGACAAATATTTTACTCCTTTTCTTAAAGAAACGAATCTGGCCTCAACTTAATGATTGGTTCGGTTATTTCTGTATCCTTCCCTGCCCTTGTGTTTCTGCTATACGGTAGCCTTCATCTTTCGGAGGCCGCACCCGTGACGGCAATATCAACAATGTGATAATGGAGCTTACTACCATAATGGCAGCAGCAATCATCAGAGCATGTTCTGAACCGGAGACAAAAGCTTCCTTAGATTGAGTAATAATCATCTGTGATAGCTGTGGATTGGGGACATTCTGAGCGACAATCTGGGCTCCATAGATGCTTTTACGAATCATCTCCATAGCTTGAACGGGAAGCTGTAGCGGCCAGTTTACAGCATCTATTTTAGTTATATAGGTAGCATTTAATATGGTTCCCAATATGGCTACTCCCAGAGCAGCGCCAATCTGACGGGTGGTGTTATTCATAGCCGAGCCCACACCGGTCTGGCCGACCGGGATTGAACCCACAACGGAGTTTGTGGCTGGACTCATGGTAAAACCGATACCCACAGAGGTAATACACATGGCAATGGCGAAATCGGCATAGCTAGTGTCAACAGCGACTATTTGTGCGAAATGGAAAAAGCCAGCAGCGGCGATAAAGATGCCCAGAGCTACAGTAAACTTGGTACCTATGAGATTAGCAATCCGTGCCGATACTGCCGCTGCGATAAAGGATACTATGGCCATAGGTAAAAGCCGTACACCGGCTTCAAGCGGAGTATAGCCCTGCACGGACTGCAAAAACTGACCCAAGAAGAATAGGGAGCCCGACAGACCAAAAGAAACCAGTGTCAATGCCACATTGGCTCCAGTGAAAGACATGTTTTTAAAGAAATGTAACGGTAACATGGCATTCTTAGCCATCAATTCCCAGAGGATGAAAAGGGCTAGCAGTATGCAGGCTGCGCCGAACGCGTAAAGGACATGCGCTGCTGTCCAGCCATCCATCCCGGCTTGAATGATGGCATAAACCAGAGCAAAGAAGCCGCCAATAGAGAAAATAGCGCCTAAAATATCTATCCGACGTGGATTATCGGACTTCGAGTTTTCGATGAAATAGTATCCGCCGAGCAGTCCTATTACAATAATCGGGATGTTGATATAGAAAACTGAGTTCCAGTGAAAATTATTCAACAGCCAGCCGCTAATAAGAGGTCCAATCCCCATGCCCAGAGGAAACACCGCCGCCCAGAGGGCAATCGCCTGAGCGCGCTCCTTAGGGTCAAAGAAAGTCGCCGTCAGAATTGACAGAGTCGCTGGCATGATTGCTGCTGCCCCGATGCCCATCATTGCCCGCATGCTGATAAGCATCTCTGTGGAGTTGGAAAGTGCCGCGCCCAGTGAAAAAAGAGCAAAGACCACCAGCCCTGCCATAAGAGTCGGCTTACGACCCAGGCGGTCACCCATATAGCCCATAGTCAGCAACAGTCCGGCAATAGCCAGTACATAGGCATCCACAATCCATTGAAGCTCGCTGGCGCTGGACCCAAGCTCCTTAGCAATAGAAGGCAGAGCCAGGTTCAATACCGTATTATCCAGAGCAATAACGAACATTGAAATGCTCATAAAGGCAAGGGCAATCCATCTATTCCGGTTACCCTTTATCTGTTCCATTCTTAAGACCTCTGATTTCAATTTATTTGACTGGGCCTGTTACTACACCCTTGCAGTCTTTTATTTTTCTGCTTCGATTGCCTTCTCTATATCACGGCAAGCCCTGGTCATTATTTCCTTGATTCTGGTTAACTTATCCGGATTCATCCGACGGGCTTTTCTACCGAGAAGGTGGGCAATATCTCGTAGCTCTCGAAAGGTCTCACGAAACTCTTCCCGGTTACCTGCTTCCCCCCAGGCCCGCATATGGCATTTAATCTTATCAATAACCTCTTCCCGCTCAGTAAGGAACCCTTTTCCTTTATCGGTGATGGTATACACCTTTTTCCCATCCCTTTCTATAGAAGTGACGTATTCCATGTCCTCCAGCATTTGAAGGGTAGGATAAACACTGCCAGCGCTCGGAGAATAAAAGCCGTGGAAACGTTCTTCAAGGGCACGTATAATTTCATAGCCATGACTCGGCTTGTCTTTTAGTAGGTCGAGAATAATGTATTTTATATCCCCCTTTTCGAACATTCGTGAATGCTGTTCAAAGTCAAAAATTCGTCGAAACATGCCCAACCTCCTTCCACTATATTACGATATATCGTAATATAGTACGGTATTTTTTGTAAAGAGGCAAAAAGGTATTTACACACTACCGTTGTGGCTGAATTATTTTAACGTTGGACGAGCATGGCAGATTGACTGATTATAGAACATAGGATTAGAATGTTCCCTGAAAATTTCCTCACAATTGTAGTGTCATTCCGTTGATGCAAGGAATTAAAATACGTTAGTTCGAAAACCTTGCAGAATTGTGAAAAGAAGACTTGTCATCAATTGATAGCGGTAAGACCCCGCCAAATAGATGGTACGTACTTATCCTCGCCGGGCTCACGTTTGCCTTTGTGCTAGCCATGCCCATGAGGTGCATGCCAGTCCTGTTCAAGGAGATATCGGGAGAACTGGGACTGGACCTGGTTCAGATAGGCACTGTCTGGGGCATGCTCTCATTGGGCAGCGTGGTTGTTATACCGATAGGTGGATTAATCTCTGACCGTTTTGGTGTCAAGCGTACCATCGTCCTTGTTTGTTTACTGACGGGATTAACCGGCGCCCTCAGAGGATTCTCGAATGATTTCCTCAGTCTGATGGCAACAAGCTTCTTATGGGGCCTGATAAGTTCAGTGGCTATGCCCGTCTTAAATATAATCGCCAGCCTGTCAGTGCCAAGACGACAGCAGGGGCTGGCTCAGGGATTATTGGGAGCCGGGGGAGGAATTGGATTTATACTCGGAGCGATGATTAGTGCTACTATCCTGTCACCATGGCTCGGCGGCTGGAGAAATGTGTTGTTTCTCTATGGTGGCGTTGCTATTGTTATCAGCCTGCTCTGGCTGTTCACTGTGAAAGAACCGGCGCGGGTAAAGGCTGTGGATTCGAAAGGATCAACCCCGCTTCGCCAGGCGTTTACACGCCTGTTACGTCTCAAAGCTATTTGGCTCCTTGGCGTCGCTCTGCTCGCCTACTATGGCTGTATCCAGGGAATGTCTGGCTTTCTGCCCCTCTATCTCCGTGGGAATGGCTGGCAGGCGGCTGCGGCTGACGGGACACTGGCTACCTATAGCGGCGTGAGCGCTCTGATGGTCATCCCTCTCACCCTGCTATCGGATAAAATCGGCTCGAGAAAACTCTGCCTTTTCGGGGGATTCGCAGCAGGTATGCTCGGTATTGGCTTGCTGTCGGTGATTCACAATGAACTGGTATGGGTCCTTATTATAATTTCAGGCTTTTTTGGTATCGCCCCTCCGCTGCTCACTACTCTCTGTATAGAGACCAAAGAAGTGGGCTCAACGTTTTCTGGAACGGCTGTAGCTTTGGTGGTCGCTATTGCCCATATAGGCGGCTTTATAGCACCTCCGATCGGCAATAGCCTGGCGGGTATCAATTATGGTTTACCTTTTGTGTTTTGGGCAGGGTTGGCTATCTGCGGCATCATCGCTCTCAGCTTTGTGAAAGAGACGGGATGGCGAGCAGGTAAGAATAGTTGAGATACTACCTCATATATGCAAGGAATCATGATACGTGTTTTTTTGAACCTTGCAGGATTGTGAAAAGAAAAATTGTCGTTAGCTGCTACCGATAATCCCCCACGAACTAATTGGTATGTCCTTATCCTGTCGTCCTTGACGTTTGCCTTTGTCAGGATGCTGTCGACTACCTGCATGCCTGTCCTGTTCAAAGAGATTTCGGATGACTTAGGACTGGATTTAGTGCAGATAGGGGCGGTCTGGGGCATTCTGGTGCTTGGCAGCGTCTTTGTTATGCCGCTGGGCGGATGGCTCTGTGACCGCCTTGGCGTCAGGCTTACCCTTATTCTTGTGAGCATCCTGGCAGGATTAAGCGGAGCACTGAGAGGTCTCTGGTTGATTTTATGAGCCTTATGGGTACTGCTTTCCTATGGGGGCTTGTTAGTTCAATAAGCGTACCAGCGATAACCAAGGGCGCCAGCATATCAGTTTCGAGGCAGCAACAGGGCATGGCTCAGGGTCTAATAGGAACTGGTGGAGGAATTGGAGCTATAGTCGGCCCCCTGATTAGCGCCACTATCGTATCACCATGGCTTGGCGGCTGGAGAAATGTGTTATTCCTCTATGGCGCTGTCAGTATTATAATAGGTCTCCTCTGGCTTTTTACCGTGAGAGAACCAGAGAGAATAAAGCCCGTGGGTTCTGAGACAAGAGTCCCAATTCGCCAGGCGTTTTCCCATCTCTGGCATGTTAAGGCTATCTGGATGCTTGGTTTAACTCTCTTCGCCCAATGTGGCTGCAACCAGGGAATGATTGGTTTCTTGCCTCTCTATCTCCGTGGAAATGGCTGGCTGGCGGCGGCTGATGGGACACTGGCATTGTTTGGAGGCATTGGCATGCTCTCAGTAATCCCGCTCACTTTGCTATCAGACAGAACTGGCTCAAGAAAATTATTACTCATTATTGCGTATATAGTTAACGTACTCACGGTTGGCTTATTGTCCGTGATTCACAACGAGATGGCATGGCTGCTAATTGTAATGTCGGGTATCTTTTCTTCGATGACTCCGTCTTTGATTACCACGATGGTTATAGAGACCAAAGAAGTGGGCTCGGCACTATCGGGGACGGCTGTAGGATTAGTAATTGCTATCTCCAATATAGGTTGGGTAGTGGCGCCTCCCATCGGCAACAGTCTGGCTGGCATATACTATGGTTTACCTTTTGTATTCTGGGCAGTATTAGCTCTCGGTGGCTTCGTCATGACATTTTTTCTAAAAGAAACAGAATGGCGAGCAAGCAAATAGATAATGTAACGATTGCGGTATTACTATTGTATTGATTGGTCGTGGAAAATATCACCTATCGCTGACCAATTTCCAGCAGGTCAAAATGTGTCTTCTCGTCCGTGAGGCGCAGCACGCCTGCCACCAGTATTTCGTAAATAATTGCTTCACCGATTGTCCATGTTGACACACCCGGGCGCAGGCAACCGGTGATAGTTCTGCCAGCTCTGCCCAGGGCAGCATGGATATGGAGCACCGGTTTACCCTTCCCGTCGGGAGTAAGTATCCCGATGCCTACTACCTCGTGGACGCCATCAAGAGGGATAAGCATTGGCTCCGGTGGGATTTTGTCGGTATGTCGTGGTCCAGATACCACCTGACCATTATGAATGCCTCCGATCAGGATAACCTGTCCAACCGATATCTTCTTTTTTGCAGCAAAGCGCTCGATGCAGTCGGGAATCACATCACCATCTTCCAATCGGATGATGAATACTCTACCTAATTTACCTTCGGATGCTTTCACGATGAGCCTCCTTTTTGTCTAAGGTTAATCAATAGTTTGTGGTAGCAGTCAATATTAGCACAGCTCACCGCCGCTGGCATAGCAGGTTGCCCGTCAGGGGCATCTTGTCTTTGCTTTCAAAAAATTTTCAGCGTAAGATGAACTTAACGAAGAATGCATGATTCCTATCGGTAGACAAAAGGAGAGAGAAGATGGAGACGGAATACAGTAGTAGTGAACAACAGCCGATAAGGAGAGGTAGCGGCAGGCTGAGCAAGGCAAAATGGTGTCTGCTTGGTTGCGGGATAGTCATTGTTCTGTTGATACTGTGCTCGGTATTTCTGCCGGATGGGCTTATTCAAGCAGTGAAGTGGCTTGGCGACAACAGGATTGTTTCTGTATTGAGAGGGGCAGGGGAACAGCAGGATACTCCAAAAGAAAATGTGGTCGAGATGGTGGTAGAGAATGTAGGAATCACTAGGGATACCTCACAGCCGGTGGTGCTCTTAAAGGAGAAAAACGGTGAACGATATCTTCCTGTGTTGATAGGTCTGGTTGAAGTGAATGCCATATCGGTAGTCATGGAAAATGTGAAAGTACCTCGACCACTCACTCCGGATTTGCTCTGTACTATCGTGGATAAACTGGGGGCAAAGGTTGACCACGTGGTGATTACCGATTTGAAAAGCGGCATTTTCTATGCCAGCGTTTCTTTGAATGCCGGCTCAATGAAGATGGATATTGATGCTCGCCCCAGCGATGCCATCGCCATTGCCATGCGGGTGGAAGCTCCTATCTATGCCACCAGGGAGCTTCTGGATAAGGCGGGAGTGAAGCCTGACAAAGAGACAGAAAAACACACTATAGTCTACTTCGGTAAGCTGGCACCTATGTCCTGGTAAGATTTAACAGCGGTTTAATGTAATTATGGCTGCAACGACAAGTAATATCTGGCGAAATTCCCTCCAAGATGAGGTATCAGTTCCCCGCTGACATATTTATAGATTCCCTCCCCTCCCCTTGACGCTTTAATTTTTTCTGCTTCCGGTTTCATTAAGGCTAAAACTCTCGGTTCGATTTCCTCTGGTTTTCCTTCCTTCACACATTGCGCTCCGATATCCATCAGCCGTTGCATTCGCTTCATTGCATTTTGCATAACCTCTTTAGGATTATCCCAGATTCCGAAATGACCCAGGTAAAGTCTGCTAACAGGCATATCCATGATCTTCTTCATCGATTCCATAGCCTGCTTAACATCAGACTTTGGCGGAGTAAAAATCCAGGCAGCGCCAGCATCAGCAAAGTTAAGCCCTACCAGGTCATTGATAAACAGCCCCTTGCTTTTCTCCGAGTATATTACGATGCCACTGGGTTGATGTCCCGGTGTGAAGATAATTCTCAATTTCTCACTGTCTCCCAAATCAAACACGTCGCCGTCCTTTAACAGTGCCAGGCGAGACGCCGGGACGGGATGCATCTCACCAAACCTCGCCGCCATCTCTGGCTTCATAGTATCCTTTAACCAGCGGCGTTTTCTGGCTGGATCGATTAAATGCTCTGAATCAATGGGACTGGCATAGACCTTTGCTTTTGAATTCTCTTTTAACAGCTTGCCAGCATTGCCGCTATGGTCGCCGTGTTCGTGAGTAATAAAGATATACGATATGTCTTCGATAGCAAATCCATGTGCTTTAATGCCAGCACGCACCACTTCGGTTGAGCTTGCTGGGCCAGTGTCGATAAGAGCAAGCTCCTTTCCTTTTACCAGATAGGCTGCATTGAACCGTTCAAAACCAAACATTTTAGTGTCTATCAGGTAGATGTTATCGGCTTGCTTAGCATTGCTCATAGTAGATGTCACTCCTTTTTAAAATTCGAGGTGTGTTTCTGGGATAAGGTAATTGTAAACGACCAGGATAACTTATCACGAACATCGGTCTGTTTCAAGTGAGCAACCATAATTCATGACATGGTTAGAAGAGAGGTTTTCTATGCTTTGGTATCTCGGGTAAGAGCTGCGGATTCTAAGAGCCGAAGATTTTAGCGGCGGCTTCAGCAATACCGGTAAAACCACCGGGAATGACACCGAGCAGGAATACCATGACGCAGCAGATGCCGAGGGCAACTCGCAACGCTACGGATGAAGGCACCTTCTCTTCCGAGGCTGGCGCTCCTACCCACATTGCCTTTACCACTTTCAAGTAGTAGAAAGCCGAGATACAGCTATTGATGACGGCTACGATGACCAGCCATAGCAAGCCATGCTGCACCGCACCGCTGAAGATGTAAATTTTGGCGATGAGTCCTCCAGTAGGAGGTAAGCCAATCAAGGAGATAAGACAGAAACTTAACCCCAGCGCCAGGAGCGGCGCTCGTTTACTCATACCGGTAAAGTCACTGATTTCATCGCTATTGACCTTATTGGTAATAGCGATGATGGCGAAGAAGGCTCCGAGATTGGTGACCGCATAGCTCATAAGGAAGAAGAGCATCCCACTGCGCCCGGCGATGGCATCGGTTGATGCCATGCCTACCGTTGCCAACCCCACCATGAGGTAACCTGCCTGAGCGATACTGGAGTAACCGAACAGGCGCTTGATATTGGTCTGGAACAGGGCGGCTACGTTACCCACGGTCATAGTGATGGCGCTGAGAATAGCGATAATCATGCCCCAGTCGGCGCTCAGCCATGCCGGCTGACCGAAGAGGACGAGCATGACACGGGTAATCACAGCGAAGCCAGCAGCTTTACTGGCGACGGAGAGATAAGCGGTAACCGGGGTGGGTGCGCCTTCGTAAACATCGGGGACCCACATCTGGAAGGGGAAGCTGGCAATCTTAAAGCCGAAACCAGCAATGAGCAGGATAATGCCCACAAGCAGTGCTGGATTCTGGATAATACTTTGGATAGGCATTGTTTCCACCATGCCGGCGACGCAGAGGAAACAGGTTTTACCGGTGATGCCGTAGACGAATGCCATGCCATAGAGCAGGATGGCGGAGGCGACAGCGCCCAGCAGCAAATATTTTAATCCTGATTCGGTTGATTTTCTGTCTTTTAAGAAAGTGGTGAGCACATAGAGAGAGATGCTACTCAGTTCCAATGCCACATACACGGCAATGAGGTCTGTAGCTGCAGTTAACAGCATCATACCCAGGGCTGATAGCAGCACCAGAGCGTAGTACTCGCCCTGAAATCTCTCGAACTTGCTCACATAGTCCTGTGAAGCCAGGATAACCAGCCCGGCAGCTACCGCAAGCAGAAGCTTGAAGAACAGGGCAAAGCGGTCGACAGCCAGCATAGCGAAGAAGATATCTACAGTGGGAGCGCCCCACATGGAGATGGTGAAACCGATGGACACTATCAAGCCCACGATGCTGACATAGGCCAGAACCTTCTTCTGCTTCACAAACAAATCAAGCAGGATTACCAGCAAGGCGAAAACCAGGAGGGTAAGCTCTGGCGCCAGGAAGGGAAGTTCATTCATTAGTATCGTCATCGGATTACATACCTATTACTTTTATTATGGGTTCAATACCCAGCTTGATGATATTGGTCAGAATGGCCGGGTAGATACCAACCAGCAGAATGGCAGCAACGAAACAGAAGATACATACTTTCTCAACGTTATCCGCATCTGGTACGCCGTTAAATTTGTCCAGTGGCGGTCCGTAAAATACTCTCTGCAACATCCACAGAATGTAGCCGGCGGTAAAGACGACGCCGAATACACCGAGCAGGGTATATATCTGGATTCCATTAAAAGCGGTGCTGGAGAAGCAACCGACAAAAGTGATAAATTCAGCAGCGAAGCCGCTGGTGCCGGGCAATCCCAGAGAAGCCAGCCCAGCGATACTGAAGATGACTACGATAACCGGCATCTGCCGTGCCAGCCCGCCGAGATTGTTGAGATTACGGTCGTGAGTCTTCTCATAGACCAGCCCTACCATGGCGAAGAGGAGCCCGGTAATAATGCCGTGGCTGAACATCTGGAGAGCAGCGCCGGTGAGGCTTACGTCAGTGAGAGCAAAGATGCCCAGCAGCACGTATCCCATGTGGCTGACGCTGCTGTATGCAATCAACCGTTTCAGGTCAGTCTGCCTCATAGTGACCCAGGCGCCATAGAGCACACCGATAATAGCGAGAGCAGCGAGTATCGGTGCCGCTTGTCTGGCTACATCGGGCAGGACGCTGACAACGAGACGTATCATACCGTAGCCGCCCATTTTAAGCAGGGCGCCAGCCAGGATAACACTGACTGCAGTGGGCGCATCGGTGTGCGCGTCAGGCAACCAGGTATGGAACGGGAACATAGGCAGCTTGATAGCGAAACCGATGAAGAGCAGGAAGAACATGGCGCCAGCGGGGATAACCGACTTGGCGACGGCTATCTTGCCTGCTATCTCCATGACAGCGAAGCTGCCGGTGGTGAAGTAAACGCTCAATATGCCAGCCAGCATCATGGCGCTGCCGGTAAGCGTGTATATCACATATTTAAGGGAGGAATATTCTTTTCTGCCACTGCCCCAGACGGAGATAAGGAAATACATAGGGATCAGCTCCAGCTCCCAGAACAGGAAGAACAGGATGAGGTCGAGGGAGCAGAAAACGCCCAGGATGCTCGTTTCCAGAAGCATTAGCCAGATGAAATACTCACGAGGCCTGTAGCTGCACTTTCCACGATACCAGGACTGAGAGGAAACCGAGGAAGGTCATCAAAATAACCAGAGGCAGGTTTAATCCGTCAATACCGAGATGATAGAAGCAGTTGATAGAGGGAATCCAGGGTAGCTTCTCCTCGAACTGTATTTTACCTACGGCCCCAGCAGAGCGGTCGAAGAGGCAGAATACGGCAATAGAGAGGGCGAAAGAAGCCAGAGTAAAAATGAGGGCAGTGTACTTAATGGCTTTTACCCTGTCCTTGGGCAAGAAGGCAATAATAATGAGCGCTACTACGGGAAGAGCCAGTATTGTTGTTAAATAATACGAGTTCAACTCAATTTACCTCAACCAAAGATAACGACACATATTGCAATAGCTATAATGCCCAGGATAATAGTCATGGCATAGATTTGCAGTTGACCTGTTTGCGCTTGCCGTATTGCCCTGCTGGCAGCTCCAGTGCCCTGGGCGATACCATTTACGGCGCCGTCGACTACGCGGGCATCAAAGAAGGCCAGACCCCTGAAAATACCATTTATCAGAACTGTTTTTACCAGTACATTCTCATAGAGCTCATCGAGGAAATATTTCCTAGAGAACAAAATATAAATGGGTTTGAACATCTTACCCACTGCCTCAGCAGAAATCCATTTGGCACCGTACATAACATATGCCAGGAAGATGCCCAGAATGGCTACTACCAGCGATAGCAGTGGTATGGGGTGGGTGAGAGCGCCGAAGAGCCCTCCGATAAAGCTCTGCGCAACTTCTCCATGACTCTCGCCATGCCCCATAAAGGCGCCGAAGCCGCCAGTGACGTTCAGCCACCCCGAGATCACTGACGGGATAGCCAGCAGTACCAGTGGAATCACCATTACTTTCGCTGATTCATGGGGGCCGTGAGATTCGTGGCTGCTGTGCCCATGCTCTGAAGGCGCTCCGCCCCGGTATTCGCCGCCGAAGGTCATGAAAATAGCTCTAAACATATAGAAAGCGGTCATAA
The DNA here is from genome assembly GCA_963775935.1 of uncultured Chloroflexia bacterium. Classification (GTDB taxonomy): domain Bacteria; phylum Chloroflexota; class Dehalococcoidia; order GIF9; family UBA5629; genus JBBIPA01. The sequence continues at coordinate 258,830 of CAVZKR010000004.1, read as the reverse complement.
ATACGGTGATCATAGCGAGGATAAACAGCGCTGGGTTCTGTGCGGCAGAGGCTACGATTTCATCCTTGCTCCAGAAACCGGAGAAAGGCCAGATGCCAGCGAGGCTGAGCGAGCCGATAAGAAATGTGGCAAATGTCCAGGGCATGGCTTTACGCAAGCCGCCCATTAATCGCATATCGAATGTACCGGTGCCGTGATTGACGCTACCGGCGCCGAGGAACAGCATTGCCTTGAAGAAGGCATGGTTGAACAGGTGGAAAATGCCAATGGCGACGCCACCAGTGCCCAGTCCCAGCATCATATAGCCCAGCTGACTGATGGTTGAATAAGCGAGAACACGCTTGATATCGTTCATCACCAGACCCATACTGGCAGCAAATATGGCAGTAACAGCACCGATAATTGCCACGGTGTTGAGAGCCGCAGGAGCATGCTCGAACATAGGATAAGTGCGGGCTACCAGGAAGACGCCGGCAGCGACCATGGTGGCGGCATGGATTAAGGCGCTGACTGGAGTTGGACCTTCCATGGCATCGGGCAGCCAGACATGCAGTGGGAACTGGGCTGATTTGCCCATTGCCCCCATGAAAATACCCAGGGCAGCCCAGGTCAGTACCGTTCCACCCAGAGTGCCGGCCAGGACGAGCGCATGGAGCTCGGTAATATCGAAGGTTTGAGTATTGGCATACAGTAAAAGGATAGCTGCCAGGAAGCCGAAGTCGCCAAAACGGGTGACGATGAAAGCCTTCTTGGCTGCATTGGCAGCAGAGGGACGGTGGAACCAGAAACCGATTAACAGGTAGGAACCCAGGCCCACGCCTTCCCAGAAGAGGAATACCATCAAAAGGCTGGAGCCTGTGACCAGCCCGAGCATACAGCCGGTAAATAAAGACATGAAGGCATAGTAGCGGTGGTATCCCGAATCACCAGCCATGTAACCTTGAGAGTAAATCTGCACCATCAGGCTGACGCTGGTGACCACTACCAGCATTATTGCGGTTAAAGAATCGACCAGCAAGCCCACGCTGAAATTGAAGTTGCCGATCGTTAACCAGTGGATGCTCGGTATCTCCAGTTTATGTTCCGGAGCACCCATTGTCTCTATGAGTACCCACAGTGAGAGAGCAAAGGCAATGCCGATGGCAGTGATGGTCACATAGCCGCCGAGCTTGGGGCGGTTATTAAAGAAAGGCCTCAGGATAAAGGCAATGATAATAAGCGAGAGGAAGGGTAAGCCCAGTATTATCCACGGGATTTGGTGCGGCATTAGAGTTTCCTTAAGACCTCCTCAATGACATGAACTTTTTCCTGTGATACCAGCACGCGGTACGCCGATAGCTCTTTAGGGCGAGATTCACCTGTCTCAGGCAGTAGCCGCGTCGGTATACCTTCGCCTTCGAAGTACTCCTTCCACATTTCTGCTATCATTAAATTAGGTGCGCTTTTAACTTGAACCCACATTTTCAGCTCTCTACCATTTCGTTATATCGAACTTATCAACGCTGATAGTTTCGCGATTGCGATAAATAGTGATAATAATGGCTATGCCCACTGCAGCCTCGGCGGCAGCTACTGCCATGACGAATATGGCAAAAACCTGCCCGGTGAGCGCCAGTGGCGTCACGTAGCGTGAGAAGGCAACCAGAGTAATATTGACCGCATTGAGCATTATTTCAATGCACATCAGGATGATGACGGCATTACGCTTGACCAGTACACCATACAAGCCGAGCGAGAAAAGAATCGCTGATAGTACTAAATAATGTTCCAAACCCACTGACATATGATTACTTCTCCCTGATGAGCACGATAGCTCCCAGTACTGCGGTGAGCAGCAAGATTGCTGTGATTTCGACGGGCAGGATATAACCGCCCTCGCCAAATAGCTTTTCTCCGATGAGTCCCACGGTATTCTCCAGCGGCGGCTTGGAGCTGATCATCCAGTCAGTGCTCAGTGCGGTTATAGCCAGCGTTGCGAGCAGCAGAATGCCCACGATCATGGCGGGTATACGCAGCTTGCCTGAAGGGTTTCCTTTATGGACATCCCGGGTAAGCATAATACCGACTATCAATAAAATAGAAATAGCCCCCACATAGACCAGAATCTGTGCCACAGCCAGGAAGTCGGCATGGAGGGTTACGTAGATTCCAGCAATGACCAGGAAGAGCATGATGAGCGCCAGGGCAGCCCTGAAGACATCGCGCAGGAATATCACCGCCAGAGCCGCGGCTATGCTGATAATTGCCAGTATATAGAAGACGATATCAAACACCCCAGCCTCTCTTCTTGCTCAGCGGCAGCACATGCAGTTTCTGTCCACCTTCTTCTTTTTTCTTGTCGCCATAGATGAGTAAACTCTGCTTGGGCAAAGTAGCTTCAATCTTGGGTCGGTAGTAGCCACTGGGCTGTCTGATATCAGACGGCATTAAGTCTGCTTTGCTCAGTACCAAATCATTGCGGCGGTACTGAGAGCGCTCATAGCTGAGTCCCATTGCCAGCGCTTCGTAAGGGCAGGACTCGACGCATAATCCGCAGAACATACAGCGCCCGGTATCTATTTCGAATTTATCAACGATGTATCTATTGTCTTCGTCTCCCCGGTGAGTTACTATCTCGATGTTCCCCTGGGGGCAACTCTTGGCACAGGTAGCGCAGCCGGTGCATTTATCGATAAACCACACCAGCTCATTGCCTCGAATTCGCCGCGAGACAACCAGCTTCTCTTCAGGGTATTGTACGGTAATCGGGGGACGGAAGAGGTGTTTGAGGGTTAATGCCATCCCTTTAGCGATACCGATTCCGTATCTCTCAAACTTCAATTTTGCCGCCTCCGAGAGTAAATAGTCTTGACCATAGCAATATTAAAATGCCAGCGCAGATAAAGTTAATGACAATCATCAACCAGGGCATGGTTGCTGGCAGCCATAGCTTTTCTATGGCCACGATAAACAGGTTAATGATTGCCATGGGCAGCAAGCATTTCCAAGCAAAGCCCATCAACTGGTCAACACGGAATCTGGGAATAGTGCTGCGTATCCAGACGATAATGAAAAATACAACCACCATTTTTATAAGCAGCCAGATGATAGGGGGTAACAGAGGACCTTGCCAGCCGCCTAAGAAGAGTGTGGAGATAAGGGCTGAGTGTACCACGGAATGACCGTATTCACCCAGGTAGAACATGGCAAACTTCATGCCGGAGTACTCGGTATGGTAACCGGCGACAATTTCGGAATCAGCTTCGAGGAGGTCAAAAGGACAGCGGTTCATCTCGGCGAGCGCACCGATAAAGAAGATGGCGAAGCCGAGCGGTTGCAGTAAAAAGAAGGGAATAGTCTGTGCTGCCACAATCTGGTTCATAGAAAGTGAGCCAACCACCACAACCACGCTGACAATCGAGAGGACTATAGGGAACTCATAGCTCACCATCTGAGCTACCGTCCTCATTGCCCCCAGCAAAGCATACTTATTGTTTGAGCTCCATCCGGCCATATAAATACCGACTGTTGATATGGAACTGATTGCCACGATATAGACTATGCCTACGTTAAGGTTAGTAAGGATAGCCCCTGTATGTAGAGGAACTACGGCGAAGATAAGCAGTATAGGTATGAAGACAATCAGCGGCGCCAGGAAATGGATTATCTTGTCGGCTTTCGCCGGTACGATGTCCTCTTTTAACAGTACTTTCACCGCAGTAGCAATGGGCTGGAAGATTCCCTCAGGACCGAACCGGTTGGGGCCGAGGCGGATTTGGAATCTGGCAGCAAGGCGACGCTCTATGTAGATGAATACGATGACCATGATAAGGACAAAAGCGAGGAGGACAATAATACCCACCAGGGCGGGGACGACATATGCCGCCCACTCAAATCCAGGCCAGATAGCTTTGAGCCAGATATGGAATTGCTCAAGTAGCATCATTATCGGTCAATCTCTCCCATACAGATGTCAATACTACCAAACGTTAGTACCAGGTCGGCTATTTTCCATCCCCTGACCATATCACGCAGGGCAGTAAGATTAATCAGTTCCGGTGGGCGGATATGGCAGCGATAGGGTGCAATGCTATTATCACTCACGATATAGAAGCCAAGCTCTCCTTTAGGAGCTTCAATGCGGGAATAGACTTCGCCCACAGGGGGACGCACCAGCGCTGGAACAGTGGCGCAGGCTTCACCTTTTGCTGGTAGCTGGGCGATTGCTTGCTCCAGTATGCGGACGCTCTGCTTCATCTCCAGGATTTTAATCCAGTAGCGGTCATAACAGTCACCGGCAGTGGTGACCGGTATTTCGAAGTCAAACCTGTCATAGATAGAATAGGGGTCTGCTCTGCGCAGGTCCCATTTCACACCGCTGGCTCGAAGCATTGGCCCGCTGGCGCCGATGTTAATGGCTAAATCTTTGGGTAGGACGCCTACTCCTTTGGTCCGTGCCAGCAGGATTTCATTGGTAGCCAGAAACTGGTTGTATTCATCAATAAACCCTGGCATTTCAGCGACGAATCTTTTTAGTGCCGGCAAAAATTCCTCGGGGACATCATGGCTGACGCCGCCAATTCGCATGTAATTGTAGAGAAGCCGCTGGCCGCATACCATCTCAAATAAATCTACGATCTTTTCTCGCTCGCGCCACATGTACATTAAAGGAGTGAAGAAAGCACCCATATCATTGAGTAAGGAACCAATGCCAAGGAAATGGCTGGAGATGCGCATCAGTTCAGCGATAATCACTCTTAAGTACTCAGCCCGCTCAGGGACTTTAATCCCCGCCAGTTTTTCCACGGCAAGCGCATAAGCCAGGTTGTTGGTCATCGACGCTGCATAATCTAATCTGTCGGTTAAAGGGAAAATTTGGGTATACGTTCTCCCTTCAGCCAATTTCTCGATGCCGCGATGCAGGTAGCCGAAGATCGGCTCAAAATCAACCACAACCTCTCCATCGAGGGTGACCCTCATGCGGAAAACACCATGGGTCGAGGGGTGCTGTGGCCCCATATTGAGGATGAAAGGCTGGGTCTTCAGTGTCATACTATAAGTAATCCCTCCGCAGCGGATGCCCCTCGAATCCTTCCCAGAGGAATAGTCGCTTCAGGTTAGGATGCCCGTTGAAGGTGATGCCCATCAAATCATAAATCTCTCGTTCTTGAAAGTCAGCGGTACGCCACAAGCTGACGACGGAAGGCACAGCAGGCTTTTCTCTATCGAAGCATCTCGTTTTTAAAGTCAAGCTGTGGTTGTGGTTCAGTGAAACCAGGTTATAGACCACCTCGAAATAGTCCGTATAGTCTACAGACGTCAGATTGGCCAGGTAGTCGAAATCAAATTCAGCGGTATTCTTTAAATATTCGGCTACCTGATACAGCGACTTGCTGTCAACAATGACTGCATTCTTATTGGCAGTGGTCACTGCTCCAGCGAAAGTGCTGGATATTTTCTTGGCTATGTCTTCGCAATTCAACTGCGCCGTCACTTCGTTGCCAGCCTCCTCGCTGTTTTTCTCCACATCATGCTTAATCTTTTTCCCTTGTCAGTCTACCCTTGAGGATCTTCTGTTGTAACAGGTTAATGCCGTAAATCAATGCTTCTGGTCGCGGAGGGCAGCCTGGTATGTAAACATCGACGGGGATAATACGGTTAACACCGGGGACAACGCTATATGATTCTCTAAACGTACCGCCGCTGATGGCGCAGACACCCATGGCAATAACCCACTTGGGTTCAGCCATCTGATCATAGAGCGTTCTTACTGCGGGGGCCATTTTCCAGGTGAGCGTCCCGGCGACAATCATCAGGTCAGCCTGCCTGGGTGACCAGCGGGCAATGTCCAGACCCCAACGCGTGAAATCAAACCGTGACATACCCGCGCTCATCATTTCAATGGCACAACATGCTAATCCGAGTAGGAATGGGAATGTGGAGCGTGCCCGTGCCTGGTCAATCACAAAGTCTACTGTGGTCAGCAGAATATTGCGTTGGAGTTCCTCTTTCAGCCAGCTATCGGGGTCGGGAATCGGTTGTCGGGAATTATCCCGCAACTGGACAATTCTGGAGCCTTCAGAGGCATCATATTCCTGGGGAGAGAAGATAGGGGGCCTTTCTATTTCCATTGCAGGGCTCCTTTAATCCAGGCATAGGTGTATCCCACCATAATAATCAGGAAAAAGATGACCATGCCGAGCAAGCCGAATAAGCCCAGTTCTCCCAGGTTAATTGCCCAGGGATAGAGGAAAACACTTACCACATCCAGGGCAACGAACATGACGGCAAAGATGTAGTACCTGAAGTTGAATTGAATCCAGGCATCGCCAACGGTCTCCATGCCGCATTCATAGGTAGAGAGTTTGGCTGGGGTCTTCTTGCTGGGGACGACACCGATGAGGCTGAGAATTAAGGGGATAAGAGGCATGATAACGGTAAAGAGGATGGCTACGATAAGGAGAATGCCTATGTAACCGTACTGAGCTAACAAAGAACTTAGCCCTCCTAGCCTCAAAAAATGCCGAAGCGGAGTATATCATACCTCTGAAAAGAAAAGCAAGTACTTTTACCCGTCTTTATGAAAGTTGGGCAAGTAGTATTACTTATCCTTTTGACCTGTAACAACCAGGTATTTCTACCTAGGGAATCGCCTTTCCTGGTCTCCACCCCCTACATTTATCGTCATTGCGAGGAACGAAGTGACGAAGCAATCTCTGTGTCTATCTGCTAATGTTGAGATTGCTTCGCTTCGCTCGCAATGACAGCAGAGGTGACCTATATCGGCATCACCTGAGGCAGGTGACTGCCACTGAAAGCACAGATACTTGACTATAGAACTGCTCTGTATATAATAGTGCTGCTTTACGATGAGAATTACCGGTGGAACAGCCAGAGGATTGACCTTGAAGGTGCCCGACAGGTGCCAGATTCGTCCGACAACGGATAGGGTGAGAGAAGCTATCTTCTCCATGCTGGTATCCCGTGCCGGTCGCTGGTCACGGATGCTTGACCTGTATGCTGGCACCGGTGCCCTGGGCATTGAGGCATTGAGCCGTAATGCGGAATGGGTTGATTTTGTTGACCAGCAACCCCGTTGTTGTGCTATTATTAAGCAAAATTTGGCAAATGCTGGGTTCGCTCAGCATTCCCATGTATATTGTTGTAGTGTGGCTAAGGCGCTGACCTTCCTTGAAGGCAGCTACGATATTATATTTATCGACCCGCCTTATTCAGACACGACCGTTGGGAATCTGCTAACGCAATTGGATAGCTCAATGTATATTCACGAGGAATCTTTGATTATCGTTCCCCATGCCTCGCGCTCCCCTCTGGCGAGCGATTACGGTGGCTTACATGTTATTAAAGAGCGGCGGCACGGGGATACCTGTATCTCAATCTATCATAGGGAGGACCATAGTTGATTATTGCTCTTTATCCCGGAAGTTTCGATCCTATCACCAACGGACACCTCGATATCGCTACCCGAGCCGCAGCTATATTTGATAAGGTGGTTATAGGCATTTACGACCGACCTGAAAAGCGTCTTTTGTTTTCCACCGAGGAACGTGTGGAACTGGCTAAGGAGGCGGTAGCCCATCTGAAAAATGTGAAAGTTCAACCGTATTCCGGTTTGACCGTAATGTTCGCCAAGAAGATTGGAGCCAGGGTTCTGGTAAGAGGATTGAGGATGAGCTCTGACTTTGAGCGTGAATTTGAGATGGAGATGATGAATAAGAAGCTGGTGCCTGACCTCGAGCTCTTCTGCCTTATGGCTAGCCTGCAGTACCAGTTTCTCAGCTCCAGCCTGCTGAAAGAGGTAGCTCAGCTTAAAGGCTGTCTCGATAACATGGTGCCTCAGCATGTCGCTGTTGCCCTGAGGAAGAAGTTTGGCATCAAGGGAAAATAAAGATAAAATAAAAGGCTGTTATAAAAAAGAGACAAGGAGGACATAGTAAAAATGGCATACAAAATCACCGATGACTGCATAAGCTGCGGCGCCTGCGAGCCGGAATGCCCCAACAAGGCGATTAGCGAGGGCGACACCATCTATAAAATCGATGCTGCTAAATGCACCGAATGTGTTGGCTCCAATCCTTCTTCGAAGTGTGCTGAGGTCTGCCCGGTAGACTCTTGCGTCCCCGATGCGGCTCATAAAGAGAGCAAAGACCAGCTCCTGGAAAAATGGAAGAAGCTGCATCCCGGCGAGACTCCGAAAACATAAACTAACCGGATAGCAATTTTAGAGAAATAAGCAAAAAGACCGGGGAGTTAGTTCTTATTTTGCTCCCAGGCTTTTTGCTTTATCAAAAGCAGCAATAACAGCTCGGAGCAGGAGCGACCGCAATCCTCCTGTTTCGAGCTGTAGTATTCCTTCCGTCGTCGTTCCACCAGGCGACGTCACCATATTTTTCAGCTCGGCAGGATGTTTGTCCATACCTTTTACTGCTCTGGCTGAACCGATAACCGTTTCTATCACCAGCTTCTCAGCGATATCTCGTGGCAAGCCTATGTGGACGCCGGCATCGGTAAGCGCTTCGATTACCAGGAAGATATAAGCGGGACCGCTGCCGCTCACGGCGGTTGCCATATCGATGTACTTCTCATTGGCGACATAGAGCTCTTCACCAGAGGCAGCCAGGATAGCTTTTACCATTTCCTTCTGTTTCTGACTCACCCCGGTAGAAGTTGTCCATACCGTCATTCCCTCGCCGATTTGCGCTGGCATATTGGGCATAGCGCGCACCAGACAGCTATGGTTTAGCCCTTTTTGCAGGGTTTCCAGGGTGACGCCGGCAGCTATGGAGAGCACCAGTTGTTTGGCGGATAGTCCTTTCAATTCCTTGAGCACATTATTCACGTCCTGCGGTTTCACTGCCAGGATGGTAACCTCTGCCTTTTTGGCTGCTTCCAGGTTGCTGGTGGTGGTTGTTACCTTGTAGTTTTTCTTGATAATGTCTCGCCTCTTCTGGCTGACATCGCTGACAGTGAGATCCTTAGGTGCAGCGACACCTTTGGCGATGATGCTTTTCAGCAACGCTTCCCCCATGACACCGCCGCCGATAAAACTTATTTTCATAATCTCCTCCTCTTTCCGAAAATGGCTCTGCCTATTCTTATCATGGTAGCACCTTCTTCGATGGCTACCTCAAAATCATCGGTCATGCCCATGGACAAATGCGCCAGCCCCAGGCTATCCCGCATCTGCCGCAGCTTACGGAACACGGGGCGCACATCTTCAGGGTCGTCAACGATTGGGGCAATGGTCATCAGCCCTCTTATTTCCAGATTAGAAAGTTTACTTATACTTTCAACAGCGCCGGCTACCTGCTCCACCGCAAATCCTTCTTTGGTGACCTCCTCGGAGACATTGACCTGGATGAGTATCGGCAACCTTTCTGGTGCCTGCCTGTTCAGTACCTGCGCCAGTTTGACCGAGTCAACGCTGTGAATTATATCAAAAAGCCTGGCAGCAAGCTTGCCTTTATTGCCCTGGATATGCCCCACCATGTGCCAGGTGAATTGTGACCTGAGTTCAGCGAGCTCTGCTATTTTTTCCTGTGCCTCCTGAACACGGTTCTCGCCGAAGTCCCTGATGCCGCAGTCGTAGGCAGCTTTGATGGTAGCAGCGGGCATCCCCTTCGTTATCGCCACCAGCTTGATATCGCCGGGTGACCGGTGGCTGCGCTCGCAGGCTTGATTAATACGCTTCTGCAAGGTTTCAAGGTTTGCCCGTATAGTATCCATGTCTGCACTATTCTACGGCTTTTTGAATCGGGCAGTATAGTTCCAGAAGTTTCCCGCTACTTCGTCCAGTGTAAAGCCCGCCTGTTTCCCCAGTTTCACCGTGGTCGATTTCCAGGGGTAGTCGGGGTCGGGAAATAGCTCCGTTATCGCAAGGATTCCGTTTGGCTTCAATACTCGCTTCGCCTGCTGCAAAGCCCGGTTACGGTCAGGTATTTCCTGAAGCACCGTAATCATATAGACCAGGTCGAGCGAGTTATCTTCGAAGGGCAGGTTATAAGCGCTGCTCTGTACTAATTTAATGTTTTTGATATCCTGGTTTTCCGGTCTGGCGAGCTTGTTTTCCAGTTGTTTTAACATTTTGGGAGCGATGTCGAGAGCATAGACTTTCCCCTGTGCGCCTACCACCCTGGCGACAAAGGTGGTAAAGGCTCCGCTGCCGCAGCCGACTTCCAGCACCTGCATCCCCTCTTTAATGCCGCTGCGCTGGATAATCTTGTTTGGCGGCTGAATTCTTCTGCGGTAGTTGCTGTCCAGGAAGCGCCCGATAAACGGCGGCGCTGGAAAATGAGCCATCTTCCTGACCACTTTCGCCCCGGTAAGCCAGAAGACGGGGAACGCCACAATTACAATGACTACTATAAGAAGGATTTTAAGTGCCATAAGAATATAAGTAAAATATGTTGTTTCTTTTGCTACTCTATTTTATTTCTTTTCGCCAAATTATGTTTCGCACATAGTAATTGAATATTATCTGCAACTAGTGAAGAACCTCCTTTAGAATAGGGGATTATGTGGTCAAAGTGGAGGTTGTCTTTGCTTCCACATAAAATACACTTGCCTCTGTCGCGATCCCAGACCTCTAATTTAACGGATGCTGGAATAAGGCGGCTATGCTCTAACTTTTCGTGTTCTTCAATCTGATACACATCTGTATTATCTAAAAGCGCTAATTTAAACTTAAAAACTATTCTCGTTTTGCCTTTTTCTTGCCACGCATCAACTAGTTTGAACAACCCGTTATATACCCAAATACCGTGATGGATCTTCTCGTATACTTTTATGAGTTCGGGTTGGCTCTTAGTGTTTTTATACCGCATTACCTCCTGATAGAACAGACCATTCTGTGTAGGTGTGCTGTTCGGATTTGCAATTGGTTGGTCGATTGTTTTGGGATCTGGGCTATTACTCCGTCTAGGTGCATCGTGTCCTTCGTATATTAATACTCTACCATTTTCCTCAACTCTATCTGCGTAAGGTGCGTCACGGCGCAAACTCATTAAGATAATGCTGGTTTTACCTCGTAGACGAAAATTCATTCCTCTTTGGAGGCTTACTCCTTCTTCCTTGCACATATCTATGTATGAAATAACTGCGCCAGGTTTAATCATGATTGACATCTTAATATGAAACTTATTACAAAAGATAGCATTGTTTCAGCAACTAAGTGGTATTTTATATGGAGTTTACCCAACCACGATATTTATCAATCTTCCAGGCACATAGATGACTTTGGCGGGTTGTTTGTTGTCGAGGTAAGGTTTTATCTTCTCTCTGCCGAGCGCCAGTTTCCTGGCTTCAGCTTCGGAGATGGAGACGGGAACGGTGACCTTGTCCCTGAGCTTGCCGTTGACCTGGATGACCAGGGTGATTTCTTCTTCTTTGGCTATAGCTTCATCCCACTGAGGCCAGCGCTGGTTATGAATGCTGTAGGGATGACCGGTGGCTGTCCAGAGCTCTTCGGCGATATGCGGCGTTGACGGCGCCAGCAGCAGCAGCAGTTTGGCTATGGCGTCCTGCCAGGCTGAGACAGAAACGGTGCCCTCTTCCTGCACCTTGCTTAAATAGTTGGTGAATTCCATGAGCGCCGCCAGCATGGTATTGAAACGGAAGCGCTCGATATCCTCGGTCGCTTTTTTAATAGTCTGATGAGTAAGGCGATTCAGCTCTTTTTCGGCATCAGGGCTAACAGCTTTTGGCGAATAGTCACCAGTGACCAGATTCCAGACGCGGTTCAGCCAGCGTCCCATGCCGACGATGCCATTATCGTTCCACTCTCCTCCCATCTCCCAGGGTCCCACGAACATCAAATAAACACGGACAGCATCGGCGCCCAGCTCGCCAACGTAGATATCCGGCGTCACCACATTGCCTTTGGACTTGCTCATCTTCTCGCCTTTGTAGATGATGATGCCCTGGTTAAACAGCCTGGTAAAAGGCTCATCGAAGTCCACTACCCCGATGTCCCTGATAGCCTTGGTGAAAAAGCGGGCGTAGAGCAGATGCATAGTGGCATGCTCGGCGCCGCCGGTGTAAAGGTCGACCGGCATCCAGAACTTCATCCTGTCTTTATCGAAGGGGAAATCATTCACCTCGGGGCTGGTATAGCGCAGGAAGTACCACGAGGAGCACATGAAGGTGTCCATGGTATCGGTCTCACGCTGCGCTGGCGACGAGCATTTGGGGCAAGTGGTATTGACGAAGGACTGGCAGTATTTCAATGGCGATTCGCCGGTAGGTCTGAACTCGGCGTCGGGCGGCAGCAGCACGGGCAGATCTTTCTCAGGCACGGGCACGATGCCGCATTTCTTACAGTAAATCATGGGGATGGGCGCTCCCCAGTAACGCTGGCGTGAGATGAGCCAGTCGCGGATGCGATAGGTGACAGCTCGCTTGCCCCAGCCTTTTTGCTCCATATAGTCGCAGATGCCATCGAAGGCCTTGTCGCTGGGTTTGCCGTTGAACTGCGCCGAGTTGACCATAGTGCCAGTTTCAACCTGGGCAGCTTCAAGCTCTTTGCCATCCCAGTCCGGCGGGGCGATGACCACTCGAATGGGCAGGCCGTACTTTTTGGCGAACTCGAAGTCGCGCTGGTCATGGGCGGGCACTGCCATCACGGCGCCGGTGCCGTAGCTGGGCAGCACATAGTCGGCAATCCAGATGGGCACTTTCTCTCCGTTGACCTTATTAATAACATAGCTCCCCAGGAAGACGCCGGTCTTTTCTTTCTCGACCGATGTCCTCTCGATTTCAGTCTGACGTACGGTCTGGTAAATGTATTTCTCCACCTCAGCCTTGCGCTCCGGCGTGGTCAGTTTGGGCACCAGGGGATGCTCCGGCGCCATGACGAAGAAGGTAACGCCGTAGATAGTATCAGGGCGGGTGGTGAACACCCGTATCTCTTTAGCATCGACACCTTTATGGTCGAGGCCGAAGGACAGGTCAGCGCCCTGGCTTTTGCCAATCCAGTTTTTCTGCATTATCTTGATGCGCTCAGGCCAGTCTATATTGCTGTGGTCGAGCAGCTCTTCAGCGTATTTGGTGATTCGGAAAAACCATTGCTCCAGCGATTTCCTGACAACTGGCGTGTTGCAACGTTCACACAGCCCTTCAGCGGTTACCTGCTCATTGGCGAGGACGGTCTGGCATTTGCTGCACCAGTTGACCGGCGCCTCGGCGCGGTACGCCAGCCCGGCTTCATAGAGCTTGAGGAAGAACCACTGCGTCCATTTATAGTATTCGGGGACGCAGGTGATGACCTCGCGACTCCAGTCATAGATAGCGCCGATGGTCTTAAGCTGGCGGCGCATGTTCTCGATATTGTTCATAGTCCAGGTATAGGGGTGAATACCGCGGCTGATGGCGGCGTTCTCCGCCGGCAGCCCGAAGGCATCGAAACCGATGGGGTGCAGCACGTTGTAACCCTGCATCCGCTTGAACCTCGCCTGGACATCCGAAGGCGCCATGGCATACCAGTGCCCGATATGGAGGTCACCCGAGGTGTAGGGGAACATGGTCAGGGCATAGAACTTGGGTTTGGGGTCGTTTTCTTTGACTTCATAAAGGCGGTCAGCCGCCCACTTGTCCTGCCATTTGCCTTCGATTTCGTGGGGATTGTATTTCTGGGGAGTGTTCATAACGGGCAGATTTTAGCTGGTTAGTTCATTGTAGTCAACCTCTCACCCTTTATCCCTCTCCCCTTCTCCAGGGGAGAGGGAGGGCTTTTCTTTATGAAGGAGTAAAGCTCCTTCATAACATTCCAGCGATAAGGAGAAGCTGTGAGATTGCTTCGCTTCGCTCGCAATGACAGAGAACTCTCAATGACAGGTGGGGGTTGTCTGTTCGACTTTGCTCTGCTATGCTTCAGCAGAGAGATGAAGACGGTGGCAAATAATAGCAGCTCCTATCCTGGCTCCGAGAAGTTACGATTGGCAAACTATATTACCATCAATATTTTTGGATTTGCCATCAATGTCCTGTGGAATCCGATGAGCACCATTATCCTGCCGATAATGGTGTTGTACTTTGTTAATGAATCTCAAAAGAATACCTATCTCGGGCTTATCACGCTGGCGGGCATTGTGCTGGCAATTATTGTGCAGCCTATAGCTGGGGCAATGAGCGACCGTCCTCGATTTGCCTGGGGGAAACGTCGTCCCTATATATTGGCAGGCGCTCTGCTGGTAGTGTTGTTATTGATGACGCTGGGCTGGGCTAATAGCCTGGCGACTCTTTTCCTTATCTACTGTTTGCTCCAGGTTGCCAGTAACATTGCGAACGGTCCCTGGAATGGGTTTATTCCGGATTTAGTGCCTCAAAACAAACGCGGGCTGGCTTCGGGAGTAAAGGCGATAGTGGAGGTGCTGGGTGCTATTATCGGCATCCAGCTCATCGGCTTTATGATGAGCGACCGCTTTGCTGCTGACGGCGACATCAAGCTGTTCCTGTCTCTGGGCGTGATCGCAGTGGTGATGCTGGGCGCCATGCTGGCTACCGTGCTCACCGTCAAGGAAAGACCAGGAACGCCCGGGCAGAAGGTTCTTTGGCTGCCTGTCCTGTATCGAACATTTCAAATGAGCATCAAATCCAGGCGGGATTTCATTTATTTCCTGGTATCACGCCTCCTGTTCCTCATCCCCCTGTTTGTGTTGAGAACGTTTGGCCTGTATATCTTCAAAGACGTTGCTGAGGTAGCAGACCCAGTGGCAACCATAGCCGATCTCACCGTGGTGCTGGGCATTTGTCTGCTGATTGCAGTTTTGCCGATGGGATATATCGCCGATAGAGTAGGACGACGGCCGATTGTGGCAGCAGCCGGATGCCTCGGTGTAATCGGATTTCTTATCCTGCTTTTCTTTCAGACTCATACCTATATCATGATTGGAGGGGGTCTTATCGGCCTGGCTAATGGCGCCTTTATGAGTGCTAACTGGGCTCTGGCGACTGATCTGGTGGATAAGGGAGATGAGGCACGGTTCCTGGGCTTGACTAATCTGGCTACCGGTGGCGCTTCTTTAATAGCTACCTTTGCTGGCCCGGTGATGGATTTATTCTATAATCTGGCTATGCCTAAAACGGGCTACCAGATTGTGCTGGCAATTTGCATTGTCCTTTTTATTATCAGTGCCATGCTGGTGTTCCGAGTCAAAGCAAGATAGATAATATACTTTTCAACCCCCTTGATCCCCCAGTCTTGGGGGAAATAGAAATCTGGGGGACACCCCCAGACCCTCGGCAGGAAGGTTCCTGCACCTCTTTTTCGGCATTATTAAAATATGTCAGGGGAAAGGGAAAACACAGTTAACCTCATAGTGTATAATCAGGGGTATATGGAAAGACAGAGATTTGAAGAGATGGTGGTCAAGGCGGTGAGAGAACTGCCGCAGGAATTTCAGGAGAAGCTGGAAAACGTCGACGTGGTGGTGGAGGATTTGCCCAGTGCACGGCAACTGAGAAAGTTAAGAGTGAGCCAGGGCGATCAGCTTTTAGGCTTATATGAAGGCGTGCCGCAAATAATGCGGGGGCAAGGCTATACTCTGGTGCTGCCTGATAAGATAACGCTATTCCAGAAATCGATCGAGTCGAGATGCCGTAATGACAGTGAACTGGAGGCGGAGATTGGCGAGGTAATTCGCCATGAAATTGCTCATCATTTCGGCATTGGCGATGCTGCCTTACGCAGGATAGAAAACCGTAAGGCGAGGAAAAAGCAGCGGTAGGGTAAAAATGCCAGAGGTACCCTTAAGCGTAATCTAGATAGTGATGCCGCCGTCTATACTGATAACCTCTCCGGTGACATAGCTGGAGGCATCGGAAGCCAGGTAGATAATAGCGCCGATAATCTCTTCAGGTTCGCCGATGCGCCCCATGGGGGTATTATTTATTATCTTTTTCATGATTTCGGGATTGGTATAGATCGCCTCGCTGAATTTTGTTCTGATTATTCCTGGAGCTACCGCATTGACTCTGATATTATAAGAAGCCCATTCGCGTGCCATCACCTTGGTTGCCATGATAACGCCAGCTTTGCTGATAGCGTAGACGGGCATAGTGGTGGGGCTGATACCGTCTCCGGAAGCAATATTGATAATCCTTCCACCCCGCTCCTTCATAGTCCTGGCGACTGCCTGGCTCAGGAAGAATAGCCCTTTGAGATTAAGATTCATCACAGCGTCCCAGGCGCGCTCCTCTATGTCAATAGCCGCATCCATAGTGGGATTGGTGGCGGCATTGTTTACCAGGATGTCAATCTTGCCAAATTCTTCTATTACTTTGGTGACCAAATTGGTTATTTCATCCATCCTGCCTATATGGGCGGAGACAGCCAGAGATTTCATTCCCAGAATCTTTATCTCCTCAGCCACTCTTTCCAGGTCGGGAAGTTTACGACTGGCTACGGCGACATCAGCACCAGCCTGGGCAAGCCCCAGGGCTATCCCCTTTCCAATGCCGCGGCTGGCGCCGGTGACCAGGGCTACTTTGCCTACCAGTGAAAAGTCTACTTTCGATAAGTCCATTGTTTTCCTCCTTTTTCCTTACGTGGGAAAACTACTTTATAAACAATTGAAGGAAGAAATAAATGAGGCCAGCAATAAGAGCGGATGCAGGTATGGTAAAAATCCATGCCCAGACAATGCGGAGAGTAACGCCCCAGCGTACGGCAGAAAGCCGGTTCACAGCACCCACGCCAGAGATGGCTCCAGTGATAACATGGGTTGTGCTTACTGGAATGCCGAGATGAGTAGATAAGAAAATGCTGGCAGCAGAAGCTGTCTCAGCACAGAAGCCATCAATTGGTCTTAGCTTGGTAATTTTCTGCCCCATTGTTTTTACAATACGCCAGCCACCGCTTAAAGTACCCAGAGCAATAGCGCCGTGTGCGCTTAACACCACCCAGAGGGGCACTGTGAATTCATGCATTATGCCTCCAGCAACAAGGAGGCTGCTAATGATACCCATGGTTTTTTGTGCATCATTGCCGCCATGCCCCAGACTGAAAGAAGCTGCGGAAAAAAACTGCAATATTCGCGACCACTTATCAACAGCAGCCGGCGTTTGTTTATATACTATCCAGGTGGTAATAACCTTTAATAAGAAACCTAAGGCTAATCCTATAGCTGGCGCCACGACAATAAAGACCAGTGTTTTATACCAACCACTTACAATAATCACTCCCAGCCCACTCTTGGCTATCGATGCTCCCGCATAACCGCCAATAAGAGCATGGGAAGAACTACTGGGCAGTCCAAAATACCAGGTGATCAGGTTCCAGCAGATAGCTCCGATGAGGCCGGCAAGAATTACCGTTGGCGTTACTGTAGTAATGTCAATCATTCCTTTGCCGATTGTGGAAGCTACCGTGGTGCCAAATATAAGAAAAGCTATGAAATTAAAAAAGGCTGCCCAGAGGACAGCCTGTCTTGGCGTCAACACTCTGGTGGATACAACAGTGGAGATTGAGTTTGCGGCATCGTGCATGCCGTTGGTGAAATCGAAAATAAGGGCTATGGCGATGATGAAGATGATAAATACTAAGTTTAAATCCACTATATAAACCTCAATGGTGGCACCCGGTTATACCACAATAAATAAAGTGGAAAGAGGAAAACAATACTGGCCGTTTTATTGTCAAGTCGAAGTAAATAACTCATTCAGGGTTTCGATGCTCTTATGCATGCTTGAGGGCTACCCCTTCAAGGACATTAGCTACATCTTCGCATTTGTCAGTAGCGCTCTCCATTTCCTGGTAAATCTCGCGCCATTTGATTACTTCGGCGATATCCGTGGTATTATCAAACAGCTCGGTCAAGGCGGAGCGAAATATTTTGTCGGCTACGTTTTCCAGGCGATTGATTTCGACGCAAAAATTCAGCATTTCTTGAATATCGGTACGCTGTCTTAGTTGAGGTATCGCCTTTTCTACAACAACTGTTATTTGTACTATGATGTCAGCTAGCTCTTTGGCTCTCTGTCCGGGAGTTTTTACCTTGTAAAGTAACATGGTATCAGCGGCGGCATGAATAAGGTCAATCACATCATCCAGGGCATGTGCCAGCAAGGTAATGTCTTCACGGTCAAACGGTGTCACAAAAGAGCGATTGAGCTGGTACATGATCTGGTGGGTGGTGGTATCACCCTCGTGCTCAATTTCAGTTATCAAGGCTACCTTTGTCTCGACGTCTTCCCAGGTGCCGACCAGTTTTTTAAGTTCTCTTGCTGCCATCACCATGGTCTTGGCCATCTGCTCGAAGAGGTCAAAGAATTTTGCTTCGCGGGGTATGAGATTAAACTTTACCATAATCGGCCCTCCAAAGTGAAGGATAAAATGAGGGGGAAAGGTGCATGAAGTGAATGTTCCCTATGTCTTTTGGTTCCATACTTTTTTGTCAGGTTGCGCAGGCTCTATCTACTCATCAGGAACACTATACTGTGATTTGCCTGGGAATAGAACCAATTTTCCGATGTATTATAGCATAATTGGAGGTAGTACTGCAGAATCTTCTTGTTCTTATTTATTTGCTGTTCTCCTGCTCAATTAATATGGTTGTTCCCGAGGTTACTTGTTTAAATACGGTGGCATCACCGATAATTTTGCCAAATACATTGACTGCGCTTGCTGGCTTAATCTGACCATCTTTACTAATAGGGGTGGGCCCAAAAAAAATGCAGAAGGCATTGCCCTGAGGCCAGTAGCCTAAATCACCGACATTAACCAGTGTCTTGCCAGATTCAGGTGGAATAAGCAGAATAGGCATTGAGAAATAGATTTCATCACCCCAGAGATTAGCGTACCCTTTAAAGGGCAGCGTGTCCCAGATACTGTGAGCCGTCCTGGTTTCGTTTAATTCAGCGATTACCTCCAGTGTGCGTGTTTCTATCTTGATTCTATTTGCCACGACATATTCCTCCGTAAAGATGATTAGCGTAATTTTTTAGGAAATTTTATCAGCAACTGGGATGTCTTACCAGTGGGTAATCACTAATTAAAAGGGATAAATTTACCGAATATTTACTTATCTTTACAGGTTCTTTACCGATTATTGACCTGGATTTTTACTTACATTTGCTATAGTGGATTTGGTGATGAGAAATGAACGTTATCGAACATGGTATTTGTGAAACTTATCAGTCCTTGACTGGAATGTTGTGCCCATTCGAGAAACAAGAGTCATGCATGGCACAAAAATGCATTGTGGAGGCAATCTTCTGGAATCAAGATGAGTCTCCGGTAGTCCACTGCACTAAGTCCGACTTGATAGTGCTACGTGATATATAGCCTGGAACTAGGAAATCCGCTAACCATAACTCGGTGCTATTCACTTGCGTAGTGTTAATTCCTGATTAGAAACATTGGGTTCTCTTCCATCGCAGAAGAAACGCAGTTTGTCTTCCTCCCCTATTTTTTATTAGAATTTTGCTATTGCCTGTGGTAATAAATAGCGTAATGATATAAAATTCCAACTTGCCAAAATTGTAGTTATGGCTATAATAAATGGGCAGTCAAGAAAATGGAGGCATAAGTGAACATCGATATCGAGAACATTCGCAAGAATAATAAATTGCTGGTCAACAAACTCCCCTTCAATGTGGATGAGATGGAGTTTACGAAACCGGGCAAGGGGAGAGCAATTTATCGACTGCGCCTCCGGAATTTATTTGATAATACTGTTGTGGATACGAACTACCATAGCGGTGATACTGTTGAGTTAGCTGATGTCACCAGCAATGAATTGCAGTACCTGTATACTGAAAGAGACCACTATGTATTTATGGATACCAAATCCTTTGAGCAATATATGATTTCCGATCGCATTGTGGGCGACAAAAAAACTTTTCTTAAAGAAGGCGCTGTTGTTAACGGATTATTTTGGGACCAGAAAGCTATCGATGTCACGCTGCCCAACTTCGTTGAGCTAAAAGTAGTAGAGAGTGCCATAAGCTCTAAGACAGATACTATTACCGCACAGAATAAATCCGTTGTTCTGGAAACAGGTTTCAGCATTGGTGTCCCCACCTTCATTAAGGAAGGCGATGTAATCAAAATTGATACTCGCACTGGGAACTATGTAGAGCGAATCACTGTCAAGAAATAATCCATGTCGGGTGATGAGCGCAGCAGGCTTCAGAGAATCAAGCCCAATTTAGAATGCAGGGCGAAGATCGTTGAGTTAACTCGAGCCTTCTTTCATGAGCAAGGTTTCCTGGAAATAGACACTCCCATCCGCATGCCAGCCGTGGCACCTGAATCTGAGATTGTGCCTTTTGATAGTGAAGGCTGGTTGCTGACGACTTCGCCGGAACTTCATATGAAGCGGCTCCTTGCTGCGGGGTATGATAAGCTATTCCAGCTCAGCCATTGTTTTCGTAAAGGTGAAAAGGGCAGGCAGCATAATCCTGAATTTACTTTGCTGGAATGGTACCGCGTTGGCGCTGATTATCTGACGATGGTCTCCGATACTGAGCAACTGGTTCTGGCTATAGTCAGCGGGCTGGGTACAGGTCATATCATTCCATATAAAAACGAGGCAATAAATCTCGGCTTGCCCTGGCACAGAATCACCGTTCGTGATGCTTTTATGGCTGCCGCTGGCTGGGACCCGCTTGTAGAACTTTCGCCAGTAAGATTCGATGTCGACTTGGTGACGAAGGTGATACCGAGTTTTCCTTTTAATCAACCGACGGTGCTGCTCGATTATCCTGCTGCTATGGCTTCCCTTGCAAGGCTAAAACAAAATAATCCCAGCGTGGCTGAGAGAGCTGAGGTCTTTATCGGAGGGCTGGAGCTGGCTAATGCCTATAGTGAGCTTACCGATGCCATCGAGCAGGAGGAGCGTTTCCAGGAGGAACAGGAGAAGATAGCTAAGGATAAACGGCGAAAGGCAACAATGCCAGTGAAATTTTTAGAAGCAATGCCCTATCTTCCCGTATGTGCTGGCATAGCGCTGGGCATGGACAGGCTGGTGATGCTCTTCTGCAATGCAGACTCGGTGGCTGAGGTTATGCCGTTTACTGAGGATACAGTTTACTGAGGAACGGTTTAGTAGTATTTTTTAAGCGGCAATTTCATCTTATTGTACATGGTATATTTCTCGTTTTAGTGAGAAATATTGAGAATGGTGTATAATCAAATGGATTTGTTATGCACCACTCAATGAAGCTATACGGAAGATATCGTGAGTTAATCCTCAGATACTACATCTTCCAGGCAAAATGGACGAAAATACCGCTGATAGGGCGCTTAGTCAGAAAAGTTGCCAATGCATACGGCAGGAACGTAAGCAATGCCTATCTACTTACCCTTCAGGAAGCCAGTGAAATTGTGGACAACTCCGATGGTGTGGCTTTGGGGCCATGCACCTGTCGAACCGTGTTCAAAAATTGCGATAATCCGATACATGCGGAACTGATGATAGGACACAGCCGGAATATGTTCGGAGAGATGAGCCCTGATGAATTTCGAGAGATAACGAAGGAGGAGGCGAAGGACCTCTTAAAACAGTGCCATCAACGTGGACTAATACACACCATCGTGAAGTGGCAGCACGACTTCTATGCGATATGTAACTGCTGTTCATGCTGCTGCGTACCGCTGCGGCTTAATAAAAAATACGGCATAGGCGATGCACTGGTGAGGAACACTAACATCGTTGCAGATTTAAAGGCGGGTAAGCTTACCTGAGCCAGGGAAATTCAAAACCGCTCGCCTCTGATTGTCAGTGAAACACTCTCAACTATCATCAATGTGAATATGGAAAAGCTCTGAGCAGCTATGACCTATTTCTCTACCGGGACAGTCACCTTCGACAAAATCTCGTTCAGGATATCTTCCGCCGATTGTCTTTTCAGTCTGGCTTCTGTTTTGATAATAAGTCGATGAGCCAGGACGGGAACTGTCAAACATTTCACATCATCCGGGATAACGTAGTTTCGTCCTTTGATAGCCGCAAGGGCTTGACAAGCCAGATTAAGTCCCAGCGAAGCACGGGGGCTGGCGCCCAGCTCGATGCTCTGATGGGTTCTGGTAGCCCTGGCGATGGCGACCATGTAGTTGCGAACTGAGCTTTCAACATAGACCTGCCGGCATAGTTTATTTAGCTCCAGCAATTCTTTGGCTTCAATAACGCTCGTTAAACTATCCAGAGGATTTGTTTGCTGGAAGCGGGTCAGAATCGTCTCCTCCTCGCTCTCTGTGGGATATCCCAACTTGATTCTGAGTAAAAAACGGTCGAGCTGTGCCTCAGGCAGAGGAAAGGTTCCTTCCAGCTCAACTGGATTCTGAGTGGCGATAATTAAAAATGGTCGGGGCAAGTTTATAGTCTGCAAATCGATAGTTACCTGCTGTTCCTGCATACATTCCAGGAGGCAGGATTGTGTTCTGGGCGTGGCACGGTTTATCTCATCGGCCAGCACAATATTTGCCATTATTGGTCCGGGACGGAGTTCAAATTCTGAAGCTTTCTGATTGAAATAGTAGGTACCGGTAACATCCGACGGCAATAGGTCAGGAGTGCACTGAATCCTTTTGAAGCTGCAGCCCAGTGATTTTGCGGCTGACTTAGCCAGCATCGTTTTACCAGTCCCGGGCACATCCTCGATTAGTATATGCCCTTCACAAAGTAAAGCTATCAGGACGAGCTCTGCCATCTCCTGCTTGCCGACGATAACGTTACTTACATTCGATATAAACTTCTCACTTGCTTCCTTAACGTGGGAAACTGCCAGAGTATTTTTTTCATTCGCCTTATCCAATCGAGTTTACCTCCTGTTCTCCGTAATTGAATTCGCTGATATCCTGAGACGGCTCTCCTTCACCTTTTTCCAGCTCTGCTTCAATTGATCTAGTTCTGAGGCGGTTGGTATGGAGTTGCCGTAACGCGTAATGACGTAATGCTGGGTAATGAATGACAGGTCTCCCTGGAGTTGTGGGATTAATCCTGCCAGTTTATTCAGATATTCATTGGGTGTTTGCCAGAGCTGCCTGGGATAGCCCCGAGCGGCTCCCCATTGCAGGAGGCGATGGTAAATCTGGCGTACAGAAACAGCCTCTGGAGAGGACGATCTGGTTTTTCTCTGTAGCCAGAATAGAGGGTTGATTCTGGATACGTAGCGCACGATACGTTTTAACAAACCCATAAGGTCTGCGGCAAAAGCTCCTTTCAGTGGTTCGGTCTCGGCTCCTTTGGAGGGTAACCTTCTGCTTAGCCATTTATATATCTGAGAGGAAACTTGCCAGAGCGCTACCACAATGAGCCCGATCCAAATGAAGGCAAGAAGAATTTGGAGCCAGCTGCGAATCGGTTCAGGTATGCTCAAGGAAAAGCCGTTTTCTTCAGGCTCCATCGGAGGTAGTTCCATGCCGGGCGGAAGTGTTCCAGTCTGCTCTGGCTTGGGGAGAAGGCTGATGATGAATATGATAGCCTTCATCACTAATCTGAAGAACCATTTTATGGCGTCGACAATCAGCTGTAGTATGTCATGAGATATCACGGCGCTAAAAATCAATCCCAGGATGAGAATCAGGACAATGCTGAGTAGCAGGAGCCACGACCACTGCAGCTTGTTTTTCTCATGTAACCAGCTTCTGCCCTCCTGAGCGTGGGCGATTGATATACCGAACAGGGCAATGCAGAAAAATGCCAGAGCGATGGGGATTGACTCAGCAAAGGTGATGTCAAGTGCCGAGGTGATAACGAAGGTTATGATCAGGATAAACAGGCCGAATTGAAATTCGACCATAGCCGTGGCGAAGTTTGCGCTGCGTTGAGCCAGCCACTTACCCAGCCACCAGATAACTGCACTGCTAATAAGTAGCAACAATTCCGGCTTGAAGGTGTATACGAGCTGTGGTATTGCCCGAGGCAGTGAGAGTATCCAGTCAGGATTTAGCCATGCCAGGTCACTGAAGAGCTGGATTTTCACTGTAATGAGCATGACTATTACCCATGCCAGCCAGTTTACTGTGGTAGTAATAGTCTTATGCCATGCCAACCGTTGCAGTAGTTTATTTAAACCAAATGCCAGGGGATGGAAAAGCAAAATCCCAGCTATAAATAATTGCTCGTTGGCAGCATGTTTATTAATAAGAGCCAGTACCACATACAGCCAGCATAGCTCCATCGCCATAGTAGTACCATATACTATAATGTTACGCCAGTTCATTTACATCACTCTTTCTCGAAGGCTGAACTTTATTGAGGCATTAAAACCTCTGGTCTCGTCGTATCCTTTCTCTCTGTTCCATGGATACCAATCTGATGGACCAGCAATTTGTAACCGGCTTCCTTCAAATTGGTGAACGTGATATTCAGGGAGTCAGAAAGCTCGTGGACAATAAAAATAAGGGTTGTTCCCCATGGCAGACTTTTCCGTTCTCTGTTCAGGAATTCCTCGAATGAGCCGCTGCGAGTTCGGGTAACCTTTGCCAGCGCTTCGAGCAGTATCACCAGTTGCTGTGGAGAACTCCCTGGCAATATCGTGGCGGGTTGCCCGGAATCGGCCAGGCGACTATTGACAAACAACCCTGTGGGATAGCCTTTATCTGTAATATATTTAGCCAGGGAAGCAGCAATGCTGATGCCATACTCGAAGTCATTATCATACGAACTGTCCTGATTGAAGCTATCTACCGCTAAGAAAATTATCACATCAAGCGTCGTAGTTGGCTCGAAAACCTTTACCTGTAAGCTCTGCCTGCGGGCAGTAGCTTTCCAGTGAATCCTCTTAAGACTGTCATGAGGCTTATAGTCCCGTATCCCCATAATACGCGTTGGATCTTCGAAGATACGCCGGTCGGCTCTGGCATTACCCCAGGGGAATAGTGATGGTAGAGCGATTTGCTCGACTGGCAATAGTTTAGGATAGACAATGATATAGTCTGTCAGGGGTTGGGTAGCTGAGCGGGGATAAAAACCAAAGATATCGCCGGAACTTATTCTGATTGGCCCCAGCTGATAGTATCCTCGTTTGGAACAGTATAGACTGAATTTCCAGTTTACCCTTGAGTACCATAGCAGTGATGCGGTTTTGCTGAGGA
Source organism: uncultured Chloroflexia bacterium (assembly GCA_963775935.1). Taxonomy (GTDB): domain Bacteria; phylum Chloroflexota; class Dehalococcoidia; order GIF9; family UBA5629; genus JBBIPA01. Next base: position 233,794 of record CAVZKR010000004.1, on the reverse strand, counting down.
AACCAAACCCGAGGCGGGTCTCGGGCGTAGGCAGGATATCAGGAGCAAATCCTATTGGTATTTCATCGTCAACCTGTATCCAGGGTAATGGCAGCAGCTTGCGATTGGATAGCTGTAGTTTTAATTCTATGTATTCGCCGGGGAAAACGCGACGCTCGCTGAGCAATCGCTGGCAGCTGACACCTGTAAGCGAGAGACGACTCCAGAGCCTGGTAAGGCCAGCGGCAGCCAAAGCTAAGCCGAGCAGAGTGACTAGTACCAGCAATCCGTTCCAGGCAGCAAACAAGAAACCAGCCAGCATTACCAGCAGCATGAACCTGCTGAGCAGTAGACCTGCAGACTGAGTTGAGGTTCGTTCCTTCATAATGTGCGAGCTATCGCGAGAAGATTGTACCCACATGGTAGTATGACTGAAGAGTTATGTCCTATCTATGCTATAACGAGATATGCTTCCTAAAAGCGCATAACGATGCAAAGTAAAATGTAGTTTTCATTACTGAATTTACATTGTACCCCTTTTTAAGGGTATGAGGCTATACAAGTGTTTTCATAGCTTCTCGTACTGTTCTCTTTCTTTGAAAAGGCGGTAATCGATAGTTGGGAAAAGTTTGTCCTCCTCCCAGAATTGCTGACACAGGTCTTCAGCCGCATTACCGATTTGTTCCGATTCAGCGATGTTAACCAGCTTGTAGAATTTGCCCACATGTCCTTTATAGTGGTTCTCACCCGTGTAATATCCGAATCGTTCCGTCGCATATTCTTTCGCCTGACCAGTGGTTATGAGAAAAGGCCAATCGCTGGACTGAAGCAAAAGTAGCTCCCTTGCCGCTTGGTTCAGGATTTGTTCGAGAGTCCCTTTTGCATTGGGGAATTTAGCTACCATTTCTTCCATTTTTAGCTCTGCCGAATGGACTATAGGCTGGATCCAGTCATTATCCACGTTCTGCCAGGTAAAATGTCCTCCACCAGAGCCCCATGAGCCTTCAGGTAAACTAAGCACATCTTCAGGTGGATGAAGTTTAATATAATTGCTGGCTGTATCTAGTTCCACGAAATCCCTTTTGCTTATATGGCGCAGGACTTGCTTCAGCCACTCTATTCCTTCGAACCACCAGTGTCCGAATAGTTCAGTGTCGTAAGCAGCCGCAATAATGCCGAATTTGCCCCGTTCCTGATAGAAATTAATCAAAGAATCTTCGACGAGTTGAGTGTAATGCAAGCTGTGCTCTCGCACCCGCTCGGCTGCCCAGTACGGGTCGTAATATTCTTTATACGCCAAATCTATTTTGGCTCCGGTGACTTTCCAGTACTGAAGTCCAGAGACGCCGTCTTTCTTATGGAATTCGCGATAATTGAAGTCACCGGGATAACCCCAGTCTGCTGACCATACCTGCATACCGGTGCTGTTATCTCTACCAATGACCGCAACTTCAGGCGTCTGCACCCAGTAAGGGAGATAGGTTGTTTTATAGGTAGGCTCAGCATAACCTGTGAGAGGTACCACATAACGTCGTGGTATATTTCCGTAAGGTCCAATTACTTCTTCCTTTGCCTTACCAACGGGCTGTCCACCTTCCACAACATGTGTCTCCACGAAGAAACAAAGTATTCCCAGCTTGGATAGAAAAGACTCAAGCCCAGGCTTGATATAGGTCTCGCCCTTAAGTTCTGTATAGAAAGATGGGCGGTAACCACATTCAGGCAACCAGCAAGCCCTGGGATTGATACCAAAGTGATGCTGGTAACTATCGATGCCAACTTTTAACTGAGCATGAATCGAAGAATCTCGTTCCAGTAGTGGTAAATAAGCGTGGGTAGCAGCGCTGGTGGCTATCTCGATATAACCTTCATCTTGAAGCTTTTTAAAAGCCAGGACTATGTTCTTATTGAAACGCTCTCGGAAAGCTGTCAATATGTGCTGAAATCTCTTCAGATAAAAGCGTGCTAAATATATCAGATGCCCTTCACCGGCTTTTTCAAAGCGTTTGACATCGTGTTGAGTACGAAGGATTTTCTCTTCCAGGAATTCTTCCAGGTGCTTGAGCACTAATGAATCAGCTAGCTGCTCAACGAGAACCGGCGTAAGTCCCAGAGTTAGCTTCACATTATGCCCTTCTTGCTTTAAATCGTATAAAGCCATAAGCAAAGGCAGGTACGTTTCCGAAGCGGCTTCGTGAAGCCATTCCTCTCCGTGAGGCCAGCGCCCGGCATTACGGCAGTAGGGAATATGGCTATGCAGAACTAAGGTGAAATTACCTACTTTCATACCTTATATTCTCCTTCGTGATATATTCAAGGATACCTGTGAACTCTGTAGTCAACTGTTGATTGAATTTTTTACTTGACTATTACCGATACCTGTTAGCAGGTTAGCTTTCAATTCAGGCTGGGCTTATTTCTACACCTTTTGGAACGACGACGATGCCACTGTCAGAGATAGTACAGCCGCGCTGCTTATCTGCTTCGAAGTTGTATCCCAGCAGTGCACCTGATTTTACTATTACCTCTTTGTCAATGATGGCGCGTTTTATGCGAACAAAAGGTTCAATAGTAACATCATCGAACAATATTGAGCTCTCTACATCTGAATCTCGCTCTATAATAACGCTCGGGGACAGTATAGAGTGCCGTACGGAGGCACCACTTATGATACAACCCTCCGATACAATAGATTCCTGCGCCATACCACCCAAAACGAATTTACTCGGTGGCACTGTGCGATGATACGTCCTGAATGGCCATTTCTGTCCATATAAGTTGAATACTGGGTCTATACCCACCAGGTCCATACTCGCTTCATAGTAGGAATCGATAGAGCCAACATCTCTCCAGTAACTGGAATCACGAGTTCTATCAACCAGTATGTTTTCTCTTCTGCCATCTTTCACCTGAACGATAACATCCTGAATTTTGTTTTCTTTTTCATAATCATAAACAAAGACATTGCTCACGCTCATCATATAAGGCAGTATTTCTTTACCGAAATCGTCCCCACTGGTTTTCAGAGCTGTCCTTAAAGTCGCAATATTGAAAACATAGACGCCCATCGAAGCGAAAGCGTAATCTGGAGACTCAGGAATTGTTTTTGGCTGCATCGGCTTTTCTTCAAATCCGACCAATCTGTTATCTGTTGCCACTTCGAGCACTCCGAATGTGGCTATCGCTTGTTCTTTTTTTACCCGGATAGCTGCCAATGTCAGGTCGGCTTTTCTCCTTTGGTGAAAATCAAGAAGCTGACGGTAGTCCATCTTATAAATATGGTCACCGGAGAGAATAAGCAACTGGTCAAGATTTTGTCTCGTGACCAGGTCGAGGTTTTGCCTCACGGCGTCCGCCGTACCACGATACCAGTCGAGCCCCGACTTTTGTTGAGCAGGAACACAGTAAATATAATCCTCTAAACCCGAACTGGAGATGCCCCAGGCTTCCTGAATATGTATATTCAGGGAGCCTGAGCGGTACTGAGTCAGGACATAAATCTTGCGTAATCCTGAGTTAATGCAGTTGCTCAGGGTAAAGTCTATAAGACGGTATTTGCCGCCAAACGGCACGGATGGCTTTGACCGTTCTCTTGTCAGTGGGTATAGTCTCTCTCCCTGTCCACCTGCCAGCACTATCGCTAATAACCTGTCCATCTCTCTCCCCTGTTATCATTATCGCATGGATAGCTCTACCGATTCCGGGAAATCTGAATGGATAACCTGCTACAACTAATTGTACCATTTTTAAGTAATTGCTACCGTAACAATTCCTCTGACAGGTTCTGCTTTTTTGTCAAGAGATGGCTGTTTGGGATATAATCTCATGATATTTTAAGCTAAGATACTATGATAGATTCACCTTCCTGCTGAATTTTCCTTCACCTGACAACTGCCTCTCAGGGTCAGCTCTATTTTCTATAAATAAACGAGGATAGCGTGTGGCTATTTTGCGCGGTACAAGAAAGGATATAGGATGAGTTTAAACTGTGGTATGGTAGGTCTGCCGTCCTGCGGAAAGACGGTTATTTTTAATGCTATCACTGCTGCTGGAGCATCGAGTTATAACGGCTCAGAGATGAACCATGCGGTGGTTAATGTGTCTGACCAGCGCCTGGAGAAACTGGCGACGATGTATCACCCGCAGAAGGTAGTGCCAGCCACTCTCGACGTTGTCGATATCCCCGGCCTTAGCGGGCGACCTCAAGAAAATGGGCACAGCTCGAGATTACTCAGCCATATTAAAAATGTCGATGCCCTGTTGCATGTGGTGCGTTGCTTCGAGGATGGCAGTATTCCTTTTGCCTTTGAGACGATAGACCCGGTGCGGGATATCGAGACTGTTAACCTGGAACTGCTGGCTGCCGATAGTACTACTCTCGAGAATAAGGTGAATCGTCTGGCGAAGAGGGCACGCGCCGGTGATAAAGATGCTGTTCGAGAAACTACTCATTGTGAGAAGGTATATGCTGCTGTTCAGCAGGGTATTCCGGCACGTAAGCAGAACCTGAATGCTCAGGAACTGGCAAGCATTCGGGAATGTAACCTGGTCTCACTAAAACCGGTGCTCTACATTGCCAATATCAAGTCTATGGAGGATGCTGCCAACAGGCATGTAGCAGCAGTGAAGCAGTTGGCTGATTCCGAACATGCAGAAATGATTACCGTCTGCGGGAAGGACGAGGCTGATATCAGCCAACTTGAACCGAGTGATCAGCGGGAGTTTTTGCATAACCTGGGATTGGAAGAATCTTCAATCGAACGACTCCTCCACGTTGCCTATCGGATGCTCGACCTGGTTAATTTTTTTACTGTTGGAGAAGATGAGGTGCGTGCCTGGACATGCAGGAAAGGGGACAAGTCGCCGGTGGCTGCCGGAAAGATTCATACCGACATGGAGAATGGTTTTATCCGTATGGAAGTTATACGCTACGAAGACCTGGTGGAACTGGGTAGCGAGGTTGCTGTAGCTAAGGCAGCCCGGCAGCGTACCGAGGGACGCGATTACGAGGTGCAGGATGGTGATATTGTCACGGTGCTGTTTAATGTCAATAAGCGGTAATAAATAACCTGTTCCTTCTTTGCTGTCTATGGATGCTAATAGGTATTGACGGGTGGGTAAAGCTACCACTTTCTTTGTCTGAAAGCTTCGTAAAGTACCAGCGCGGCAGCGACCGAAGCGTTAAGCGAGGTGATTCTCCCCAGCATAGGGATAGACGCCAGGGAATCACACCGTTTTTTCACCAAATCTGATAGCCCCTTGCCCTCACTACCTATCACTATCGCTGTGGGCAATTTGAAATCTATCTTGCTGTAGGGGATTTCTCCAGTCTGGTCTATGCCGATAACCCAGACGCCGTTTCTTTTTAAAGTCAGCATAGCCTGAGAGATGTTGGGCACCCGTGCTACCGGCACATACTCCACAGCGCCAGCCGATGCTTTAGCCACTGTTGCGGTGAGCCCCACCGCTCTTCTTGAGCGGGTGATCAAGCCATGGGTGCCACTCGCTTCTGCCGTTCGGATAATTGCTCCCAGGTTATAGGGGTCCTCAATACCATCCAGGATACAGTAAAGCGGCGGTTCCTTTTTTTCTTGAGAGATGGTGACTAAATCTTCTAACGAGCTGTATTCCTTGACCGAGGTGTACGCAAGAACACCCTGGTGTGAGGAAGTAGTGGCTAACCGGTCAATGAACCGCCTATCCACAAATTCAACAGGGATTCCTCTCGACCTGGCGAGGTTCAGTATTTCAGTAACTGCCGAATGAAGTCCCCCGCCATGGGCGAGCACCACTTTATTTATGGGACGCTCGGTCTTGAGCGCCTCGATAACCGGATTTTTGCCCTCGATGGTCTCTGCCATGTTAATCTGCCTGTATTAGATAGTAGCACAAATTGGTATCGGGTAGCTTAGTTATTTCACCTGGCTCGGGCTTTGAGAAGCAGTGTCAGCACAATAGCAATAAGAGAAATGATAGCGCCTATGAGAAAAGTCAGGCTGTAGCTGCCGGTTGTGTCGAACATATAGCCGGCAAGCAGAGGACCTAGAGCAGCACCGATGGAGCCTCCGGTAGCAGCAGCAGCAAGAATGACGCTGTGAGCCTTTAATCCGAACAATTCTGCTACCAGCGGCGAAAACAAAACCTGCATGCCACCATAGGCAAGCCCCAGGATAACGGCGAATACATAGAGTTGCCAGGTTTCACTGGCTACCAGCAAACAGAAAAAGGCTATTGCCATAAACAGAAAGCTGATGGCAAAAGTCGGTTTATTACCAAATTTGTCACCTGACATTCCCATTACGTTGACACTGATAATGCTGACTATTCCATAGACAGCCACTATATTGGCGGCATTGATTGGCGTTGTGCCCAGACCGATAGCATGAATGATAATGTGAACCAGTACCATAACTGTGCAGAAAAGAAAGGCAAAGTACATCCCGCAAATGAGCCAGAACTGGCGTGTGCGGAGCGCCTCGCGCAGGGACAGCCCCCATGTGATGCGAGTATCCTGCTCTGTCATAGACGCACCGTAAGGCAATTGCCCGAATTGCTGCGGGTCACGTTTCAGGAACTGGGATACCGGCACCATGATAACCACGGAAGCAATGCCCAGTAGTATGAAGGCTTGCCGCCAGTCATATGTTGAGATAAGCCAGCTCGATAATGGTGGCCCGACCATTCCTGCCAGACCCAATCCAGAGAAGACAACACCGGTCATCAATCCCCTCCTCCTGGTGAACCATCGTGCTACAATGGACAACATGGCAATATAAATGCTTGTGCTGAATGCTATGACAATACCGTAATAGAAGTATAACTGCCAGGCGTCGTGTATCTGCGACATAAGGAAATAGCCTATGCCAAGCAACACTCCGCAAACACCGACCACCAGTCGGGGACTGTACCTCTGGCAAAGCCTGGCGGAAAGAATACAAAAGACACCGAATGTAATGTTATTCAGCGCAGAGGCTCCCGAAATAACAGTTCTGCTCCAGTTGAACTCAGTGATGAATGGGTTAAAAAAGACACCGTAAATATAAATTGGTGTCCAGATTACCGCCTGTATGATGAAGACTAATACGACGTTGATATACCCATAGAAGAAGCCCTGGTTGGCTACCTGTTTTGCTAATGCGTCCCCGTCGTTAGCCAAAAATATCCTCGTGCTTCCTTTGCTGAACAGTAAATGATTAAAGCATAACCATACTTCTTTATCAATGGTTTTATGGTTATGGGAGGACAAGTTATACTACTCAACACTACAGCAGGCTGCCAATATCGAACAATGGACATGGCGCAATGCAAATTGTAGAATGGGCGCTACCTAAGCAAAAAGCCAGGAGACAGTGACAGTGGAAAAGCCGTGGCAAGAGTTATCATCCGATGAAAAGCGGGAGGCGATGTTTCAAAAGTGGCTTTCGCCAGAGGGCATAAAGTTTGCTAACTCCGAAGCTGAGAGGTCGTATAAGGAAAGAGTCACCAGAATAAAAGACGCTATTCAACTAAGAAAAATACCAGATAGGATTCCAGTCATTCCGACAACTGGCTTCTTCCCTGTTTTTTATGGCGGTATAACCCCGGAAGAATCGATGTATGACTATGACAAATGCTATGCGGCATTTAAAAAAGGTGTTTATATACTTGACAAACCCATATAGCTATGCTACACTTATAGTATAACTAATAAGTGAGGCAAACGCTATGAACAAAGAACTTACCCTAATTGAAATCGTAGACACGTATAACAATGATGATTCGGCCCGTAAATTACTAGAAAAATTACGCTGGCATGATGGCGTTATTTGTCCTCACTGTGGCTCAGATAAAGCCTACAAACTGCAAGGAAAGCCAAACTCTAATAGACCAGTACGAAAGGGTGTATGGAAGTGCAAAGCTTGTCGTAGACAGTTTACCGTAACTGTAGGCACTATCTTTGAGGATAGCCACATTCCACTTCATAAATGGCTTTTAGCTATCAATCTGCTTTGTTCTAGTAAGAAAGGTTTTAGTGCCCACCAATTACATAGAACACTCAAGGTAACATATAAGTCAGCATGGTTTATGGCTCATAGAATACGGTACGCTATGGGACAACCTCCACTGGTTGATAAATTACAAGGCATTGTTGAGGCAGATGAAACTTATATTGGTGGTAAGGCTCGTGGTAAGCGTGGGCGTGGTGCTGAGAATAAAGTGCCAGTATTTGCTTTAGTAGAGCGTGGTGGTGATGTCCGTTCTTTTAAGACTGAAAGGGTAACAGCTAAAAATCTTAAAGGTGTGATACGTGAACATGTAACCAAAGACTCTACTATAATGACTGATGAATTTCTAGCTTATAAGGGGCTAGACAAGGAATTTGCCGACCATCAAACTGTTAGTCACGGGGCTAAAGAATATGTAAGAGGCAATGCTCATACCAATACAGCCGAAGGATATTTCAGCTTACTTAAAAGAGGTATCATAGGTACGTATCATCATATCAGTAAACAACACTTGAACCAATACCTTAATGAGTTTAACTTTAGATACAATAGCCGAAAGTTGACAGATGGGCTTAGAATGATATTGGCGATTGAAGGCACTGAAGAAAAAAGATTAATTATGAGGTAAACGTAATGGATAATAAAATCATTAGAATCTATGAGGTTACAATCATAATAATACTCTTGTTAAGTTGTTTAGGATGTACAATTTCATTTGGTGGTAGTGCAAATCAAGCAGAACAATTGGTATATTATAAAACTCTTTCCGAAAATCAGGCACTGGAGATATTAGACTTAACGGTTCAGGTACATGAATTAAAGACTAGAGTACGTGAGTTAGAGGAAAAGGTAAAATCAGTATTAGAAAATACATTACCTTATACTGGGGCAGATGGCAAACCACTAAAGATAAACAATAAAGAGGGTGTTCATAATCCTACACTATCAGAACTTAAATCATTTATACTCAAAGATGATACTAACCAAATGCCTTATAAAGATAAGGTACAGGCTTGTGGTGAATTTGCAGTACGCCTACATAATAATGCTGAAAAGGCTGGCATAAGAGGTGCATTTGCAGCCGTACATTTTGAAGGGGGTTATTTTAAAACTTATGAAACATTTGATGGTAAAACTATCATGGAACGAAATTATTCTCATGCTCTCAATGCCTTTTATACTACGGATAAAGGATTAGTATATATTGATTGTATTAGTCATGATACAATAGCTTATATTGAGATAGGAAAACCGTTGGGATTTATTGATATAGATAAGGCTAAATCACTACAATACAACTTTTATACAGAATACGAGGTAAAGTGGTTTGAGTACCAAAGACTAGTGAAAGATTATAACCAACTTGTTGCTGCTTACAACAAGGGTTCATATAATTACATGATAGAAATAAAGCAGAGAGGGCAAGTTCTAGATAATCTAGAGAGCGAACTAAGTGATTACTGGATTAAACCAATGGGTGTTGTTAATAATATTGAAGTATACTGGTAAAATTTGCGAATAACCTATTTTGTAGTGAGATTAACCTTTTTAGTTTTACTATCTTTCTTTGGTTCAGGTTTAACTTTCAGTATCTCACTAACCGCCTCTTCAAATTTAAGCGGATACAGAGATAAATTACCGTTCTTTTTGTTAGTCTTTTCAGTTGTCATGTTTTCTGTTACTCTATCATATATTATAACACTTTATCATACATGACTTAAACCTTTGGGGGTGTGGCATGGTTGCATTTTTCATTACACTTATGAGTTTGTGTGCAATTGCAGGAACTATCATTTTCTTTTCCGAGAATGCTTCTAACCTTGTGCTTAATTTGTTGTTTGTCAAAATACCAATGCTTAGTATTGCTTATTTCCTTTGGATTATCACGCTTGCTTGTTTCTTCGGCTTGTACCTTGCAAGCAGACAAAATAATAGGTCGAACAGGAGATAATTTTTTCTGTAGTGATTTCTTTTTAACTTCTAATACTAACATAGCAAAATACAAAACGAAACAAATAAACAGTGGTATAGCATTCACAAGTTCCAACGATAAATATATAGCTGTAAAAAATAGAGCTAACGAAAGAGATATCTTTGTAGTGGTTTTAAGCCATGCTCTACTAACAGTAAACATAATTTATTCCTACGCAATGGGTTTGTGAAATATACAAACGCCTTAAAAAATACACATTGGAACTTGATCCTGATGCACACCTTGGCTTGTTTAATTCCTGCCCGGGAAAGGCGGCGGCTATATAATGGCTGCAGGGGCTATGATTGAAGCCACCAGGGAATACGGCGTTTATAGATAGAGACTGCTGAAAAAGAGGTGCAGGAACCTTCCTGCCGAGGGTCTGGGGGTGTCCCCCAGCTTCTCGATTCCCCCAAGACTGGGGGATAAAGGGGGTTGATATGAGTTTTTCAGCATTCTCAGATAGCTATGTGGGTTAATGTAATTGTGGTCATCACGCAAAGAGCACAAGTGCATCAGGAAATTGACCGGAGTTAACGTAATCTGAAGGAATAAAGTTGCAACATATGAATAATGGCGAGACAGACCAGCCAACTACCGGCAAAGCCCGATTTTATTACGGTTATATTATCGCCCTTTGTGCCTTTATCAGTATGGTAGCGATTTACCTGTTGGTATTTTCCTACGGGGTTTATTTCAAACCAATGGCATCAGAACTTGGCTGGAGTAGAACCGCTGTCTCAGGGGCTTTTTCTTTATCGCGTATTGTCGGCGGCATCATGTCGATAGCTCTGGGGTGGCTTATTGATAGAATGGGTGCGAGAATCGTATTAGTTATTTGTGCTGTGGCAAGCGGCCTGGGTTATTTCTTACTCTCTCAGATTGATATGGTATGGCAATTATATCTTGTGTATGGACTCATTATTGGCGTTGGCATAAGCATTTTCGCCCCGATAGTGTCAACAGTATCAAGGTGGTTTGTTCAGAGACGGGCTATGATGGTTGGAATTGTCATCAGCGGGGTAGGCGTATCAACCTTAATTGGTCCGCCTATTAATACTCTGCTCATTTCAGAATATGGCTGGCGGTTATCGTATATTATCTCGGGCACCATAGTCGCCGTGATTGTTATTATAGTTGCGCAGTTCATGAAGCGAGAGCCCCATGAAATCAAACTAGGTGCATACGGCGAGAATAGCGATAAACAGCAGAGGACGAAACTAGCAGACACTTCCTATTCTCTCCATGAAGCTGTTGCCACTAGGCAGTTCTGGATATTTTTCTTCATGTCGTTTTGTTATGCCTTTTGCAATATGGGTGTCACTATCCATATTGTGCCCTATATCACCGATTTGGGAATATCAGCTACTACTGCTGCCTATGTCCTGGCAGCCGTTGGTGGTGTCAATATTGTGGGTTTGGTTTTCATGGGTTATATTGGCGATAAAATCGGCAATACAAAGACTGTCATCATTGGTTTTATCCTTATGGCATTGTCGATGTTTATGTTGCTATTCATCAAGGAAATATGGCTTTTTTATCTTTTTGCGGTTATATTCGGTCTGGCTACCGCAGGTATTGCACCGCAGCGGGGACCTATAGTAGCGGCTATGTTTGGACTCAGGTCACATGGATTGATTTTCAGTGTGAGTGACAGCAGCTTTATGATTGGTGCCGCTATAGGACCGTTATTGGCTGGCTATATTTTTGATAGTACTAACAACTATCTCTTTGCATTTATATTAAGTGCTTTGATTGCTGTTTTGGGACTTGGTTTAACTATTGCATTGAAACTCAAGATAACCCAAAAGCGCAGCGCCTGATCTGTCCCTGGAAGCTATTCCTGGTAGAAGGCCAGTCCGTAAAGACCCGGACACACCTTCTTTTCTGTGCCAACTGGAGTAGTAGTTCCACAGGTTATTTTTAACTGACTGTAATTGTCGCTTTTGCTGTCTTTGCATATAAAGCGATATAATAGCCTGGTTTATCGTCAGGTTAATTTTTTGAGTGTATTCGTAGCCAGCTTTTCCATGCATGCTATGGATACAGATTTAAAGATGGGAGAACACATGGAAATAATAAAACAAAGTACCTATGAACGGGCTGGAGTTGTGGGTGGATACACAGACCGCATACTGAGGGTTGACCTGGGGACACAGAACATTACCATACAGGAGCTTCCCTCTGACTTCAAAAACAAGTATATCGGCGGTCGAGGTTATGCGCTTCAGGTTATCTGGGATGGTACTACAGGCGAAACTCGTTATGATAGTCCTGAGAATATTCTTGCAATGGCGAGTGGACCGCTCGGCAATGAGCCTGGGTTTCCGGGCACCGGCAAATTCATCGTTGGCACCATTTCCCCATTGACAGACACGTTTATCGACTCGAATGTCGGTGGTCATTTTGGCCCGCTCATGAAGCTTGCTGGTTTTGATGCGCTGGCTGTATCAGGGGTATCGAAGGAAGATGTGGTCATTATCGTTGATGGTGATGCGAAGACTATCAGTATTGCCAAAACGCCTGCCTATGATAAGGAAATAGATGCCGGCGCCCTATCTTTCGGACAGGCGTTACTGAAAGATACCAACGGTGGAGAGTACAGCGATTCTCTCGCTGCCGTAGCCGCCGGTGACGGTGCTTGTAAAGCCAGGTTTGGCATTATCAATAGCCTCTATTTTGACCGAAAACGCAATCGCATTCGCTCGAAGCAGGCGGGCAGAGGTGGCACTGGAACTGTTATGCGATTCAAAGGGCTCCGCGCTATCGTCGTGCGCTCGAGCTTGCCCAGGGCAAATGGCAATAATGCCATCGACAAAGAAGGAGTGCGTCGGGCAGGCTCGCAGTTGAAGGAAGTTATTTCTCATTATGATGCCAAACAGCTCCACCTTGCTGCGTGGGGCACTACCGGGCTATCTGAGTATATGGACAAGTTCCACCTCTTCCCCATAAACAACTATCAATTCGGGCAACGTCCCGAGTCTTCGAAGTTATTCGGCAGCGTCTTTCTCGATAAGTACTTCAGCAAGCAGATGCCTGACGGATGTTACTACGGATGCAATCTTGCCTGCGCTAAAGGCGCTGAAAATGTGGAGCTTACGCGGGGTCCCAGAGCCGGGCGGCATGTGAGCATTGACGGTCCCGAGTATGAAACGGTTGCTGCCGTCTCCAATATGGGCATCTTTGACCCGCAGTTTGTCATGGAATATAACTGGTACTGCGATGAGTATAGTATCGATACTATTTCCACAGGTGTCACTACTGGCTTTTTCATGGAGTGCTTTCAACGAGGCTTCCTGACTGTTGCTGACGTAGGCTACGAGCTAACATTCGGTAGCATCGAGGCTGCAGACAGGTTAGTGCATGAAATAGCCGGTGCAACAGGTTTCGGTAAAATCGCAGGTCAGGGTGTAGCCAGAGGAAAGAGATGGGTTGCAGAGAAGTGTGCTGCGAGAAACGGCGCTTCGCTGGATACTGTTATGGGGGAGCTTAACAAATTCGGCATGGAAGTAAAAGGACTTGAGTTCTCGATGTACGTTACCAAAGAATCATTAGCCCAGCAGGGCGGCTATGGCTTTGCTCTCAAAGGGCCACAACATGACGAAGCCTGGCTGATTTTTATCGACCAGGTGCATAAAGAATTGCCTACACTTGAACACAAGGCAAATGCACTGAAGTGGTTTCCCTTGATTCGCACCTGGTTTAATGCCACTGGGCTCTGTAAGCTTCCTTGGATTGACGTGCGTAACCCGGAGGCAGCCAACACCCCCGAGCCGGCAAAGAATATTCCCACGCTGGAGTATTACGTCAGCTATCTCAATGCCACTACAGGGAGCAAGAAAACGCTCGAGGACGTCTTAACCGATTCAGAGAGACTGTACATTCTTCAAAAATTGATTAACCTGCGTCAGGGGAAGGGCACGCGAGCGAACGACCAGATTCCGGTAAGAGCATTAGGTCCGGCGTATTTTAACGAATACCAGTCCCGTGCTGAGTACTACGATGGATGGCTGCGGGAACAGCTGGGCAATGATCCCATACCTGAGAATGTAGGGCAGAAACATAAGCTTCTCATTGAAAAGAGACTGGCAAGCTATCAGCAGCTCTGTGATATCGTTTATGAGAAGAAGGGGTTCACCTCCGAAGCGATACCAAAGCGTGAAACGGTGGAAAAAGCTGGTCTCATGGACAAACAGGCAAATGAAGTGCTTGGCAAATTCGGCATATAAACAGGTGTATTAACGATTACTGATTAAGCCGGTAAGGAAACCTTTTCAGTACATGGTTGTCTCGATTCAGTTTTTAGGAAGTCAGCGCACTATTACTCATGCCCCTGCCATCGAAATGCCCATAATAGGGGAGATGAGGGTGTCTGATGTCCTTGAATACGTGAAGCACCGCTATCCCGCGCTCCAGCTACAAGAGTCGGAAACTATAATAACCGTCAATCAGGAGATGGCATTACCTGAACGGATTTTACAAGCTAATGACACCATCTCGTTTCTACCCTTTATCCACGGAGGCTAGGACAGCCTCCCCACCGTTGCGGATAAGCACTGGCGCTTTCCCAGCTAAATAAGACCTACCTGCTTGCCTACTTTCTCAAGTGTCTCAAGCACCTGGCAGAGCTGCTCCTCGGTATGAGTTGCCATGAAGCTGGTGCGGAGTAGTTGCTTGCCCTCCGGCACAGCAGGCGAAATCGTCGCGTTAACAAAAACACCGCGCTCGAAGAGGAGCTTCCAGGTTACGAATGTGCGCTTGGTATCGCCAATAAAGATGGGGACTATCGGAGTCGTCGATTTACCAATGTTGAAGCCCAATTCACAGAATGCCTTGCGCATGCGGGTGGCAATGGTATTCACTCGTTCCACGCGTTCCAGGCTCCTGGCGCATCACATGGAGAGCAGCCAGAGCTGCCGCCGCATTGGCAGGCGAGATACTGGCACTGAATATGAACGCCCTGGCGAAATGTTTAATATAGTGGATAACATCCTCGTCTCCAGCAATAAATCCACCCAGGGAAGCCAGTGATTTACTGAAGGTACCCATTATCAGGTCTACTTCGTTGGTGAGGCCGAAATGTGCCGCTGTGCCTCTCCCCTCACCCAGGACGCCAATGGCGTGAGCATCGTCTACCATTAACCTCGCTCCATGTTTTTTACAAACTTTTACTATGGCAGGCAGCGGAGCGATATCACCTTCCATGCTGAAGATGCCGTCCACGATGACCAGCTTACCGTTGCTTTTCGGTATTGCTGCCAAGATGGTATCAAGGTCATTCATATCACTGTGCTGGAACCGCTCTATTTTTCCCCAGGATAGCCTTGCGCCATCGACAATGCTGGCATGGTCGTCTTTATCCAGGATAACGACATCTCGTCGCCCAACTAGGGCGCTGATAGTCCCCAGGTTGGTTTGCATACCGGTTGAGAACACCAGGGCTGCGGGCTTTTTCACCCAATCAGCCAGCTCTTTTTCCAGTTGCTCATGAAGTTCCAGGGTACCGTTCAAGAATCGGGACCCGGTACAGCTTGTACCGAAACTATCCACTGCCTTTTTAGCAGCTTCTCGCACAGCTGGATGGGCAGTGAGACCAAGATAGTTATTTGAACCGCACATAATCAACTTATGTCCACGGTAGTCTGCCACCGTGCCGTCGCTGGCGCTCATGGGGATGAAATAAGGATAGTAGCCAGATTTGATAGCCTCCTTGGCTTCTGTAAACTCCATGCATTTATCGAAGATATCCATGATTTACTTACTCATTCTGTTTATTTTCTTCTGTGCGCTTGCCACTGTCCAGTCCATAATCCGGTATATCATAGTTCCCGAGATACCGGTAAGCCAGAAAAGGAACTTTGCCTCAGTCCCACAAAGGATAACATATTGCCGTCGTATAATTCCACGTACTATTGCTTTTGCCACTTCTTCGGCGGAAATCACCTTCGTCGTGTCCATAGCTTTCATTATCGGTGACCTGAGCCCGACCTCTCGTTCCAGTTGTGGTGTTGACGTGTTTTGAGGAAAGACAATCGAGACCCCTATTCCCAGCGGCTTTAATTCTGCCCTTAAGGCATCGGAGAATCCGCGCACAGCAAACTTGGAAGCGCAATATGCAGAATATCCGTAGCCACCTAGGAAACCGTAAACGGATGATACGTTGACAATATAGCCCGAGCGGCGGCGTATCATAGATGGCAAGCATGCCTTGGTAACGTAAACAGTACCGAAGTAGTCGACTTCCATGTGCCAGCGCATAGTTTGCAGGCTGGTATCCTGGAACAGCTCGGGATGGACATCACCGGCGCAGTTGATCAGAATATCGGGCTCGCCGCAAGCTCTGGTCACCTCGGCAACGGCTTTTTCTGCCTCATCGATTTTAGTGACGTCCGCCGTGACTATGCCGTAGCACTGCTCCGGGCTATGACATATACTCTGAACCTGCGCTAAGGCTGATTGCAGGCGCTCCGGGTTACGTGCTATCAGCCATACATTGGCGCCTTCTTGTGATAGTAGTCTGGCTGTTGCCAGCCCTATGCCACTTGAACCGCCAGTGACCAGCACTACTTTTCCCTCGAATTGGCTTTTCATATCAGGTCATTTCAAAAGTACTTTAGCCAGATTGTACAGGGAGAACTAAACAAGGTTACAGCAGGTTTAGCAACCTTGTCAATTTTCACGTTTTTTATCATCACTAGTTTGACGAATGAAAAACCACACGTATTAGAGGATAAAGAGAGGAATTTGCGGCTCAAATGTAATGAATACAGTGCTTTCATAGTGGAGCTGATAGATTTCGAATATTATTAGCAGTTTTATAATAAAGAAGGCTTCGGAGGTGTACTATCCTCCGAAGCCTTCTTTATTATAATTGAAAGTTGAAGATCTATTTTTGCGTTGTGTATTTGGCTATAAGATCTTGCCAGGCTTTAATAATCTTGGCAGTAGCGGCGGCACTTGCGCCCAGCTTCTGGGCATCTGCTGCCCATCTGGGCCATGCATATTTCTCGGCAGCTGCTACCCAGGCGGCTGACTGTGCTGCGCTCGGGTTGTTTATTTTCATTTTCGAAGCTTCAATAATGGGCTTACTACTGACATTTTCGTTATACATGCCTTCGGCACACATTACCTTAGCCGCTTCCCAGGTATCGTTGAAAATTTTCTGGTCTGCCGGCGGCAGGGAATTATACCAGGTGGGGTTCGTCAGAACGAGCAGGGCTCCGGCGGAGAAGACCTGTCTTAAGACGTAACCTGCAATCTCGTACATCTTGTAAGGACCTATCTGGGCATAGGTCATGAAGGCGGCATCGGTTACTCCTTTATCCATGTTCACGTATGACTCGGGAGGTATCTGGAACACGGCAGCAGCGCCAAAAGCCGCCATAAAGTCTGTCATGTTGCCAGCGCTTGCACCGACCTTTAAACCCTTCAGGTCTTCAGGCACAAATACCTCAGTCTTCCTGGTAACGAGATAGCTTGGGT
Source organism: uncultured Chloroflexia bacterium (assembly GCA_963775935.1). GTDB lineage: Bacteria > Chloroflexota > Dehalococcoidia > GIF9 > UBA5629 > JBBIPA01. The sequence continues at coordinate 216,376 of CAVZKR010000004.1, read as the reverse complement.
CTATTTCAAAGGGCTGAACGAGCTGGAGACCTTTAAACTCCTCGGCTATCTCCGGCAGCTTAACAAATTCTCTCCAGGCCTCAAACGATGCCAGGTATTCCTCTTTGGCAACCCCTTTCTTGTGAAATGCCAGCGTGGGGAGTCCAGTGACCGAGGCTAATCGGAACGTGGTAGTCTGGCTTCCGGTAGAGGTCATGATAACTTCACAGACACCGCCCTTTATTGCGTCCAGAGCACCTTTATCCGGTATTAAGCCCGATAACGGGTAGGTTTCTACCTTGTACCGATTCTGTGTCTGTTTCTCAAATTCACGTGCCCACCACTCAAAGCCAAAGCCTATGGCTGATTTCGGGGGCATAGTGTATTGGAATTTAACCGACTTGGGTGCTGGTGGTGGAGTTGGTGCAGGGGTAGGTGCAGGTGTAGGGGTTGGCGTTGGAGTTGGTGCTGGCTGTGCACAAGCGGGTATCACCAGCGCCACCAGCAGAACCAGGCTAAATATAGTAACTATCCAGTGTCTTTTGTTCATTTTTCCTCCTCTTTATGTAAAGCAACTTGAAAAACTACGTACTGCGCTATAAACTTATAGTTCAATCCCTCCTTTCATAGGACATCGTATAAAAGATAGTGCAGGTTATGATATGTTCTGTCATACTCTATCTATATTTTTCGTTTCTGTCAACTTCCCTTGAAACTTTGATTCTGAACCCGGGAAAAAATTTTTGAGAAACTTAACATATTTATCAGGAAAAGGGGTTTAAAATGCCGTTAATCAAGTATATAATAAATTCTTACTATAATGAAATGAGGGATAGTACAGAGGGTTTTATTTGACATAAATTCATATCTAACAAAGGCTGTTCAATGCTTTTGCTGCTTATTAAAGAAATATAAAAGTACTTTTTCATATTTTTCTGCACTCTATTTTGCCAGTAATGTGGGTGAATTAAAGGAGGATGCATGGATCAGATTCCGACGGAAGTTAAGGATTACAATCCGGCAGTCATGTGGATTTGCCGGGTGATGGCAGCTATCGCTAGCGCGGTTCTCGGTTCAATTCTGGTTCTGGCAACGTCTGATATCATTGGGCGTGTTGTTTTCCTCCATCCCATTGAGGGTGTAGTGGAGCTAGTTGGTATGCTCATGATAGTGATTGGATTCCTGGGGCTGGGCTACACTCAGTTGATGAAGGGGAATATCATGATAGATATCATTACCAGCCGTTTCAGCCAGAGAGGGCAAGCCGTATTTAGTATTTTTTCATACATTATATGTATAGTGATATGCAGTTTAGTCACCTGGCAAGGTGGAATCAGAGCATGGGAATATATTTTCAAAAAGACAGGCGGCTACACTTCAATTTTGCATATTATATACTGGCCTTTCATGATGTTAATGGCAGTAAGCTTTGCCTGGGTGACCGTTATCTTTATCCTAGACCTTATTCAATCCATTAAGAAGGCGGTGAAGCCATGAATCAAATTGAAATAGGCCTCATAGGTTTAGGAATTCTCGCTGTCCTGCTTATCATTGGCATGGATGTGGGTTATACCATGCTTTTCACCGGTTTTATCGGTTATGCCCTGATAGCTAATTGGAGTGGTGCTTTAACTAGTTTGGCGATACTTCCGTTTGAAACCGTAAATAATTATACATTCGCCGTCCTCCCTCTGTTCATGCTCATGGGGATGCTGGTCTCGAAGGGTAAGATAGGTGCAGATGCATATGAGACGGCCCGTACCTGGTTTGGACAGTTCAAAGGTGGACTGGCTATGGCTACTATAGTAGCCTGTGGCCTGTTCGCTGCTATTCAGGGTACCACTTTGGCCGGCTCACTGGTCATGGGCAAGGTGGCATATCCTGAGATGAGAAAGTCCGGGTATAAGATGCCATTGGCGGCTGGAGTAATCTCAGTTGGCGGCACTCTGGGTACGTTAATACCGCCCAGCATGGGTTTTATTCTTATCGGTATCCTTGCAGAACTATCCATCGGCAAACTATTTATGGCCGGGATATTACCTGGTGTGACTGTGATTATCTTTTATATGGCTACCATTGCCATCTGGTGCAAGGTTGATCCCAATGTAGCAGTAGCCACACCCAAGACAAGCTGGAAACAAAAAGGATTATCGTTAAGGCTGACCTGGCCGGTGTTGCTCTTATTCCTCCTCATCATGGGAGGCATTTACAGTGGCTGGTTTACAGCGACCGAAGCAGGCGCTGTCGGTTCAGTTGGAGCTCTGCTTATACCTCTGGCAAGGAGACAGATAAAAGGCGGAGAAATCTGGGATGCCTTATGGGAGACTGCCAAGTTGACCGCTATGATTGTTATCCTGCTGGCAGGCGCTTACATGTTTAACTCCTTCCTGGCCATAACCCAGATACCAAATCAATTTGGGGAATATTTATTAAGTCTACCACTATCAAGAGGGTGGATTATGTTTTTTATACTTCTATTTTACGTGGTTGCCGGTACCTTTTTTGACCCAATTTCCATCTTAATTCTTACCGTTCCTATCTTTTATCCTGCGGTAAAAATGCTGGGATTCGACCTTATATGGTACAGTGTCATTATGGTGCGCCTGATAGAAGTCGGGCAGATATCTCCACCAGCCGGTATTAATCTGTTTGGCCTTAAAGGAGTGATTGATGCTCCTATGGGTCAGATTTTCCGTGGGGTAATACCATTCATCATCTCTGATGTGTTTAATGTTGCTCTCCTGTGTGCATTTCCTGTAATCTGCACCTTCTTGCCTGATTTGATGTGATGTGTTCTGGTAATGGAGACAAGTCGTAGAAAGGTGAGCGGATTGCACTTGTCAGCGTATTACACAGTTCATAAAATCCGAAACCCGAGATAACGATTTAGAGTAAAAGCTGTTGACACTGGCGAGGGCAGAAGTTGGACTTGGTATGCGAATTACATGTCATGAGACTCCAGACTGTGGTTATCTCTTTGTAGGTTGAAATAACGCAGATCCAGCAAAAGAGGGTGTATAACTTATGGCAATAAAAAACCGAAAGCTTGTTTTATATCTGGCTATACCTCTTGGTATTTTAATACTTCTCGCGTTGTCAATAAGTTTAGTCACTCTTTTTAGAATGAGGGCGGAAATAAGCAAAATGACACCCATTGAGAGCCAGGAAGTAATCAGCGGTGTTTATGCCATTAAGGACGACAGCTATATAAACTTCTACATGGTAAAAAGTGGCAACAGTTTCATTGCAATAGATAGCGGACAAAACTTGAATATCGTCAAGAACGAACTGAGCAGGCTGAACCTGGACCCATTGAAAGTGGCGGCAGTATTTCTCACTCACACCGATACAGACCATGTTGGTGCACTTGGATTGTTTCCAAATGCCAGAGCATATATATCGAGAGAAGAAGAGCAAATGGTTAATGGTAAAACACTGAGAATGCTCATAATTTCAAATAAATTACTCGAACATTACGAATTGCTTGCGGATAATCAAGATGTTGAAATTTCCGGTATAAAAATTCATTGTATCCTGACACCGGGGCATACTCCCGGTTCGATGTCGTATATTGTTAACGATGTCTATTTATTCACTGGAGATACACTGAGTTTAAGGAATAATAAGGTGCATTTATTTAACGATTTCTTTAATATGGATACGAATCAGCAAAGAAAGTCGATAACAAAGATTTCCAAACTACAAAATGTGCGATATATCTTCACAGCCCATTACGGTTATAGCGATACGTATCAAGGCTCATTTGCAGATTGGACGGGCAACTAGGTCGATACGAAATGTCGCTCACTGCAAGAAAATAAGAAGGGTATATAACACTCGTCCAAATTACTCACTCCAGAGGCAAGTGTAATACCATCCTGGCTAAGTCCCAACAATGTTCATACAGATGAAGCCCCTTGCTGAAAGCTGCCAGGCTGCCGTCATTCACACCGATTTCTTTTGCCATATGCTCCTTTAGTAATTGCAGACCGCCTAAATTTGTGGGGAAGCCACCCCATAAGTCCCAGCTCCTGAAATAAAGGACAAAGTGAAGAGCATTGTCTTGAATTCGAGTGTCGACTATCCGCAGGCACGGTGGATCTTTTAAATGAATGCTATCTCGGCTTCCAATCGTCATGCACATCTGGTTGGTATCAAAGCCCTGTTTATAGCGCTTAATCACCTCCTCGATTTGCACAGCCAGGTCTTCTCCGTAGGTATACTCTTCATTCACCTGCTTGTGGGCGGTCATCAAATATGACATATACTCCTCGATAACCTCATCCGTTGTTGGTGGTGGCACTCCCATCGGCACATCAGGTCGTAGTGGCCTGATACCGGGATTGCGAATAGTAATTGCCACGAGAGGTATTTCTTTGCGTTGCTTACCTTCAAAACTCCCCTGCTGTATGCGATAGTTCCTGCCATCGAGTAGCGCTTTGTGGAGACATTGGAACCAGGCATCTCCGATGGTATGAGCCTCGATAACAGTTAACTCCATGTGATACCTCCGTGTATGAGTCTTTATTACCAGCATTAAGTATACCAAACATCAGGAAGCGTAGTGGCAAATTCTTGACACGGCAAGTTATCCCCACTTATAATAAGACTTGATTCAGCTTTGGAAGCTGAATCTTTTACTAATGGGTCTTTAACAATGTACATTAACGTAGCTCAATTACTGAAAGAACCAGTAGGCTCAACGAGGAAATACAAAGTTGACGAGTTTATTGGTGCAGAGGGCACAACTCATGTTCAGGGCGAGGTAACTGTGATGCATACCAATCGCAGTGTTCTGGTACAGGGTACCATGAATGCTCAAGGCAGCAATACCTGCAGTCGTTGTCTGGAACCAACTGAATTTTCCGTGACCTTTACTATCGAGGATGAGTATTTCCCCAGCATTGATGTTGTAAGCGGTTTACCGCTACCTCATAATCCGGACGCCTTCATGATTGATGCCAGCCATGTACTTGACTTAACCGAGGCGCTGGACCAGTACCTGGTGATGACTATGCCCATGAAGGTACTCTGCCGTCCTGATTGCGCCGGGATTTGCCCTTCATGCGGGCAAAACCTTAATATACAGCCTTGCTCGTGTTCAGAGCAAGCGACTGACCCACGCTGGTCAAAGTTAGTCAGCCTAAAAAAGGGGGAGAAAAATTAAATGGCACCATTACCAAAAAAGAAATATCCAAAATCACGTCAGGGGAAAAGACGGAGCCACCTGGCTCTTAAGGCTGCGGTAACAGTTGAATGTTCCCAGTGCCACAGTCCCAAACTACCTCATCATGTATGTCTTACATGCGGCACCTACGATGGCCGAGAGGTGATTAAGGTGAAAAGCGCTAAGGCAAAAACCAAGTAGCACCCATGATATCGATCAGCATTACCGTATGCAGGTTACGGCTTGCACTCATTCAAATGCAAGTTTACCTGCTCAGGTAAAATGTACCAAAAGGAGATTGAAATTGGACGTATTTGAAAAAATTAAACAAGCAATAATTAAAGTACAGCCGGGAATAGATGAAACCAAGATAGTCTTGGGAGCCAGGCTCACTGAAGACCTGGAAATAGACTCACTGACCAAAGTAGAGCTTGCCTTAGCCATGGAAGATTCATTTGGTTGCTATCTACCTGATGAGGAACTGCAAACCATTGTGACCGTTGGCGATGCCATGTCTCTTGTTGAATCCAAACTCAAGGAGACCAATCTGAGAACGCAAAATGCCTAATAGGGTTGCGGTCACAGGCTACGGAGCGGTCAGCCCTCTGGGACTAACTATGAGGGATACCTGGCAGGCTTTGATAGACGGCACGTCAGGCATTACTCCTATCAGCTTATTCGATACTGCTGACTTCAGTGTAAAAATTGCTGCTGAAGTCAAAAAATTCAATCCGCTCAGCTACATGGACCCTACCACCGCAAAATATACCGATAGGTTCACTCAGTTCGCCATTGCTGCCAGCTTACAGGCGATTGAGCATGCGCAATTGAAAATTGACGATTCCAATCGATATGATGCGGGCGTCCTCATCGGCAGTGGTATCGGCGGTGTTCATACCCTGTCACAGCAACTTGGCACACTGACTACCAGAGGGCCGGCGCGAGTGAGCCCTTATACTGTGCCCATGATGATTGCGGATAATGCCGCCAGCCGTGTGTCGATAATTACTAAAATTATGGGGCCCAATTTATGTGTGGTAACAGCCTGCTCTACGGGTGCCGATGCTATTGGCATAGCATATCAAATGATTAAACATGGCGAGATTAAAATCATGATTGCTGGTGGTAGCGATGCTGCGATTACCACAATCGGCGTCGCTGGTTTTCAACAGGCAGGTGCCCTTTCCCGAAACCCAGACCCGGAGAAAGCATCACGACCATTTGATGCCAGGCGCGACGGCTTCATTATGGGTGAAGGCGCTGCGGTATTGGTCATGGAGAGCCTCGACCATGCTTTGCAAAGAGGTGCCAGGATTGCAGCGGAAATCGTTGGATACGGAGCTACTTCAGATGCCAATCATATCACTCAGCCTGCAGAAAGCGGCGAACCAGCAGTAAAAGCGATTGAGCTCGCGCTGGCGGGCATCGACCGTGATGATGTTGACTATATTAATGCCCATGGCACTTCAACCCCACTTAATGATTTAAGCGAGACCAGAGCAATTAAAAAAGCCTTTGGAAAGAGGGCTTATACCATCCCGATTAGCTCCATAAAGTCAATGGTGGGGCATATGCTCGGTGCTGCGGGAGCGTTGGAAGCAGCGACCTGCTGCAAAGTGCTGGAAACAGGTATTATTCCACCGACTATCAATCTGGAATATCCCGACCCTGAATGTGACCTCGATTATGTGCCTAACAAAGCCAGAACCGGTGACATCCATTTAGCTATTTCCAATTCTTTTGGCTTTGGTGGGACACAACTCAGTGCTTGCTATCAGTAAATATTCGTAGTGCAAGGGAGAACCGTGGAGAAAGCGCCCAAAATAACTGTCGGTGTCGACATCATAGAAATAGAACGTATTGAGCGGGCTGCTACGACGTTGCGAGATTCTTTTCTCAAACGCGTGTATACTGCGGCTGAACTGGAACTATCTGACAACGAGGCTCCCAGTCTGGCTGTCCGCTTTGCTGCCAAAGAAGCGGTAATGAAAGCTCTGGGAACTGGTGCCAGAGGGATCGGCTGGCGGGAGATAGAAATCCTGGCTAATACCGAAGGGGCGCCCTTTGTGCAACTCTATGGTAAAGCTCGTGATAAAGCGAAGGACATCGGCCTGTCTTATTTCTCGGTGAGTCTCTCTCACAGTAAACAATACGCTGTTGCCATGGTGGTGGGCTATGCTGCGTAACTTCAAACTTTGTGAGCTATTGAATATTGAATACCCTATCTTTCAGGGTGGAATGGCATGGTTGGGAACGGCCGAACTGGTATCCGCTGTATCGAATGCGGGTGGTTTGGGGATAATCGGCTGTGGTGAAGCTCCTCCGACCTGGGTGCGAGACCAGATCAGGTTAACCAGAGAAAAAACGAATAAGCCCTTTGGCATCAATGTGATGCTGATGTCCCGGTATCTTGACGATGTTCTGAAAGTGGTCATGGAGGAGAAGGTAAAAATTGTTACCTTTGGCGGTGGTAATCCCGGCATCCAAATACCAGCCTTAAAGAAGGCTGGGGTAATTGTAATACCGGTAGTTTCCAGTGTTGCACTGGCAAGACGACTGGAGAGGTTAGGAGTAGACGCTATTATCGCTGAAGGCATGGAGTCCGGTGGACATGTAGGTGAAACCACTACCATGGCTCTGGTGCCGCAGATAGCGAATGCAGTCAAGGTGCCCATAATAGCTGCTGGAGGCATTGGTGATGGGAGAGGATTAGCGGCGGCGCTAGCGCTGGGCGCACAGGGTGTCCAGATAGGCACCAGGTTTATCTGCTCCGACGAATGCATTGCCCACCCTAAATTTAAAGAAAGGATTCTCCAGGCTCAGGACAGGGCAACCGCGGTCACTGGTCAGTCAACAGGACACCCGGTTCGCTGCCTTGAGAACAAGCTCACTCGACAATTCGCAGAAATGGAAAGGTCTGGAGCATCCAAATCCGAGCTGGAGGAATTTGGGAGGGGAAGGTTGTATTTAGGAGTTATTCAAGGTAATATAGAAGAGGGTTCGCTTATGGCAGGTCAGATAGCCGGCTTGATTTCAGATATCAAGCCAGTGAAGCAAATACTGCAGGATATCATGACTGAAGCCGAGAGGACTCTTGATACGCTCGCTAAATTTAAATCATAAGGAGGGTAGAACATGCCAGAGGAAATAAAGGTCGCTTATGTCTTTCCAGGTCAGGGGTCTCAATTTGTTGGTATGGGGTTAGACCTTTATGTTCATTATGCCTCAGCCAAAGAAGTGTATGATCAGGTAGATGATATTTTAGGTTTCTCCCTCTCTCGATTATGCTTTGAAGGTCCTGAACAAGACCTGAACCAGACCATTAATGTCCAGGTAGCGGTATTGACTACCAGTATCGCCTGTCTTAAAGCGGCTGAAGAGGTGACGAAATATACCTTACCGCATCCGACATATGTGCTGGGCCATAGCCTGGGTGAATTTACAGCGCTGGTAGTTGCTGGCGTGCTTAATCTGCCTGACACTATACGGCTTGTCCGCGAGAGAGGGCGATTGATGCATGAAGCTGGTAAAAGAAAACGGGGAGGAATGCTCGCTATTATGGGATTGGATCTGGCAGCCGTGGAAAATGTATGCCTTTCCGTTGGCACCGTAGTATCCAATGTCAATTGTCCGGGACAGATTGTGGTCAGTGGCAGCCAGGAGAGCCTGGAGAAGGCAAGAAGATTGGCACAAATAAAAGGCGCCCGCCGGGTGATACCGCTCAAAGTAAGCGGCGCTTTCCATTCGCCGCTCATGGAACCGGCGATCGAGGGCTTGAAAAACGCAGTATCCGGGCTTACGTTTAGTAAACCGTTGATGCCGGTGATAGCTAATGTCACCAATCAACCGCTCACCGCGGTAGAAACCATAAAAGAGGAACTCATCAGCCAGATTGTTCACTGCGTTAAGTGGCAGCAATCGGTAGAAGTCACCATAGCCAAAGGCGTAACGACGTTTTTTGAGATAGGGCCGGGAGATGTACTGACTGGTCTGATCAAGCGCATTAGTCCAGGAGCACAGACCTTTAACATTAATACTCTGGATTCACTCCATGCCATAACTAATTGGCGCAAAGGCTAATCGAGGTTTTCGCTGGTTACCGGAGTAGATATCAAACGTGGTTGGATTACGACGAAAAGCGAGAACTGTAGCTCTACAAGTTCTCTTCGAGGTTGATAGTTCCGGCCACGGAGCCGAGGAGGTAATAGCGAGGACGTTGCAGGAAAGCGACTTGCCTGAGCAAACTGCCGATTTCGCCAGAGGATTAGTCGCCGGTGTCATCGAGAATAAACAGACTATCGATGGCCAGATTCGCCATTTCGCACCCCTGTTTCCCCTGGAGCAGCTCGCTATTGTCGATAGAAACATTTTGCGCCTCGCTATTTATGAGATTTCGTTCGGTAAAGAGGTGCCGGTGAAGGCGGCGGCCAATGAAGCCGTTGAACTGGCTAAAAGCTTCGGAGGTGATAGCTCACCGAAGTTTATTAACGGTGTACTCGGTTCAGTCATCGCCCAGGGCAAACCAGAGGAAAAGGAAGTAATTCATAGCAAGAAGCTACTGTAGGTAGTAGACGGTATGGCGACTATATTAGAACGACTTATCAAAATCATCGCCAAGGAGCTTGGTGTTGATGAAGATTCCATAGAGTCTTCATCCTCGTTTACCGAGGACCTCAATGCCGACTCCTCTGACCTGGCGGGGCTGATAACAGTGATTGAAGAAGCTTTCAGCACTCCAAAGCAAAGAATAGTCATCCCTGACCAGGCTGTAGAGGAAATCGTCACCGTTCAAAGCCTCGTTGATGTGCTGCGTGAGTACATCCCTGAGGATTAACGGTAAACTTCTGTAACTCGTTCTTCTTTATGATTAGCTGCGCGGAGCAGCATCTTCAAGTAGTGTTTTCAGTAGCTCTTGCCAGCTACTATCCAGTTGCTTGAGATCCAGTGTGATTTGTTTGGTGCCCAGTGTTATACCTGCCCTGTGCTTTCTGGGTAGAATTGACCAGTTTAATTCCGGTACGAAATAGAAGTGCAAGATAATCTGTTTGTCCCTGGTGGCAATAGTTTCCAATCCTGCCTCCGCGGCAAGCTGCTTTATTTTTATCATGTAGAGTAGGTTATCCACCGGCTGCGGCAGCGCTCCAAACCTGTCTCTCAATTCAGCAGCTATACCATCTATCTCTCCTGACCCTTTGGCTGCAGCCAGTTTCTGATAGAACAGTATCCTGGTGCTCTCACTGGGAATATAGTCGCTGGGAATATGGTAGACGAGGGGCAAGGATACACTGGGTGGCGGGAGTGATACTTTCGGTGACTCGGTAGTGCCAGCCCGTTTTTGTTTCACGTCCTCGACAGCTTCGGATAGCAAGCGACAGTAGAGGTCAAAACCTACCGCAGCGATATGACCGCTCTGCTCCGCCCCCAATAAGTTGCCGGAGCCACGAATCTCCAGGTCTTTCATGGCAATGGCGAAACCTGCGCCAAGTTCAGTAGCTTCAGCGATCGCCCTGAGGCGCTTTTTTGCCTGAGGCGTGAGCTGTTTGCTGCCATTGAATAAAAAGTAGGCATAGGCGCTATTGCTGCCTCGACCGACGCGCCCCCTGAGCTGATAAAGCTGCGTTAAACCGAGTTTATCGCTTTCGTTGATAATCAGGGTATTCACATTGGGCATATCCAGCCCTGACTCAATGATGGTGGTGGTGAGCAGGACATCGCTTTTATGCACCGCAAAATCCGCCATAATTTCTTCCAACTCATCCTGCAGCCGACCGTGCGCCACCGATATTCTGGCTTCAGGAACCAGCTTGCTTAGCTGATGAGCTACTGCGTGGATATTGTAAATCCTATTGTGTATAAAGAAGACCTGTCCATTCCGCTCCATCTCACGCAGAATCGCTTCGCGTATTAGCCTGTCATCATAACCGCCAATATATGTTTTAATGGGCAGTCGGTTCTCGGGTGGCGTTTCCATGATGCTGAGGTCGCGAATGCCGGAGAGCGACATGTGGAGGGTACGGGGGATGGGGGTAGCGCTCAAGGTAAGGATGTCCACTTCCTGCCTCATTTTTTTGAAGTACTCTTTATGGGCTACGCCGAAGCGCTGCTCTTCGTCGATAATGAGCAGCCCCAGGTCTTTAAACACCACGTCTTTTTGCAGCAGCCGGTGAGTGCCGATGCAGATATCAACCGTGCCATTGGCCAAGCCCTGTAGTATTCTTTCCTGCTCCTTTTCCGTGGTGAAACGGCTTAAGACTTCAACTTTGACGGGATATGCTTGCAGCCGCTCGTGGAAGGTGCCGATATGCTGCTGCGCCAGCACTGTGGTGGGAACCAGTAAAGCTACCTGTTTATTGCTCATCACCGCTTTGAATGTAGCCCGCAGGGCAATTTCGGTCTTGCCGTAGCCAACGTCTCCGCAAACAACGCGGTCCATTGGCTTTCTTGTTTCCATATCGGCTTTCACCGCCTTCACCGCCTCCAGTTGGTCGGGTGTCTCTATGTAGGGGAACGATGACTCCATCTCCTGTTGCCAGGCGCCGTCGGCAGAGAAGGCAAATCCCGGTACCGTCTCCCTGGCAGCATAAAGCTGCAATAGCTCTTCAGCCATATCTGTTACCGATTTTTTAATTCGTTGCTTGATGTTTGCCCATTCCTGTGTTCCCAGACGGCTCAAGCCCGGCGGCTGGTCAGTGCCACCGACATAACGACTGATGCGGTCGACCTGGTCTGTGGGCACATAAAGCTTGTCACCGGAGCTGTATTCCAGAACCAGGTATTCCCGTTCCACGCCATCAGTGGTCATCCTGGTAAGGCCGTTGTATTTGCCGATGCCATGCTCGATGTGCACCACGTAGTCACCGGGAGCTAGTTCAGGAACAAAGCGATGATGACGGACCGGTCGCCGCTTGAATAAACGCCGCTGCTTGACGAAGCCGAAAATCTCGCTATCCGTGAATATGGTTAACGCACTATTCCATTCCCAGCCTTCAGCCAGGGAACCATGAATGAGCGTTACCGAGCCAGGAGGTGGCACCTGTTCAAGCTGAGAAACCGGCGCAGCCATGATATCTACCTGCTGGAGCAGTTCGGCAAGGCGATTAGTCTGCTGGCTGACGATTATCACTCGGCGCTTCTCCTGAAGCTTTTGCTGTAATTCTCGAGAAAACACTTCCAGCCTGCCACCGTATTTTGGCAATGCCTGTATCGGCAGAGACTGAAGCTGCACCTCATGGGAACCCTCGATATTCCATGAGCAGAGAAGCAGTTGCCGATGTATCTTGCCAATGTTCGCCTCGAATTCATCGCGGGAGAGTAAGCGAGAACCTGAATTCGGTATTGCCTTAACCTGCTCATTGCCTGTCGATTGGAACTCGGCATATTGCTCATTGATGTGTCGATGACAGCGCCAATCTCGTTAAGGTCGTCCACAATCAGCAGCAGTTTATCCGGCAGATAGTCCAGTACGGTGCTGTTGCTGTGCAAGTAGTTTTCCTTTGCTGGCGTTACGATAATGGAATTGACGAGTCCTGTAGAACGCTGCGTTTTGGGGTCGAACAGGCGGATGCTCTCTATAGTGTTACCGAAGAACTCGATACGAGCCGGTTGCTCATGGTAAACGGGGAAAATGTCCACGATGCCACCACGACGGCTCATCGTTCCCGGCACCTCTACTGTGCTTTCTACCTCATAGCCGATATCCTGCCACCTGCCCATAAGCTGCAAAAGGTCTATGTCCATGCCCGTTTTGATGGTGTGGTAGGCATTGCTGAAGTCGGATTGAGACAGTGTCTTGCTGACTACGGCTGATGCCGGGCTCACCACTATGGGGATGCGGTCGTTTGGGACTGGCTTCGATAATGGGTTAGTGTGGAAAGCGCTTGCAACCTCTCGGTTACCGCTCCGGAATCGGCTGAAGAAGACTCTCCAGCGAGGAAATCAATATCAGGAAAAAAGTGCAGCAATGCAGTGCTGGGACACCAGAGTTGAAGCTCATCGTAAAGCCGACGGGCATTCTCCGGCTGCGCAGTCACCACCAGGACAGGTAATTTCAACTTCTGGTACAGCGCTGCTATGAGGTATGACTTGGCAGCGTCAGAGATGACTAACTTATGTTCGGCACCCGACGGTTTAGCCAGGGCTTTTACCAGTTTCTGGTAATCAGCGTTCTGCTCTATAACAGAAAGCAAACAGGATAAATTCATCACAAACACCTAGAGGGCTAGCCATACCCTTACTGGGTATGCGACTAGCCCATCTGCTGGATTGTACCATAGCGCCAGCTATAAGGTGTAGTTTGAAGGCGCTAATCCACCAAATATCAAATTGACGACATAGTGTTATAGTGCTATCATTATGGTGGAGGTGATGGCAGTGACCAAGAAAGCAAGGCTCGGTCTTTACCTTGAAAGTGAGATGATGAGAAGACGCATTAAGGTTGCCTCTGCCAAACGTGGCATTAGCACCACAGTTTACTGTACCCAGGCTATTAAGGAGCGTCTGGAGAGGGATGGCGAGCTAACCGACAAAATTGATGGAAACAAGAAGGCATTGTTAGCCCGTATGGACAGACTCAGGCGAGATATGGGCACCGTTGGTATGACTGCTGCCGAACTTGTTAAGGAAGGTCGGCGAAGATAGACAATATGGCACCAGAACCAGGGCTAATAGTTGTCGATGCTTCGGTAGTTCTGAAATGGCAGCTTGATGACGAAGACTGTATTGCCCAGGCTACAGCGTTAAGAAACGATTTCTATGCTCGAGGGGCTATCACTGCGATAGCCCCTCATCTTTTAATGTACGAAGTGGTTAATGGAATAGCCACCGCTACCAGGCAAAAGCGAGTCACCACAGATAAGGCTATTGAAGCACTGAGTAACCTTCTGGCGCTTGGCATTGAACTCAGAGAGATAGAGCCGATGATGGTTTTAGAGGCAGCCCTAAAATATAACCTGGCAGCCTACGATGCTGCTTATCTTGCCCTGGCTGAAGCGGAGAAATGTGACCTGTGGACTGGCGATAAAGCCTTTTTTCAGGCAGTGAAAGGTAAATCAGCCCGGGTTAACTGGATTGGCGACTATAAGGCACACAAGGAACATTGAGTCCATAATTGAACGGAATCCGCTGATAAGAGACAGGAAAAGGCATAATGCAATAAACGTGGTTAAACATTTCGTGGGAGACGCCTCCCCGAGGTGACCCCATGCGGTCACCTCGGGGCAAATTGGCGCGCACAGATAATATAATAATCAAACCCCCTCTACTTGCAGAGGTATACGATTGTCATGTAAATGTTTAACTTGAAGAATAGCGGTCTTCGGATGATGAGCCCAGTATTCAGTTCTATCCCGTGATATACCGTTCAATACGATCCTATATAGGAGACTTTTACGGGTCAGCACAGATGAGCACAGCTGCTACCGCCGCAGGGGAGCGGCAAAAGGAGGGGGGCACAGAAGAAATAATATAATCAAATACAGCCGCATGGCGCACTTAACTACCGACCGCCTGCTCTAATGCTGACCCTCCCACCGTAATCTAGTCCATGTATAATGAGAGTCTTCAGGTGTTTGGAGAAAACTCTAGTCTACAGTGGACTATAAATTGGGTAAGGTCATTATCATTGTAAATCAAGTACAAATATGGGGTTGATAACATGAAAAGGCTAGATAGAGTCATTTGCTATACTGAAAATAAGATAATGAGGGTAACGGTAGATTTTTTGTCAATGGCTTCAACTGCCAACGCCAAATAAGTCTTTTATCCATCGATGTCAAAGGCAACCCCGCTTGCCTACTATAATGTATGAGAGGTATGAGTTTGATAGTTTCGCCAGATGATTTATGCAGTTTGTATTGTTTTAGTGCATTATACGATGTTTTCCCGATGCAATAGATAAAATCAGGTTCGATTATTTTTATTTCGCTTAACAAAAAATGCTTTACACATCTTTCCGCCCGTCGCTTAATAGTTGCTTTATCACCTACCCTTGTAGGTCCACATTTAACTAGGTCTGTGAAATAAGGCCAAAAGCCTAATTCTTTATTGAAAAATTCTAAGAACTTACTGAATTCACTATCTTCCTTTTTTTGAGCGCACCTATCTTCTAGTAAACCTCCTAAGTGCACACCTTTACCTCCGCTTGTAGAAGGTGCTTCAGCTACAAGCATCACATTATGTCGTTTATCATCGATATCACCAATTAAAGGAGACCAAATTGGTTCAGTCTTTTTGTGCACTTTGCATTGGCCTTGATATTTACACGAAAAACTTACCGAACCTCTATATTCATAAAAGTTTTTACATTTAAAGTTCGAAAATACCTTCCTTATTTGTGATTTTTTATCCATTTGAACCTCCTTAAGCTTAGTTCGTTTTACTATTAACAATAACCATTTTGCTAACGAGCCTTAGGTTTCCAACCCTTTGGGAACCAACCCCAATGAACGGTGGAATATAAATCTGCTGCTGTAGAGCAGTGATACTTGGCATAAGCCCACGGATCTTCCTCACCCAATTCTATCAGATAGAAGTCAAGCTCCTTTTTTACTGCATTCAATATGTTTTTAGTTTTCGCTGCGTTTGGGTCACCTTTGTAAATGAATTGCACAACAAATACATGACCCTTGGCAGGCGCGAGACGAGCAACAGGTATCGATTTATCACCAATCCTAGTACCCCCCGTAATGAATTGCGATGTATTCGTCCTTTTTATCGACAACTCCTTCAACCCATTTCCATATCAGTTCTGAATTTCTTTTCATGCTCACATTGGCTGCTCCCTTAGTTGCTTACAATACACTTAGCTTGATGTTCACTTCTGCAATTTAACAGGGTCCCCAGCATTTTTCCACCCATTAGGGAAAAGCTTTCTCATTCGACCAAAGCATGCTGAACAGAAGGCTCCCTTATTCAACACCGGTATTAAATATTTAGCTTTATCTGCTTTGCTGATATTCAAAGCTATCCCGTTGTGTTCACCGCAGAACAAGCATACTGGTTGATAACCAATCATTTGCATGAATCTGGTCATTGTAACTTTGTTACGTTTTTGCTTTTGAATTCGGGATAGTTCCTTTTTCCAGCCGTCAGGAAACAGACTTTTCTGCCGCTTATAACATTCAATGCATATTATTTCATCCTGATACTTGGGGATAACATATTTTCCCCATTCATTGTCAGCAACATTGAAAAACTCCGGGTTGTCTTTACCGCAGATGGGACAAATTTGCGGTATATCGAGATGCGGTATCCTACCTTTTTCGGTGCAAAACTCCTCCCACTTGTAGTCTAGTTCTTCATCTACCTTCATGAACTTTTCCCGTATTTTCCAGAAAGCTTTGAGTAATGCTTTAGTTCCACACCAGTAGGGAGGGCATTCAAAATACATATCTTGGATTTGAAATGGCGAATCGACAATTTCCTCCCATTGATATTTTAAATGTCCAATCAATTCTAGCCATCTTTCTTTTTCAGCCTCCGTAAAATGTTTTAAATCAACAGGTTCGATAGACTTAATAGCCCAATCCATCAAGCCATCAAAACAGCCACATGATATTACTTGCCCACCGCAGAAAGGGCATTTTTCATATTCACAGGGCCAGCGATGCAATTGTCCCTCTACTGCCAAACAGTCAACACATTCATTGCTATCCATATCTTAGTTTCTCTCCCTATACAACCATATAAGGTTTCCATAAGCAGTAATGTCATTAGGGTCTAATGATACTGCCTCCTCAAAATCGGCTATAGCCTTCTCTAAGTCTCCATTAGCAGCAAAAACTTTTCCGCGATACGAGTACGTATATGGATCATCAGGACCTAGTTCAAGGGCTATACTGAAATCTTCTATCGCTTTTTGAGGATCATCATTATGATAGTGTGCTAATCCTCGGTTAGAATAAAACAAAGCTATATAAGGTTCGATCTCAATAGCCTTATTATAATCGGCTATCGCCTCTTCAAGACTGTCCATTTTATAATAGCTTAAACCACGATTGTTATAAGCGCCAGCAAAATCGCTATCTAATCCTATTGCCTTGCTAAAATCAACCACAGAGTTCTCATATTCATACTTTGCTCCATATGCTCTACCGCGGCATTCATAATAAAGTGAATTTGTCGGGTCGAACTGAATCGCAATGGTTAGTTCGTCTATCGCTAAATCAAGACAACCTATATGCAAGTAATCGCAACCTAGTGTATGGTGGATAGCGGCCTTAGATAGCGAACTATTAAGCGATTCATCGCGAAAGTAAGTATTATTAAACTCCTTACTCATGCTTTCACATTTACATGTATATTATATCATTTGTGACGTTTTTAGCTTCGATATAGATATGGGCGAATAAAAAATTGCCCAGATTTGAATATCCAGACTTTAGCCATACGCATCTCTTCGGATGATGAGTCCAATATCCAGTCCTATCCCACCATAGACTGTTTAATACAATCCTATATGCGAGCTTTTTACAATTAGCACTGATGAGCACAGTTAATACCGCCGCAGGGGAGCGGCAAACCTCAAAGTCACTTAACATAACAAGCGATGATCTGTTCCTCGCTATACTTCCTGACCTTCATTAGAGCCCTCCTGATGAATTTTTAACCACAGGAAAACTCTAAGAACAACTGACCTGGTTTATGGGGGTACATGTTGCGCAAATAAAACTGTTACCGAACAGTATGGTAAAGTTATATAAGAAAATGTATTATATTGAGACATCACCAGTTGGCGGAGGTTTTTGATGGGAAAGAAGAGATTAGATGGATTAACCGCGCAAGAATTTGAGCATCCATTTGATAAAGCAGCACTCGAAGCCCTAAAGAAGACGCCAGGCTTGGATTCTTTTCTTAAATGGCTCTGGAAAAACGGCATCGAAAAAACAAAACAATATTTATACCTGTCAAGCTATATCAAAGTAACTAAAGAAAATTTACCGGATATTTATTCCATTTTTGCAGAAACGAAAGAAATCCTCGATGCAACAGAAAACGTTACCTTATACATTTCAAGTGATTCTGACGCTAATGCTTATACAATCGGTGCCGTCAACCATATAATAGTTCTCAATCGTGGATTGCTTGATATATGTTCTGGGCCTCAGTTGCAGTATATCATCGGGCATGAGATGGGACATATCAAAGCACGGCATGTTTTATATAATGACGCTGCTGGATATATTGTTTCAGCGGCTGAATATCTCAGCAACAAAACATTTGGCTTGTCTGGACTGGTATCAGTGGGATTGCAAATGTCCATGCTTCATTGGTCACGTATGTCCGAATTCACAGCTGATAGAGCTGGATTATTGGCTTGTCAAGACTTTAAGGTCGCCCAAGAAACAGATATGATACTTGCTGGGTTTCCAAACTCAAATATATCTGATTTACAGCGCTCAGAATGGATTAAACAAACCAAAGAATTCCAGAATATGGACTACGGGTTAATATCTAAAATTCTTAGCTATCTAGGAGGCGGGGGCGTTGACACACAGTTGTTCAAATCCCATCCGTTGTCTGTTTTGAGGTCTGCCGAAACTATTAAATGGATTGAAACCGATGGATATAGCGATGTGATGAGCCGCAAAACGAGAGTTAGTTCTCCAACATTAAGTAAACTCTTCTGTGAGAACTGTGGGGGGACACTGTATGGCAACGAATCGTATTGCCCTATTTGTGGAAAAGAACATAAGCCTTCTATTTAAATAGAGAACACCCCCAGATGCCCAAATTGTGGAGTTCAGTTGGTAGGTAATGAATACTTCTGCTCCAAATGTGGAAATAAGCTGGGATAAATATCAAAGGAGGTATTCATGGCATTCTGTTTTAAGTGCGGAGGTCAGTTAAGCGCAGGTGCGGAATTCTGCACAGTTTGCGGGACAAGGAAAGGTAGCAGAATCCCAAGCGCGAGTGCAGCTTACTCTAAGTCACAACCTATAAATGAAACGGCAGGCACGAGAACTAAAGCTAAAAGGAAGCCTATTGTCATATTATTAGCTATTTTCCCTGGTATTATCGGTATATGGGGTATTGGTCATATGTATGCCGGGCAAGTTAAGCGAGGTATTGTTTTCTTAGTTTGTGGATTATTACTCGGCTTCGTCGCTGGTTTTATCTCGGTATTTAGTGGCGGCATTGGTTCATTCCTTTTTACTTTAGTATTTGCTGTATTTATTTTTCAAATATTTGACGCCTATAGGACCGCAAAAAAATTGGGCATTGAATAGATTATTCTTACCTTGCCAATCCGGACGGTGATACCATCACTAGAGTCTTGGTGGTCAAAAACATGGGATAATAAAAGGAGACAAAAACTAGCCTCATAACACGCAAGGATTTATTCCCGACTTATGAATCTGATAGTGAGCCGCAGTCCCCTAGACCGCTGTCTTTCTGGACGGTCAGATATACGGCCGCTGGCTTGACGCTGGGACAACACTTCACCAAACCCCTCTACGATGGTTCCAGCATTTAAATCACACTACCGTCATGTCGCAGGTTCGATCGAATAGCTTCGTATTCAAGTATACTACAATGCACGATGGCTTTGAATATAAACTGCATATTTTAGGTTATACATTCCGTCATGTATAGCTCACCGGCGGGGCAACATGAGACTTGGCGACGGTGGCTCAGTTAACAACCCCTTTTGATGTCGCCGATTCTATTACATCGTGACCGCGGAGCGTGGTGGCTCCCTTTTTGAGCGTTGTCAAGAAAGAACCCGAGTGTCACTAATTACCTGCACGAGTACGACCCCTTCAGACAACTGTTCTGGCAGTGTATAATTTATGGGTAACAATAGGATACGAAATTATGTTTCTACCTACGACACGCCAGGAGCTGAACCTTTTGGGATGGGATCAATTGGATATCATCCTGGTGACAGGAGATAGCTATATTGATAGCCCATTTATTGGGACTGCAGTAATCGGGAAAGTACTCAACCACGCTGGCTACAGGGTTGGGGTAATTGCCCAGCCAAATATTTACTCCGATAAGGACATTTGCCGCCTGGGAGAACCGAGGTTGTTTTGGGGGGTATCTGGTGGTAGTGTTGACTCCATGATAGCTAACTATACATCGCTGAAGAAAAGAAGAAAAAGCGATGACTATACCCCCGGGGGGATAAACAACCGGCGTCCTGACCGAGCTGCGATTGTCTATACGAACCTGATTAACTGCTATTTCAAGAACACGAGGCCGATCGTGCTCGGAGGCATTGAGGCCAGCCTGCGGCGCATTGCCCATTATGACTTCTGGTCTGACCGGGTCCGTTCATCCATCCTGTTTGATGCCAAGGCAGATTACCTGCTTTATGGAATGGCCGAAAAAGCAGTCGTACAGCTCGCCGACGCGCTAAAAGAGGGAGTCGATGTGCGAAATGTTCGAGGGCTGTGTTATATTGCCAGCGAACGTGATGAGCATAAAGAAAAGAGCGGATTATCTGGAACTTCCCCCCTATGAGACGGTCAAAAGAGATAATCATGCTCTGGTCGACATGTTCCATACTTTTTATCAAAACAACGATCCCTTCACCGCGAAAGGCCTGTACCAAAAACATGGCACACGCTACCTGATCCATAACCCGCCTGGTATGCATCTTGCGCAAGATGAGCTGGATGCTGTATATGCGCTTGATTTCGAACGTGCCCAGCATCCCTACTATGAACAGCAAGGAAAAGTCAGGGCGTTGGAAACCATCAAGTTTTCAATTTCAACCCATCGGGGCTGTTACGGGGAGTGCAACTTCTGCGCAATTACCGTACACGAGGGGCGAACAGTCCAGTGGCGAAGTCTGGAGTCCATCTTAGCTGAAGCCAGGCAGATCGCCGATTATCCCGATTTCAAGGGATACATTACGGATGTTGGCGGCGCAACAGCTAACATGTATGGTTTTGAATGTGAGAAAAAGATTCGTCAGGGAACTTGCCGGGACAGGCGCTGTCTATATCCGCGGGTTTGTCCTTCAATGAAGGCCGACCACCGGCCACAGATAGAGGTTCTAAAAAATATCCGGCATATCAAGGGAGTAAAAAGGGTATTTGTGGCTTCGGGGATTCGCTACGATCTGCTGCTGAGCGATAGGAAGTATGGCGGGCAATATCTTCAAGAGCTGGTCAAGCATCACGTTTCGGGCCAAATGAAGGTTGCGCCGGAACACACAGAAGACGGTGTTTTGAACAGAATGGGGAAGCCTGGGGCGTCTTTGCTTTTGCGATTCAAGGAGTTGTTCGACCGAATGACCCGAAGTGCCGGCAAGGAGCAATTCCTTACTTATTATTTGATTGCTGCCCACCCTGGATGCACCAATGATGATATGAAAAGGCTGAAACGATTTACCTCCGAGAAGCTCAAAATGAATCCCGAGCAAGTCCAGATTTTCTGTCCGGCGCCATCTACCTATTCCAGTCTGATGTACTATACGGAGACGGACCCATTTACCGGAAAGCCGATTTTCGTGGAAAAAGATCCCCGAAATAAAGAACGCCAGAAGAATATTGCAGTCAAGAAACGTGTGAGTAGGCGATTTTCAGACTAGACGCTTGATATGAGTAATATATGTATATGATGCCAAAGGGAATCAATTAACACCTATGTTAACCACCCCTATTAATCCTCAAATGTTGGTTGACTTGGTGTCTATAAGAATGCCTTTTGGAAAATACAAAGGTTATATCCTTTGTGATCTGCCTGAACCTTATCTGGTATGGTTTCACCGGAAAGGTTTCCCTCCTGGAAAAATTGGCATGCTATTGTCTGCTCTTTATGAAATCCAACTTAACGGATTGCAATATCTTCTGAAACCAATCAGAAAATATGAGCGGTGAAGTAAACTGATAATCAATGCCATTTTGATTGGAACTAAACTTTGTTTTGCACCTGACAAAAGGTAGAATTAGCGGCATGGGCAATATAAAGCGTATCAACATCAAACCAGGCTTGCGGGTCTCAATAGTAATAAAGAAAACCTTTGATATGCTATCTAAGCTTATCCAAAATCATAAATTAATTAACATTGTTCATAAATTCGGTAGCTGCACATTACATCGGTAAGTGCAATATAAGACCAATAGCTGCTGTAAAGCTGGTGTCAGTTTCTCCTTCTTAAAGAAAAGCTCGGAATGCTTCTAATGCGGGCTACCACGCGAATCGAAAAGCGCGGTAGAAGGTTGTGTTTTTTGTTACCCCCGCAGAACGCTTATTTGATGATTTGACATTTTGATGTTTTGATGATAACCTTTGCATTAGTCGGAGGTGAAAGATGGCTGGTGTTAAAGACAACTTTAAAAGAACAACCATAAGCTTGCGTCCTGAAGAATATGAAGCCTTGCGTTTCATGGCTTTCAAGCACAGGACAGTCGGTAGCTGGCGTGATTCGAGAATTGATATATGAACATCTTGAGGAGGAAGAGGACATCAAGGACGGGCTGAAGGCTCTTAAAGAAAAAGGGGACACCATGGATTGGGAGACCTTCAAAAAGGAATACCTTGGTCTATAGGATAGAGATTATCCGCGCCGCCCAGAAACAGATACTATTCCTTCCCAGACAGGCGCAGTTGGAAATTGCCCGAGCTATCGACTGTCTGGCAAATGACCCCAGGCCTTCAGGATGCAAGAAACTACGAGGGACAGACCTTTGGCGGCTCAGGCTAGGGCGCTACAGAGCAGTCTATATCATAGATGACGACGCCTGTTTAGTGACGGTGATAAAAGTAGCCCCACGACGAGAGGATACTTATCAAGGGCTATAGGAGTTGTCCTTTTTTTGTTGTACCAGTGGTGAAAACTACCGTGCATCTGATACAATCATCTCAGGGAAATGGAACTGACCAGAGAACACTACGACCAGCTCATCGAGCAAGCCCTTGACGAAGACCTCGGCAAGGGTGATGTTACCAGCGATGCCCTGATAGAAAGCAGTCAGCGGGGCTCTGCATCCATCAGAGCCAAGGCAAATGGTATTCTTGCTGGCGCTGAAGTAGTCAAGCAGGTCTTCCTGAAAGTCGACCCTGGATTAAAGGTAAACATTCTGATTCAGGATGGCAGTGACCTCAAGCCCGGCGATGCCATAGCCAGGATAGAAGGAAAGATTGCCAGCATATTGAAAGCGGAGCGTACCGCTTTGAATTTTTTACAGCACTTGTGTGGCATAGCTACGGAGACCGCTCGCTATGTGGAAATGACCAGGGGTCTTCCTGCGAAAATCGTTGACACCAGGAAAACGATACCCGGCTTGAGAATGCTGGAGAAGTACGCTGTCACCATGGGCGGAGGCAAGAACCACCGTATGCACCTGGGCGATGCTATTTTGATTAAGGACAATCACCTCAAAGCGCTCAGCCGACACAGGCTGAGTATAAAAGAAATTATCGCCCAAGCTCGCTCTAAAAATCCTGCCAGGCTGAAGATAGAAGTGGAGGTGCAAAGCCCCGAGGAGGCAGTGGAAGCTGCCGAGGCGAAAGCTGATATCATCATGCTGGATAATATGAGCCTTGAAGATATGGAAAAGACAGTGAAGCTTATCAATGGTCGCAGTATTGTTGAAGCTTCAGGTGGTGTTAATCTGGATAATGTGAGGGCGATTGCTGAGACCGGCGTCGATATTATTTCGGTGGGAGCATTGACCCATTCCCCCAAAGCCCTGGATATAAACATGAAGCTGGACTAATGGCTACCTGACTTACTTCTGGCAATTCTCACAGACGCCGAACACTGCCAGGTGTTTTACATCTGCCTTGAACTTATAGTCGCGAGCCAGTGCTTCGGTCAGTTTCACCAGGGCGGAGCCGGGCAAATCGATTATCTTACCGCAACGATTGCAGACGAGGTGATGGTGATTACCCTTTTCCAGCGGGTGGTAACGGACACGTCCGTCCCCCAGGTCGATCTCAGTGACCAATCCCAGCTCTTTCAGTAATTCCAGGGTCCGGTATACCGTGGAGATATTGGCGTAGGGATATTTCGCCTTGACCTGAGCATAGATTTCCTCGGCGCTGATGTGCGTATCTACGCTGTGGAGGGCATCGATTACCATCAGCCGCTGTGGCGTCAGCCGGTAGCCCTTTTTCTGAAGCGCCTCATGACAACTCATATGAGGGAAATGATAGCATGTCTGGAGGAAAGCTGTCTATAAAATGATTTATTTTGTATTGGTCACCAATATTCAAAGTATGGCTAGAATAAAGAAATAGCAGCCATTTACCCTAAAATGACTGCTATGAAAATTGAAAGATACTACTGAGTGGATCGGAAAGCTATTTATTATGCCTCCCTAACTCACGCTCTGATAAAGGAATGCCGACTCCACTGGTGAGACGCAGCCGAGTGTAACTGAGACGAAGTGCAATGATCTCCGAAAGTTTTTTCATGACATGATAACCAAGACCTGTATCCTCTGTCATCATTTTTTTCAACATGTCGCCTTTTATTGCCAGAGTGTTACAAATGGCCATGCAGCGTGCTGTCAATTTATACACATGTGGCTCAACCACAGCTGACCAACCAAAAACCTCACCACCATTGACTATTTCCATCCCCGTTGGTAGCGGTTGTTGACCAGGAGCACTCACGTCCATCTCCAATACTATTCTGCCTTCGCTCAGAAGGAACAACTCTGCAGCATCTTCTCCTTCATTGAACACTACTTCACCTCGCTGAAATGCCCGACTACGGCACAATTGAGCAACTTTCTTTAAGCGGGAGTCATCCAATCCTTTAAAAAGGTCAGAATTCTTAAGAACATCAATGATAGCCATTTGCACCTCCTAACAATACCTCTTATTTTGCGATATCATTTTAACATAATGCCACTTGACCTGCCATCCGTTGTATTCGTTCACTACACTAGTGGCATTTTTTATCTTGCCATGTGGTTACCCAGTCTGTTAATCCAGCTTTTCTTTGCTGTCGAGCATGATGGTCACTGGGCCGTCGTTGTGGATTTCTACCTGCATATGCGCTTGAAAACATCCAGTTTCTGTTTTCAATCCAGTGCTGCGCATGCGCTCTACAAAAAGGTTGAACAGGGATTCTGCCTGCTGAGGCGGAGCCGCTGCGATAAAGCTGGGGCGCCGTCCCTTGCGGGTATCAGCCAAAAGGGTGAACTGGCTGATGAGCAGCATCTCGCCGCCGCTTTCCAGCGCTGAGATATTGAATTTGCCGGCTTCATCGGGAAAGATGCGGAGCTGGGCTATTTTGTCTACCAGGTAGTGAACATCTTTCTCAGTATCTTCGCTGGCAATACCGACAAGGACAACCAGACCACGACCTATGCTGCCAACCACCTCTTTATCAACCGTCACCGATGCCCTGCTTACTCGCTGCACTAATGCTTTCATGACTACTCCAATCCGGATAATAAGAGTTATTGTATAGGGAAAACAGAACTTATCGCAATAGCGGTATTGTGCTCAATGATGTAGGGGCGGACCTTCAGGTACACCCTTACTTTCACTGTTATTGCGAGCTCCTCTGTCATTGCGAGGAACGAAGTGACGAAGCAATCTCACTGTCTTCCTAGAATAGGGCGATTGCTTCGCTACGCTCGCAATAACAGAGTAAAAGACGGACATTGGCATTTGTTATCAAGGTATTTGGCAAACACAGAACCTTTACAGGAAAAGGGGCTTTTGTTAAACTTCAAGAAGGGAATACTTACCAGTATATTAGCAGGGGGTCTATCATGGGTAAAAGAGATTTTAAACAGAGGGAAGCCAAAAAACCCAAGAAGGACGCTAAGAAAAAGTCAGTTTCTATCAGCTTCGAGCAGCCTGTAGAGGTCGAGGTAATCAAGAAAGGCAAAAAGCCGCAGGAGGTCGAGGAAGAGTAAGCCAGTCTCGGCAAGCTACCTGGAGCTTCATTAAAGCGGCATGGTATCTCAACGGATAGAAACGCCAGGGCTTTGTTACCTAACCGTCGGGGTATGGTACCAGTAAAAAAACGAGAGAAACGAGGTTACAACAGCGATGGCTGAATTAGCTCATATGACAGCGTTGGTTTCAGGTCAGGTCCAGGGTGTTTTCTATCGAGCGTTTACCTCCAGGGTAGCAAAATCGCTCGGTTTGAGAGGCTATGTACGCAATCTTCCGCCACAGACACATTCCGTGGAAGTGGTAGCTGAGGGCGAGAAGACAAAGCTGGAAGAATTAGTCAGACAACTCGAAGGAGGTCCGCCCGAATCGCTGGTGGATAAGGTGGAGGTGAAGTGGGCTGATTTCACCGGAGAGCATGTTACCTTCGAAGTAAGGGGCTAACACCTGCAGGCAAAGCTGCTTCGGGACACGCTCACTTGGCGATTGCTAGAGCTCAACCACTCCATCGGGGTCGTGCCCGCGCATAATCCTTACGTTTTGAGGTAAAATACATTCCTGGTAGATGCGTTCCAATTGGTCAAGAAGACGCTCCGGGTCATTATCGTAACATATTCTGGCGCCTGTCTCTTTCTGCACCATGCCCACGATTTCTTTTATACGCTCGGTGATGCCACCGCTGCCTTCTAATACGCCTATTATTTTGCCTTCATCGTAGGCGATGGCGAATTCGCCCAGCGTACCGGAGCGTCCCCCGGCGAAGATAACCACATCACACGTTCGTATGTTCTCGATCTCACGTCCCATAAGACCGCTTCCTGTATAGATGATAGCATCATAGTAGCGGGTAGGGCATTGGTATTTTTTTACATGCTCTTCGAAGTTGAGGGCGGGCGAGATTCCCACCACTGTCCCCTTGGCTTCTTTAGCGCCTTTCACTGCCTCGTGTGGCAAACCGGGACAGGCGCCGGTTATGAGCACATAGCCACGCCTGGCGATGCACCCACCCAGGCAGCGTACCTTCTGACGTATTCCCTCTACCATCTCTCCCCCCGCCGATCCCATCAATCCTACCGTCATCTTTGGAAAAAGCAATTCGGATTGCCGTTTACCTCTAGCCACCGCAGTGCTCCTCTCCGGGCAAAGCTCATGCCCCGCCGTGTATTCCCAGTTGCTATTGAGCGAGTTCGGCAGCGTTATAGTAAGCGCAGTGCCGTGTCGACCACGTTTTGTGGAGTTAGTCCCCACTTTTGATAAATCACTCCACCCGGTGCCGATGTTCCGAAATGAGGCACCCCGATTGCCACCCCTTTCGACCCCACGTACCTTTCCCAACCTAATGTCACACCAGCCTCGATAGAGACACGTGCCTGGATATCAGGTGGCAGAACGCTGTTCCGATACTCGACTGGCTGTGCGTCAAATAATGCCCATGAAGGCAGAGAGACCACTCGAGCCTTGATACCTTTCTGCTCAAGGAGCTTTCCTGCCTCCAGGGCGATATGCACTTCGGAGCCGGTGCCGATCAGGATAAGCTCCGGTGATTTACCAACTTCCCACAGTATATAGCCGCCGCGCTGCACACCACTAGCTGGGGACAGGACTGTTCTGTCCAGCACCGGCAGGTTCTGACGGCTGAGTATTAATGCCGTGGGACCGTGACATCGTTCCAGAGCTACCTTCCAGGCTTCTGCCGTCTCCGTGGCATCGGCAGGCCGGATGGTCACCAGGTTGGGTATCGCCCGCAGGCTGAGCACTTGCTCGATGGGTTGATGCGTTGGACCATCTTCACCGAGGGCAATTGAGTCGTGACTGAAAACATACACTACTCTGAGCCCTGTCAACGCTGCCAGACGTATTGACGGGCGCATATAGTCGGCGAACACCAGGAACGTTCCCGCATAGGGGATAATACCCTGGTGGAGAGCCAGGCCATTACAGATAGACCCCATAGCGTGCTCCCGCACACCGAAGTGGATGTTGCGGCCGCAATAGTCCTTGCAATCATAATCGCCTTGTCCCTTAAGGGTAGTCTTGGTGGAGGGAGCCAGGTCGGCCGAGCCGCCAGCAAGGGAATGCACTTTACTGGCGATAGAATTCAGCACTCTGCCCGAAGCTTCGCGGGTGGCAACAGGCTTATCACCGCTCTTAAATAAACCGCCCAGCTCAGCATCCCAGCCCTGCGGCAGTTTCCCTTCAAGGTCCTGTTCAAGCTGCTGTGCTTCCTGCGGATACGCCTGGCGGTACGCCTTTATGAGGCTTTCCCATTGTTCCTGTTGCGCGCGACCCCGTTCCACAGCCTTACGGAAATGCGCCAGCGCTTCCGGTGGAACAGTGAATGGCTCTTGATAGGTCCAGCCCAGACGCTCTTTGGCTAAACGGGTCTCCTCTTCGCCCAGAGGTTCGCCGTGAGCAGCAGCGGTGCCTGCTTTATTGGGGCTGCCGTAGCCGATAATAGTGCGGCAGATAATGAGGCTGGGGGTTGTGGTCTCTGCCTGCGCTGCACGGATAGCCTGGTCTACTGCCTCTACATTCATGCCATCGATGGGTCCGACCACGTGCCAGCCATACGCCTGAAAGCGTTGCCCTACATCCTCGGTAAAGGTGATATCAGTATCTCCTTCGATAGAAACATTATTATCGTCGTAGAGGTAAATCATCTTGCCCAGGCGCAGCGTGCCGGCAAATGAAGCTGCCTCCGAGGCAACACCTTCCTGGAGGTCGCCATCGGAGACGATGGCATAGGTATAGTGGTTGATAATTTCGTAGCCGGGGCGATTATAATGCTGCGCCAGCCAGCGCTCTGCCATTGCCATGCCCACCCCATTAGCAAAGCCCTGCCCCAGCGGCCCTGTAGTCGCTTCTACGCCCGGTGTAAGCCCGTGCTCAGGGTGTCCTGGTGTCTTACTGCCCCACTGGCGAAACTGCTTGATGTCATCGAGCGACAGGTCATAGCCAGTGAGATGTAGCAGGGCATAGAGCATGGCCGAAGCATGACCTGCTGAGAGGACAAATCGGTCACGGTCCTGCCATTGAGGCTGACGGGGATTATGCTTCAGGAACCTGTCCCAGAGCACATACGCCATGGTAGCTGCGCCCATCGGCGCACCGGGATGCCCCGACTTCGCCTTCTCAACAGCGTCAACTGCCAGAAAACGGAGGGTGTTAATACAGAGTTCGTCAAGTGATGCAGTATCTTTTGGCATGATGTATATATCTTACCACGCTTAGTACCGAGGTTGAAGTGGTTTGATGTCCTAAAACCAATAAAATTAAGCCGAAACTAACTTAGTAAGCTGGCTATTTTCGTCCTATTTTCCAGACGTTTTACTAAATCGATTGACTGGCTGTCTTAACGGGTAACAGTATAGCGACTCATTAAACGTCATTTTAATTAACCTGACCTCATCCTACCAAAGTACCAGGGCTTTATTCCCAGGGACTAAATTACCAGTATATAACAGTACCTTCCGTGGATGGAGTACAAACCTTCGCAGCATAGACTTGGTCTGCTATGAAGGGTATCGTAATTGCGCTAACAGCAATAGTACTGGTAGCCAGTGCGGCACTAGCTGTACCCAAAATTACGATGGCTGGTGATACGGTTGATGAGCCTGTTGCCAGTTTAGCCTCTGCATCTCCTTTCGATGACCCTTATATTGATAACCAATGGGCTCTCAAGCAAATACCTTTACTCCCATTTGCTCCTGAAAACGATGGAATTCTCATTGCTGTTTTGGACACCGGCATTGATGTGAATCATGAAGACCTCGCTGGCAAGGTTGCTGAAAGTATTAACTTCAGCAGCAGTAAGACTGAAACAGATATCAATGGTCATGGCACACATATCGCTGGTATTATCGCTGCAAGTGCGAACAATGGAATTGGGATTGCAGGAGCTGCACCCGGCGCGAAATTGCTCAATGTTAAAATTGCTGAAGATAACGGTACGGTCTGGGCATCCAATATCGCCAAAGGTATCATCTGGTCTACTGATAGAGGAGCTAAGATAATTAATATGAGTCTGGCAGTAGCGTCAAAATACCAGCCGCTTGAAGAAGCAATACAATATGCCTGGAGCCATGGCGTAGTACTGGTAGCAGCAGCAGGGAATCATACTAAAGCCACTACCTATCCTGCCGCCTATAGCGAAGTCATTGCGGTCGCCGCCACAACTATCGATGGCAAAATGTGGAGTGAATCCAACGATGGGGATTTCGTTGATGCCTATGCCCCAGGGGTTTTAATACTATCGACACTCCCTGATAATAAATATGGAGTGTTGACTGGTAGCTCTATGGCTAGCGCATATGTTACTTCTATAATAGCGAACGCTATTCCGAAAAGTGCTGATAGCAATAACAATGGGAGAGTCAATGACGAAATAGCAAATCTAATAAGGACGCTCCTGATTAAACCTGGCACAGGTTCTGGATTTTAGATATTGTCAATTACAAATTTTTTATCCATGAACCAAAACAAAGCGGGCTGTTCCGTTTTCCAGGAACAGCCCGCTTTCTGTACGCTTGTAAACGAATCGAGACTATTTTGCCAGTATGGCGAAATACGTAAGATGTGAAGTCTTGCAAGACAAGCTATTGGATAATCCCGGCCCTCCAGCAACCACACCGCCCGTCTCCAGGTCTACCCATTTCTGAGCTTTTTCATCGTAGAAAGCCCAGACAAGGGATTTACCCTGAGGCGCTTTACCAGGTTCGTATTTTGCCGTTATCGTAGCGTCATGTATTTTGAAGATGACACCAGAAGGAGTCACCTGATAGGCACGGACGATGGTAGCTCCCTGTGGTGCAGTTGGAGTGCCGGCAAGTTCCACAATTATATCGGCGTTATCAGTATGATAGAATGAGGAATAATTTTTATATTGCGGGTCGCCGGCTGCATTAAGCACAATAGTCCCTGCTGGTATCTCGAAAGTCAGACTGCCATCAGGGCTGTTCTGAACAACGTTGTTTATGAGAGCTCCGTCAGGAGTAACAGGATGTGCCTGGATATTGCCCAGAGTATTTATCATTATCACCGGCTGCTGCCGATTTGACTCATTTGAACCTCCAGCGCTTGGCGGAGGAGAATAAGTCCAAGAAGCAGCCTCAGAGACGGGGCTGTTCATAGTGGCTGAGTTTCCAACTGGATTACCTCCAGTCACGGAAATATTGTTAGTACCTGTCCATCCACCCCAAAGATAATCTGGACTCCCCGCGTTTGCCCCGATCGGTACCACAGTACCAGCATTCCACCAGCCGTTTCCAGGAGTGACCGTTCCAACGTTTGTGGTCATGGTCAAATAGTACTGCGCCTGATAGTGGCCAGTGACAGTACCATCACTACTACCTACTGTAAAAGTACCACCTTGAGTACTGGGAGCAGGTGAAGTCGCCGTCGTTGATGTCCAGATATACTGTTTTCCGTTGGGGGTTACCACCAGCGGTGACTGAAATGCAAACGTGTGAGTGCTGCCAGCGAGAAATGTAGCTGTATAGGGCAAGCCTGACACAGTATAGGGATTGCCATCAACTAGGAGAACAGTCCCGGCAAAGTCGGAGCCGAAACTAGGGGCGAATATAACATTGAATGTCCACAAGTAGCCACCGGGTTTGATATCACAGGCATCGATATTAACGTAATCATCATAGGTCCAATTCCATTCCTTCTCCCAACACCAAGGCCAGTGCCACGTCCATTCCCAATATCCATCCAAATTGACATACATTCCGGTAATAGTGCCACCGAAATTGGCAGCACCCTTCCCGGGACCATAGTGGCTTGATTCGGCCAGGTGTCCTCCGTAGACAACCCAACCTCCATCAGTACAACCTTCATCTTCATAATCAATCCCAATAGACCGGTACGTCCAGCTATCTTTTGAAACGTTTGTAGGGCCATCTAAAGTCCCCAGAAGATTAATGTCATATGCCCACAGGTATTGACCTGAGGCACCGGACGGTGAACCAGCCGCTACGGGAATTGATTTTCGGTCATCCCAATTAGGATTGATGCCACTGGGATCGCTGGGCCCGCTATTAAGCTTTATATAGTCATATGCGCCACCCATTGTAGGAGGGGTGGTGAGATAATCAATGAAGTATTTCCCACCCTGGTAATAAGCATACTCGATAGTAAAATGGTGATCCTCACCATTATCAGTGTCGGTAATACGCACTCGAAAGGGTATTGACTGCCCTTCCGCGTACGTAAAACCCCCGCCAGTGAGGTGGTCCGTCCATTGATTACTATTGTTTTTAAATACCTTAATATTATAATTTGGATCATCACACGCGTAAGCAGACAAGCTGCTCAATTGTAACCCCCCCAGCACCATCATCACCACCATAACAACACCAATGGTATAAGTGACCCAGCGTGCACTAAGCATTTTCATCGTATTACCTCCATGTGCTTTCTTCTTAATTTTATCCGTGTAACTTTTGGCCTCCCCAAAAAATAAAAAATGGCAAAACTGCCTCCAGGGGCGGTTTTGCCATTTGCTCCTCACTACTAAGGGCAACCAACTATTAATCGTAGTGAATCATTACATCCCTTTTAGACTAATGTACTTGCTACTAAGTTCTCTGCTAAGAAAACCTCCTAAACACAATAACCCTCTGGTTTTTACCACATACCAAAAGGATTGTAAGCTCCTCTTTGAGAGGCTTACTCTAGCATTATAATACTCATCTGGAGTCTGTCAATTCACTTTTCCTCACTATTCCCCCAAATTTATAGTACTTTTTCTCTAATAATTCACAGTACTAATATCCCATAAGAAACCAGTACCTATGGGCGATGTCCGGTGTAGTCTGATGAGTTAAAGTAGAAATACAATGTTTTCAAGTAGGTTAAAGGAGAAAGGTTAGCTATGGTGATGATCAACGGCAGAAATAAAATGCTAACGCCAACGGAGGTCGCCCGTCTACTGCATATCCATATCAACACCGTAAGAAGGTGGAGCGACCAGGGAATTCTGAGGCCTTACCGCATAGGACCTCGAGGCGACCGCAGGTTTGATAAAGAACATATAGCTTCTTTCCTGCACAACAGCATGTTTACTGACACTACAGAAAAAGTCGAGACATCAGAGGAAGCCCTGTAGCTTACTAGAGTCTATTTTACGCCCAATTCCCGCAGTTTTTCCTGTGCCTTATTCACCATACTCTGGTCTTTGCTAAAGTCTAAGACTTGTCTAAAATCGGCTATGGCAAGTGCTGACTCTTGCCTCTGCTGATACAGGAGTCCCCGATTGAAATAGCCCTCGGCAAAATTAGGGGCTAGCTCAATAGCTTTGTTAAAATCAGCCAGTGTTGCACTCATAAATCCCTTCTGAGCATAAGCAAGACCCCGGTTAATATAGATCCCAGCATTGGTTGGGAGCACATCAATCACCTTGTTAAAGTCGGCTATAGCGAGGTCAACTTTGTCAATCACAAGATACGCCTTGCCTCTACTATTGTAAACTTCATAAGAGTTAGGAGAAATTTCCAGAGCTTTGTTGAAATCAGCTATGGCTAATTCAACCTTTCCAGCCCTTAAATAAAGATCGCCGCGCCAATATAATGCATCGTACGTATTAGGGGCAAGTTGTATAGCTTTATTGAGGTCAGTCAATGCCAACTCAGCCTTTCCCTGCTGAGCATAAGCCTTTCCCCGGCTTATGTATCCTCTTGCCACATTAGGGGTGAGTTCAATAAATTTTGAATAATCAATAATAGCTCTGTCCCATTGTCCCAACCGACCATTGGCGTCACCACGGAAAGCATAAGCAAGATTATATGCTGGGATGAGCTTTATGGTCCGGTCAAAGTCGGCAATCGCTAAATCAACCTTTCCCATGTCCATATAAATTGAACCTCGATTCATATATGCTTGAGCGTTGTTTGGACTGATCTGGATTGCCGTGTTGATATCGGTAATAGCCTGCTCCCAGCGTTTTGTTAATACGAAGGCATTACCCCGTTTGAGATAAATGTTGACATTATTAGGCATAAGTTCGATCAGCTTACTGTAATCCGCTATCGCTTCGTCCCACTTGCCCAATCCTATATACAAGTCACCCCTGGCTTCATATGCCGGCGCAAAGGCTGAATCGATACTTATAGCTTTGCTGAAATCAGCAGCTGATAATTCCCATTGCTGCTTTAGCGTGTAGTATATACCGCGACTCTGATAAGCAACAACATAATGAGGCTGCAGCTCTATAGCTTTATTAAAATCAACTAACGCTGTGTCAAGGTTACCCGAAAGCACATATACGTTTGCCCTATTAGCATAGGCTTCAGCATAGTCCGGTTTCAATTCTATTGCCTTGGTAAAATCAGCAATTGCCTGGTCGGGCTGCTTCTTCTCCAGGTAAATAGTGCCCCTTCCATGGTAAGCGATTGCAGAACGGGGATTAGCCTGGATTATCTTGTTGTACTCTCCGAGGGCACTATCCCACTGCTTTTGCTCCCGGTAGGCGTCCGCTATTTTCAATTGACTCTCAATTGATGATGGGCCGCAAGATAGGGACATGAAAACAAGGACGAGCAGCAGAACAATACCTTTACAAGTGTATTTCATAATACCACCTCTTAAATGCGATTATAAACCATCTTTTCTCACAGGTAACTCCACATCTCCAAATGACGTAGTCTACACTGGAACTACCGATGTGCCCAGTAAGCTTAGCATGATGATTTGACGATTGTCTATGCTCACATGGCTAATAAATATGGTCTAGTAGTTCAACTGGCACGATGTTAAAAGGCTTCGCATGATAACATGATCGTTCCCACACTACTGCATCATTTTTCGTGAAGCGTCCTGATTTCTGTACGTGAAAAAATATTTAGCCCATTGGCAAAACTGGGATAATATTTAATTATATATGGTATAATTAGCACCGCATGCAGTTGGTGATTTTTCCAAAGAAGGGCCCGCCCGTCAGATTTTATGAGCAAAAATCTGATGGGTGTTTGTATGTACAATAGTGCCAGAAAAGAAATTTAGCTCTAGTAAACTTATGGAGGGGTTATGAAAGCTAAACACTCGTTTTTTAGTGGTCTTCTTCTTGCTGTGATATTGGTTGCCAGCTTTGTAATACCAGCCAGGTTGGCGAACCCACAGATAGCTCTTGCTGCTATAGGCTCGATGGAATGGATACCGGTTGATACCCCGGATACTGACAGTGGTGGGTTTACAAGTATTTACTCCCCGATTATCGGTAGCGGCGAGGCGGGTTCTGAGATTATCAAGTTACTTGTCAGTCGAGACGGCTATCGAATGTATGCACTCGTTTCCCAGCAAGTTGTCAATACTGCTAATACCTCCAAAGTACGGCTCATGAGTTCCGGGGATGGCGGCATTTCCTGGGGCAGCGGTGCATATTTAGAGCTAGTCAGAGCTTTCACTGGAGCTGATTTAGCCACCGTGATTGTCTGGGATATCGCTATTGCGCCGGATAGTCCTGGCATCATCGTAGCTGCGGTGAGCCTTGTCACCGATATCCAAAACCAAAAAGTATTTATCTCCCAGGATGGTGGTAGCAACTGGGATAATACGCAATGGCCGCCAGGTAGCTCACAGGCTCCTACTGCTGGCTATGCCATCAGCACTATGGATATCTCTACTCAATATAGTAGTGGACGTGATATCCTCGTAGGTGTCCGCGACGGTACTTCTACCGCTGGCCGAAATAAACTATGGATAATGAAGATGCCCGGCTTCGGTGGTTGGAACGTCCAGAACAGTGCCAATGGCACACCAGCGTCAACCAATCCTTTTGATGGCGACGTCATCGTTGCCAAATTTTCACCGACCTACATTGGCGATTCCACCGTCGCTGTTGTTTATTCCACAAACACTGGAGTCCCAGCGACTACAGGAACCTATTTGGTTACAGGAATCCGTGACATAGCCAAGAACACCACCACCTGGCAGACGGCTGGTACCCATATCGAAATTAAGCGACCAACCGACAGTCCAGGTGTTTCACCAAGTTCTCTAGAAATAATCACTGCCGACCTGGAGATGCCGTCAGACTTCTCAGGTCAGAGCGCCAGCCTGCGCCGCTTCTATGTTTCCACCGATGCCACCGGTCCCAATAATGGCACGGTTGCCAGAGGCGTTTTCCGTATCGATGATACTATCGTCTATTGTTTGATGGATAACACCACGACATTCCAATACCAGGCAGCTGGTAGCACCAGCCGGAGGGCTGCCAGCATTGCCTACTGGGGCACCTATGCCTCAGGTAAACTGCTTGTTGGCGAGAGACTGGGACAAACCTGCAAGGCACAGGTCCCGGTATGGTTCACCGATTCGCCAACGGTTTGTCCTATCCCCTGCTGGTATCCGTCCAAGAAACCGCCTACTGGCGCTGCGGGGCGCTATGATGAATGGCAAAATTGTTTGTCGAATTATACGGGCTATGGAAATGCCTGGGTTGAATGGTCACCGACCTTTGCCGCCCAGGGCGTCGCCTATGCCACCACTGGCGCCATGAGTTATGATGGCGGATTTGTGGCTATCACCGATCAGAATAACAATCAGCTTTCCTGGCCAGGTGGCATATTCAACGTGGTGCCACTGGATGAGTCAGCATTCAGTCTGACTCGCAATAACGGTGAGACCTGGAACCAGTTGTCCTTGATTGACACACGGATGATTAAACTTACCGATGTCGCCCCCTCTGCCGACTGCAGCACGGTCTACCTGGCATCAGTGAATGATGGCGATCCCAGATGGCCAAGCTGTACAGGCTTTGACAGCGTGTGGCGCAGCAGCACCAATGAGAAAGTAGTGGCTCCACCGCTGCCGGCTTTGCCCATCGGACAGGTGTGGGAGAGGGTGTACACCCATGTCACCGCTCTCACCTGCGACTCAACCCAGTCCAACTATGCTATCCTGAGACTGGCTCCGGATAAGCTGGACGGACAGATAGTAGCCTGGGCCGCTGGCGGTACCAGCGGACAGAGTGTTATTGGTGGATTCCCTGTTGGGGAGAACACCAAAGCGATGGCCTGGTCACCGGACTTCGGTGATTACTGGGCTGACCTGAACCCGAGAATCGGGGTACAGGACTTTGCCTTTGAAACCAGCACCATTCTGTATATCCTGTCGCTCGATGGCAATATGCAGAAGATGCCGTACACCGGAACTGCCTGGTCAAGCACCATCCAGACAGTGGGCACGGCCACTGCTGGCGGCCACACTATTGAAGCCATAGCGCCTGACAAGGTGCTGGTGGGCAATAGTCAGACTGGCGCCTCGCCGAATCCGGCATCCCTCTCCACCAATGGTGGCACCTCCTTCGTGCCAATGGTGAGACCGATGCCGAACGCAGCTATCATCGGCTACCATGCCATTTTTGACACCGACTTTGCCAAGAATGCCACCATCTATGTTGCCAACGACGCTAATGCTGGCCTGGTCTACCGCAATACGGCACCGGCCGGCTCCAATGTCGACTGGACCGACATGATGACCAACATGTGCTTCATCGGCTATGGTGGCCCTCACCCGAGGTATTATGGTCTGGTGCAGACCAACTCCCTCAACGTGACTGGACAGGGTACGCTGTATGCAGCGCATGATTATTTCCCGTTTCTTCGTTACTACGGCGGTGTCGAGCGGACGCTGACCCCGCTGGCTGGGATACCCAAGCCAGGCCTGGAATGGTCATGTCTCGATGCTGCTGCTTCTCCATACCAGGTTAACACCCCGCGATTCACCCTGGAGCCGAAGTCGCTCAAGATGTGCGGTTGCCTGACACAGGACACCAATACCAACCTCTATGCCATTGATAATGATATTTATTCTAATAACCATAACGTTGATGCCGGACTTCTTGACAGGGATGGCAATGTTATAACTGATGTTAAGTCAACTGGTCTTCTCTGGAAATACAATGACTGCGTTGCCAAGAAGGGTCCGAAACTGACCCTCGATGACGGCGCCATCATTGGCTGCGACCCGGCTACTGGCCGAAACCAGGAAGTGAACTTCCGCTGGGAGCAGCTCTGCATCGCCAACCTGTACCAGTTACAGATTGCCAAGGATAAGGCATTCACTCTGGGCGTGTACGATAGCTCTCTTCCAGTATGCGGTTCCATCGGACCTTATGGGATCCTTCCCGTTGACGTCACCTCACCGGCTCTGGTGTACTTCACTGGTGGTGGTGGTACCATGCCGGCTATTACCGATGCGGCTGGTGCTGCATTCCATCCAAATGGTATAAGTCGACCGACTCCTGCCGTTCCGGCGCTGGAGTGCGGACATCTCTACTACTGGAGAGTGAGAGTCCTCGATGAGGTCACGCTTGATGCGGTGAACAGCCCGTGGTCTGATGTGAGGAACTTCACCATCAAAGCTGGATTCCGCGTTACCACTCCGTACTACGGACCGCAGCTGCTGTCACCGGACAATGGCTGTGCTTGCCCGTGCGACGCTCCGCTCGCTTTCTCATGGTCGCCATTCAAGGAGACCACAGCATACAAGATTCAGATATCTGCCAATGCTGACATGAGTGCTCCATTGGAAGAGGATTCCAATGTGATAACCACCGCGTACATGGCGAAGAAAGCGAAGTTCGATTGTGGCAAACAGTACTTCTGGCGCGTACAGGCTGTGAAGCCGGCACCGTCAGAGTGGAGTGCGTCATTCGCCTTCTCCATCCAGCCGAGACCGGCGGCACCTCCGGCAGCTCCTGAACCCAAAGAACCGACAACTCCGTTATGGGTTTGGATAGTGATAGCCATTGGTGCCATTCTGGTGATTGTGACTCTGGTCCTCATCATGAAGACCCGCAGAGCCTAAATTCACCAGTACCTGAATAAGTTAGTAAGGGGGTAGCTATTAGCTACCCCCTTACTTTGTTGGTATAAAAAAAGGGATGAGGATTGCCTCAGGCAATCCTCATCCCTGCTAACAGCCAGTTTTAGACGATTACTAGGTAAGCGGTATATCGCCTAGATTAATATCTTTCTCGGTGTTGAGCGAGCTAAAGGTCCTGGTCTTTTTGCCTTTTTCTATTACCAGCGAGAATTTACTGACCTTAAGACCTTCAAACCAGAAGTCGCCGTAGTCATCAGTCCTGGCAGTATATGTCTTGCCACCGCGTGCCTCGGTCAGGGTGCAGGTGGCGCCGATAATAACTTCCTTCTGTACCGGGTCATAAACCGTGCCGGCGATGAACTTCTTGGGTATATTCAAATAGTACACTCTGGGCTTGGCTTTGTATTCAGGATGTAATACCTCGGCCTTTTTAATCAAGTCCTTGAACTCAGACTCCTCCCCGAATTTGATGGCCTCGGTGGGACAGGCATCGGCGCAGCGTGGTATCTTCCACTTACCGCCGTCCAGCAGATGAGCGCAGCCGGTGCACTTCTGGGCTATATTGAGGCTTTCGTTGAAGAAGATAGCATGATAAGGGCAAGCATCAACGCAGGATTTGCAGCCAGTGCACTTCACCGGGTCGATAATCACCAGCCCGTCATCCCGCTTATAGATGGCATCTTTTATGGGGCAGGCAGGTATGCATGGAGCTTCATCGCAGTGCATGCAAGGCATCGGTATATAGTGCATCTTGACCTTGGGCACAGTGCCCCGGATAAACTCGTTCTGCCTCATCCAGAACTGGCCGGTGTCAGGCTGGGGCTTGGCGTAAGGCGTCCAGTCATTGCCGACATGCTCATCCTTACAGACTATCTGGCAGCTATAGCAACCATTGCAAATGCCAACGTCAATAACAAAAACTTTCATTGATTACATTCCTCCTTCGACCCACGCGTTGAAACGCAGGCCAGACGCCGGATCGTATTCTCGCTTAAAGGCATCATCAAATGCCTCAGGATTCATCTTCCGCCACTCTTCATAGTCCCTCTCGGTAACCTTCTGCACGTCAACCAGGTAGCCGCTGGTAGCCTGGCCGACACAGTTCTTGGAAGTTGTTCCCAGCGGGGCTATGGTGTTGATAGCACCACCCCGGTCAACCCAGTCCGGGATAATTGGGTCATGCCGGGCACCGTGGTCAACATAGGCGACGCCGGGCATAATTCTTTCCCAGACACGGGCACCGCAGAGAACGATACCCCTCTCATTAAACACCTTGACGATATCGCCGTCCTTAATGCCGCGCTTTTCAGCGTCATTCGGGTTAATCCAGACAGGCTCATATCGGTAGCCGTCCACTCCCAGTACCTTGCAGGTCGGTGTTTCGCGTGTCCAGCTGATGTCATCACACTGAGCATGAGTTCGCCAGCGACCATGGTTGGACATGAGCAACAGCGGGAACATAGCAGCTCTTTCACTGGAAATCCGCTCGTCATGTGTTTCGCTCTTCTCAATCCACTTGGGATAAGGCGGCCTTTCCTTGTCATCCGGGAAGTACCTGGCTAATCTCTCGGAGTAGAACTCCAGCTTGCCGGTCGGTGTGGGCAGAGGATTTTTCTTGGGGTCTTCGTAGAACTCTCTAAAGCCAGGCGGGTCGCTCTCCCAGTCTTTGGCAACCGGGAAGATAAGGTATTTCTTCTCCTCGAATTTTTCCCAACTGGTAAAGTTATGCAGTTCCATGTTCTTGAAGACCTCTTTCTCCAGGTCTCTGGTTGTCTTGCCCTCGGAGAACTTTTTCTCCATGCCCAGTTTCTTGGCTATTTCCAGAACTATCTCATAATCGCTCTTGGATTCACCGATAGGTGAAATAGCCTGCTCCTGAAGAGCGACACTCTGGAAATGTGGTCCTTGCCGGGTATTGGTGACGATATCTTCTACTTCCAGTGTGGTGTTGGCCGGCAGAATGATATCGGCATAGATACATTCATTCTCCAGCCAGGGGTGCTGGGCGACGACACATTCTATCTTGGGATTCCGGAAGGCGTCGATCGTCCAGTTGCCGTGATTCCAGCAGGTGATGCGGCAGGGACTATCCGTCCATATCATGTGTATCTCGGTGCCGCCCTTTTCCTTGGCTATGGGATAGGTGTATTTTATAAACTGGTCTTCAGTCGGAGACTCCTGTCCACCGCTGCCCATAAAGGTGAGGGGCGGGCGGAGAATGGCTTCCTGGATAAGTGTTTTGGGAATAAGCTGTTTTCCCCAGGCATCGATAGTAGTCCGGCACGGCGTTCTCAGTCGCTCGCTAAGTGCCGGATTAAAGAAACGGACGCTCTTGAGGCCTTCGGCTCTGGGCATCCCGAAATACGTTATCTGGCACTGATGGACACCGGGGCCACCCAAGCCCTGCATGCCCAGCAGTATACATTCCAAGCGGCCGGGTTCAGATGAGAACGGCCCTCTGATCATGGAACCACCGAAGTAGTGGGCGATGGAAGTGGTCTTCTTGGCAAAATCTCTGGCAAGTGCTTTGATGGTCCATTCCGGTACACCGCATTTCTTAGATGCCCACTCCGGTGTCTTGGGAATGCCGTCTTCCTTGCCCATGACATAGGCTTCGACCTTATCCATGCCCACTGTATGAGTCTTAACGTATTTTTTGTTCCAGGTGCCTTCGGTTAACCACACATATATTATAGCCAATTGCAGAGCCGCATCTGTATTAGGCAATATTGGGATCCATTTGTCAGCATGGATAGCAGCGCCGTAGTTCAGGTCAGGACAAATATAAATTTGCTTAATATTGGCTTGAGTCCAAAAATAGCATATTCGGGTGGCATATTGCCCGGTGAAGCCCCAGGGAGTAGTTTCGGGGTCACCGCCCCAGAACAAGATCAAATCGCAGTTCTCGGTCATATCCTTAATAAGATTAGCTGCCGGTGACATCATGCCCTGGAATCCCTGTCCCCAGACATGCTTGGAGCCCCAGTACCAGCCTTCCCAGCTATCCGGATTCCTTACCTGCTGGGTGAAGCCTCCCATCATGTCGAGGAGTCTGCCTGAATGGCCGTGTGGAGTATGGATGGTCTTGCATTCACCGTGGCCGTCACCCTGGACTAGGATGGACAGCGGGCCGTACCGTTTATGTACCCTCTTTACCTCATTGGCCACAATGGTAGCGGCTTCTTCCCAGGAGATTCTCTTATACTTGCTCTTGCCCCGGTTCTGCGGGTTCCGCTCACCGTTGGGGTCCCAGTCGACCCTCTTCAGGGGATACTTAATCCTGTTTGGTGAGTAAGTTCTTTTCTTATAAGCCAGCGAATACGGACAGGGCAGTGCTTTCATCAATGGTTCCAGTGTCTTGCCATTCCTCTTCATCTTCCAGGCATTAAATTGCTTCTTGTCATATTTCCAGTCATAGTGGAACGGTCTAATCCTGACTGCCTTACCGTCCTTAACATCAACAACACATTCGCCACCTCCTCCGAGCAGACCACCGAGAGCTAGCGACTTGAGAACCGTTTTATCCGGCTTGTCCAGGGCGAGCTTTGGCGTTTTTCCAGGAGCTTTTTTTGATCTACCTCTCACTTCTGCCATCTTCTACCTCCTTTCGACAGTATATTTACAGGGCAAACCTGCTTACTTGTCACTTAGGTTTTTTGTGCCTATAAATGAAAAAGGCTTCGATTAACGAAGCCTTAGAGAAAAATCGTAAATTTTATAAAAGTAATAGGAGTAACACATGGCAGTAGTTTGCTGATTCAATCGTTGCTGATAATCGAGGCAGTACACAAGCAAAGATTTTATTACTTCTGCAAGCAAATAGCAACATTAAGAACAGACTCTAAACATAACAGGCTCTGATTAATCAGAGCCTGTTTATTCTTGGCAAAGACCAGAGTTCTAGCTTTCCAGCACAGCCATAGCCTCTTCGCGATACGCATTCATGAGATAGGGGATACCGGTCACCTTGGCGCATTCCTCGGTGAGGGACATAAGCTCTTTACGGGTGATAGCGGGGACGTTGAAGCAGCGGGCACCAGCCATCAATTGCTGCAAGCCGACCCTTATCTTTTCAGCAAAGCTATAGACACCGATAGCGCCCAGAGGGATATTCTTAATCTCGTTGGCACCGACTATCTTTTTGACGTCTTCATAGCAGACGAAAATTTCTTCTACAGTGGAACCGAACTGGCTGACGGTATTGGGCAATTTGCCGTCCTTGATCCACAGAGCGATGTTCTTGCCCACCATGCCCGGAATCATCAAAGCACGACCCATGCAGACTGCTCTGGCGAACGGTGCGCCGAGGGCAATTGCCTTGAAGACGCCGTCTTCACTGCTGAAGCCGCCGGCGAAGGCGATGTCAGGTACTCGCTCGCCTTTATCAGCCAGTTTCTTGCAGAATTCATAGGCAGCGGAATGCAGGTAGAGGCTGGGCATACCCCACTCCTCCATCATGCGCCAGGGGCTCATGCCGGTGCCACCTGAGGAGCCATCAATAGTGAGTAAGTCAATTTTGGCTTTGGAACCCCATTTAATTGCCATAGCGAGTTCACGCAGGCCGTAAGCGCCGGTCTTGAGGGTAATACGTTTGAAGCCCAGCTTTCGCAGACGCTCCACCTCGGCATAGAAACCGTCCTCGCTGATAAAACCGAGACGGCTGTGTCGCTCAAATTCCTTGAGTGCGCCATCCTTGAAAGCAGCCTGGTTGACGGGGTCGGTGGGATCGGGGGTAACGAGGTAGCCGCGCTTCTTTAATTCCAGCGCTCGCTCGATACTGTTGACTTTAATCTCGCCACCGATACACTTGGCACCCTGTCCCCACTTAAGCTCTATGGTATTGATGCCATGCTTCTTGATGATATACTCGGCAACGCCCAGTCTGGTGTCTTCCACATTCATCTGGACCAGAATCT
Organism: uncultured Chloroflexia bacterium; assembly: GCA_963775935.1. Classification (GTDB taxonomy): domain Bacteria; phylum Chloroflexota; class Dehalococcoidia; order GIF9; family UBA5629; genus JBBIPA01. Next base: position 172,678 of record CAVZKR010000004.1, on the reverse strand, counting down.
CGCCGTATTTGCCATCGTGATAGCGGCGATATATCTCAACACGGCGGTCCATGTCCGGCGAAGAGGCAATTTTGCCGTTAGAGTCAAGTTTAAGCTGTGGGTCGATACCACATACATTCTCACCACAGACCAGAGTGATACCACTGATGGCTGCGCCGACAGCAAAATGCTCCCAGTTTTTGCGGGCTATCTCAGTGGAACCGAGAGCACCGGTGAAGACAGGTGCTTTCATCTTAACTTTGATGTCCCATCCGTATGAAGTCTCCGTATTGACGCCGGGGAAGGTAGCGGTATCGGGATTCCCTTCAACGCCTTTCGGAAGTCCTCTGGCACCCAGTGCATAGCCCTGGATGTTGAGATGTGAATAATCGATCGGGAACTCTTTGTCAGCGCCTGCGGTAATGTCACCGAACGGTCCCGGGTAAATAAGCTCGCGGCCACGGAACGTTGCTTTGAACACCTCGCAGTTTCCGGTACAGCCGTCGAGACAGCGGCTGCATATACCGCTGCTGGGCACCACGCTCTTGGAACGATTGGCAGTCCTGGTGGCATCATCTGAGTTTGGTCTTTGAAGATTCATTCTTTTAGCTCCTCCTTATTACTCCAGTTTTTACTGTATTTCTCACTGGTGATACACCAGAGTCGATACCTTAACTAATATCATCTCACTGATTATTAAAAAAGCTTTGACCACTTACCTCCTTATATTTTCACTGCGATTCCCTTGCTCTTGAGATATCGCTTCGCTTCAGGAATGGATATTTCGCCAAAGTGAAAGATAGAGGCGGCTAAGACTGCCGATGCTTTGGCAACCACCACCGCTTCATAGAGGTGCTCCAGCTTGCCCGCACCACCGGAAGCAGTCACCGGTATACTCACTGCCTCGGCAACTGCCTTGGTCATCTCCAGGTCGTAGCCTGCCTTGGTGCCGTCGGCATCTTTGCTGGTGAGCAATATCTCGCCAGCACCCAGCTTCTCCACTTTTTTCGCCCAGTCAACTATATCGATGCCGGTGGACTCTTCACCGCTTTTCACTACCACCTCGAGTCTGGGCAATCCGCTCTTTGGCGGATTTTTCTTACCATCAATGGCAACCACCAGTTTTTCTTTACCAAATCGCTTTGACGCTTCCTTTATCAGATCGGGATTTTTCACTGCAGAGGTATTGATGGAAACCTTGCTCACGCCGAGTTTAAACAGTTCTTCCATATCCTGAATATTCCTGATGCCGCCGCCGACAGCGAAGGGAACGGTTACCACGTCAGCCACCCTTTTAACCCACTCCAGCCGCGTTTGACGATTCTCGACTGTCGCCATAATATCCAGAAAAACCAGCTCATCCGCTCCTTCTTTACAATACGCTTTGGCTGCTTCCACAGGATCACGAGCATCTTTTAGATTGATAAACTTTACTCCCTTCACCACTCTGCCGCCCTTGATATCCAGGCAGGGAATCACTTTGATTTCTTTCATCGAAAACTCCTTTTTATACCTTCCAAACTTCGCTCAAATTTTGATAGTCCATCACCGTGCTCATACCATGATTCTCAGCCTCAAAACCAGCCTCAGCAGCCGCCGCCACCGGATTTAAACCACCGTAGAGAATCATACCAATGCGGTTCAGTTCCACGGGAATCTCGCATATCGGTTCGCTGGTATTCCCCATTAACAGGAGTCCCTGCAAACCCACTTTCTTCAGTTTGGTTATTACCTCCTCCGCTATCGGCCGGCACAGAGCAGGTATTTCACGGAAATTAGCCAGTAGTTTACCCTCACCTTTCTTGACAACTTCCCTTACCGAGGTCATTCTGGCTCTGATAAATACTTCCGACGGATCTATAGAAGAGCCGGAGTAGTGAATAAGCTCAGCAAAACGACGGGGTTTCCCGTCTCTTATTTGTAATATGCCACCAAATCGGGAATCGATGGGGATGCCAGCCTTGAGTAATGTGCCGTTGATAACGATGCTGCATACTGTAGCTATACCCATGCAACCCTCGGGAACGGCCATGTCTCCCAGGTATTCTCCTGCTTTAGCGACTGCCACTCTCTCGCTAACGCATAAGCCTTTAGCAAAGACAGGCTTCATCTCGTGGAGTGCTTTAGGAAACTTGTCCTTTCGGAAAAAGGAGATATTAACTGGAACTAAACCAGTGCCCTTGTTTAAGTTGAAGTTGGTACGGAAAGCAAGTAGCTCGATGCGGGTAAAAGCGAGACCAACCTTGTCCCTCACCAGCGCATCGCTTAATTCTTCGATGCCATGTTCAGTAATGAGACGCCCATCATGTCCCATCAGCTCAGTTAGACCACGCTCATCCATCCACTTGAGGTGATACCGGACCGCCCGCTCACCCAGGTCAACACCGAAAGCTGTTAAACGTTGTGAGATAACCCTGGCTCCCAGAGGCTCCCTGGAGTCACGCAATACTTTGAGTATAGAGAGTGCTTTTCTCTCGACTTCTGTTGTTTCCTGTCCGATCACGGCAATTCTCTCAAAAGAACGGCATCTGGTTATGGTAATAGGAAACTGTTTGCCTATACGGTCTGCATAATGTACGGCAAAGCTCAAAAGTTGTCAACCCCCTTGACCTGCAAAGGGCTTTTCAGTAGAATACACTCAAATATACCAGGGTCACCTATCACATCCTTAAAATCTGTACTTAGCAGTCAAAAATCATCCAAGATATGATAATCCTTATTACGAGGCTTTTTACCTGATTTTTTTACCTTCAGTATAATGTGACGGCTCGGAACGCAAAGCGATAATCTAAGGAGGGCAATTATGATGAAGCTTAAAAAGACAAGAGAGGAGATTATCAAGAAAGCATGGAACCTGGGGGTAGAATATGAAGCGAAATACAAGGGCTGCTGCCAGTCTACTTTTTTTGCAATAGTTGACGCCCTGAGATGGGGCGGTCTGGAACTTATCCCGGTGGATATGCAGGAAAGACTTTATTCCGGGATATTCTTTTTGACTGCCGGTGTTTGCTTCACAGGGGAAGGCACCTGCGGAGCCGTTACTGGGAGCGTTATGGCAATTGGTCTGGCCTTGGGAATTCCCAGGGAAGGTGCGGACCACGTAGCCGCCCACCTGGCCGGTGAGAATATACGGGATACACTCCTGGATAAGTATTACAATACATACAGGTCTATACTCTGCAAGGACGTAATGAGAAAATACTTCGGAAAAGCCTGGAACTTGACCGATAACAAGATGACCCAGGAGTTCCTGAGCATAACAGACGGGTGTACTATCAGACAAACGTCTATGTGGGCTACCGAGATTATCCTGGACGAACTTGAAAAGGGAAAAGTAAAATTGCCGGTATAAGATTCTAGCATCGGCCCAGAAACCGGATACATAAAATACGAGCGCTCTTAATCTTAAATGATTAAAAAGGAGGAAGATATGTCACCAGTATTGCAGGACAAGGTAGCCATTATAACCGGAGGTGGCCGTGGATTGGGGCGTGCTTTCGCCTTGAGGTTTGCCAAGGAGGGTGCCAAATTACTAATACCCGATATCAGCCTAGAAAGGGCTGAGGATGCAGCAAAGGAGATAAAGGCCAAAGGTGGGCAAGCCGTAGCTATAGAAACCGATATATCCGATGAAAAGGCTACTCAGCAAATGGCGGAGAAGGTTATGCAACTATACGGTAAGGTGGACATTCTCGTTAACAATGCGGCCATATGGTATGGAATCAATGCCAAGCCGTGGGATTCCTGGACAGCAGCTGATTGGGACCGCATACTCGGGGTAAATGTTAAAGGCACCTGGCTGTGCTGTAAGGCAATTGCTCCTCTCATGGTTAAGCAGTCCAGGGGCAAGATTATCAATGTTGCCTCGAATGTCGCCAGGGTTCCAGGGTCACGACTATTTTTGCCGTACTCCTGCAGCAAAGGAGCCGTTTACACGCTGACTTACGCCCTGGCCAGAGCTCTGGGATCCTCGGGTATTAATGTTAATGCCATTGGCCCTGGACTTACGGCTTCCGAAGCCAGTCTAGCTCAGGCTGGCGGCGATAAAGTTTTCGACTTTGCCGTCTCGGAACAAGCCATTCAGCGGCGTGCGGAGCCAGCCGATATGGTGGGGACTGTCGTGTTTCTGGCATCGGCAGACTCTGATTTTGTCTCAGGACAGATTATCTATATCGATGGCGGCACCGTAATGTTGTAAGAAAGGGAAAAACATAAGCCCCGCTCTCATTTAACCGGGGCTTATGGTACTTGTGGAAATTACCGTACAACTTATCTTCAGCTAAGGTCAGAGTTCCTCTGCTACATCTTCCAGTCGCAGCAAACGGTATGCTTGGTGCTGAAGCATCAAACGAGTAACAAGGAGAGGGTTATGTCCGTGGGAAAAGAAAAAGTAATCATGACCACATCAGGACCGGTGAAAGGGATGACTATTGAGGGTATAGCTGTTTATTTGGGCATTCCTTATGCAGCACCGCCTGCTGGTAATCTCCGGTGGAAGCCTCCGGTACCACCGGAACCATGGAAAGAGCCTCGTCTTATGGACAATTATGGTTCTGCCTGTCCACAAACTGAAGAGTCTGTGATGCCCAGGCTGATAAATATCGGCGAAAATTGTTTAACCTTGAATATCTGGACTCCGGCAGTAAACGAGGCTGAATCATTACCGGTAATGATGTTTATACATGGAGGTGGCTTCGCACGGGGCAGAGGTTCAGACCCAATATTCAACACACCACATTTGTCGAAGAAGGGGGTGGTTCTGGTCACTATCAACTATCGCCTGGGTGCCCTTGGCTTTCTGGCACATCCGGCATTAACTGCCGAATCACCCAACCACAACTCCGGTAACTACGGCATCATGGACCAGATTATGGCGCTCAAATGGATAAAGGAGAACATCCATCAGTTCGGCGGCAATCCCAACAATGTCACTATTTTCGGGCAATCCGCTGGTGGCGCCAGTGTCATTGCATTGATGGCATCACCGCTATCGAGGGGTTTATTCCACCGCGCCATAGCACAAAGCTGCAGCTATGCTCCCCCTGTTATCCGTCATCTCAGTAAACATCAGCATGGCCTGGATAGCATGGAAACATTGAGCATTCGGTTTGTAGAAGAGCTGGGCGTAAAGAACAAAGACAATCCGCTCAAAGAGCTACGGGCAATGCCTTGGCAAGAGCTTGTTCACATCTGGGAAAAGGCAGTGCAGAATAAACAGGCGGGCACTAAAGTTTCAGGATCCTGGATGCTGAACCATCTTATCAATGATGGCTATGTGCTGAAACAGTCGCCGGGAAAAGTATTTAAATCAGGTAAACAGCACAACGTTCCCTTCATAACGGGCACTACGTTGGATGAAGGCTCGGTCATCGTCTTTCTGATGAATGTGGTAACTGTAGAGAAATATTATGCTTACCTGGAACGATGCTTTGGTCAACAGTGGCATACCGTCCTTGAAAAGTATCCAGCGCATGACGATACTTCAGCAGTGAAAGTAGCGAGACAGTTGCTCGGCGATACTTTTGTTGCCGGTTCACGGGCGATGGCGCGGTGTATGTCCGCAATTCAGCCCAAAACTTACCTTTATCAGTTTACCATGCCGCCCAAAATCTTCATCTTCAGAATTCCAGGTGTCAAGGACAGAGTAAAGGAGCTTGGATGTTACCACACGGCAGAGCTGCCCTACCTGTTCCATTTCCTGCCGGGAAGCAAGATAACGGATGAAGACAGGAAGTTTTCCGAGGAGATGATGGGATATTGGGTGCGATTCGCCCGGAGCGGCGATCCCAATGGTGATAATGCCCCATCCTGGTTCCCCTATGACCTGTCCGCAGAGCAGCACCTGATTCTGGACAACCCCGTAGAAGTGGGGTGGCATCTGAATAAAAAAGCCTGTGACATTATCGATGAGCTGGTGGAAGCCTGACAGGTTTGGCTAATCCTCGGAGCTTATTTGGTCTTCAAGGAGCGATATTGCTCAAGCCTGCTGAAATCCCAGGTGCTTATCTTATTCAGAGATGCATCGATTTGCATAGCTTTTGCTTTGTTCTCAGTGAGCATTTTCTTAAAGCTGTCAACTGCCTCTCGCGTAGTCCATGTGCCCGATTTTTTCCCATATTTTTCTTCCAGTGCGGTAGCAAAGCTATTTGCAACATCCATATCTTTGTTAATTACTGCAATCTGTTCCTTGAAACGCTTGACCACATCGGGCAGCTTTGCTGCTTCGGAATCTGCTACGCTACTTTTCCCCGCATAAGGATTTGCCGCAGCAAGGTCAGATAACAACTGGGAAATATTATAGTTGCTACGATTTTTACGAAAATCGGGTCCAGATATGGAATATAGGCCATGCGTCGCTTCAGGTGGTATATAGTATGGTGACTGCACAATTTGCTCGCCCGGGAAACAATCCAGTGATAGAAGCTTGGGATAATCATTAAAATCCTTTATGTTTGACGAACTGAAAAAAAGGTTTGACTTTCCTGAATATACAGAAACAACATATCTGTCGGTATCAGGATCCATTTTATCTCCCCCGGTATAATAGACCCATCCTTGGTCTGATTTGGTAACCTTCATGCCCCGAATAAGGTTATTGGGGATTGGGACTCCAATGGTAGCTGAGAGCTGTTGGCCAGAAGGTTGATTTATTTCGCATAGCCACTCCTTTGGTATCAATGCGCTCAATGACACATCTGCAAGGTACTTTATGCTGTCTGTGGCAGTGACAATCTCGCCTATCACTTTCTCAAACTCAGAGGCTTCCTTTTGCACTTGGGCTTCAATTGGTTTAGGGTCGATCTTTGGCTTTGATTCGCAGGACATAGAAGCAGCTAATAGGAGACAGATAATAACAAAATACACTTTCTTCAACATCTTCATACCTCCCGCTGTTCACCCGGTTAAACTGGTGCAGCCCGAACAATTCTATTGTACAGAAATGAATATACAATCGCAATGGAGAAATCACCTTTGCCGGGAAACGCCAAAGCCTTTGACAGGTAGAGAGCTGTCGTGTACAATTTGTGCTGGCTTGATGCCATTCAAATGAAAAAGAAAGGGGGTGACGTTATGATTGTCCTGCATCGCAGAACCTGACGCCTTCAGGGCATGATGCACGTAGTGCATCATCAAAAGTTCTATCCTGCTGCGTGGGAAATCAATAGCGTTGCCCTCCTGCCTTCTCTCTGTTGACGCCACCAGGCTCCGACGTTATCAGTTTTCCATGCACGGGAAAACAAAAATAACGAAAGGAGCATTTAATTGACTGCTATTTCACGGTTTTTTAGTTCCCGCTGGGGTCCTATTCTTACCGGCCTTGTGGTCGGTGTCCTTGCCCCGGTGCTGGTCAAGCTGGGCAATCCCGGTAATATGGGAATTTGCGTTGCCTGCTTCAGCAGGGATATTGCTGGAGCGCTGGGATTGCACCGAGCCGGTGCCGTTCAGTATATCCGTCCTGAAATCATCGGCCTTGTCTTCGGCGCTCTTATTGCTGCTCTTGCCTTTCGCGAATTCAAGCCGCGCACTGGCTCGGCGCCGCTGGTCCGCTTTCTGCTGGGCATGTTCGCCGTTTTCGGAGCGCTGGTATTTTTAGGCTGTCCCTGGCGTGCCTATCTGCGCCTGAGCGGAGGCGATTGGAATGCCATCTTCGGCATTCTTGGTTTGATAGTTGGCATCGGTATCGGTGTCGTCTTCTTGAAAATGGGCTTTAGCCTGGGACGCAGCCGTCCGGCGCCAAAAGCGCTGGGCTGGGTGATGCCAGCCATCATGCTGGTATTACTGATATTGCTCATCCTCGCCCCGCAGTTCGGCAGAGATGCCAGCGGCAACCCCACCGGTCCCATCTTCTTCTCGCAGCAGGGACCAGGGAGTCAGCATGCGCCACTAATCATTGCACTCGTCATCGGGCTCATCATCGGTTTCCTGGCACAGCGCAGCCGCTTTTGTACCATCGGCGCTATACGAGATGTGATACTGGTGCGGAATGCTCATCTACTCTACGGCGTCCTTGCCCTCATCGTGGCCGCCTTCATTACCAACTTTGCACTGGGACAATTCAAGCCCGGCTTTGCCAGTCAGCCGGTAGCCCATACTGATAGTTTATGGAACTTCGGAGGTATGGTGCTGGCAGGTCTGGCATTCACCCTGGCAGGAGGCTGCCCGGGGCGGCAGTTCTTCCTCTCCGGAGAAGGTGATGGCGATGCCGCCATGTTTGTCAGCGGCATGCTGGTGGGCGCTGGCATTGCCCACACCTACACCATCGCAAGCTCAGCCAGCGGCGTTGGCGCTTTCGGTCCCACCACGGTAATCGTGGGATTTGTGGTATGCATCATCATCGGGTTAACCATGCGTGAGTCAAAGGCTTAGGAGGGTATAATGAGTGAAAATACAACTATTGATGCTCGCGGGCTATCCTGCCCACAGCCAGTGATGCTGGCGCATCAGGCGATACAAAAACTGGGCAAAGGAATTATAGAAGTGATGGTGGATTCCGATACATCGCGTGAAAACGTTTCCCGAATCGCCCAGAATTCCGGCTGGAAGGTGAACATTGAAAAACAGCCCGAGGGCGAATATCGAGTAGTACTGACGAAATGATTTACCTGGATAATGCCGCCACCTCATGGCCCAAGCCGCCTGAAGTGGTAACAGCCATGACCGATATCCTGGAGCGCGCCGGGGGTAACCCCGGCCGCTCCGGACATCGGTTGTCCATTACCGCTGCACGTGAGATATACGAAGCCAGAGAAGACATTGCCAATCTCTTTCATATCTCTGACCCGCTGAGGGTCATCTTCACCTGCAATGCCACCCATGCTATCAACCTGGCATTAAAAGGTTTGCTTAAAACTGGAGACCGCGTGGTAACCACATCCATGGAACATAATGCCGTGATGCGGACATTGCGCAGTCTGGAGAGACAGGGAATCCAATTGACTATCGTTCCCTGTGCTCCTGATGGTAGCCTTGATGTGAACAATATGGCTAAGGCCATCGATGTGAATACCCGCCTGGTAGTCGCCCTTCATGCCAGCAATGTAGTGGGCACCATTTTGCCCGTTGCTGAGATTGCCTCAATTGCTCACCGTGCTGGCGCACTGCTGCTGGTAGATGCAGCACAAACCGCCGGAACTATGCCTATCGATATGCAGGCAATGGGCATTGACTTGCTGGCATTCACCGGGCATAAGGAACTCCAGGGGCCTCCCGGCATTGGTGGTCTGGTTATTGCCGATGCTGACGATGTGGTGCCGATTGAGCCGCTGATATGCGGAGGCACCGGCAGCCGCTCCGAATCTGAGGAGCAGCCAGAGGACTTGCCGGATAAGTTCGAAAGCGGCACACTTAATCTTGTCGGGATTGCCGGTCTGCGAGCCGGCATCCGATGGCTCAAAGAACGGGGAATTGAGGCGATACGAGACCATCTAAAAATACTTACCATGAGCATAGTAGAAGGTTTAGCCACTATTCCACAGGTTACCATCCACGGAACACGTAATACCAACACTTGCATAGCTGTGGTGTCGTTTACTGCTGCCGGTAAAAGGGTCTCGGAAATCGGCATGAGGCTTGACGAAGAGCATGGCATTCTTTCCCGTGTCGGACTACACTGTGCTCCAGCAGCACATCGAACGATCGGCTCTTTTCCCGAAGGAACGGTGCGGTTAGCTCCAGGAGTGTTCACTACCAGAGAGGATATCGACACCACCATACAAGCAATCGAGGATATTGTCAGGTCATGACGCAGTATGGAGTAATCCTGTTTCACACCACTTCCTCCGCCATGCGCGCTGAGAAGCTCTTGGCGAAAGCAGGCTATTTGGTGAAACTGATACCGACGCCCAGGGAGTTTTCCAGCGACTGCGGCATTGCCCTGCGCTTCGACTGGACTCATCAGCAACCGGTGGCATCAGCGCTAGCTACAGCCCGCGTGGAAATAGACTCAGTACATCAGATGTGATGCCACTGGAGACCTCGTCAGCCGATAGTACTAATGGCTGGACGCTATATCAGCAGAAAGTATGACTCGGAGTCACCCTATTTCTTGGCTAAAACTACCCGCATACATGATTACAGGGTAATGCCCCGTCGATTATTATATAGAGCACAGAAAACACCAGCGTATAGGAGCTTTGTTAAATAATGAAACAGAAGATTTCCATAAACAAAAATATAAAAATCGAGGCGCGTCCTGTTACCTTCGGTAGTCACGGGTTGAAGCTGGCTGGCAAAGCCTACTTACCCGATGTCGCCAGCGCAGATTCCCCGGTGCCCGGCGCAGTGCTTTGTCACGGTTTCGGTTCCAGCCATCGTGCCATGAATGCCAGCGCCAGGATTATGGCGAAACAGGGTATCGCTGCGTTCATCTTCGATTTCCGCGGGCACGGTGCCAGCGAAGGCGCTGTCGATGACAGAATGGCGGAAGATGTCGTTGATGCCTGGGACACCTTGAAACAGTTCCCCCAGGTGGATGGAAACCGCATGGGACTCATCGGACACAGCCTGGGCGCCATGTCAGCCATAACAGCAGCAGGCATGGTGGATTCCCTTAAGACACTTGTCGCTCTTGCTTGCCCGCCGAAAATTGATGAGGAAATGTTCGCCAATGCTCCCAAAAACTTCGGTCAATGGGGACATAAAGATAACCATATCATCGAGCTACCCAGGCAGGGCACGTTCCCCTGGCTTACCGGCATGACCGCAATAGTAGCCAGGCTCTGGATGTACCTCTCCCGATACTATGTTCGCATCGACCTGAAAAAGTTTGTCAGGGGTATACTGAAAGTGAACATGGCTGAGGTAGTGAGCAAACTGGATACTTGTGCCAAGCTCTTTGTCTTTTGCGAGGGCGATTCTATAACCCCATATAAGAAATCGGTGCTGGTTTATGACGCAGCATGTGAGCCCAAGATAAAATTCCTGGCGAAGGGTCAGCATTCCACGCCGCTAATGCGAGGCAACCTGCGTTCACAGTGGACGACCTGGGCGGTCAACACGCTATATGACCGAGAACAGACTTTCTAAGAGAATCTGCTAGCTCATCATATGCTTTTCCAAGCCTATTGTTATGCTATTACACGAAGCAAATTAGCTAAGCAGTTATGTGTTCCTTTCTGTCATCGCGAGAAGTCCCGACTTAGTTGGGACGACGTGGCGATCTCTGAAGAAAAAGGGAGACGTCATCCTTCTATACTTTTGTAGCCACCCTCGCCGACTCCTAATCCGTGTTTCAACGCAGTGACTATCTGGAGTGATTTCCAGGGGTCAGGATTCAGCCTGTTTGCAGCGTTATACGATAGCAATATCTTCATTGCCTCCACATCGATAGCCACCAGATCACCTGAGGCGAGGATTACCTCAGGCTTTTCTAATCGTCCCTTATCGGGGCCGCCGGAGACAAATATCTTTCTGCCGTCCATCAAAATCAGGTGTGGCTGCCAGCACAGGCTGATTTCAGCAACCTTTTGTTCCAGGTTACTCCTGTGGAGAGCCCGCCGTTCACCGGGATGCATGAACCCTACAGCCAGCTTGAGCGCACCGGTATAGTGTGCCAGCATGTGTGTTTTCATGCAGGGCAAATAGACAATTTTGTCAGCTTCATAGGCTGAGCGAGGCATGGTAACTGCCTTCAGATAGTCGCCATTGACTTTAATCCTAACCCAATCATTGACTCTTTCTTCGAAACCGACGAGCTCGACATCGAGCTGATGCGCCAGTGCGTAGAGATTAAGCTTGTCAAACACGTTCTTTGTCGGCCTCCAGATTCCCCCTGCGCTTTCTCCGATAGTTACTCTTGCTCCACAGTCTTTCAGTATTTCCACGACGGCACGGAGGAGGCCAGGGTCGGTGGAGGCTGGAGGTGGGTCAGCGCTGTTGAAATTTGGCTTCACCAGGACGCTATCACCTCTCTTGATAGCCATGTTCAAACCGCCCAGCAAAGTAGTGACGGTATCGATAGAGGCTCGGATATCTTCCCCCGCTATGGTATGGGCTACGATGGCTTTGCCGTCTTTGAGCCATGGATTGACCATTCGTGGCCTGGGCTCAACCAGCGGTATATTCTCAGGTACTCTGTCACCGAGAAAGTGATAGACTCCTATGGCTTTATTGATGATGTCTGCCATTTAAAAATGCCTTGCATAGCCTTGCTATTCTATGTTCGCGATACCAGTATACATAGTGTGTCATTGCGAGGAACGAAGTGACGAAGCAATCTCAACCGCCTGTTATTTGCCTTCCAGTTTCTTGAGCTTAACTGCCTGATAAAATTCCTCAGGCTCCTTGCCGATAGATAGTTTTTCCATGGGGCACATTTCGGTCATGCTGGGCTTTTGAATATAGGACACGACTTTATCGATATGATATACAATACCATGCTTTCTCAGCGTTTTAATTGCAAGCTCACTACCCAGCGGGCTGTAGGTCTCATTGCAATGAGCCATGACGCAGAGCAAGGCGGCAGCATTGCCCAGTATCTTATCGAATATCACCACCTGCTTATGGTGCTCAGCTATCACTTCAATATATTCCAGCAGAGGCGCCAGCATCGGTTTATTCGAGCTAAAAATCAGGTTATCACCTTCATAAACCTGAAGGGCGTTTCCGCCCTTCACAAACTGCTCATAGAAATGGTGGTAATCAGCCATGCATACTATTGTAATGGAATTCGTGAGCCAGGGAAAGCTTGTTAACGGAACTAAGTTGCTAGTATAATTATGCTCACCGCACGGGGCTGTAGCTCAGTTGGGAGAGCGCCTGATTTGCATTCAGGAGGTAGTGGGTTCGAATCCCATCAGCTCCACCAAGCGATCAAAGATAACTCTAATAACCTTCTGATTAGTCCTAATAGCAACATCGTAACTGAATCTGAGCTTCACCGTCTGATTGATGGCTTTTTACTGTCCTGTAGAGTAGAAAACAAATCACCAGCCACCATAATATTCTACAAATATATACTGGATCATTTCCTCTGGTATGTGATGGCCAGTCCGGTGGATAGATTAATTAGGTAATAAAATCGCAGCTATAGCCATAACAGCAGCTTTAAATTCAGTCTCAGCAGGGGCATGTTCGAATGCTGCCGCTAAAAACTCCGATGTTTTGTTAAACGGAAGCCACTCTCAACATAAACGCTGGAGTTATTAACTTTAAATATATAATGTTTTTAAAAGGAGGTTATATTGCTATGCGGTTTGTTAATTACCAGATATCGAAGCGGTAAGAAAAAACTTCACTTGCTTATTTTTTTCCGTACTGTTTGTAGGAGTTCATATTCACTTGCAGCATGAGCACCGATAAGTCTTGCAGTATGGCTGATATGGGATCGCAATCCATATGCTTTTCCTTCCCATACCTCACGGGATAATTCCTCCGTTAGTAACTCGTTTACGTACTCCAGTTCTCTGACAATGCGTTTCTTAATCTGCCCGTGTTCATCAAGCAAAACAGATAAAATAGAAACAGAAATCTTATCCTGGTGATTTTTAAGCGCGGTGAGCAAAGCCTTTTCCTCACGCTCGAAATGAAGTTCCAAACCTTTGTCGATAATTTCCAGATTATTTTTTAATTCCTCTATACTTCGCATTTTGTTCCCTAGTCTCCCAGGCTCAATATTTGCTCCGGATATCTCGAGCTTATCGACAGCGCTAATGTCATGTACTATTCGCTCTGACTCCTTTAAATGTTGAAGAATCTGAGTGTGATCATCGATAAGCTTGTCGATTAGTATGATTGTATCTTGCATAGTATAGACTCCTAAAAGATTATTTCGGGCAAAGGCAAGAGCTATCTTACCGTATAGGAAATAGCTTAGTCAATCTGGTTAAAGAATCTCATACAGGTTAAACCAATCTTAATATTTTTTAATGCCTTTTATACTGCTTCCCATTAATACAGACCGGTTGTTAAGAGAGTAAAATGGTACAAAGTTGCTAATATAAGCATCCTTGTTCACCAAATGCAAGAATCTGGGCATTAGAAATAAGGGACACCCAAGGTTATGAAAATGGAAAAAGGTGGTCAGATTATCCCTCCCTGGCGGTCGCCATACGCTTTAACCAGCATGAGAAATTCCCTATAAAACTCACTTTTGTAGCTTACGAGACGAGGTACTATTATAATATATTGTAAGGAGCATTCAATTATGTTTTCAATCGAAGACGAATATAAAAAATGGGACAAAGACTACATATTGCACTTAATAAGCAACGGCGTGGAAGAAAGCATTCATTTAGACTACAAATCAGCGGATAGCTTACAAATAACTGAGCAAAAAAAAGCTGAGATAAGCAAGGATGTATCATCATTTGCCAATTCAGAGGGCGGAATTATTATGTATAGTATGAAAGAAGAAGGAAGACCCCCTAAGCCTATCGAAGTAGAAGTTATTGACCCTAACATAATAACACGAGAGTGGCTAGAAAGTGTGATTAATTCACGAATAGAACGGAGAATTGAAGGGATAAAGATAAAGGGTATCGATTTAGGAGACACATTTCAGAACAAAATAGTATATGTTGTTTTTATCCCGCAGAGTGCTGAAGCCCCGCATCAAGCATTCGACAAGAAATATTATAAACGTTTTAATTTTCAGTCAGTCCCTATGGAAGACTATGAAATCCGCGACGTGGCCAACAGGATTAAAGAACCAATTATTAAAATTGATATCAAGTGTGTAACAGATATTGACATTAACCAATTTTTTACATCTAGAGACCATGTTGATGGAACATTGAATATAGGCTTAGTCAATGTAGGTAAGAAGGTTGCTCAACAAATATGTCTAGATTGCTATTTCCCGGAAAGGTACATGAAGCCACTGTCAATTTATTCTAATCTAAATTATAAAGATAGCACGGTTGACTCAATTAAATATAAGCATCTTCGATATTTTCATAGTGACTCTAATAAGCTATTGCCGTTGTTTCCAGGGATGGTCAGTGATATTTTCAACCCTCAATCTGGTCATTTGGAAATGCGCCTTCTGGAAAAAGATGTTGAACAATCATGTCTGGATTACGTTAAATGGATAATATATGCGGACGGCGCTATTCCTTCAGAAGGCGACATTTCAATTCATGAACTATTCTTTGGGAAGAAGGGAAAGACTTACTTGCGTAGAAATAAAGCATAATAAATGGACACCCGATGATATTTTTCGACTTGTTACTGCAGGTTTTCTAACCCCCACAAGAAATCCGCTATAAAACACTAATTCTTTCCTCTTATGTGAACCAAACCCCTAATCTGATACGTTTAATGACTTATTCAAAACAAGGAATGGTCAATCCCTTGTTCTTTCTAAACATGATTATAGTACTCTGTTTTCGGGTGAGGAATGACTATATCTTATAATCCTCAAACAGACTGTGGGGGAAATATTGACAAGCCTATACAAAGATTATAATTTGGTGCTAATCTTAAGGAACGGTAAGGATCAGGGAAAGATGAAATTGAAAATTGCCACTTGGAATATAACCTGTGCACAACCAAAATATAAAGCAACATTTGATGATGCTTGGAACTATTATTTAAATGACGGTGAGATTAACGCAGACATCTATTTTTTTCAAGAGGGAGTAAAACCTAAAGTAACAAAGGGTACTGTAATATGGCATGAAATTAGCGAAACTCGTAAGTGGGGCTCAGGTATATATAGCAAAAAACATGAAATCTCTGAAGAAATTATTCCCGTATGCAATCCCGACTTTAAAGGTTCGTGTGTTCTAGCGAATTTAATGATTAACGAGGTAACTACTCTTACCTTAATATCTCTCTATGGACTTTTCGATAGTAACCTGAAAGGTTATACGATGACAAATCTGCACAGGATTTTTTCTGACTTAACGGGTATTTTGGACACTCGAGGAAGAAAAATAGTCCTAGGGGGAGATTTAAACGCAAGCATTCAATGTGACCAACAATGGGGAGGTAATGCACATAAACTATTTTTCGATAGACTGGACGATTTTAAACTTTTCAACTGCTTTAAACCTTTTTGTAAAGATTTTGTTCAAACCCATGTGCATTCAGTTAGTAAAATTCCTTGGCAAAACGATTATTTTTTCATTAGCAAAACTATTTCAAGAAGTTTAAAGGGTTGCGTAGTCATAAACAATGAGCAGGTAAGAAAATATAGTGACCATAATCCAGTTATTATTACATTAGATTTGTAATTAGTATGTCTAACAGCCAGTATGGTCTTTGATAACAACAACCTTCATATTTGGGTAGCTTTCCAATAGTGGTCTTAATGTTGCATCATCTTTGGTGCACAATTAATATAGTTGTCTCCATTGCAGTGGACTGCTTTTTATTCTAAAATTCTGAGAGGGGTTTTAAGTGGGTAAATTAAAAAAAGAAATTAAGACACCTGAAGAAGAGGAACTGGAAACTAAGGGTACTGAACTCGAGAAATTATTAGAGACTGTAGCTGATAGAGAGCTTGAACTTGCCAATTTACAAACTTCCATACTTAACTTTGAACACAAATACTACAGTGAGGTCGGTAGCCGGTATGTTAAGCTGGATCAATTAAATGCTAAAATTACTGAAAAGCTAGCAAAGAGGAAGCCGCATGATGCTAATGCTCAGAAAGAGAAGGAAAAGGCATATGAAGCAGCGAGCAAATCAGCAGAAGAATATAGTTTTTGGCAAGGAAAAGACGAGGGATTTGAGGTAGGAAAAGAGCCTTCAGAAGAAATAAAAGCTTTATATCGTAAGGTCGCCAAGGAAATTCACCCTGATAAGGCAACTGATGAAAAGGAAGTAAAACGGCGGACGAAACTTATGGCTGAATTAAATTCGGCATATGCCTGTGGTAATGTTGAAAAAATAAAACAAATCCTTAAGGAGTGGAAATCCAGCCCTGAATCTATTACTGGTGAAGGTGTTGTGGCTGACTTGGTAAGAACGATACGGAGCATAGCCCAAATCAAAGATAGATTGGAAGCAATCGACGAAGAGATGGAAACGGTAAAAAGCTCAGATATTTACCAGTTATTTACGAAAGTGCAACAAGCTACGGCAAAAGGCATAGATTTGCTCGCTGAACTAGCTAAAAAACTCGATGAAAATATAAGGTTAGCGGAAGCTAAATTACAGAGCCTATCATAAGAGATTAAGTCAATGGCAGATACCAGAGAAAAGCAAGATAAGTTAATACCTTCAAAGAAATTTGAAATACAGAAGGTAGACTCAAGTATCCTGAGTCGCGGCCTTTCCGACTTGGCTTCATTGCAGACCGATATTTCTACACCAAAGTCAATAGTCCAATCCGTAACAGGCGATTGGCCTATGTTCGGCAGCAACCCAGAAAATACACGCACTGTGAATGGCAAACTCTCTGACGATTTAGGCCTAATCTGGAAATATAAACCAAATGTGTATTGGGGATATATCTTTTCCTCTCCTGCAGTTTATAAAGGAAAAGTCTTCGTCGGTTCCTTTGACGGGTACATTTACTGCTTAGGTGCCGAAGATGGTAGACTTATCTGGAAATACGAGACACAACAGGGTAATGGCTCACCAGCAGTTTTCGACAGCAAGGTGTTTACTGGTTCACATGATGGCTATATTTATTGTTTGAGAGCCGAAGACGGCGGCTTGGTCTGGAAGTATAAAACCAATAGCCAAATACATTCCTCACCAGTTGTTTTTAATAGCAAAATATTTTTCGGCTCTTATGATGGACATCTCTATTGTCTAGGCGCTGAGAGAGGGGAGGTCATTTGGTCGATTCCGGACAGAAGCCAAACATTCCATTCTCTTCCTGCAATTTCCGAAGGAAAACTTTATATCGGTAGAGATCATTATATTTATTGTTTGAATGCTGATGAATCTGATCAAATTTGGGTCTATGAAACTGGAGGCTGGGTATATTCCCCCGTAATTTCCGATGGAAAAGTCTTTGTTAGCTCTTCTGACCACCACATTTATTGTCTAAACGCAGCAAATGGCAGTATGTTATGGAAAAACAAAATAGAAGACGATTTTCGCTATCCCGGAGTCTCGAAAGGTAAGATATTTGTCGGATGTGAGGACAGCTATTTGTACTGCTTCAATGTGGAGAATGGTAGTCTCATCTGGAGGTATAAAGCAAGAGCTTGGATAAGGTCTTCTCCAGCGATTGTTGGCGACCGTGTCGTTTTTATCTCGAAAGACGATTCTCTATACTGCTTAAATACTGAAGATGGTACGCTTGTCTGGAACTACGAGGTGACTTCCAGGCACGATTCTCTTGTCACCGGTTACTCCCCCACAGTCTCGAATGGTAAGATATTTGTCGAACTTTGTGATGGTTACATTTATTGCTTTGGCCCTAAATAATGATTAAGTACCAAGTATATGTTAATCGTATATCAACTACAAGACGATAGGTTTGATTAAGGTTCAGAAGGTACAATTACTCGTATTAGTAAAAACTGCTCCTATTGTATTCAGGAGGTAGTGGGTTCTAATCCCATCAGCTCCACTTAGATTCAGAAAGAATGACCTAGTTTATCAATAGGTAGGACCCAATTATTGATGCCTCAGCTCATTTAGTATCCTGAGGATTTCAGTACGCGTAATGCTCTGCAACGTTACCCATTTATTCGGTTGCTTCTTAACGCCAAAATTAACCCATGTTTTACCTGTATAGTCATATTCTAACAGCCAACGCCCCTGGGCATCTTGTTTCTCACTGATTATCTTCATAGCTTTTGCCAACCGTGGGTCATTGCCATAACCTAACCCGACCAGAGCCTCAACAACCTGCAACAAGTCCGTCACATAGAAGACCGGAAAACCGAACTTCCACCAATTTCCACTGGGTTTATTGCTATAGCCGCAGGGATAATCCGCCTCGGCCGGGTCTGTGCTGAAGAGAAAATCCACTCCTGTGTGAATGGCTTTGTGGATCAAAGGCGTCCTTTTTTCTTTTGGCAGTTTGCTGAAAGCGAGCATTACTTTTACTGCCCCCCAAGCACAGGGCAGTTTATTATTCGCACCGCAGGCGAAGTTTGGGCCGCATTTCCCGGCATAGTAGCGCACCGGAGCCTCTTTATCTGTCATTGGCGCAATACCTTCACCGGTGACGCTCCTTGCCATCCACTCAAATGCCTTATCCAAGCGAGAGCTCTTCACATCCCAAATCCAGTAGAGAGGCACAAAGATTTCCTTGCAAACAGTCTATCGTACCCGAAGGAAGTCCGTTCACTGTAAATTGCCCGTCTTCTAGTCAGTGCATGCTCCATTACATAAGAGCAGGCAGTCGCTATTCGTTTGTCCATTTCGAGGGCAGCCCCAAGCTGGGCTAACAAGATAACTGACCATACCGTTCCAGTATATTTAGGATTAGTATCCTGCTCCTGGTTTTTCCCAGTACCCTTCTTTCTCCATATTTGCCAGAACTTGTGCAATCTGGCCTTCGGCGTGTGCCTTCTTCTTGGCTGCCGCTAATTCCTTTGCATCAGCATCGACCAGGTCACGTAAAGCAAGATATCTCACGCCAATGTCATCTCGGCTCCAGTAACCAATCTATTGAGCTTTTTTCTATATTGCTACTCACATCAGTATGTTACCTCTTTGAGCATATCGTATTCAAGATTACCTTCGATTAACTGAATACTTTAGTCTAAGCACAAACTTAAAAGCTCTACCTATTGATGCCTTAGCTCCACCAAAATCGATAGTAAGCGTAATACCTTATCTGGGTATGTCCTATTCGTCAAAATGTTCATGCGCCATTAATATCCCATTACACCGTTTGATTGAAGGACGCCGAATTGCAGACATCCCACAATTGTTCAGTGAGTGTGGTATAATCAGGCAGAGGTATAAACATGCAATATACGGTTGTAATTAGGCAAGCGCCGGATAACTACTACATTGCCAGTTGTCCTCTTATTCCCGAAGCACATGCTCAGGGTAAAACACACGAAGAATGTGTAGCCAATATTAAAGAGGTCCTTGAGCTATGTATTGACTACCGCAAAGAGCGAGGCGAGGAAATACCAGACGAGAGCAATTCTGAAAAGGTTACTATCGCCGTATGACAAAGCTCCCCAGCTTAAAAGCGAGAGAAGTAATCAAAGGACTTGAAAATTTAGGCTTTATAAAGGTTAGACAAAAGGGGAGCCATGCACTTATCCACCACAGAGATTGTCGCAGGGCACCTATCCCAGTCCATCCATCTAAAGATATAAGTCCTTTTCTCCTCTCAGATATTCTGAAGCAATTGAAGATTGACGAAACAGAATTCTTAACCGCCGTAAGTCAAAAATAATTACACTGAGAAATGGATGTTTGAAGGGGTTTCACTCCTTCGAAAACCTCTTTTCTCCCCTTTCCTTTCAAGGAGAGGGGGCAGGGGGGTGAGGTAACACTATCCCATAGTTTTGCTATAACTTTTTTAAGAAATGGAGCTAATCCGTTTGAGTTACAGATAGCATTGGGACATACTACACTGGAAATGACCAGGAGATATACGCAGGCGTTAGGTTTTGATGATGTCTTTAGGAGACATGTACTGGCTAGTCCGGTGGATAGGTTAGGAAGGTAAATAGAGGTAAACATTAAAAGGTGCTACACTTTCTCTTGGTAAGCTAACATTCTTTGTGGGGCAGCATATCTATGCATAAATATTGGAGGTAGAAATGAAACAGTGGTATGAAACGTTATTTGAGAATTATGGACAAAAATATGATGCTGAGAGCTTTACCCAAGGAACAATTGGAGAATGTAATTTCATTGAGCATGAGATCGGCTTTAATAAATCAAGTAGGATCCTGGATGTTGGATGTGGGACAGGTAGGCACTCAATTGAATTATCAAAACGAGGTTATAGTGTTACGGGGATCGATTTGTCAGATTCGCTTCTAGCGAAAGCGAGAGAGAAAGCAGATAGACAGGATCTCAAAATTGACTTCTTAAAATATGATGCAAGAAATTTACCATTTAGAAATGAGTATGACCTTGTAATAATGCTATGCGAAGGTGCCTTTCCCTTAATGGAAACAGATGAAATGAATTATGAGATACTCAAGAATGCAACGATATCACTTAAAGAGCATGGGAAGTTTATTTTCACAACACTTAACGGACTCTTTACTCTACATCATTCTCTTGAAGAATTTCATACACCTGCCTCGGGCGAAGGCAATGCTACTTATAGGAGTAACACATTTGATTTAATGACATTTCGTGACCACTGCATAACAGAAATAGAAGACGATAATGGAAATAAAAAGAAGCTAGAATGCAATGAAAGATACTATGTGCCAAGTGAGATTTCATGGCTGTTGAAAACGTTGGCATATACAAAAATTGAAGTCTTTGGTGCTAAACTCGGTGCTTTTTCCAGAAACGATAAGCTAACTAGTGAAGATTTTGAAATGCTAGTTGTCGCTGAAAAATAATTGGGTAGGCATATAACATAGATATGGCATAGAGAGAGCATGTGATGGCCAGTCCAGTAGATAGGCTTTAAAATAATCCAACTAATACCATGCCAGCAATAATCTGAGACCCTCCCAGTGGTTCATTTCATACCGGCCGGTGCCGGAGCCCCTATGACCAAGTTAACCTCTACTGCTCTATCGGCCAAATCGATCACCTTAAAACCTGAGATGCCTGGAGCTACAAATACAACTACTTTATTGTAGCCCTGCTTTTCCAATTTTACGAGCAGTTCAGAACCGACCTTATGCTTAAACCTGCCTTCCTCATTGGTGATGTCAGTACCTATTATGTGACCAGTAGGAGGCAAGTATTCCAAAACCGGGTTGGCATGGTAAGTATATAGCTTAACCTCTATGCCTTTTGCTGGAGCATTATTTTGGTAATTTGTAACTGTGCCGGTTATTTCCATGGCGGCCTTTGGGCTTGACTCAGCGGAGCATCCTAGCATGAACAGCAGAGAGAACCCCAACAGAACGGCAAGAATTGTATGAAGCCTTATTCTCTTGTCTTTATTATTATCCACAGTCATTTCCTTATCTCTGTAAATAATAGAACGAAAAAAATAATGTAAGGTTAAGTATAAAATCTCTGCTCAACACGCCCGTTCGTTTATGCTTCTTCCAAAAGAACCGCTTCAGAACGCGAATCCGCTTTGTGTTTGCTTCATTGACCTGCCCCCACACATTGTATCACTTTCAGAGTCTAATTTGCTGAAGTACAGGCTATCTATATAAGCCTAATTGTTCACCAAATGCGAGAATTCGTGCATATAAATAACAGTACGCTCAAATCTATGAAAATGAAGAGGTGTATGGAGATTTCCCCTCTCGTAACGTGACAACTACAAATCGCTACATTTTGAATTTTTCAGCCGAGATTAAATGAATTTCCCCTGTGCTAGATTAATAAATTTAACGGCAACTATTTTTCCTGAATTTTTATCACGTATTGGTTTGGCTTTCCATCCAGCTTTCCGCCAAAGGTCTGAATGTGGATGCTTACCTTGCCAATACGCATTGTGTTCTATAGGCGATTTTTCACTTTCCAAATTATAGTTAAGAACTGCACTAATTTCGCTGATCCTATATGTTTTATCTTGAACGTTTTTGGGTATATTTGATATTAAAATTTGCCAAGCTTCTATGGGTACTCCTCTGGGTTTGCTGGGCAATTTTGAAATTTTTGCGTCTTGTTTAACTTCTTGCCGTTTTTGAAGGCTTGCTGTTTTAGCTGCTAAATGGAGTGTTCTTATTGTATCATCACGATAATACCCACTTTCTTCTCTAAAGTGGCTCTCAATTTCTTGGATCAATTCAGGTAACAACCAGACATCTATTCCATGTTCTTTTGCTGTCTCAATGGCCATTTCTTCTGCGCTCCATACCACGATTATCTTTCTGTACGAATTTGCATCGAAACCGTATACATTACACAACTCCTCGGTAACTTCAGGTGAGCCAAATCTCTTGTTTATAAAATAACCAAGTGTAGTTCTTGCTGTAGATTGGTTTACTTGATTCTTCGCATCACCACTATTGTCTTCAATATCTTTTAACTTCAAAAAACTGCCAGATATCGACACACCTATTTCAATGTGTGCCTTCTTCCCATCTTTGTCGACAGCAATCAAATCAATATCATTGTTTTTAACTCTAATATTGGGTATGGTAAACCAATGCTTAATATATCTACAATATGCTTCAACCAGTCTCTCCGTCGTATCCATAGTCGTATTGCCTCCTCAATTACTTTTCAGCAAAATTTAGCCAAGTTTACCATATGCTCTTTTCCATGAATCAGCAATGCTCATAAACTTGGCGTACCCATTTTCTCTAATGAAATCAATTGATTGTTTGTATTTCTTGTATTTATATCCATTTTTGTTATATAAGCTTTGAATTATTTCACATGACAGATATTCATCACAATCAGCACAGGTTTCAAATTGCCTATCCCTGAAGCAACATATTTTAATCTTACATTTTGATTTATTGATATCTCTTTCCCCATCCTTATATCCCAATTTACAGCCACGACAAACACCTACTTCAATAGAAGTAAGGCAAGTCTTGCAATAAGCTCCACAGCATCCAATTTCTCTTATGGACATGGCATTCCTAACCCCTCAACTTCCTATAGTGGCTTGCCGGTTATCAGATAGTAAATCGTGGATACAATCAATGATACTAAAGGTAGAAACAGAACTGCAGCTATGATTGCTAAAATTACTAACTTCCATCCATGCAGTTTTTTTCTGCGGATTATCCCTATGAGCAAAATTGCCAAACCTGTGGTAAGGATAATTAAACCGATTATATCTGTATCAATTTCAAAGAAATGGTACAAAGGAATTACAAGCAGGAAAGTGATTACTCCAATTGCCATTACAATAAAAGAAGCTGTTATTAATTTGCCAAATCTCTCTACTAACCTCTTCATACTCTCTCACCTCTTCATCTTTTTAATGAGGGAATATAAGCTCAGCAGCGATCCACAGGATTATTAAACCAACAAGGATAGGTAAGAAATTCAAAATAGCTTTATCCTTGCTCTTGAATATGGCTATTATGCTTATTACAAATCCAGCTATTCCAAAAGGCACAATAGAAAAGGTAGGCATGTGTATAGAGATTTGTATTTTCAGCCAAATCAATATGATGAATAAAATACATAGTCCTACAGATACTTTTCCTAGTATCGATTTTGGCAAAAAAGTGAATCTCATATTGAACTACCTCAATAATTGTACCACTATCAGACTCTAATTTGTTTTACGTAAAGACTAGCTGCTATAGGCTTATTTGTTCACCAAATGCGATATTCTGGGCATATAAAAATTGGTACGCCCAAAGGGTTATGGAAATGGAAAAGTCTGATCAAATTTCTCTTTGTTGTTAATGAGATTTTGAAGATTCGGTGGAAAGTCATAAAAGATATGGGCAAGTGGATAATATGGGTAGGGCATAACCGCCAATACGAGAGATGACTTTATTTACCTGCGGTTAGAGATCTTAGCTTATCAGAGAGATAGCTGAGCATAGTAACACCCTTCTTGAATTGATCTGCGCCCGGTGTTGCGGCTACATAAGATTTCCACAGAATTATCAATGCAGCATCATTTACGGCAGCAATTTTTGCATCCAAATCTGCTGCCCATTTGACTACATCATTTTTAGTATAGCCATATTTACTAGGCTCTCCATAAAGCACACGCCATGCGTCCATACATCTGTCGTTTATCTCTGCGTACATGCCCACTTTGGCAAAGTCAGCAGAACTGGTGGAAGAACTGGAAGCCTGTGCCTTAAGGGTTTCAAGTTCGGCCTTTGTACTGTCCAATTCGCTTTTTATAACATTATAATCAGTCGCAGACACGCCAGTAGCACATCCTGTGGATAATGACATAATGCTCAGAACCATTACTAAAATAGCCAGTGAAATGTGTTTAAGATAACTGCTTTTCATTCTTGACCTCCTTTACCTGTAACCATTTCCTGTTCAGAAAGCAATCTCTACCATTTCTTAAATATTTCAAACTGTATTGGTCGGTGTTAAACCTACCAGTTCGTAAAAAATATTAAATCGATTTATATATTTACGTATAACATGTTATCACAATGCTTGTATCTATATGAAGCGACATAATATATTGCGTATATTTTGTTAATACTATATAATGGGAGCAAAGCTGTAGGAGGTTGCTCCCATGAAAAGGATAACCATTCCGGATGCCGAAATCTTTATTGCGGCGATTCAAGATGAATTATCACGAACCAGGGAAGGACGATACTTTCATCGGCTTGCCGTTGTCTTGTATGTGTTGCGTGGAGCTAGTGCCTATGAGGCATCACGTGCTTTCGGATTCTCCTCCAGAACTATCGAATACTGGGTTAAAAGACTGGCTTCTCACGGGCTTAGCGGACTTTGGGACGGAAAGCATCCTGGCCGACCTGGCCGTCTTTCAGCTTCGCAAAAGCAAAGAGTGCGAAAAGAATTACGGCGTTCTCCCAGAGATACGGGTTATGATCAAAACCTGTGGGACGGCGTGTTATTGTCACACCACCTGGGAAAGAACTACGCTATATCGCTCAGTGTACGGCAATGCCAAAGACTATTCCATCAGATGGGATTCAGCCTCCAGAGACCTCGCCGTCAGGCAAGCGAAGCCGATCCTCTCCGGCAGGAGGCCTTTAAAAAAACTTCTACGAGTGGATGAAAGACCCTACGATGCAGCTTTGGTGCGAGGACGAAGTCCATTTCCAGCGACACAGCAGCCTGATAAGGATGTGGGCTCCGAAAGGACAACAACCTCGCGTAGTTTCGCCTTCAGTCCGTCACAACGTGGGTTTCTTCGGGGCACTCAATCTGAAAACAGGCAGTCTCCTTACAAAAGAGGCGCCTACCTTCAATTCCGAGACCTTTGGCGACTTTATCCGGTATCTCCTCGAATCTACACAAGGGAAAATATATCTTATCCTGGACAATGCCAAATGGCACAGGGCGAAAGGTTTGAAAGACTTGTTCGCGTCCAATCAAGACCGACTGATACGAATCTTCCTGCCGTCATATTCACCCGAACTCAATCCGGTGGAACGGGTCTGGCGAATCACTCGACGACAGGTAACTCACAACCGTTATTTCACATCCGTCGAAAAATTGAGAATCGCTTTAGTATCTCAATTTACGAGATGGGAGCAGCCTAATGGCACTCTTAAAGTATTATGCGCAAATATTTAAGACGTTACATATAGTCACCCCGAAATGTGAATTGAGTAATTAATTTTTTTAAATTATCGCCTCACAATAGTCGCCTTAAACTTGAATGAGGATCCCCAGGAACCGGTCAAAATTTCAAAATTATAAAATTGCTCTAGGGCCAGGCAGTAGGGTGTGAGGATGCAGTGGAAAGTCATAAGAGATATAGGCCAGTAGATAATTATTAAATCAATTAGGTTGCAGATATTGTTTAAGTTGCTAATATATACTTTTCATGACTTTCATCGCTTAATATAGGAGCTGGTAACGGTTGTTCTGGATAATTGTCACTTATGTAGTCAGCTCTTACTTTACCTATCATCTTAAGCAACTCGATCAATTTAATCTTGAGCTGTGGTAGTGTGGATACTGCGCTGCTTTCAACTCCTTTCGCAAAAGCAGGTTGAGACCAAAGTTCTAGCCTACAATTCTCTTTCGTGTATTCATGAGCTACATCCCTGAGTAAGTTCTGCACATCTTCGGAAGGAGCAATATAGTATGTGGAAAGGAGTAAGTTGAGACAGGAATCGTTAAAACGTAATACTGATACCGAAGCAGCCTCTTTCTTCTCCCTCTTTTCTCTATTTTGCTTCGCTAGTTCGAGGATCTTATCAACAGAACTGATGTTATAGGATAACTCGGAAACCAACGCCGTCAATTTCTTGATACTAGCCGACTTCTCTATTGATAGTAGTGCTACATTCCTATCAGTTAAAAAATCTGCCACAGGGCTATCAGGTTTATCGGGATTTGAAATTATCCCACGTAGCACCTCTCTTATTTTCCTCCTAAAATCATAAATGGAATCTCGTGTTTTTTTATATTTATAGAGGACAACCCAATATGACTGCAAGTCCGAAGGGACGTATTTCATATGTTGTGCAATAAGGATTGTCCTTCTTCTCAGTGTATGTCGAACTCCCAATTCATAAAAAACATTGGCATTCTGATCAGTTAGTTCAGCTATAACTACATCTGAGGTATTTAATTGGTTCAAAATATCCCTAATGAAACTGCCAGTCCTTGGTTTAGCGCGTTCGCAGCTAAAACCCAGCCTGCTACCTGTAACCGCTGGCTTAATCATGCTGTTATAAATCCAAGACCAGTCTTGGGCTCTAGCTGATTTCGTATCTGATATAGGCATAATAACGAAACATTTTTTATACATGATTACCCTCTCGCTTGATCATTCTCCAAGTCGACCAATTCTTAAATTCATACGTAACCGTAAAAATATAACTTGCTATCAATTATTTTACAACCTTTCGATTCTAAATTGCTGAAGTGCTGGCTTAATACTAGCTTATTCGTTCACCAAACGCGAGAATCAGGCCAGGTGATTATCGGGACGCCCAATGTTATGAAAACGGAAAAAGGTGGTGAAATTTTACTGTAGTATGAAGGACGAAAATGATAAGGCTAGTTTGCCGAGTTAATTACTAAATTACTCTGTTTCAGTTTTATTCTGCCGTATCGGAGGTTTTACTGTACTAGTCTACAGTTATCAACAACAATGATACTGGTGAAATTTAATACTCTACCTTCCACTTTTACTGACTGTTCGGGGTTCACCAATGCAATATCCGATTCTTGACCCTGTAAGAAAATACATTCTATTTCCAAGGGACCTACTGCTTTATCATAGAGATAAAGAATTGGTAGTGCTACCTCCCCAACTCTGGATACCGTGCCTGAAATTACATATACATTACCGTTATATTTGGCGCGTGAGCCATTAGGATCATCTGCAAAGGCTTTAATTAGCTCTGTGGCAGTAATTGGAGTAGCCTGTGATGTTGGCAATACCGGCGCTTGAGATGGGGGTGGTTGTGGTGATGCAGGAGTGCTGGATGGTGGCGTCGCTGCTGATTGCGTAGGGGCTGTTGGTGCTGGTGTGTCGCTGGCAGGTTTGCTAGTAGTTGAGGAAAAACTTCCTGTTATCACTAAAGCAATTCCGCCAATAATGAATATTACCACTATTAAAATCACTAGCCATAAAAAGACACGAGAAGGCCTTTTCTTTAGTGGCTTAGTTCTCTGATCCTCAGTCCTGATCCGCTGTTGCACACGATTGCGATTTCCCCATGCCGCTGGTTGATTATTTAGAGTGGGTTGATTCGATTCAGACTGCTGATAATATAGTGGTCGTTGTTGACTTACATGTGCTTGTTGCTGCCCCCCCAGTTGTTTATCCAAAGGCTGATCGCCTAGTGGTTGTTGATTGGGGTATTGATAGCCATGTTGAGGAGATGGTGCTGGCGCTTCCAACTGTAGCGGTTTTCCACAATATCCACAAAACTTGTCGCCATACTCAACTTTGGCACCGCAACTGGGGCAGGAATTCATATGCTGCATATATTTATAATTATACTACTAAAATGTAAATGAAATATTAGTAATTCCCAATTATCCCTTGGTGGGGATAGCTTGATGTTACAGAGGCTATTGGGACATACGACATTGATGATGACTAACAGGTATTGTCAGGCAGTAGGATGCCTGGATGCAGTGGAGGCACACAAGTTATACTCACCGATGGATTGCATCAGACTTTAAATCTATTGTAGCGCCAAATCTAACTTGGAAGTGATACACTTATTGGGGGGCAGGCCATCGGTGAGCGAAGGTTATTTCTTCTGAAGCTCGCTTTGTGCAATTTTTAGAACGATTCTATCGCCGATTTTGTCTATTTTGTCCAGGCTGACGGCATATCTCTTAGTTAACCCTGCCTTTACTACGATATGGTCAATTAATCCCTTCTGCATATCAAAATCAAGGTCAACAACTTTGCCTATCTTGTTGGCACTAATATCTAAGACTTCCTTACCGAATAGTTCACCGGTCTTCATATAAGCCTCCTTTATCCCTGCAAGTTCTGCAAAGATACCCAATACTTCATTTCACGACTATGTTTGTATTATACAACATCACTTGGAAAGTAGCAGTTCCCCATTAGATAAAATAATATAACCACCGATTCATATACGTCTTGGGAATGACTGAGGCTACTAGGACATA
Source organism: uncultured Chloroflexia bacterium (assembly GCA_963775935.1). Taxonomy (GTDB): domain Bacteria; phylum Chloroflexota; class Dehalococcoidia; order GIF9; family UBA5629; genus JBBIPA01. Next base: position 143,485 of record CAVZKR010000004.1, on the reverse strand, counting down.
CAACGTTAATGATGACTAATAGGGATTGTCAGGCAATAGGGTGCTTGGATGTGGTTGAAGCTCATAAGAGATATTCACCGATAGACAATATCAAGGTATGAAGTTGTCCCTAAACTATTTGTGGTGGCAGTTTAAAGCTCCGTGCGTGTGCTCATTGTTATGGTAACATATCTTTTGTAAACCCATCGGCTATGGTGGGCGTCTGGAACCGGCAGTTAACCTTCGCGTAATCAAATGCCTCTTCGACGGTCACTTTACTATCCTGAGGCCGTACATCAGCACTGTTATCTTGCATCCCCTCCTCGGCGAAATAATAGGTGAACTGACCATGACCACCACCCCAACCATCCCCTTCATAAGATAGACCGTTAATACTACAGGCCATATTGACCACTCTACCTGGAGCATTCAGTACTGCCATCCCGCCGGAGAGACAGCTGTCGAAAATGAACACAATACGGTTTACAGTAAATCCGCTAAACCAGGATTTCAATTCTCCATCCCATATATATCCCCAGGAACCATCCGCCTTATTAACTACAATAGACTGGTCAGTATTATTCCTATCGCCGTCATTGGCCTTACCCTTTGCCCCATGACCGCTGAAGAAAAATACCACCTCATCACTAGTACCGGCCATAGTTTCCAGAGTCTCAATTTTACCTTGTATCTTTTCATAAGTAGCTGCAGAATCGGTAAGGGTATCGACTGTATCGAAACAGTAGAGGTTTGTTAAAACAGATGCCATCTCGTTAGCATCGTTTACAGCATACTGTAAGTCGTTGCTGCTGCCTGGGTAGTTATTTATACCGATGACTATGGCGTATCTATTTCCCCTAGCCGGAAGTGGATCTCCCAGTATTCCGGTGGCAGCGAAGGCAGATGGCTTCCCGCCCTTAGCTGCAGGGCCCTTGAGGGTAACCTTCTTAACGATCTCGATATTAGTGGCACTAACTGGCTTGTGGCTGTTTTTAGAGGGAGCGGCTAAGACGGGGTTAGCTACCAGTAATAATAAAATGGTTATTGCCGCCAAGACAATATATTTACGCATTGCAGTCCTCCTACTTCTCTTTTCTTAGTTAAATTCTCTACTTGTCCCTCGATAGTATTAAAGAAAAACCAATCTTGTTAAAGTAATCTACACCTTGAATCACCTCATGTCAATACCACCAAACCTCAATTTACCTCACTATTAATTAATGATGACTAACAGGTATTGCCAAGCAGTAGGATGTGAGAATGCAATAGAGAGCCATAAAAGGTTTGGGCCAGTGGATAATATAAGGGTGTAACCCCTCGTGGAATGATTTTCGGAGGCAGATTGCCACCCCAATCAACCACAAGCCTATTGTTCTCCTCAGCGCACTTCTTTGGCTACTGCGTATGTAACTTCCGTGACAAACAAATAGGTTCTGCGCTCTACTCGACTAAACCTTCTGGGTTACTTGTTCGGCCTTTATTATCCTCATAGGAATTCCAAGTTCCCGCTGTGCCAGGGCCGCCTAAAGGGGTGTTATCCCGTATATCCCACAAAGTATTATTAGACAGCTTATTGCCAACTATTGAATTGTCCACCGATGTGACTTGTCGATTTTCAGGAGCTGTGGGAATCCAACCAACGACGATTCCAATCGTTCCATTATTCGAAGAGTGATTACCCCTGATTTCATTGGAATCCGACCCTGCAACAACAGAGATACCGGAGGCACCGTTCTTGATTGTTGTGTTGTCCATTATGATGTTGTCATCAGAATTTTGAATGAATATGCCACCAAGGCTGTTCTTATTGCAGACGGTATTCTTTATCGTATTGCTATTGCTGCCAATGCCTGGGGTTTCCCCATCTATTATACTGACTCCTGTACCATTATTGTTGGCCGTGCAACCGTTTACAATATTGCCATCTGAGCCGTTGCACATTATTATCCCGACAGAACCATTGTTGACACACGTACAGTCGTTGACTGCGTTATTGTTGGAATTGTTGAAAAGACACCCATCGTGGTAGTTATCATTTGAGACAATATTTTTAATAACATTCCCATTGGAATTAACAAGTGCAACTCCGTAGACAAAACCTTGAATCGTGCCATTCTTAATGGTCACTCCAGAATGGCCACTAACAAGAACACCGTAATACGGCAGAGGACCAGAGTAGCTTCCGGTTATCGTGTGACCATTTAGGTTTAGGGTAATATTGTCTGCCTCAATAAAGAACCCCGTGCCACTAAACGTCATATCGGAATCCAATGTGCAGTCAGCATTCAAATGAATAGGAATACTTTGTGCATTGGCTATTGGCATAGGTCCTACAGGAAACAGCAAAAAAGTCAATACTAATATAGCTGCGGCAAGTGTGCATGTCACAGAGTGCAAAATCTTTGTTTTCATCTTTAAAAACCTCCCCTTAAGAAATTAACGTACCGATTTGTCATCCGCCTTGCTAGGTCATAGAACCACCTCCCCTTTAAAAATATAAAAACCGACCTTTTCAGGCCGGTTTCACTATTGACTCCCTACCACTCAAGTGACCAAATTAAAGTAGTACTTCAACGTCCCCTGTGAATATTCACTTTCGACATGCATAATCTATACCTAAAAATACAAATTGTCAATGCAATCAAACCTCACTTTACTTAATTTTACCTTACATTGATGATGACTAATAGATATTGTCGGGCTGTAGGATGCTTGTATGCAGTGGAGGCACATAAGAGGTATTCGCCGATTGATAATATAAAAGTATGAAATTATACCGGGACTAGGTATAGGAGCAGGTCAGTTACCAGAGTGAATTAACGTACTTGATATTTTCACCTATTTTGCTACTTGTTCAGCAACGCGTATACGAAATCGAAGCGTTGAGAATATCATAGCGGAAATAATAGTCGCGGCAAAAAGACCAATTGACACAATAGGATTTAGGTATGATATGCCCATAGCAATCGCGAAAAGGGCTATACCAATCATTACTGCCATATTACGTATTCTTACTTCATGCCAGTCAATATTTGTATCTACTAGTCGATATTTTCCCGTGGCATATGACCACTTCATAAAGCACATAAGCATACACGCCATATAATTGCCCCCATATACTAGGACCGGCAACTGCTGTCCTATATACTCACCTAGAAGAAACGTTGAAAAGGGTAGTAGCGATGTAAACATCAGAAAGAGAATGTTTATCCAGATCAACACGCTATCTGAACGTTTAATGAAACTGAACTGCCAATGATGCATGGACCACATATAGCCTAGCATTAAGAACGTAACGACGTAGCTTGTGAATTTTGGCCACATATCAAGTAACTGCGTAAATTCCTGGTGCATTGAGCTTCCTTTTAGCATGGGTTCACCGAGCCCCAATACCAATAGTGTCATTGCGATAGCGAAGACCCCATCGGTTAGAGCCTCGAGTCTATTTGGAGATAATGCGGTTTTTATCATGCGCTGTTCTGAATTAGGCATAATTTACCCCCTTATTTAGAATTGTCTGAACTATTATAAGCACGACTAATCGATATTGTCATGCTGTGGGATGTTTGGATGCAGTAGAAAGTTATAAAAGGTTTGGGCGGGTGGATAATATAAAGGTATAACTTGGCTCGTGTCAGTAGCTTTATCGTATTGACAAACCTCCAGGCAACTATATAGTAGGACTATACAGATCAACATAATAATCACATAAACAAATAGGTTTATTTGAAGGAAGTTGGGAATTTGGTAAGGGCACTGGATTCGCAATTTAGTTGCGGTTGCCAGTGCCCTTTTTGATTATAAAGTATTTTGTTTAGAGAAGGAGGAGTATCAAGGTGAATAAATTATCTCGGCTGGCTATTACCACAATCTTTGGGGCAGTCTTTGGCATCATATGCATGCTATTGTCGAAGTATACTGCCCAGATTGATTTTTGGCCTATGGGTATCTCCCTTTTGCTCAATCACACGGTTATGGGTGTGGCAATTGGAGCGAGTTCTATAAGAATGAACTGGGCAGCTCATGGGGCGTTCTGGGGTGCTTTGTTCGGTCTGTTCACAGCGATAGGCCTCATCGGAACTGGTCTAGACCCTTGGGTGGCTTTTATCATTGTGATCATCTGGGGTTTCTTAATTGAGACGATAGCGACCAAGGCTTTTAAGCTACCTCAGTATAGCTAATCAGCAACTAGCTTAGTTTTTTCTAGTCAATCTTATTACAGGAGATGAGTAATGATACGAGCTCTAAAGGTAGTGATGATTATTGGGGCGGCGATATGGATTTTACTTGGTCTGGCGTTGGTTTTTGCTCCTGAGCAATTAGGTGCGATGATGGGTTTTGCAAAGGGGCCTGAATGGTCGCCATACCTTCACGCGCTGCTTGGCGTCTGCTACATTGCGGGTGGTGCCTTTGTCATAGTCGCAGCAGTACGGGACCCGCTGAAGCACATTATGTGGGTACAGTTTGCCATAGTGGGGGCTATTCTTGCTCTAGCCGTCGAGGTGTACTCAATGATGCGGGGTTTCGTTACCTTTGAACAGGTGGGGACGGGGATTATCATTGATGCCGTCTTCTTCGTGGCTTTAATGGCTCTATATCCCTGGCGTGCGGCAAAAGGTAGCTAGTTACCTAGGGAAGTCACTGCCTAGCGGAAATTGAGCGAAGGGAAGCATCTGTGACCTGCCCCTAACAATTGTACCACCTTCAGACTCCAATTTGTTTAGCGCCAGCTATTTTTAATAGGCTTCCTTGTTTACCAAATGCGAAATTCTGAGCGTTGGGACAAGGATATGCCCAAATTTGACCGTAGAATCTTGCATTATAGTGATTACTATTGCCACCTCCGCTTAAGTTCAGAGCCTTCGTATTAGCTACGCATCCACAGCAAGCATGTTGTATTCTTGACTACTGGCGTAAGTGTATGAGAACTGCAATCGATCGCCCTGGAATTAACTCACCTCGCCTGAGAGTGCCACGCGCAATGTCTTATTTCCACATTTTGGGCAAGGGGCTTCTCTCACTAATTTCCCCTTAGGAATAGTAACTTTGCCTTTAAAATCACAGTTCCCGCAAACTACAGCTTCTTGATACGTTTCATCGCTCACTTCTCCATCTCCTTGCTTTTGTCAGAAATATTATATCATACTGATAATATCATCCCAGTGTCGATCGCTTTGTTAATCTGATTGTATTACTCTAGATGAGCGTCGATTCAAAATGCTCATTCGAACCACGAGTTAATTTGCCTTTCTGTGGTCTTTCGGTCGAGCGAGCTATGGTCATAGGCCAATTTGTGCACCAAATGCAAGAATCTCGGCATTAGAATATAGGTACGCCCAATGTTATGAAAACGAAAAGATATCCGGAGATCTTACCTTATCATTGATGAATATTACAAAAAGAAGGCCAATATATTTAGCTGTAAATGTAATACAATGGGTGATTAGATAAAAAGTATACAAATTATTGTAGAGTGATTTTCTCTATGGATTCTTTCGCACCTTTATAAAAGCCGAATATAATAGCGCTTAGCCTACCAAGAGCATCCGTTTGAATATCCGAGGGTAATCCCAGTCGCATGCGAAGCTGTATGCCCAAAAATGCCACAACGGGAGAATATAGATGCCGTATTTCTTCCACTCCGGTACGGTTTCCAATACGTCCGATACATTCAAAAAGATTGGCATCTTCATTAGTTTTTGATGCAGATGAGAGATTCAATTTTGTTGCCAATTCGGAGTACCGATCCATTCTAGCTTTATTAGATAATGCATTTTGTAAATCACTTTTTTCTTTGAAATCCTTATCTCTCGTAGTTGACTTTGCGACAGCATTATTATATTCAATTAAAATATCATAAATATCATGTCTATTGTTATTGATTAAATAATTCTTCGTAAAAAGAGCCTGTTCCATAATAAATTTATCTTTTTTAACCAGCTGCCCCCAAGCAAGACCAAATAATTCTATCCGGATAGCCGTCATTTCACGAGTAAACTCGTCCTTATTAATAGATAAAAAAGACTTATCTACTTCAATTAGGGATTTAAGTGCTTGTTCACAATAAATTTGCATATAATTTTCACTTAAACCCAACATAGGATTGAAAATACCTTCGTCATACCATTTTTTACAAAATTCTTCAGTTGTAACTTTTTGCTTTTTCCCAAATAAACCCATTTTATCCCCCGAAATCAAGGCTCTTTTGGAATTTTTCTCTATTTACGAAGAATTATACCACTCGGTATTTTGGAAGGGAATGCTAAAAGGAAGCATTACAGGTTTACATGTAAGTAGAAGGAATTAAACAGCATGCGATACCGGTTAAGCCAAAGCCGGCCCCTTTAGTCTTAAATATGTTATGATCAGGGTTTTTCATCCCAAGTTATCGTAGCCTTAGTCTTTTTACCGATCTGGATATGTACTGCTCCGTGACAATGCTTAACGATTTCAGCGATTCGATCAATTTCCCTAACAATAATCTTAAATTGTTCCCATAAAACCAAGCCTTGTTTAGGTTGTCTAATCCAAATCGCACTAATACGCTTTGTCTTTAACAGATGTTCATGTTGTTTTCTAGCCGATACATCCTCTGTAAGCCAAATAGCTCCAGTTTTTTCAAGCCAATCTACAATATCCTTATCACTTACAGCCCAACGTCCAAACGCCTCTTCTATGGTTTTAATGTCCAAACTAAATAGTCTTAACGCCTGCGCTATTTTAGGGCTAAGATTTTCATCTAGAAGATACATGGTTACATTTTCATTTAGTGACTAAAATATTTTCCCATTCAAAAGCATGCTTTACTTTGTTCATTTCTAACCCATAGGATTCAGCTACAAATTCTATCGCGTCTCCAGCTCTAACCATATTAGCTAATGTTTTGGTTGGAATTCTCGTCCCAGCTATACATGGTCTACCAAATTGTATTGAGGGACTTAAAAGTATATCCCTATAAGGAGCCCAAGTTGAAGCGACGTGTCTTTCATTAAAAGTCAAACCATGAACAGATTTCAAATCTTCCTTGATAAAATCCATGCCCATTTGTCCAGATTTGCTGGCTGCAACTATAAATGCTTCAAACTCGGAGAAAATATGCGTGTATCCAATCCATATTTGCTCAGTCGCAAAAGGGCGAGGATTCCCTGTTAACTTTCTGAGATATTTTTCCGCCTCTTTTATTTTTGGAAAACTGATCCCTGCTGCTCTTAATAACGCTATGATCCTCATTGAAATCATATCTTCAAAGGTAATAACCATTTCTCTCGCGGGAATGTTAGACAAAGTTGGCAATGCTAAGCCAGTCTTAATCCACAATAACAAATTGCGTGAGCTAATGTGTTTTAATTGCCGTGAAAACAAAGTAGTGGTCGCTGCAATATAACGAGCAGCTTCGGGCACTTCGTAAATGCCTTCATATTCTTCTGTAGCTTTTAAGCCCACGGTTGCTCGGAATGAAGCTATCACTTGCTTACCTGCTTTCCCACAATAAGGACAATTACCTTCATAATCAAGAGGCAATGCTTTTCTACAGTATTTGCACATTACTATGGCATTTTCAGCCATATGCACCTCCAGGGAATTCTTAATACCAAGTTGCATTGATTATACACCCAGTGATAACCTGATGGAATACTGAACCAAAAGCAATATCAGGTTAGTTGTTCATTGAGGCAATTCCATGATTTACCATAATGGCGACAGGCAAATAAATGAAGATAAATATTTATAATAATACCTATAAAATTGTACTAGTTTCGTGTGCTGTATCACTTGTTTTTGGATACATATATTCTTTTGTTCCTTTTAACCCGGTTAATACTATATCCTTAGGCTTAATTATAGTTTCTGCCATTATCGTAGTATGGCAAGCTCTAGCAGTAATCTGGAATAGTAAAGAAATTTTTCGGAAAAGGCCATACACTTATGTAGAATTTCCTGAGTTCAGACGACTGGCTGATAATATGGGAATTGAATTGAATAAAAAAATCCTTTCAAAAAGGTCAAAGGCTTGAACAATATCGGATGGAATGGCTTTGGGAAGCAATTGTTATTAGGCGAACATTTGTTTAATCAGCTTTCGGAACAAGAGCAATTTGCTTTTGTTGCTCATGAATTCGTACATGCCAAAAAGTGTTATGTGATTCCAGATTGGCATTATGTGAGAAAGATATTTTGCATTGCTATTACAATAATATTGTTGGCGCGGATAATCCCAAGACCACCTGATAATGCGGTAACTGCATTGATAATGTTGTCGGCGTGCCTACTCGCATATATGAGCATAAGCCATCATAATGAATACGAAGCAGATTATGTGGCATCCAAAAAGGTTAACCCAGAAATATATGTCTCAGCTTTACGGAAACTAGAACCAAATACTAGATGGAATGTTGAATATGTTACCCATTCATCTGTAAATAAAAGGATAGCTAAATTGAATATAACTCATGCTTGAAAACCAACTGATTTTACTCAAGTCAGTTATTTACCTTGCATTCTTTCTTGTTCTTGTCTGTTTAATATCAATGAATTCTACATCGAAGGTGTGTCCTGCGCCCAATCCCATGACCTATTAATTTGAACCCCAGAATTTTGCGGATTATCACTTCAAACTATAAATAGACCAGGCTAGTGTATTCAACCTATCAAATCCAAATTTATGCCATACGCATTACATAATATCCATTGCTCAAGATTTTCTAACTTTTTCATGCTCCCGGCCGCTTTGATATAGCTATTCGTTGCTACAATGCGGAAATCCACGCATCAAATAAGTCGTACGCCCAATCTGATGAAAACTGAATTGTCTGAGCAGATTTCCCCTTATCATACAATAGAATTTTAGAAAGAAAGGCCATTTTATATTTAGGTGTTTGCCGGGTCAATGCTGCTGGTTATTTACACGATAGGCGGGGTTCTTTGGGGAAAGCTGAGTATCAAGTAATCTTGTGGCGTGACTTGCTGAGCCTTATTTAGTAAACCACAATTTGCTTGTTCCTTTACAAAGTTCTCTTAATCCTTCTTACTTCCCTGCTTTTTGTCTCCTTTGCCCTTCCCCTTATGCCCGTCGGCATACTTATTAATATGCTCCTTCTTGGCATGCTTTTTCTTATCACGCTTACTCATCGTCTTACTCCTCTATCCAGAAAAACACGATAGGTCACTCATTCCGTCTTTTATTATATCACTCTAGCTGATGTGCATTAATCGCCATTGTACTGAATTTAACCCTTTTGATTCACAATCAGACGATACAATTACTCGTATTACTAAATTTTCAAGAATCACAACTTCAAAAAGTTCACGTGTTTTGCTTAAAATATGCGAAGAAGACACTGTACCTCTTTTTTCGAGGGTGATAAAGTTCGGAAAGTTATAATGGAACTATACTTATTGTGCCCAAGGTTTTGGTCATACCTCGACAGTGCGCATAGCTGTAAGCTACGACAAAGATATGGATAAAAGCTCAGTTCTATCTATAGTTGATCAATGTAAACCAATTATTTTTCAATCTGACTTTGCTTTACTGCAAGGGAAGATCGTCTGAATAATAGAATTGCACTTAATGAGCCAACGAGGACAAAAATCCCCGCTATCACACCGAAAACTGGTCTGAGGCCAATTAAAGGGGCTAATCCTCCTCCGATTATGGGTCCCAACCCTCTGCCTAAAGCGGTAGCACTTTGTGATAATCCATAGGCTATTCCTTGCTTTTCGATAGGTACTGAAAAGCTAATAAGCGAGTTCGACGAAATGATTGTGCCTCCAACAAGGAGTCCGGTAATACCTACTGTGATGATAATCTGGGTTATAGTATGCGACCACATAGGAGGCAGATAGAGTAGACCGGTAACTAAGCAGGAAAAAATCAGAATATTTTTCAGAGAAAAACGTTTGTTTATCCGACTGATTACAAAAGACGAGACAGAGGCAATTACACCCATCAACGCGAAGGCCATACCAGCAGCACTTGCTACATCTCCACCCGGATTTATTTCACTGATTACAAGAGTAATAATAGGCGATATCATCTGTGGGCCCATATTTATAGCTATAATAACCACAAGTAAAGGCAATAATTCAGGTGAAATAGCTAAGCGTAATGTGCTCACAAGTGAAACTCGCTGTTCCTTAGCGGGAGGTACAAAGTGTTCCTGTGTTGAGAATAGAACCAGCAATCCCCCAGTTAAAAGAAGACCACTTGTAACCATAAAAGTAGTAGTGAAGCCAAAACTATCTGCCAGAAAGCCACCCATCAGAGGACCGAAGCTGTTCCCGGCATACACTGCACCCATGAGAATACCCATCGCAAAAGGTATTTTGTCTCTGGGAGTAACTGTTGCCACCAAAGCTGAAGCAGCTGCCACGGTTCCGGTAAAAATACCCTGGATGACCCGTAATCCGATAAAGACATACACATTTGATACCAGAATGTATAACCCAACAATAATAGCTCCACCAAGTAAAGAGCGAAGCAGCATGGGCTTACGTCCCAAGCGATCCGCTACTATCCCCCAAATAGGTGCGCTCAGGAACATGGCTATACTGCCGCCACCTATAGCAATACCCGACCAGAATGCGGCTTCCTTGCTGGTAAAACTCCCAAATTGTTGCAGATAGAGAGGCAAAAAAGGATTGATAATGGTAAAACCAGCTATAGCTAAAAACTCAGCAAAAGCTATGACGTAAAGGTTTTTCCGCCAATATTTTGATTCCATTGAGCTCTTTTCCTAAAGCATGTGATACGTACTTCCAGTATAAATCCAAGAACGGTTATAAAAGAACCAAATTCACATAACGTGTAACGAAATAGCTTTTATTGCTACACGGCTGATTAAACTACAAGCAACAGTTATACACTACTTAAGTTAGTCCCGCAAGCATAATGGAGATATACTCAGGCATTGGGATTTGATGATGTGTTCAAGAGACATGTGTTGGCAAGTCCGGTGGATAGGTTGGTAAGATAGTTTATTTGTTTGCCAAATGAAAGAATTGGGCGATTAAGGAAAGGGTACGCCCAAAGGGATGAAAAGGGAGCGAGGTGGTTAGAGTATCCTTTGTTTACAGTGAGAAAAGTAATGAGAAACGACGGGTAACAATTGTCTGTTTTGTCATAACCATAGCAACTTTAACATAGAGCGTGTTACAATTATCCCTGGCTGGCCAATTCACTATATCCTCCCACTAAATAACACTAATATTAGCCAACTGAAACGAGGTAGTTTGAAATGTTTAAGAAGATAGTAGTTCCATTGGATGGATCGACTAATGCAGAAATTACAATTCCCTATGTAGAGTCTATTGGGATTCATTTAAGCACTGAAATTAACCTGGTTAGTGTTGCCGATCGGCGTATAAGTGATGTTGACCAACTCCATCATGCCTATTTAGACCATATGACTGAACAGATGCAGCAGCTATTCAAGGATTCCCATAAAGGTGCAGCATCCAGCGTACGAAATGACGTACTTGAAGGCAATCCATTTAAAGAAATCTTGCACTATGCCGACAATATAAACGCAGATTTGATCGCCATGGCAAGTCGGGGTTTTTCAGGGCAGAGATTGCCCCTTCTGGGTGGTGTCGCGGTCAAGATTCTCTGGGCTACTAAAAAGCCGGTTCTGCTTATAAGAGCACCGTTGAATGACAAGGCCATTGATGATTCGAAACTGATAAAGAAAATACTGATACCGCTGGATGGTTCCAGCGCAGGAGAAGCAGCTATTGAATATGCAGAATCATTAGCCTTGGCAATGGATGCTGAGCTGATACTATTTCAAGCCATTGAACCTGTTAAATTTGTAGCAGGCTATGATACTTTTGCGTCTCTGGCTATTCCCAGGAACGAGGATATTAAGGACGCAACTGTTTCATACCTGAAGAATCAGGCAAAGCGTCTAAAAAATAAAACTACCCGGGTTTCAATTGAGGTAATCTGGGGTTCTGCGGCAGAGACCATCATAGATTACACGGAAAAACAAAAGATCGATCTTATTGCTCTATCCGCGCACGGGCGGTCAAACGTCAGCCGCTGGGTATTTGGCAGTGTTACTGAGAAAATACTTCATGCAGGGCAAACTGCTCTGTTGATAGTGCGTTAAGTAAATACAAGGAACTTTTGATAATGAAAAATGAGTACTGAAGTTGAAAATAGAGAGGTTATAGGGCTTCGTTCGTTACCCCGGAAACAGGTTTTTATTACCCTGGCTGGTGTACTACTGGCAATGTTCCTAAGTTCACTGGACCAGACCATAGTCAGTACAGCTATGCCGCGTATTGTTGCCGACCTGGGTGGGCTTAATCATTATGCGTGGCTTACCACCAGCTACCTAGTAACTTCAACCGTTGTATTACCAATAGTCGGCAAGCTCACCGATATGTACGGACGAAAGTATTTCTATACGACCGGGATCGCAATTTTTATTATCGGTTCTTTCCTTTCAGGTTTAAGCCAGACTATGCTGCAGATTATCATCTTTCGTGGTTTCCAGGGAATTGGCGGAGGCATTATGATGGCCAATGCGTTTACCGTAATTGGTGACCTGTTCCCACCTTCCGAACGAGGCAAGTTCCAGGGTCTGATAAGTAGCGTTTTTGGAGTGTCAGCAGTAATCGGGCCTGTGCTTGGCGGATATATTACCGATGCTTTTTCATGGCACTGGATCTTTTATATCAACATACCGCTTGGTGTGCTGAATATCATTTTATTCATCTTTTTCTTCCCCAATTATCGTACAGATAATATAAAACACAAAATTGACTATGCCGGCATTGCAGCAATCATATTTGCGGTTATACCATTGTTACTCGCCTTATCCTGGGGTGGTAGCGAGTATCCATGGTTTTCCTTTCCTATTATCAGCCTGTTTGTAGTATCAGCACTGTCACTCATTCTATTGCCAATTATAGAGAGAGGAAGCAAGGAGCCGATACTACCTTTGGGAATATTCAGTATCCCTGTAATAGCTATATCAATTCCCATTATCTTCTTTATCGGTGTTGCTATGTTTGGCGGTATTATATTTATACCCCTTTATTTTCAAGGGGTATTGAGATTATCAGCTGCGGCGAGTGGAAGCTTTTTAACGCCTATGATACTTGGCCAGGTAGGGGGAAGTTTTATTTCAGGCATAATTCTTTCCCGCACAGGGGGACATTACCGGCTTCAGGGGGCTGTAGGGCTGGGGATCATGGTAATCGGCTTATTCTTTATTACCAGATGGACTACCGAAACCAGCTTTACCAGTGCTTTAATCAGTATCATTTTTATGGGCTTCGGTTTGGGCATGACCATGCCACTTTATACTATTGCAATTCAGAATGCGGTCCCCTACAACCTTCTTGGGGTATCCACTTCCCTGGTGCCTTTCTTTCGCTCTATGGGCGGCGCTGTAGGTTTGGCAGTTTTAGGATCAATACTGACCAATAGATTTGCCTCCGATTTTATTTTCAGGTTACCCGAAACTCTAAAAGACAGTATAGCGCCGAATATAGTATCTTCATTGGCAAGTAACTTGCAACCTCTGCTTAGTGCAGATCCGCAGACACAACTGCGAATATTATCCAGCCAATTGGGACTACAAGATACTGCTGTTACTGCACAAGTACTTGTTTTCCTGCGTCAGGCTCTTAATTCAAGTCTAACCACAGTATTTTTGATTATCTTTTTTATAACAATTTTGGTTTTTATTATTAACTGGTTCCTTCAAGAAATCCCACTGCGCAAACAGCACGTTTTGGCCGACCAGAGTGTAGATCAGGAATCAACTGAATAATTCTAACCTTTTCTGAAATCTTTCAACATGAGCACGGGGATATCTCAGGGCAGCTCTTATCTATACTCCGAATATTGAAGTTCGGGTACAACTAGCCCAATTACATATCTCCATATTCTGCAAAGGAATACCCGTATACGCCCAATTTCGCGAATTATAAATTTAGATCGAAGATTCTGGCAGATTATCAAATATAGTACTTCGTAGAACCAGTTTCGATTAAACCTACAAAATATGAAAATTTAAGATACATAACTATTTACCTTCAACTAAGACTCCTTCAAACTTCTGACCGGAGGCGTAGTGGTAAGGCCTGCCGAATGCCTCGGGATATTCTCTCCTCAGCCCGTCCAGGTCGGCCGGCTTGCACTCTATCAGGAAGCCGCTGGTAACCATGCCAGCGCAATTCCTGGAGGTGGTGTTATGTGGGGTGATGGTGTTGATAGCGCCGCCGCGTTCGATTACGCCGGGTACAATGGGATCGTAACGCGCACCGTGGTCCACGTAGACTACACCGGGCATGATGCGCTCAGTAACGTAGGCACCGCAGAGCACGTGGCCGCGCTCGTTGTAAACATCCACCACGTCACCGCTGCGGATGCCTCTCTCCCCAGCAGTGCTGGGATGAATCCATGCCGGCTCGTAGAGGTAGCCGTCGGGGCCCTTGACCTTGCAGGTCACTATCTCGTGAAACCAGTTGACATCGTCGAACTGGGCATGCATCCTCCACCTCGGGTGGTTGGACATACAGAGCAACGGGTAGCTCCTGGCGCGCTCGCCGGAGATTCTCTCGTCGTGTAAATCGCTCTTCTCTATCCAGCGTGGTAACGGGCCTCTTTCTTTATCATCGGGGAATTTTTCCGCCAGCCTTTGGGAATAGATTTCCAGTTTGCCCGTCGGGGTTGGCAAGGGGTTTTTCTCTGAATCTTTATAGAACTGATACATGCCAGCCGGGCGTGATTTCCAGTTCGGGTCACGGGGAACAACGTAGTATTTCTTTTCCTTGAACTTCTCCCAGCTCGTTAGCCCCCGTTCAGGTATGCCGGACTTATCAAAGCCGTTCCTTATCCATTCCTCTATGGACTTGCCCTCGGTATACTCTTTAAGTAATCCCATCTTCTCGGCGATGGCGCAGACAATTTCATAATCGCTCCTGGATTCCCCGATCGGTTCGATACATTTTTCCTCAAGGAAGAGAGTATCGCAATTCCAGCTTTCGGTATCCACCCCGATGTCGTTCTCCTCGAACTTGGTGTTGACCGGGAGCAGGATATCGGCAAATCGGCAGTCATTTTCCATCCACGGGTGCTGGATGAGGACGAACTCTATAGAAGGATGGTTGTACGCCTCGGCATTTCTATTGCTGTCGTTCCAGCACGTCATCAGGCAGGGGGTATCGGCCCACATCATGTGTATCGGCGAGCAGCCTTTGGCGGGGTAATCGTACCTGATGAACTGCTCTTCAACCGGGGTGCTCTGCAGCGAGCTGCCATGAACCGTGAAAGAGCCTTTCAAGATGGCATCATGAAGAATCGTCTTGGGGATAATCTGCTTCGGCAGTCCCAGGTAGGGGAAAGGATTATAGCCGCGATAAGCACCTAATACATTTATCGGCGGATTGCTGATGAGGCTGCCGGGATGAGGCGGGTACTCGGGATGATCCTCGCAACCGAAAACCCCCTTGTTATGCGTGCAGAACTGGTGCGTGCCCGGCTTGCCCAGTCCCTGCATGGCAAGTAACACGGCTTCGAGCCTGGCAGGTTCATGGGAGAATGGCCCCCTGATATAGGGCCCACCCAGCCCGTGCATTATACTCGTCGTTATCGATCCCCAGGCCCGGGCCAGCGCTTTTATCGTCCTGGAGGGTACACCACATTTCTCCGCTGCCCAGATAGGAGTCTTGGCAACGCCATCTTCCTTTCCGAGCACATAGTCCTTGAACTTATCAAAGCCGACGGCGTGGGTTTCCAGGTACTCTTTGTCATAGGTACCTTCAGTAATCCAGGTATAGGCAATAGCCAGGTGCAGGGCGGCGTCGGTGCCCGGTAGCACCGGTATCCATTTATCAGCGAAAACGGCCGCCCCGTAGTTCAAATCGGGGCAAACGTATATCTGCTTGATACCCAGTTCCCGGAACCAGTAGCATACCAAACTGACGGTATCGCCGCCGTTAAATCCTCGGGTGGTGGTAGTAGTGTCGCAGCCCCAGAAAAGAATCATACCAGAGTTTTCAGCGATATCGGAAAGAAGATTTGTGGGGTTCGGCATCATCCCGAAGGGCTCGCCGCACCATACATGTTTGGCACCCCAGTACCAGCCTTCCCAGCTGTCTGGGTTCCTCATCTGCAGCGTGTAGCCGCCGCCAAGCAGGCCCATAAGCCGGTTGAAACAACCGTGTGGTCCATGGACTGCTTTGGTTTCACCATGGCCCTCTCCCTGGAGGTAGATAGCCTGCGGCCCGTACTGTTTCCGGATTCTCCGTATTTCGCTTACGATTATATCCAGGGCTTCATCCCAGGATATTCTTACGTACTTGCTCTTGCCCCGGTTCTGAGGGTTCCTTTCTCCTTTCGGATCCCAGTCAACCCGCTTTAAGGGATATAAAATCCTGTTTGGCGAATAGATGCGCTTCTTGTAGCCCAAACCAAAAGGCCCCAATGCCGATTTTAATGGTAGTTGTAATTTTATCCCCCGTGCCTCCATTGTCCAGGGTGCGACTTCCTCCGGTTTATATTTCCAATCATAATGGAAATTTCTGATCCTGATAATTTTACCGTCTTTAACATCTACTGCTGCCATGTGTGAGCCAAAGCTCCACGAGCTTAAACCGGTGCCTTTAATCAGGGTCCTTTTTTGTGACTCTCCAACTTTTTTCATGATATCTCCTTGTTTTTAGCGTTCGATGTAGTGGGTTGTGCTGTAATGGACTAATGGGAATCAAACGAGTCTTTGTAGATATTGTATCATTTTAGTAAGTAGGGGTTAAAAAAAGAAGTGGGAGCCCCCGAAGAAGATCCCCTATTCAGCTAACGAAATAATATATGTATTTAGTAAAGCGTGCGTGATCACCACTTTGGCTTAGAGTTTTTGATCGGTGCAATCCAATTATTTTTCAATCTGACTTGGCTTTACTACAGGGGAAGATCGTCTGAATAACAGAATTGCACTTAATGAGCCAACGAGGACAAAAATCCCAGCTGCCGCACCGAAGACTGGTCTGAGGCCAATTAAAGGGGCTAATCCTCCCCCGATTATGGGTCCCAACCCTCTACCTAAAGCAGTAGCACTTTGTGACAGCCCATAGGCTATTCCTTGCTGTTCGATAGGTACTGAGAAGCTAATAAGCGAGTTCGACGAAATGATTGTGCCTCCAATAAGGAGTCCGGTAAGACCGGCTGTGATGATAATCTGGGTTAAAGTGTTGGACCAAATAGGAGGCAGATAGAGTAGACCGGTAACTAAGCAGGAAAAAACCAGGATATTTTTCAGAGAAAAACGTTTGTTTATCCGACTGATTACAAAAGACGAGACAGAGGCAATTATACCCATTAAAGCGAAAGCTAAACCTGCAGCACTCGCCACATCTCCACCCGGATTTATATCACCGATAATAAGCGTAATAACGGGCGATACCATCTGCGGGCCCATATTTATGGCTACAATAACCACCAATAAAGGCAATAATTCAGGTGAAATAGCTAGGCGTAATGTGCTCATAAGTGAAGCTCGCTGTTCTTTGGCGGGAGGTACGAAGTTTTCCTGGGTTGAGAATAGAACCAGCAATCCCCCGATTAAAAGAAGGCCACTTGTAACCATAAACGTAGTAGTGAAGCCAAAACTATCCGCCAGAAAGCCACCTATCAGAGGACCGAAGCTGTTCCCGGCATACACTGCACCCATGAGAATACCCATCGCAAAAGGTATCTTATCTCTGGGAGTAACTGTTGCTATCAAAGCTGCAGCAGCTGGCACGGTTCCGGTAAAAATACCTTGTATGATCCGTAATCCGATAAAGACATACACATTTGATACCAGAATATATAACCCAATAATTACGGCTCCACCAAGTAAAGAGCGAAGCAGCATGGGCTTACGACCCATACGATCTGCTATTATCCCCCAAATAGGTGCGCTCAAGAACATGGCTATACTGCCGCCACCTATGGCAATACCCGACCAGAATGCGGCTTCCATGCTGGTAAAACTCCCAAACTGCTGCAGATAGAGAGGCAAAAAGGGATTGATAATGGTAAAACCAGCTAGAGCTAAAAACTCAGCAAAAGCTATGACGTAAAGGTTTTTCCGCCAATATTTTGATTCTGTTGAGCTCTTTTCGCTAAGCATGTGATACAGGTCTGGCTTGTATATTCCAAATTGCTTTTAAAAGCCTGTATAACCTCCTGACGGTTTATTCTTTCTTTGTAAGCGGAGGGCAAGTTATACGTTTACCCAATTACTAGTGGCAAATTTAGAATAGATTGAAATACTAATGGGAAAATACAATTATTTTACCTTGCCATTTGAAGAACAATAATCTCAATACCTGCGGGTAACTCCTTCGGATTAAATTCAAAAATGCTGGTGTTTAACTGCTTTACATTTTCCTTTCCTGTCAGGAAGTCTTCCACACCAGCCAGATTTGGGTTCGATTTTGGCGTTTTGTAATGCATGGGAATGATGACTTTCGGCTTCAAATCGTTGCAGACGTCAGTTGCAACCTTGGCATCAATGGTGAAAAAGCCACCGACCGGAACAAAGAACACATCGACTGCGCCAATCTCAGCAATCTGTTCAGGACTAAGCCGGTGACCTAGATCGCCAGCATGGCAGAACTTCACTCCGTCTAAGGAGAAACAAAATATAGTATTGGTTCCCCGTTGGGCACCCTGAGCGTTGTCGTGGAATGTAGCGACACCTTTAAAGCTAACGCCCTTAATATTTTTAATGCCGCTACCCTTGATTACCTCAGGATTGCCCTTAACTCCCGCAACATTATTATGGTCGGCATGTTCATGACTTACTGTGACAATGTCAGCAGTCTCATCAATAGCTGAATAAGTCTTTTCATTAGTCGTGTAAGGATCTATAATTACCTTTAAACCAGTGCTCGAGGTAATCATAAAGCAAGATTGTCCCAGAAATTGGACTTTGGTAGGAGCCACTGGTGCCAGTGGTGAGGATGCTGGCTTCGAAGGCGCCGTTGGTGTTGCGGTTGGTGCAGAGCTACACGCAAGAGTAAGAACAATCATCAAAATCAGTGCCAACATCAAAAGAATGGTCAGATGATTCCTGACTTTTGCCAAACCACTTTCCTCCTTATAGGTTAACTACTTTTTGCTGGTCCTGTCTCTAACGGGTAACCTGCGTCTTTCCAGGCATTATAGCCGCCTTTTAGAGCCTTCACATTAGTATAGCCCTTATCGACTAACTCTAGTGCCGCACGGGCACTGGTTTTCTCATCCGGTCAGGTGCAATAGAAAATAATCTCTTTATCTTTGCCAACGGGTGGTATCCATTGTCCTGATGTAATTTGAGAAAGAGGCACTGGTATTGCTCCTCTGATGTGACCCTTGTCGAACTCTTGCTCTACATCTACTCTGGAATCAACTATGAGGATGTCCGCATTGCTCTCAACCTTCTGTAATAACTCTGCTATGGTTATACGAGGTACCATTGCTGAAGGTGATGGTAGTGCTGAAGATTCTGGTGTTGGTAGCGTTGTTGGAAGTGGCGGAGGCGAAGTTGCAGGTGGAGGAGGTACGGGTTCTGACGTTGGGGGGGCGCAGCTACATATCGCTAATACTATGAGTATGGATCCCACGAAATAACGCCAGTACATGTGAATTCCTTGTATATATACTAACTTGAAAAAGACAATAAGAACAAATTTCCAAAGTTAGATCACAATGCAAGATGTAAATACCTATGCTTCACAAATCAGTGAGTCCTAATATTCCATGAGGCAGCTTGCGACTTAGTAAGCAATTCTAACCTGCCCCAATAGTTATATCATTTTTTAAGTTAAGCCGATAAGCACAATAGTCAGCGGCTGGGAGCTTTGAGAAAGAATCCGGATGCCGCACCCATTGTCAAGAGCAACCCACCAACCAGGAAAGCTATCTCATAGCTTTTACTGAGGTCAAATATATAACCAGCCAGTATCGGTCCAAAGATACCGCCGACAGCCCATGCTACACCTATCATTCCTATGATGGTACCTGCCGAATGCGCGCTAAAAATTTCCGATACCATTGACAGGCGTACTGTGTTAGTGCCACCGAAGCCAAAACCATAGACGAACCCCAGTGCAATCAACACAGCAAAACCTCTTGCTCCCATCAGCAAAAAAAGAGGAAGCGCCTGTATAGCAAGAAGAATAATTATTGTAAACCTGCTGCCTAATCTCATAGTGAGGAACCATGCGACAATTTGAGCAGCGATTGTTCCCACATTTAAAAATGTGAGAATCAGGGCTGCATCAGTTGACTTTATCCCGGTACCGATGGCAAAAGCAATTACATGAACAAGTACAATATAGAAACCAGCAGCGGTCACAAAATTAATAATGATAAAAATCCAGAACGGCACCGTCCTCATAGCTGCTCCAGCTGACCATTGCTGTGACCGTTTTGATATTGACACCTCATCTCTTGTCGTGCTTCTATTAATTTGCTTATTTAAGGAAACGGCAATATCCTCTGCAGGCTTTTTCCCTAATAATACAACCGCTGGTATAGCCGTAATCCAGAGCACGATGGCCAGCAATATATAAGCGGAACGCCATCCATGGTCTATCATAAAAAAGGCGACGATTGGTGGTCCAATCATCTGTCCAACGGCCATGCCAAGAGATGTAAGCCCAACCGCTAATACTCTTTTTTCGGTAAACAGCTTCGAGACAGTGGCTACAATAGGCGTAAAACAAGTGCCAGTAGAGACTCCAGCCATAACACCGTAGTATGCATGTAGCTGCCAAAGGGAATTAACCTGGGACATTAATAAATACCCCAGACCCCCTATCAGCGCACCAATCCCTATGATCACCCTCGCATCATATCTATCAGATAATCGGCCAGTTATTATGCCAACAATACCGCCTGCTGCCATAAATGTTGACATAGCGGCTGACACCACGGTTCGTGTTGATTCAAACGTTGCCTCTAGAGGCTTAAGGAAGAGACCATAAGATCCAGATGCTCCATAATACCCAAACATTATAATGACTGACGCGGCAACCACTACCCAGCCTCGGGGAAAATTAGTTTTCATGCTCAATAGTCACCTAAATATGAGGCTTAACAAATAAATCTATCGACAAATCTGATTTACCTTGAGGAAATTACAATTGACGTAATAATAGCACAAATGGCTTTAACCTGCCCCGATAGTTATACCACTTCTTAAGTTATTCCCACGAGGCGCTGGAGCCTCAGGATTTGATATTGTGTTTAAGAGACATATGATTGCCACTCAGGTAGATAGATTGACAGGTATTGTCAGGCGGTCGGTAGTTGAGTCCACTATGCTATGATAGTGCTTGTATGCTATGCTCTATTATTGTTGTGTATCATGTGGTGAATATCAGGAAGGAGAATTATGAGTGAATTCTGTCCTTATATCTACCAAACCAAACCACCTAAGTTAGAGTATCCCTGGACATTCCCCATGCCGTCTGTCAAAGAACGTGACGGGAGGTGGTCTGCAATACGTCAAGCAATGAATGAGCATAAGATTGATTGCCTTATTATCGGAGCGCCGGTAAATATTTTTATGCCTATGCCGAGTACCTATCTCTATTATGTTTCGAATTATGTACCATTCTCCAACAGTGGACACTACGTTATTTTCCCTCTCCAGGGAGAACCATGGATGGTAGTCCACAATAATATAGGCTCCCAGTTTTTACATACCGCATCACAAACATCGTGGATAAGGGAGATTGTTGGTAGCTTCGACATTTGCAAAGATATTGTGAAGAAGATACGGCAACTTAAACTTGGGAACAGTAAACTGGGAATTATCGGATATAAGCAGGGGTGGTTTCCTGCTCTCATCTATAATGCCCTGGCGGAAAGCTTCCCTCAGGCAAAGATAGAAGATGTCTCCCAAGTAGTGAACGAAGTTATGAATGCAATATCGAGAGAGAGTGAAGAGGAGCTACAGTTTTTAAAAAAAACTTGTGAAATTTTAGACCTCTCCTATGAAGCGGTAAAAAAAGCGTTAAAACCCGGGGTGCCTGAATACAAACTATGGGGTGCTGCTGAGGAGGCAATTGTTGGTAATGGCGGTTGGGCAGGTCATTTCATGCTGGGAACATCCGGGCCTGGTCCTACATTCCCCAAAGCACCACCCGCTCATAACGTTCTGAAAAAAGGAGACGTTGTCATATTTGAATTAAATGTGATTTATGGCGGTGTTTCTGCACAAATATGCTTTGCTCTCAGCCTGGGTAAGCCAGAGCCAGAAGTCCTTAGAATGTATGAGCGCTGCGATGAATTATATAAGTTTTCGCTGGCAGAGCTGGAAAAGAAGAGACCATTCATTGATATTGAACAGGACTTATCCGCTCGTATCCACAGAGCTGGCTATGAACCGATGACGCCCCAGATACACATTTACAATATGTCCGGGGTGATGCCAATGAATAGTCCAGCACAACCTGGAGATTATTTTACCGTTCATCCGAATATGGCAAACCAGGACTTTTCCAAGGGTGCCAAGTTTGGAGATACAGTGCGAATTGCCAAAGATGGTAAGGTGGAACGCCTGCAGAAAACACCCGCTACGTTAAATATTGTCTGATTCCAGATGAAATATATTAAATCTGCATTCTGATGGCCATTTACCAGGTGATTTTAGGCAAAGACGACTTAGCCTGTAATTAACCTCACGATGATGTAAATTAGAATACCGAGCCAGATAACCACCAGAAAAACAGCTATCGCTATCGAAAATATAGCCCTGAGGAGAATTCGCCTGACGCTTACCTGTGCCCTCTCCTCTCCTTTCTAAAACGCCAATGTCCGGGATGAATTTCCTCATTAAAGCCAGCCCGAGAGGGACAACGACGAGGTCATCCAGCCAGCCTGACATTGGAATAAAGTCCGGGATTATATCTATCGGACTGACTATGTAGGCGAAGATGAGCACCAGCCCTATGACCGAGCGCAATTTCACCGACTGCGAAATTGTCGGGTCTTTGAGAATAAGATAAATAGTATATGGCGTGGTGACCCAATCCGTAATCTTGGAAATAATGCCCATGAACTCGTTACTCTCTGTCCAAAATAAATACTACCACCACAAAGTTAGTATTGCTAATATATATACTTATTTGTGCAGTCGAACACTCTGGCTTAATGTTCTCATACGTATGATAGCTAGCGGCTTGGAGCTTTTAGAAAGAATCCAGATACTCCACCCATTGTAAGTAGCAACCCGCCAACCAAGAAAGCTATATCATAACTCCGACTAATGTCGAAAATATAACCAGCCAGTATCGGACCAAATATGCCACCGGCAGCCCAGGCCACTGTGACAAGTCCTAAGATAGCGCCTGCTGAACGCGTACCAAAAATTTCCGATACCATCGATAGGCGTACTGTGTTACTGCCACCAAAGCCAAAGCCATAGAGTAATCCCAACCCAATAAGCATAGTAAAACCGTTAGCTCCCATCAGCAAAAAAAGAGCGAGCGCTTGTATGGCAAGAAGTA
Organism: uncultured Chloroflexia bacterium; assembly: GCA_963775935.1. GTDB lineage: Bacteria > Chloroflexota > Dehalococcoidia > GIF9 > UBA5629 > JBBIPA01. The sequence goes on along the minus strand of CAVZKR010000004.1, from coordinate 120,010 downwards.
TGATTATCGTAAACCTGCTGCTTAATCTCGTAGTGAGGACCCATACTAAAAACTGAGCAGCAACAAGGCCAACATTTATAAAAGTAAGAATTAAAGCCGCATCAGTCGGTTTTATCCCTGTATCGATGGCATAGGCAACTACATGGACCAGCACAACATAGAAACTGGCGGCAGTCACAAAACCAATAATAAGAAACATCCAGAACGATACCGTTCTAATAGCTTCTCTGGCTGACCATTGCCTCGATTGGTTTGATATTGCGACCTTATTGTTTGCTGTACTTCTATCAATTTGCTGACTCAAGGAAACTGCACTATTCTGTGGAGGTTTTTTCCTTAACAATATCACCGCTGGTACAGCTGTAATCCAGAGTACTATGGCCAGCAATACATAAGCGGAACGCCATCCATGGTCTGCCATAAAAAAGGCGACAATTGGTGGTAGAATCATCTGCCCTGTCGCAATACCAACAGTCGTTAGTCCAACCACTAACACTCTTTTTTCGGTAAACCACTTTGAGACAGTGGCTACGATAGGTGTGAAGCAAGTGCCCATGGAGGCTCCCGCCATAATGCCAAAGTATAAATGTAGCTGCCACAGGGAACTAACCTGGGACATCAATAGATACCCCAGACCTCCTAAAAAAGCACCAATGCCTATAATAACTCTGGCACCATATCTGTCAGTTAATCGTCCAGCTATTACGCCGATAATGCCGCTCAATCCCATAAACGTTGACATGGCACCTGAAGCCGCAACTCGTGTCGATTCAAGCGTTGCCTCTAGAGGCTTAAGGAAAAGACCAAACGATCCTGATGTTCCATAAAAACCAAACATCACAATGATTGACGCGGCAACTACTAACCAGCCCCACGAAAAAACAGTTTTTATATTTAATAGTTTCCTAGCCATGATGTCTAATAATCATAATCTATCAATAAGCCTGCTTTACCTTGAGGAAATTACAATTGACGAAATAATAGCACAAATGGCTTTAACCTTCCCCCAATAGTTGTACCACTTTTTAAGTTAGTCCCGCAAGGACTTGGCCAGAGCATTATTTCCATATTCTAGCCTACAGGTAAATATTTGAAAAACGTATCACCTTTTTATAGGCAGTCCTAAATATACCTCGATATACAAGGTACTAGGCAAGCTGTTGATAGTAATATATAATCAAACTTGTCGAGGACGAAAAATTTAAACTGGAGGTATTTAAATGACGGTTAGGATTGTCACAGATACAGGGGCGGATATCCCAACAGATTTACTGAAGGATCTGAATATTACTACTGTTCCACTTTATATCTACTTTGGTCAGAAGGTCTACAAGGACGGGGTAGATATAGGACCGGATGAACTATATAAGAGGTTAGTTGATGGGCCAATACACCCAACAACTACCCAACCTATACCGGCAGATTTCACTAACGCCTATCAGGAAATTTCAAAGGAAACTAACGAAATTGTATCTATTCATCTCAGTTCAAAGGTCAGCGGCACTTATAACTCAGCAATGCAGGGTAAAGAATTATTAAAGGATAAATGCCACATAGAAGTAATCGATTCAACTTCCCTCTCAATGAGTCTTGGGTTGGTAACTCTAGCTGCTGCGAGGATAGCTCAGGCTGGGGGAACTCTGCAGCAGGTTGTAGAGGAAATTAATAAAGCTATTAAGCAAACACAATTTTTAGGCGTCCTGGATACCCTAAAATACTTGCTTGCGGGTGGTCGCATCACCAAGGCCAGAGCGACTATAGGAAGCCTCCTCCATGTCAAACCTCTATTGACCATGCATGAAGGGGAGATTATTCAGGCTGGCTTGGCACGTTCCTACGCAAAGGGAATAGACAAGCTCTATGAGTTTGTGAAGAAAGCCAAAAACGTAAAGGAAGTAGCCATAGTTAATAGCACTGCTGCAGAAGAGGCCTACTTATTAAAGAAACGCTTGAGTTCTATTGTCGTCGAGGAAAAAATTCATATGGCAAGACTCGGTGCGGCACTTGGGGTACACGGGGGGCCTGGGACATTGCTTGTGGTTGTAAAACAAGAGTGATATCCAAAATCAAAATCTAGCAGGACATATAATTTTTAATAATACAGACAGATATCTTCTTAGAACTAACGCGATTACTAAGGCAATTCAAAAAAGACGTCTCTGCTTTGTTGTGATACAATGCCGTGGCAATATGACTTATACCTGTTTTATCCCTTGAAAGGAAGCTCCATCCTAGGCTAGTCATAAATGAAGGCAGCGATGTCTAAAACCCAAGATAAACAATATCTTTTTTTTACCGTATTACTGACATCAGTATCAGGCCCGATAATGTTGACTGCTGTCACTGTTGCCTTACCCACAATAGGGAACGAATTGTCTATGAATGCGGTTCAATTGGGCTGGGTAACACAATCATTTACTTTGGCCTTGGTAGTTTGTACCCTCCCGCTGGGGCGGTTAGCTGATATCACAGGAAGGGGGGGAATATATACTTTAGGACTACTCTCGTTTGCAGTGTCGACGCTCCTGTCGGCATTATCTACTTCTGCGCTTATGCTCATTTCTTTGCGAGTGGTACAAGGGATAAGCATGGCCATGGTGTGGGGTACCGCAATAGCACTATTGACTGCTGCATACCCTTATAGTGAACGAGGCAAAGTGCTGGGCTGGAATGTGGCTGCAGTCTTTCTAGGAATGTCGATCGGTCCTAGTATTGGTGGGATACTGACGCAGAATTTAGGCTGGCGAAGCATTTTCTATTTAGCCTCATCCTGCAGATACCAGCACTAGTATTACTGTTCACCAAGGTCCGATCTGAATGGGCAGAGGCAAAGGGAGAAAAATACGATATCATAGGCTCAGTACTCTTCGGTATTATGATCTTGGCCTAATGTATGGATTTTCCTCATTGCCAGCGACCACTGGTATATGGCTTATTGCCATCGGTGTTGTGGGGCTGGCTGCGTTCGTCATATGGGAGATGGAGGTTGATAGCCCCATACTCAATGTACATCTGTTAACGCGAAACAGGCTATTTGCGTTTTCAAGCCTTGCCAATTGCTGTTTCACAGTGCTGTATTCCCCGTAGCTTTCATTTTGAGTCTTTATTTACAATACATTAAAGGACTCAGTCCACAAGATGCTGGCTTTGTTCTGTTAGCACAACCCATTGTGCAGGCAGTCTTTTCACCTTTTACCGGCAGAATTTCGGATAAAATTCAACCACGAATACTTGCCTCAGGTGGCCTTGCTATAACGCTGGTCGGCATTTTGCTTTTGCTCAGTGCAACCGGAGATACTGCTCTTTTACCTTTTATAGTAAGCCAAGGTTTGATTGGTTAATCCAGACAACAGCAAGGGATGTGGGCATAACGGTCGGTATGGGGATACTGATGCTCTTGTTTTCATTGTATATGGGCACGGCACAGATAACGCCTGAATACTATGGGGTGTTTGTGGAAAGTATCAGGATAGCATTGGTGATCTTCGCCGTAGCTTCTTTCTGCTGTCTCTTTATATCCGCCACAAGAGGCAAAGTAATCCATCCACTACTGTGATTACCTACGGAGGTTTACAGGTTTCAACCTTAAATAATAAAACTAGATTTACACTCTGAACCAAATTAAGACCTCAAATTTCCAATCAAGGGCGAAATACAACAACGCTAATTGCCACTCGCGATCTGTCCAAACCACTCTTATTCATCCCTTAAATACGATAGGTTAGCCAGGTTAGCATACGTTACTACAAAATATATATGGTTGAGGCCACTTCCTCAATCGATAAATAGCTCCACAAAAATTATAAATTTAACACAGTGATATAACAGATGTTATCGGATTTAGATAAAGCCATTTCAATCTGATTCTGCAATCTTTTATTCTAATAACCCTAACATAAGAGGTGGATGAAACCATTCAGTGCACATAACTGGTACTTTATTCCTATTTACATTGGCTTTGCGCTATGCCTATACTATATCTGCAATACATATAAAAATGAGTAAATATTATTGTGCCGTAGTCATTTGTTATGTACTTTTGGTGCTTTGTTTTGGTGCAGCTTGTTCACCTACTGCTGTTTCTCCAGATGAGACCACCGCTACATCAACCGACTTAAAATCGCTAACAGCCTCAGAAGAAACATCAATAGCTGCTTTAGCAGAGGGTAATGTTACTCGGGTTCTGGACGAAACCGCCATCGAGGCAAATATAAATGGACAGTTACACGTAATCCGTTATATAGGTGTTGCCGTACCTGCGCCCTTTCATCTTGATGATGCGAAAGAGTATTATTCTAAAGAAGCCTATAAGAAAAACTATGACCTCGTTAATGGTAAGACTATCTACCTCGAGAAAGATGTGTCGGAGACAGATAAAAGAGGTAGCTTACTCAGGTATGTATGGGTAAATGATACCATGATAAATGCTGAACTTATTAGGCAAGGCTATGCCCAAGTCATACCATGTCCACCAGACCGAAAGTATTATAATCTCTTTGTAAAACTACAAATTGAGGCACAACATGAAGGAAAAGGGTTATGGTCACTGGAAGATGAATTAGATAACACAGCACCAATTCCGGGAACATTCATTGGCAACATTAAGTCAAAAACCTATCATTACTCATCGTGCGCATTGGTTGTTCTGATCAGTGATCAATATAGGCTCGCATTTGCTTCAGTAGCCAGTGCTTTAGCCCGTGGTTATAAACCCTGCACAATATGCAAACCACCTGCAAAATTATGCAATCAAGGGACCTGCCAGAAGTAAGTGTATTACTCGGTATTTCGCAAAGGAATACCCTGCACCCAATCCCGTGAATTATTAATTAAGATCGCAGAATTTTGTATTTGGTGCAGCGGTACCATATGAATGCTTCAAAAAACGGTTTGACACCGCCAGACAAATGGGTCAAGATAGGTGCTGTATTGCCGTGAGCCAACTGACACGTAAGTGAATAACTTTGCAGCATATTTTGGAAGGATGCGGTGGTTCTGTGAAAAGACGAGTAAGGGAATCCTCTTCTATCATCATTATCCTGGTTATTATTATTTTACTGGCATGTGCCTGCGTCAAAATCACTGCTAAGCCTGGCGTTCCTCAGGTACAGGAAACAGCCAATTTCGCTGTTGCAAACATGTCTATTAGTCCAGCCGTTGTTGAAGTAAAGCAACCGATCACGGTTACGGTTGACGTGACCAACCCCGCAGATATATCTGGGACAAGTTCAGTTGCCTTAATAATCAATAGTGCCGCGATAGAGTCCAAAAAATTGAAACTGAGCTCTCGAGCGACAGAAAGACTGACGTTCACTTTTACCCGAGAAACTCCGGGAGTTTACCAGATTCAGATAAGCCCTTGGTCAGGCTACGTTATCGTGACGGAACGCGGTAAAAAATTGCTCGATGTACTGGCCAGCTCTTATCCTGAATTGCATAAAGAATTGCTGAAATTGCCTGACTTGGCTGCAATTGACAGCAGAGACGATGAAGCTATTAGGGATATCGCTTTTCTCGCCTTAAATCCAAGGAATAGGGAAACATTTGACCAGCTACTAAACGAGGGCATAAAAGAGAAGAGAAAGTACGCTGGAGCGCTGGAAGCTTTGCTCTGGATAGCCTACGATAAGGATTTTGATAAAGAAGATCCTCTGGCTAACTACAATATCAGGAGACTGGTCACTACTGCCTGGAAAACCACCACCATGTCCAATGACTTCAAGTCAGATAAGTGGCAGGATTTCAATACTGTTGCCTACAGGCTAAGCAGCCCCAGGCTACTAAGCCTTTTTATGACGAATAACATCAAGTATGATCAATCAGAAGCAGCAGGGTTAAGAAGTGCAGGACATGCCCAGCTAGTTCCCGCTTCTGAGACGTTTGCATCCAAAAAAGGGATCTGCAATGACATGACAGTCTTCGCTCAACATTGTCTCATAATAAACGGATACCGGTATGAGAATCTATTTACTGATGGTTTCGGGGCTGGTTTTATAGCCATGAACGCTGCTGATACTGCAGTTGGCCATGCCGTATGCCTGGTTCGGGAAAACGACATGGTTTTCACTATTGATAATGGCACGCTGCGCGGTCCCTTCCCTAATATTGAAACAGCCATAAATACCAGTGCCCTTATAGCTGGCATGCGCAATTGGACGTGTAGTCTTTACGATATAGATATAAAGAAAGACCTTACTATCCGCGAGAGCATGAAACGCATAACCGCAGACTCGGTTAAGGTAAGCAATGTGCTGCAGGACAAAGTGCTCAATGAATGGCCAGCCACGACTGTACTGATCCAGGACCCGGTGGGTGACATATTGCCACAAGCGAAAGACAAGAGAGCCGGTGACATCAAGACGGTAAAAGGCTATATGGATAACCAGTATGTCTACAGCTCAATCCAGGTAACCGACAATGTAGATTCGGCTCTAAAAAAGATGTACTTTGTGGATATTGATTTTGATAATGACAGGGTTTTTGAATACGAGTTCGGATTCAGGCCGGGCGGCTATTGCTGGGTACTCGATAAAACCATTGATAAAAATAACTCAAAGACAGAGGACGCATGGTGGGTAGTTATTGCTTCGTTAAAAGACACTATAGAAATTAAGATGCCGAGAAAAGAATATGGGATTCCCTCCAGGATAAACATTCGCTGTGCCATAGCTGAAGGCGCAACGAGAATAGATCAGATTGATTGGTTCAAACTTCCATAAAGTTCTATATTTATGCAATTATCCCTTGCATCGAATCGGACTATGTTAAATCAGAAAGAAGCAAATGATATATAACGACAGCGTTACACAGCAATATTCGCCCAGCGCAAAAACCGATACCGCTCTGCTAAATACATCAGGGCAAGGGTTCTCAGCTATAGTACCTCCTGAACTTCAAGGCTGGAATTGGGGAGCTTTCTTATTGACATGGATCTGGGGTATAGGTAACAAAGTATGGCTGGCGCTATTGGCATTGATACCAATCCCAATAGCGGGACTGGCCGTGGCGATAGTTCTTGGAGTGAAAGGCAATGAATGGGCCTGGCAGTCTAAAAAATGGGACAGTATAGAGCAGTTTCGGCGAACACAGCGCACCTGGATGTACTGGGGTATTGCATCCTTACTAGCACCCCTTGTCCTTATTATTGGGATAATACTGATTATAGTAGGGATACTCGGTTATTATGATTATATTAAATTCTAGCGTATTTCTGGTGACTAATACTTATCCATCACCGGAAGAATCTAATTATACATGGACTAAATTGCGGGGTGGGGTCAGCATCGGCAATTCTTTTTGTTCTTCTCTTATAGTTTTCCTCTGCTTCCTTATTGATGAACTCAATACCCACTGCTGAACACCATAATTCCAGTTGTTCATGTGTTTTATCAGTAGCATTTACCATTTTGCTTGCTCCTTCCCAGTCTGCTGTGAGAATTGTTACTTGATTTTAAGCCACTGATTAGCAAGGGTAACGGCAGCCATGGCATCTCGACCATAAGCATCAGATTCTAGTGTATTTCCTTATTTCATCATCGACCAGGCCACCGCCAATCATGATTTTTGCCTTATCGCGAAGGCCAGCCGCTTGCATCGCAGCTACTGTCTCCTTTATGGCGTCATAAGATAGTGTTAAAAATCCATTCAAACCAATGGGTTTACTATTTCAGGCATAGTGTTATCACTGGATCAGTTTGTCCCTCAAGCTATACAGGCACTAATATCCAAATGCTTATGAGATTGGACACAAAACAAATCTTATCACTCTTGACTTAGATGTGGTTTGTATATTCGCCCTGAGGCACTTTGCCCTTTGTGTACTCTTTCTTGCTCTCTACAATTGCCCCATCATAAGTTTGGGTAAGATTACCGAGATTATGGGGAAAGCTATCAGGATAATATCGCAGACTACCATGGCTATAATAAAGGGTACCGTACCTTTAAATATGGTGAACAAAGGTACGTCTTTAACCATGCCTTTCACTGCAAAAACAAGGAAGCCTACGGGAGGTGTCACCGAGCCGATACATACCATAATTACTATCTGGACGCCAAACCAGATGGAATCGTATCCCAGAGCCAGTATCAAAGGATAGAAGATGGGTAAGGTAACCAGAATGGCTGCAAAAATATCCATTATACAGCCCAGGATAAGGTATATTACCAGGATGATTATGAGAACAACCAGGGGAGTAACGTGTGAGCTTTCAATAAACTCAGCCATCCTCATGCCAACTTCAGTTGCAGTCAGAAACGTGCTGAAAATCATAGCCCCGATGATCAGGAGGAAAATCAAAGCGCTTAGTTGGCCTGTCTCGTTTAGAGCAGCTTTGAAATTATGCCAGCTAAGGCTCCTGTGTGCTATACAAAAAATAAGTACTACGGCTGCTCCACAGGCAGCTCCCTCTGTGGGGGTAAAAACCCCTGTATAGATGCCCCCCATTACCAGGAGAAAAACTACCAGTATTTCCCACAAACCACTAAGAGAGCGCAATCTCTCCGGCCAGCTTACCCTGGGGCTGGTGGGGGCAACCTGTGGATCCAATTTAACCCAGATGTAAATTGCCACCCAGAACAATAACATCATGAGGATACCGGGAAGTATGCCAGCCAGAAAAAGCTTGCCGATAGATTCCTGGGTGACGATGCCATAGATAATAAAGGCTGAACTGGGAGGGATAAGAATACCCAGATTACCGCTACTGGCTATGCAGCCCAGGGAGAGCACATCTTTGTACTTACATTTCCGCATTTGAGGTAAGGCCACCTGCAATAGAGTACCTGCGGTAGCAATATGATCGCCGCATACGGCACCAAAAGCAGCACAGGCTCCAGAAACTGCCATGGCTAAACCACCGGGAAGGTGTCCAATCCACTTGTTAATGCAAAAGAAAGCACGTTCACTGAGCCCTCCATAAGAAGCGAGTATGCCCATGAAGATGAAGAGGGGAATAACGGTCATCATATAAAAACTTCCCTGTCGGAAAGCAACAACAGCAATGTTTGACAGAGATGCGGGCACGCCACGAATCAAGCACAGGCCGACAAAACCTCCAAGTGCCATAGCCAGACCAATAGGCATCCGCAAAAACATAAGTACTAGAACAATGACAAGTACCAGGATAGCCAGTCCGGTAAAACTCATTTCCTTGTCTCCTTAAGAACACGAAGCCACTGCATCAGGTATATCAAAGCAAGCATCAGAAACCCAATACCGGCAATAAAAACGAATGGGGCGAGCCAGATTCTTAGCATGGTAGATTCCTCACCGCTATTCATTGCTGCTATCCCACGAACAAATAACTGCCAGGTTATTAGGCCACATAGCACCACCGATAATAAACAAATTACAGCTTCTACTCTCGCCTGGGTACGGCGAGATAAATGCATGGTAACGAGGTCCACGACCACGTGAGCTCCACGGATGGCACAATAGGGAATTGTGAGGAATACCAGTATGCTGAGGGCATATTCTGACAGTTCCTTCATCGGTGTAAATGACATACCAGTAATAAAGCGCATAAGTACGTTAAACACTGTCAAAATTGTCAGTACGATGAGCATGGATATACCGATGTTGTTAGCTATTCGACTGGCTGGAGCAAGTAAATGCTCCAGCCAGTCAGCTATTCTACTGAGCATACGCCAACTCCCATTAACTATTTGGAATATTTTTGTACCAGACTCTTTATGTCATCAACTACTGCCTTGCCCGGGAGACCTTTATCTTGCTTTTCTTTTATCCATCTATCAATCACGGGAGCAGTAGCCTTTGTCCATCTCGCGGCTTCGTCTGGTGGCAGGACATAAAGCCCAGGATTTCCCATCTTTTTATCGTATTCACCTATTGGCCCCATTAAAATACCATTACAAGCATCTTCAAAAGCTTTTCCAGAGAGTGCCCCCTGGTCAGGACCACCGTTTTTCTCGAAGATTGCTTGAATATCCTTGGGCAGGCTGTTCCAGACGGCTAGGTTCATGATCACTAAAAATGATTTACTGTACATGTCGTACTTCACCCGGTATTTGGTAGCTTCATGAATCTTAAAAGCCATAGTTCCTTCCCAGGACATATTAACACACTGTATTAACCCAGTCTGGAGTCCAGTGAAGACCTCGGGCATAGGCATAGGTACTGGAGAGCCACCAATAGCCTCTATAATCTGAGCATCGATTTTCCCCTCGGCCAGCGTCTTTAAACCTTTGTAGTCCTCGAGTTTCTTAAGCTCTCTGGAAGATTGGGGATTTTGACTGGTCATGCCCAGGACCCAGAGCAATTTTACGTCCTTCAGTTCAGTTTTAGCAGCATATTTATTCAATATTTCGGTACTTACCCTACCGTTAATCTCAGCAGAAGGAAACAAGTGCGGCAGCTCAAGTGCTTCGGCTAAAGGAAAGAGACCAGGGGTAAAACCGGCTATTATATTACTTATATCGCAGACGCGGTTCTTCACCATTTGATACTGGTCTGCACCCTTGCCCAGGCTCTCACCGGGATAAATGGTTATCTTAATTCGGCCATTGCTTTCCTTTGCCAGGGTTTCTGCCCATGGTTTCATAATTCCGCCGACTGGGAAAGCCTGTGGCGGATCAAAACATGCCCATTTCAGTTCTATTGTTCCTGATGTCGCTGTGCCAGGCTTGGATGTAGAAGTTGGTGCGGTACAACCCGCTAAAGAAATCAATACGAAAGCAATTAGAATAAGACATACGGTAGTTGTAATCATTAAAGACTTATAGTGTTTCACCTGCATACCTCCTTATCATTGAAAAAGCAGCTTATGTGGATAATGTATAACAGCTAGGTACTATTCCCCGATATTCACCTCCTCTCATTCCCAGATGTGGAAGTATAATTGAGAGACATTATAATAAGCGATGTACCCGTTGACACACGTAAGCCTAAAATGATTAGGTTGAAAATAACACATACTATTCCTACTAGAGATGGACATTATAGGTCATGGACTGAATATGAAATGGTTCGTGCTGCTAAAAAGTAATTAGAGTATCTTCTTATTACTCAATGTAATGCGAAATAAAATGGATAGTAATAATTTGTTGCCAACTGGTAATATATCGTGCGAAATCGCTTCAAAATCTGACTCACTCCATTCTTTTTCACATTCACTAATTAAATTCTTTAACTTGCCATCTGTGATTCTAGCCCATTCATCGGGGGCAATACTCTCTATTCTTTTGTCATTATCCAACTCAAAAAGAGTTGTGCTAATTTGGTATACGTATTTAGTTCTCATTCTGCATACCTCCAAGAAATTAATTACGACTATTACATTAATGTTTTCTAAGTGGTTTTTGTCTTATTTCCCTAGCCCTGAAAAATGTTCCAGTACAATTATGACATATAAAACGTGCATAAATATGAAAGCCTTTTCGCATATGGAATTTACTATGACCACAATGAGGACAAATAAACCTGATTTGTATATACAATCCGGGCATCTTCCACCTCCAACAACAAAAGATATGTCTATTTTAACATAAGATAGGAGAGTAAATATATGACATTAAAAGTACGTAACCAAAAGGATATGACCAAAAATGAGTTAATAGAATCTATAACTCATAAAGCTCAAAAAGCCGTTCCAATGACGAGAAATCTCTTGTTAAGTGGACTCAAATACAAGAATAAGAAAGAGCTAAAGAGAATAGACAGTAAAATGAGAGTATCTCGTAATGGAAACGAAATATCTATAAGTTGAATAGGGCATCCAGTATGTTCTTAGGAGAACGCTTAGTCTGTTTTGGTTTGTGGCCATGTTTCTTTTGGAATTTCTTACTGTGCTTTGCTTCTGATTCCGTTGCTGTACCAAGCATAGAAGGAAATTCAAATCTGAAATGTGTTGCTGTTTTGCGTAATTTCTTCTTTTCCTTTAGCCGTCTCTGTAAATTTTCACTTTTACCAATATCTATTGGAGCTTTCTTATTTCTACTTGTTAATTCATACACGCCTGGAGATTTTGGGACTTTCTTTATATTTTTAGGCGTTAATTTAGTCCATTTCTTGCGGATTGGCATATTACTTATCCTGTTGAAAATATCTACAACTATTCTATCACAAATAAAAGGACAAATACATGACAATGTATGATAGAATTAGAGGATGTGGAATTCCTTTAAATTCCTTACTTCACTTGCTCTTACCCTATATGGTTTATTGGGTATTGTTAAAGATTTTGTTTCGTGGGTTATCCCAAATTCAGGAGCTATACAATTGATTTCAGGTAGCTTTATTATTTCTGCAACCTTTTTTATTATCGGTCTTTTAATGCTTTTTATTCTTAGGAAAGATGACAAAAAGCAATTAGATGTTAATAAGAGACTTGAGCGTATAGAAAAAAAGCTAGGTATTAGTGAAGATGAAGAAACCAAAAAACCTTGAACCCAAAGAGCTTGAAGATTACGACTCAGACGTAACCAAAGACGAAGTTATAGCTAACCTAAAACACGTCTGTAAAACCCCAAAGTCTAAGCCCGAAAACAAGCCGCCTTCCGAAGCATCGTCTTAAACATCGGTTGCTCATCGTTCCTATGATTGTATCTAAAACTATACTCGTCTACATAGCCTTGTAAGTGCCTAGCTATTACATGATGATATGTTCCGTCAATGCTTCGTTTTAGTTGACTCCAAAAACCTTCTATCGTGTTCGTGTGAATATCCTTGCCAGATACATAGACTTTTTGTGAATGGGCAACGGTTTGATGTTCAAAGCCTAAATTGCCTAAACAATCATAGCTATGCAAATCATCCGTATAAACCGTAGCGTCTTTTGATACGTTTACTTCAATTACTGGCATCAAAGTCTTAGCCTTTACATCTGAGATTACAATACCTCTTGCTCTGCCTTTGCGTTCCACAATGCCTAAGACTATGGCTTTGTTTTCTGAACCTCTGCCACGCTTGCCTTTTGCTTTACCACCTATGTAGGTTTCGTCAATCTCTACTTTACCTACAAACTTAATTCCTTCGCCTTCGGATAATGTAGCCCTGATTTGTCTCCACATTCTCCAGCCTGTTTTAACGGTAACGCCAAGATCACGGCTTAATTGCCTTGACGATATACCACACCGGGTAACAGACATATAGGCTACAGCCTTAAACCATAATCTAAGATGGTTTAACTTCGTATCCTCAAAAATAGTATCAGCCATCGGGTAAATATGATTACCGCAAAATTCACATGAATAACAAGCCCTGTCTTTAATACGGTAATGCTTTGTTATCCCCTGGCATTTCGGGCAATAAATACTATTAGGATATTTGACGTTTTTAAGCCACTCAAGGCAAGTATCATCATCGGGAAAGTCTCTATCGAAGTCTCTTGTGCTATACTTATTCATGGTATCACCTCACTACTATCATAGTAGCATAAATAAGTACGTGTGTCAATGGGTACATCGCTTTATAATATGAACAAAAGGTTAATTACTATAGGTCGAAGGCCTACATAACGATGTGCGATTGCAAAAAGTCTTACAAAGTAGCCGTCTCTCATCAAAGAATAATTAGTCAACGGAAGTGTTACAATTAAACAGGGCAGGCTTTTTAGCTAACCAGCAGCTATTTGAAACAGGCAGAGAAAGAACTTATTTAATTCGCAAATTCCTTACGAGGGAACGGTTTGAGTGTTTTGCTTGTGCACTGGCTTTAGTAAAAGGGTGAGTATCAGTCCACAGACACCGATACTACCACTAACCAGGAAAGCTGTTTCGTAATTACCACTTATATCAAACAGATAACCTGTAACCAGGGGACCGATAGCGCCTCCAACAGTAAATGAAAAACTGACGACACCAAATATCGATCCGTGCGATTTCAAGCCGAATAATTCAGCTACTAATGTTGGTTCAGCCACACCACCACCACCAGCACCAAAACCGAATATCAGTGCAACCACATATAACATCCATACCTCAGAAATCGGTATTAATAAGTAAATCGACAGTGCTATCAGAGTTAAGCAGATAGCCAGGACCTGCTTATTGCCAAGCCGGTCAGCAATGCCTCCTAAAAAAATTCCGCCAATAACATTTCCGGCACCGGTAAGTGCCAGAACAAAAGCTGCAATTGCGGGAGTAATTCCCAAATCAGTAACGTGTGGCACAAGATGTACTGTGATGGCGAACATGCAGTAACCCACACATACAAAGATTAATGAGAGCATCCAGAACTGCCATGTCCTGATTGACTCATAAAGAGATAGCCCTGTTTTGTCTGTCGCAAATTCTGCTATCTTTAGTTCATCTTGACCATATGGTTTGAGATTCATCACGCTCGGGTCACGTTTAAGAAATTGGGCCAGCACAATGCCGATAACGAGAACCATACCGCCGACTATCGCGTAAGCAAGACGCCATCCATACGCAGAAATAAAGGAGGTAGCAACTGGAGACATCACCAGTGAGCTCATACCAATACCAGTAAGAACAATGCCAATCATGATGCCTCTTCTCTTGGCAAACCACCTGGCGGTGATCGAGAGCAAGACAACAAAGACACCACCCATGCCAAAACCAATGATAATCCCGTAAAAAAGGTATATCTGCCATATATGATTAATCAGGGACATCAATATGAAACCAAGTCCCAGTAAGAAACAGCACAAAGAAATAATTAACCGTGGACCGATCCTATCATTCAGCCTGCCCATAACTATGCCCCATATACCCTGCGTCACCATAGACAATGTCACGGCTCCCGATATTACTGCTCTGGTCCACTCAAACTCAATTAACATCGGCTTGAAAAAAACGCCGAAGATAGTGCGTATACCATAGCCTGTTAACATAATGAGAAAGGCGACTACAACTATGATATAACCGTAGTAAATTCGAGAGTTACTACTGGTAGCCTGAGGTACCATATGATTGGTCATAAGCTATACCGTGGAATTGTATCACTATTAGTTACAAAGGTGTTACTGCTGGCAGGAAGGTTCTCAACCAGAAATGAGGCATACTGCTTATAGTGCTCCAACACTGATAAAAAGAAGGAACTGAAGGTATAATTGCAGGTCATATCCTGTTCGTTGAGATATTCAGTATAGATTTGCAGAGAGACTCTTCAATTTTCCTGATTCAGGTTAACTATTTGAGAAGGGAGGTTCATATGGATTACCAAAGCTTGCTGGAACTACTAAAAAAGAGGAGGAGCATCCAGTTCCTATCGGTACGGCATCATAAGATTGGGCAACGCCAGTGATATTTGAGGGAAGGCTGTCAGAATAGCCAAGCAAACCACCATGATCCACATAAAAGGCATGGCTCCATTAAATATGGTGAAAACAGATACATCTTTATTCATTCCATGCAAGGTGAAAACAACCACGCCAAATGGCGGACTTATGGATCCCAGCATAATAGTCAATACTGCCAGTACACCAAAATGTATAGGATCGAAGCCTAAGGAAGTAATAATAGGAAAGATAATGGGTAGAGAAACTATGAGTACAGCCCATTCATCCAATATAAAACCGGCAAGGAAATAAAAAATCAAAACAGCAGCCATAATGAACCAGCGATCTAAGGATAATAACTTAACCAAATTGGCCATTGAAGTTGTAAGATCTGTTGTTGCTAAAAAAGTGCTAAATATCCTAGCACCAATAATCAAGAGCATAATCATAGCTGTAATTACAATGGTTTCAATAAGGGAGTTAATAAAGCCCTGCCATCTCAGTTGTCTACCAATTAAGCTAATGATTAAAACTATAAAAACCCCTACAGCACCACCTTCAGTAGGTGTAAATAGTCCCCCGTATATCCCACCCATTACTAAGATAAAAGCTAACGCCACACCCCATATTCCCTTAATGCTTAGCAGCCTCTCTTTCCAACTAGCTTTCGGCGCTACTTTAGCTATTTTGGGGTTAATCCGGCACAGAGTATATATGTATATCCAAAACATAAACATTAAAAGCAGCCCAGGAAGTATACCTGCAATGAACAGCGTCCCTATTGATTGTTCCGTGATAAAGCCATATACAATGAAGGCCGTACTAGGTGGAATAAGAATACCAAGATTGCCGGAAGCAGCAATGCATCCGAGCGAGAATTTGTCACTATACCCATATTCTCTCATCTGTGGGAAAGCTATTGAGCACACAGTAAGGGCCGTGGCAACGTTGCTGCCGCAGACAGCACCAAAAGCAGCACAAGCACCCACAGTTGCCATAGCCAGACCGCCTGGAAAATGTCCTATCCACTTATTAATGACCGAAAAAGCATCTTTGGCCATTCCTCCATATGAAGCCAGATATCCCATCCAGACAAACATGGCGATGACACTCAAATCATAGCTAGATACTGTTCTGAAAGTGATAGTACCAAGAGCTGGAATTGCCGCAGATAAACCGCGCATTAGTATCAAACCGGTGAAACCACTCAGAATCATACACACACCAATAGGCATTCGTAGGAACATGAGAACAAGGAAGAATAATACCCATATAACGGCAATGGCATCTGGAGATAAATGCATCTTATACTTCCTTAAATTTGGTCAGTGAGTAAAGGAACTGAATAAAATATACCAAGGTAATTAACATAGTACCTACAGCGCCCAAATAAACAAAAGGATAAACAATTACTCCCAGCGACACTGTTTCTTGATTCATTCTTTGCAGATTCAACGCATGTACCACTAATTGCCAGCTTACTAAACCCAGAATACCTGAAGTAGCCAAAAGAATGATTGCGTCAATAATTGCGGCTACAGTTTTGGGAAACTTTTTGACCAAAGTATCTACCGTTATGTGTCCGTCTCTAACAGCGCAATAAGCTAACGCCAGAAATACAATGAGAGCAAAGCTTAACTCAGTAAGCTCATGAATACCCCGGATAGGCGAGTTTAAAAAGCGGCGCATGAATACATCTATTACGGTAAAAACCATCATTACCACTAGGATCGCCATAGCGACAGCGCCGAGTCCCCTGCTTATCGGGAATACTGCCCTTTTTAAGCCATTAGCGACTATATCAATCATTCATATTTGCCTCTTACCTGTACCTTGTGACAGGGATAATAATGCTGCTATAGTGACTTCTTTAGCAGGAGAGTTCTTGGATTTATTCATGTACTCCCAGTGAATACAGCTGTATATGACCTAACTACCTGTCTATTGGAGTATGGCCAGCTAGCTGTTGATAGCTGGCCATAGCACAGTTTATTTTAGCTACTGCGTATTACTTCGTCTGTGAATACTGATTTACTAAACTAAGAGCCTCATCCAATAGCGCTTTACCTGGTAATCCTTTGCTTTGCATGTCTGCTATCCATCTATCCCATACTGGCTTAACGGCATTGAGCCATCTTGCTTTTTCGTCTTGTGAGAGAACAATGATATCCGGATTACCGACTTTCTTATCGTAGGCTATAACTGCATTCTTAGCACCTGCTTCTCCCCCATAAAAGCTGTATTATAGGTTATTGAAGCTTGCACCCCGCTATTATCATTAAAAGCTTTCTGAATATCAGGCGGTAGGCTGTTCCAAAGCTTCATGCCCATGGCTATGATAAAATTTTGGGTGCAAAGGTTAACCTCAGTGCGGTATTTAGTAACGTCCTGAATTTTGAAAGCCAACACACCTTGCATATTGCAGCAGACAGCCATCTACCACTTTCTTGTCCAGTGCGCTGTAAGTATCCGTCATGGAGATCTCTGCACCCGTAGCCCCCAGGGCTTGCATGGTCCAATCCTGCATTCTGCCTTCAGTACGCATTCTGAAGCCCTTCATATCCTCGAGCTTCTGTACTGCTTGGTGGAAAATATCTGCATAGGCTGATACGAAGATACAAAGAGAATCTTGATATCTTTAAGTTCTGTATCGGCACAGTACTTGTTTATTAGCTCGTTATAGACACGGGCGGCAATCGCAGCATTCGGGAATACGTTGGGCAAGCTCCCGAATGCGGATAGAGGGAACCGCCCGGGGGTTGAATCCGTGGCAATAAAGCCAAGTTCAGTGAGCCCTGAAGTCACCGCATCATACATGTCCTGTTGCTTTACCAGAGTCTCTGATGGATAGTGGATAATCTTGACCCGTCCATTGGTGGCTTTTTCTATCGCTTCAGCCCAGGGTTGGAACACTACTTTGGGCTGAAGTGCCTGAGCGGATGCCCAGTAGCTGAATTTCATTTGATAAGTTTGGGCTGGTGCTGGTGTTGGAGTTGGAGCTGGAGTTGGTGCTGGTGCTGGTGTCGGCGCCGGCGCCGTCTGAGCGCAACCGCTAAAAATCAAACCAACCATTAGTATAATGAGTAGCGGGATTAGAAATAATTTTTTCATGACTTGTTCCTCCTTATAATATAGTCTTACTTTAGCTTGTAAACTCTTGACTTCATTATGTCACTCACCAATGTCAAGCTTTTTAAAAAAATTTAGCTATTAATACCCGCCTGGTATTATGGGAAGAACCAGATGTGATGGATATTCTGGAGTGTGATAGATTTTGTAGGAAGTTGGTTTATCATAGGATACATGACTGAATATAGGCCAAGAAAGACTGATGTCTAAGCGGTCCGCCGGATAATCGCAACCCCAGATTTCCAGCTTAATCTGGTGCCCCTTTTTAAACAAATTGGCTATAGGTCGAATTTCTATGGCGTATTCATTTATTTCTCCTGGAACAATGGAAGTCGCACTGGTGTGCAGATGGTAGGGCTGCCATGGCTTCGATTTTTTCTCATCGAGTGCTCTGTGAGACGCTCTGAGCAAACCCCTTGTCAGTACGAACTCAGAGCCATCTGGACTTACATCCTTAAGTTTCACAATAAAATCCGCGTCGTCAGAACTGATAGCAGCATATAAGTATAAGGCAATAGGGCCTATTATTTCGGTATCTTGCTTTAGCGGTTCACTAGTGTAAATAAGGTACTCAGGCATTGGCTCCAGTGGGAGCCGAGCTATCGATCATAGCGCGAACTGGCTTGTGATTAAAACTGTCTGGTTCTTCTTCTTTGATAGGAGTCTTCTCCATCAAGTGATTATTAGCTCCCAGATAATAATCTGTCCATTTTGTTTCGGCAAGAGGCCACTCCTGTCCATATTTCCACTTCTCGGCTTCCCGAACCCAGATCTTTACCGGTGGCTCATCCATGATTCCGGTGTTTATGCCCTTTAGCCAGTGGTCATACCACCTCACAATTTCATCGTGGAAGTCATAGAACGGTCTTCCTGGCGCGGTTTTGCGTATGACAAGTTTCTTTGGTGTATTTATACTAGCATAAGCTCTAAAGGCTCCAGGTAGATGAATCATAACTGCATAACTGTAGAATTGTGAACCTAAATAGACTGGGACTTTTATCTTATCGAATTTCGTATAGGCCGACCGCTCCCAATAGTACGGGCCATCAAATTCATTTATAAACCAATCAAATACTATAGGCCTAAGTTGCGGGAATTCCAGTGCGGCATAGAGGAATGGAAACTTGTTAACTACTTCGTTGTTTTTACATTTCTCAACCCGACGACTTAGCTCTTCTTTACTATACATAACCGTGGATACCGGTACTGGATCCCACGCCACGATATGTTCCATCCAACCCGGTAGCCAGCCGTGCATTAAGATGCCACCATGATGTGATACATCTCTGTACATGTCGTTCCAGCCGTCATGAGCAAATATAGCCTTCAGATGTGGCGGCTGTTGAGCGGCGACAAGATATTGAATGAGGGCAAGGTAAGATATTCCGACCATTCCCACATTTCCATCGCACCACTGCTGTTGAGCGATCCATTCAACAAGGTCATAACCATCCTCCTGTTCCTTTGTTGAGCAGATATCGTATCTTCCCTCTGAGTATCCAGTCCCTCTAACATCGGCGATGATGTGGGCATAACCCCTGCACACGAAGTATTCGGTATCCCCAGCCTCTATATGAGAATACTCTGCAGCGCCTGGCATAGGTGCGGGCGGAATCTTCAAGGATTCTATATCCTTGCTGTATGGGCTCATGGAAAGTAACGCGGGAAATTTCTCCTCAGCATCAGGTCGAAAGACATCAACTGCTAAACATAATCCGTCACGCATCTTAACGCGAACATTTTTCTCCACCTTAATCCCATATCTTGGCTGTGACTTATTTTTATCGTTTTCATTTAGTGACATCTTGATGACCTCCTCCTCTTTATCCGTTTGATAAACGGCACAAACCTAGCGTAACACAATACCGAATTTTGACGCGAGTATCGCTCTCCATCTTCAATATGTAAACAGGCGATGCCCCTTATTTATTTCTGACTTTCTATGATCCCTCCTATCATGCAGAATATTGTTTGCTTACTACTTCATGATTTTTAAAATGTTTTTACTTGTTGTTACCCAGCCAAGACATCTGATGACATTGTGGATCGTTGCATCCTGTAAGTAAGGAGGACCATTAGGTGCTGTTGCATCCGAAATAAGTATTGGAAAATAGTCGAGGTTTGAAGCATCTCTGAGCGTTGCCTCGACGCACATATTAGTAGCTACCCCTGTGAACGTTAGATATTTAATATTAAATGTCTTCAGTATTGTGTCAAGATTCGTACCAAAGAAGGCGCTATATCTTGGTTTTACAACAAATATGTCGTCTTCTTTAAACTCTAGTCCTTGTACAAGTTCAGCACCCCAAGTACCACGAACAACTCGGTTATCTCTCCATTCCGGGTGCTTAATTTGTTCATGTAGATATAACTTGTAGCCATACCCTGAATTTAGACCTCCAGTTTCACGCATATCAGCAGAATGGTGATGTACCACGTATATTACCTTCACTTTTCTTGAACGCGCTGCCCTGATTAATTTATTAATAACCTCAACAATTTTAGGTGTCCCTGAAATATCCATCCCCATTAGATCAAATATGCCACCTTTGCTAACGAAAGCATTTTGCATGTCTATTACAATTACTGCTATCTTTTGCATGTCTATTTGAAGCGGTTCTGGTTGTGCTGCCAGCGCAAAGGTTTTAATAGCAGGTGTTGATGATTTCATATCAGACTATTTAAAAATAAAAAACGATGAATACGATTGTCGGTTTCACTATTATCTCTGCGGCATCTAAGTGCTTGATCCCAAGGGCCACATCATTACCTCCACTCAATAACACATGACTATAACTATGGTGTATTTCTACGTTCAAAATATTATATATGACTATTTTTTATTAGTCAATACTTACGTAATGCGTGAGTTTGACAAACGAATTTATCAGATATATAGTATGATTCCAAGTTCAAAAAGCACACGGAGCGGGTTGCTGTGGTCATATAGGAAACACTGGATGAACTTAAACATACCTCTGTTTACCGTTTTTTTTGGATCCTTGCTGTGTCACATGGTTATTCGAGCCTTCCTAGTTAACCTATTAATCTTTTCCAAAACCTCAGTAATTATGCCGAATGTTGTAATTTCCTATTAAAAAATGAAGAGACTGACATGAACTAATACAAGGAGGTATGACATGAAAATAGACATCTTTGCCCATATTTTACCACTAAAATATAAGGAAGCACTCGATAAAATATCGAGTGCAGCTTCCAAGGGTTTCTATAGTACACAAAGAGTCTTGCCAACCCTATTTGATCTCGACTATCGGTTTCGGATAATGGACAAATTTGATGACCTTATGCAGGTATTAACTCTATCGATGCCACCAGTAGAAAATTTCGGTGATCCCAAAATAGCAATAGATTTATCAAAACAAGCAAACGATGAAATGGCTGAGCTGGTGTTGAAATACCCAGACCGGTTTGCTGCCGCTGTAGCCTGCCTGCCTATGAATAACATGGATGCCGCCCTTCGTGAAACCGACAGAGCCATCAAAGATTTGAAGTTCCGTGGTATACAGGTATTTACTCCTACAAATGGCAAACCGCTGGACACACCAGAGTTTATGCCACTCTTCGAGAAGATGTGCCAGTATAATCTACCAATCTGGCTTCACCCTCAGCGGCCGCAGACCTATGCTGAATACGACGGCGAAAAGGAATCTAAATATACTATACATGGTATGTTGGGCTGGCCATACGAAACATCAGTAGCTATGGTTCGTCTAGTTTTCAGTGGCATTCTGGAACAATATCAAAGTCTGAAGATTATCACCCACCATGCCGGATCCATGATTCCCTTCTTCGAAAAAAGAATATCAGGGTGGATAGATTCTCACGATACGCTGCTAGGAAGAAAAGATGCTGAGAAACTCCGGAAGCCAATACGTGACTATTTTAAGATGTTCTATGCCGACACGGCCATATACGGTCATACCTCAGGATTAATGTGCTGCTACAATTTCTTCGGGGCGGACCATGTCCTTTTTGGAACTGATATGCCCTGGGACAACCAGCTTGGTCTCAGATATACCAAGGAGACAATTGAATCAATTAATCAAATGACGATTAGTGAAGCTGAGAAAAAATTAATATTCGAGCATAACGCCAGAAGTTTACTACGCTTGCCTATATGACAAACCTCAGTGCTCATAAGTTGCTGAAATAGCAATAAAGACCTATTTGAACATTTAGGGAATTTATTAATTAAAATTGAAAAGGAGGAGTCAATGAAAAGGATTGCTATTGAAGAGCATTTTTGGACTGAAGAGATTGTAGAATACTTGAAATCGACAGGGGGATTAAAGATTGTCCAAGACGCAAAAGGCAGAAAAACATATATGCATGAACATTTCGTACTCGAGCCGGGCATAGTCGAAGCGCTTGTAGATTTAGGTGACGGCCGAATAAAGTATATGGATGAGGCTGGAATCGATATGCAAGTTCTTAGCTTCAATGGTACAGACTTGGAGAAGTTTGACAACTCAAAGAGTGTAAACATGGCTAGGCGTATCAATGATGAACTATCCAAGGTGATTAAAAAGTACCCAAAAAGGTTCTCAGGTTTCGCTGTTCTCGCCTACCAGGATCCCAAAGCATCAGCGGATGAACTGGAACGAGCGGTAAAAGAACTTGGTCTCAAGGGAGCTAAGTTAGACTCGCATGTTAGGGGAGAATTCTTAGACGATCAGAAATACTGGCCTATATTTGAAAAGGCCGAAAAGTTAGGGGTTCCGATATATTTACACCCGAAAGGACCTCCGCCTGATATGGCGAAGCCTTATTTGACATATGCAGCTCTAGCAGGGCCAATGCTGGGATATGGCGCAGAAACAGCTTTACATGCTATGCGCTTGATTTGCAGTGGTCTGTTTGATAAACACCCTGGTCTGAAAATTATTCTTGGGCATCTTGGTGAAGCATTGCCTTTTTGGTTATGGCGGATTGATAAACCATGGAGAGATGGATACCAACCTGATGAAAAGACTAGCAAATTGAAGAAAAGACCGAGCGACTATATTAAAGAAAACTTTTTTGTTACTACAAGTGGTATGTTCTGGGAACCGCCACTAGTATGTACATTACTGGCGCTAGGTGCAGACAAGATACTATTTGCCGTAGACCATCCCTGGGAAAAAAGCATAAATGCGGTGAACTTCATGGATGCAGTCGCAATCCCTGACGCCGATAAGGAGAAAATATATCATAAAAATGCGGAGGAACTCCTTAAGTTATAACATAAGGCAAAGTCTACCGTTACTATTCCCTTTTTCAATATTGAGTATATTTGATGCCAGTAAAATGAGATATTTTAGAAGCTTCGATTAACCGACGGTTAGAGGTTTGCTGCAGGACTACCGAAACTGATAATTCAAAGTTACCTAAAATGAGCCCAGTATTAATGTTAGACTGGAATCAGACCTGTTGAAATATCTACATACTATTGATTTGCAGAGAAGTCTGCATGTTGTCCTGTTTCATACTAACTATTCTGAGAAGGGAGATTCATATGGACTATCCAAGCTTGCTGGAACTACTTAAAAATAGAAGGAGCATCCATCGGTTCAAACTTGATCCTGTACCTGATGATTATATTTTCAAGGTAATTGAAGCAGCACGCTGGGCTCCCTCGGGGATGAATTCACAACCCTGGGAATTCGTGGTCGTTAGGGAGACGGAACTGAGAGCGCAGATTGTGAACTACGTCGAGGAAGACTATGCTCAGGCGGGCCGTATGGAGCTTGCTCGAGACCCAATTCATAAGTCACCACTTAGCGATCCCTATACGGTATCGAAAGAATATGATTTTCCCAATGCTCCGGTATTTATAGTATTGTTTGGAGATACCAGGATGAAAGCAGCGTTTCCGCTTGTCGTCCAATACAATAGTCAACGGGAGCAGACTACCTTTACTTGCAGCCTGGCATATGCTTTTCTGTATATGCATCTGGCGGCAACATCATTGGGGCTGGCTTCCCGATGGGTCTCTGCCGTACAGTCACCAGTAGCACACTGCCTGATCAAAGACCTCCTTGGTATTCCGCCAGAAATGGAGGTCTTCGATATGATGGTGCTGGGGTATCCAGCCTTGAAGCCAAGGCCGAAGTTGATGAGAGAAACAACAAAAATAATACATTTCGGGCGTTGTAACAGAGACGATTTTAGAACTGACGATGAAGTGAACGATTACATTCGAAAAACCAGAACGTGGGTAACTGCCACCCATCGACGCCTGGCCGATAGAGATATGGTGACGCATAAGTAGCTTTTACAATAAGCAATGGTATAAATGTTACCTCTGGTAGTGCTGCGATATGTCTGTGTATCAATACTTTGAAGCGTTTACCTCTTCCATCTTTCCGGTGACGATAAAGACAACACGTTCGCAGATGTTGGTGACTCTATCGGCAGCACGCTCCAGATTATGAGCTGTCCAGATAAGGCGGGTTGCCCGTGTAATTGTCTTCGGGTCTTCTGCCATAAATATAAGTAGCTCCCGGAACACCTGGTCATAAAGCTGATCCACCAAATCGTCTTCGCTGGTGATTTTCTTTGCCGCTTCGGCATCCCGGTTTATAAAAGCTTCCAGGCTGCGACGAAGCATACTTTCGGTTTGTTCTGCCATCCGGGGAATATCAATGAGCGGTTTCAGGGGTGGCTCATCACCTATCATTATGGTAATTCTGGCGATACCAACCGCATAGTCACCAATTCGCTCTATTTCGGTGGTAATATTCAATATAGCAACAATGGTACGAAGGTCTCCAGCCATAGGTTGCTGAGTAGCTATAAGTTCAATACATTTCTCTTCAATTAAAAATCTTCGATTATTTATCGCTTGGTCATCGGCAATTATCTGGTGAGCTAGTTCCAGGTCCCTGTTCTTCAGGGCGTCAACTGAACGTAGTATAGCTTTGCCAACCATACTACCCATAACCAGGATGTCATCCTGAATCTCTCTCAGTTTCTTATGAAAGGTTGTCCTCATTTCCATATAATTCCTCCTTGGGAAGATTATCCGAATCGGCCAGTTATATAATCTTCAGTACGTTTATCTTTTGGATTAGTAAATAGCTTCGATGTAGGACTATATTCTACTAATGCTCCTGCCCTGTCCTCATCCATCATCATAAATGCAGTCATATCTGATACCCGAGCTGCCTGTTGCATATTGTGGGTAACAATAACAATCGTGTATTCTTTAGCCAGATTTCTCATCAAATCCTCGATTTTAAGTGTGGCTATAGGGTCAAGTGCACTGCATGGCTCATCCATTAAGATGACATCCGGCTCTACTGCTAATACTCTGGCAATACACAGCCTTTGTTGCTGTCCACCAGAGAGGGCCAGTCCTGACTGTTCGAGCTTATCATTGACTTCATCCCACAATGCAGCACTTCGAAGGCTCTTTTCGACGATTACTTCAAGTTTACCGCGGTTATTAATACCATGACGTCTCGGCCCAAATGCTACGTTTTCAAATATGGACATGGGAAAAGGATTGGGCTTCTGGAAGACCATACCCACTCTTTTTCTCAATTCTACGACATCAATTCCGGCTCCGTAGATAGAGATACCATCCAGTTTTACACTGCCTTCTACTCTAGCACCGGAAATCAAATCATTCATGCGGTCGAAGAGTCGGAGGAGGGACGACTTACCACAGCCTGATGGCCCAATAATAGCAGTAATAGCGCACTGGGGTATTTCTAAAGTTACGTCCCTGAGAGCCTGAAAAGAGCCGTAATAGAGATTTACCTTTTCCGCTTCGAGTTTAGCACCGCAACTAAGTGGAGATATTGTCTGGTTATCTGTCAGTTCGTAATTTGCTTTCATTGATATTTCCTTTGTCGAGTTCGTGCCCGGATAATAGCAGCGAGAACATCAAAGAATAGTACTACCGCTAATAAGACTAATGCCACACCCCACATCGTAGTCTTGGGCATCCCCGGAACATGGGCGGCAACGGTATAGAGATGATAGGGCAAAGCCATGAACTGGTCAAAGGGAGATTGTGGTAGTGCCGGAAGAATAAAGGCTGCCCCGACTACTAAAATTGGAGCGGTTTCTCCAGCCGCACGACTTATTGCCAGCACTGCTCCAGTGATTATACCGGGGAGGGCCTGAGGGAGAACTGCATATCTCACTGTTTGCCATTTCGTAGCTCCAACTGCCAGACTGCCTTCCCGATATTCTTTTGGAACTGCCAGAACTGCCTCTCGCGAAGTCGTCACCACCATTGCCAGGGCCTGACATGCTAGGGTAAGGCTGGCAGCAAGTAGTGACAGTCCCAGATGAAAAGCTAAAACGAATACCCCAAGGCCAAAGAGGCCAAAGACAATACTGGGAACACCTGCCAGATTGATAATCGCCATATTAATCAGCCTGGTGAGCCAGTTATCTTTGGCATATTCAGTGAGGTAAATACCAGCAAGTACTCCCACCGGTAGAGCAAATATCAGAGTACCTATCATGAGATAAAACGTGCCGACTATTGCCGGGAGAATACCTCCAGCCTTGCCAGCTTTCGATGGGAATTGAGTTAAAAATTGCCAGTTTATTGCCTCGATACCATTGATAATAGTGTAGATGATGATAAACAGCACTGGCAGTATTGCTATCGCCGTGGCTATTGCCAGAAAGACAAAGGCGGTACGTTGTGATAACTGTCGCGATGTTTGAGATGTCGTCGCCATTTCCTGATTACCTCGCAAATTTCCTCTTCTGGCGTTCAAGCACTCGTTCAGCAATGAGATTAACAGTCAGTGTCATGACAAATAGAATTAAGCCTATAGCGAATAATGCCTGGTACTGAAGTCCACCACGTACGGCATTGCCAATTCCTGAGGCAATAGCCGCAGTCATTGTGGTCATAGGATCAGTCGGCGAAACAGGTACAGCAAGAGCACCACCAGCTACCATGAGAACTGTCATAGTCTCACCGATTGCGCGTCCGACGCCCAGCATTATTGCAGCTGTAATGCCCGATAGTGCCGCCGGTATGCATACATGCCATATCGTTTCCCATTTCGTAGCACCTAAAGCATAGGCAGCTGATTTATATTCATCGGGAACTGCATGTAATGCATCCTCAGACACGCTGACAATGATAGGCAAACTCATTAGAGACAGCATTATTGAAGCAGTCAAACCACATAAGCCAGTGTTTAAGTTGAAGGCACTCTGAACCAATGGGGCCAGAAGCATTAACCCGATAAAACCCATCATGACTGATGGTATGCCAGCCAGCAACTCAATAATTGGTTTTGCTATTTCCCTGACTTTTGATGAGGCTACCTCGGCGAGATAAGCAGCGCAGCCAATACCTACGGGCACTGCCACTACCGTTGCGATAACAGTAACAA
Source organism: uncultured Chloroflexia bacterium (assembly GCA_963775935.1). Lineage (GTDB taxonomy): Bacteria > Chloroflexota > Dehalococcoidia > GIF9 > UBA5629 > JBBIPA01. Next base: position 92,313 of record CAVZKR010000004.1, on the reverse strand, counting down.
TGAGCGTGGACAAAAAGAAGGGTAAGATACCGAACGTAGGTGGGTCAGAAACCGGATACCATTTTATACCAAATAAAAATTCCCATGGAGGAGTGGTAGCAAATACCGGTAATCCTTCCCGAAGCAGGACAAAGAGGACGCCAACAAGTACAATAATAGTCAGCAGTCCTGCCAGGAAAATCCAGCCTTCGATTATACGTTCACCCAACCACAACCGCCGCCTCAGATTCTTTTCAATAGATGAGGCGGCAACTGCGGTTGTCGAAAATTGTTTCAAATTATCTCACCAACCTTTATTGTCTATTATCACGCATGACACTACCATTATTTAACAGCAAGTGGTACATAACCAACTTCAGTTACTATTTTTTGACCTTCCCGGACAGGCAATAGTCGATAAACGACTTCACTGCGCCAGTGGGAACTCCATTGGTATAGAAAAGGAGTGGTCGTGAGATTGGATAAGTACCATCCAGAGCTGTCTTCACGCTGGGCAAAATTGCCGTGTCATTTGCCGTCTTTTTTATAGCAAGTGGCTTCACAGTTTTGGTGACATAGCCAATGCCCGGATAGAAGATTGCATTGGGATTTTTCTCTACCTCTGATACTTCTGCTTCGGTTGAGGGCAGTAACAGCACTTTAGCTCCGTATTCCAGCTTCTTATCAGCTGTGGACAACTCCAGCATCTGTACTACATGTTCCTTGAAGAACACATGAGTACCTGAGTTAGTATCTCGTGCCAGTGCCAGGATGGGAGCATCCTTGCCACCTAATTCTTTCCAGTTCGTTATCTGGTTTGTGTAGATAGCTGATAGTTGCGCTATCGTTAAAGACGATACTGGATTAGAAGGATGAACCACCACAGAAAGAGCATCGCTGGCTACCTGGATCTCATAGGGGGTAACATTTTTGGCTTTAGCCTGCTCAATCTCCTTTGAGGTTATCAGGCGAGACGATTGACAGATATCGGTAGTGCTATCGATAAGCGCTGCAATACCAGCTCCCGAACCAGGACCACTCACGGCTATACTGACTCCGCGATGTAGTTTCATAAAGTCTTCAGCCCATACCGAGCTCAGAGGAGTGACTGTGTTTGAACCAATAATTTTAAATGAACCTGACACTGTTGAGGTTGTCGATGTGGCTGGGGCAGTCGCTGTACTGCTACAGCCTGAAAGTAAAAAAGCCAATAGCAGTATTACTGCCAAAGGTATAAGCCATTTTTTATTGGATGTTTGCAAATTATTATTTCTCCCTTATTATATTCGATTTAGATGGGTTCGAAGCGCTTCTGTCCATCTATTACCAGAATACAGGGGAGACTTTAAGGGCACTTTAACGCATTGTTAAAGTCTGGTTAAATCCTCAGGTTTATCTACTAAGGCTCTCAATGCAGAGGCAGGCTGAAGCTGAATGTGGAACCTTTGCCCGGTTCGCTGGTAGCCCAGATATTGCCTCCATGTGCCTGGATTGTATGCTTGGCGATAGCCAGACCCAGTCCGCTGCCGCCTTGTGAACGAGCTCTGTCGGCTTTATAGAACCGCTCAAAGACATGGAGTAAATCATCTTTTGAAATTCCTGTGCCTGTATCTGATATATCTACGGTGACCGCTGTACTATCAGTCCTGGTGGATAAGACGATACTGCCACCAGCTTTATTAAATTTGATGGCATTGTGCACCAGATTAATCATGGTTTGCCTGATACGGCCAATATCAGCCTTAACTTCCGGCAGACCCGGTGCCAGGTTTGCAGACATGGTCACCTGCTGCCTTTCAGCCAGCGGCGTTAATTGCTCAATAACCTCTTTAATAAGAAAATTGAGATTCAGCGGCTCTAGTCTCAGTTCAGCTTTACCGGTTTCAATGCGTGATAGCTCGGTCAATTCGGAAACGGTCTGGGCTAACCGGTCGACTTCAGACTCAATCCTGGCCAGGAAATCATCGGCGACTTCCTTATCAGCTACTGCTCCGTCACGCAAAGTTTCGACCATAGCTTTAATGCCAGCTATGGGTGTTCTTAATTCGTGAGATATATTACCCACCAATTCCTTGCGCATAGTTTGCAGGTTCTTAACTTCGGTGAGGTCCTGGAAGAGAAATAACACTTCGCTTGTTTTGCTATTGGCTACGGGGACGGCTATTACTCTTACAAAGCGTTTTCGTTACGATGGATTCAAATTGAGCAGATTGCTCCTTATTTGTCTTTAAACACATCTTCAGTACAGCATCAACTTCATGGTCACGCACCACTTCAATCAGAGATTTTCCCGCTGCATTCCCTGCTTCAAAACCGAATAGTTTCCCGGCGGCTCGATTAGCAACTGAAACCTTACCTTCAATATCAGTCACAATGACGCCATCGATCATATTGTTGAGAACCGTCGATAGTTTGGCTTTTTCTACTGAGACTTCTTCAATCATTCTTTTCATACTTGACGACATTTCATTGAAGGCATTGCCAAGCTGTCCAACCTCGTCTCCAGTTTGCACTATAACCTTTTGACCCAGTTGCCCTGCGGTAATTTGATTCGCCGCTTTGGTAAGCTGCCTGATAGGTCGTGTGGTTCCACGGGCAATAAATCCGGCAGCCAGTATTGCTAACAATGTTATCACCACCATCGCCAGGACTGATGGTCACGGTCAAATGATTAACTGATCTTTCTACGGCTGTTAATGGCAACGCCACTCTGGCAACTCCCAGCACCATACCTTGACTGGATATGGGTACCGCAACATACATCATCTGCTCGCCGAGAGTGGTACTGTAACGAGTGCTTTCACCTAAACCCGAGGCCAGAGCATCTCTTACTTCGGGACGGGTGGCATGGTTTTCCATCGTTGCCGGGTTCTCTTGTGAGTCACCCAAGACTTTCCCATCTGGAGCAATGATGGTAACTCTCGCCTCTATTTCCTGACCTAATTTCTTTGCCAGAACATCAGCATTGCTACCCTGAATAAGCAAAGGCAAACTGGCTTCAGCAGTAATCCTGGCCTCTTCTTCCAGGTGAAAACGCAGATTATCGATCTGGGAGTCTCTTACAAAGCTTACCAGGTAACCACCCAGTACCCCCATGCTGACCAGTATAAGGAGTATGAAAGGTACTGCAATGCGCCATTGAATTCTTTTAAACAATCTTAACCTTCCAGTTTATAACCCGTACCCCTGACAGTCACGAGATATTTTGGGATTACTCGGGTCGGTTTCAATTTTTTGCCTTAACCAGCGGATATGCACATCCACAGTTCTGGTATCGCCAGCATAATCATAGCCCCATACTTTTTCCAATAACTGCTCTCGACTGAACACCAACCCCTTGTTTCTCGGCAAGAAAGGCAAGTAAATCGAACTCTTTCGGTTTCAGATCAAGGACAGAATCCAGCAATAAAACCTGATGCCGGCCTATATCAACTTTAATATCCCCAATTCTATGGCTCTCTCTTCGGTAGCTGCATTTCCATAATCTTGGTTCTACGAAGCATCGCTCTAACACGGGCTATCAGCTCTCTCATGCTAAAAGGCTTGGTGACATAGTCATCCGCTCCTATTTCAAGCCCTACTATTTTATCGGTCTCATCGGCTTTTGCGGTGAGCATCAAAATTGGTGCAGTCATCTCCTTCCGGAGGATACGGCATACTTCGAAGCCGCTTAGTTTCGGCAACATAATATCGAGAATGATCAGGTCAGGTTTTTCCTTGCGGGCTACCTCAAGAGCCTGCTCACCGTCAATGGCTGTGACTACATCATAGCTCTCTTTGCGAAGATTATACTTGAGAGTCTCCAGCAAATTGGGGTCGTCTTCGACAATCAGGACTTTATTTCCCATCTCGTTTCCCTGCATTAGTATAGAACTATGAAGAACGGCTATCAACCGAGAATGTCCTGAGGATTGGTTTACTTCTCTGTGATATTTACACGCTTACTGGTAGTCGTGATATGCTATAATTTGGCTGAATGGGACTTCTCGAATCCCGTGGCATCTCCAGGGATGCCTCACACCAGCATCACCTGGGTACAGATTGAGCAAAATACGTAATTAATCCACCTGATTTAATAAGATTGGCGAGGTAGTAAATAACATGGCTGAATTTGGCTATGCCGGGGAAGTTCTGAAGGTTGATTTGTCGGCAGGGAAGATGACTAGGCTATCGACTGCTGACTATGCCGACCGGTTCCTGGGAGGTAGGGGCATGGCAGCCAAAATTTACTGGGATATGGTTTCCCCTCAGGCGAGCGCTTTCGACCCGGAGAATTGCCTGATATATGCCACCGGCCCCACCACTGGATTCGCTAGACTGGCTGGCTGTAGATGGCAGGTCTGCGGTAGATCGCCTGCCATGGACCCGCAGGTGTTTTCCTACGCTAATCTGGGTGAAAAATGGGGGTCATGGCTGAAATATGCCGGTTACGACGGGCTGATAGTTCAGGGCAAATCCGACAAGCCATGCTATCTTTATATACATGACGGCACCGTTGAGACCAGGGATGCTTCCTCCCTCTGGGGCATGCCTGCTATTGAAACTGGTGATACTCTGAAAACGGGACTGGGTAAGGGAGCGAGTGTGCTGACCATCGGTCCTGCTGCCGAGAACCTGGTTTGCTTTGCCACCATGCTTACCGATGACGGAGCCTCTGGAGCCAGCGGTTTTGGCAGCGTCATGGGTTCGAAAAAGCTGAAGGCGATTGTCGTTGCTGGCGATAAAAGACCGGTAGCCGCCGACCCGGAAAGGCTTAGTAAGCTCGCTGCCCGGATACTTCAACTGAGGAAAAATACCTGGAAAGATTATCTTCTGGATATACCGGGCAGGACCAAACTCCGTGCCTGCCATGGTTGTGGTATCGGTTGCTGGAGAAAATCATACCAGGCTGAGGGCGGTCGGCATTTTAAATTTTTCTGCCAGGCAGCCGCCTTCTACGGGAAAACAGCAGAAAAATACAATAGTGACTGGCATGAAGTAACGCTGATGGCTACCAGGTTATGTGACCGGTACGGGCTGGATACCATAGTGATGCAACCGATGATTGACTGGCTTAGCAAGTGTTATCGGGAGGGTATCCTGCGGGAGGAGGACACAGGTCTCCCCTTTTCAAAAATGGGCAGTGCTGAATTTATTGAAGTGCTCATCAAAAAAATAGCGTTCAGGGAAGGCTTCGGTGATCTATTGGCTGCGGGCATGATTAAAGCTGCCGAGAAAATAGGAAATAGAGCGCAGGAGCTGTTACAGAACTCTATCCTTACCCGAAGTAATGAAGCCAGGGACTATGAGCCCAGGATTATACTAACCAGCACGCTCCTCTATGCCACTGAGCCCAGGAGGCCCATCAACGAAATTCATCAATTGAGTCACACACTGGAGGCATGGCTACATTGGATGCAGAAAAAAGAGGGGGCCTTTCTGTCATACGATGATTTTATGTTTGTTGCCAGGAATTTCTGGGGCAGCACTGCCGCCGGTGACTTCTCCAGCTACGAAGGAAAGGCGCTGGCTGCCAAAAAAATCCAGGACCGCACCTATGCCAAGGAGAGCCTTATTCTCTGCGACTTTCTGTGGCCTATTATGTGGGTACGGTTCCCCGAAGAACATGCCAAAGACCATACCGGTGACCCTACCATGGAAAGTCAGGTTGTATCGGCGATTACCGGAAGAACAATTGACGAGGCGGGATTGAATAGAATCGGGGAAAGGATTTTCAATCTTCAAAGGGCAGTACTGCTCCGGCAGGGATGGGAAGGGAGGCAGGGAGATAAACTCATGGACTATCTTCATGATGAGCCACTCCAGGATTTGCAACGTATGCGTTCTTTCCTGGTTCCGGGCAAGAATGGCGAACCGGTATCCAGACAGGGAACCAGGATAGAAAGAGACGATTTCGAAAAGCTGAAGAGCGAGTACTACGAGCTCCGTGGCTGGAATAAGGAAAACGGCTTGCCAACTGAGCAAAAACTTAAGGAGCTTGAGCTTGGAGACGTAGCCGGGGATTTGAAAGAGAGAGGTCTATTGGGTTAGGTTCCTGCACCTCTTTTTTAGCAGTCTTATTGTAGCATAATCTCCAGTGTATAGAGGAAAGGAAATGGAGAATAAAGCGTCAGTAGAACTGTTTAAGCCCTTCAGAATCGGTGGGCTGGAACTCAAAAATCGTTTTGTCAGGTCAGCGACATGGGATAACACGGCAGACAGCTCCGGCGCTGTCACCGATAATTCGGTTGCCATGTACCGGAAACTGGGGAGCGGGGGCGTTGGTCTGATAGTGACCGGGTTTGCTTCCATTTCACCTTCAGGGAAAGCGCTTCCCGCCCAGTATGGCGCTCACCATGACGATATGATTCCCGGGTTGCGCAGGCTGGTACAGGCAGCGCATCAGGGAGGCGCCAAAATCGCCCTTCAGATAATGCATGCCGGTATCAATTCTGCCTATCTGCCCAGGGTTGGCATAGAAACTCTGGCTGTATCGAGAAAACAAGAAGTAGATACACCACATCGAGAATTAACAGATGAAGAAATAGAGGGGATTGTCTCCGATTTCACCTCGGCGGCAGTACGTGCCAGAAAAGCCGGCTTTAATGCTGTCCAGCTTCATGGGGCTCATGGTTATCTATTGAGCCAGTTCCTGTCTCCCCTGTACAATTTCCGTACCGACCGATGGGGAGGTAGTGCCGAAAAGAGAAGAAGGTTTCACCTTGAGTTAGTGACTACGGTGCGCCAAGCGGTGGGAGCCGATTTTCCCCTGCTCATCAAGTTTGGCATCCAGGATGATACCGAGGGCGGCCTTCCCTTAAACGAAGGCCTGGAGACGGCGAAGCAAATGGTAGCCAGGGGCATCGCTGCCATCGAGGTCAGCGCTGGCGTTGGCAGGACTCCCATGGTAGCGAGGAAAGATCATTCAGAGTTTGTACCGTATAGGGAGAGAGCTGCTGCACTTAAACAGTTTGTTACTGTGCCCGTGATGGTGGTGAGCGGAATCCGAAGTCTTGATATGGCGAAGAACATCGTTGATAGTGGTGATGCTGACCTGATCGCAATGAGCCGTCCCTTAATTCGAGAGCCAGATTTAATTGCCCGCTGGCAGCGGGGCGACAATGTCCCTTCGGACTGCGTTTCCTGCATGAAATGCCATTCAAAAAATGACGAACCGGTGCAGTGCAGGAAGGAACAAGGTTTACATAAAAACGGTTGAGCAGTACGCTTGCCTTTGTCACAGTCAGCAGCTATAATAAATCCCACTTTACAGCAACGTTGAAAGAAGGGAGGGACGGCACATGCCTCCATATGCGTTTTTTAAAAAACAATATATGCCTCTCGAGGAAGCAAAGATTGGGATTTTAACCCATGCCCTTCATTATGGCACTGCCTGTTTTGAAGGCATACGTGGTAACTGGAATGCCGAGCGGGAGCAGGTAGTTCTTTTTCGAATCAAAGAACATTATGAACGCCTTCATCAGGGCTGTCGTATCCTGAAAATAAAGCTCCCGTACTCTGTCAAGGAACTGTGCGACTTTACGGTGAAAGTGGTAGAAAAGAGCGGTTATCACGAGGATGTTTATGTCCGTCCGCTGGCATATAAAAGTGCTGAGAGAGTCGGTGTCCGCCTTCATGATATCGAAGACGACTTTCTCATCATTGTCGTCACCTTGCCTGCCTATCTCGATGCTGAGAAAGGGGTGCGTTGCTGTACCTCTTCCTGGCGTCGTGTTGATGACACTATGATTCCAGCTAGAGGTAAAATTACCGGCATTTATGTGAACAGCGCCCTGGCGAAGAGCGAGGCTATCGAGAGGGGTTTTGAGGAAGCTATTTTACTCACCCAGGACGGGCATGTCGCTGAAGGCAGTGGCGAAAACATCTTTATTGTCTTGAAAGACAAGCTGATAACACCACCCAGTCCCGATAACATATTGATGGGCATCACACGCGATACGGTGATGCAACTGGCGAAGCAGGAACTTGGTATCGAGACTATCGAGAGGTCTGTCGACCGTAGCGAACTCTATATTGCCGACGAGGCATTTTTCACCGGTACTGCTGCTCATGTAACCCCTATTATTGAGGTGGACGAGCGCCCGGTGGGCAATGGAAAAACCGGTAAAATCACCGCGAAACTACAGCAGCTCTACTTCCAGGTAATACAGGGCAAGAATCCTAAATACCAGGGCTGGTGTACTCCTATCTCCGTGAAAGCGGCGAAAGCATCGCATCGCTAACGGTGTACAACGCTCAGCCTTCGCCTGTTCCTGAACTGTGATTTACTGACAGCTGTTCTTAAGCGGAGTTGGACTTAGTTTTTACCTTTTTCTTCTTGGTTTCCGTCTTTGCTATCTCTGGTTTGGCGCCAGCAGCAACTTTCGCTTTATTAAGTTTCTTCATTAAGCGAGACTTACGTCTGCTGGCAGTGTTGGGATGATAAATCTTCTTTTTTGCTGCCTTATCCAGGGCACTTATGGTTTGTAGTACTGCCGCTTGCGCTGAATCAAGCTCATTACTCTCAATGAGCTTCTCTGCTTTGGTTATACGGGTCTTTGTGGCCCTTTTTATGGAACGATTGCGCATACGTTTCCTCGCACTTGATCTCGCTGCTTTTTGAGCTGATGGACTTTTAGGCAAATCTGCCTCCTTTCTTACGAATTGATGGCAGCTTTTGTATGGCTGCTCCTCGTGGCACTAATGACGCCACGTACACTTCGAACCCTCGATAGCAGATGGGTAAGTTGTGATATGTCATTGATATTTAGTGTGAGAAATACGGAGCTGGCATCGCCATGCTCCTCAGTGGTGATTGTCGATATATTTACATTCTCCTCAGCAATAACCGCAGCGATGTCCCTGAGCACACCCACTCTATTCCACGCTTCGATCTCTACATTGACAGGATACACCTCATGAACCTGCCCCCACTTCACTTCAATTAACCGTTCTCTTTCCTTTAAACTGGCGATGTTCGGGCAGTCCTTACGATGTACCGAAATACCCTGGCTGCGTGTAATGAAACCAATTATATCATCGCCAGGCAAAGGATTACAGCAGGCAGCCAGCCGTGTCAGCAAATCGCCTACTCCCAGAACCTGAATTCCCAGGATGTTTGGCTTTTCAGCGGGCAGGACTTTGGCTACAATTGGTGGCGGTTCCGGTTCGCCCAGTATTTTTTGCGTCAGTTGATGCGTCAGTAATTCCTCCGCTGCCGAGGGAAGCGAGGACATCATCATACGTCTCGCAATTGAACAGGCGCGCCATATCTTCGGTATTAGGCAGGCTTATACCCAGCCGCTTCACCTCTCGTTCCAGAACCTGCCTGCCGCGTTCAATATTCAGGGTTCGCTCCTGTTTCTTGAACCATTGCCTGACTTTTTCTTTACCATGGGATGTTTGTACATATCCCAGGTCCGGATTAAGCCAATCCAGACTGGGACCTTTATCGGCTTTGGTTACCATGATTTCTACGATATCGCCATTTTTTAGCTCGTGATTTAAGGGTACTAATTTGCCGTTTACCTTAGTCCCAATGCAGCGATGCCCCAGTTCAGTATGAATTAGATAAGCGAAATCAAGCGGCGTAGCGCCCTTGGGTAACGCTTTAATCTCTCCTTTTGGTGTGTACACAAAAACCTGGTCGATGAAAATATCTGTTTTCAGGGATTCCAGGAACTGCTCGCTGTCGAGATCACCTTGCCATTCGGTGAGCTGACGCAGCCAGGCGATCTTATCCTCGAAATGGGCATCCGGCTTGCCACTCTCTTTGTACCGCCAATGCGCAGCAATACCATAGTCGGCAATCCGATGCATATCATAGGTTCTAATTTGCACTTCCAACGGAGTGGTGCCGCGGCTGAGCACCGTGGTGTGAAGAGACTGATAGCCGTTATCTTTGGGATTAGCGATATGGTCGGAAAATTCTTCAGGCATCGGACGCCACAGATTATGGATTACCCCGAGTGCCTTGTAGCAATCAGGAATCGTATCGACCAGTACCCGCAGGGCAAAAAGGTCGTGAATATCGCCGAAATCTTTGCCCTGGGTGGCATACTTATTTATCTTGTTATAGATACTGTAAATGTGCTTGGGCCTGCCCAGTACCTTTGCTTTTATGCTTGCCTTTTCTAATTCTTGCTCTAATGTCCTGGTGGTTTCAGTGATATAATCCTCTCTTTCTTTGCGGCGTCCTGCCACCAGATTGGCAATTTTGCGATACTGCTGTGGTTCCAGATAGCGGAACGACAGGTCTTCTAACTGCCATTTTACCTCCCAGATGCCAAGCCGGTGAGCCAGAGGCGCATAGATATCCAGCGTTTCGCGGGCAATGGTACGCCTCTTCTCGTGTGATAGAGCCGATAAGGTTCGCATATTGTGTAACCTGTCGGCCAGCTTGATAAAGACTACCCGCAGGTCTTCCGCCATAGCAATCAGCATCTTGCGCAGATTCTCAGCCTGGGAATTTTTTTTGTCCTCGGCGGTTCTACGCCAGGACAGCCTGCTCAACTTGGTGACACCCTCAACCAGCCTGCTTACCTCGTGGCCAAACTTACCTTCGATTTGGGAGAGGGGTATGCCACAATCTTCGGTGACATCGTGAAGTAATGCTGCTGCCAGAGTAGAAGCATCGAGCTGGAGGTCAGCCAGAATTATTGCCGTTTCCAGCGGGTGCTCCAGATAAGGGTCTCCGGATTTACGTACCTGACCTTCATGTGCTTTGGCAGCAAATTGGTAGGCTGCCTCGACCAGCGCTACTTTCTCCGGAGGCAGATAGTGTTTAATTTTTTCTAAAAGAGGAGTTACATCCATATCTCGCCGCTCTATACGAGCTATGATAATGCAAATTTGAGAACTGATGCAACTATAGGCTCAATTCAATACTCTGCCAGAAGCGTGGTCAGGAAATTCCCGGCCGGGATGAAATTCCACTCTGGTCACAGTCAGTCAAAATGCTTCCTTTGAGCTTTGCATTTGGCGTATAATACGGGCATAGTTCAAATAAACGCTGAAAAAGAGGTGCAGGAGGCAGGGCAGTACAGATGGTTGCAAACAACGAATTCCAACGATACCAGCGACAGATAATGATCGATGGTTTTGGGCAGGAGGGGCAGCAGCGTCTCAAATCGGCTAAGGTAGTAATTGCCGGTGCTGGGGGGTTGGGAGGGATAGTCGCTGTTTACCTGGCTGTTGCTGGCGTGGGCAAAATCACCATTATCGACCATGACCGCGTGGAGCTCAGCAACCTGAACCGGCAAATTCTCTACGGAGATAAGGATATCGGTAAGGCAAAGGTAAAGATAGCCGGGGAAAAGCTTGCATCGTTGAATAAAGAGATATCGGTGGAAGCTATTTGCGAAGCCATAACCGGGGACAATGCCTTAAGCCTTGTTGGCGACAATGATTTGATTATCGATGCCATGGACAATTTAGCCACGCGGTTTGTTTTGAACAAGGTTGCGGTGCAGAAAAGGATCCCTCTATTTCACGGGGCGATTCGAGGCTTCGAAGGGAGGGCAACCACCATACTGCCAGGACAAACACCTTGTTTGATGTGTATCTATCGACGGATTCCTAAGACAGGCGTGACTCCCGTAATTGGCGTGGCGCCGGCGGTTATCGGCAGCATCCAGGCCACCGAGGTCATCAAATATATTGTGGGCATGGGAAATCTGCTGACGAACCGATTGTTACTCTATGACGGACTGCTCCTGGAGTTCATGGAAATTAAGTTGAAGAAATATCCTGATTGCGAAGTCTGCGGGCATCTTTCGGAGGGCATCAAATGAGTATTACACTTCAGCTCCATCCCTTTCTGCGGCAATTTACCGGTGGACAGAAGACAATAGAGGTAAAGGGCAGAACGGTTGGCGAATGTCTTGCTGACCTGGAAAGCAGATTTCCCGACATAACGGCACATCTCTATAATGAGGCAGGCAAGTTAGACGACCTCTGGGATATCTTTATAAACTCGGACAGTTCTTATCCGGAACAGCTTACCAGGCCCGTAGAAGATGGCGACGAGCTCATTATAATAGCTCTGGTGCACGGGGGCTGAGGTTATCAGATAGCAATTATGCTTTTTAAGAGACATGGGTTAAAATCTATAATAGGAGTTTCTGCATACGGGTGGGGCTACAATAGCTCATAAGAAATTTAAAAAATAAGGAGTAAAATATGAAAATCGTATCGTTATGCAAAGCTGGTTCCTGCTGCCCGGTAGTGAAAATAATGGATACCAAGGTAGAAATAGGCGAAAAAGAGAACACCTGCGTTCTGACCATAGCAGAGTGGGAGACTCTGAAAGAGAAAGTCATCAGCAAAGAGCTGTAAAAAAAACACAGTCCACAAAAAATCCTTTGGTTTGACAACTATAGCCCCACCCGCTCAGTTGCACCGCTTTTCTTAAGGTAATCGATTACCTCATTTCTCAGCTTCGAAGTTGTGTGGCGTGTGGTGTATCTACTACAATATCTGTCAGAAAACGCTACTACCTGTTTCATTACCTGTTCTCTTTGAACCTGGTGGTGTAACATATAAATAATATGGTAAAAAGGAAAATTGATGGCTAAAATAATCGCTGTTTGTAAAAGTGAAAAGAAGGGGACGGTAAAGGAGAATGTCGGAGAGGGGCTTTTCGAAATAAATTTCGGCCTCGCTGGCGATGCCCATGCCGATTGCTGTACCCATAGGCAAGTAAGCCTGCTCGATATAAGCAGCATCGATAAGATGCGCAATCTGGGCTTAAAGGTCAACCCGGGAGATTTTGCCGAGAATTTGACCACTGAAGGGATAGCCCTGATCTCATTGCCGATAGGCACGCATCTCAATGCCGGCAAAGACGTTATTCTGGAGATTACCCAAATCGGTAAGGAATGCCATGCCGGCTGCGCTATTTTCAAGCAGGTGGGCAAGTGCATTATGCCCAAAGAAGGCGTGTTTGCCAGAGTGATACACGGCGGCGTGGTGAAAACCGGAGACGAAATCAAGGCGAAAAAGGTAAAAGGCGAGGACAATCAAAATTGAGGCTATTCCATGCCCGAAGATGCCAGATATGTCGTTGTTTTTGTTACCGCCAGCAGCAATGAAGAAGCTCGGAAGATAGCTGATGTAGTGCTGAACCGGAGAAAGGCTGCTTGTGTTAACATCGTGCCTGGCGTTCAATCGAGCTTCTGGTGGAAAGGTAAAATCGATGCTTCAGCAGAAAGCCTGCTCGTTATCAAGACCAGGGCTTCCGTACTGGCGAGGTGATTGCATTAGTGAAAGAAGCTCATAGCTATGATGTTCCCGAGATAATCGCCCTGCCTGTTATTGGCGGCAACGATGACTATTTGAAGTGGATCGAGACTGAAGTTACAGTATGAATTGAAGGTTACAGAGATTGTCAGTAAAAGGAGCTTTCATTGTTTAAGTCGCCTCGTGGTACCGCAGATATTTTGCCTGAAGAGCAGCGCTACTGGCGGTATATAGAAAGCAAAGCTTCCGAAGTATGCCGTTTATACGGATATCAGCGTGTCGATACACCGGCTTTCGAAGATGCGGGGCTGTTTACCCGCAGCATCGGCGAAGGTACCGATATCGTAACCAAGGAGATGTATATTTTTCAGGACCAGAGTGGCAACGATCTGGCTCTAAGACCGGAAGGCACTGCACCGGTGTGCCGTGCTTATATGGAACACGGCATGGATAATATAACGCAGCCGGTGAAGCTCTACTATTTTGCAGCTATCTTCAGATATGAGCGTCCCCAGGCTGGGCGTTATCGGCAGCACTACCAGTTCGGCTGCGAAGCCATCGGTGAAGCAGCTCCAACGGTTGATGCCGAGGTGATCGATATGGCATGGCGTTTCTTTTCCTTGCTCGGACTCAAAGGACTTTCGCTCCAGCTCAATAGCATCGGTTGCAGGATTTGCCGACCGAAGCACCTGGAGGCATTGAGACGGTACTATACCGCCCAGGCAAGCGGACTTTGCCCGGATTGCCAAACAAGGCTGGAGAAAAATACCTTGCGCCTGCTCGATTGCAAGAAGCCGCTCTGCCAGGAGGTGGCCGCCAAGGCGCCGAGGAGCAGCGACTACCTTTGCCAGGAATGCGGAGACCATTTTGAAGACGGTTAAAAGCTATTTAACAACCCTGGATATTCCGTTTCAGGTAAACCACCGGCTGGTCCGCGGCCTGGACTATTACACCAGGACGGTTTTTGAAATCCATCCTCCTGAAGAAGCAGCGCAGAGCGCTTTGGGTGGTGGCGGACGCTATGATAATCTCATCGAGCAAATCGGCGGTAAACTGACACCGGCTATCGGCTTTGCCACCGGCATGGAGCGAATCGTGCTCAATCTGAAGAGACAGGAGGTTGAAGTCCCCGACTTACCCCGACCGAAGCTCTTCGTCGCCTGCCTGGGTGGAGAGGCGAAATCGAAAGGGATACGGCTTGTCTCCGATTTACGTCAGCAGGGTATACCGGTGTTCATGTCCACCGGCGACAGGAGCCTCAAGGCTCAACTGAGACAGGCTAACGGCCTGGCTGTTGACTATGCTGCCATCATTGGGGAGGATGAGGTGAAAACTGATACTATAGCTTTCCGCAATATGGCAACCGGCGAGCAAAAAACGGTGGCTCTGGATAAGCTTAAAGAGTTACTTATATAGATTGTTTAAATAAACAAGAGTCGAAAGGGAGATTTAATGGACGTGATCGAAGCTATTAAAAACAGACGCAGTATTCGACAATACCAGTCGACCCCGATAAGCGATAAAGACCTGGCTACGGTATTGGAAGCTGCCCGATGGGCGCCGTCCTGGAAAAACTGCCAGTGTACCCGGTTCGTTGTTGTCAGGGATAGCCAGACCAAAGCAAAGCTAGCCGAAACGTTGTCTTCAACTAATTCTGCTGCTGCGGCAATCAGGCAAGCGCCTGTAGCCATTGTAGCTTGCGCTGAACTGAAGAAGTCAGGCTATGGTCGCGGTCAGGCTGAAACGGACAAGGGTGACTGGTGGTTTATGTTCGATGTGGCACTGGCAATGCAAAATCTGGTTTTGGCGGCTTATTCGTTGGGTTTGAGCACTGTCTATGTGGGGCTGTTCGATGCTGCCGGCGCAGCCAAGCTATTGAACGTTCCCGAGGGATTTGCCGTGGTGGCCATACTGCCACTGGGATATGCTGCTGCGGAAAGCAGGGCACCACAGCGTAAGGAATTGTCCGAAACCGTTTTCTATGAAAGCTGGGGCAAATAAGTCATAGCCGATTAGAATAGACATCTTGTAGTACACTGGATTCATATAATAGATAATTTACAGGATGAACGGGAGATAAAGGAGGCGAACCGAGATGCCGAAGACTATTGCTGAAATCAATGAAAAGATTAAAAAAGGTAAGGCTGTGGTAGTTACTGCGGAGGAAATTATCGACATTGCTCAGAAGAAGGGAATGGCTAAAACTGCGGAGGAAGTCGATGTAGTGACTACCGGCACCTTTGGACCGATGTGCAGCTCGGGCGCTTATCTCAATGTGGGGCATACCAAACCCAGGATTAAACTGGGTGGTGGTAAGGTAACTCTTAACGATGTTCCCGTTTACACCGGTCTGGCAGCGGTGGATATCTTTTTAGGGGCTACTGCCATGCCCGATGATGACCCCAGGAACAGGATATATCCAGGAGAGTTCAAGTACGGTGGAGGTCATATTATTGAAGAGCTGGTGGCTGGCAAAGATATCAGGCTGATGGCAACAGCCTACGGCACAGACTGCTACCCCAACAAGAAACTGGAAACGTTAATCAATATCAAAGATGTTAACGAAGCGGTGTTATTCGATATCAGGAATGCTTACCAGAACTATGGCGTGGCGGTCAATCTATCGGACCGTGTTATTTACACGTATATGGGCGTGCTGAAACCAAAACTGGCTAATGCCAACTATTGTAGCGCCGGTCAGCTTTCTCCTTTGCTCAATGACCCGTACTATAAGACTGTTGGCGTCGGCACCAGAATATTCCTGGGTGGTGGCATTGGCTATGTCGCCTGGCAGGGGACGCAGCACAATCCTGGAGTGCTGCGCGGGGAGAATGGCGTTCCCAAGAGACCAGGGGGAACGCTCGGCGTTATCGGCGACTTGAAGCAGATGAAGCCGGAATGGCTGGTCGGCACCAGTTTCCTGGGCTATGGCTGCACCATCACTGTGGGAATCGGTGTGCCCATCCCCATTATATCCGAGGAAATACTGAAGTATACCCTGGTAACCGATAGCCAGATCTACGCTCCAATCATCGATTATTCCGAAGCGTACCCGCAGAGAAAGCCCGATGTTTTGGGCGAGGTCAATTATGCGGAATTGAAGACCGGTAAAATTACGATTCAGGGCAAAGAAGTTCCCACTGCGTCACTTTCCAGCTATCCCAGGGCCGTGGAGATTGCCCATACCCTGAAAGAATGGATAAAAGGCGGCAAGTTTTTGCTTACTGAGATGGTAGTGCCATTGCCCGGAGTGGAATCGGGCGTTGTCATTAAACCGCTCCAGGAGCGCCCCATCTAACAGAGAAGGAGGGAGAATATGGCTGTTTCCAGACGATTAGTATTGCATTTCCCACCGCGACTGGTGGATAAGCCTTTAGTGAGTCATCTGGTGAAGGATTTCAATCTGAACTTTAATATACTGAAAGCTTCAGTTTCACCTGGTGAGGAGGGGCTTCTGGTCATGGAGTTGACCGGAGAGCGGGTAGACTATGATAAAGGCGTGAAATACCTGACCGATGCCGGAGTAAAAATTCAGCCGCTCAGTCACGATGTCGTTCGTGATGAAATAAGATGCACCCACTGCGGAGCCTGTATTACCCTGTGCCCCACCGGCGCTTTTACTCTGGAGAAGGGAACCAGGAAGGTGAAATTCGACCATAATAAGTGCGTAGTCTGTGAGCTGTGCATCAAAGCCTGCCCACCCCACGCTATGGATTTACGTTTTTAGAGAATAGGCGACCACTGAAGAGCCTGACACTGCTTATCTTATAAACCAGGTCGCTCCGACAAAGGTTCCTATGTATCAGCCCAGGACATACCGCTGCTGGATTAAAGAGGGGGATTTAGTTTCCTTTCATGCTGTGGTCAGGGAAACCGACCTGTATATTTGCGCTCAGAGCAACCTGAAAGAAATCGCAGTCAGAGCTATCAAAAAACACCGTAAACCGTTAGAACAGTATATCGCAGCTCATCCTCTCTTTCTCCACAGCCTCGAACCGTATGCTGTCGAAAACGATGCTCCAGCCATCGTGAAGGACATGTCGAACGCTGCTAAAATTGCCGGCGTCGGCCCCATGGCGGCGGTGGCTGGAGCTATTGCCGAGGCGGTTGGGAAAGACCTGCTTGCCTATTCACCGGAGGTCATTGTGGAAAACGGCGGCGACATTTTCTTGAAGAGCTTGAAACGGCGGCTTATCGGCATTTATGCGGGCAGTTCACCGTTCACCGGGAAAATTGCCCTGGAGATTGAGGCTGCGGATACGCCTCTGGGCATATGCACTTCCTCAGGTACTGTGGGACCATCACTGAGCCTTGGTGTCGCCGATGCCGTAATCACCCTGGCTCCTTCTGCGGCGTTGGCGGATGCGGCTGCCACCGCAATAGGCAATCGTATCATGGCTGCCAAAGATATCGACGCTGAGATAGAGCAGGGAGAGAATACGCTTGGGCTTATCGGGCTGGTCATTATCAAGGATGACCGAATCGGCCTATGGGGCAGAGTGAAACTGGCTCAGAGTGATGCTGATAACAGGCCAGGTGTTTATCCCCCGCCGCAGCAGGGCACGTGGAAGTAGGCAGAGGTCTTGATCTGAGCGCCCCTGCTATCAACCACCGTCACGGTAACCGCAAAATCGCCGGAGGTAGTGGCGAAATAAAGCACCTTAGCCCCCTCGCCTTCGATTCTGCCATCGGTGGCTGCCCACTTATAGATGAGCGGATCGCCGTCAGGGTCCTCAGCTTGACACTGGACTTCAACAGTGCTCCATCGCTTTACCGTGATTGGCTGTGCTGACGGACCGATGGTGATGGGAGGCTCATTCCTCTCTAATACTGTTAATGTCGCCGTCGGCGTTCTGTTCGGTCTGGGAGTAACTGCGATAGTAACTGAGCTTTTGATTTCTGCTCCTTTGTCATCTGTTACTGCAGCGGTGACACTATACGTTCCTGGTGCCTCAGGTGCATTCCAGGTCACTGTGTCACCTGTTCCTACAATCGTGCCCTTATCAGCCGACCAGGCATAGGCGAGAGGGTCTCCATCGGCATCGGTAGCCACGCAGGTTATCCGGGAGCTGCTCGATGGCAGAACCTGTTGTTCAGAGGTCATATAGTTGATAATAGGTTTGTGATTTTCCGGCTGTGGGGTTGGTGGGGGAGAAGTTGGCTCAGGTGATGGTTGTGGCGCCACAATGGCACAACTGCTACCCAGTAGCACTATCAAAAGCAACGCTGGAATAGTCCACCGGGCACTTTTGATTATCTGTACCATCGCTTTACTCTGTTTCTACTCTTTTGCGGTTTTCTTACTCAAAAGCCTAGTAAGCCATGCTCGAGAAGATAGAAATCCGCCTGGATATAGAAGAATTATAACGAGAGCCATGACGAAAAGTAAAATATCGTAGCTCAAGGCCTGCGCCGGCGTCAGTCCTCCTAGAATCTCTTCCCAGATACCGAAGCAGACGCATTCGGGAAATTTATCCAGCCCCTGGCTGATTGACCAGATATTGTTAGCCATGAGAGCCATGGTCAGGGGAAGACATATCACAGCGATGAGCCGTGGCACCAATCCCACTAGCAGGAGTATCCCTAACAACATCTCTATCCCGGGCAGGATAAAGGGAATAAAAACTTCGAAAAGGAGAAACACGGTTGTCGGTGTTATCAGGGCATCCGGAAGGATATCGCCGATAAACTCCACCGTCTGCCCAGGCACCTCGCCGAAGCCGATAGCTTTGCCGCTGCCGGATGCTATGAATGTCAACCCTATAATGATACAGCATACCAGGCTGACGATATTTTTTATTCGTTTTTTATCCTGTGAATTGTTGTCGGACATTTGCGGCATTCACCATCGTTATTCGTATTTGACCTGACGGTTATTATAACCTACAATTGCACTGACAGCAAAATCAAGCTTGATGAATACTGGCATAGGGAAGATACAACTCCATCTACCGGAGAGCCAGTCGCTCAAAGATAAGCGGCGAATTGTTAAGTCCATCATCTCCCGGCTGCGGAATCAGTATAATATCTCCATAGCTGAAGTGGACGATAATGACCTGTGGCAGCTGGCAACCCTGGGCATAAGCTGTGTCAGCAATAACAGCCAGCACGTGGACGAGACCATAACAAACGTCATTAGATACATTAACCACAAATATCCCGAGTTGGAGATAGTGAATCAGGAGATAGAAATTATCCAGGGTCCTTAAAGGTTTCTGGTGTGAGTCATGCTTGCTGATGCCTTTCTTCATCATCTGGTCAAGGTTACTGACTACGAACAGCAAATTGTTCACACCCAGTATATACCTCCCCGGGATGCCAGCTATGGAACACTAGACAAACCCCTCCATTCTCTGTTAAAGTCACGCCTTGAATCTCTGGGCATATCTTCCCTCTATACTCATCAGGCGATGGCAGTAAACCATGTTCTTGAGGGCAAGAATGTCATGGTGGCTACTGCCAGCGCCAGCGGCAAGACCTTGTGCTATACCATACCCGTGCTGGAGTCAATGCTCGGCGACCGCATAAGTCGAGCCTTATACCTTTTCCCTACCAAAGCCCTGGCGCAGGACCAGCTAAGAAAGTTAAGCGACCTTGCTTATCCCGGACTGCTGTCATTTGGTGAATGCGCTACGTTCGATGGTGACACTCCACAGTCGGAACGGGCTGAAATTAAGAAGAGGGTAAGAATAGTGCTGACGAACCCTGATATGCTCCACATGGGGATGTTGCCGAACCACGAATCATGGTCGAGGCTGTTTGCTCAATTGAAGTTCGTGGTGATAGACGAGGCTCATGTGTACCGCGGCGTTTTCGGGTCTCATGTAGCGCAGGTTTTACGACGGCTTCGCCGCATGTGTCGACACTATGGCTCTGCCCCCCAATTTATCTGTTGCTCAGCCACTATTGCCAATCCCGGAGAGCATGCTGAAAACCTCGTGGGAGAAACATTTGAGGTCATTAATAAGGATGGCTCGTCCTCTGGTGGAAAGGCCTTTGTTTTCTGGAACCCGCCGATTGTCGACAAGGTGAAGTCTACTCGCCGCAGCACCAGCAGCGAGGCTACCTTTCTATTCACCGAGCTTATTCGAAAGAATATTCGCAGTCTCGTTTTTGCTCGCACTCGTAAATTGGCTGAGCTGATTTGCATCTACAGTCGCGAGCATCTGGGGGCTCAGTTAGCTGACCTGGTCAAACCCTACCGTGCCGGCTATCTGCCTGAAGATAGACGTCAGATTGAGCAGGAGCTATTCACCGGCAAGCTCCTCGGTGTGGTTGCCACCACGGCTCTGGAATTGGGCATCGACATCGGTGACCTCGATGCCACGGTTCTTGCCGGGTATCCAGGCAGCATTGCCAGCACCTGGCAGCAGGCGGGGAGAAGCGGCAGGAGCGGTGATCGGTCTTTGAGTTTTCTGGTTGCCCAGGACAATCCGCTCGACCAGTATTTTATGAATAATCCCGATTATTTCTTTGGCAAAGCGTATGAGAATGCCCTGATAAATCTGGAAAACAATAATATTTTGAAACCCCACCTTCTCTGTGCTGCCTGGGAACAGCCCTTGAATGAAAACGATGAAAAGCTATTCGGCACCGCTTTTCGACAGGCTCTTTCCGAGTTGGAAAACGAAGGCGTTATACGGAAGGTTAAAGAGTGGTGGTATTTGTCTCCCCGCATTGCTCATCCAGCCCAGACACGTCAATATCAGGTCTACCTCAGACAAATATTATGCAATTATCGACGTCTCTCGGGGTTATGAGTTGCTGGAGACAATCGAATCAAGCAGAGCGTTTTTCCAGGTGCATCCTGGCGCCATCTATATCCACCAGGGGGAGACCTATTTTATCAATGAACTTGACCTGGAGAAACGAATTGCGCTGGCGACTCCGGTGAATGTGCCTTACTATACGCAGGTAAAAGACCTCACTGATATCAAAGTGCTCAAGCTTACTGGTGACAAGCGCTCTCTGGATGCCAACATTTGCTTTGGTGAAGTCGAGGTTACCACCACCGTAATCGGCTTTAGGAGGAAGCGACAGTTTACCGAGGAGGTTATGGGCGATGAAGTTCTCGACCTGCCCCCGCAGCAGTTTATTACCGAGGCGCTGTGGTTCGACCTGCCCCAGAAAGCTATCGACCAGGTCACCGCAGAGCGTCTTGATTTCGCTGGTGGTTTGCATGCGGTCGAGCATGCTGCCATTGCTTTGCTGCCTCTGTTTGCCCTGTGCGATAGAAATGATATCGGCGGCGTTTCCACGCCTTTTCACCCGGATACGGGCAAGGCGCAAATTTTCATCTACGATGCATATCCCGGTGGCATCGGCATTGCCGAAAAAGGCTTTGACATCATCGCTGACCTGTGGGCAGCGACATTGCAGACAATAGAGAAATGCCCCTGTCAGGATGGCTGTCCCAGTTGTATCCACTCACCCAAGTGCGGCAATAACAATGCGCCCCTCGATAAAAAAGCCGCGATAACATTGCTTCGTGGATTACTGGGGATAGGGCAATGAGACTGTTTTCACTCTCACAAGTTCAATAAATGCTGATAATCGTAACCGGGTCTATTCAGGCTGTTATTTACGTTTGTTTGATTTCCCACCTGAAGTCGGTTTGTCAGTCTCTGTCTTGCCCTTCCTTAAAAGGGGAGGGAGAGCAAGGCCTAAGATGACTGCTATAACGACAACTGTAGAGACTATAAAGATAAGCATCTTATCTTCCATATATCTTATTTCCTCACGATTTTTTATTACTTAGAATGATCGATAGTTTTTCAGGATAGAGAGCCTCAAGACACAATACCAGAGAAAAGTCTTCAGCGGCTGGTTCCCCGACTAGGCATATTAGATATTGTCCTCATCTGCAAAAAGGTACAGTCTTGATATAGAGATAGACGAGCAGTGGAAGTGCAAAGGCGTGTTTTGGAACACCCCCGCACTCTACTGCCATGACTGTATTCAGATGAATACCTTATCTCTTAGTAACAACGCTTGTGGTGGGCTTCTTTAACCCAGACGGCAATTTCCTTCGACTTATCCGAATCGAATATCTTGTTACCTTTACCTACAGGCTGCATCTCGACCACGTCGGCTCCATAAATGATGTACTTCTTATGTTTCTTACCTGCAATTTCTGGTGCCATCTCAATTACCGAAGCACCTCTGCCCAGCGGACCACCGTTGCCTGGGCCTCGAGCCATGTAGAAAAAGACGGTGCTGCCGGGCTGAGTCAATCCTTCGATCTTCTGTTGTATCTCCTCCTGACTAAGAAGGGGAATTTCCTGGCAGAGCTTATTCCGTTCAGCTAACTCTGCCTTTTTCGTTTTCTCATTATACCAGCCATCGTAGAGAATTAAGTTCGGCTTGTCATCAAGTGTCGTATAATTTTTGACTTCTACCTTGTTTGCCAGGGTATCGGCTTCATCATAAATGCGAATATCGAACTCTTTTTCCTCACCATTCTGCTTTTTGCGTATTACCGCTTTAAGAAATTGCACGGCATCTGGGTCTAGTTTCCTTTCACTTGTAAGGAATTTCCCTACGGGCCCCGGTATCTCCCGTGGTCCCGTCAGTTTTTCAGCTTTATCTTTAGAACCGAACATGCTATTTTTCTCCTTTACTTATGCTTCTTTTTAATCTTCACTTAATCGTTGACTATGAATACTACACACTAAAAAACAAATCGTTACATGCTTACGGGTAAATTAAGCAGCGCTGACAGATTTGCTAGGCTGCACCTTGTGTTTCTCTGATAAAGGTGTTATTAAATTCTGAGATTAGATATACCCTCATGTAAATTTGCGTAGCTGTGAGGATGATAAAGACTGCCTTCGCTAATCCATCAAGCCGTTATTAGGGGAGGGGGTATATCCGTTAACTTACAGAACTGCTCGAAGTTCCCTCTCTTAGTACCACTAATAAGTCTAATGACACTGGTACTGGAACAGTAGTAGTCGTGGAAGCAGTTCAATATCTTGGAAAGCGACAGCGTTTCGAAGGTTGGAGTTGATCCTGTATTGCTCTTGCCATACTTGACCCTGTTGATGCGATTTATGCAGTTCGAAGTAGCATCAGGTAATACAGAGCTTATGTAATTGAATGTTGGATCAATTCGCGAAGAGCCGACTATCGTGCAGTTACGCCATTCGAAGAAAACTGAGGTAAGCAAACACAGGAAGATAAAGGTGAAAGCAATTCCTCTTCCTTGCCAGTCTTTTTTCATGATTCCCATCTCACTATGCTAAGACTATAGTATACCATGACTAAAATTTCATTTGAAATAGTGATCTCTAAAAGACAAAATGCCTGCTTCTTCTTATTGTCGGGCAATATTTACCCTGCCGCTGAAGCAGCCTTGCGGTCGATCTGTGCCAGCAGGATAGTGAATAGCAGGCTGATAACACAGGCGCCAGCCAGGGCATAAAACCCGATGGCGAAGGAGCCAGTGGCGTCTTTGAGTGCACCGAGCAGATAGGCGAAGGTGAATGCGCCCAAATTGGCAAACAAGTTACCGATGCCGGTGGTGGTAGCGGTCAAATGTGCCCCCAGCGCTTTCACCGGAATGGCGAACAATGGACCGAAGTAAAGCTGGACGAAAAGCGAGTTGACCACGATTACGGCAATAAGGACCGCCATATTATCGGCTTCAGCCATAAGCGCGGTGGTGATAACCAGTATCACCAGTGAAATAGCGATAATGAGCGTATGGTTTTTAAGGCGGTCCGAGATATAGCTGCCCAGAATATTGGTAGGCCCAATGAGGAAGAAACGCAGGGCAACAATAAAGCCGGTCACTTGCAGTGATAGCCCTTTGTCATTCATTAACAGTGTGGGCAGCCAGAAGGTAATCCCCTGGAACACAGCGAGCCTGACATACTGGATTACATTACAAAACCACATTACCCTGTAACGGAGAAGATGGAATATCTCCGATACTTTGAGCATCTGTGTAGCAGTGGCAGGAGGCTCCTTGCCAAACCAGAGGTAAGCACACGAGGCGACTATGCCCACTATGGAAAAGACGATGAAGGGAAAACGCCAGCCAGACCCTGCTGCCAGCAGCGGTCCGATGAGGTTAAAGATGACCTGACCCAGAAACATCCCTACCTGATACAGTGCCATAGCAGTGGCGCGACGCTGAGGGCTGAACCAGCTTGCAAGCAACGCCATTCCCGGCGCAAAAAGGAGGGCGCGAAATAGCCCGCTGACAGCCTGGTTCGACATAGCCTGCCAGTAATCGATAACCAGACCGAAGGCTAACATCAAGAGGGTAGTGCCGAGCATACCGACGACAAATACCTTTTTGCGGCCAAATCGGTCTGCCAGATAACCCGCTGGGACTTGCATAATGGCATAGGTCAGGATCAATGCTGCGGCTAATGCGCCTCCCTGGGTAAACGAAGCGCCGAAATCCTTCTGGATAAGAGGCAGGAAAAGAGAAACGCCGCTGGTGCCAATGGACTGAAAGCAGAGGCAGAAAATTACCAGTGAGACAGCGACCAGCCTTTCCCTTTTGTTAATGCCCTGTTGAACGCCTGTTTCTGTGTTCATAAAAAGACTCGTTCCATGATACCACATTAAGAGTTCAGAGAGAGCACATCCCTTATCAAAAACAAAAACCCCTCTCTCCAAATAAGGAGAGAGGGGAAAAGGGTAAAGGATTATTCAATCTATAGTTTGGCAGCGTCCAGGATGGCGGGCACTCGATGCTCGAGTCCAATCGCCATGATGTGAGCGCCCTGGCACATGCCCTTCGTCTCGTTAATGAGGCGGGCGGCAATCTCAACGCCCTTCTTCTGCTTATCCTCAGCTTTATCGAGCTCACCAATCAGGTCATCAGGGACATGGATTCCAGCCACATTCTTATTCATGAACCGTGCCATGGCGGCTGACCTGAGGAGGACAATGCCGACCATGATAGGAATACCGAGTTTTTTCGCTTCTTTCATGAAGGCTTCAAATTTTTTCGGCTCGTAGACAGCCTGCGTTTGAATAAACTGGGCGCCGGCTTTGACCTTCTTCTCCAGTTTCAGTAATTGCGGTTCCAGGGGGTCGGCGCCAGGGGTGACACAGGCTCCAAGGAAAAATTTAGGAGACCCTTTCAACTCTTTGCCTGCGAGGTCTTTGCCTGACTCCAATGTCTTCGCAGCCTGGAGCAGGGAAACAGAATCGAGGTCGAATACAGGCTTCGCCTGGGGATGGTCGCCCAGAGTCACATAATCGCCGGTGAGGCAGAGAACGTTCTCAATGCCGAGCACCGCACCAGTGAGCAGGTCGGATTGCAGGGCAATACGGTTACGGTCACGGCAGGTCATCTGCATAATCGGCTCCAGCCCGTTTTGTATCAGCAGCATGCAGCCTGCCAGCGAGCCGGTCCTCATCACAGCGCTCTGCTGGTCGGTAACATTGACTGCAGCAACTCTGCCCTTCATCAACTTGATATTTTCCAAATACTCGTGAGTATCGATGCCTTTCGCCGGGCCGACCTCGGCAGTGACCACGAATTTTCCACTTTTGAATGCATCGCTTAAATTGCTCATTCTCTCATTACCTCCTTATGCCTGTGCCTTCGCCTGCTCTTTTTTCGGCTCTTTCTCTTCCAGAGCCCACATGATGGTAGACCTGATAGCCTTCGGTGGCTGCATCTTGCTGTAGTCCTTAATAGGCACCGCTGCGGTCATTTTATCCAGCCGCCCCAGCTTCTCCAGTCTCTCATAAATCAACTGCCAGCCGCAGGGCCTCACGTCAGGCTCGACCTCGCATCTACCGTCCTTGGCACCACCGCACTGACCGTTAATCAACTGTTTGGTGCATACGGTAAGCGGGCAAAGGCCGCCGGTATAATCCAGTACGCATTCACCGCATTCGCGGCAGCGCTCGCTGCCCTTCCATTCGCCACGGCTGCCGCCGAGGTTGATGGTATTGGCGGCGGGATGCACCAGTTTATTGACCACCGCCGCAGTAGCCTGAACGCCGATGCCGCAGGTCATCACCAGCAGGGAATCGGCAGCATCGATTTCGGCTTCATGAGGCAATAGCCTGGTTTTTACCAGCGCCTTTTCACAGAGAAAATCTATCACGCAATAGCCGGTGATTTTTTTGCCTTCCTTCTCCAGCTTCTGCTTCATCTCCAGCACCTGGGCTTCATCGCCGGTGTGGCAAACTTCGGCGCAACCTTTGCAGCCAACCAGGAAGACCTTATTTTCTCCCTGTAAATATCCTAAAACTTCGGTAAAGGGTTTTAATTCAGATACTATCATCTCGCTACCTCCATAGATGTATTCGTTTCTGTTATTTCCTCAAGTACCAGCTCTACAAGCCGGGGCATCGTTTCTTCCAGCTCCGGGGAAAGTTCCAGTCCATAATCGATAACCTTGGGTTCAACTCCGAAAATGGTTACCGCCTTAGGACAATTACCGAAAGCGCTCATAAGCTTCAGACTATCGGCTACTCCAAGCTCATGGAGAGATATGGCCTCTGCTGAGCGGGAAGCCAGATCATCGGCAGAAAAGCGGTAGATAGTGCCCGGTTTATCACCAACCACCGCAGCATCGACGATAATCAGTTTATCGATAGCCTTATCCACCAGGGACAGGATATCGGGAGTAGTGCCGCCATCGACAAGGTTCACATTTGAAGCATCCACTCTGTCAGCCAATCTCTGGATAAGGTGAACGCCCACGCCTTCATCTTTCAACAGCAGGTTACCTATCCCCAGAATGGTAATCCTGGGACTGCGTCCGTTACCGTCTTCACCAAAGAAACGGAGCGGTTCCGATTTAGCAGACTTTGAACCTACCAATCTCTTTCCCCTTCGGTGTAATCACATGAATAGCGCAGGCCAGACACGGGTCCATGGAACGTATAATTCTCACAATTTCAAAGGGATTCTTCTCGTCTTTAATCTTGGTGCCGATGAGCGCCTGCTCGACTGGACCGGGTAGTCCGTTATCGTCCTTGGGTCCGAAATTCCAGGTGCTGGGTACCACTGCCTGGTAGTTCTCGATCTTCTTATCCTTGACATGAATCCAGTGCCCCAGCGCGCCTCTGGCGCCGTCAACCAGGCCCATACCGTAAGACTCATCAGGTATCTCATAGTCCACATAGGCCGGTTCACCGGGTTTAAGCTGGAGGAGCCAGCCGGGCATAGTATCGGCAACATATTTGCAGTACAACGCTCTGGCAGCATGGCGACCGAGGACGGAGAATAAAACCTTGGGGCTCGCCTTGAATTTTGCCAGTACCGAGTCAACCATCTGCTTTACTGTAGCATCGCCACCGACATAGGTCGCCACCACACGGGCGAGAGGGCCGACTTCATAGACTTTGCCATCATAGCGAGGCGCCTTCGACCAGGAATAAGCGCCCTTTTTACCCAGTTGAGGTTTGGTTATGCCATCTTTAGGATGTTTACCTGTGCTGGAATCCTTATACCAGGAATGCTTGACGTGCTCCGCAATTTTATTGGTATCCAGCGGCTGTAATTTCAAGTCGGCAGCAGATACTGTACCCTGCTTCATCAGCCTCTTCCTCCTGGTATAGTCAGCGACATTGCCCTCGAGGTCGAAGCTGCCGTAGGAAAGCAGATTACCGCAGCCGGCGCCAATCTCAAAATAATCAGCGTAGGCTCCAGCAACCGCAAGCACATCAGGAACATACACAGTATCAATAAAATCTCGTAGTTCATTCAATTTCCACAGGAATGAAGCTATCTTATCCACGGTCACCGTTTCGGTGACGCCGCCGGGGACAACAGCCATGTTATGCGGCATCTTGGCGCCGAAGATAGTCAGCATTTCCTGCCCTTTCCGCCTCATCTCCAGCGCCTTCACATAGTGAGCGGTTGCCTCGATATTCATCTGGGGGCTGAGTCGATAGTCGCCCTCGTAGCGAGGCACGAACGGCGCCAGCTCGCCGCGTTGAATAAATGCTTTCAGCGAGTTGAGAGCCGGGTCATTGCCGGTATAGCCAGCAACACTGGTGACATCCACATAATCCAGCGCTGCCAGGTGATAGAAATGCAGGATATGGTCGGCAATATGAGCAGCGCCGAGGATAAGATTGCGCACGATTCGACCGTTATCAGGTATCTTGTCAGCAATGCCGAAGGCGCTGTCCAAGTTCAGCGTGGCGGCAATAGAATGGCTGGTGGGGCAGACACCGCAAATACGCTGGCAATAGCGCTGGGCATCGCGAGGGTCTCTCCCCTGCAACATAAGCTCCAGACCTCGGAACATCATGCCTGAGCTATCTGCATCCTTAACGACGCCATTCTCAATAGTCACATCGACTTTGAGGTGTCCTTCGATACGGGTTACCGGGTCAATAATTACTTTGCTCAACTATTTTGCCTCCTTTTTCTGGAGTTTGCCTACCATAGGCAGATTGGTATCAACCAGTTTCTGGTACATGGGGGCGAGTAAATCAGGAAATCCGGGCTCGCAGCAGCCGATGCAGGGCGAACCAGCGCCAATGCACCAGTTGGTGCCATGATTCCATAATCTAAGCCAGCAATCGGCATAGGTCACCGGACCTTTGCAGCCAAGCTCATTAAGACAGCCGGGCTCGCCAAATTTTCTGGCAAACTTGCCTTCATCGAAATATGCGCGTCGCGGGCAGTTCTCATGGATCAAACGCCCGAAAAACGCCTTGGGACGTTTAAGCTCATCCAGCTCTTCTGGCCTGGGCAGACCCTTGAGCAGTATCGCAGCGACAGTGCCCACAAACCAGTCTGGATGCGGCGGACAACCGGGGATATTGATAAGTGGTTTATTAACGCCGCGCGACTTCAGGAAGGCGTCTGTGCCCATGTAACCGCCGGGATTGGGTTTGCCGGCAGCTATACCGCCGAAGGTGGCGCAGGTGCCCAGGGCGATAATCGCCAGTGCGTCTTTCGCCAGTGCCTCGAAACGGGGAGCCATCGGCAGGGCTTTGCCATTCTTTTCTCCCAGTGTCCCATACATACCATCGTCCTTGGTAGGTATGGCGCCCTCAACTACCAGCACATAGCCACCTTTGTTCTTCTTAGAGGTGTCCTCAAGCACTTCGAGAACAGGCTCCCCCTGTCCTGCCATGACTGTTGCATGGTATTTCAGATTGATATGCTTGCCGGGGACGACTTCATCGATGAGAACATTCTTGATGGTGGGGCTGACGGAGTTGAGGACTGATACGGAGCATCCGGTGCAGGTACCAGCCTGTACCCACAGCACCGGGATTTCTTGAACCTTTGCTTGTGTCATGCATCCTCCTTTAGCTTTCACTACGCAAACCAGCAGGAATAGCGGATACTCTGCTGGATTGGAATCCTGAGCGCGTTATAATAGCGTGAGGGAAAAATCAACTTTTATAAAGACACCCACGCAAAACCTCAGAATTGTACACCTGTGGCTAGACTCATGTCAAACGAAGTTCAGAGGAAGACAAAGAAGGTACGTTTTTCATAAAAAGTTAGCTCCGGCCCTGTCTTAATAAAATCTAAACATTCGATGTATATACTGTAACTAAGGGAAAAGAGGTGCAGGAATCTTCCTGCCGAGGGTCTGGGGGTGTCCCCCAGTTCTCCAATTCCCCCCAAGACTGGGGGATAAAGGGGGTTGAAAAGGATGTTTTCAGCACTCTCATACTGGTTTCAAAATAGATTCCAGGGAGGATAGTAACAATGCTGTCAAAAGTATTACTCGTAGGGTGGGATATCGCCGGTATTTATGTAGCGATAAAAAATTTTGGGTTTACTGTCGAATCATGCCTGATTGCAGCATTCATTACCGTGATATTCGGCTGGTTGATTTACATAGCATAATGTCTTACAAGTAATCCTACCCACCGGTAATCCCCTTACAATAAGCACGAAGATTTACACGAGCTTCGCCACTTTATTTAAACTACCCGGTTGAACATAAGCGGAGAATCGCTATCGAGGATTGTCATTGGCAAGATTGAGATGTGGAGCTACGCGCTTATCCAGCATATCCCGCAATTCCTCTATTACTTCAGCCAGTGACGGAAGCAGGATGATTTGCTGCTCTAAGTCCCTTTCCCAGTACCGTTTCAGCATGCTGGTATCTTTGGGCAGAAAGTCATTTATGCTGGAGACAATAAGACCTTTGTGTGCAAACTTCTTTAGCAATACGGTGCCAAAGAGATTAAAATTCAAGATGGAAGATTGTTCTTTGAGAAGCCTCCACACATCATAATAGTCCCGGGATTTGCCCCGCTCCAGCAGACTTCTTATTTTCTCGGCAAGCAACTCCTCAAGAGGATATGCCAGCACTTTTTGCCCCTCGGACGGGAAAGGCTCAGCAAGAACCTTCCTCCAGTCAGGGTCAAGACATAAAGGCTCATCAAAACTCAAGTCCATAAAAATCATGCCCGGATAGGCTAATGGACCGATGAACTGGGTTCTGACACGAGCATAGCCATTCGGTTTGTGCAGCATCCTGGTAGTGAGTCGTATCTGAGATGTTTGTTCTACCTGAAGGTACCACTCATCAAGCGCCTGCCGCAGTTCCTCTTTCTTCATGTCGTGCTTCACGGTAAAATCCAGGTCTTCTGAGTAACGCCAGTCTGCAAAATAGACTCTGCGCAGTGCGGTACCGCCTTTAAATACCAGCGATCGGCGAAGCGAAGGTACCTGAGCTAGAGCTTTGAGCACCTCGGTGAGAACGTAATCTTTTTCCAGTACACCAAGGGCTACCTTTTCACGTTTGGCTAATCTCTGCAGTTCAGACCTGGATATCATCGTTGTTCCTTCCACTGTAAGAGTTCAATTTCAGGAACGTTTACGATTACCTTCCACCTTCCCATGTACTTACCTTTTGCTTCTGATAGAGTATCCAGCGGAGCATATCTACTGCTTAAACTTTGCAGCAAAATGTCAACTGCTTTTCCTGCCTTAAAATCGAGTGTCTCGATGAGATATCCCAGCCGCTGGCAGGCAGCACGGTTACCGTTGCGACGAGAGTATTCAGCCATTTTGGTAAAATCGAGTTCATTACGCCCGTACCACAACGCCTTGGCTACCTCCGATATGCCTCCGCAATACCGCAACCGGTCAAGGCAGTCCACTATGGTCTTTTCAGGTTCGGAGATGTTTACCTGGTATCCATTAATGGATATTTGCGTAACTCCGAAAAACCTGCGCTTCAACATATAGACAAAGCGATAGGTCACTCCTGAAATCTCCAGGAATGGTTTAAGTTTACGACGAGTAGACGCTATGAATACCGTTCGACTGAGCTGTTCGGTATAGCCGTAATAGTTCAAAGCGCTGCGAAACCCTATATAATATGGCTTGATGAGGTAAGAGGCAATGATATACTCATGTTCAGTCCATTCTCGTTCTCGCCCGGCTTCGAATGGCAGTATGAGGTATTTACCTTTCTCCAGACGCTGAAGCCATCCACGCTTGACCAGCGAGGATAATAGCTCGCGCAATCGCCTATTATTGCTACCATAAGCCTTGATAGCATCCTCGTAGGTAAATATTCGTTTCCCCTGGCGGGTTATTTCCGTCAGCAGATCACTTCCAGCACCGCCGAGAGTTCTAACGTTATTTGTCATTATTATCGCCTTCTATCCGACTATTATAGCATGAAACGCTAACTAGCAATAATCCTGATTAACCAAACTCGCACTATAATTTAATAGCTCCAGACTGACACACTGAGCTATGCATCATGTATAATGAGCGTTAACCTGCAAGTAAGATGAACAGCATCGACCTGAATACGATTAATCGCTTCCTTCTCCAGAAACAACATTTGACTGATGATTCCCGCATTGACGACATTTGTCAGATAGCCAGGGATATCGCCGGTCTCCATGCCACGGGAACCAGAGAGCCTTATTTAGCTCTCTTCGCCAGGACCCGCAATTTTGCCAGAGAGCAACTGGACGAAGAGATGTACGTTAAAAGGACACTCGGCAAAATTCGTTGTATGAGAGGAACTCTCTATATCCTGCCCACAGACATGCTCCCCATAGCCCATGCTGCTACCAGAGCCATGATAGAAAAACTCTCGGTGCGGTTCATGGAGTATCGCGGGATTTCTACGACTGATTATGCCGATATTGCTCGGTCGGTTATGAGACTAGTCAGCAGTGGAGAAATGACGATCCACGAAATTAAGGCTAAATTGAAAATAGACGTTAATCTTTCGGCAGTATTGAACTTAATGTGCGACCGGGGTCTGCTGCTTCGCATCCAACGGGGAAAAGGATGGGAATCGAAAAACTACCGGTACACTTCCTTTTCAGAATATTTCCCGGACATTAATCTGGCTGAATTAAGCGAGTCTAAAAGTATTGCCTTACTGGTGCAGCAGTATTTGACCTCGTTCGGTCCAGTTACTGAAGATGACATCGTCTGGTGGACAGGCCTGACCAAAACAAAGGTGAGGGAAGCCCTGGACAGGATTGCAGACCAAATAACACATATCAGTATTCAGGATGCTGACGGCGATTTTCTGATGATGCGTTCAGACTCAGATAGAATCCAGCATACAGAGTCCGGGGCTAAGCCCATAATTAACCTGTTACCGGCGCTCGACCCTTATCTGATGGGATATAAACAGCGCAGGAGATATCTCCATTATTCAGACTACGATAAAATCTTCGACCGCAGTGGAAATGCCACATCGACGATACTGCTCAATGGCATTGTCATCGGCATCTGGGATTTTGCAGCAGTACCGAAACCGGTGATGAAGGTACATCTGTTTCGAAAGGTAGCAGGCAGGACACTGAAAAAAATCGAGGTAAAGGCGCAACAGTTGGGAAAGTTCATCGCTGGCAAGGAAGTTACTATCAGAAATATCAAGGCAATGATTCCGCTGGTACAAAGAACCGCTGGTAGCTTCATGTCACCCCTCAAAGGCTGACGTCATTTATCACCTTTTTATTCAATCGATTGTTTGTTTACTTAACATAGATATCACTACTCGCCTTCATTTATCACTCCATAGCATCCTAGAAGGGCAGATTTAATTCTGGCGAGCAACGGGAGTCCAAGGAATTGTCACGTAGCTATACTCTCTCGCAATTTATATTTTTACCTTATTTTGGCTTGTTCATCGCTATCCACTTATCCATGGTTAGAACGGGGACAAAGTCGCCAGTCTGTGTGGGGCAGAGAGGTAAAAAGAACTCGGTTACTGCCGCAAAATCTTTGGACTGAACAGCAATATAATAGCCGTGTCCCGTAACTGTGACCCATGCACCAAGAATCTTTACCCCCTTCTTTTCCCATGCTGCACGCCTAGCCCAGAAACCACTAAGCATCTTAGCGCCTTCTTTGCTTCTACCAGGGCAGGTTTCAGGGGTATGCTTCCAGAGACCCATGTAGATAGTTCCTTCATCGTTTTTCATAATTGCCACCTCCACTTTTCAATTCTATCATCAACGCAAAAAAAACTATAGATTATCTAAAACTCGAAGTATTACGTAAGCCTCTGCGAATTCACTCTTCCTATTGGGCTCACCACGTCGCTCCAGAACTAGCCCCCAAACTCCCGCGAGGCCAAACCCACACCTCTGAACTTCGGGGGCCGCCCACGCTCGCCACGGTGGACCAGGGGATAGCCCTAATAACTCCAACACTCACAACAACGGTGAATCCGATTGTGCTGACAATGCGAAGAATTAAGTTTTGCACTCAGGATATTGATAAATCTCAGTAGTGGTCTAGTTTGGACATAAGGTGTAATACGTTGCATAAGTAATGCAGGGGTGGTATAAATATGTTTGGGGCAGGTCATTCTGGCGTAAAATAAAACTAGGAGGAGGAAATGCCACAAAAATCTAAGTCCTTAATTACGGTTACCATTTGGCTAATGTTTATCTTTGCATGGATCTTTTCTGTACTTGGCCTTATCATCGGGGGTTTTGTGAGTGGAGAATTAACTGGTACTGCACCGCCGTCTATGAATTTTCTTGTTGCCCTTGCACTCTCCATCGGCTTCGCATTTGCCGGCGGATTTCTCATGCTGGTAAGGAAAAAGTTGGAATAAGACAGTCATAGCATTTTACCAGCAGACATATATTCTAAAAGTGGCCTGCCCTCGAATTCGCTGGTAGCGGGGGCTGGATTTGAACTGGTGACCGCAAGAGAAATTACACTGTAAATCATCAGCAAAAATATTGTCCAAAAGGAGGTAGCAGAAATGGCGAGAATCGGGAGAAAAGGCAGGCTCTGGCTGAGGGCTTTCCACATTTTTTTCATGGCGTGTATATATAGGGGGGAATAATTAGCGAATTGGTCATCTTTGCATCCACGGGCTCGGCACAGAGTGACGGCGGACTTCAAGCCATGTATAAAATACCTGATAGACTTCCTATCGCCATCGCGCCGTGTGCGGCTGGCACTATAATCACCGGGTTGCTCCTTTCCTGGCTGACCCCCTGGGGGTTTTTCAAACACAAGTGGGTTGTATACACGATAGCTGATACTGTCTTGGTTTCGCTAGTTTATTTTACTCTTAGCCAACCGCTGACTCAGTAAGCTGGCAGCTCTGGTGGAGGCGGGGGGTCTCCGCGCCCTGCAGAATCCGGAGTATATCAGCGCCTGGAACAGGCTCATTATCCTTGAGACGGTCAACCTGCTTCTTCTAGTTTCGGTGGCTTTTGTTTCGGTAATAAAGCCATGGCGGAAACGCGAGGGGGCCGAGGCTACCTCATGACGGATTGAGCGAGGTCAGGCTGAGGCCGTACCCCAACCCGATCAGCTTCGGCGGAGCTGGGGTATCAATAGGTAGACCGGTCTGCCCCAGTAATCTTGGTAGCGTGGCTGGATTTGAACCAGCGACCTTCGGGTTATGAATCCGACAAAGAGTATAACAGTCTGACTTTCTCCACTATACTTTTTGCGGATGCCTATGCCATAATAGACCTCTGGAGTTCAAAATGAATTTCAATCTAACCGAAGACCAGCTTATCCTGCAAAAAATGGTGCGGGATTTCACCAGGGATACCATCGAGCCGATGGCAGCGCAGATTGACCGCGACGGCAAACTACCCGACGACCTGATTGACAAGCTGGCTGCCCTGAATTTGCTGGGCATGACCCTACCCAGGAAATACGGAGGTGGTGAAGCCAGCACGCTGAACAGCATCCTTGCCATCGAGCAGCTTGCTTATTCGGGGGCTGGCGTCTGGTGGCTGGTAGCACTCAATAATAGCATTCCAGAAACCATTGCCCATTTCGGCTCGGAGAAGCTCAAGCAAGGCTATTTAAAACCGCTGTGCAAGGGCACAGCCTATGCCAGCATCCAGTTCACTGAAGAGGAGACCGGCTCCGACCCCGAGGCTCTGGCCACCACCGCCATACCGGATGGGAATTACTACATCGTCAACGGTATGAAAAGGCTGAGCACCTTCGGCGCCAGAGATGGCTGTGCCGTCCTCTATGCGAAAGACGATGCTAGAACCTGCACCGCTTTCATTATCGAAAAGAACTGTCGGGGATATACCGCTGAAAAGAAATGGGAGCTGATGGGCAGCGGTGGCATAGAAGTAGCCGATATCTATTTCCATGATATGCGCATACCGAAAGAGAATTTGCTTGGCAAAAAAGGGGAAGGCTTTGCCATACTGCTACACTGGATAGCTCTGGAAAAGATTGAGCAATGCAGCGCCAGCGTGGGCATTGCCCAGGCGGCGCTGGACGAAGCGTTGACCTATGCCCTATCAAGAAAAGCCCGGGGCAAGCCTGTTTCCAGCATGCAGGGCATCAGATGGCAGCTCGCTGAGATAAAGAGCAAGCTGGAGGCAGCTCGTTGGCTCATCTACCGCTCTGCCTTTCTCTATGACCAGCAAGCGCCGGACTGGCAAAACGAAGCAGCAGCAGCCAAATTATTCGTGGTGCCCGCCACCATAGAAATAGTTGACATGGCGCGGCAAATCCACGGCTGCTACGGCTATGCCAGGGATTTCAAAATCGAGCGCCTCTACCGCGCCGCCGCCGGCGCCACCGGCATCGCTACCAGCCTGGAGATAAACAGGTCAATAGTAGGAAGCTGGGTGGTGAATCAATAACATTTGACTTTAGCCAGTCCTGACAGTATTCTAGTATGTCACAGATTACCAGTTTCTAATCGTAACCATAGACTCTCAGCCACTATAGTAATAAAAAACTAAAGGTAGTAGAAATGAGCAAATTCGCTGATAAACTGGGAAGTATTTACAAGACTGTCGCGCCGTCTATGGGGTTTCGTAAACCCGATGCAGAGGCGGAGCTGCCTCCGCTCTTGCTTATTGCTAACATCAACAAATCAGGCGCCAGGAAGGCAAAAAGCCTTACTGAAAGCGGAGTAGATGCCGCAGTGGTGAACAGCAAAAACATTGAGGCTGCGAGCTTTAAAGAGTTAATCGCCGGTATGAACAATACTCCTCTGGGATTAGTATTAGACGATGGCAGCCAGGAGAACATCCAGGAGCTCATAAAGTTGGACTGGGATTTCGTCATCTTCGGTCTGCAAACGCCAGTCGAAGCCATAAACAAAGAAGGCCTGGGCAAAATTTTAAGAATCGAGCCGTCACTGGCGCCTGGCTTGGCCAGGGCAATCAATGAATTGGGCATGGCTATCGACGGCGTGCTTGTTGCCGGTGACAGTTCTGCTGTTACCATCGAGCGTTTGCTCACCTGTCAATTCCTCGCCGGTTTAGTGGGCAAGCCGCTGTTAATAACAGCAAACTCATCGCTCACCAGCGGCGAACTGAGCAGCCTGCATGAAGCTGGTATTAAAGGATTGCTGTGCCCGGAAGGGACAACGCCAAAGGCCTTTGCCGAGTTAAAAAAGCTGATAAGCAGCCTGCCGAAAGCTCCCAGGCGCAAAACCAGAACCAGCGTCCTGCTCCCACGTCTCGGCGTCCCGGAAACCAGGGAAGAAAAGGTGGAGGAAGAGGAAGAAGAGGATGAGGACATTTAACTAACCGGGCAGACAACCACAGCCTGCTGGAATTTTGGAACACTTCAGTTTCGCCCATATAAAATATAATGTTGACAGCAAGTTTCGGTTTATTTCTGCTTTCGGCGGTTGGCATCTCTCTTTCCGGCGTCATGGCACCCGGGCCACTTACTGCGGCAACCATAACCAAGGGATACCGGGATAAATATGCAGGCACATTCATTGCCCTGGGTCATGCCATAGTTGAGCTTCCTTTGATGGCGCTCATTTACTTTGGATTTGCCCATTTCCTGGCCTCTCCTGAAGTAAAAAAAATAATTGGTCTTGTCGGCGGTCTGCTGCTTGTTTTCATGGGGATTATGCTGTTCCGTACCATGAACAAAGCTATCGGGGAAGCTGGAGGAGATTTACCTTCGAATGCCTTCACTACGGGCATCATACTGACCGGAGCTAACCCTTATTTCTTCTTATGGTGGGCAACCATCGGCATAGCGCTGATATACGGCGCCGCTGAATTCGGAATTTATGGGCTTATTATCTTTGCTATCGTCCACTGGCTATGTGACCTGTTCTGGGAACAACTCGTTTCCTACACAGTGTTCAGAACCAGACATTTGTGGACACCGAAAGTGCAGAAAGTCGTTTTTGGAATCTGTGCGCTGGTGCTGATAGGATTCGGAATCTGGTTCGGTGTTTCAGTGCTTAGCTAGAGCAGTCAACTAGCAGGCGCGCTGTATCGCCTGGAAGAATTTGCCTTCTGTTTTAATTGAGGGGGCTATTACCATCTTTGCTTTATGCATATCTTTGATGGTCATAGCGCCGCACACGCCCATAGCGGTACGCAGAGCGCCCATTAAATTCTCGCTGCCATCGGTCATCGACGTGGGACCGAAAAGTAGCTGATCGAGCGTAACATTGGTTCCTACTTTCACACGCGTCCCTCTGGGCAATTCACGATGGGAATGAGCCATGCCCCAGTGAAATCCCTTACCGGGAGCTTCTTTAGTTCTCGCCAGCGGCGAGCCCAGCATCACTGCATCAGCCCCGGAAGCAAAACATTTACAAAAATCGCTGCCGATGCGGATACCGCCATCGGTAATGATAGCGATATATTTACCGGTTTCCCTGGCATACGTTTCACGGGCAGCAGCGCAGTTTATAGTAGCCGTAACCTGGGGTACACCGATGCCGAGTACTTCTCTGGTAGTGCAGGCAGCTCCCGGACCGACTCCCACCAGCAATCCATCCACACCCGTCTGCATCAGCTCCAGCGCTGAGCTATAGCTCACACAATTGCCCACGATGATAGGCATCTTTGCTGTCTGGACAAGCTCAGAGAAGCTCAATCCGCGATAACTCTTGGAAATATGCCGCGCTGTGGTAACCGTTGACTGTACTACTAAAATATCGGCTCCAGCTTCTTTCGCCACAGAAGCCAATTTCTTGGTGGTAGCCGGTATCACGGAAACGGCGCATACGGCTCCCGCCTTTTTTATGGTTTTGATACGGTCAGCGATAAGGTTATCCTGAACAGGCTGCGAGTAAATCTTCTGAAGCAGGGCGGTAACCTCTTTATCAGAAGCTCTGGCAATGTCAGCAAGAACGTCGTCCGGCTTTTCATAGCGCGCCTGGATACCATCGAGGTTAAGCACAGCCAAACCACCCAGTTTATTGAATCTGATAGCCATATCCGGGTCGACGACAGCGTCCATAGCCGAAGCCAGAATGGGAACAGTAAAGGTAAAATTGCTGATGGTAAAACTGGTATTTACCTGATCGGGATTAACAGTCACATCTCCAGGCACAATGGCAACTTCGTCAAAACCATAAGCACGTTCCATCTCTTTAAATCGGGGAGTTTCCATGTCTCAATTTCCTGGGGATATTGGCAAAGACTATAGCAAAATGCGGTAACCAAAGTCAAATAAAGCGGTACAGGTTGTTGAGATATGTGGGAATAAATAATCTGTCTGCTACTAGACCAGAACGCTTCAGTACGATATAATGTGAAATCGAATTGTGTCCACGCTCTATATTATTGCCACCCCCATCGGTAATCTGGAAGACATCACAGTACGAGCTTTGCGCTTATTAGGTCAGGTGAAATTGATCGCTGCTGAAGATACACGTACTACTCGCCATCTGCTCAATGCCTATAATATTAAGGCTACCTTAACCAGCTATTACGAATATAATAAACTAACCAAGCTTGATTATTTGCTCAACTGCTTGAAAGAGGGCGATGTGGCGCTGGTATCTGAAGCTGGCATGCCCGGATTAAGCGACACCGGCTATGAACTCATCGCTGCCGCTATCGAGCGTGGTATTCCTGTTGTTCCCATACCGGGAGCCTCGGCAGTAATTACAGCGCTGGTTGTTTCTGGATTGCCGACTAACCAGTTTTTCTACCTCGGATTTTTACCACGTCGAAAGGGCGATAGGCAGCGCTTATTAGAATCAGCAGCGACTGAACCGAGAACCATCGTTGCTTTTGAAGCCCCCCATCGGCTCCTGGGCACATTGGAAGATGCTGTTG
Organism: uncultured Chloroflexia bacterium; assembly: GCA_963775935.1. GTDB lineage: Bacteria > Chloroflexota > Dehalococcoidia > GIF9 > UBA5629 > JBBIPA01. The sequence continues at coordinate 52,677 of CAVZKR010000004.1, read as the reverse complement.
GTACTCTGGGAGATAGGCGAGTAGCCATCTGCCGGGAGTTGACCAAGCTCCACGAGGAAATATTCAGGGGAACATTGCGCGAGGCGATAGCACATTTCAGCCAGCCTCGGGGTGAGTTTACCCTGGTCATTGCAGGTAAAAGCCAGGAAGAGCCAACAATCGACAAGCACATCGAGCTCCTCCTGAGGAAGTTGCGGAAGCAGGGGGCTACTGCCAAAGAAACGGTGGCTCAACTATCCAAAACGACGGGTATATCGAAAAAAAAGTTGTATCAAGCCTGGCTTAAGATTAAATAAAGGAGATTGACTATGCGATGTGGATGCGTAACGATAGGTGAATTCAAATGTACCCTGTGCAACCGCTATGTCGAGCATGGAGAACGTTATCTTCTTATTGCGGAAAATGATGCGCCGGAAGATAAAAGACAGCGGATTTGCGTAGACTGCTGCCTGAAGCAAAAATACGCTGCCTATAAAAAAGAAAAGGGCGAGGAGGTTCTCACCTTTTTCCCCGATTAGCGTCATTCGTGATAAAATCTGCCATTAGGTAGACGAGAGGTTACTTCATTGTCTGAGCACATTCTAGTTGCAGTCGCCTGGCCTTATGCCAATGGTTCACTCCATCTGGGACATATAGCGGGAGCATACCTGCCCGCTGATATTTTTGCCCGCTATCACCGACTCAAGGGCAATAAGGTACTCATGGTATCCGGGAGTGACCAGCACGGAGCACCGATTACTCTGCGTGCCGAGCAGGAGCATAAAACCCCTCAAGAGATAGCCTCGAAATATCACTACGAGTTCCTTGATAGCTGGAAAAAACTGGGGATTTCCTTTGACCTGTTTACCAGCACCGGCACGGCAAATCATGCCGAAGTAGTCCACGATATTTTTCTTAAATTGCTGGACAGAGGTTACCTCTATAAAGACAGTATGCTCCAGGCATATTGCCCGAAGTGCCGGCGCTTCATGCCGGACCGCTACGTCGAAGGAACGTGCCCTGAGTGTCACTCTCCAAACGCACGCGGTGACCAGTGCGACCAATGTGGTAAGACGCTCAATCCCAGTGACCTGCTCAACATTCACTGCCGTATTTGCTCCACCACCCCACGTTTCGAGGAATCCGAACATTTTTTCCTTCGCCTTAGCGCATTCGAGGATAAATTAAAATCCTGGGTTAAAGGAGAAACCCACTGGCGTCAGAACGTAATGAATTTCACCATGGGTATCCTCAACGGCGGCCTCAAAGATCGTGCCATAACCCGTGACCTGGAGTGGGGAATCACGGTGCCGCAACCTGGCTTTGAACGAAAACGCATCTACGTATGGTTCGAAGCAGTAATCGGCTATCTTTCAGCAAGCAAAGAATGGGCAAATTCTCAGGGCGATAGCTCCGCCTGGAAGCCTTTCTGGAATGAGGAAGCCCGGTGCTATTATTTCATCGGAAAAGACAATATCCCCTTCCACACGCTTATCTGGCCGGCAATGTTGATGGGATATGAAGGCCTGACGCTACCTTATGATGTTCCTGCCAATGAATTCCTGACCATCGAGGGCAAGAAACTTTCTACAAGCCGTAACTGGGCAATATGGCTGCCGGATTACCTGGAGAGCTATGACCCGGACCCCCTCCGCTACGCCATGTCCATCAATATGCCCGAGACTGGCGATACCGACTTTTCCTGGCGGGAGTTCCTCCGCCGCAACAATGACGAGCTAGTAGCCACCTATGGGAATCTGGCCAATCGTGTTCTCAGTTTTACCAATCGTAATTTCGCCGAGGCTATACCTGACCCCGGTCAGCTTGACAGCCAGACCAGAGAATTGATAAGCAAGTCTGAGGAGACCTTGAAAAACGTGGATACCTGTATTGCGCAGTGCCGTTTTAAGGATGGCATCAAAGCAGCTATGGCGCTGGCGCAGGAAGGCAATAAATACTTCGATAGTAAAGCCCCCTGGAAAGCCATTAAGCAAGACAGGCAGGCTGCGGCAACCGCTGTGTACGGAGCCATGGCAGCACTCTCAGCCCTCAAGACCATGCTTTATCCGTATTTGCCCTTTAGCTCACAGAAGCTCCATGCGTTCCTGGGTTTCGACGGAACGATAGAGTCGACTGGTTGGAAATTTCAATTACCGATAGCAGGCAGCAAACTACCTGCTCCACAACCTCTCTTCATCAAGCTCGATGACAGTATTGTCGGAAAAGAGATGAGCCGACTGGAAAGTACAAGATGAACCTTGATACCATTTATCAACCGATAAAAGACGACCTGGTGAAGATCGAACATAGCCTGAAATCGGTGTCCAATGTTGATATTCCTCTCCTCTCGCAATTGCTGGAATACATGTTGCAAAACGGCGGCAAGAGAATCAGGCCAGCGTTTACTCTGTTCGCCGGGATGTTCTACCACTATGACCTTAACCTGCTGGCACCGATGGCAACAGCGACCGAGTTACTGCATAATGCTACTCTGGTGCATGACGATATTGTTGATAATGCGCCGACCCGCCGCGGTAAGCAATCAATCAGCCATGCCTGGGGTGAAGCCAGTGCTCTGCTCCTCGGCGATTATCTCTTTGCCAAAGCTGGCATGCTTGTCGCCAGCACTGGCAATTTAAGAGTGGTGAAACTGTTCGCGCAGACGCTGATGACTATTTCCAGCGGTGAATTAGCTCAGATAAACGTCCTCTTCGATAGAAAGCGGGCTCGAGAGCACTATTACAACTGGATCAGCGCCAAGACAGCCTGCCTCTTCGCCATGGCAACTGAATCAGGCGCCGTTTTAAGCCAGGCTCCGGAGACGGCGATAAATGGACTGAAAGAGTACGGGCATAATTTCGGCATGGCGTTTCAAGTTATTGACGATGTGCTCGATTTTACCGCGCGCGAGGAAGAACTGGGCAAACCGGTTGGCTCCGATTTAATCGAAGGAGCGGTGACTCTTCCATCAATACTGTTTGCCGAATCCAGCCCCGACAGCAATTTGCTCAGGAGTATTATTGAAAACAAGGATATGGATAAAGTGGCGCTTATCGTGGAAAAAATCCGCAATTCATCGATTATCGATGATTGTCTGGCAATAGCATCTGATTTCTGCACTAAAGCGTGTCAGTCTCTGGAACAACTGCCTGATAACCATGCCCGCCAATCGTTAATTGGTCTGGCAACGTATGTCATCAAGCGCAGAAAGTAAACAAATGCATATAATATGCCCTCACACCGCGTCAGCTTCGTAGATATCCCTCTCCATGGTAATGCCGCCCATCTTAATCCTATCGATAAGATACTGGCAGGCGTCAAACGCCTCTTTACGACGCGTGGCAGCTATCACCACCACCAGAGCAATTTCACCGACCTTGAGCTTTCCGATTCTGCGCTGGACAACGATTTGTTGAAGCTGCCACTTCTGGCGAACCTCAGCGGCTATCTCTTGCAGTTTCTTCTCGGCATTCTTATCGCAGCTCTCTATCTCCAGAGAGACAACCTTCTTGCCATTTTTATCGGTATTGCGCACCGTGCCAATAAACGTTACCAGAGCGCCGCAATCATCCCGATAAAAGCTTCTAATTAAAGGCTCAGGCGATAATGGGCTTGAAGTAATCTTAATCATAGGACTATAAGCAGACATAGCAAATCTCCTGCCGGCAGTCTGTATTATGTAGCGGGTGAAGTTTCCAGTTCTGTGGAAGGCAACGGCTCATTCATAAGCGCTATAAAACCTTCCTCATCAATCGTTTCCACAGCGATGAGCCGCTCGGCAATAAGCTTCAGCCTTTCCTTGCTTTCCACAAGGAGTTTCCTTGCCGTTTTATGAGCATTCTGAATAAGCGCATAAACTTCTTCATCGATCTGCAAGGCTACCTTCTCGCTGTAGTTGCGCTGCTCGGTGATTTCGCGACCCAGAAAAACAAGCTCTTCCCGCTTGCCGAAGGTGCGGGGTCCCAGCCTATCGCTCATTCCATATTCGGTTACCATTTTACGAGCCAGCTTGGTCGCCTGCTCTAGGTCGTTCTGGGCGCCGGTGCTCAGCTCATTAAAGATTATTTCTTCGGCAGTCCTGCCTGCCAGGCTCACCGCCAGCAAATCTTCAAACTGGGAACGCGTCCACAAATGACGGTCCTCCGTAGGTAAAAACCTTGTCCAGCCTCCAAACATTCCCCTCGCCACGATAGAGACCTTATGTACCGGGTCGGCATTGGGGAGCATTTTACCTGCCAGGGCATGTCCAGCCTCGTGATAAGCGGTAATCTCCTTCTCTTTCTGGCTGATTTTACGTCCCTTCCTTTCAGGCCCAGCGATGACACGGTCAATGGAATCTTCCAATTCCTTGGTGTTAATTTCCTTGAGGTCGCGCCTCGCTGACAGGATAGCTGCCTCATTTATCAGGTTGGATAAATCGGCTCCGCTAAAACCTGGGGTCTGCTTGGCTATCACTTCAAGGTTGGCTTCCTTAGCTAAAGGCTTACCCTTAGCATGTACGGTGAGAATGGCTTTCCGACCGCTGATATCCGGCTGGTCGATGATCACATGCCGATCAAACCTGCCGGGGCGCAAAAGAGCTGGATCAAGAATATCAGGACGATTTGTGGCAGCGAGAACGATGATACTGGTATTGGTATCAAAACCGTCCATCTCCACCAGTATCTGGTTGAGAGTTTGTTCTCGTTCATCGTGACCACCACCCAAACCGGCGCCACGATGTCTGCCTACTGCATCGATCTCGTCAACAAAGACAATGCAGGGAGGAGTGCGCTTCGCCTGGTCGAAGAGGTCTCTCACCCTGGAGGCGCCCACACCCACAAACATCTCCACAAATTCACTGCCGCTGATGGAATAGAAGGGAACTCCTGCCTCACCGGCAACTGCCTTCGCTATCAGTGTCTTGCCGCAGCCAGGAGGCCCCACTAGGAGCACGCCTCGAGGGATACGAGCCCCCAGAGCCTGAAACTTCTGAGGTGTCTTGAGGAACTCTACTATCTCCTGTAACTCGCCTTTGGCTTCATCAACCCCAGCGACATCCTCGAAGGTAACGGTAGATTTACTGCCGCTCGCTAACCGCGCCCGGCTTTTACCGAAATTAAATGCTTGAGTATTGGCGCCGCGGGCTGAACGAAACAGAAAGAAAAGCAACACACCGAACAAGACGAGTGGTAGAAAACCGATGAGGATACCTCCCCAGTCAAACTCACCAGCCTTGACATCGAGGATTATTTTACCGTCTTCAAGGGACACGCCGGCTCCTTTGAGTGCATCCATAAGCTCTTTGGTGCTGCCGATGAAAGCCGTTTTCACCACTTCGGTTTCGCCCTTTAGGCCGATTAAAATATTTCCCTTCTGGTGAATGGTATCCACATCGCCGCCGGTAGCTCGTTTGACGAATTCATTGAAGCTGACCTCTGCTGTGCTCTTTGTCGATGACAGAAAGCTAAAAGCCAGGGCGATTATGGCGATAAGGACAACCAGATAAAATAAACTGCCTTGCCACCATCTTTTCATAGTATGTCTTTTCCTCTGAACTTAGATTATAGCAGAAATCTACATCCACATGTAAAAATTAGCTTCCGATGACTGTTTATCACGTTCTCAGCACCCCATATGGCTTCGTTATACCGAAGGGGTGAAGCGAAGAAAGACTGCCTGATTCTCGGCATTGACAATCGTCACCAGTGGGATTACATTGAAAGTAAGGTATACGAGCTGCAAAGGAGGCAAAGAGAAACACCATGACAGAGAATAAGAACGTTGAGAAGATAAACCCGGCTAAAAGCTTTGGCGAGATGATGGAAGCATTCGGAAATGCCGTAAGCCAGATATTCGATGACCCTGAGCTTAAGGAGAAGGCGAAAGATTTTGGCAAAAGCGCCGCGGCGTCGGCAGAAGCCTTTGGCAACAGATTTAAAGATGACGAAGTGAAAGGAAAATTCAGAGAGGTAGGCAAAGCAGCCCAGGACTTCGGTAAGAGCCTGTCAGAATATTTTAAAGAAGACAAAAAGTAGCAGGCTGCAAACAGGTAAGCGATGGAGCCCAATGGGCTTTGTACTTTTGACAAGTTTCATCTCTGGAGGAAGAGAAGGGGGCAGGAATGAGGGATTGGCTGACCACTAATCGTATATCGGGGAATGTGGTATAATTTATCTGAGATAATAATGTGATAGATCAGCGGGGGAGTTCGTTCTGAAATCGATAGAAATAGCCAGACAAGTAGTCGAATCTGCTTCGGACAAGCTGGCTGATAATATTGTCATTCTGGATACCAGAAAGATTTGCTCATTCGCCGACTATTTTGTTATCTGCAGCGCTGATAGCGACCGTCAAATCGAAGCCATCCGCGAGGAAATCAGCAAAACATTTAAGAAAAAAGGCATTCTCCCGTATCACCGTGAAGGCGATGCTGATTCAGGATGGGTATTGCTCGACCTGGGTAGCGTTATCGTCCATATCTTCTCACCCCAGCAACGTGAATACTACAAGCTTGACGAACTCTGGGGTGATGCCACTCTGGTGGTCAGGCTCCAGTAATCCACCTGTCTATGTCTCTGGAATATTTGAGAATCTCCTCAGGCGAGAAGAAAATGCCTATCTCTTTGGCGGCATTGTCCACCGAATCAGAGCCGTGCACCAGATTGTACTGAAGGTCGATGCCGAAATCACCCCTGATTGTCCCCGGCGACGCTTTTGCTGAGTTCGTCTCACCCATCGTCTGTCGCACTACCTCGACAGCGTTCTTCCCTTCAAAAACAGCAGCGATAATAGGGTTTGAGGTAATAAATTTGACTAAATCATTGAAGAACGGCTTGCTTTGATGGACGGCATAGTGACGCTGCGCCAGGGCTTTGTCCATCTGGATCATCTTCATCGCCACAATTCGCAGTCCGCGCCGTTCGAAACGCGCAATGATAGCTCCTGCCAGACCTCGCTGTACTGCATCAGGCTTCATTAGCACCAGGGTTCTTTCCATTTCAAGCTCCTTGTTTCAGATTGATACGTCCAATTGTATCAGGTGTATGCCTTTTATTTCACTTTGCGCTGGGTGATTGGAGGCTGGCGCAGGTAGAGCGGTTGCAGTGTCGCTGCATTGTCCTGTTCGCCTCGTTCCAGGCGCCTCCAGCCGAGAGCCGCCAGATAGCCAGCACGGCGCAACCGAGCTGCAAGCTCCGGGATTACCGCTCTTTCGCCCAGCTTCTGCTGCAACTGCACCATAACCGGCTCCGGGATTTCACCGCAAAAAACCGTTTTCTCATCAATACTCTGACAAAGCGCCTCTACGGTGGTGAGATGCTCTTCCTGTAGACAGCGCCATTCGCCGTTATCACGGTACAGGGCTGTGGCAATCTCACCGCGACCCGCATTGTGAATAGGACACAATAATAGCCCGGTACAGGCAAAGGGATATGACTCAATTTCCAGAGTGCTTACTCCAACCAGTGGGATATTCAAGGCAAAAGCCAGGCCCTTGGCAGTGCTCATGCCGACACGAAGCCCGTTGAAGCTTCCCGGGCCTCTGGCTACGAAAATAGCCTCGAGCGTTTTCTGGTCAACCTTTGCCTGGCCTAACATACGGTCTATATTCGGCACCAGTTCCACGGTATGATTCTGGCCTGAACGCCAGGTCAGTTCAACTATGGCAGCACCTTTATGAGACAAGGCAATGCTGGCAAAATCTGTCGAAGTATCAATAGCTAATTCCATGTTTTCAGCTTTGCTTTGAAGGATTGCATTAGTTGCTCGTATCGTTCGCCGTGCGGTTCCAGGGAAAAAGAGCGTTCCGTGGGCGAAAGGTAATCCAGCTTTATCAGCAAATTCTCGCCGGGCAGCACCTCTTTACCTTTCTCAGCCCACTCGATGACACATACTCCCTCGCCGTACAGGTACTCTTCAAGCGTCAAATCGATGATTTCCTCGATGCGGTCAAGTCTATATAAATCGATATGGTATAAAGGCAGCCTGCCGTGATATTCCCTGACCAGGATGAAGGTTGGGCTGAAAGCGTATTCCTCAACCCCCAGCCCCCAGGCAATGCCCTGCGTCAGGCAGGTCTTGCCACTGCCCAGATTACCTACGAGGAGCACTATATCGCCGGCTTGTGCCAGCTTTCCCAGAAGTCTTCCTAAATCCTGAGTCTGTTCCGGACTGTGAGAGACAAGCTGTAGAGGCACGTTCCTCTTACTCATGCTTCGATTTAAAATGATCCCAGCCTCCCTGTTGAGGTGATATACTGTTACCTTCAGCGTCGACCACGGTGACCTGCCCCGGCATAGTATCAGCTATCTCCCCGATAACCGTTACCGGGCAGGACAGAGATTTCCTTACTTTCTCAATAATCCTGCTGGGAGCGGTGAACAGGAGCTCATAATCTTCCCCACCCGCGAGAGCCAATTGACGGCAATCGTCTTTGAAATGAGCACGGAGAGCATCATGAATTGGCACCAGGTCCTGCCTGATTCGGGCACTGACCCTGCTCGCCTCGCAAATATGAGTTAAATCGGCAAGCAACCCGTCGCTGATATCGATAGCAGCCCTCACCCCGCAATGTAATAGCAGCTGTCCCTCTTTCACTCTGGGCACAGGCTTGAGATGTGCTTCTCTAAAGAGCCTGGTCGTTGTATCGTCGAATTTCAGATTGTGCTTCAGCATGTTCAGCCCAGCGGCTGATAAGCCCGTATAGCCAGTAAGGGCTACCTGCTCACCAGCTTTAGCTGCAGAGCGGGTAAGCGTTGTTTTACCCTTCAGCGTGCCCAGAATAGTGATAGAAATCATTGTCTTATCGGCAGCGGAGATATTTCCGCCGCTAACAGCCACACCGAACTTATTATTTGCCTCCATCATACCGTGGTACAGGCTCGATACGCAGTCCGTTTCCGTGGTACCAGGCAGAGCTAATGACACCAGGGCATACTGAGGAATGCCTCCCATCGCCGCAATATCACTCAAATTCACCGCTATCGATTTCCAGCCCAACTCCTCCCAGGTGACAATGCTCAAATCGAAATGCACGTCCTGAATCAGGCTATCGGTGGTGGCTAATTGAACCGAGCCATCACTTTTCCAGGCAGCAGCATCATCGCCGATACCGATAAGCAGTCGCCGCCAAGAGGCGTCCGTCGGATTCTTGGACTTATCGATGATATCCGCCAGCAGCCTGATTAAGCCGAACTCGCCCAACTCTGAAACTTTCACGGCTGGATTATAGCATACGCCTAGATTTTTAAGCGAAAACAGCCGCGGAATTATTGAATTTTAGCTGCCACGTCTTGTATATAGCAAATACAAGTTATATAATGCCAGAAAGAAAAGGAGGGTGATATTATGCAGCAGATGATAAATTGCCCCAGTTGTGGTTCACCGCTGGCTCCTAATCAGAAATTCTGCGGGGTTTGCGGACTTAACCTGGCTGGTGTAGTGCAGCAGAAGGCAAACACCTGTCCTACCTGTAACTCACCGATTGCCCCGGGACAGCAGTTCTGCGGGGTTTGCGGAGCGAAGATGCCGATGATGAGCCAGCAGCCTCCAGTGCAAGCTGGCGCTGCTCCTACAACCGTCGCCGCTCCCACAGTTGCCGGAGCATCAGCGGCAAAACCAGTGGTGGCACGGCCCCGAAAACATGGCATCCTGAGCACTGCCGCGGTTATCTTCCAGATATTCGGCTGGATAGTGCTGGTATTCGGCATCCTGGTGTCGATCGGTGTGGCTGTCTGGGCTGGTATGGGCGGAGCTTTCCAATCTCTTATGCCCGGCATGGAAACTGTAGGCGGCGTTGCGGCGATAGGAATGGCCATCGGTGGCATCATAGCCTCGTTGCTCTACGGCTACGGCTTTCTGGCTTTTGCCGAGATTTGCTATGCCATTATTGAAATCCAAAAGGACTTAGAATAGTTTTAACGATAGCTATCAGCCTCAGACTGAGAAAAACAATCTGTGCTCGCTATCCTTAAATAGTTTTCTGCAAAGCGCCAGCAGGAATTCTGACGGCTGGCAAGCAATTTTGATAGGAGGACCAACCTGTGTCAAAGTGTTATATCTTAATGGTAACTTTTTTGATGGCAACCGTGCCGGCATTCGGCTGCGCCAAAGAACCCGAACCGGCATCTTCACCCTCACCCTCCCCATCAGGACCGAAGCAATACAGCGCACCACCCAAAATGACAATCGACGTGAATAAAAAGTACACTGCCACTATCCAGATGGAAAAGGGCGATATCGTGCTTGAGCTATTTGCTAAAGATGCTCCCAAGACCGTGAACAATTTCGTGTTCCTGGCACGTGAAGGTTTCTATAACGGCGTTACCTTCCACAGGGTAATCCCCGGCTTTATGGCACAGGGCGGAGACCCTACTGGAACAGGTGCCGGTGGCCCGGGGTACCGGTTTGAAGACGAAATTAGCCAGCGCCGCCATGGCACCGGCGCGCTGTCCATGGCCAATGCCGGTCCTAATACCAATGGAAGCCAGTTTTTCATCACTTATGCTCCCGCATCATACCTCGATGGCAAGCATACGGTATTCGGACAGGTGACCAAGGGAATGGATGTCCTGAACAAGATTACCCCCAGAGACCCTTCGAAGAATCCCAGTACCAAAGGCGACGTCATTAAGACGATAACTATCAAAGAAGAATAGCGGAGACTGGTTTTCTCTACCACCTCCCACCTGAACCATGGTCCTTAACCGGATCTTTGATGTAGTCTGCTCATCAGCGACACTTCGTAGGTGGTGGTACGAATACAAAGGATGACAAGCCCACCGGCTAATGACATATCTCCCTAACCAGGAAGGAGTAAGGAAAAGTGACAAGGCTATTTGGATACGCCGGGAAAATTTTGCGGGTAAATTTATCATCAGGAGATATAACCTCCGTATCCACAGCAGACTATATTGATAAGTTCATCGGAGGCAGGGGTATTGCTGCTAAAATTTATTGGGATGAGGTCTCACCGGATATCAGGGCTTCCGATGCTGAGAATCCGCTGATATTTACCACGGGGCCACTGGCAGGGTTTACCGGTCTGGCCGGCTCAAGGACACAGATTTGCGGGAAATCCCCTGCTACGACGCCTGAATTATTCTGCTACGCTAATTTGGGAGCAAGCTGGGGAGCTGAGCTAAAATTTGCCGGTTGGGACGGTATTGTGCTTCAGGGTAAGTCGGATAAACCTGTCTATCTTTTCATACATGACACTAATGTGGAAATCAGAGATGCCTCAGCTCTCTGGGGTAAAAACTCTGTTGAGACCAGAGAGACGCTGAAAAGAGACCTGGGCACCCTGGTAAAGGTTATAACCACCGGTATTGCTGGAGAAAACATGGTTCCTTTTGCTACAGTACTCACTGAAGATGACTCCAGCGGTGCCAGTGGCTTCGGAGCTGTTATGGGCTCAAAGAAACTTAAAGCCGTAGTAGTTAACGGAAGCGGGAAAGTAGTGCCGTCAAATCCAGAAAAATTCCATGAATTGACTGACTATATCCGCAGGTTAACCAAGGATAGAAGAATAACGCCCCCTACACTCAAAGAACCGCCATTTCCACCTAATGGTAAGAGAAAAGCATGTTATGGGTGTATTGCTGGTTGTCTCAGAGCAGTGTACCAGGCGAGCAACGGTGACAGGGGCAAATTGATGTGCCAGCAAAGTGGTTTTTACGTAGGTGTAGCAATGCAATATCACAAAGGCTGGACCGAGGTCCCGTTCCATGCATCTAGGCTCTCGGATAAATATGGCCTCGATACCATGGTTATCGCCCCTCTCATTCAATGGTTACACAGATGTGGACAAGAAGGCATCCTTACAGATAAAAACACAGGCATTCCCTTATCGAAATATGGGAGCCTTGAGTTTATCGAAAGCGTAATAAGGAAAATCTCACTTAAGGAAGGCTTCGGTGAAATCCTTGCTCGGGGCGTCGTAAAAGCAGCTGATTCTCTTGGGGAGAGAGCAAAAGAATTAATCGGTGATCTCCTTTTTCCCAGGACGGGAGAAGAATGGGTCTATGACCCGAGGATGTTTATTACCACGGGTATTTTCTACGCCACGGAGCCGAAACGCCCAATCCAGCAATTGCATGAAATATCCTGGTTAATAGCTCAGTGGGTTGCTTGGCAAAAGGGCATTGAAAACGCTTACGTTTCTACTGATGTCGTCCGTATGGTCGCCAAGAGGTTCTGGGGTAGTGAGCTAGCTGCAGATTTTTCTACCTATGAGGGCAAAGCCCTTGCGGCAAAAAAAATACAGGATCGCCAGTATGTAAAGGAGAGCCTCATTCTGTGTGACTACGCGTGGCCTATCGCACATTCCCCGCATTCGCTAGACCACATGGGTGACCCTGCGATTGAAAGCAAGGTTTTCTCAGCAATAGTAGGCAAAGAAATAGACGAGGACGGGCTGTATCGGATAGGTGAACGGGTTTTTAATTTGCAAAGGGCTATATTAGTTAGGGAAGGTCATAGGGGCAAAGAATTTGATACTCTTCCAGAATTTACCTACAGGATGCCTCTACAATTCACTGCGCACAACCTTGACTGTCTCGTGCCGGGAGAAGGTGGAAAGATGATAACCAGAAAAGGAATGGTGCTCGACAAAGATAAATTTGAAGGCATGAGAGACGAATACTATCACTACAGAGGATGGGATGTTAAAAGCGGTCTCCAAACAACTTCAAAGCTTGAGCAACTCGAGCTTACGGACGTGGCAAAGGTATTGGTAGGAAAAGGGCTTGCGGTCTGATTATTCTTTTCTCAGAGGGATGTGAATAGAAAGAACAAAGGTGCTCACAGGCAAACCCTCATTCCTAATATCCTAAACTTCGGTATTCTTGTGAAATAGTGCAAGAGCATTTCCTCCCAGAATCTTCCTTTTTACCTCATCTGACACATCCATACCTTCAATTGAAGCCAATGTGCGATTGATATGCTCTTTCTTAAACGGATAATCAGTGCCAAATATGAGATGATCGCCTACTCGTTTAAAGGCAAGCATGAGGGATTCTGTATCTGATAGTGCTGTATCGTAGTAATAGCGCTTGAGATAGTGAGTCGGAGGATTTACTGAACCGCCTGGATAAGTGTAATCAATTCTTGGCCAGAGGAATGGAATTGTGCCACCAACATGAGATAAAATAAAAGTAATATCAGGATATTGCTCTATGAATCCAGAGTAGGCCATTCGACAAAATGTCAGCGTTGTTTCACATGGGAATCCAACAACTCGATACATTTCTAGCTCCATGAGCGCCTGCTGCGCTGTTGGAGGATTGAATGGGTGCACAAATATCACCGTTTTTCGCCAATTGGCCTCTTTAAAAAACGATTTGAATTCAGGTGCATCAAGGTACTTCCCATCAAAGCTGGTCACCAGCCCGATGCCATGAAGATGAAGTTCATCCAGTGACCTCGTCATTTCTTTTATTGCTTTATCACCAAGTGTTAGTGGTATATCAGCAAAAGCCATGAATCGTTGAGGATAACGTTGACAGATTGAAGCAAGATAATCATTCACCACCTGTGAGATCGTTAAACGTATTTGAGCAGACTTTTTAAGCTGCTGCTCCGAGAATAGAATATAGGTACCAACAGAGATTACGTTGACATCAATACCCATAGCGCCCATTTCTTCGATCCGTTCATCCTCATTCAGTAGAAGCATTTTTTCTGCTAATGCAGTGCTAAGGATTTTATTCTTACGATCGATGACAATATTGTATGGTGTGTATCTTGAAATGGCTCGTGCTAAACCCTCCGAGGATAAATGGCAATGTGTGTCGATTTTCATGATGACTCCTCTCCTTAATAGCTCATCAATGTCTCGTGGTCCACTTTCTATATGAAGCGACATAATATATTGCGTATATTTTGTTAATACTATATAATGGGAGCAAAGCTGTAGGAGGTTGCTCCCATGAAAAGGATAACCATTCCGGATGCCGAAATCTTTATTGCGGCGATTCAAGATGAATTATCACGAACCAGGGAAGGACGATACTTTCATCGGCTTGCCGTTGTCTTGTATGTGTTGCGTGGAGCTAGTGCCTATGAGGCATCACGTGCTTTCGGATTCTCCTCCAGAACTATCGAATACTGGGTTAAAAGACTGGCTTCTCACGGGCTTAGCGGACTTTGGGACGGAAAGCATCCTGGCCGACCTGGCCGTCTTTCAGCTTCGCAAAAGCAAAGAGTGCGAAAAGAATTACGGCGTTCTCCCAGAGATACGGGTTATGATCAAAACCTGTGGGACGGCGTGTTATTGTCACACCACCTGGGAAAGAACTACGCTATATCGCTCAGTGTACGGCAATGCCAAAGACTATTCCATCAGATGGGATTCAGCCTCCAGAGACCTCGCCGTCAGGCAAGCGAAGCCGATCCTCTCCGGCAGGAGGCCTTTAAAAAAACTTCTACGAGTGGATGAAAGACCCTACGATGCAGCTTTGGTGCGAGGACGAAGTCCATTTCCAGCGACACAGCAGCCTGATAAGGATGTGGGCTCCGAAAGGACAACAACCTCGCGTAGTTTCGCCTTCAGTCCGTCACAACGTGGGTTTCTTCGGGGCACTCAATCTGAAAACAGGCAGTCTCCTTACAAAAGAGGCGCCTACCTTCAATTCCGAGACCTTTGGCGACTTTATCCGGTATCTCCTCGAATCTACACAAGGGAAAATATATCTTATCCTGGACAATGCCAAATGGCACAGGGCGAAAGGTTTGAAAGACTTGTTCGCGTCCAATCAAGACCGACTGATACGAATCTTCCTGCCGTCATATTCACCCGAACTCAATCCGGTGGAACGGGTCTGGCGAATCACTCGACGACAGGTAACTCACAACCGTTATTTCACATCCGTCGAAAAATTGAGAATCGCTTTAGTATCTCAATTTACGAGATGGGAGCAGCCTAATGGCACTCTTAAAGTATTATGCGCAAATATTTAAGACGTTACATATAGCATTCCCTCTGAATAAATATGTAAACAAGCCTTTACCTGTAGCTCAGCCAAATTCTATCCCATCAAGGGGAGAGGATTTTCTCTCTTTCTCTGGCTATTCTATATCCCAGTCTCGGTACCCCTGACGAATAACTGCCAGATACTCTGGAGATGGCTTTGACTCCGGCGATTGCTCATTCTTAATATAGGTCACCGCTTCCACAGGGTCGCCATCGTCAGTCCAGACCATCACATTAAAACGGTTATAGCTCGTGGGGTAATCTTCATACCTGTCCAGCTTCTTTAAATCGCTGTCGGTAACTTCATAGACCGCGCCCTTCACCTTCTCGCCTTTAAATGGCTTGATGCTGGCAACGCCCCCTTTCCATTGTCTTGACCAGCCGACAAATATTAACTTGTAATTCGGCAGTACAGCGCTGAACTTGAGCTTACTGCCCGGGGCACGCTCCGCCATTTGTTTCCTGTTAAGGTTGCTAGCATAGGCAAAATAATACATGCAAATCCCCCATTACCATTTTTCTACCTCATTGTACCTCTTTTTTCTGTTTCTCTCCTGAAATACTATTGCAAAAGGCGTCAGGAATGGTAAAATAGTTGATAGGTTACTATGCCCCTCTTGGGGTCCCCATAAAGACCCGAGGCGAAAGGTCGAGTTTGCGAGGGTTCTCGATAGAGCACTATAGTAGCTCAACTAATGGAGGAAGAATGAAAGTTAAATACTCGAGTTTTCTGGGAATACTTGTCGCTCTGGTGCTTGTTGCCAGCTTTGTGGTACCGGCCAGACTGATGAGCCCCGAGCCAGTATCAGCTGCTGCCGAGCAATCGAAAATGCAGTGGTGGCCGGTAGACACTCCAGATACGGCAGCAGGTCAAACCAATAACCTGTTCAGCCCTATCTGGAACGGCGCAGAGGCTGGTTCCGAAATCGTCAAGCTGCTGGTAGGCAGCAATGGCACTACCATGTATGCCATTTACACTCGTAGTCCTGTGGGTGGAGCGCCCCCCACATGGGATGACAATACCTGGTCCAGGGTGCGGTTTATGATGTCAAGGGATGGCGGCCGTTCCTGGAGCGGAGCCAATTACAATAACCTTGTTCGAGACTGGCTGAATCCGGCAAATCCTGGGACGTCACCCACGGTCATCGTGTGGGACATGGCGATAGCGCCGGACAATCCGAATATCGTCGCTGTTGCCGCGAGCACCGTCGTCGACTACACTGATCCAGATATGGACCCAGAACAGAGGGTGTTCCTTTCCATGGATGGAGGCAGTAACTGGGAAAATACCCAGTGGCCGCCGACGGCAACCTCATATGCTCCTGCCGATGCCTATATCAGTGCCATGGACATAAGCATGGACTACGGTGCGCGCTCCATCCTGGTGGGAGTTAGAAAAGGTACGGTTGTTGCTAACAGCAATGTGCTGTGGACGATGAAGATGCCCGGCTACGGTGGCTGGAACGTCCAGAACAGCACCAATGGCACCCCGGTATCGACCAATCCCTTTGACGGCGATATCATTGCCGCCAAATTCTCACCGACCTTCAATGGTGATTCCACCATTGCCGTGCTCTACTCAGGCACCCATGCCTCAGTTGATGGCACCTTCCTGGTCACCGGTGTTGCTGATATCGCTAAGAACACCACCACCTGGCAGACGGCCGGCACCCATGTGGAAATCAAACGGCCGACTGACAGTCCAGGCGCTTCGCCTGACATCAACGTGATCATCACTGGTATGATACAGATGCCGTCAGACTTCTCCGGCCAGAGCGCCAGTTTGCGCCGCTTCTATATTTGCACAGATGCCTGTGGCTGAGGTGCAACTCCACTCGGCGTATTCCGAGTTGATGACAATATCGTCTACTGTCTGATGGACAATACCAGTACGTCGTATGCTATGGGCGATATCGTTTCCCGAAGGGCTGCCAGCATCGCCTACTGGGGCACCTATGCCTCAGGTAAACTGCTGGTTGGCGAGAGGCTGGGGCAGGCCTGCAGGGCTGCGGTCCCGGTATGGTTCACCGACTCGCCGACCACCTGTCCCGTCCCCTGCTGGTATCCGGCCAAGAAACCACCTACCGGCGCCGCTGGATGGACGAATTGTGATTCCAATGACCAGCGTTATGGCAATGCCTATGTGGTCTGGTCGCCGACCTTTGCCGCACAGGGCGTCGCCTATGCCACCACCGGTGCCATAGCCTACGATGGGCCGTTTACCGCGTCCAATGAACAAATAAGTGCACAACCAGTATGGCCTGCTGGCATCTTCAGTTTAGCGGCTCTGGATGAGTCAGCATTCAGTCTGACCCGCAATAACGGTGAGACCTGGAACCAGCTGTCATTGATTGACACCCGAATCAACAAGCTCACCGATGTGGCACCATCTGCTGATTGCACCACGGTCTACCTGGCATCGGTCAACAACGGGACCTACTGTCAGGGCTTTGACAGCGTGTGGCGCAGCAGCACCAATGAGAAAGTAGTGGCTCCGCCGCTGCCGGCTTTGCCCATCGGGCAGGTCTGGGAGAGAGTGTATACCCATGTCACCGCTCTCACCTGCAACTCCACCCAGTCTAACTATGCTATCCTGAGACTGGCTCCGGATAAGCTGGACGGACAGGTTTTAGGCTGGGCTGCTGGTGGTACCAGTGGACAGACTTCTATTGGTGGATTCCCTGTTGGTATCAACACCAAAGCGATGGCCTGGTCACCGGACTTCGGTGATTACTGGGCTGACATGAATCCGAGAATCCCGGTACAGGACTTTGCCTTTGAAACCAGCACCATCGTCTATGTCCTGTCGAATGATGGCAATGTCCAGAAGATGCCGTACACCGGAACTGCCTGGTCGAGCACCATCCAGACGGTAGGTTCGGCCACTGCTGGCGGCCACACTATTGAAGCCCTGGCGCCTGACAAGGTGCTGGTGGGCAATGCTCAGACAGCAGCCTCACCGAATCCGGCATCCCTCTCCACCAATGGTGGTACCTCATTCGTGCCAATGGTGAGACCGATGCCGAACGCAGCTACCATCGGCTACCATGCCATTTTTGACACCGACTTTGTCAAGAATGCCACCATCTATGTCGCCAATGATACAACTAATGCTGGCCTGGTCTACCGCAATACGGCTCCGGCCGGCTCCAACGTTGACTGGACCGACATGATGACTGGCATGTGCTTTATCGGCTATGCCGGGCCACACAAGGGGTACTATGGTCTGGTACAGACCAACTCGCTGAACGTGACCGGCCAGGGCACGCTGTATGCGGCTCATATTGGGTACTACAGTGGTGTCGAGCGGACGCTGACCCCGCTGGCTGGGATACCCAAGCCAGGCCTGGAATGGTCCTGTCTCGATGCTGCTGCCTCTCCATATCAGGCTACATATTCCCGATTCACCCTTGAGCCGAAGTCGCTCAAATTCTGCGGTTGTCTGACAGCAGACACCTATACCACTCTGTATGCCATTGACAACAATTTCTACTCCGATGTCCACAACCAAGCCAAGGGCTCCACCTGGCCTGGATACAGCAATGGCGTCAAGACAATCGGCTTGCTCTGGGAGTACACTGACTGTGTCGCCAAGAAGGGTCCCAAACTGACCCTCGATGACGGCGCCATCATTGGCTGCGACCCGGCTACTGGCCGAAACCAGGAAGTGAACTTCCGCTGGGAGCAGCTCTGCATCGCCACACTGTACCAGTTGCAGATTGCCAAGGATAAGGCATTCACGCTGGGCGTGTACGATAGCTCTGCTCCAGTATGCTCTTATGTTGGACCTTATGGTATCCTCCCTGTCGATGTCACCTCACCGGCGCTGGTGTACTTCACCAATGGTGGTGGCACCATGCCGGCTATTACCAATGCGACTGGCGCTGCATTCGTAATAAATGGTATATTCCGACCGACTCCTGCCGTACCTGCGCTTGAATGCGGACATCTCTACTACTGGAGAGTGAGAGTCCTCGATGAGGTCACGCTTGATGCGGTCATCAGCCCATGGTCTGAGGTGAGGAACTTCACCATCAAAGCTGGATTCCGAGTTACCACTCCGTACTACGGACCGCAGCTGCTGTCACCGGACAATGGCTGTGCCTGCCCGTGTGACGCTCCGCTCGCTTTCTCATGGTCGCCATTCAAGGAGACCACAGCATACAAGATACAGATATCTGCCAATGCTGACATGAGTGCTCCGCTGGAAGAGGATTCCAATGTGATAACCACTGCGTACATGGCGAAGAAAGCGAAGTTCGATTGTGGCAAACAGTACTTCTGGCGCGTACAGGCTGTGAAGCCGGCACCGTCAGAGTGGAGTGCGTCATTCGCCTTCTCCATCCAGCCGAGACCGGCAGCACCTCCGGCAGCTCCTGAACCCAAAGAACCGACAACTCCGTTATGGGTTTGGATAGTGATAGCCATTGGTGCCATTCTGGTGATTGTGACTCTGGTCCTCATCATGAAGACCCGCAGAGCCTAAAATACACCAGTACTTGAATAGTAAGGGGGTAGCCAAAAGCTACCCCCTTATTTTTTACCCTCTGTCATTGCGAGGAGCGATAGCGACGAAGCAATCCCTTATATCGGCATATTGTGTGCTACAATAAAGTAAATAAACAGAGTTGCAAGGAGGTACCATATGGCTTTGGAGCATGTTCCCGGTAAAAACGTAGGTCGGGTCGTCCTCTATGCCCTGAGCACCTGCCCCTGGTGCCATAAAGCGAAGCAACTGTTAAAAGACCTGGATGTAGACTATTATTATACGAACGTCGACCAGTTAAACGCCGATGAGAAAACGCAGGTAATGAAAACTGTCGAGAAGTGGAATCCTAACTGTTCCTTTCCCACGCTGGTGATCAATGATAATAAATGCATTGTCGGATTTCAGGAAGATGAGATTCGGGCTTTAAAGCATGATTAATGAGACATTGATTAATCAGGATGAACTGGAGGCATCGTACCAGAAGCTGAAGAAACAGGCTAAGGCTGGCGGTTATTATCTCAATCCCGACGTAAAGTTCACCAGGGAGCTGGTAAAAGGCTTGCTGGTGAATGAGAAGAGGTATGGTTACAGAGCTTGCCCCTGCCGGCTGGCAGCGGGACAAAAAGCTGAAGATATTGATATTATCTGCCCCTGTGATTATCGAGACCCTGATCTGAGCCAATATGGAGCCTGCTACTGAGGTCTCTACGTTTCTCGCCAGGTGGTGAGTGGTCAGCGAAGCATCGGTTCTATTCCCGAGCGGAGACCACCAAGGAAGGTGAGGATGGAGGCTACACCGAAGGCAATAGAAGGTACTACGTCGATGTTTCCTTTGCCGGTATGGAGATGTAAAGTCTGCGGCTATTTATGTGCTCGGGAAGGTCCTCCTGACGTCTGTCCCATCTGCAAAGCCGATAAAGAGCGCTTTGAACGTTTCGCCTGAAGAAGGCACGGTATACAGTGCCCCATGATAAAGTCTATACGCCCTTACTAAGAATATACAACGTCAAATCGGCGAGTCGGCAGCTATAGCCCCATTCGTTATCGTACCAGGAGATAGTCTTGACCATATTGCCACCGAGCACCATGGTGCTCAGAGCATCAAAAATAGAACTGGCTTGATTGCCTCTGAAGTCGGAGCTGACCAATGGCTCTTCGCAATACTCCAGTATTCCCTTGAGCTTGCCGTTGGCGGCAGCTTTGAAGACCTGGTTGACCTGCTCGGCGGTGACCTCCTTGTCTAAATCAGCCACAAAATCGCAGAGGGAAACGGTAGGCACCGGAACCCTGAGAGCGATACCGTCGAGCTTACCTTTGAGCTCGGGCAGGACTAATGCTACCGCTTTAGCAGCCCCTGTAGTGGTAGGGACGACATTCTGGGCTGCTGCCCGTGCCCGGCGCAGGTCCTTGTGATACATGTCCTGAAGCCTCTGGTCGTTCGTATAAGCGTGAATGGTGGATAGCAATCCCCTGGTGATACCGAAGTTATCGTGGAGAACCTTGGCTACCGGTGCGATGCAGTTGGTGGTGCAGGAGGCATTAGAGATAACACGATGCCTGGCGGGGTCATACTTGTTTTCGTTGACACCCATCACAATAGTCGCATCCTCGCCTGTGGCTGGAGCTGAGATAATAACTTTCTTGGCACCACCCTGAAAATGGGCAGCTGCTTTACTGGCATCGGTGAATAATCCGGTGGATTCGATAACAACGTCGATGCCGTACTCTTTCCATTGGATTTTGCCGGGATCGCGCTCGGCGATAACTCTGGTTTTTCTGCCATCGACGATGATGGTGTCTTCCTTTGCCTCCACAGTCCCCGAATAAATCCCGTACGTGCTGTCATATTTGAGGAGATGAGCATTTGTCTTGGCATCGGTAAGATCGTTGACCGCTGCTATTTCTAATTTGTCTTTATAGTGCTGGCTGATTGCCCTGAAAACAAGTCTACCGATACGTCCGAAACCGTTGATGCCGATTTTCGCTACCATGTCTACCCTCCATCAGTTTTTTTATTGTTTACTTTTACCCTTCTTATTTTTATCGTAACTTGCCATTATTACTGTGCCGATGCCACCCCGGATATTCCACTCCGCTACCACCTCCATCTTCTTAGGTTTGATGGCATTGACCAGGTCATCGAGCACGCGGTTAGTGGCTTCCTCAAAAAAGATTTCTACCATGCGGTAGCTGGTCAGATAAAACTTCACCGACTTTAATTCCAGGATACTTTTATCGGGCGTATATTTGATGGTGAACGTGGCATAATCCGGCTGTCCCGGATTGAGCGGGCAGAGGGTGGTGAATTCGCTGGATACTATCACCTCTTCATAGTCCCTTCTGGGAGAAGGGTTGGGCAAGGCGATGAGAAGCTCTTTCTGGGGATAGTCTTTGTAGTTGAGCTTGAGGTTTGCTACCTTTTTTCTGGTTTGCTCATCCACTCTTAACCTCCGGCAAAATAGAGATTGGTGTCCTCCTGCTGAAAGAGCTGTACCTTACCTTCTCTGCGGAGGAACTCGATATGCGCCAGCGTTTCCGTTATCGCCAGGCGCTGGTTGAATATGCTAAGGTTGTGGAAGCTGCCCGGTTTGGTATCATCCTGCCACGGTATTTCCGTGGCTACCTGGTAGGCGGTTTTCGTGGTCTCCTGAAGTACTTTTAGGATGGCTTTGCTCCTCTGGTCATGGTGGCGGAATATACCGTCAATGATCTGTCTGATGCCACTGAAAGCAGGGCCGTGTCCCGGGAAAGCCATGGTGACTTCAAGATTCATCATCTGCTCTAGTGAATTTAAGTAATCGCCCAGTGGGTTCTCTCCACTTTGGGGATGAAGGCTGATGTTGGGAGTGATTTCAGGTAGGATGTGGTCTCCTGAAAAGAGTAATTTCCGATTCGGTTCGTAGAGGCAGATATGCCCCGGCGAATGTCCTGGAGTGAGCAAGACCTTGAATTCAAATGGGTCGAGCGAAATCTTTTTACCTTCCTTGAGGATGATGTCAGGCGTGGTGGGCACAACCAATTTGCGTACTGGCATCGAGGCTTCGCTGAGTTGTAACATGCTGCCCTTGGGGACTCCATTGGCAAGGAGAAACCAGCGCATCTGCTTGAGTAATTCAGCCGTATGGACATAGCGGGTATCGAGCAGTTCTGCTTCGATTTCGCTGATAGCCACCTTGCCACCACAAAGTTGCTTCAGCTTGCCGGATAGACCGTAGTGGTCGGGATGTACATGAGTGATGACGATCTGACTGATATCTTTAAAGGTAAAGCCATAGCTCCTTAGCTCTTTGTTTAGTGCGGCAAAGGCATCAGGAGTATCCCAGCCGGTATCAATCAGCATATTTTCCTTGGCGCCTTCAATCAGGTACACATTAACATGAGAAACTGACCTTGGCTTCAGGACCTTTTGCTCAATGACATCTATCAGCTTTTCCCTTCCGATTTTCAGGGGTTTGGTATCTTCGGCAGGAGGCACTATTCCCGAAAGCGGGATCTTTATCTGGTAAACTCCCCGTACCAATTCCATTAGTTTCGTCCTCCTAAGGTATGGAACGCTTCTTTGCCGGCATAGCGGGCATTGGCTCCGAGCTCTTCCTCTATCATAAGGAGGCGGTTGTATTTTACTACCCTCTCGCTGCGACACGGGGCACCGGTTTTAATGAAACCAGCATCGACGGCTACTGCGAGGTCAGCAATAAATGAATCTTCGGTTTCGCCGGAACGGTGGCTGATAATGGTCGTCCAGCCTGCCTGGCGCGCCATGGTAATAGCTGCCAGCGTTTCGGTAAGGCTGCCGATCTGATTGAGCTTTATGAGGATTGAGTTCGAAGCTTTTTGGGCAATGCCCTGTTCCAGACGTTTCACATTCGTGGTATAGAGGTCATCGCCGACCAATTGTACTTTCTTGCCCAGCCTGTCGGTCAGCGCAGACCAGGAAGCCCAGTCATCCTCTTCCAGTCCATCTTCAATGCTGACGATAGGATAGTTGTATGCCCAGTTAACATAGTAGTCAATCATCTGGTTACTGGAGAGGCTGGTACCTTCTCTGGCCAATACGTACTTACCATCCTGGTAGAAGCTGCTGGCTGCTGTATCCAGAGCAATCGAGCAGTCGTCGCCAGCTTTATAGCCAGCGCGATCAATAGCCTCCAGGATGAGCTCCATAGCTTCTTTATTGGAAGCAACTGAAGGGGCGAATCCACCTTCATCGCCGACATTCGTATTTAATCCTCTGTTTTTAATTGCTTTTTTGAGGGCGTGATAAATCTCCGCTCCCATCCTGATCGCTTCTTTAAAGCTGGAGGCGCCTGTGGGCAATATCATGAACTCCTGAAAGTCGGTAGAATCTGACGCATGTTTCCCACCATTAAGGATATTCATCATGGGTACCGGCAGGATGTGTTTGGCAGATTTGCCCAGGAAGCGATAAAGGGGAATTGCCTTGGAGTTAGCCATGGCTCTGACTGTTGCCATCGATACACCCAGGATAGCATTAGCGCCGAGCTTCGATTTATTATCTGTACCATCAAGTGCCAGCAATTTCTGGTCTATTGCTGTGTACTCTACTGCGGGCATGCCGATAAGCGCCGGAGCAATCAGGGTGTTCACATTGTTGACTGCCTTAAGGACGCCGAGTCCATTATATCGACGCTTGTCACCATCCCGCAGCTCCAGTGCTTCGTACTTACCGGTGCTGGCTCCTGAAGGCACGGCGGCAGTGCCAGAGGCGCCGTCAGATAGTATGGCGGTGACTTCAATGGTGGGATTGCCCCGTGAGTCCAGTATCTCGCGGGCTTTGATTGCCTTGATAGCAGTTTTTGATTTCATATTATCGTAGTCCTTTGGCTGAAAAAACAGCTTTTTCCACAGCGTCGACAGCGTCTTCCGCCTGGATTATAGACTTATCCTCCTGCCCCTTCCTGGATAATGCCCAGGTGTTTAATCCGATCACGGGAATGCCGCTCTTCAGAGCGAAGGCTATTTCAGTTAAGGTGCCGTAATCGCCGTCTATGGCAATGACTGCCTGGGCTGATTTCACCACAGCGATGTTTCTGGCGAAGCCCACTCCTGAGGCTATGGGGATGCGAACATACGGATTTGCCGTCGCCGGGTCGTCGCTGGGCAGTATACCGACAGTAAGGCCGGACTCGATTGCAGCGCCGCGACAAGCGGCTTCCATGATACCGCCAAGTCCACCGCATATCAAGGTCACCCCCCGCCGGGCAAGCTCCCTGCCCACAGCTTCAGCTAACAGTGCTTCCTCTTTGGAGCATTGTCCGCCACCGATAACAGCGACGGCTAGTCTTTTATCTGAACTGAATTTGTCCACTTTGGTCTGTCCGGGCGATGGCAAATCTAATAAGCAGCCAATTATAGCACAAAAGGATGTCTCTCAACCGACTTTTTGGCAGGTAAGTCACTATAAAATGTCGGATTGTTATAACGTAAACTCCAACACACAAAACTTGGAACTGTTACAGAGTTGCTCTTTCATCTGGAAGCGTATTTTGTCATCGAATTCAGAAGCCCAGTTTGAATATTCTGTGATGCAGATTTTACGACCTACTTTGGCAGCAAGATGCCCTCTTCCAGCATTAACCATGAGCTCATGCCAGGGGCATTTCTCAATAAGGATTCTGAAACTGCCATTATTGCCAATTTTCTCTATTGTATAGCTGTGATTATCGATGGTTAATTTGGTGCTGAGGCATTCTAGTAACGCTTCTCCGCCGTTGGTTGCCTTGCATAATCCCCTGAGCATACGAGCCTGTATTTTGGGCATCACCTTCCATACCTGACTATCAATCTCCAGAGCTTCATCAAAGCCATACTTTTCTTCAACCTTCATAAACCATAGTCCATCCACCCGAGTGTAGCTGAGATAATGGAATTCGGCTCTCTGGTTATCGGTTAATTTAATCATAGGATCCTTTAAATTCGGGAGGCTAGTTGAATTTATTCATAGCTGTGGTTATGTCCTCAGCTATGATACACTCGACAGCCTCGGCAGCTCTGGAAATCGCCGGCTTGATGAGCTGCTCTTCTTCTCGATTAAAATCGCTGAGCACATGGTCCACGGCGGTGTCCGTGTCGTGGTCAGTTTCGTCGGTTGCGTTGGGACGTCCGATACCTATTTTGATGCGGCAGAAATCCTGAGTACCCAGAGCTGCGATGATGGACTTTATCCCTCTATGTCCACCTGAGCTGCCATTGGGGCGGATGCGCATCTTGCCCAGAGGCAGGTCAAGGTCATCATAAATAATGACGAGGTCGCTTGTAGAGATGCCATGCTTGCGCATCAACTGGCTGACGGCATTGCCACTGAGGTTAACATAGGTCTTCGGTTTTGCCAGCAGCACTTTCATACCAACAATGGTGCTGACGCCGATTTGCGATTGGCATTGGTGCTGCTTCACGTTGATTGAGTGAAGCTTTGCCAGTCGATTGATGCAGCGGAATCCTACATTATGGCGGTTGTGAGCGTATTCTTTGCCCGGGTTTCCCAGTCCAATAATCAGTTTCATTAAATAACCTGTTACTCCCTGCCCTCTCTCCCCTTATAAAGGAGAAAGGGCGAGGAACTTTCTTTTAGATGGGCAAAGCCCCTCTAAAACTCCCCTGTCATTGCGAGCGAAGCGTGGCAATCCCAACGCATACCCTCCGAGATTGCTTCGTCATCCCGACCAAATCGGGATTCCTCGCAATGACATTCAAAATGGCCTTTTCTTATTGTTTTCCCTCAGTTTCTCTAAGTTTCTGTAAAAGCTGTCCCTCATTGAGCTTTTCGATGCCCAGAGCTTCAGCTCTTGCCACCTTGGAGCCGGGGTCAGCGCCCACTACCAGATACCTGGTCTTGCGGGTGATATCCGAGCCAGCTTTACCCCCCAGCGCCTTGATTCTGGCTTCGACTTCCTGGCGGGTAGCTGTCTCCAATTTGCCGGTGATAACAAACTCCTGTCCAGCAAGAGGCAGGTCTTTCTTTTTCGTTTGCCCTGACTCAAGCTTAATGTCTGCTTTCCTAAGCTTGTCTATGATATGACGATTTTGCTCCTGGCGGAAGAAGGCCAGGATGCTGTCAGCTATTTTGGGGCCGATTGATGGAATATCACGAAGCTGTTCCGGGGTGGCCCTGGCGAGTTCATCGATGCTGCTGAAATGCTCTGCCAGCAGCTCAGCCGTTTCGCCCCCGATATGTGGTATGCCCAGGGCAAAGATGACCCGTGGCAGAGGGCGAACTTTGCTGTTGGAGATAGAGTTGAGGATGTTGCTGACGCTCTTATCCGCCATTCGCTCCATCTCCAGAAGCTGCTCACGGGTAATATAGTAAACGTCGGCGGCATCTTTGACCAATCCCTTATCAAACAAAGCCTGGCACAGCTTCTCGCCCATGCCTTCGATATCCATTGCTCCACGGCTGACGAAGTGCTTGATTTTCTCCAGCGCCTGAGCAGGACAGGCAACATTGGTACAGCGATGCATGGCTTCACCTTCAGGCTTGATTACCTCAGCGCCGCAGACAGGACAGCGCTCGGGCATGTGGAAAATCTTCTCTTTGCCAGTGCGACGGCTGACTACAGGTCCCACGATCTCCGGTATCACTTCCCCCGCCCGCTGTATGGTGACCCAGTCACCAATGCGAATATCCTTGCGGTGGATATCTTCTTCATTGTGCAGCGCGGCGTGCTTGATAGTTACCCCACCCACCTGTATCGGTTCCAGAATGGCATAGGGATTGAGAGAGCCGGTGCGACCCACGTTTATCCCGATATCCTCAAGGCGGGTACTACCCTGCACAGCAGGGAATTTATAGGCAATAGCCCATCTCGGTTCCCGCCCCACGAAGCCCAGCTCGGTCTGGTGGGCAATCGAATTGATTTTCACCACTACCCCGTCGATATCGTAAGGTAATTCCTCACGCCCTTGAACCCACTTTTGATGATATTGTTTCACTTCGCTGATAGTGCCATATCTGGCAATATTGGGATTTACCTTAAAACCGAGGGACTTGAGGTAGTTCATAATATCCCAATGGGTGTCTGGCGTTGCTTTACCTTCAGCCCAGCCCAAGCCATAGATAAAAATGTCCAGAGGACGCTGGGCAGTAATCCGTGGATCGAGCTGTCGTAGCGAGCCGGCGGCGGCATTTCGTGTATTGGCGAAGAGAGGCAGGTCTTCCCGGGCACGCTCCTCGTTGAGCTTTTTCAGCCCCGCCTTTGACAGGTAGACTTCACCCCTCACCTCAAATCGTGATGGCGCTTCTCTGGAGACGGAAAGGGGTATACTCCTGATGGTTCTGAGGTTCTGAGTAATGTTCTCACCGCGGGAGCCGTCGCCACGGGTAGCGCCCACTTCAAGCAGTCCATTGTTATAAGTAAGGGCGACAGCCAACCCATCTATCTTAAGCTCGCAGACGAAGTCGAAGTCATCCCGCCCCAGCAGATTGGAGGCTCTGCGGTGCCAGGCATCGAGGTCGTCATCGGAGAAAGCATTTGCCAGGCTGAGCAGAGGTTGCGGGTGCTCCACCACACCGAAGGCTTCTATGGGCGCAGCGCCAACCCTCTGAGTGGGCGAATCCGGCGTAATCAGCTCGGAGTATTGCTCCTCGATACGCTTGAGCTCCAGCATGAGCTCATCGTATTCGGCATCGCTAATTTCCGGACTGTCCAGGACGTAGTAGCGATAGTTATGGTGATTGAGCAGCTCTCTGAGCCTGGTGACTCTTTGCTTGACTTCAGTCGGGGGTGACATGGGATTATCCTCGTTGTTAGTATACCATGTCACCTTACTGGGTAGAAGATGTAACTCATGTGCCTTTCCAGAAGTGCTGCAGTCCCCTTTTGCACACCACTAGTCTTGTGTCTCGACACCATAAACCATATAATAACTAATAGGCAAGTCACTCTACTAACTGTCAGCTAAAAGGAAGTCTGATATGAGGGAGGTTACCATGTTCAGGTATCTCTACAAAGGTATTATTGCTGTTCTGTTAGCCATTCTGATGACTGCTTTGGCTGCGGTGCCAGTGTTGGCGGCTGATATACGGGGTGGGGAAACGATAACCGTTGCCAGCGGCGAGGTAGTGAATGGTGACATGTATCTAGCTGGGAGCGATATTACTATTAACGGTACGGTGAACGGTGATGTCTGGGCTGCTGCCCGGACCATTACCATAAACGGTACAATCAATGGGGCCGTTACTGCTGCCGCACAGACAATTGCTATAAATGGCACAGTCGCCCGTTCAGCGCGGATTGCAGGGCAAGCACTCATCGTCAGCGGCACTATCAAGACCGATCTCTTTGCCTTCGGGGCCACTCTGGACATAACGGACAAAGCAAAGGTGGGTAGCGACCTCATCCTCGGCTGCAGTACGGCAAAGATTGCCGGTCAGATTGACGGCAATATCAATGGTGGAGGTGGCGATGTCGTTATAAGCAACAGTGTGGGGGGAAACGTTAAGCTCCAGGTAGATAAACTGACCATAGCATCCACAGCCAGTATTCAGGGCAACCTGGACTATACCTCTGAAACTGCCGCCACTATCCAAACCGGCGCTAAAGTGAGCGGAAAAGTCACTCAGACGATCCCGGAACCAGAGGGGAAAGACGCTAAAGTAGCAGCGGCAGCTATTGCCACCGCTATCATGTGGAAGGTGCTCGGTTTCGCTATGGCGCTGGTGGCAGGTATCATCATTATTTTCACCGTTCGACGCAGGATAACGTCGATGGCAGATGCAATAAAAACTAATCCGCTATCAAGCCTGGGCTGGGGAGCTCTCATCCTGTTTGTCACACCCATAGCTGCTATTATCGTCTGCTGCACGGTCATCGGTCTGCCCGTAGGCATCATCGCCCTTGTCCTCTATGGCATAGCTATCTATCTCAGCCAGATACCCGTGGCGCTGTGCATCGGACGATTGATTATAGGTCGTTTCAGGGAAGTAGAATCCAGTGGCATAATGGTTGGCAGCTTGGCGACAGGCCTTGCCATTTTGACTGTAGTAAGGTTAATACCGGTTATCGGTTTTCTGGTTGGGCTGGCAACGGCGATATTCGGTTTAGGTTCACTGGTATCCTCGCGAATTACATTGAGAGCCGAGCCGAGATAGATTTAGGGCACCAGATAAACTATAGCAGAGCACAAACAATATATCTTGCGTATAGTTAGTGGTATAATAACCGCTACAGTCCAATTTGTAGTTCTCTTTTCATAATTGGAAGAGACTATACGGATTGTTATATACGATGAGCGATTCTGCCAGATTAACCAAACTGTCTATATTGTGGATGCACCTGGATGAAGTTGCCTTTCTCATTTCGACAGCGAGAGAGAGGGAGCTGAAGAAACATAAGCTTTCGTCAGTGCAGATGAAGGCGCTGTTAACTCTTAACTACGTGGGACGTGCACTCACTATCCATGAATTGTGCCGGTGGCTGGTCAGGGGACATACCTCCGTTTCACTGATGACTGATAAAATGCTCAGCAAAGGCCTTGTCGAAAAATACCAGGATGCGGAGAATAGAAATAAAACCCGGGTAGTCATCACCAATAAAGGCAAGCAGATACTTCGCCAGTTGATTCCCAGGAAGCCAATCCCAGATGCACTCTCCATATTGTCAAACAAAGAGTGTGACCAGTTAATAGCCTATTTGGGAAAAATTATTCATCATGCGGTGGATGTGATAAAGCCCGACTATCCGCCGAATCTAAATGAGCTTAGCAAGATGCTAACCAAGGGTATTAAGTAGCAAGCATCGAAGTATTCATTGCTCGAACGGATTTTACTGGATTTGGGTAGCCCTATAACAATGTTGCTATAAACCTGGTTGCTATGACCAATCATTTCTACTGTGGTAGTATAAGCATCTGTACGCTCGACTTTAGTTGAATTGTGAACTATAGCATGCACCAAGAGAATTGCGTCACATTTGCTATGGCAGCAAGCTTTCCTTGTTCAGCCCCGACAAATCGGGGCACCTCTTTTTCAACAATCTCATAGAACAATGTGATGTCGGAGTATGGTTTTATTAAACCATCCAGTAAAAGGAGTGGTTATGAAAGCAAAAAAGCCAATTATCTATGAAGACAAATGGGTGAAGACTATGTGTGGCAGATGCTACGCCATGTGCGGAATACGTGTTCATGTGGTCAATGGCGTTGCCATCAAGATAGAAGGGGAGCCCGATAGCTGTCATGGTGCTGGTGGAGGGATATGTGGTAAAGGCGTTGCTGGGTTGCAGGTACTTTATGACCCCAACCGGTTGAACGTCCCGCTCAAAAGGACAAACCCGGAGAAAGGGTTACATGTTGACCCCAAATGGAAAGAGATTTCCTGGGAGGAAGCCTATGCTGAGATAGTGCCCAGGATGAAAAAAATACTGAATGAGAATCCCAATAAGTTCTTCTTCCAGTGGACAACCGCACGCGGTGACCAGTACCGGGCATTCGGTGAAAGACAGTTTATCTATGCTCTGTGCGGCAGGATGCCTGATGTCATGGGTGCCGGTGGCGGAGGTCTTCATTGTGGAAAAGCCGCCCATTCGGCAGCCGGCGTGGTACATTCTTCGTGGTCAATAGTTCCAGATTTCAGATATTGTAACTACGCCATATTCTTCGGCAGCAGCAAGGGAGTTGGCTCGGGGCATTCAGCCATGTTCACCGCCAAGCTATCGGCGGAGGCGAGAGATAGAGGAATGAAGACGGTATCTTTTGACCCCATGTGCAATTTCTCCGGTGGCAAGGCAACGGAGTGGGTACCCATCATTCCAGGTACTGATGGCATGGTGGCGCTGGCTATGTGCAATGTGATGGTGAATGAGCTGGGAAAATATGATGAACCTTATTTAAAAGCGAAGACAAATGCTCCCTATCTTATCGGGCCGGATATGAAATATGTCAGGGAAAATGGGCCGGCGCGCGGCGTCAGGTATGAACACCATGGAGGACACTGGACTGGGGCATCACATGCCGGTCTCTACGTCGGTGATGATGATACCAATAAACCAATGGTTTGGGACTCGGTGGACAATAAGGCAAAGGTCTATGATGATCCCTCTATTAAGGATTACGCTCTTGAGGGGAGCTACGAGTACCATGGCATAAAGTGCCAGCCGGTTTTCAAGCTGGTTAAGGAACATCTCAAGCAGTATACCCCTGAGGAAGCTTCTAAAGTAAGTGGAGTGCCGGCAGAGAGGCTCCGCAGGATTGCCACCGAGTTTGCCAACGCAGCCAGTATCGGCAGCACTATTACTGTCGAAGGACATAATTTACCACTCAGACCAGCCTCGGCGATTATTTTCCGTGGTGGGCAGGGTCATGAGAGCGGTTTCCATGCCTGTTTTGCCGTATGCCTGCTGAATCAGTTAGTAGGCTCGGCTGATGTGCCAGGTGGTACCTTGGGATGGCCAGCGCGGAGCTCGGGTTATCCCGGAACTGGCCAGTTAACCTGGTCGCCGTATAAAGGCGTTGATGGCTTCATCGAGACCAATCGCTTTGGTGCTTTGGCAGGAGTAATA
The DNA here is from genome assembly GCA_963775935.1 of uncultured Chloroflexia bacterium. GTDB lineage: Bacteria > Chloroflexota > Dehalococcoidia > GIF9 > UBA5629 > JBBIPA01. Next base: position 20,744 of record CAVZKR010000004.1, on the reverse strand, counting down.
CCCAGTCATGGGCCCTGGCCAACGGCAATGCCAGAGAATAACCATGGATTGAATCCGAACTGTATTACCACGGTGGGACATATCGGCACCAATATCAATTTTCAAAGCGACCGCCATGAAATATGGAAAAAGATGGGAGCCAAAGACAAATTAGAGATGATGATATCGTGGGGTTGTAACTCTTTGATAAGCACTGCGAATCATGATACTGTCGCTGATGCCCTGAAAGAAATCCCGTATATCGTCATTTATGATATTTTCAATAATGAATTGACCGAAGGTTTTGCCGATATCGTGCTGCCAGCTACCTGCTATCTGGAGGATGCCGATGGTTCAGGCTTTGCCGGGCAGAACTTTAACCATGCTTTTGGACTGGATGACTGGTGCTGCCACATCGTCCAACCGGTGGTGCCACTGAAGGGGGAGAGGAGAAGGTGGCAGCAGGTTTTGTATGATTTAGCCTGCCGATTAGGCTATAAGGAAAAGTATTTTAAGACAATCAACGAATCCCTGGGTCTGGAGGGAGATTGCGCCTTCAAGCCTGACGATAGTTTCTCCGCAGAAGAACTGGTTAACCGGGTAGCCAAACAACTATTTGGCAAGGAACATGGCTGGGACTGGTTCACGGAACACGGCTTTATGCGCTGGCCTAAGAAAGTGGAAGATGCGTACTGGAGGCATTTTGTTGATGCCAGAGTACCAATCTATTTGGAGTATCTGGTGGAGATAGGGGAAAAGATAAAAGTAATAAATGGAGAAACAGGGCTTGACTTCAAGTTAGACCAGTATACTCCCCTCATTTCATGGACGCCGTCATCCATTCACCGTATTGATGATCCACACTACGACTTATATTGTTTCTCGTACCGCGATATCCTGCACACCGGCTCTTCTACTATGGAGCAGCCCTGGATAGACGAAGCCAGCCAGATGAATCCTTATACCTATTACATCACCATGCACAGGACCACGGCTGAGAAAAAGGGATTGAGCGATGGGGATGGTATCGAAGTCGAGTCTTTTAGCGGTCGCAAGGCAAGGGGCAGACTGAAGCTGATGGAAGGACAACATCCGCAGGTAGTAGGTATAGCTGCCTGCAGCGGTCACTGGGCAAAAGGACAGCCGATTGCCAGAGGAAAGGGTACCAACTTCGATATCTTACTGGAGCTTGACCAGGACCATCTGGATCCGATTTGCACCACAATCGAGACCTGCGCCAGAACAAAGGTACTCAGGATAGAGAGGAGCTGACCATGGCGAAATGGGGAATGGTTATAGACTTACGAAAATGCATTGGCTGCTATAGCTGTATGATAGCCTGCAAGCAGGAGCATTTCCTGCCGCCGGGGGTGTTCTGGAACAGAGTATTGATAGGTGAGACTGGCAAATATCCCACTGTAACCAAGCAGATATACCCTGTAATCTGCAACCACTGTACAGAAGCTGCCTGTGTGAAGGCTTGCCCGACACGGGCTACCATAAGACGAGAAGATGGTATTGTTATCGTTGACTATGATAAGTGTGTTGGTTGCCGATATTGCTTGATTGCCTGTCCCTATCAGCAGCGAACATTCTATACCAATGGCAAGGAATATTACCCGGGTCAGGGCTTGACCGAATACGAAGCAATCGGCAAGGAGTTATATCCCTTCGAATCGGGTACCGTGATGAAGTGTAATTTCTGCGCCGAGAGGATCGATGAGGGCATGAAGAAAGGCTTGAAGCCTGGGAAAGACCGTGAGGCAACCCCGGCTTGTGTTATTACCTGCCCCACGAAGGCGAGGACTTTTGGCGATTTCGACGACCCCATGAGCGAGGTTTCAATGCTGGTCAAAGAGAAGAGAGCTTCTCAGCTCCATCCTGAATACGGCACCGAACCTTCTGTCTATTACATTACCTAATACGGAGGCTAAAAATGGAATCTTATAACTGGATGACGCAGTATACACCACAGACAGAATGGGTGGAGCGGCGGGGCGTTTTTCTGTGGCTGGCCTTCTTTTTTATTGAGCTGGGTGCGGGCATGTTCTTTGTGGCATCGTTTTTTAATAGCATGCTGGCAATGGTAGTGGGATGGCTTATCTGTGGGGTACTGGGGGGTGGCTTTCACCTTCTCTTCCTGGGAAAACCTTTACGATTCTGGCGAATGGCGATTTCATCAGGGTGGAAGACCTCCTGGATTTCTCGCGGTTTAATCTTTGTCTCTCTTTTCCTCCTCCTTGCACTATTGCATATGGTACTCATCCAGTGGGCCAATCCATCTATTGCCCTGGTGGTGGCTGCTGATATATTCGCTTTCCTGACAGTTATTTATGGCGGCTTTGCCATGAACTATGTGAATGGCATTCCTCTCTGGAATACCGCCCTGTTGCCAATCCTGTATTTAATCAGCGGGCTCTGGGGTGGCGCTGAGGTTACTCTCGGCATAGTCCTGGCAGACGGTGATGTCGGTATCGGTCATGCTGTCGAAGAGTGGATTCGACTATTACTGACAGGTTTTCTCCTGCTCATTCCGGTATACTTGATGAGTGTACGATACACATCAGCTACCGGCCAGGCCTCTGTTAAATACATGGTGCTGGGAAAATGGGCGCTCCTGTTCTGGATTGCAGTGGTCATTGTGGGTATGGTGATACCACTGGCAGCAGTAATTAGCAGCTTCTTAGTCGGGCTTGGATCAACCCCGGCAGCTTTTCTTTATATCGCTATCCTCTGCGGATTGCTCGGGGACCTTGCCATGCGCTATTTAATACTGAGGTGCGGATTCTACAGTCCACTTGTCCCATTCTCCAGTCATCTGCCAGTGCCTGCTTCGGGATAGCGGTGATTTCTTCTAATTGGCATTAAGATTGCACAGTGAGGTCATAGGCGGAAACGGTATAGTTCTGGGAGAATACTTGTCGAAACCCACAATATTAAGAGCGGTCTATAAATAATCAGGAAGGTAAGGAGGTTCGAATGACCACAGGAGCACCATTGTTCAATGCATTTGTCTCACCAAGGGAAATTGTGTGGGGAAGGGGCAGCGTACAATACCTGGAAAAAATACAGGGGAAAAAAGCGCTCATTGTCACCGATAAGATTCTGGTAAAAGTAGGGGCAGTAGCCAAGGCAGAGAACTCTTTAAAAAAGGCGGGGGTGGCAAGCCAGGTTTTCGATGATGTGGAACCTGAATTTGCGCCCAATACCATTGCGAAAATGGTGGAACAGTGTACCGGCTTCGGTCCTGACATCATTATCGGACTGGGGGGAGGTTCTGCTATAGATGCATCCAAGGCATTCCGTGTTTTTTACGAATATCCCGAGTTAACATTTAAAGATATCTGGCCTATCGCCGGTCCTCCCAAGAAAGCCATTCCACCTTTTACCAAAACTATATCGGTCACCATTCCAACCACCAGCGGCACCGGCTCTGAAGTCAGCCCGGTATTTGTGGTGAGCGATCCTGAAAGCAATGATAAGCGCGCTGTTGGTTCCAAATTTCTCACTGCGACCGTAGCGATAGTCGACCCTGATTTCACCGATTCAATGCCCAGAACTGTGCAAATTGATAGTGGGCTCGATGCTCTCTCTCATGCTGTATCGTCCTATGTTTCTACCCTCAGTAATGATTTTAGTAAGGCTTCCGCTATTCAGGCAATCAGACTTATCATGAAGCACCTTATAGCTGCCTCCCAGGGAGATAAGGAGGCAAAAGAGCATATGCACTATGCTGCCTGCCTTGCTGGAAAGGCTTTCGCCAATAGCGGTGTCGGCATCGAACACTATATCGGTCATCTCTTTGGTGCTCGATTCCATATACCTCATGGCAGAGCCTGTGCAATTGTCCTGCCGCATGCAATTCGCTTCAATGCCAGCGCTGCCGGGGAAAAATTGATGGAAGTGGCTTTGGCAATTGGCTACAATGGCAAAAATAAGGATGAGGCTGCTGGCTATGTAATTAGCCAGGTTAATGACCTGATGAAACGGCTTGGAGTTCCATTAACCCTTGGTGAGCAGGGTATTGCTGAGAGCGTTTATACTGCTGAGCTCCAGGGTTTTCTGCAGGACTTTACTAAATCAACTATACTTCCTCCGCTCATGTCGAACCCAAGAAAAGGCACGGCAGAAACTATCAAAGAGCTCTATAATGCCATCTACTATGGTAAAAGCTCTTGATAAGGAAGTTCCTCTCTAAAAGAAATACGTAGGGGCCGACCTGAAGGTCGGCTCGTGTGGACAGGTCATTGCGAGACCCGCTGCAATCGGGGCGCGGCAATCGTTCTGTCTTTCTGTTAACGTAACGATTGCTTCGTCACAACGTTACAAAAATTAAACCTTCTAAGAATTGAGTATGTGCTTACGAGCAGGATTTAAAAACATCAAGGTTTACCACTGTACAAACATCGGGATGTATGTTAACCCATAATAAAAATCATAGATTTTTTAGACCTAAATCGTTTTATAAATAATAAACCGACCATTTAGGCCGGTTTCATTATTGCCTCCCTACTACTCAAGTGACCAAATCCAAGTGGTATTTCAACATCCCCTATAAATATTCTATTGCGACCATCGTAATCTACATAAAATAACGAAACTTGTCAATACCTCTAAACCTCACTTTATCAATGAAAACCAACAAACCTCACAATATCTCACCAATATTATTGGTTACGCCACAATTTTGCTAAATATGTTGCGAAAACGAATCTTGCAGCAGGTTTATTGCGTAAGTATAATAAACGATAATTCTTTTGATTTTTGAGAAACATAAAGCAGTTCAAATCAGCAAGAAAGGGGATAAATTTGCATGAAAACAATAACTCTCGAAGAACACTATATGAGCCCGGCATATGCTGATGGCCCAGGCCGTCATTTTAGAGAAAATGCCAAAATGGACGGAGAAAGTATGGCAAAAGTTTTTGAACAACTTGTCGATGTCGGTAAAAATAGAATTGCGCTGATGGATGAGGCAGGAATAGATATGCAGGTGTTATCTTTTAATTCTCCTGGCACAGAACAACTCGAAGCAGCCGAAGCTATAAAAGTTGCCCGTGAAACAAATGATTTTCTTGCTGATGCCATTAAAAAATATCCAGATCGCTTTGCGGGATTTGCCACGTTGCCGACTGCTGCTCCAGATAAAGCAGTTAAAGAATTAGAGCTTATGGTTCAGAAGCACGGCTTTAAAGGCGCAGTGATCAATGGCCATATTAAAGGCCGCTATTTGGACGATAAATTTTTCTGGCCGATATTAGAATGCGCTGAAAAATTAGATGTGCCGATATACCTTCATCCGACCCAGCCTCCCAAACCAGTAATAGACACTTATTACGGAGGATTCACGCCTGAGGTAACACGCATGTTGGCTGGGCCAGGTTGGGGATGGCATATCGAAACAGCTGTCCATGTTATCCGTCTAATAATTAGCGGAGCGTTTGATAAATATCCAAAACTGCAAATCATAATCGGTCATTTGGGCGAAGGGCTTCCTTTTATGTTAGAGAGAATTGATTCCAGGATGTCCCCGAAACTGACAGGACTCAAAAGGCCGATAGGTGACTATCTCCGCGAAAATATACATTACACATTTTCTGGTTTTAATTTTATCCCAACATTCCTTGATTTATTGCTTGAAGTCGGTGTTGACCGAATAATGTTTTCAGCCGACTATCCGTATGGATCAATGGCCAAAGCTCGCGCTTTCTTAGACCAATTGCCGGTCGGTACAGCCGACAGAGAAAAAATAGCGCACAGAAATGCACAGCGCTTACTTAAATTATAGCTACCCTGCCCCCAATAGTTATACCACTTCTTAACTGAGTCCCACAACTTAAAGACCTGGTAGCGAATACCGGATTTGTCAGCAAGTGTCCCAAACGGTGTCATTACGTACAAACTAGAACGCTTGTATCGATAATCGAAAAGCTGTTTTGTTCGTACAATGCCAACCAATGTTAACCCGTTTTATTCAATCCGTTAGCTATTTATTGGCTTCAGTGTATTCTAACCTGGTTACCTACTAAAAATATGATTAAGAAATGCGTTAAGTATATTAAATCACACCATTCAGAAATCTCACCACCAATTATCAAACATCGGGATGTATGTTAATCCATAACAAAAATCATAGGTTGTTTAGACCTAAGTCGTTTTATATAAATAATAAACCTACCATTTAAGCTGGTTTCATTATTGCTGAATCAAACCAACATAAGCAGATATAACCTACTGAATCTGGGTGTTTCTGAGCTAATCATAGGAAAACAAGCAGAGCCCGCTCAATCATCAGCATACCCGATTGTATGTCCGAAAAGCGGCCGTTGATGTGATTTCAATCTGAGCACTTTCGCGAGTTGAGCCTTGCTGCAGTTATGAAACCACGAAGCCAGTCCCAACGCAGATGCTGCCAGATAGATGTTCTGTGCGATAAGGCCAGTACCAACAAAGTAATATGATTTCTGAATCTCCAGATCATAGAGTCCCGGTTCCTTATGACCGGCATTCTTGAACCTGTCGATATCCACGACGTAGATGAAGCGTACAGGAGCGTTTGCACCAGCCCTTCTCTGTCCATCGATCGCCAGAGCGCGGCTGTCACCCGTTGCAATCGGAGTCATCCTGTGAAAATCTGGTTCATACAAATATGTCCCTTCCTTCTTGGCAACGTAGACACAGATCTCTTGTGAATTACTCGCCGATCCCGCAGTCCGGCCCGGGGCTCCATGAGGTCCTTGAATGCGGTTGACGCCCTGTGCAGCCCAGAGGATATCCGACAGAATCTGCAGCGGTATCTTTTTATCGCTGATGCATCGGGAGGTTCTTCTCAGTTTCAGAGCTTCGAAGACTGTCTTGCACCGGTTAAAAACTGGTTTAGGAAGCTTAACGGGCTTCAGATCTCCAATCGCTCTGTTTTTCATGGTGTTCCTCCGTAACCTGCATTGTTGCCCTTCTTAACTAGCCGATTGTATGCAATCAGCAAAAGTGAGACAAATATAGCAAAGAAATAACCGACACTTTAGTGGGCTTACGAATTATACTTTGTATATTCTGCACAGAAATGAACGTAGAGATTCCGAACCAGTGTGTGGATCGCATGGCATATTGGCGGATATTAAATTTACATTAGATTCCGTGAATCCATACTCTGGCGGATCTTTTCCGGGAACCACCATCCATGCTGTGCGTGTACAACACCGGGACGAAGCCCATCAGTCAAATATGCTTTCTGTTTAATTCTGCCCCGCAGGCTTTCAACCCAGACCCAGTCTCCATTTTCTATACCAAAAGAGTGCGCTGTTTGGGGGTGAATTTCTATCAGAGGATCCGGATTAAGTCGACGAAGTGATGGAATTTGCCTGCCTTCGGAACAAAAAAAACCCTGTAATCGGCTACCGATGGTAATTATCAGGGGGTAATCTTTATATAAATCGGGTGTAGAGAAAGGACTTTCAGGAGGCTCGGCATAATACGGCAGCGGATCATAGCCCATTGCCTCGAGAGTTGAACAACGCAATTCTACTTTGCCAGAGGGTGTATTAAATCCTTCAGCCAGGTATTTGCGATAGCGCATGTTGCTCCTGATTATACCCACTTGTTTAAATTCTTTAAAATTTATACCGGCTCCGTTCAATATCCAATCGCAATATTCCCTGACATTTTTCCAGGGGAAATAATGACTCATGCCGAGGCGGTGAGCCAGGTCAAACAAAATCTGTTTATCGTCGCGGCATTCTCCTATCTGGGCTATCTTTTGTCTAAGAAGGACACACCAACCTATATGAGTGTCAACTACATCGTCGGTTTCCAGCCAGCTAGCGGCTGGCAGAACTATATCAGCAAGTTGAGCGGTAGGTGTCATAAACAGCTCGGTCACTATCGTAAAATCGATTTTTTTTAAAGCCCGGGCCGTTCTCAGAGGGTCGGTCTGGTTCAATAACATATTACTGCCCATAACGAATAAGGCTTTTACTGGGTATGGCTTCTCGGATTCTATCTGGTCAAGCAGATTTCGGGGGTGAATAACAAATGTATCCAAAACTCTGTATTTACCAAATCCAATTCTCTTTTTCTTCAATTCTGGGGTGATGAGTTTTCCCATGTCGATGGGGATACCGCCGTGGAGAGTGTAAGCAACAATGTAAGCCGGAGGTACCAGGAAGATATCTCCACCAGGAATGTCCAGGTTGCCCGTTATAGCTGAAAGGCAGTGTATGGCACGAACCGTTTGGAACGTATTGATATTCTGGTCCAGGCCATTACCCCATTGTATGCAAGCTGGTTTGGTAGTGGCATATAGCCGCGCTGCCTTCCGGATACTTTCTACGGGAATCCATGTAATCTCCGCGGCTTTTTCTGGTGTGAAGTCTTTAACCCTTTCAGAAAGGTCATTAAAACCAATTGTCCAGTTTTCTACAAAATCCTTATCGTATAAATTCTCTTTAATTATTATATGCAGCATAGCCAGAACGAGGGCATCATCGGAGCCCGGACGGATTTGTAGCCAATGGTCAGCCTTAGCTGCCAGATCAGTCTTTCTGGGATCAACGACAATTAATTTGGCCCCGTTTTTAAGCGTCCTCGTAAGTTGATAGCCGCACATTCCATCTGAGGCACCCGTCTCTGTAATATTACATCCCCAGACAAGGACACATTTGGGGTATAATCCTCCAAATCCATAATAATCGCAGACTGGGAACCGTCCACTTGTCAAACTCGAAGCCATAATCCTGGGAAAATAGCAATTGTTAACGATGCTGAGGTGGTTCGGAGAGCCGAAACAATTAGTAAACCTCATCATCAAAGTAACCTGAGGGCGACCTGTTCCAACAGCAGTAACAACAGATTCAGCGCCAAAATCCTGTTTATATTTAAGAAATTTCCTAGCGATTGTGTCTAGCGCCTCCCCCCAGCTGATTCTCTGCCATTGATTTTCACCACGCCCAGCCACCCTTTTCAACGGGTACCTGAGGCGGTCTGGATGATATAGTAGTTCAACTGATGCTCTACCCTTGGTGCATGTATACCCTAGCGATGTCGGACAGTCGGGATCTCCAGCGACCTGAACCACTTTTCCATCTTTCATATGGACCAGAACGCCGCATACTCCGTGGCACATCCGGCACGTTGATTTGAATATCTGCTCACTCTTTTTTATTGACTTGAAACTCACTTTTTTCTTCCGATTATCTAGTTTTTCTATGGATTGGCCAGCCTTAAAGCTTCTTTGGTGGGAAAATATTGGCAGAGATAAAAGTTAACATTGGTTAGTAATTCATTAATAAAGCAACATAGTAGTTTAAGAATAAATAATTCGTGGCCTGCCCCCAATAGTTATAGCACTTTTTAAGTTAGTCCCACAAGCCGTGAAAAACCTTAAATCACATTTTATCTACTATAGATATAGCCCATCCAATCATTAACCCAAAATTTCGAACCTCAAAATTAATTAAAAGATATACCAGGTCAATTATATTTCAGGATAACTTGAAGTTCTATAAAGCACCACTTATATGGGAAAAATATTTATTCAGTATGTAGCAGCTCTAACTTAAAATGTAGTACACTTATCGGGGTATGCCATTCCTCGTTACCAAACAAGAACAATGCCATTCAATCTTAACACTGGAATTACTCAAATATGACTGATACAGAAATTTGGCAATCGCCTGAACCAAAACAAAAGTTGTTCTATGGATACATCATAGTTCTTATAGCATTCCTTGTTATGGCAATAAACGCAGGTTCACGCGCTGCGTTCGGAATATTTCTGAAACCAATGCTTGTTGATCTTGAACTGACTAGAGGTTTAACCTCAGGTGCGTTTTCCCTTTCCCAGTTAATAACTGGTTCCCTCGGTATTCTGGCAGGTAGACTCTTAGATAGGCTCGGACCCCGTAGGATAATAACAATTTGTGGATTGTTCCTGGGTATTGGTTATTTATTTATGTCACTGGTTACTACCACCTGGCAACTCTATCTATTCTATGGAGTGATGATAGGTATTGGAGTCACTGTCTATGTCCCTATAATGTCGACTGTGGTCAGATGGTTCAAAACTAGAAGAAATATGATGACGGGCATTATAGGGACTGGTGGTTCGATAGGTACATTGATTGCACCGCTACTAGCTGATTGGCTTATCTCAACCTATGATTGGCGTTTATCATTTGCAGTACTAGGGATTATTATCCTGATCGTAGTTGTTGTATCTGCGCAGTTTCTAAGAACTGCTCCAAGCAGATCGGGACAATTTGCCCCTGTTGAGAATACAAGTAATGAACTTAATCACCAACTCAAGAGCAACGACATTTCACTACGAAAAGCAATTTTGACCAGGCAATTCTGGCTATGTGTAATAGTTTTCTTTGTTATTGGATTTTGCTCCTATGCTATTGTGGTACATATTGCACCATATGCCACAGATCAGGGAATCTCCGCCACCAATGCAGCAAGTATTGTCTCATTAATTGGAGGAATAGGTATTGTTGGTAGACTGATGATGGGTAGCATTGGTGATAGATTTGGGGAAAATCGTGCTATGCTTATCGGCCTTGTAACAATGTTGACAGCTATGATCTGGTTAATGTTCGCGAAAGAGCTATGGATGCTCTATCCCTTTGCAGTTGTTTTTGGTTTTTCCTGGAGTGCTGGTACAGTGGGGTCACCATTGATTGCTGAAATTTTTGGACTAAGTTCACATGGCGCAATTTTGGGAGCGTGTAATTTTGGTTATAGTATCGGAGTCGCCATTGGTCCGTTGATTGCAGGCTATATTTTTGACCTTACTAATAGTTATGAAATAGCTTTCTTGATTGTTATAGCACTTGCTATTCTGGGTATAGTAGTAACGACACTTTTACAGTCTATGCAAGCTAAACAAGCCTACATTCTCGTAAAATGATTTACTATTGAGCCGACATGCCCCCAATATTATATCAGCTAAAATTTCGTGCATATAAGACGCAGTCATCGGGATGTATGTTAAATAATAGGTCAAAGGTGACTGCTAATCAGCCAGCCTTACGTTAAAACTGGACTTATTTTAGGGGGGGGCAGGTGAGTGATTTATGGATTGAAGCATGAGTGTAAATGTAATCATTCCTAAATTTTTGAAATATCTTACCAATAATGCAGAGGTAGCCAACGTCAACGGAAACACCGTTGGTGAGTGCCTTATAGATTTAATTGAACAGTATCTCGGTATCAAGGAACAATTATTCGATAAAGACGGCAATTTACTTTAATATGTCGATGTCTATATTAATGGTAAAAGTGCTTATCCTGAAGAATTAGCCAAGAGGGTAACCAGTGGGGATGAGATACTAATATTCTTTCTTAATAGCCGGGGGCTGACTTCAATATATCGAAAAGGATATTTTGAATTACAATAAACTGATAATTGTAGTTCAGATTTGATTAGTCAGCACCAACATCCTTAAGTGCATAATCTATACCCAGTTCATTAAGCTTTTGCTGCGTAGGAATGCCTTCTTTTGTCCATCCACGGAGTTGGTAATACCTGTCAAGAAATTTATCTTGATTTCTTACTATTTGACCGTTACTCGGGGTATCTCCCGCCAGCAGTGGTTCTCGTAACATCCTCTGCGGCAAGGTATCATGTTTCCGGGTAAAACCCGCGCGGACATTAAAGCATCGCTCCATGTTTACGATCCTTTCTCCCACCTTCAATAAGTAATCGACCTTGGTAAATTGGTCGATTCCTGTAACAGCGGCCAGCATTTTACCGTAAATCACCGGGAAATGTCCCCAACCGCTAGAAAAAGAACAGATAACACCTACTTCGGCTAGAGCACCACGGTTTTGATTGTGTATTACAATATCTGCATTTTCCTCTTCGGCAAAACGATCTACAGGTCTGGGAACAGGCCAGCCAAAGATCTCTTGTCCTGCATAACCATAGCCATGAACTGCGCCAATATTCGAGGTAGCATAACTGAAACCTTGAGATTTAGCACCTCGCGGTTCATAGGCAGGTAGTTCAACTCCCTTTGCATGCATCGCATAAGCCTCCGCCCCTTTGCCGATAATTTCCGCTGCTTTGCGGGAACCCTCAGCCAGTATATTGCCAATACCTTCTCTAATGGCTATTTTTTTTATTAACTCTACCATTGCCTGGTGATTCCCATAGGTAAGCTCAATACCATCACAATCCTTCTTGGTTAAAATACCTTTCTCATAAAGTTCAAAGGCAAATCCAATTGTATTGCCAACGCTGATGGTATCGATTCCCATGTCATCACAAATCTGGTCGGCAGCTATGGTCGCCTCAATGCTAAGGTTATCTATAGAACCAGAAAACGCCCAGATGCTCTCATATTCAGGACCATCGCTCCATGCCCCTGCGTAGGGTCCGCTGGAAACAACGTGCTTCTTGCCACAATTAGCCATGCAGCTATAGCAACCAAATTCTCCTACCCTGAATTTCCGATATTCTTCACCAGATAGTTTTTCATGACCGTTTTGCTGCCCGAAGCGAAAATTCCTGACCGGGAATATTCCCAGCATATTGATAACATATTGTGTTTTAGTAGTGCCCATTTCAGCGTGTTGATGATAACCCTTATTATCTTTTATGAGACTGATCTGCTCCTTGACCAGTTGCTTGAACGTATCAGGATCATGTTGGTGCACGTTTCTTTGGGCGTTGATAGCTATTGCTTTCAAATTCTTGGAACCCATTACTGTTCCGGTTCCACAACGTCCAGCAGTTCTTCTAGCTGTAACGATTGCGGCATACTTAACCAAATTCTCACCGCCAGGTCCGATGCAGGCGATACGGGTAGTTTCACCATGACGTTGAGTAAGTAGTTCCTGAGTTTCTAGAGTGTTTTTACCCCAGATGTCACGGGCATCCTTTATCTGACAACTTTCACTGGTTAAATGTATATATACTGGCTTATCTGCTTTGCCTTCAATGATGATGAGATTGTAGCCTGCGAATTTGAGCCAGGCTCCGAAATCTGCTCCGGCGACTGAGCGTGCCACGGCCCCGGACAATGGGCTCTTGGTACAGGCTACCCATCGTGAGCCGGCCTGAGCATTGGTTCCGGCCAATGGTCCATTCGCCAATATCAGTTTATTATGCTCTCCCAGTGGATCGGTATCGGGCTTAAGTTCACGGAGAAGATAGCTAACGCCCAAACCTCGTCCACCTATGAAATCTAAAATTATTGACTTATCAATATTTTCAGTGGTTATCTTTCCAGTCGAGAGATTTACTCTCAGTAAATTACCGGTATAAGTATGAATAATAGTATCAGGCATATGATTCACTCCTAACAATTTTTTAATTATTATTTTAACCCGTCCCCAATAGTTATACCACTTTTTAAATTAGTCCCACACATGCAAATGACATAATCATCGGGATGTATGTTAAAACGTTCCCCAAAATAAACCTTCTAAGAATTGATTATATGCTCAAGAGCAGGATTTAAACCAAACCACCGCTCCTAAAGTGTCTATTTAGTTATGTCTTCTAACTGTCCCATTTTCCCTGACGATTTACAATTGCTTATTGCATTCTATTTATTGCACATTTGTACTGAAATTAATGTTCTCCTTGTCATGACAAAACTTCGTACATGTGTTGTACACTCTGTTCCAGCAGCACTTTTCCACGTACTCCCATCCCCAGATCCAAAGGATAGGTTTCAAAGGACACCCTAGCAATAGATTCCTCTTTACTCCAGCCTTTGTTTATCGCTTCCTTGATTTTATCGATACAGCTCTGGACAAACGCTGTTTCTTCTTTCAAATAGCTCTTTTCACAGGGCAATCCATGACCGGGAACAATGTAGTCAAAATCAAGTTGCCCGATACGCTTCAATGAGTCCAGCCAGGCATAAGGGTCTGCCTCATGTAAGAAACCCTGTATCTTGTTGGTTACGTTATCACCAGTGAAAATAACTCGTTCTTCAGGTACCAGTATTGCTATCTGTCCCAGGCTGTGCCCCGGCATATAAAATAATTGAAAGGAATGGCTACCCAGATACATACTCATTCGCTCCGAAAAAGTAATTTCCGGTATATGCATCTTATAGTTTTTAACCAGAGGAATGTCTTTAGGATCATTTTGAGCAAGTATGGCGAGAATTTGTTTTACATCTGCCGCCGCCATCGACTCTCTGGTTTTTTCATGAGCAACCGCCGGCACAGTGAAGAAAAAGGCACCGACATAATGGTCATGATGCGGTTCGGTGTTAATCAGGTATTTGACGTTACCCTTGCTCTCAACTGTTTTCTTCCACTTAACAGCATGCGATGGGTAATAGGGGGTATCAATCAACACTAAACCATCAGTAGTATTGACACAACTGGCATTGGCACCCGGCCACTCTGCCTCCGCAAAAATATTTTTGGTAATCTGCTGCATGAAGACCTCCATTTCTTGATTTTATCAAGTAATATATGATGAATAAGATTTTACCAGTAAATTTGGAATACTTATACTGCATCCCGGGAAATAAAACCACTACTAAGAAGTAGTTTGGCTGTTTGATATTGTCGAGTTTCTAGTTTGTTGAAGGACTTATTTAAAAGATTACATGAATGCCATGTGATTGTTAATACAAGTCTTTCAGATGTCATGAACTCTCATCTTTTAGATATAAAAGCTATAAGAGATACTGCAAAAAAATTGTAGAGTCACTTCGTTCCGCGCAATAACAGATGGGATCTACCTGATACACCTTCACTGGTTTTCCCGTGAGAGGGAAATTTTGTTACAATGGCATTCGCACCATGACATATTCGCTGGGAGTCGATATCGGCTCCGTTAACGCCAAACTAGCGTTCCTCGATGCTGACGGCAACGTTGTCTATTGTGATACCGAAAGAATAACGTCAGGTCCTAAAGTCGCAGTTACATCGCTTATCACCAGACTGAGCGAAAAATTTAACATAACGAAACGGTGTCATGGATTCCTCCTCCTCCAAAGTCAAGAGTATGGATGAGTCAACCGTCGCATTGGATTATATTCTTTCACCGGGTAAGGATTTTCGCCGCCCAGTCTGTGCTTGCTACTGCTTCATTTCCGGGGAATGCCGGCAGCTGGATGACACCGCGGTCGTCAGTGACGAGTTCGATGGTTTCGCTCCATTTGCCGGTCCGAGGATCGAACCAGGTGAAACGATAATGGGTGTTCGGTTTCCAACCCGAGGTCAACGGCTGTTTTGCCCGGTTCTCGAAGTAGAAGAAACCCAGGTCGCGCGCCGGTGTGCGCATCAGGAACGACCAGCCGTCCAATCCCTGTTCTGAACTGCCGGGGGCCTTGCGTGGTTCCAGGGCATCAGAGGCGAGCTCGAGATCGCGGTAGCGGGTCCCTTCTGAGAGCATGAAATCGCCCAGCCCTCGCATGTATTCGGCCGAATGGTAGCGCAGCGCCTCCCAGAAATAGGGCCGCCCCCCGCGCGGTTCCGAGGCACTCGTGACGTCATAAGCGCCCGTCCCGTGAACGTGGCCGGCCAACCCGCCCGAAAGCACACACCCGTACATCTGGGCCCGCGA
The DNA here is from genome assembly GCA_963775935.1 of uncultured Chloroflexia bacterium. GTDB lineage: Bacteria > Chloroflexota > Dehalococcoidia > GIF9 > UBA5629 > JBBIPA01. The sequence continues at coordinate 5,230 of CAVZKR010000004.1, read as the reverse complement.
AAAGTAGTTGTCCCGATCTGAACCCGATTCCGCCTGCTCTCCGTTTACCACATTGTTCCCGTGCACCCATCCGGTATAGTGCGGTTCCAGGTTGGCGGTCGGCATCGCCGGTGAAAGCCGAAACTGCCGCTCCATGTCGGCATAGATCCCGTGATCACGAGGTTTATTGCCCGTGCTGTGCATGGTAATCCACGGAGCTTTCTCGCCCGTGCCGAATGTCGTATCGGTGGCGTGATCGATCAGGGAAGTGACCGGCTGGCCGAACGGCATCGGTCCATATTTCTTATAGTGATAATTCAACGCCTGATTGAATTCATCGGCGGTGAGGCTGAGGTTGGGCAGGTAGATGTCGAAGTGGACCTTGCTGAAGATCAGGTTGTAGGCACCATATCGCGCGACCATGTACTCGACGAACCGCGAGAACGACTCGTCGAAATTGAAATAGGCCTTCCACGGCGGGGCAACGTCGCGGCGGACGGTCTCAAGCATGGCGATGAATCCCTGCTCGTTCAGCAGTTGCATCTTGCGGTCGAGGCTCCGGAAGAACTGAGGCACGATCCGGTCATAGTCCGGCAGCCCCTCCCGGTCGGGAAGGATCTCGAAGGGACGGTAGCCCCGCTCGTCGTGCATGGATTTCGCCGTGGGCTTGTCGCCCGGCACCATCACGCCAAATTCCTCCCAGGCATTGCGATAGAAAATGCCTTTCTTGTCTGCATAGGTGTTCGGGTACTGATCTGATGCCCAGGTCGGAAAGGCTGCGATCATGCTGACAGAGTTGAATCCCTGTCGCTTCCGCAATGCCACTGCCTGCTGGAAGGTGACGCCGGGCGCCGCTTCGTAAGCTGGCTCCACAGGTGCGTCCGTGAGCGGCAGACGCCAGGTAACCGCGCCGAGCCAGGTGTCGCCGAGCAGGAAAAAAGGGGTGCCGTCCGCATACTGCAAGGCGTGGCCGTTGGAGGTCGGGCGCAGGAATCCGCGGCGGTTGGGATTCGCCCGCTTCTCCTCATCCGTCCAGTCATGCGCTGTAAAACGGCCCCTCTTGCCGTTCAGGCCCACGTCAGTCGGCTGGTTGGAGCCGCTGATCCAACTCCACGTCCCGGGAGCCGTTGCGACGATTCTCACCCGATACAGGTCCCCTCCATCCCAGAAACCGTACACACGCTTCGCGAAACCGGGGCCGGTCAACTCCACCCAGGTCTCCACATCAACATAAGGATTTGCGTAGGACTTTGAGGCGTGCAATTCAATTTCGTGCAGTTCCCAGATGTGTTTGTTCGATTCGGCCGGGAAAGCCGATTCACAGCAGAATAGCAGCCAGACCCCCACAGCTCCAACCGCCCAAGTAGCCAGCCGCGCCCCTCTGAATGAAGTCTTCTCATCATTGTTTTGTGGCATCAATTTGCGGCAAAAAACCAGACAGTGACATGAAGGATATTATGACGCTTACCATCTTTTTGAGTAATGCTGCCGGCTTGAATTTTGCCATTACACTCTCCTTTTTGGATTTCCGATCCGATACTGCTGAAACCAACATCCTTGAGGATATCCAACTGCGATGGGAAGGATTGGCTGCCTTTCACACCGCTTCCCTTGTAGGCCGCGCCGGCTCAGCCTTCTTCTCCAGCTGCTGATAGAAAGTCATATGTTGACTTCGGGGCTTGTGCCCTGCTCAAATAGCATTATATAGCTAAGCCTAATTAAGGAGCTTCATCATGAGAAAAAGAACGGTACTGATACTTGTTGCTTGTGCCATGTTAGGCGCTGCCGCGGTATGTGCCGCGCAGACGGGCTCCCCACCCCAGCCGGCCCCGGCGGCTCTGGGCGCGGTCAGTTTTCGCCTCCCGGGCCTCCTGCTCCCGTGCCTCCGGAAGTCACGATGCCACGGCCCACCTCGGAGGAAGTCGCCAAGATCAATGCCGAGCTGCAGCAATTCATCAACACCAATACGTCCGCCAACAAGGACCTGTTGAAGAAGTACGCTTCGCTCCTGGTCCTTCAAGTCCCGCGTGACAATCCCTGCATTCGCCCGGCCGCCGGCATACGCGCCCGTCGGCATGACGCCTTCGTCGAGACCGCCAAGACCGGCGATTTCGACATCCTCTTCTACGGCGATTCCATCACCGACCTGTGGAATGTGGAAGCCGATCCGCAGGGCAATCCGGGCGGCAAGCGTGTCTTGGATAAGTATTTCGGCGATGTGAAGGTCGCCAATTTCGGCGTCTCGGGCGACACCACCCAGGGCATCCTCTGGGGCCTGCAGAACGGTGAGGGCCAGGGCCACAAGCCCAAGGCCGTCATGCTCATGATCGGCACCAATAATACCGGCGGCGCCACCGGCCCGGAAATCGCCGAAGGCATCGGCGCCGTTGTCTTGGAGCTCCGCAAGGATTTTCCGGATGCCAAAATCCTGCTGCTGGCCATCTTTCCGCGCGGCGCCGGTCCAACCGATGCCAATCGCCTCAAGGTTGAAGAAGCCAACAGGATCATCGCCAAGCTCGACGACCAGACAACACGTGTTCTTCATGAACATCAATTCCAAGTTCCTCGACGAGAAAGGCGGCTTGATCGGCTTCCGCCCCGCCGACAACCTCCATCCCGTGGAACAAGGCTACGAGATCTGGGCGTCTGCCGTCGCCCCCACGCTCAAGAGCTGGGTCAAGTAACCTGCGGATGCCGATGTTGACCAGGGCGCGGACGAGGATGCAGACCAAGCCGGAACGTATCTCCGAGACGGGCGGCAACGACGGTGACATCACCAAGCTGGGCGACAGGCTCCACTTGTTCTATGTGTCGGAGGCCAAGGCAAAACATGGCGGTGGCGACGACGACGATTCTCATTGCAGGCGGTTACAAATAATGTTTCGCAGGGAGGATTTGATGCGACTTCGATCCTTAGTCAACATCTCGGTACCCGCCATGCTCTTGGGCTCGGGGTTATGTTTCGCCCAGGACCAAAACGCCCTGAAGCTCTGGTATCGGCAGCCCGCCGGCGCGTGGACGCAGGCTCTGCCGGTCGGCAACGGGCGGCTGGCCGCGATGGTCTTTGGCGACCCCGCAAGGAGCATCTGCAACTCAACGAGGACACCGTCTGGTCGGGCGAGAAACGCGACCGGAGCAACCCCGAGGCGTCCAAGAGCCTTTCCGGAGGTCCGGCGCTTGCTTCTGGAGGGGCATCCGGCGGAAGCGCAGGCGCTGGCCGATCGAACGATGATCAGCATCCCCCGGGCGCTGCCGGTCTACCAGACTCTGGGCGATCTCTGGCTGGATTTCGGCGCCGGGCCGGAGCCGGCGGACTACCGCCGCGAGCTTGACCTGGACACCGGCATCGCATCCGTGCGCTACACGGCGGGCGGAGTCCGCTATGTGCGCGAGGTCTTTGCCTCCGCGCCGGGCCAGGTGTATCGTCGTGCGGCTGACCGCCGACAAGCCCGGGTAACATTTCCTTCCGCGCCACGATGACCCGGCCCGCCGACGCGGCGACCGAAGCGGCGCCGGGGCGGCTGATCCTGACCGGCCAGGCGCTGCCGAAGAACGCCCGCGGAGAGAACAACACCGGCGTTCGCTTTCGCGCCGAGGTGAATGCGGCCGTTTCCGGCGGCCGCGTGGAAAGCGCCGGCGATCATCTGGACGTTGCCGGCGCCGACAGCGTGACGCTCACGATCGTCGCCGCGACCGATTATCGGGAGAAGGACCTCGCCGCCGCCTGCGCGCGCGATCTGGCAGCCGCCTCCCGCGCCTATGAAGCGCTGCGGAGCGAGCACGTCGCGGATCACCAGCGCTTCTTCCGGCGCGTGCGGTTGGAGCTCCCGGTGGACGCCGCGGCGCGCGCCCTGCCCACCGACGAGCGCCTCGAAGGTACAGAAGGGCGGGACGGACGACGACCTGTTCGCGCTCTATTTCCAGTACGGAAGATATCTGCTGATCGCCAGCAGCCGGCCCGGGAGCATGGCGGCCAATCTCCAGGGGAAATGGAACGACAGTCTGACGCCCGCGTGGGGAAGCAAGTACACGATCAACATCAACACCGAGATGAACTACTGGCCGGCGGAGACCTGCAACCTGTCGGAACTGCACGAACCGCTGTTCGACCTGATCGAGAACGGGCGCGAAGACGGCCGGCGCGTGGCGAAGTTCTATTACGGCGCCGGAGGATTCGTCCTGCACCACAACACCGACCTGTGGGGCGACGCCGTTCCGATTGACGGCGCCCGCTACGGCATCTGGCCGATGGGCGCGGCCTGGCTGTCGCTCCACCTGGCGGAGCACTACGACTTCACGCGCGACCGCAAATTCCTCGCCGAACGCGCGTACCCGGTCATGAAGGAGGCGGCGCAGTTCTTTCTCGACTACCTCGTCCCGGACGGCAAGGGGCATCTGGTGACCGGGCCCTCGCTGTCGCCGGAGAACGAATACAAACTGCCCTCGGGCGAGAAGGCCGTCCTTACCATGGGGCCGACCATGGACACCGAGATCCTCCAGGCGCTGTTCGGGCGGCGTGATCGAGGCCAGCGAAGATCCTCGGGATCGACCCGGAGTTCCGGGCGAAGATCGCGGCGGCGCGCGAGAGCTGATGCCGCTGCGCATCGGCCGGTACGGCCAGATTCAGGAATGGCTGGAAGACTACGACGAGGTCGAGCCCGGGCACCGGCACATGTCGCACCTATTCGCCCTGTTCCCCGGCGATCAGATCACGCCGCGGAAGACGCCGGAACTGGCCAAGGCGGCGCGCGCCACGATCGAGCGGCGGCTGGCCAACGGCGGCGGCCACACGGGCTGGAGCCGCGCCTGGATCATCAATTTCTGGACCCGGCTGGCCGATGGCGAAAAGGCGTACGAGAACCTGGTCGCGCTGCTGGCGCAAGTCCACGCTGCCGAACCTGTTCGACAACCACCCGCCGTTTCAGATTGACGGCAACTTCGGCGGCACCGCCGCGATCGCCGAGATGCTCGTACAAAGCCATGCCGGCGAGATGGAGTTCCTTCCCGCGCTGCCGAGGCCTGGAGCGAGGGCAAGGTGACGCGGGCTCCGGGCGCGAGGAGGGCTGGAAGTCGACCTTGCGTGGAACGGCGGGCGGCCCACCACAGCCACGCTGAGGCCGACGGTGGACGGCGTGCACCGGCTTCGCCTCGCCCAGGGGTCCGCATCCGGGCGATCCGGGACGGCAGCCGGCCGATTCCCTCGAATCTTCGGGCGACTCGACAGCGCGGCTGAACCTCAAAGCGGGGCACG